>JAWKKP010000028.1:0-81606 GCA_041393215.1 Draconibacterium sp.
TGTTCCAAATCCTGTTAATTTAAGTGAAAAATGGTTGCGTTTTATCTTTCACTTCGTAGCTTTTCTTAGTTTTGTGTTACAAAAAAGCTCAATTAGTAGTTTATAAAGCTTATAGTGATTTAAAACCAGATAGGTGTAGTAATTGGAATATGATGTTTAAGAAATCTGAATATATCTTTATCCTGTTTTTTCTATTTTTAATTACTCCGGTTCTTACCTATTCACAGGAATTTGAAGAATTTGGACCTCCAGACGATGAAGAAATTGTGCATGGAGAAGTAAATCAAAAAAAGATTGATCCGAAGATTGAAGCTTGGTATTTAAATGGCGATGGGGCTTTTCAGGATTCAACTAAAATAGACACGCTTATCGATAATTTTCAAATCTACAATCCAGTTTTTCAGAACTCAATTACATCCACATACATAGGAAATTACGGTGCGCCGGCCTTGGATAATGATTTTTTTAATCGAAAATCGACAATGGACTTCCTCTTTCTTCAATCAAGAGAGGTGTATTTATTAACTCCTTCAAAGATTTTATATTATAATACAAGAACACCATATACCAGATTGGACTTTAGCCAGAGTGAGAATCGGGTAAAATTTAATGAAACCCGTTTTAATGTATTTCATTCTCAGAATGTTAATCCTTATTTGAATGTAACATTAAAGATTAACCTAGGTAAATCGGCAGGGCAGTATAATTATCAAGAAAATAGGAATAATTTTATTACGCTGTATTCGAGTTACAATACCGATAAGCTTGATATTTATGGAGGATTTATTTCCGATTTAATAAATAATAATGAAAATGGAGGTATAACTAATGATACACTTATTTTCAATGGGGCTGAAACAAATTTAATTCCCACTAACCTTGAAGCGAGTAGCACAAAGTTTAATAGTACCTATTTTTTTCTTAAGGGAGAATACCGATTAGGGAAAACGATAAAAATTGAAAAAGAAATTCCGGAAGGGCTAACAGAAGAGGAAGAAAAGGAGCATGTCAGTCAAACGGTTGAGGTTTTCAGGCCAATATTTGGAGTTTTGTACAATATGGAATATCAAAGACACAAGCAGGAGTTTGTTGAAGAAGAAAATGCCGATAGTGTGTTCTTTGAAAATACATATTACAATTTTGATGGTTACACAAAAGATTCGATACGATTTAATAAGATTTCGAATATAATTCAATTAAAGCAATATGAAAATGCAAACCGGAAAGTAAGCTTTAGTACGCGTGCATTTCTTGGTCATGAAACGGAGATTATTTCGATGCCAGGACCTTTGGTCGATACGATTTCTCATGTGGATAGAAACTACACCAATATTTATGCAGGAGGAGGAATTTTCAGGGAAAAAGGAAAGTTCTGGACATGGGATTTTGATGGTAGGATCTATTTCGTCGGAAGAAGATCGGGTCAAACAGAATTGAACGGATTTATTTCGAAGCCATTATCGTTATTTAAAGATACTACTGCAACTTTTTCTGTTAGCGGGAATATTAAAAATATAGTTGCTGATGTTTTTCAGGATGAATTTTACTCCAACCATTTTCAATGGGATAATAACATGAAAATGGAACAGCGGATGGAGGTGAATGGGAGTTTTATTTCGCCAAAGCATAAATTGAAATTATCAGCAAACTATGCAATTATCAACAATTTCATTTATAATAATGAGAAAGGAATACCTGCACAAACCGATAAAGAATTACTGATTCTTTCCGCTTTTGCCGATAAAGATTTTAATTACAGGGGATTGCATTTCAGAACACGAATACTTTGGCAGCAAGCTTCAAATGAAGAGTTTATTCATCTTCCCGACTTTTCAGCATTTATTTCCGCTTATTATAAGTTTGTTATTTCCAAAGTAATGTATACCCAATTAGGAGTTGATACAAGATACAATACAAAATATTATGCCGATAAGTATTCACCGGCAACAGGATTATTTTATCTTCAAAGTGAAAAAAAATACGGAAACTATCCGTATATTGATGTTTACGCAAATCTGCGTTTGAAACGCACAACCGTATTTTTTAAGATGATGAACCTGGGAACGCAATTTTTGAACGGTGAATATATTACATCACCTAATTATCCAATGCCGCGATCTACATTCAGGCTCGGATTATCGTGGGTGTTTTATGATTAATGATTTTTTCTTCGAAATATAAAAATCTCTGGTTGAAATTTTTTCTCCTGCTGATGGGGGCTGTAATGCTCTTGTGGTTAATTGTGTGGAGCAACAATAAACGGGAAATCAAGAAAGCTGAGTTTGCAAAAAGAGACTTGACAAGGATAATAGAATCGGGTGTTTTAAAGGCAGTTGTCGATTATAATTCAACCAATTACTTTATTTACCGGGGGAGACCCATGGGATTTCAGTTTGAACTATTGCAGAACTTGTGTGATCACATGGGAGTGAAACTGGATATTAAAGTGAGTAATGACCTGGAAGAGACATTCGAAGGATTAAAAAACGGAACGTATGATGTTGTTGCAAAAAATCTTACCATTACATCGCCCCGTAGAACAGAATTTGATTTTACGGTTCCTCTCCTGAAAACACGTCAGGTTTTGGTACAGAGAGAAAAATCAAAAAGTGAAAATGATTCAGTTTATATTAACGGAACATTGAAATTGGCCGGTAAAAAAGTTTATGTGCAGAAAAATACCTCCTATTATAGGCGTTTACAAAGGATATCTGAAGAAATAGGCCAAAAAATTGAAATTATTGAAGACACGGTTTATGGGGTTGAACAGTTGGTTGCCCGCGTGGCACAAGGTGAAATCGATTATACGGTGTGTGATGAGAATGTGGCAGAATTAAATAAAACCTATTACCCTAATCTTGATGTATCTCTTCGTTTGAGTTTTCCTCAAAATATTGCGTGGGCTGTCCGGCACGGATCAACCGATTGGAAAGCATACCTGAATGAATGGATCATCGAATTTAAAGGAACACGCAAGTACCGTCAGCTTTACCATAAATATTTTGAAAGTACGCGGATTGCCCAAAGAACCGGAAGTGATTTACATAGCATTACCGCGGGAAAAATCTCGGATTACGATGAGATTATTAAAAAATTGGCAGCTCAATATAAATGGGACTGGAGATTAATTGCCTCGATGATCTATAATGAATCAAGGTTTAATGAAGAGGCTGGTTCATGGAATGGAGCTTATGGGTTAATGCAGCTTTTGCCTGCGACAGCCCAAGCATTTGGTGTTGAGAACTATCAAAATCCTCAGCAAAATATTAAGGCCGGAATACTTTTTCTGAACTGGATAGATAACCAGTTTATTGAAGAACTACCCGATTCGGCAGAACGGGTGAAGTTTGATTTGGCGGCCTATAATATTGGGTTGGGACATGTTAAAGATGCTCAGCGATTGGCCGGGAAATATGGAAAAAACAGCAATGTGTGGGAAAATAATGTTGATTATTTTCTTGAAAATAAATCGATGAAAAAATATTATACCGACTCAGTGGTTTATTATGGTTATTGCAGGGGAAAAGAAGCTGTTGACTATGTTGAAAGGGTTACAAATAATTACAATCATTACCTGAATCTTATCGAAAAGTAGTTTAAGAATTTATAACATCGAAAAATTCAGAAAGCAACATTGCTGTTGCACCCCAAATTACTTCACCATTGAATTTGATACAAGGAACATTTAATTTCCCTCTCACGGTCTCAATTTCAACCTCGTCGAAAACCGATTTAAAGTTTTTTAAAGGGAATAATATTATTTTTTCAACTTCATTATGGTTGATTTTAAATGAAGGCTTTTCTCTCAGCCATCCCACAAACGGATGAATCATAAACTGGCTTACCTCAACATACAAATCGGAAAGCGAACCCAAAATTTCTATTTTTTCCTGTTCAATCCCAATTTCTTCAAATGTTTCGCGGAATGCTGTTTCAAGTTCGGTCTCATTTTTTTCTACACGGCCACCGGGCAGTGCAATTTGTCCCGGGTGAAATTTCATGTGCAAAGGTCTTTTTATTAAACAAGCAGTTAATTCGTTGTTCGTAATAAAAAGCAAAAGTAAAACGCTGCTGTGTTTCACTTTCCCTTTCATTTCGTCGGGTGCAATCAAACTTCGGTTGCGTGGCAAAACTTTCTGGTGCGAAACCGAACCGGGCAACTGTTTGGAAAGCGCCTCTTTTATATATTCAGCAGAAACTACCATAATACAAAAATAAAAATACCCGCCGAAACGGGTATTTTCAACCTAATCAAAATTGCAATATAATAACACAATAGTTATTCTTAATGAAATACTTAAAACTGTGAATGGAATGAAAATGCTCAAATATTTGCATCAATTCCATTTTGCAGCAATTTCTGCTAATTGTTTTAGTGGAAAGAATAATTTTCTGAACGGTCAAAAGTCAATACAATGCATTACATTGTAAAACTATATTGAATAATGAAACGATAAACAGAAAATGTTTTATTCAATTAGCAGGAATAGCTAACTGAAAATGGCGGGGCTTTGTTCCCTGGGCTTGTAGAACAAATTTGTTCCCAGTTGAATAGAAAACGTTGAGGAGGAATTTTCTGAATTGTATAAATGTCCTCAAAGTTGAGATAAAGATTATTTTTTTCGGATATAAAATCAGCAACAAAATCTGAAGAACTGATTTCAAACTGCGGAATCTCGTTCCGGTTCTCACAAACTATAATGGTTTCTGTTGTTAGCCGAATGTTAACCTGTGGTTTCCCTGAAAGTAAAAGTACAAACGGCAAACATACCGTAAGTAGCAGGGTTATCAATTGTCCGGTTGCACCAACAAAAAACATAATATAAATTTTCTGGTAAAGTTATTGATTTATTTCAACAGCGGGCAAATGAAGAGTTGACATTAATCAAACCTGATGGTTTTATCCGGAGAAATTTTACTGACAAGATAGCTTGGGATAATAAGCATTAAAAATGTTATTATTAGACTGCCAACATTTAACAAAACCAGATGAAACAACGAGAAATTTACCGGAGCAACATCAACATAATAGGTTTCCGGATTTAGTTTAATAACATGAAATAGTTTTTGTATTGTAATGAGCGAAATTCCAATTATGTTTCCCCATAACATTCCACGGGTGGTCAGGAAAACAGAAAGATACAAAAAGACTTTTCTGATACTCCAATTCGGGCTCCCTAACGATTTTAAAACCCCGATCATATTGCTGCGTTCCAAAATCAGTACCAGTAAACCCGAAATCATATTAAACCCGGCAACCATTGAAATTAAAAAGAGAATTACCCAAACATTTAAATCCAAAATCGAAAGCCAGTCGAAGATTTCGGGATATTGTTGTGTTATGCTTTCTGTACGAAGAATGGCGCTGCTATCTTCGGAATAGTTAACTACCGAATGTAATATTTGTTGTTCGATTTCGTCAATCTTCTGAAAATCATTGACCAAAATTTCAAATCCGCTTATTTGATCCTCTTTCCAGTCGTTTAACCGTTGAATTTGTTTGATGTCGCCAATTACAAACAGATCATCGAACTCTTCGAGGCTGGTTTTGTAAATGCCGCTAATCTTTAATTGCAGCAATCGTGGATTGATTTCATTTTCATTAATAAAATAGAAAATGGCTAAATCATTTAATTCCAGCTTTAACAAATTGGAAATATTTTCCGATATCAATATTTCATTAACACGGTTTGAGTCGTTGATTTGAGGAAGTTGCCCGCTCACAAGGTTTTTTTCAAAAAACTGCCAGTCATAGTCAGCATCAACGCCTTTTAAAACAATTCCCTGAATGTATTCATCCGTTTTAATCATTCCGGGTTTGGTAGCAAAAATCTCTATTTTTTTTACTCCATCGATGTTACTTATTTTTTCAAGAAAAGGCTGATTTCGTGAAATGGGTGGTAATTCGTAAGAGTTTTTAGCCTCAAAATTTACAATCTGAATATGCGAGCCAAACCCCACAACTTTATTTCTGACTTCGGTTTTAAAACCGGTAATCACCGCTACCGAAATAATCATAACGGCAAGCCCGAGTGCTATTCCGAATAAAGCAATGCGTATTATTCTCTGCGATAAAAACTTTTTATTTGTTTTATCGAAAAATAAACGGTTTGCAATAAATAACTCGGTATTCATCCCAAAAATAAATTAGGGTTTCAGTAAATTATATTACGGCCGATTTAATTTCCTCAACATCATTCCTTCGGTTGATAAACGGAAGAATAAGCACCGAAATTAATCCGAGAATCAGCAACATCAAAGTTGTAATTCCGTGTGCTACAAAGGCAAAAATTACCCCGTCTTCGTAAGCAACGCCATAAAGTAAAAGTGCCTCAATGGCCATAAAATGCCACGCGCCGATTCCACCCTGAACCGGTGCAACCATACCAAAACTTGCCAGAACAAAAACGGTTAGCCCTGCGATTGGCGACAAATGGCTGGTAAAATCGAAAGCAAAAAATACGGCATACAACATTAAATAATACAAGATCCAGATAAAAGCAGAATGAAAATAAAACAAACCTTTCTTTTTTATGGATCGAATGGAAATAAAGCCTTCTTTAAAATTTTGCAGAATTCCGGCAATTTTTTTGAAAACGAAGTTGTTTTTAACCTTGTTTCGAAAAGCGAAAGCCAATATAACAATTGCTATAATGGCGATAAAGAGAAATGGTGAAGTAACAACCGAGGTAAGTTTTTCCTGGATTTCCGGATTTCGTTTTATAAAACCCAGCATTTGCCCAAATTGAGAAAAGATGACGATCACCAGCAAGAGCAAAAGTGAAATTACATCGATTAACCGCTCAGCAACCACTGTTCCGAAAAGCTTGGTAAACGATATTTTTTCGTAACGTGCCAACACACCGCATCTTGAAATCTCTCCCATGCGTGGAAAAGCCAGATTCATTAAATAACCCACCATTACCGACAAAAATGTATTGATAAACCTAGGTTTATGTCCGATAGGTTCAATCATTAAGCCCCAGCGAAGCGTACGGCTAATGTGGCTTAGCAATCCTAAAACCAAAGAAATAACAATCCAAAAATAATTAACATCGTTTTTTAAAACCGATTTTATACGGTCAACGTCCTGATCCTTATAAATTAACCAGAAAATAAATGCACCAACTCCAAAAAAACCAAGGAATTTTAAAATTTTTAAGAGTGTTTTTTTCAAACTTTTAATTTTTAAGACTGTATATTTGTCCTGATTATTTGTCCCCGATTTTTTACTACATTAGGGAACCTAAATAATAAGTTTTTACAGCAATTAGTAGCTTGACAAAAATATAAATTTGTTTTGTTTATTTTTATTATTTGACAACATAGTAGATAACTGAAATGGACGACGCGGAGAGTAATGAATTTTGTAAAACCAAAGAAAAATCTTGGTCAGCACTTCTTAACGGATCAAAATATTGCCCGTAAAATTGTTGACTGCCTGGGTTCAAACGTTCCTGATGTTTTGGAAATTGGACCCGGAATGGGAGTACTCACTCAATACTTACTTCAGCGTTCAGAAATCAATCTCCGGGTTGTTGAAATCGATAACGAATCGGTTGCCTACCTTCAGCAAAACTTTCCACAACTTCAACATATTTGGAATGAAGATTTTTTAAAGTCGGATATTTCTGAAAAGTTTACCGGCGCATTTACAATTATCGGCAATTTCCCTTATAATATTTCTTCACAAATCTTTTTTAAAGTATTGAAATACCGGAACCGTGTTCCTGAAGTTGTTGGCATGGTTCAAAAGGAAGTTGCAGAAAGAATTGCAGCAAAACACGGAAATAAAACTTATGGAATTTTGAGTGTTTTGTTACAGGCTTTTTATCAGATTGAATACAAATTTACGGTTTCGGAACACGTTTTTGTGCCTCCTCCCAAAGTAAAATCGGCCGTCATCCGGTTGGTTCGGAATAATGTAGTTTCGTTGCCATGTAATGAAGAACTGTTTGTAAAGGTTGTAAAGGCAGCTTTTAATCAGCGAAGAAAGATGTTAAGGAACTCGTTAAGTGGAATTTGTGAACATCTACCCGGTCAGTTTGCCGAAAAACGGCCGGAGCAACTGTCTGTTGACGATTTTATTGAGTTAACAAAACAAATAGAAAACATCGAAAAAAAATAATGCCATGCAATTCGAAATAACAAAAGAATATATCGAACGGCTAAAGGAACTCATTGAAAATGAAAACACCGAAGCGGTGGTTCAGTTAATGGATGAGTTACACGCCGCGGATATTGCAGAGATTATGGATGATCTCTCGATGGACGAGGCGAAATTTATTTACCTGTTGCTTGAAGGTGAAAAAGCATCTGATGTTATACTTGAAATCCCCGAAAATGATCGAAAACGGTTTTTAAAAGTACTGCCTCCTGAAATTATTGCCAGCAAATTCATTGAGTTTATGGATTCGGACGACGCCGCTGACGTTGTTTCCGAACTGGATGAAGACATGAAATTCGAGGTTTTGAACGAGATTGAAGACCTTGAACAGGCCGGCGATATTGTTGATCTTCTGGAATATGGCGAAGACACAGCCGGTGGTATTATGGCAAAGGAACTGGTGAAAGTAAACGAAAACTGGACAGTGGCGACCTGCCTGAAGGAAATAAGTAAACAGGCGGAAGAGGTGGATGAAATTTATTATATATATGTGGTCGACGATTTGGAGAAACTTAAAGGAGTTTTGTCGTTGAAGAGCCTGTTGATTACCAACACGAATACAAAAATTTCAAATATTTATAACCAGGATGTAAAAAAAATAAATACTTCGGTACGTCAGGAGGAGGTTGCCGAGATAATGGATAAATACGACCTTGTGGCCATTCCGGTTGTCGATGAA
Organism: Draconibacterium sp.; assembly: GCA_041393215.1. Classification (GTDB taxonomy): domain Bacteria; phylum Bacteroidota; class Bacteroidia; order Bacteroidales; family Prolixibacteraceae; genus Draconibacterium. Next base: position 8,847 of record JAWKKP010000028.1, read on the forward strand.
ATTGGCAGGCTGAAAGGAAGAATCACATTCGACGATGTTATTGATTTTGTTCGTGAAGAAGCGGAAAAAGACTACCAAATGGCATCGGGTATCACCGGTGATGTTGAACCCCGCGATAAAGTCTGGACCTTATTGCGTGCACGTTTCCCGTGGTTGCTTATTGGAATGTTCGGGGGAATTTTAAGTTCCCTGGTTTTAAGTTCGCATGAAGCTTCGTTGAGCAAAGTTACCGAACTTGCCTTTTTTATTCCGTTAATTGCAGCAACCGCCGGAAACGTTGGTGTGCAATCATCGGCAATTGTTGTTCAAAGTATTGCTTCCGGAGTAAAAGATGTAGAATCTACATCAAAAAAAATAGTAAAGGAAATTACGGTTGCACTGGCAACGGCCTCTTTTTTTGCAACCCTTATTTTTACCTATATTTTCTTTAGCCGGGGCGATATGAACCTCACCTATTCGGTTTCAATCACACTGTTTATTGTAATTCTTACCGCCTCGCTTTTCGGGACGGTAATTCCGCTTATTTTGCATAAACTGAAGATTGATCCTGCTGTTGCAACCGGGCCTTTTATAACTACAATGAATGATATATTAGGACTGTTAATTTATTTGGCAATCGGCCAAATGTTTTTTCATATTTTATAAAATCAATTGGAAGTGGAAAAAGCAAAAACCGTAATTGGCAGAAAAGACAAAGCGGATTTTGAAAAACTAAACTTATTTGGAATCGAAGTAAAGGTTGATTCGGGCGCTTATACTTCCAGCTTTCATTGCCACAGAATCGAAAAAATAACAAAAGGCGGAAAGGAAATGATTCGGTGTAATTTTCTTGATCCCGGTCATCCTCAATATCACGAAAGGGAATTTTATTTTGAAAATTTCAAAATCAGGAATGTAAAAAGTTCAAACGGAATGGTGGAAGAACGGTTTTCCATCGTTACCGAAATTAAAATTTTCAACCAAAATTATCCTATCGAATTAACCCTGACAGAACGGGAGGAAATGAAACATCCGGTCCTTTTAGGCAGAAAGTTTCTTTCCAAAAAATTCCTGGTTGATACATCCAAAAAAAATCTGTCGTGGAAAGGAAAAAGGATTGAAATAAAAATTCAGCATTAAGTAATTTGTTTGAAAAAAACAGGTTAATTCGCAGCCTTAATTTTAAAGACGGAAAACAGAAGAATGAAGTTAGTTATATTATCACGGAATCCGCATCTTTACTCAACTCAACGGATTATTGAAGCCGGGGAAAAGAGAGGTCACGAGATGTTGGTTGTTGACCACACCAAATGCGATTTGCTTATTGAAAAGAAAAATCCGGTGGTGATTTACAAGGGACACAAACTTGAAAATGTGGATGCGGTTATTCCTAGAATCGGTGCTTCGGTTACCTTTTTCGGAACGGCGGTAGTGAGACAGTTCGAAATGATGAAGGTTTTCACAGCCATAGAATCGCAGGCGCTGGTTCGCTCGCGCGACAAACTGCGCAGTTTGCAAATTTTATCGCGCGCCGGGTTGGGACTTCCCAAAACCGTTTTTACCAATTATTCAAAAAACGTAAAAGAAATAGTACAGGCCGTTGGCGGAGCTCCGGTTGTAATTAAACTATTGGAAGGCACACAAGGCCTGGGTGTTGTTCTGGCCGAAACTGATAATGCTGCCGAATCGGTGCTCGAAGCTTTTAATGGATTAAAAGTACGGGTTATTGTTCAGGAATTTATAAAAGAAGCAAAAGGTGCAGATGTTCGTGCTTTTGTGGTTGACGGTGTGGTAGTTGGAGCCATGAAAAGACAGGGAAAGAAAGGTGAATTCCGTTCAAATCTACACCGGGGCGGAACAGCAGAAATTATCCAGCTTTCGGAAGAAGAGGAAAACGCTGCATTAAAAGCAGCACGTGTTATGGGACTTGGCATCTGCGGTGTCGATTTGTTGCAGTCCAATCATGGTCCGCTAATTCTTGAGGTGAATTCTTCACCCGGACTGGAAGGTATTGAATCGGCCACCGGGAAAGATATTGCCAAAAGCATCATCCGTTATGTGGAACGGAATGTTTAAGAAGCTCTTGCTGAAATGGCCGGTTATATTGGTATACGTTAAATTGATAAGCCCTGGATTTATCCCGGGGAAATGAAATTGAGATAATGAACGGACTTTAGTCCTTAATCTGAATATATTTTAGCAGGCGTAAGTGAAAAATACAGAGCGAAAAAAGATAGTTATTCTTGGCGAACAGGTAAATCCGGGGCAGAAAAGAATTCTGCACCTCGATATTGCCCGGCTTCTTACTCAAACAAAAGTTGAAATTCCGGTGATTGTTGAACGCGCCAAAGTTGACGGCCCTGTGTTGTTGTTGATTGCCGGAATTCACGGAAACGAGCTTAACAGCGTGGAAATTGTGCGCGAACTTTTAGCTAAAAAATATACAAAGCCCGAAAAGGGGATGGTAATCAGTATTCCAACGTTAAATGTGTTTGGGTTTCTGAATCAAACCCGCGAATTTCCGGATGGTAAAGATCTGAACCGGTCTTTCCCGGGGTCGAACAAAGGTTCTTTGGCCAGCCTTTTTGCTTTTCACCTGATGAACGAGATTGTTCCGCATATCGATTATGTTGTCGATTTTCACACAGGAGGTGCACAGCGGTTTAATTCGTCTCAAATCCGGGTTTCGAAAAACGACGCTGAGTTACTTCATTTGGCCGAAACATTTAATCCCCGTTTTATTGTTTATGCCGGCGAGCGTGATAAATCGTTTCGTCAGGCTGCCGCCGATAAGGGAAAAAAGGTCCTGCTTTTCGAAGGAGGGAAATCGCTTGATATTAAACAAAGAATAACACACCGGGGGGTATTTGGCACGTTGCGGTTAATGCAGCATTTGGGCATGCGCGATTTTTCGGCAGAATTAAAAGATGTAAAATACAACAGTCCCATTCTGATAAAGGAATCCCTTTGGCTGAGGGCGAAATATGCGGGGTTATATCGCTTTTTTATCAAAGACGGGGCAAAAGTTGAGAAAGGAGATGTAATTGGTTCTATTTCCGATCCGTATGGAAAGTTTGAATACGAAATAAAAATTCCGCAGAGTGGCTATGTAATTGGTTTAAACCATGCACCAGTGGTTTATAAAGGTGATGCCATTGTTCATTTGGGGATTGAGTAAAACCTGAAAGTTACCGGGCAAAACTTTCAAAAACGCAAGGAACCGTTCTTTACAAATGGAACGGTTCCTTCTATGTTGCAACCTTGCTTGAAAATAAACTTTCAGGGCAACTTTTTTCTTTTCCTGTTCATTGGTTAATCTGCCTCGTTTTTGGGCGTTTCTTTTTTGGCGTTCCGGCCTTCGCGCTGGGCCAGGGTGTTGTTGTATTTTTTTATGCGCTGGTTCAGGCCGTTTACAAAACCGGAGTAGGTTTGTTCCCCGTTTACGATAATAAGGGCGTCGATGCGCCGGGTAATGGCGTTGTAGGCTTCGTCAACCTCTGTTCGAACGTCTTTCATATTCAGGTGGGGTTTTCCGGCATCTTCCGAGTAGCGTTCGTTCACCAGGTTTTCGAAATTGCTGTTGGCGGTTTGAAGTTCGGTAACCCAGCTGTCGATACCAAGGGTAGCCATATCGGCTGCATAGTCGTTGCTCAGGTCGGTGGTAAGACTATTGATGGCGGCAGTTTGCTCGTCGTAAGGCTTTGTATTGATGTTGCCATAATGCTCTAATGCCACCTGTACGCGGTTTGCCGCTTCTTTTACGGCGGCATTAAAATGGTTAAGCGCGCCTTTAACCGTATCGCACAGCCCTCGGTAAATCGAGTCGCGGTATTGGTCGGCATCAACCAGCTCGTCGGTAACCACACTTTTGCGGATGATGTTCAGGGCCTCCTCTTCGTTTACATACAGGGGCAGATAAATGGCCCAGGCTGCTCCAATGTCGAGGGTTTCGGGGGTGTGCTGTTCTACCAGCGTTTTAAATTCGGTTTGAAACTGGAAGTGTTCGTCGTTGCGAAGTTTTGATGCGCGAATGGTTGAAATTTTCATAATCGATTAAATTTTAATGGTGAATACTATTGAAATTATGCGGCGATGCTCCCGTTGGCCGGGGCATGGCGTTTGTACCGGTAAAAACAACCTTCGGCGTTTGCCGAAAGTTAGCCACAGGCCTGGTTTTGAGTTTCGGCAGTTGCCGAAACCTTGCGCGAGGGGTCGTTTGCCCTTTCGGCAAGCGCCGGAAACAGTCCGATGCCTTTTTTGGGCTTTTGGCAGTTGCCGAAAGTTCGCGCGAAGGGTCGCCGGGATTTTCGGCAAAAAATAACGGGTTATTTGGGGCTAATGGGTTCAAATTATAAATGGGTTATTGGTTGGTGTTGGGCTAAAGTACAAAACCTTCATGGTTTTCAAAACCCTGAAGGTTTGACATGAATTATCGGTTTTATTTTAAATGTTCAAAGTATTTTTCAATTTCTCCGTTTCTTATTATTTCGTTTATTTTTACTGAATCTTTCAATTCCAAAGTAGAAGTACATCTCCAAAACTCCAGGTATGGGTCTTCATCAAGGATATATTTTTGCAATGTATCATTCGGAAGTGCATGTCCGGGATTATTCATGGTAATTTCTTTCCAAACCACCTCTTTAAATGTAAGTGAGACGTAGATGTCTGTCATTCTATCTGTTTCGGAAAGCACATATCCATTGCTACCATATTGTCTTCTGTCACATATGGTTTCATATTTTTTAGATTTTAGTAGTGAATAAAAAGTACCGAGTACTTAGAAAAACAGGTTCTTTAGAATTAAGAACCGTAAAAAGAGCGCATTTAAAGGTAGGTTTCTGTTGCAGATGCAACGCAGGATTTTGGGCTGTATAGCGTGGCTATGGTCCAAAAAAGGTTTTTTTTAAATTTTAAGGAATTTTCATAACAGTATTTATTTTGTCTTTGTGTTTAGATGCATTGAGGTAAGAAATGGTTGCGTCAAATGTAAGTTTTTCGGGCTTATGTTTAGTAAAAGTTTTCTGAAAACCACGCGATGCAATCGCGCGGTAGCAGGGTACTTACATACTACGAAAGAAAGGAAAAAAAAGAAAAAAATATTTCATAAGTCTATTTTTTAATTGGTTACAATACTGGTTTTAGAATTTAACTTCGGAGTATAATTAAAAGTAAATTTTGCCTTTGGGTTCTCACTACGCACATATATCTCAATATTGTAGCTCCTATTTTCCAATGAGTCGATTACGCATTCAAGGTCGTAAAAACAAAAACAATTACATAGTATCGGTGTTGGCTCACTAAAAACAACTTTTAGTATTTCATTTTGAATAAATACATTTGAGGTTATTTCTCCAGGGCAACAACTTAAAGTAGCATTAATAAATTTAATCCGAAGCTGATTTTCTCCTTCGGCCTTAAGTTCAATGTATCTTTCAACATCCGTTGATTTTAGATTGTCTTTACAGCCCTGCGTTTTTATTTCGCTTACTGTAAGTTGTTTGTCTTTTAATGGAGGTAATTCTTCTTCATCCTGGCAACTTGCCCCAATTAAGGCAAAAAGTAGAAGAACCAAACTGATTTTTAAAATTGTTGATTTCATTTTTTAAGTATTTAGTAGTGAGTAAATAGTACAAAGTACTTTTTCGTATTCAGGGTAACAGTGGTTACCGGGTGGGAGAGTAATTAAGGGCAGTATTTGTTTGGAGGCACGGGGTTTACAACTTTGTTGCTTTCCGTTAATGGTTTTTGAGTTTGTTACGGGCCATGTTTCATTTTTGTGGGTTTTTATGGTTAGCTTTTGGTTTTATAAAGATGGTTAAACGTATAAAAGGGTTGCGTGGCAAACAAGTGTAGATACAAGTAAGAAGTAGTTTAGATTTTTGGGGTTTCATCTTTAGCGGATTTAAAAGTGAGTATTCAGTGCGGAGCACTTTTTGTATTCGGATAACTTACCGAACGCGATGCAATTGCGCACTAGCAGTGGCCAGGCCGGTGTAATGAAGAAAGTTTCGTCGGTTCATCAGTTTTAAGTTATGGTTCTCAAAAGTAACGAATTTAGCCGACAGGAAGAAGGATGGCATCCCTCAAAGGGATGCCATCCTTCTTTTGATACTGCGAGAAAATATATAGTTCAAATTGGAGTTTCAAAAGATTTCCAAATATTGTAAGTTTGAAAAAACAAAAAAATCAAACGAGATGAGAAGATTTTCAGTGTTCATTCTCTTAATATTATTGCTGTTTTCCTGCGCAAAGGAGAAGCAACCCAACATCGTTTTTATTCTTGTCGATGATTTAGGCTGGGCCGATGTAAAATGCAATTACCCTGAAAGTTTTTACGATACGCCCAATATTGATAAACTGGCTCAGTCGGGAGTGCGGTTTACCAATGCTTATTCGGCCAATCCGGTGTGCAGCCCAACCCGCGCAGCACTAATGACGGGAAAACACCCGAACCGTGTGGATATTACCGACTGGATTCCGGGTGACGACCCGAAAAAACGGCCTTTGCTCGGGCCACAAGACAGAAATGAATTGGCGCTGGAAGAAATTACAATAGCGGAGAAATTAAAAGAGAAAGGCTACAAAACCGGGTTTTTCGGGAAGTGGCATTTGGGCGGCGAAGGATTTTATCCCGAAGATCAGGGGTTCGATGTCAATATTGGTGGTTGCGAAAAAGGTAGTCCGCCCGGAGGTTATTATTCACCATACAATAATCCGAAATTAACCGACGGGCCGGATGGCGAGTATTTAACCGACAGGCTAACCAATGAAAGCATAAACTTTATTCATGAAAATAAGGAGAATCCGTTCTTTTTGTACCTGTCTTTTTACACGGTTCACCGGCCTATTGAGGCTGCTACAAAATTTATCGATAAGTACGAAAAGAAGAGGGCAGAACAAGGACTGGTTGATACGCTGTATGTAAAAGAAGGCGATGGATGGACAAAAAAAACGCAGGAGAATGCCATTTATGCATCGATGGTTGCAGCAATGGATGATAACGTAGGAAAAATTATTGCTGCATTACAAGAGCAGGGACTGGATAAAAACACCTGGATATTTTTTACCAGCGACAATGGTGGTTTAACCACGTTGCATGATAAAGTTGCGCGCACAGCAAGCGGTCCGCTTCGTGCCGGAAAAGGATGGTGTTACGAAGGCGGTATCCGCGTGCCGCTTGTGATTGACGGCCCGGAAATCGGGGAGCGGGGATTGGTTTCAAATGAGCCGGTTATTAGTATGGATTACTTTACAACCATTTTAAACCTGGCCGGAGTTGAGCATGATAATAATGATGGAGAGGATCTTTTGCCGCTTTTAAAAGAAAGCCATCCGTTAACCCGCGATGAGCTTTTCTGGCATTACCCGCATTACCACGGAAGCGCCTGGAAACCGGGTTCGGCAATACGGAAAGGGGAGTGGAAACTGATTGTTCATTATGAAGATAACAGCTCCGAACTTTATAATCTTAATAACGATTTAGGGGAAACCATGAATCTGGCGTTAGAATATCCGCAAAAAGTTGAAGAGCTAAAAATAGCACTTAACGAAAAGCTGAAAGAAACTCATGCAAAGTTCCCGCAACCTAATCCTGATTATATTCCGCGCGATTAGTACAATATCAATTTGCAGCTACTGTCATTTCGAAGGAGGTACGACTGAGAAAACTCTCTTTTTTAAGCAGATTTCTCCTCATTCTTCGTCGAAATGACATGTCCGTTTTAATATCAAATCACAGGAATTAAATCTTCACTAACTCCAGGTACATCACTTCAGCGCCATTCCAGTTTTCGTGGTCGGGCGCCAGAGTTATTGTTTGATTTCCGGCTTCTTTAATTTCAATTTCGCCAAGTTTTAAAATTTCAAACTTTCCGTTTGTTGCCCGAATTTCAGCATTAACGTTATTATCGTTTATGGTGGCGTTAATCTTGCATAAATCATCTGCCTTAAAGAGTGCTTCAATCCGGTATTTGCCGGGTTCGGTTGCATTGAACATCCAATCGAGAGTGGTTCTTGGATCTACCCAGTCCCGGACTACCGATTTTTCTCCTGAGCCATTTATAACCGCATGAACCCCATAACCTGTATTGTGAATATTGGCAAAGTCGGCAGGTAATAAAATCGAACCGTTTTTCAATACAGGCATGTTGCTGATGATATCGAGTTTTCCTTTCGTTTTAACAACAACTACCGTATTTACCGGGTCAAAAATTACCGAAGGCGCATGAATCAAAACATCATTGTCTTCGTATTTCCATGCAAATTTTTGATTTGGGTTCGAAAGCAGGTAAACGTCGGTAATCCGGTTTTGGAGGCCGGGAACCCGTAAAACCCCATCTTTAGGCCAGTTAAAAACATGAAGATAAAGGTTGGTGGAGTTGCCTGCTTTTTTTGTTGTACAGCGCCCCCAGGGCAACTTAAAAAACGGGCTTGCCGAGGTTCCGTAAATCGATTCTCCGTTTTGCTGCATCCACAAGCCAATTTGTTTTAATCGGACCGCACTGGAGTCGGGAATAAGTCCCAATTCGGTTGGCCCCACATTCAACAGAAAGTTTCCACCTTTACTGGCAATGTCAACCAGCATCCGAATTAAATCGGCAGATGATTTCCAGTTTTCGTCGTTCCTTTTGTAACCCCAGCTGGTATTCATGGTCATGCAAACTTCCCAGTCGTAATCCAGCCCGGTTGGCGGAATTTGTTGTTCCGGTGTTGAGAAATCACCCGGCCAGGGACGATACAACCGGTTGTTGGTGATTAAATCAGGATAATCATCGGCAACATTTTGTAAGGCTTTTGCAGCTTCTTCGGTCATTCCGCGGGGAGTGTCCCACCACAAAATATCAAGTCCACCGTAATTTTCAAGAATTTCTTTTACCTGAGGAACCGATTTTCCGTTAATGTAATTCATCAATGGTTCGCGCTTCAAATCCGGATCCCAGTGTGGTTTTCCTTCTTCAATATTGAAATAGGTTCCACCCGGTTCGTGCCAGTCTTGTGCCTGCGAATAATAAAATCCCAGGCGCATTCCTTCTTTTTTGCAGGCATCGGCAAGTTCTTTTAACGGATCGCGCTTAAAAGGCGTAGCATCATAAATGTTGTACTTACTTGCTTTGGAGTGGAACATGGCAAAACCATCGTGGTGTTTCGAAGTAATGACGATATATTTCATTCCTGCCATTTTTGCCAATTTTACCCATGCTTCGGCATCATATTCAACCGGGTTAAAATTTTCCGCCAGTTTTTCATATTCTTTTACGGGAATTGCTGCCCGTGCCATTATCCATTCACTGATGCCGGGAATTTGTTCTCCTTTCCATTCTCCGGCAGGTTCGGCATACAGGCCCCAGTGAATAAACATTCCAAAACGGGCATCGCGCCACCATTCCATTTTTTTGTCTTGTTTCAACGTGGCTTCATCTTTTTTGGCCTCCTGGGGTTGAGGTGTGCAAGAGAGGATTAAAATAAGAATTCCAATGAGTGATATTAATTGTTTCATTTTCCCGGGTTTTAGGTTGTTTCGCAAAAATGTACAAATTTCAAAATAAAAATTATAATCTCAACGAATGAATTTGTAAAATGAACTAAATAATTTGATGTTTTATTGCAGTAGGGGATTTTGAAAATGTTTATTTATTTTTTGAAGGGAGTAGCTACATTCCACGTTCTGATAGCGTTGTTAAAACCACCTGGGCCATCGCCGGTTGCACAATACAGACAAACCGGTCTTCCGTTTTCTATTAAAAGTTGCGGTCGCTCGAAACTTCCCAGGTTTACTGAAGTGCCATCGTCCCATGTAATTGTTCTTGAATAGGCCTTTGAACGTTTGCTCACTGTCCAGTTAATTCCGTTTTTTGATGTGGCATGAACACCTGCCTGGAATTCTTCCGTTAATTCGCCCGATTGGTCTTTGGCTATCATTTCATATTGCTTGCCATTCCACCAGATGTAGGGGTCTTCCACATAAAAGTCCAAATAATTATCTCTGATTCTTTCGAACGGTGCGTCCAATTTTTTTGCTTTCGCCACACCTAAACGTGTTCCTTTTCCTGCTACATTCGAACGATAAATAAGCAAAATACTACCATCGCCGGAAACACATGGAGCAGGATTGGTGGTTACATTATCATCCCATTTTCCGGGTCGGGGTAGTAGTACAGGAGCATCAAACCTTTTCCACGGGCCATAAACGGATTTCGATTTTGCCAAACCAATTCTTATTTTACCGTATGTTTCGTTTTTTAATTGTTTCATTGTCGATGAAAGTGGTTCTGCCAATGAATCAGTTGGCGGACTTTCAACATCGTAGGTGGTTCCAATATAAAAAAGCAAATATTCGTCGCCGTATTTATGAATGGTTGGATTGTGTGTCATTTTCCCGTCCCAAAAATTACTTCCTCTGGCTTTTAATGCCACGTCATGAAATTTGAAGGGCCCTTCGGGTTTCTCAGAAATAGCGTGGACAATTTCGGAGTAAAAAATGTAACCATTGAAAAACGGATATTTTTTTGGCCATCGGGAAGCAAACATGTGATATTTATCGTCTTCGCCCTTTATAACCGATGCGCCCCAAACCCAGTAGTCTTCCATTTCGAAGCCCCCGTTTTTTACTGATGGCGCCAGTTTGTCAAGAAATACATTATGATGACTGGTACAACCCAAAATTCCAATGAATACTACGATTAAAGAAACTAATTTGCTGAAGTTCATTTTATCCGAATTGAATCAATAAAATTAATTGCTCTTACCAGGAAAAATAATTGGAACTTCACTCCGGAAAATATTCTGAATCATTCAGAATTTGCTGATAATTCTTTTCTTTCATAAGGGAGTCCAATGTAATTTCAGGAAACCTGGTCATGTATTTACGAACAATTTGCCAGCCCAGCCAAACTCCTGCCCGTCCCGGCGATTCCAGCGGGAACCCGCTTGTACTGGGACTCGGATTTGTGTAGCGGATAATATCCATTCTTTTGTTGGAATACAGCATTTTTTGTTCAATCAATTGATTCCACATTTGGGCTTCGTTGTTTCTGCACCATTTGATTTGATTGGCAGTGTAACCAATCTTTACAGAATCTTCTTCATCGGGAAGCAATGCATCTACAAAGTACATCATTTTTCCCTGGTAAATCATGTGGTCGAGTAATGTTACGGCTTTGTCGTCGCTTCCAAATTCCGTTATTCCCCAGGCGTAAGCCACATCCGAAGGTATTTTTTCTTTATACATATTCGTGATTTTGTATTCAGGAGTATGATTGAGTTGTTTATAATAGGGGCAATCTCTGCCTAAATACTTGTCGAGACTGATGCCAATTAAATTTTCTGCAGTAACAATCGACTGGTTGAATCCGGAAACGTAGGCATAAATAGTTGGTAGTTCTTTTTCTGGAAAATGATACTGAAAGTATTTAAATGCCTTATTCAGTTCTTTTGCAGTTATATCAAAATCAGCAAATTCTTTGTCAACTGTTTGTTTAACATTAATAATCAGGGTGTCTTCCAGAAATAGTGCCAGGTAATCAAAAAAGTGTTCGTTCTCAAATCCACCAATCCGAATAATTTTGTAAGTGAAAAGATTAAAAAAATCGGGGTATTTATTGCTGAGTGCCGTAATTGAATTCTGTAAATCGGTAGTGTCAACCGAGAAAAGTTCATGGTCAAACCGAACTGTTTCAATATCTTTTTTACTGTTTGAGATATCAACTTTTAAAGGATTTTGCTTGCATGCACTGAAAGCAAATAAAAGAAAAGCAAACAGAATTGAGAATTTGAAAGGAGCACAAAACCATTTGATTTTGCCTGCACAGCCTGAAATTATAAAGCACATTTTCTTCTGCATTTTATATGAAATTTAATTCAATACGGTTCATCCAGAATTTTATTGCGAAATTGAACTAAAAATTGGAGATTTGCAATCGTCGGGCAAATTCAAGGTTTGAAGGACAACTTTAAGCTTTTAACACAGAACATTAAACACAGGGTATGAAAGTTGCATTTGCACAGTTAAATTATACGATCGGTGATTTTGATGGGAATTCTTCAAAAATTATTCAGAACATCGAAAAGGCGAAAACGGAAGGAGCTGATTTAGTTATTTTTTCTGAGTTGTCGGTAACCGGATATTATCCGCACGATTTGCTTGAGAAGAAGGAGTTTATTCAAAAGGCGGAGGACACTGTACTAAAAATAGCAGCTCACTGTATTGAAATTGCTGCTGTAATTGGTGCCCCGCGAATTAACGAAAACGAACGGGGTAAAAAGCTGTATAATTCAGCATTCTTTCTTGCTGATGGAAAAGTTCAGCAAGTTCAGAACAAAACCTTGTTGCCCACTTACGATATTTTTGATGAATACCGGCATTTTGAGCCTAACCGTTTTTTTGATGTTATTCAATTTAAAGGCGAACGAATTGCACTTACCATTTGCGAGGATTTGTGGGATGAACAACCCACGGCAAACGAATTTGGAAAAGATAAACTTTACCAGGTTTCGCCAATGGAGGAACTCTCAAAATTAAATCCTGACTTTGTAATTAATATTTCTGCTTCTCCATTTTCGTACAACCAGGAAGACTGGAGGAAAAATGTATTGATTAACAAAGCAATAAAATATAATGTTCCAATTTTTTATGTTAATCAAATTGGCGCACAAACCGAGCTTATTTTTGATGGAGGTTCTGTGTTTATAAACAACGATGGTGAAATTGTAAAGGAACTGAAATATTTTGAAGAAGACTTTTTGCTTGTTGATACCAATAATATTGGCAAAAAAGAACTTCAGCCGTCTTCCAATACAACAGAAAAAATTCATGATGCATTAATTCTTGGAATTCGTGATTATTTCCGGAAAATGGGCTTCTCCAAGGCTACTTTAGGACTTTCGGGTGGAATAGATTCAGCTGTTACGGTAGTGTTGGCCGTTCGTGCATTGGGGGCTGAAAATGTTCGTGTACTATTAATGCCGTCAAAATATTCATCGGACCATAGTGTGGAAGACGCGCGGCAATTGGCAGAAAATCTGAAAATAAGATATGATATTATAAATATTCAAAGTGTCGTAGATAAATTCAATGAAGCACTAACTCCACTTTTTGCTGGGACTGTTCCCGATGTTACTGAGGAAAATATTCAGGCACGTGCGCGCGGAATTTATGTTATGGCTGTTTCCAATAAATTTGGTCATATTTTGCTGAATACCACTAATAAAAGTGAAAGTGCGGTTGGTTACGGAACTTTGTATGGAGATATGAACGGGGGACTGGCAGTTTTGGGCGATGTTTATAAAACCGATGTTTTTAAACTGTCGAGGTTCATGAATAAAGATGGTGAAATCATTCCTGAAAATACAATTGTAAAACCACCATCTGCCGAGTTGCGGCCCGATCAAAAAGACACGGATTCGTTACCTGAATATGACACGTTGGATAAAATTCTGTTTAATTATATCGAGTTGAATAAATCGCCAAAAGAAATTGTAGCAAATGGATTTGATGAAGCCATGGTAAATAAAGTGATTCGAATGGTAAATATGAACGAGTATAAACGGTTTCAGGCAGCGCCTATTTTAAGAGTAAGTTCAAAAGCATTTGGCTTTGGCAGAAAAATACCACTGGTTGCCAAGTACGATTAAAACTGTAGAAAGTACAATTATGAATCAAATAGTTGACATCCAATAACGGATAAAAATATCGTTAAAAAATCTTCTCTTTTTCGCAATTTTTTTTAGCTTTGATGCTGTAAAACATACAGCACAGATAGATGTTAAATTCAGAATTGGGATTAAGAGATATTGTTGAAAATCCGAAATCTATTTTTTATCTTTTAAATCAGGAAGAAAAGGAAGATCTTCAGCATCATATTTCGCTCACGAATTATAAAAAAAACGAATTCATTTTTAAGGAGGGAGACAAGCCCACCGGATTGATAATGCTGGTTGACGGTAAAGTAAAGATTTTTAAAGAAGGTGTTGGAGGCCGCGAGCAGATTATTAGAATGACAAAACCGTTGGGAATTATCGGATATCGTGCGTTGATGGGAAATGAAAATCATATTTCATCGGCTGTTACTTTGGAAGAATCATTGGTTTGTACTGTAAGCCCTGAATTTGTTTTAACCCGTGCACTCAAGAATAGTGATTTTTCGTATAAAATAATCCGAAAACTGGCAAAAGAACTTGGTTTCTCCAATTCAAGAACAGTAACATTAACGCAAAAACATATTCGGGGAAGATTAGCAGAATCATTGATTTTGCTGAAAGACAAATATGGTTTTGAAAATGACGGAACAACATTGCGGGTTTATCTTTCGAGAGAAGATATTGCCAATTTGTCGAATATGACAACTTCAAATGCTATCCGGACACTTTCAACTTTTGCTATTGAGAAAGTTATTGCAATTGACGGACGGAAAATTAAAATTCTGGATGTAAACCGGTTGGATAGAATAAGCAAATTAGGATAAAAATTGAAAAAGCGGGACGACCGCTTTTTTTATTCCTGCAAATACACTCTTTTTACCCGTTGCGAAATTCCCGTTAATATTTCATAAGGAATGGTCCCGACTTTTTCCGCCAGTTCGGTAATCGAAATATTCGGACCGAAAATTTCAACCGAATCTCCGGTTTTCACATGCATTCCGGTTACATCAATCATTAACATGTCCATGCAGATATTACCGATTGTTTTTGCACGTTTCCCATGAATAAAAACGGAACTTCTGCCATTTCCCAGTTTGCGATCCACTCCGTCGGCGTAACCCAGTGGAACCACCGCAATTTCACTCGTTTTGCTAATTATTCCTCTTCGACTGTAACCAACGGTTTCTTCAGGATAAACAGTTTTTACCTGTGAAACGGTACTTTTCAGGGTTCCGATATTTTCCAGTTGTAATCCGGTGACCGACACTCCATATAACCCAATCCCAAGACGAACCATTTCGAATTGTTTATCCGGAAAGCGTTCAATTCCTGCAGAGTTTAAAATATGCCTGTCAAACGAATAAGGATAATTATCGGCTATCAATTCGGTAAAATGGGTGAAAACATCAAATTGAGACTGGGTAAAATCATCAAAACTTTCATCGTCACTGCCGGCCAGATGCGAGAAAACCGATTTTATTTTAACCAGATTATTTTCCAGAATTAACGAAATAACTTTTTTAATTTCCATATCGGTTTTAAAGCCCAGGCGGTTCATTCCCGTGTCAATTTTAAGGTGGACCGGGAAATCTTTCAATCCATTTAACGAAACCGTTTTCAGAAAATTCTGAAGCAATTCAAAACTGTAAATATTGGGTTCCAGTTGGTAATCGATAAAATGCTGAAAACTTTGTTGTTCCGGGTTCATCACAATAATTGGCGTTCGAATTCCGGCACTTCGAAGTTGAACTCCTTCGTCGGCAACAGCCACTGCAAGATAATCCACATTTTGGTATTGCAGCAATTTGGCAATTTCAACATCGCCGCTTCCATACGAGAATGCTTTCACCATAACCATTATTTTTGTTTCCGGTTTTAGTAATCCACGGAAAACATTCAGGTTATGAACCAATGCATTCAGGTTAATTTCGAGTTGGGTTTGATGCGCTTTTTGTTGGAGCAAAACCGAAATTTTCTCAAATTCAAACTGCCGGGCGCCTTTTATTAAAATTGTTGCCGACTGAAATTGTGCCCGGTTAAATTGTTTTTCAAAGTCAGAACGGGTTTCAAAAAAAGACTTCTTTAATGAAAACAAATCTGAATGCGCAGAAATTTCAGGTCCGATTCCGATGATTTCGTCAATTTTCCATTCAACCAATAATTCGTTTACTTTCTCATAAAGTTCGGTTTTGGGAAGACCGGTTTGCTGAATATCAGAAAGAATAACCTGCTTGTAAAGATGTGCTTTTGCTGCTTGTTGGTGTAAAACCGAAAGTGCGGTGGAAAACGAATTCAAATCGGAATTATAGTAGTCGTTTACCAGTAAACAATTGTTTATTCCCTGTTTAATTTCCAGTCGCATTTCAACCGGATTCAGTTTCTCAAACTTTGAAATTACCAAAGATAAATCATCAATTATAGTGTTTAATGTAGCAAAACAATGACAGGCATTTTCAATGGAAGAATCATCGGTAAACGGAATTTTGAAACTGTATTTCTTGTTATTCAGTTCTGCTTTTAGTTCTGTAAACTCAGTGTACTTTGAAGCTGTAAACGAAATTGCTGAATTTTTATTAAGAAGAGACCAGTCAATTTTTTTTATCGAATTTTGGTTGCAAAAATCATTAATTAATCGGGCCGAAATAGCAGCATCAGAATTATAAACCAGGTATTTACTGTTCGCAAAAAGCTGTAGCTTTTCCATCGTTTTTTGTTCCAGCGACTCAAAGTTTTCCTGGTGTGCATCGCCAATGTTGGTAAAAACTCCTATTTCCGGTTGAATTACAGGAGCAAGGTTTTTCATTTCGCCCGGCTTTGAAATACCCGCTTCAAAAATTCCGAGGTTAAAATGTTCGTCCATCAAAAGCACCGAAAGCGGCACCCCAATTTGCGAGTTGTAACTTTTGGGGCTTCGTACAATTCTAAATTCTCCCGACAATAAATCGTGAAGCCATTCTTTTACAATTGTTTTCCCGTTACTGCCGGTTATTCCAATAACCCGAAAAGAAAATTGTTCCCGGTTAAATTTTGCAAGTTGTTGCAGGGCAACGGTTGTGTTTGAAACCAATATAAAATGAGCTTTTTTATTTATTGCTGACTCGTCAGAAACAACAAATGCAGTAAGGCCTTTTTTTATTAATTCGGGTATATATTTATGCCCGTTATTTCGCGGACCAGTTAGCGCAAAAAAAAGTGAATTGTTATTTTTGAAAAAAGTTCGGCTATCGGTAACAATCTGAGAAACCAATGGATTTCCATCAGAATCGGGTTTAAACCACTTACCGTTAACAATTCCGGCAATTTGAGATACGGTTAAATCGATCATTTTTTTCGGTTGGCTTCGCGAAAACAAGCCCTGCAAAGAGGTTCATACACATCTTTTTCGCCCAGCAGAACAACTTGTTCCTTTTCTGACAAACGGTGTGAGAACTGTGCCACATTTCCGCATTTTACACAAATAGCATGCACTTTGGTAACATAATCGGCAACGGCCATTAATCCTGGAATCGGGCCAAAAGGAATGCCTTTAAAATCCATATCGAGGCCGGCAACAATTACCCTGATTCCCATATCGGCAAGTTTTGTGGCAACTTCAACCAATCCTTTGTCAAAAAACTGGGCTTCATCAATTCCAATTACGTTGGCCTTTCCTAAAAGAAGTAAAATATTTGCCGAATTTTCAACGGGTGTAGAACGAATTGCATTTTCGTCGTGCGAAACAACCTCGGTTTCTGAATAACGGATGTCAACAGCAGGCTTAAAAATTTCAACTTCCTGCCGTGCAATCTTCGCGCGTTTCAATCTTCGAATCAATTCTTCTGTCTTCCCTGAAAACATCGAACCCACAATAACTTCAATTGTTCCGATTTTTTTCCCGGTATTTACATCCCTTTCGATAAACATTTCCCGTTGTATGAATAAGAATTTAGTACTTTTACAAAAGTAAAATTTTAAAACATTAGCGTGCCGTAATGGAAAATAAAAAACTTCTAAACTTTTTGCTGAAGGATTTAAATGAACTCGATGAATTGTTCGAGGAAAAAGGAAATAATAGTTTTGATAGCCTTGAGATGGAATTTCTTCAGTCGAGACTAAAAAGCTCAAAAAAGCTTGTACAGATTTTAATTGAAAGAGAAAATCAGGTTCAGGAAGATACATCCGAACCGGTGGTTTCCATTGAATCGTTGCAGGAGATTGAGACAAAACAGGAAGAAAATATAGAAAATGAAATACCCGAAGAAGAGAAACCCTGGGAACCCGAAGTTGAAATAGAAGCAGTAGTTGAAGCAGTTCCGGAAATAACGATTGAAGAAACCGTTGAAGAGGAAGTAGAACTGGTTGAAGAAACCGTTCAGAAAATTCAGGTTGAAAATAAAATTGAGTTAGCAAATAACGGCTTTGATGAAGTAGAACTGGAAGAAGAAAACGAGCCGGAAAATACCGGCAAAACTTTGGGCGATAGTTTTTTGAAGGAAAAATCAGTAAATGATTTAATTGCCGGAGACATTGGGAAACTGGAACATAAACTTTCAAACCGGCCTATTGACAGTATTCAGGCAGCTATCGGGATTAACGATCGGTTTCAGTATATCCGGGAATTGTTTGACGGAAACGCCGAAGTTTTTGTAAAAACAGTAAGTGATTTAGATACCAAAAAAGATTTAAAGGAGGCAGTAAATTATTTACAGCAAAACTTTAAATGGAAAAAAACAGAGACCAGCCTGAAGTTTGTAAATCTTGTGAAACGCAGATTCCCACATGACTAACATCGGAAAACTGATATTGGTGCCAACACCCATCGGTAATCTCGAAGACATTACTTTGCGGGCAATTTCGGTGTTAAAAGAGGCTGAAGTTATTCTGGTGGAAGATACGCGGGTTTCTTCGCGCTTGTTAAATCACCTGGGTATTGAAAAGAAAATGTGGCCGCACCACAAATACAACGAACATCATGCGCTTGCATCATTAATCTCGAAATTGAAGGAGGGTGTTAACATTGCAATGATTTCGGATGCCGGTACTCCCGGAATTTCAGATCCTGGATTTCTGCTTACCCGGGCTTGCATAGAAAATGAAATTGAAGTGGAATGTTTACCCGGTCCCACTGCTTTAATTCCTGCGCTGGCAGTTTCAGGATTACCAACCGATAGGTTTATATTTGAAGGGTTTCTCCCACAAAAAAAAGGCAGACAAAAACGGTTGTCTCAATTGGCTGAAGAGTCGCGTACAATGGTTTTTTATGAATCGCCATTCCGGCTGGTAAAAAGCCTTTCTCAGTTTTGCGAGTTTTTTGGCGAAGAAAGGAAAGGTTGTGTTTGTCGGGAATTAAGCAAAATGTTTGAGGAAATAAAAAGGGGTTCGCTAAAAGAACTTCAGGAATATTATACCCAAAACCAACCCAAAGGCGAAATTGTAATTGTTGTGGAAGGATGGTCAAAAAAACAAACAGAACTTGAATAAATCAGCATTGTTCAGCAAAAAATACACACATATTTTCTTTGATCTTGATAATACCTTGTGGGATTTTAACCGAAATTCAAAAAGTGCAATGCAAGAGGCATTTGATTTTTACAGGTTGAACATGCAAGCCGATTTCGAGAAATTCTTCGATATTTATACCGAATACAACCACCAGCTTTGGGCACTTTACCGGAATAATGAAGTTGGAAAAAAGGAATTAACAAGACTACGGTTTCAAAATACATTTGAAGATTTGAATATTTCAGGGGTTGATCCGGAAAAAATGAATGACACCTATTTGAATGTAATGCCCAAACAGACATTTTTAAATCAAGGGGCCAGTGAATTATTACAATATTTGAAATCAAAAAAATACCAATTGTTTGTCATAACAAATGGCTTTAAAGAAGTTCAGTATAATAAAATTAAGACCTCAAGTTTAAAACCTTTTTTTCAGAAAGTGTTTGTTTCTGAAGAAATTAAAACTCCAAAACCAGGACGGGAAATTTTTGAGTATGCGGTGAAATCTTCCAATGCAAAAAAATCGAAAAGTATTATGGTTGGTGATGACTGGGAAACGGATATTTTAGGCGCTGTAAATTTTGGTATTGACGCAATCCATTTTTTAAATGATTCAAAAATTGAGTTTAATCGTTTGCAAACAGAAATAAACACGAATCAAAACATTTTTCAATCTGGCACTTTATTACAAATGTTATCGTCGTTTTAATCAATCGAATTTTGAATTAATTCAGGCTTCCTTGTAGTTGTTGAAGAAATAATGAAGCAACATATGAATCCAGTCGATTATTATGTTTAATTCTATCGTGTATTTAATCTAAACAATCACTATAAAATTTATGAATTTCTCAATTTTTATTTCCCTTGAACCGCCCATTTCAAACGGTGTGTTTATTCTTCCTCTTTTTTTTTGTAACCACGTAATGATTATATCTTTCAAACTGTAAATAGGAAGTGGATTCTATGAGAAATTCCTTTGCAGAATCAATACTTTTTATACATTTGCATTTCGTTAAGGTTTATTAACATTTATGAATTCGAGGGGTAATTTATCATTCTTTATAGATAAAAGTATATTCATGTGATGGTATAAACTGAAAGCAAATTTTACTTTATATATTTTTTGTAGCTGTTTATTATTAATTTAAAACTATTTCTATGAAAAAAATTGCGTTTTTTTTAGCGATTCTCCTTTTCATGGGAACATTGGTAGCAAATGCTCAGACAAAGGTTCTATCCGGTAAGGTGACCTCTGCTGAGGATGGGGCTCCAATCCCGGGAGTTTCGGTATCTGTAAAGGGGACAACCCTTGGCACAGTCACTAACATCGACGGTGTATATGAATTAAAAGTTCCTGAAAGTGCAAAAGTACTCGTAATGAGTTTTGTCGGAATGGCAACTCAAGAGGTGCTGATTTCAGGGGGGAATGTTATTAATGTTGTAATGCAACCACAGGCTATTGGGGTTGACGAAGTAGTGGTAGTGGGTTATGGTACTCAAAAGAAAAAAGATGTAACCAGTGCCGTTGCGCGAATAGGTGGTGAGGATATTAGCAACCTGGCTACCCCGTCATTTGAGTCGCAGTTGGCCGGACGTGCTGCCGGTGTGCAAGTAACAACGCCAAATGGTATGTTGGGACAGGCACCTACATTTAACATTCGCGGATTCGGAACTATTTCTTCAAGTTCGCAGCCGTTGGTTGTTGTTGATGGAATCCCTGTTACATCGGGGCAGGTGCAGGAATTGTACGGACGATACAATCCTCTTTCGGAAATTAATCCAAACGATATTCAGTCGGTTGAGGTATTAAAAGACGGTGCAGCAACAGCCATTTACGGTTCGAGGGCAGCCAATGGTGTTGTACTTATCACTACAAAATCGGGAGGTAATTTTAAAACAAAGGTAACTTATGATGGTCAAACCAGTTGGGCGACTGCCGCTAAATTGCATGACTTGTTAAATGCCGAAGAGTTTGTTGAAATTGCAAATGAAAAGTACGAAAACTGGGGTGCATCTGGTCCTGCAGTATTAGATCCTGATGGTATAAATACAAACTGGAATGATTATGTGTATCGTACCGGATTTCAGCAAAATCATACAATCTCAGCAAGTGGGGGGTCGGATAAAAGTCAATTTTATGCATCTCTTGGCTATACAGATCAGGACGGTATTATCAGAAATAATAATCAACAACGTTATTCTTTAAATACAAAATTTACACAGCAAGCCAATAAATGGTTGAAATTAGGATTTAATTCGCAAGTTTCGAAAACAAGCCTTGAAGGAGTAATGAATGAAGAAAATTCTCTCGGAAGTGTTGGTTTTGCAAGTGTGCGTATGTTGCCGAACGTGCCTGTGTATAATCCTGATGATATTACAGGTTATAATATTGATGCCGCAAATAGAAAAGCATTAGGACGAGGAGCAAATAAAACATATATAGACAATGGTATTCAGAATATCGTATGGGCTATGGATAATAATGTTAACAGTACTCAGAGTCTCCATGTTACAGGTGGTGGTTTTGCCGAACTTAATTTTGGCAAAGGCCTTACATTGAGAACTCAAGGAGGTATTGATTATACTGCGCTCAATGATTTTACGAAATGGGATAGCGAATCGGGAGACGGTTATGGATATGGTGGTCTGTTGATGGACAATAGAGCTACTTATTATAATTGGAACTGGCAGAATATTTTAGCATTCAACCGTTCATTTAATGATATTCATAACCTGGATATTACAGCAGTTCAGGAATATACTCATACAGATTATGAATATTTATACGCTGATGTTACTCAATTGTCGGATGATTTCTTTAGTGAGCATATAATATCTGGGACATTTGGAGAAAAAAGCGTTAGTGGTAGTAAAACCTTCAACGGGTTAGCTTCCTATATGTTGCGTGCTAATTATAATTACGACAGCAAATATTATATTGGCGGTTCGGTACGTCGGGATGGTTTGTCTCGTCTTCCTAAAGATACTCGTTGGGGAACATTTTATGGCGGTTCAGTTGCTTGGCGTATTTCAAAAGAATCTTTTTGGGCAAATTCCAGTTTAAATGAATGGTTTAATGATTTACGTGTAAGGTCAAGTATTGCAACTATTGGAAACTCAGAACTTAGCGGCGATTTTCCGTATTTAGGTACATATTCAGCAAAACGTTATGGCCTTCAAACAGGTATAGCTTGGAGTAACATGGGAAATGACCAACTAAAATGGGAATCAACTTCGACTTATGATATCGGTTTGGATGGTAGTCTTTTTGACAGTCGTTTGTCTTTTGAGTTGGCTTATTTTAATAAGAATACTAAAGACTTGGTGCTCGAAGTACCTACTGCTCCAACTATGGGTATCCCTGGCAACAGTTTTTATGATAACAGAGGAAAAATTAAAAATAGCGGATTTGAAGCAACTGTTGGAGGAACGCCTGTTTCGGGTGCATTCACATGGCGTACAGATCTTAATATTACTCTTGTTAAAAATGAAGTGGTTGAATTGGTTAACCATGATCCTATTATTAACACTTATACAATAATTCAGGAAGGCGAATCATACGGCTCTCTCTATGGTTACGAATTTTACGGAGTAAACGAAGTGAACGGTAACCCCATTTGGGTAAAAGGAGACGGCTCGTTAGTTCAATTCAGTACATTTGGAGATGCCAGTCAGGGCGAAGTAGAATATTATTATGCTGTTTACGATCCGGCAAAACCTGAGGATGTTTCAACAGAATCAGATTTGTCACCGAGTGAAGACAGAAAGATATTGGGTTCATCATTGCCTAAGTGGTTTGGTGGTTTTAACAACACATTTACCTATAAAGGCTTTGATTTGAACATATTTTTACGTTTTTCAGGAGGTAATAAATTAATGAACGCAGCGATGTCAGAATCGTTACTTAATATGGATTTTTCCAATAATGGCAAAGAAGTGCTTAATCGTTGGCAAAGTCCTGATAAGCCTGGAAATGGTAAAATTCCAAAAATTGGATATGGAGATGACCAGGTTTTGTTTAACTCTGGCGCAACTGATTCTCGTTTTGTTGAAGATGCTTCGTTCCTGAAATTAGCCAATTTTGCGTTAGGCTACACTTTGCCTCGCGAAATCACTTCTAAGTTGGATATATCGAAAATACGGATTTACGCACAAGCACAAAATCTTCTTACGCTAACCAAATATTCTGGTTTGGATCCTGAAACCACCACTCGTCGCGGTGTAGATTGGGATGGTATGCCACAGCAACGTATTATGAGTTTAGGCGTAAATGTTACGTTTTAATTGAAGTTAAACATTAATAAACAAGGATTATGTTACGAGATAAAATATTGAAATATACGGCAAGTTTATTTGCTTTCGCAATAATCTTGACTTTCATATCATGTGAAGATGATGTGATTGATCTTAAGCCAGTCAATCAATTGTCGGACATTACCGCATTTGCAACTCCGGAACGTTGTGAATTGTCGGTGATAGGCGCTTACGATGCTATTCAGTGTGGAAGTTACAACGACTCTTACTCAAGGGGTTATCCCTTTGGAGCTGCAAGTATTATACAGGGAGAAATGCGTGGCCAGGACATGAATCTTACCGCAGTATTTTACGATATAACTTACTCATCAACTTATTCAACCTCAACTGCGAACAACCGGTTTTACTGGGAAACTTCGTTTGAAGCAATAAATCGTATAAATACGGTGCTAAAAGGAATTGAAGGAGCTGTTGAAAATAGTACTATTACTGAAGAACAAGGTAATGCTTACAAAGGCGAGCTTCTTTTTCTTCGGGCGTTGACCTATCATTCACTGTTGATACATTTTGCGTATCCGGTAAATGTTGATCTAAATAAAAATTATGGGTTACCTCTTTATTTAACGGCAAATAATTCACCTTCAGAAATAGAAGAATCAATGAAAATAGGCCGTTCGACGGTTCAGGAAACCTATACTCAGATTCTTAAAGACCTTGATGATGCAGAGAATTTATTTTCTACTGACGACAAGAACAGTGCTAATGGTATTACCCGTGTGTCTAAGGGTTCTGTTATTGCATTGAAAACACGTGTTTATCTTCACAAACGCGACTGGCAGAAGGTAATTGACGAAGCAAAAAAACTTGTTCCAGGTACAACAGCGCCTTTCAAGAGTCCTATTGGAGATTATGAACTCGAAACTTCGCCTGCAACACCGTTTCTGTCGTATAGCAACAATACTGAATCTATTTTCTCAGTTGAAAACAATTCCGACGATAACGGTAGTGTGAATGGTGCTATGGCCGCTATGATGTCAGCACGCACCGGTGGACGGGCAATAGTAACATCTTCTCCGACAATTTATAATACTTCGTATTGGTTAGCCGACGACAAACGTCGCGATCTGTTGTATTATAGCTCGGCTTATAATTATTACTATTGTGATAAATATCAAAATGTTACAACAAGAGAAGAATATGCCCCGATAATGCGTTATGCAGAGGTGTTATTGAATTATTCTGAAGCTGTTCTCCGTCAAGGTGGCAACAATACGCTTGCGCTTGAATTACTTAATGCGGTACGTAACCGTTCACTAGCCGATCCTACAAGCCAAGAATATACTGCTGCTGATTTCGCTGATACCAAAGCATTTCTTGATGCTATCCTGTGGGAGAGACGTATTGAATTTCATGGCGAAGGACGCCGTTGGGAAGATATTCAGCGTTTAGCTAACGATGATATTTCACCTTCTGGAGGTATTCCTGCAAAAATCGATTATTCGCGTGCAAAAGGTAAAGACAATTTTGTTGTAGGTGGAGAAGTGAAAGAAGCATGGTTTTCTCCCAGCAGAAAATTTATACCTTATACGGATAGACGTTTTCTGTGGCCTATTCCGGTTAGTGATTTGATCCGCAACCCGACATTGGCTGCACAGCAAAATGAAGGCTGGGGTAATTAGAGAATTTTTTTAATAATAAATAAAATAGACTGTCTGGAATTTTCCAGACAGTCTATTTTATTTATTGAAGATTTGATCTCTTGTAAAAAAGCATAAAAGGCTGCTTTTTTTCACATACCATCGACATAAAATTGTTCAAATACAAACGGGATAATTATTTCCTGTTGTGATAACTCGCCTAAAATCTAAAAAATTACTAGTCAAAAAATAAATTTGAAATAGGTTTTAATTATAACTAAACTATGAAATTCAACACGGGCTTGAGTAAGTATTCAGTTTCATGTAAATGTTGATAAATAACAAATTTATAGGTAAGCCTGTTTGAGCCGGAAAAGCCTTGTTCTACTTACCACAACTATCTCTCAAAAACGCAAATTCTTCTGACTTTTCTTTTTTAACTTAATCGTTAAAAAATCTTTCAAATTGTAACTGAAATTGGATTATAAAGGATTTTTTTTTGCTAATTCAATTCTTTTTATACATTTGCATTTGTTAAGGTTTATTAACATTTGTGAATTCGAGGGGTAAATTTTCAAATTTTGAATGAATAGAAAAAGCAGATTTCATGTAATATCATGACTTACGACTCTATTTTTACTAATATATTTTTATAGCTGTTTAATTATTAATTTAAAACTATTTCTATGAAAAAAATTGCATTTTTTTTATCGATGCTCCTTTTTATGAGTTCGATTGCAGTAAATGCTCAGACAAAGATGATAGCCGGAACGGTTACTTCTGCTGAGGATGGACTGCCAATCCCTGGGGTTTCGGTATCTGTAAAGGGGACTACTATTGGAACAGTGACTAACATTGATGGAGATTACTCAATAAAAGCTCCGTTAGATGCTAAGGTGTTGGTTTTTTCATTTGTGGGTATGCGTACTGAAGAAGTCGCAATTAATGGAACACAAATTAATATTGCTTTAAACCCGGCTGTTATTGGGGTTGACGAGGTTGTTGTAACCGCACTCGGCATTTCCAGGGAAAAGAAATCGTTAGGATATTCTGTTCAGCAAGTAGATGGTGAAGAAATCAGCACAATAAAAGGAGCTGATTTTAGCTCGGCACTTTCAGGAAAAGTGGCTGGGCTTGATATTAAGACCAACACAAACTTTGGAGGTTCAACGAACGTTGTTGTCCGTGGTTCTGCTTCGTTAACCGGAAGTAACCAGGCCTTATTTGTTGTTGACGGTGTGCCGGTTGACAATACAATTATGAACGACTCATACCAGCAAAGAGGGGGGCGTGGATACGATTATGGCAGCACGGCTTCTGATATTAATCCGAATGATATCGAGTCGATATCAGTATTAAAAGGAGCCGCTGCAACCGCACTTTATGGATCGAGAGCTGCGAATGGAGTGATCCTTATATCAACAAAGAAGGGAGCGAAAGGAAGAACCCTGGGTGTATCTTATACCGGAAATGTTACTCTCGGATTTGTCGATAAAAGTACATTCCCTGAATACCAAAAAGAATATGGGGGCGGTTATGGTTTAGATTGGTATAGTGCTTCTGATTATCCAGGTCTCGAATACTGGGATTGGAATGGAGACAACCAGGATGAATATATTGTTCCTACTTATGAAGATGCATCAATGGGAGAACCTTTCGATGCAGGTTTGAATGTTTATCAATGGAATGCTTTTTGGCCTGGTTTAGATACCTACGGAAAGGCAACGCCTTGGGTTGCAGCAAAGAACGACCCGCTTGAGTTTTTTGAAACTGCTACAACAACGTCTAACTCAATTCAAGTTGCTGGTGGGAGTGATAATGCAACATACCGATTTTCTTACCAGAATTTGCAACAAAGTGGTATCATGCCAAACAGTGAATTAGATAAAAATAATTTTAGTTTTTCAGGAAGTTACGATATAACTTCTAAATTAAAAGTATCATCTTTTGCCAATTTTATTAAAACAGAAACCAAGGGTAGGAACATTACCGGTTATTCCGGCAACTTGGTTTCAGGATTCCGTCAGTGGTGGCAGACCAATGTTGATATTCTTGAACAAAAACAAGCTTATGAGCAATTAGGTGTTAATGCTACCTGGAACATAAATAGCCCAGATGATACCAATCCGGCCTATTGGAACAACCCTTACTGGCAACGTTACAGGAACTATCAAACAGACTCACGTAACCGTTTTATTGGTTATACTAAGTTCGACTGGCAGGTAGCCGACTTTTTAACATTTACAGGGCGTGCATCTGTAGATTACTATTCTTATCTAGAAGAAGAAAGACTTGCTGTAGGTTCCATTGCTGAGGCCTTTGGTATTGGTTATAACGATACATCATCGGGTTATTCCATGAGAAGAGGCGATTTTTCTGAATATAACTTCGATTTAATGGCCAATTTTAATAAAGATATTACAGATAGGTTGAACTTAACAGGGTTGGTTGGTACGAATATTCGTAAACAAAAGACTTCTGACTATTGGGCTTCAACAAATGGCGGTTTGGCTGTTGAAGGAATTTATTCAATAGCCAATACAGCTTCACCACTGGAACTGCCGGAAGAAAACGCAGCAGAAATTCAGGTTAATGGTTACTTTGCGAATGCATCATTGGGGTATGATAATGTATTGTTTTTGGAAGGTTCAGTTCGTGTTGACCAATCGTCAACTTTACCTAAAGATAATCGTACTTATTTGTACCCATCTGCTTCAGCCAGCTTTATTTTTACAAAATTTATTGAAAAGGATTGGTTTAGCTTTGGTAAAGTGCGTTTAAATTATGCCGAAGTAGGTAGCGATGCTCCTTTTGCAAGTTTATATAACACGTATACTCAGTACTATCCTTTTAGTGGAAACGGAGTTGCTTCCAATAGCAATACCATTAATAATCCTAATTTAAAATCGGAAAGAACAAAAAGTTTGGAAGCAGGTTTAACCTTAAACTTTGTGAAAAACAGAATTGGTCTTGATTTTGCAATTTACGATAACAGAACGGTTGATCAAATTATGCCGGCAGCGATTTCCTATGCAACGGGTTCTAGCTACAAATACGTTAATGCTGGAGAAGTTAGCAATAAAGGGATTGAAATTATGCTGAATGCAACACCGGTAAAACAAAAAGGTTTTACATGGGATGTTGCACTGAACTGGTCGAAAAACAAAAACGAGGTTATTGACCTGGCAGAAGGTTTGGAAAAGCTACAACTTGCAGACCTTCAGGGAGGTGTAACCATTAATGCTGTAAAAGGCCATGCAATGGGAACGATTCACGGGACCGACTTTATGTACTACAATGATATTAAGGACGAAGCTCACCGAATTATAACCGATGGTTACTATGATGTAAGTGCATCCGATCAGATTATTGGCGATGTGAACCCGGATTGGATCGGTGGTCTTCGAAACACTTTCAGGTATAAAAACCTTAAACTTAGTTTCTTGATCGACTGGAAACATGGCGGCGATGTATTCTCGTTAGACCATTGGTACGGTTCTTCAACCGGTTTGTATAAAGAGAGTGCCGGTTTGAACGAACTTGGAAATCCGATACGTAATTATGCAAGCGACGGAGGTGGTGTTATACTCACAGGTGTAACTGCTGATGGTGCGGTTAATACGGTGCGTTCCGACGAAATGGGAACTTATTATACCCCGGTTGGATCATACTATGCCCCCAACGCATTGTTTATTTACGATGCTAGTTATGTAAAGTTGAGGGAATTATCAGTAACATATAATCTGCCAACTTCTATATTCGAGAACATTTTTATTCATGACGCATCAATTGCATTGGTGGGCTCAAACTTATGGATTATTCATAAAAACCTTCCGTATGCAGACCCGGAAACTTCTCAAGGTGCTGGAAACATTCAAGGTTGGCAAAGTGGTGTAATGCCATCAACTCGTAATATTGGTTTTACATTAAATGTTAATTTTTAATACTTTATAAAAATGAAAAATAGAAAATTATATATAGTGATACTTCTCTTGGGGTTTCTGTTTTCATGTACTGATAATTTCACAGAAATGAACGTTGACAAAACCAAACCAGAAGAGGTAAGTGCAAATGTTTTACTTACTAATGCTCAGATAGAAATCATCGATCAAATATCAAGTACAAATGTCAACTACAATATTTGGAAGTTGATGGCCCAGTATTGGACAGAGCGTTCGTACAGGGATGAGGCGAACTATAACATTACAAGCCGTGAAATTCCGGAGCAGATTTTCAGGGTATTTTATGCCGCTTTGTACGATTTAAATGATGCTTATGGAATTATTGAAAAACAGACACTAACTGAGCCTAACCTGGAGTCAAAGCAAATTGTTAAGGCAAATCAGCTGGCAATAATTGAATTGATAAATGTTTTTGTTTACCAACGTTTGGTGGATATTTTTGGCGATATCCCTTATAGTGAGGCGTTAGACAAGGATAATTACACTCCAGCCTATGATGATGCGCAGACAATCTATAAAGATTTAATTGCCCGTGCTGAAGCTGCTGTTGCAGCCCTTGATGATTCTGATGGAAGTTTTGGTACTGCTGATTTAATTTATAACGGAGACGTTGCATCCTGGATAAAATTCGGGAATGGCTTATTGGTGAAGCTGGGGGTTGGTATTGCCGATGGTCCCTTGTCTGCATTAGGAAAATCAACCGTTGAGGCACATTATGAAGGTGTTTTTGCCAGCCAAAGTGAAAGCGCATTCTTCCCTTACGAAAAATCATTACCTTATGTAAATGAACTTTATAATGATTTAGTTGCCAGTGGACGCCATGATTTTGTTATGGTTTCTGGTATGGTTAATTTAATGGATTCTATTAATGATCCGAGAATTGACAATTACTTTGACGATCTTGATGGAATTACCACCGATTATGGTGCTTCAGGTGGATCATACAGTACAAAAGTACATTACGATGCTGCTCTGGAAGCTCCCGATTTCCCGGGTTTTTTACTTACCTACGACGAGGTTCAATTTTACTTAGCCGAAGCTGCAGCCCGTGGCTGGAGTGTTGGTGCCGGTGCAGAAACATATTACAACGCAGGTGTTACTGCGTCAATTATTCAATGGGGAGGAACAGAAGCTGAAGCTACTACTTATTTGGCTTCACAGTCTTATTCTTCATATACCGAATGGAAAGAGGCAATCGGTACGCAAGCGTGGTTGGCAATGTACACCCGTGGATTTATTGGTTATACTTTCTGGCGGAGATTAGATTATCCTTCCGTGCTGGTAATGCCACCAAGTCCACCTACTGGAGTTACATCTATTCCAGTTCGATTCACCTACCCAACTAACGAACAACAGTACAATTCAACAAATTGGGCTGCTGCAGCCGCAGCGATTGGCGGCGACAAAATGAGTACAAAATTGTTTTGGGATATTTACTAGGGAATTATTATAAGGATTTATAAAAAGGCTGCCCGCTGAGGGTAGCCTTTTTCTTTTTAAAAGATTTTTTTGTATTAAACTTGATTGTTATAAAGTCTTCGTGTCAGCTTAATGCGTCTTAATTTAAAAATATTGATAAGCCCGTTAAGCCGGAAAATGCAAAAATGAACTAATAATTTGGAGATAAATAAGAGATCAACTTTGGTTGAGTAGATTCCTTATATAAAAGAAAAAAGAAACCTGTTGAAACTGAATTAAGCTTTGGAGAGTTCTTATTCATTGTTTTTCGCTTTATCCAAGATGTTAACTACCTTAAGCTCATCGTTTGGGTTAAGACCTGATTTAAAAATGTGTGGTGTTATCTCCTGTGTTAAAAAGTATTTAGCTATAAAAGTTTAACATAGCTTTGAAGTTTCCGCGCTCCGAAATTAACCCAGTCCGTTTGTGAGCGTTTAAAACTATAATAACTAGGGGGATTTGAGGCTTACGTTTTTCTTTTTTTCTTTTTAGCTGCAGGAAATAATACATTATTTAGAATCAATCGGTAACCGGGTGAATTGGGGTGTAAGCTCAAATCTGTTGGAGGGTCGCCAATCAGGTGTCGATAGTCTTCCGGATCGTGGCCCCCATAAAATGTCCAGAAACCTTTCCCTTTCTCTCCGTGAATATAGCGTGCTTCTGCAGCAGGTTTGTTTTCGCCCATTATCAATACACCGGGTTTAATCACCTCTTTTCTGAAAGCAGTAGTTTGTCCCATAAATCCTTTAATCAGATTCCGATGATTTTGGCATAACATAGTTGGAATCGGATCCCATTTTGCCGAAAACTCAAAAAGTGTAAAGTAATCGTTTTCTCGGATTACATTCCTTGTGTTTGTGGCATCAATATTTGAAAATTCATATTCATACGGGCTCATTTCCAACTTGAAATCCCTGAATGCGAAAGTACGGGAGAAATTTAGTTCTTCGTCGGCATTTTTATCCGCAGGATCACCATCGAACATGGGTTCGCAAATGTCAATTCCAATTGAAGACAAGGCAATGTCATAAGTGTCGGTAGCAGCGCACATGGCAAATAAGAACCCTCCCTGATTAACATAGCTTTCTATTTCTCGAGCTACAAACGATTTCATTTCAGAAACTTTCATGAACCCCAGTTTTTGCGCCAATTGTTTGTTTATTGCAACATCCTGTTGATACCAGGGGGCGTTCTGGTAAACACGCCAGAATTTTCCAAACTGCCCTGTAAAGTCCTCATGGTGAAGGTGTAGCCAGTCGTACTCTTTTAGCTTTCCTGCAAGGATTTCTTCATCGTAAATGATATCGTAATTGATTTCAGCATAAGTTAAAACTAAAGTAACAGCGTCGTCCCAGGGTTGCTTGTTTGGCGGGGAATAAACTGCAATCTTCGGAGCTTTGTTCATCGAAACTGCATCCTGATTTGCATCGGGTTGAGAGATTTCATTTAAAATTGCATCGGCTTGTCCGTCGGTAATGCTTTCGTAAGTTACACCACGTACAACGCACTCATTTTCAATTTCCGGTGTCCGGATCATCAAAAAACTTCCTCCACGGTAGTTGAGCAGCCATTTTACCTCGATATCTTTTTCAAGAACCCAGTAAGCAATTCCATAAGATTTTAGATGATCTTTTTGCGAATCGTCCATCGGAATTAAAAGATGAACCGCTTTTGTCTGAAACGAGATTATCAGAACTAAAAAAAGTAATATGGTTTTGAATCTCATGGTCTTCGTTTTCTGAAATAATACAAATATAGGAATGTATTAGTTCAAAACTTAAAACGGAGTGTCTGATGTTGAAGAATGTTGATTATCAAAGTCAGTATTACCTGAAAAACCCGCTGCAATGGTGTCTTCATCTTCGTTCATTTTTGAACTAAAGGTCTGACCTGCATCAAAAGAACTATTAAACTGGTTTTCCATATCGCTGAATTTCGCCAGCTCTTTTTTAAATGCCAAATGTACATCACCTGTGGCACCGTTTCTATGTTTTGCAATAATTATTTCTGCCACGCCAAGTAACGAATTTCCTGAATCGTCTTCGGTAATTCCAAAATATTCCGGTCGGTGAATAAACAAAACAATGTCGGCATCCTGTTCAATTGCACCCGATTCTCGTAAGTCGGAGAGTTGTGGCCTTTTCCCTTCGCGCGATTCAACGGAGCGGTTTAGCTGAGAAAGCGCTAAGATTGGAATATCTAACTCTTTCGCAATTGCCTTTAATGAGCGTGAAATGGTACTAACTTCCTGTTCGCGACTTCCCCTCCCTTCAGATGCAGCGGTCATCAGCTGCAAATAATCCACGATTACAATATCAATATCAAATTGCATTTTTAAACGGCGGCATTTGGCCCGAAACTCAAAAATTGATAGGGCAGGCGTGTCGTCAATAAACATGGGAGCTTTGTCGAGACTGGAAATTTTCCGGTTTAAATGTTCCCATTCCCAATCTTCCAGCCGACCTGATTTTAGTTTCTGTGAACCTAATTCTGTTTCGGCAGAGATTAAACGTGTAACTAGCTGAACAGAAGACATCTCAAGGGAGAACAGTGCTACATTTTTATTGTGGTTTACCGCCATATTTCTGGCCATGGAAAGTATAAATGCAGTTTTTCCCATTGCCGGACGAGCAGCAATAATTACCAGGTCGGTTTTTTGCCAACCCGAAGTTATTCTATCCAAAGCCGTAAATCCGGATGGAACTCCGCTTAGTCCTTCTTTCTGGTTTTTTGCCTTTTCAATCTGTAGAATTGCTTCGTTCAAAATTGGCTTTATAGGGACAGTTTCTTTTTTTATGTTTCCTTGCGCAACCTGAAATAGTGCCGATTCTGAAAAGTCGATCAGATCATCAACATCTACAGTATCATCGTATGATTTTGTCTGAATTTCGGATGAAACCCGGATTAGTTCGCGCTGAATAAATTTTTGAGCAATAATTCGGGCATGAAATTCAATGTGGGCGGCTGAAGCAACCCGACGAGTTAATTGCGTAATGTAAGCAGGTCCCCCAATTTCTTCCAGCTGGTTGCGATCTTTTAATTCCTGTGTAACCATTAACAGGTCAACTGGCTTTTCTTTTCCTGAAAGTGCTTTTATCGCATCAAAAATTTTCCGGTGCTCCTCCTTGTAAAAGCTGTTGGTATCTACAAAATCGGCGACGGTAACATAGGCATCTCTTTCCAGCATTAATGCGCCAAGTACTGCTTCTTCAACTTCAACAGCCTGTGGTGGTAGTTTGCCGTATTGTGCATTAATTTGGTCAATATTAAATGGAGTTGCTTTTTTCCTTTCCGCCATGATTATTTTAAATATTAAAAATTGTCCATCAAAAAACAGGCTCTAAAAGTACAACTTTTAGGTGGCGGGAAAAGAAAAATAAATTCTAAATTTTTGATGAGAGAAGCGAAGTTTTAAACTTGCATTATTCACAATTGTTAATTGCCTGTTGTTTTTAATTTATCGTCAATAATTTGTGTGATTACTTCTTTTAATGTTTTCCCCATAGCTGCAATTTGCTGCGGAATAAAACTTGTTGCCGTCATTCCGGGGGTTGTATTTACTTCCAAAAAGTAAAATGTGTTATCTTTCAATATATAGTCAATTCTTACAATACCAGAACACTGGCACAAATCATAAATTTCGGCACTGATATTCTGACATTCTTCAAACAGATTTTTAGGAAGGCGAGCCGGTGTAATTTCCTCTGCAACTCCTGGCGTATATTTGGCCTCGAAGTCGAAAAATTCATTTTTAGGTAAAACTTCAGTTACCGGGAAAACCATTTTTTCTCCATTGATTTTTACCAGTCCGCAGGTAAATTCTTTTCCATCAATAAACTGTTCAATTAGCGCTTCGCTGCTTTCTTCCCATGCTTTTTTTACAGCAATTTCAATGTCGGCCTGGTTTTTTACTTTGGTAACACCAAAACTGGAACCACCCGCATTGGGTTTTATAAATACCGGTAATCCCAGTAAGTCAACAATTTTTTGCGAGTCGATATTCTCTCCTTTTATAAGTTTAACCGATTTCGCCATTTTAATTCCAAAACTTCGGAGGTAGTTATTGCAAAACCATTTGTTAAAAGTGAGTGAAGAGGAATGAACATCGCAGGTGGAATACGGAATCTTCAGCAAATCAAAATAACCTTGCAAAATACCATCTTCGCCGGGCGTACCATGTATAATAATATATACAAATGAAAAGGTGGTTTTTTCGTTATTCATAGTGAAGCTAAAATCAGATTTGTCGATATCAGCAACTTTAACACCATCTTGAATAACGATCCATTCTTTTCCTCTTATTTGCACCAGCCACGGATTGAATTTGGAAACATCGATGGCACTAAAAACATTGGCCCCGCTTTTTACCGAAACCACAAACTCTGAAGAGTCGCCTCCGGCAATAACCGCAATATTTGGCTTTTTATTCATTTCTGTTTGCAATATAATTTTCCCATTTATCAATAACAGTTGTCATATCTTCTGGCAATTCTGAATCGAATTGCATTTTTTCCCCTGTTGTGGGGTGGATAAATCCCAGTGTTTTAGCGTGTAATGCTTGGCGGGGGAGAAGTTTAAAACAGTTGAGTACAAATTGTCTGTATTTGCTATAGGTTGTTCCGCGCAAAATCTGATCGCCTCCGTAATTCGAATCATTAAATAGCGGGTGGTTCATGTATTTCATATGAACCCGAATTTGGTGTGTCCGACCCGTTTCCAAACGGCATTCCACCAAAGTTACATAGCTCATTCTTCTTAATACAGAATAATGTGTTACGGCCGGTTTTCCATAATCACCTTCCGGAAAAACAGTAAAAACCTGCCTGTTTTTCAAACTGCGGCCAATATTTCCTTCAATGGTACCCTCATCATCTTTTACGCTTCCCCA
Source organism: Draconibacterium sp. (assembly GCA_041393215.1). GTDB lineage: Bacteria > Bacteroidota > Bacteroidia > Bacteroidales > Prolixibacteraceae > Draconibacterium. The sequence continues at coordinate 44,141 of JAWKKP010000028.1, forward strand.
AACCAACGCATGGTATCTTCGTTCTGTAGTTTTGTTGAAAAACTGCTGTGCCAGTTTACTTTTTGCATGCTCTGTTTTGGCAACAACCAACAGTCCTGAAGTATCTTTATCAATTCGATGTACCAGACCCGGTCTTGGATCTTCGCTGTTAAACAGTGGAAGATCTTTGAAATAAAAAGCAAGTGCATTTACCAGCGTTCCTGTATAATTTCCATGACCGGGATGTACCACTAATCCGGCCGGTTTGTTGATTACGATGAGTTGCTCGTCTTCATAAACAATATTCAATGGAATGTCTTCAGGAATAATTTTTAATTCATGCCTGGGATAATCCATTACAAGCTGAATCTCGTCGTTGGGTTTTACCTTGTAATTTGGTTTTACGGGTTGATTGTTTACAAGAATATTTCCTGCCTCAGCGGCTGCCTGAATCCTGCTCCGGGAAGCATTATTCATTCGGTTAGACAAAAATTTGTCGATTCGAAGTAAGGACTGGCCCGGATCTACTGTAATCCGGTAATGCTCGAACAAATCATTCTCCTCAAAATCTTCAATTTCATCCAAAAAATCTTCCATAAAAATTATTCCGGTTTTTGTGCGTGTTGCTCAATTTTAAGAGAATCGGTTGTAAGCCATAAATCAACTGAGGATCCAAGGCTGATTTGCATTGTGTTTCTTGTACTTGGATATTGTTTCCAAACGAAAGCATTCAGTGAATCGTTTGAAGTAACGATGTTTTTATCGTAAATAACAACGCCCATATTTAGCATAGCACTGTTCAGCATATTTCTAGCTATATTGATAGTAACGCCGGTTAAGTCGGGAAGGGGAGTAGCTTCATTTCCGCGGCTGCGACCAACAATTAAATCGACACTGCTTCCTTTAATTAACATTTCACCTGGAAATAATTCAGTTGAGTCTTGTTCTACGCGCAAAACAAGATCGTTAAATTCCGAAGGTTCGTAGGAAATTATTCCAATCCGGATTCCACTGTTTTCAGCAAAAACCTGAGCTTGCCGGAATGAAATGTCGGTGAGTTTTGGTAACGCAACTTTTTCGGGTTCACTTGAATTCACAGTTAAGAAAACAGTGCGGTTTTGTTTTACCCGAAAACCCGGTTCCGGTTCCTGATCTACTACCGCCCCAGGTGCAGCATCATTAACATACACCGAATCGACAATTTCAAATTTAAAATTTCCCTGCTGTGGTGCTGTCCTGATTTCTGCAATGTTTAATCCTGTGAAATCGGGAACAGGATAGGCTTCGCCATGATGTGTGTACATTTTTAATCCCTGCATGGTTACAACCAGAATAAGAATTACCAGAATAGCCGCAGCAATTAAATGTTTTAGAAATGTTTTGCTTGTTAAGAATTGTTTTAAACTCATTCGTAGAGATATCGATTTAACAAAAAACAAAAATAACCCAAAAAAAGTATGCTAAAACTTTAAATTCTGTTTTTATATTAATTTTTATTTATGTGGATTTTTGAGTGAAGAAATTCTTCGATGAACATCAAAGGAAATCGAATTGAAGAATTTTTTGAAGCAGCATTTTATGGGCTGAAATATGACGAAGATGAACTCAGAAAGAATTATATACATCTATAAACAGGAAAAGGTAAAGAATTTGTTCTTTACCTTCCCCCTAATATTGTTGTTGTAATATTATCTTTTGTGTCTCGGTTCGTCCGAAACAGTCAATTTTTTTCTTCCTTTAGCACGGCGTGCTTTTAATACTTTACGTCCGTTTGCAGTAGACATTCTTTCTCTGAAACCGTGTTTGTTTTTTCTTTTTCTATTCGATGGTTGAAATGTTCTTTTCATCTCAGTATGCGTTTATTATTTTTTTCGGACTGCAAAAATAGTTCTTTTTTTATCTCTTCCAAAAATAGGAGTCATCTTTTTATGAAAGATTTGAAATATTTTGCCTTAAAAGAAAGGAAATTACCAAAAGAAAATCATTTCTATCGCTATCATAATCACTAAAATGCCGGAAAATCTTATAACGTTGTGCCAAAAATATTAGCTGATATATTGAAGCAAAAATAAGTTTCAACACAAAAGCAAGTGGTGAAATCAAGGCTGTTATCAGTTTACATAGCCGTGTTTTCAAAGAAACAACATTATTGGGTATAATAATTTGGGTAATACTTACCGTTTATTTCTCATTTTTTATTGAAAAGCGAAATCCGATTCCATGAAGGTTGGTAATTTTAATATTGGAATCCTGACTAAAATATTTTCTTAGCCTTGAAATGAATACGTCCAGACTTCGGCCAAGAAAATAATCATTTGAACCCCAAACTTTTTCAAGAATTTCATTTCTGCTTAACACTTTATTCGGATGTTTGGCAAAAAACCGGATTAGCTCTGCCTCTTTTAATGTCAGGTTTCTGGAACTTCCATTAAATGAAAGTGTAAGTTCTTCCGGGTGAAATTGAAACTTGCCGATAGAAATAAGTTTAGTTAAGTTAGAACTTCCGGCCAGCGGGTGTGTCTGGCTTCGTTTCAAAAAGATTTTAATTTTTAAGAGCAACTCCTCCATGCTGAATGGTTTGGGAATATAATCGTCGGCCCCCAGCGTTAAAGCGGTAATTTTATCTTCTGTCATTGAACGGGCAGTGAGAAAGATAATTGGCACCTGTTCGTTTTTCTGTCGGATGGTACGTGCAACCTCAAAACCATCAATTTTGGGTAGCATCACATCTAAAACAATTAAGTCGTAAATATTACTGTTGAATAATTCCAATGCTATTTCACCATTTTCGGCTACTTCTACCAGGTAATTATTTTGTTCCAGATTATCTTTTACGATAAACCGAAGCGCTTCGTCGTCTTCAACCAGCAATAATTTATATTCTGATTCAGCCATTTTTATTAGGTATAATGAGTGTAAATATACTACCTCCCCGAGGATTTTCATCAACACGAATCTCCCATTTGTGGGCGACAACAATTTTCTTTACGTAATCCAGTCCTAATCCAAAGCCTTTTACATTGTGTACATTTCCGGTAGGGATACGATAAAATTTGGTGAAAATTTTTTTGCGTTGATCTTTAGGAATTCCAATTCCATTGTCGATAAACCGAATTTCTGTTGTCTTTTTTTCTTCAAGCAGTTCAACTATAAGTTGCGACTTTTTATCACAATATTTTACCCCGTTTTCGAGAATATTTAGTGCAAGATTTGTAAAATGAAATTTATCGGCTATAATAACTCTTTCTTTTATATTAAAGTTGGAAATTATTTCAGTTTTTTGGCCTGAATCAGTTTGTTTGAATTGTTGAATCGTTTCTGATAATATTTCTTTTAAACCGAATTCTTCAAGATTGAGGTGCAATCTGTTTTTTTCGAGTGAGGCCAGATTGAGAACTTTTTCCACGTTTTTAGATAGCCGCTGGTTTTGTTCCTGAATAATCCGGGCATACTCAAATAACCTCTTCGGATTTTTTAATATCTCTTCGTTGGCAATAACACTTGCCGAAATAGCGATAGAGGAAATCGGTGTTTTTAGTTCGTGCGTGAGATTATTAATGAAATTTTTTTGTATTTCGGAAAGTTGTCGCTGACGAATAATTACTGAAAGTGTGTAACCAAAAAACAAGACCACCACTGCTAAAAGCCCGGTAAGAAAGTACCAAATGGAAAGTTGCGATATAAAGAAGTTGGTACGGTTTGGAAAATGAACTGCAAAATAATTCGTGTATTCAGGATTAACCGGAAATTCGAAATAGGAAAGCATTTCGGCGTTGTTCGAAATTAACGTGGCATCTTCCATTTGTTCAGTTACCGGATCGTAAATGGCGTATTCAAAATCGGCAAAAATTTCATGTTTCTTTAATTCTTCAATTAAATGCACTTTCAGTAAATCGGCATCAATTACTTCTCCTACATTTACTAAATAAGTGTTATTTGAAATTATTTCAACTGGAGTTATACTATCGAAATTTGAACTGTTTCCTCCTGCAAGCAATATCTGATAGGCAACCTCTTTTAATGCAACAACGGCGCTTTCGCGAAACTGCTTTTCAGAATAATTGTAAGAGTTTTTAATAAAGACAAACTGAATTAAAAAAATTCCGGCAACCGAAATTGTAGCAAGCAGAATTACATATTTCAGTGTTTTCCCTTTCATCCGGTTAAATAGATTTTTAAGCGAAACTAACTAATTTTTCAGTCAAAACCGCAGTTAACACTTTATTAACAAATTATTAGAGTAGATTAACATGAAAGTAGAAAAAGCATCAGTACATTTGTTAACACGAAGTACCTGAGTAAATTAACAAATTTAAAATACATATTTTATGAAACGCATTTTACTTTTAAGCACAGTTTTTTGCTTAATGGCAGCTTTTAGTGTTGTAGTTGCGCAGGATAAGCCAAAAATTGAATTTGCGGAAATGCAACACGATTTTGGTGCATTTAAAGAAGCAGATGGTGTTCAAACCACCACATTCAAGTTTAAAAACACGGGTTCTGTGCCGTTGGTTTTATCAAACGTAAGGGCATCGTGTGGATGCACTACCCCGAAGTGGACAAGAGAACCTGTTGCGCCGAACGGCACTGGTGAAATTCAGGTAAGTTACAATCCTGCAAACCGGCCGGGAGCATTTACAAAAACCATTACAGTAAATTCAAATGCTGAAAACCCAACTGTTGTATTAACAATTACGGGGCGGGTTGACCAACGTGAAAAAACTTTGGCAGAAATGTACCCAAGAGAAATTGGTGAATTACGTGCACAGACCAATCACATTTCGTTTGCGCAAATAAAACAAGGTGCAGTTGAAACAAAAGAACTTGAATTGGTTAACGATACCGATAAACCTGTAACCGTTGGGTTGCAGCAGATTCCAAAGCATTTAACGGCTAAAGTAACACCGGAAACAATACCTGCTCATGGGAAAGGTGTTTTAAGCGTAACTTATAATGCAGCCGATGCCGATACGTACGGTTTTACTTCACATCGGATTTATCTTTCGTTAAATGGAAGCAAGGATTATAAAAACTCTGTTGGAGTTAGTGCTACAATTGAAGAAGATTTCTCAAGTTTAACACCTGAACAGTTGGCAAAAGCGCCTGTTGCAAAATTCGATGAAGAAACATTTGACTTTGGCGATATGAAACAGGGTGATAAAAAGGAACATACTTTTACGCTGAGTAACAACGGAAAATCGGATTTAATTATTCGTAATGTCCGTTCTTCATGTGGATGTACTGCCGTTGCTCCTTCAACAAAAGTTATTGCAGCTGGTCAGTCAGCACCAATCAAAGTTACTTTTGATTCCCGTGGTAAACGAGGTCGCCAGAGTAAATCAATTACCGTTATTACTAACGATCCCAAAAATCCAACATCGACATTGCGGATTTCAAGTAATATAAATACAGAAAGCTAGTAGAGAAAAACAAGTAATACATTTAAAGGGTGTTGCAAAATTCATAATGCAACACCCTTTTATTTTTTATTCTTTATTGGTCGAATTGTAATACTTTTGTGCGAAAGAATAATTTCATGCTTGAAAACAATAAACATCAACATTTTGAAAATAGCCCTGAATTCAAAGGTTTAAAAGTAAATGAAGGCGTTCAGCAACCCGATTCTGTAAATGTAAATTCGGTAGAGCGGTTTCTGAAAAAGAACCGGAAACTTCATTCCGTTGAGGAATATGTTGAGGGTATTTTAAATAGAGATATTACGCTTCTTAGCAAAGCAGTTACCCTGGTTGAAAGTTCAAATGTAAAGCATCAGCAAATTGCTCAGCAAATTATAACACGCTGTCTGCCCTATAGTGGAAATTCAATTCGAATTGGGATTACCGGGGTTCCGGGTGTTGGTAAAAGTACATTTATTGAAGCCCTTGGAAAATATATAACGGGAAATGGCGGAAAGCTTGCAGTACTTGCTATCGATCCCAGTAGTGAGCGTTCGAAGGGTAGCATTTTAGGGGATAAAACCCGAATGGAAGAACTGGCAGGGGATAAAGATGCATATATTCGGCCCAGTCCGTCAGCCGGCTCTTTAGGAGGAGTGGCCAGAAAAACAAGGGAAACAATTATTTTATGTGAGGCAGCAGGATTCAATCATATATTTATTGAAACTGTTGGTGTTGGTCAGAGCGAAACAGCTGTTCATTCAATGACTGATTTTTTTCTGTTGTTAAAACTTGCAGGAGCGGGCGATGAATTACAGGGAATAAAGCGTGGAATCATGGAAATGGCAGACATTATCGCTATTAATAAAGCTGATGGTAATAATATTGAAAATGCACTGAAGGCAAAAGTTCAGTTCAAAAATGCGCTGCATCTTTTCCCGAAAAAGGAATCCGGTTGGGAACCTAAAGTGCTAACTTGTTCAGCGGCAGTTAAAAACGGAATTAAGGAAATCTGGGACCAGATATTGGAATATAAAACATTAACTGCAAATAACGGATATTTTTCGGGTAAGAGAAATCTGCAAGCCATTTTCTGGATGCACGAGACCATTCTGGAGCAGTTAAAAAGGAACTTTTATAATAATCCGGAAATTAAAGTTAAAATAGAAGAGTTGGAAGAAAATGTTCTCTCCGATAGATTAAGTCCTTTTGCTGCAGCAGGCATTCTACTTGATTTATATTCTAGCTTAAAATAGATTTTACCGATTTGTGTTGTGTTTAAACAACATAAACTACAGGATAGGAAACCCTGCGAAATGAATTAACTTTGTAGAAAACCTTTCAAAGTTAGAACTGTTATAATGGCATAAAATCAAATAATCACAAAAAGAATTATAAAATGAATTACGATGTAATAGTGATTGGAAGCGGACCTGGCGGATACGTGGCCGCAATACGGGCAGCTCAATTAGGATTTAAAGTTGGTGTTGTTGAACGTGAAAATCTTGGCGGTATATGCTTAAACTGGGGGTGTATTCCAACTAAGTCATTACTTAAAAGTGCGCAAGCTTATGAATATGCAGTGCACGCATCTGATTATGGAGTTTCAATATCTGGTGAAGTAAAAGCTGATCTAGGAGCGATGGTGAAACGTAGTCGCGATGTAGCCAACGGTATGAGTAACGGAATCCAATATTTATTTAAAAAGAATAAAATAGAGTCAATTCCTGGTGTGGGTAAACTAGCCGGAAAAGGTACTGTAGAAGTTACTGACGAAAAGGGTAATAAAACAAAATACACTGCTAAACATATTATTCTGGCAACAGGAGCGCGTTCCCGCGAATTACCAAACCTGCCTCAGGATGGTAAAAAAATTATTGGCTACCGGAAAGCGCTTACGCTTGAAAAACAACCTGAAAGTATGGTTGTTGTTGGTTCAGGTGCAATTGGTAGCGAGTTTGCCTATTTTTATCAATCGATTGGAACACAGGTTACTTTGGTGGAATTTCTACCTAATGTAGTTCCCAATGAAGATGAAGAGGTTTCAAAACAATTGGAACGTTCATTCAAAAAAATGAAGATGAAAGTTCTGACTAATTCATCGGTGGAAAAGGTGGACACAAAAGGTGAAAAATGTAAAGTAACTATAAAAACCAAAAAAGGCGAGGAAGTTGTAGAAGCAGATGTTGTCCTTTCTGCAGTTGGAATTTCACCAAATACTGAAGGAATAGGTTTGGAGGAAATGAAGATTGAAACGGATAACGGACGTGTTAAGGTAGATGAATTCTATAGAACAAATGTGGAAGGTGTTTATGCAATTGGTGACATTGTTGCCGGTCCTGCTTTGGCGCATGTTGCATCGGCTGAAGGAATTGTATGCGTTGAAAAAATTGCCGGATTAAATCCCGAACCGGTAAATTACGGCAATATTCCGGGGTGTACATATACCATGCCTGAAGTTTCTTCAGTTGGTTTAACAGAAGCAAAGGCAAAAGAAGCCGGATATGAAATAAAGGTGGGTAAGTTTCCTTATTCAGCAAGTGGAAAAGCGAGTGCAGCCGGACAAAAGGAAGGTTTTGTAAAATTGATTTTCGATGCGAAATATGGCGAGCTGCTCGGAGCACACATGATTGGTGGAAATGTTACCGAAATGGTAGCTGAGTTGGTGGTAGCTAAAAAACTTGAAATTACCGGCCATGAATTATTGAAAACAATACACCCTCATCCAACCATGAGTGAGGCAATTATGGAAGCAGCAGCTGCTGCTTATGATGAGGTAATTCATATTTAAAAAGTTTATACTTCAATAAGAGAACCCGGGAGGAAATTCCCGGGTTTTCGTTTTTATGAAATTCGACGAAATGATTAATTGGTTCGATAATTCTATAATTAATTGAAAATCAGTTAGAAAATTTTGCGGATAAATTTTTAATTATAAATTTGTTTTTAAAATTCAGCTACACCAAAAATATCTCAGAAAGTTTTCCAATTAACTATGGGATAAAAATTAAATTAAGAAATCAATGAAGAAACTAACTTTTGTACTGGTTTTATCAGTACTGTCAACACTTGTATTCGCAGGTGGAATTTTAACAAATACAAATCAGAGTGCACAGTTTATTCGAATGATGTCAAGAAATGCATCACTTGACATAGATGCAGTTTATTTTAATCCGGCTGGGGTAATAAAATTAGAAGATGGTTGGCATTTTGCATTTTACAGTCAAACCATTTTTCAGGATAAAAATGTGGAAAGTGAATTTCCGCTTCTCAACGATGGAACATATGTAGGAAAAGTTTCTGTGCCTGTTTTTCCAACAGCCTTTGCAGTTTATAAAAAGGAAAACTGGGCATTCTCGCTGGGATTCGGACCCAATGCCGGAGGCGGTTCTGCCGAATTTGAAAGAGGTTTACCTTCTTTTGAAATCCCAATTTCGAAAATGGCACCAGGACTCCAACAATTGTCTATGTTAAGTCAGGTTGGAATGAATATTGATTTACCCACAGGTTATGATGTAGACCTTTATTTCAATGGCAGTTCAGTGTTTTGGGGAATACAATTGGGCGCTACATACAAAATCAATGATATTTTATCTGTTTATGGTGGATTTAGATACTTGCCTTCAAAAAATGTATATCAGGGGCACATAAGAGATATCTCACTTACTTTCAACGGACAACCAATAAATGCCATGAATTGGATGAATGACAGGGTAGGTGATATAACTGATAAATCTGCATATTACAGTGGTTTGGCAGCGCAGGCAAGTGCTGGTTCAACTCAATTAAGTGCGGCAGCAACAGGTCTTCAGCCAATTATTGACGGTGGAGGTGGAGCTTTGACTATTAATCAATTAGCAGATTTAGGAAAAATTGATGCCAATACAAAAGCAGTTTTGGTGGGTACTTTGCAAACATTGGGTGTACCGGATGAACAAATAAGTGGATTGTCAATTGCTACAGTACAAGGTACATTCTCCACTGCTTCAACAACATTGGCAGGACAGGCAGCTCAGGCAAGCGGTGCAGCAACAATTTTAACAGGAGTGGCCTCTGGTCTGGACGAAAAGGCTAGTCAGCTTGGAGATAAGGAAGTGGACACTGAACAAAAAGGTAACGGTTTTACGCCAATGGTTGGTTTAAATATTTCTCCGAATGAAGATTGGAATATTGCTGTAAAGTATGAAATGAAAACAAAACTTACGTTGAAAAATGAATATGCAAAAAATGATAATTACGGTGAAATGTTGTTTGGGGATGAAACAAAAAATGATATTCCAGCAATTTTAGGGCTAGGAGTTGGTTATAAGGGGCTTGACTGGTTGGAAGCACAACTATCCTATACTATGTATTTTAATAAGGGAGTTAATTGGGGAAATAATACGAGATATATGGTAGTAGGCCAGGAAGTAAAAAGAGAAATTGAAAGGAATGGATATGAAGTAGGACTTGGTTTTCAGTTTAACCTTTCTGAAGAATTTGCTGTTAGTACTGGTGGAATGTATGGTGATATGGGGGTTGCTCCAAATTATCAAAGCGATTTTAGTTACAGCAATCCGTCATTTACTGTAGGCGCTGGTATTATGTGGAGAATAACAGATAAACTTACTCTTGATGCAGGTATTTCAAACACATTCTACCAGGATCAAACTGTTCCTTTCGAAGATCCTGATTTTTCAACTTATAACGATATTTTAGGAAAAACTACATTGAATTTTGCTGCCGGACTTTCCTACAGTATATTTTAAAATGATCGATGTTTTTTCTAAACCAGGCTGCTCTTTTTGGGGCAGCCTTTTTATTTTAAGCCGGATGCCAATTGCGAAAATACAAGTTCAAAGCTTTTATCAACCTGCATTCCTTTTTCGTTACTGAATACCGGAAAAGGATTTTCGTGTGAATAATGATAAGGAAAATCAAGCATCTGAAATCTGAATTTTACCTTTCCCTTTTTGTCTTTTAATGTTTCCATAATTTCTTTTGCAGGGATAACATGGTCTTTTAAAAGCCCAATGGCAATAATCCGTTTGGAAAGCTTTGAAAAGCGTTTTTCTTTCAAGCGTGAAAAAGCAGGTATTGGAATCATTGCTTTAAAAGCATGAACTACAGATTGCAATTGGTTAGATAAATGGCTTTTTGTTTCAGTATAAAGATTTCGTCCAAACTGATTCAGATAGAAATTATTCAGATTTTCGTAGGCAAGATTATCCATAATTAATTTAGAAGCACCGCTCATGTGATTAAAAGTGCTCCCTCCACAAAAAAGTGCTGCATTCGATCCTCTGAAAATTTTATTTGGATTGGCTATAAAAAGTATTTGTGTTAAAAATGCCCCAATGGAATATCCCATGAAATTAATATGCGTGTTCTTTTCAAATAAAGGATGATTCCCGTTTTTTATCTGGCTCATTAGTTGTATTAAATCCTGCGCACTTTGCAATCCGGCCCGGTAAAAACGCATTGGGTCTTCAGTTAAACGATTGCTCAATGCTGCATTTGCAAAAGAAATTTGAACAATATTTTTAAAACTGGATTTTCTTGAATTGGCAAGCGAGTTCATAACACGGGGGTCGCTCCACTCCTTTTTTCCCCGATTCATATGAAATGCCAGTGGAAATAGAATTACACTTCTGCAAGTTTTTTCTGTTAGGTATTTTGCCCATGCAAGATATTTGGTCCAGTCGCGCTCGTTTAATCCATGTAATAAAATAATTGCCTTATTATTTTTTTTCTCTGAAGGAATAAAAACCGGATACCTGAAATTCCAGTTTTCGGCGATTTGTGAATCTTCACCAAAATAATCTGACGTTTGACTGGTAAATTGACTTTCATCTATCCTGAAATCTGAATTAAATTCAAGATTCTGAATTTGCATATCTGATTCCGGGATTCTTATGGTCTCTTTTTCCAATGAGAATAACTGGCTGAGTTGTTGGTGCTGAAACGTGTAATTCATGCTCTTACAAAATTTTAGATGAAATTAGATGTAGATTTGGAAGCTTGCAAAATATTGGGATTGCCTCGAAAAAACTGGGACAGGATTCTGAATTTAGGGGGGATTTTTGTTATATAGGGGTGAAATTTTTTTCACTCTTAACCCGATTCTGGTGGGATTTCTTTAATTAACACTTATTTTTGAACAAAATTTTGTTTATGCTTGTTTGGGAGAAAAAGATACCTGATTTCTTAAATTTCAGAAAGAATATTCTTACACGGATCCTTTTTACCGCCGCATTCGCATTAGTTTTCATTAATATTTATGCACCTTTCGGTGTAAACACCTGGTACAACGTTACTAAACTCGAAATTTTTCTTTATTCAAGTGCTTTAATTTTAACGGGTATTCTGGTTATGGTCATTAGCCGGATTCTGATGTTTCAGGTGGTGAAGAAGCATAAACTTAATTATTTGCAATACGGTAGTTGGGAGCTCATGGAAATTGTAATTATGGCGTTGGTTTATACACTGCTGAAAATATTCTTTTTACATGAAGAAACAGATATTGTTGATGATTTTGTAAAATCGCTGCAAATAACCGCACTCGTTGTTTTGCTCCCTTATATAATTTTAATGCTCTTTTTCTCGTGGCAAGACAAAGTGAAAAAGCTTGAAACCCTGGAACAATTACAGGAAGAAAACCCAAACAGACAAGTAAAATTACTTCCATTTTACGACGAGAAAGAGGTTATGCGCTTTTCAATTATTCCGGCAGATATTCTGTATTTGGAAGCTGCCGATAATTATGTAACTATTTATTTTCTGAACAAACAGCGAATATCACATTATCTGCTCCGGAACAGTTTAAAGAATTTGGAGGAGTATTTAACTGAATTTTCGTTTATCCGTTGTCACCGTTCATTTATTGTAAATTTTGAAAAGGTGAAACTTATTCGGAAAGAAAAGGATGGTTTAAAGCTGGAACTCGACGCACCTTCAGAATTAATTATTCCAGTCTCAAAAACCTTCTCGCAAAGTGTTTTAAATGAATTTGTAAAAACCGGGAATTAGTTTCTGATTTTTGTCTCAAACAATTTGTAATTGACGCGATGCAAAATCCCTACTTTCAAAAGTAAATGCTCATTTTCGGAAGAAACTGTTATTTCAAAATGTTTTCGAGATGCCCGTTTTGTCTTCTCCTTTATTTCCGAAGAAGGTTAATATCGTTTCCATGTTTAAAATTGGTTGAAGGAATTCTAAAATTCTGTGTTAGGGGAAAATTATTGAAAGCTTAAAACAAAAAAAAAGCTGCCGAATTTATCGGCAGCCTTTATAGAACTAACGTTGCATTAAAAAAATAGGTGTTTTTCATGAACTATTCAGTCCCGGTCAGGTCAAAAATTTCATTGTAAATTTCTCCGTTGGTAAGCTTTGCTGTTAATACAAACTCTTTCTTCCCTGCTAAAATCAGTGGGGATAAATCGAACCTGAAATCTTTCGTAAAGAAAGCTTCGCACATATCATCGTTTGTATTGTGTCTTATTTCAAATGTAGGAACGTTGGAACTGCTGGCAGTCCAGGGGTGCATGTATGCCAATTCAATGGTATGTTCTTCGCATCCACCAGAGTACGAAAGCTGAATTTGCAGACAATCTCCGTCAACAAAAGCCTCACGAATAAAAACCGGATCGCGGGCCAAACTATCGTAATTGCTGAAATAGAGATCTACATACGGTGTGCAGTTCAATTCTTCGATGTATTTAACATCGCTTGCAATTCCTCTTCCACACGGAGATTCTACATTGTGTAGTTCGGTGTATTCAACCAAAACCCGTTGTCCGGCAGAAAAAACAAAACCTGATGGATAATACATGGGTTGAATCCGGTTTCCATTCTCCAGTTCAATTACATAACCGCAATTACCGGCGCCGGCATAATCGACAACAATTCCGGTATCCTGAAGCAGAATCTCATCCTCGTTATGACAAGCAGTTAAAAAAATAGTCAACAGGAAAAATAAATAGGTTATTCTTTTCATCTGTTTAATTGTTTTCTTGTTAAAAGCAACCGGTGGAATTCATATATTTTTTTATCAAAATTCATTGATGAACTCCAACTTATGCTCGTTTCATGGCTAAAAATTTCATATATAACGTTTTAAAGTCTTGTTTATTCTGTTTCTGAAATAAAAAAATTATTTGCTTAGTTCCGGATTTTTAACCGTTCCGATAAATAAAATAGCGCCAGTGCTTTTTTCGGTTATGGCAAACATAAACGGACGATTTGCAATAAACGAGGGATTGCTTCCCTGTCCAACTGATGTTAATTCAATTGCAACTACAGTTACAGCAGCAGCTTCTGTACCCTCTTCATTTACTTCGATAAACGATTTATGTTTTACATAGTCAATTTTCAGGCCGCCATTCTTATTAATACCGGTAAAGTCAGCTCCATCGGTAAAAGCAATTCCCATTCCCATATTGGCCAAAGCGTCATTTAATTTAGCTTCGTATTCAAATCTGAATTTGGGAAACTCAATATCCACATTCCTTTCATAGAAATTTTCTTTCCATGTTTCCCAGTTCTCAGAATTTAGGTTTTCAATAATATCCTGAAGTGTTTTGTTCTCGTTCGGAAGTAATACAACCATATTGTAGTTTCCTTGTCCGTAGTCCATTTGAATAGCGCTGAATAAATTGTTTGAAGAATACGCAACACCGTTAGTTTGCTTCATAAAATCGGTTGAAACAGAAGATCCATTTTCAAGATAAAACTCTTTTTCCTCCGTATTTTTCTTTTCAAACTCCGATTGCCATACTCCTTTAAAATAGATGGCGTTGAGTAAAAACATAACCTGATCACTGCTAATTTGCTCAATTATCTTATCAATTTTATCGTTTGTATTATCTGCCACCCAGTTGTTTATGGTTTGCAAAGCACTGGATGAAGAAAAATCCAAGGCTGAGACTTCAGCACTATAATAATTCTGATTGGTTGTAATAAAATCCTGTTCCACAGAAAAATTATTTCGATAATAAATGGCGTTGGCAATTTCAAGTATAACTTTCGTATCCAGCGACTTTAAAGCATTAACCAGTGTTTGGTAAGAAGTATTGATTTCTTCCGGAGTAAGTCCATATAATTTTAAAGTTTCCTGCATAGCAGTTTTGGTTTCGTTGTTGGCGCCATTGTATGTCATTGCCAATGCAAGCGAAACACTTAAAGGCGATACCATAATATTTTCATGTTCGGTTTCCGTATTATATACTTTCTGAAATAATTCAAATCCGAATTGGTTATCTGCTTCCACAATTTGTGCCGATTTTTCATCCAACTGAATTTCTTTGTATTCGCCGTTATACGGTTCAACTTGTTCTTTTTGACAGGAGATGATGGTAAAAAGAAGAGCGATGGCTAAAATAATAGATTTGGATTTCATTTGTTTTTGATTCAATTAATAATTACAATTCTCGATTTTTTACTACACTGAAATAAAGATGAATTATGGCTCAAAATAGTTGCGTATATTTTTTTCAAAATTCAACGCAACCGTTTTTAAAGTTGTTTCATCTATCCATTGTTTTAAGTTGATATGGAAATAAACGGCGTAAAAGCAACGCATGAAAAGTTGCCTGCACCGATTTAAAAGCAAATATCCTTAATTTTGAGCGAACGTTTGCAAACTGAATTTGGAAGATCTGAAAAATATTATAAAAGAATGTGCCTCGGGGAATATTCGTGCTCAGGAAACGCTTTACCGGATGCTGGCGCCAAAAATGTTTGGCGTGTGCCTGCGTTATTCGAAAGACAGAACTGAAGCCGAAGACAATCTGCAGGAAGGTTTTATTCGGGTTTTTACACACATTGGAAAATTCAGGCACGAGGGTTCTTTGGAAGGCTGGGTAAGGCGAATTATGGTGAATGTTTCACTTGAAAAGTTCAGGAAACAGCATATTTTACATCCTGTGGAGGATGTAGCTATATATGACAAAGAACCGGATTCTGATAATATTATAGAAAACATTACGGCTGGAGAGTTGATTGAACTGATTCAGGAACTACCGCCCCGGTACCGGATGGTTTTTAACTTGTATGTTATGGAGGGAATGAACCATAAAGAGATAAGTGAATCGATGAATATTACCGAAGGAACATCAAAATCGAACCTCGCAAGAGCAAGGGATATTTTGAAAAGAAAGGTTAAAGTATTGTATGGGAATATGGAAAAAAATTCGAATTACATGGCTTAGCATGAGGTGAGCAGTAAACAGGTAACAAGAGAATTTGGATGCTAAAAGGAATTAAATGAAGAGAGAATTAAATACTGATAAGATTATACGAGAAAAGCTGGAAGATTTTTCAGTTGTTCCTCCCGCGCATATCTGGGATAATGTGCAGTCCACACTTGCCGCTCAAAAGCAAAGAAAAAGAATGGCTTTTATAGGATGGATTTCTGCCGCTGCCGTTATATTGCTGGCATTTATTGGCGGATGGTATTTTAATGAATCTCAGAATGCAGGTAAAGTTGCAACAGTTCAGAATGAAAACATAACAGACGATAATAAAACAACAGAAACAATAAATAATTCAACACAGGAAAAGGCTGCCTTAGCCGAATTGGAAATAATTAAAACAGAAAAACAGAAAACAGAAACAATTAATGAGGTTGCAGAGCGTACGAAAAATAAAAGCGCTTCTGTAACTAGGAAGGCGAAGGAGAAACCGGTTGTTATAGAGAATGATTTTGGAAGGGCCGTAATTGCGATGAGTGAAATGGAATCAGCAGAAGCAACAGTTTATTTTATAGAACATGACAATAAAAAGCTGGCTGAGAAATCAAACTCCATTTCAAAACCCAATTCTTTTGAACTCTCGGAAAGTGAACGAAGATTGATTGCCATGAATGTTCAAAATGCAAAGGAAATAAAAGAAAATGATGAAAGAAGCTGGAAAATGGGAATGAATATTTCTCCGGGCTACGCTTCGCATGCAGCCAGTCATTCCGAAGATTACGCTCAAAGCATGACTTATTCCGGTGACAATGGTAATGCAAATTTGAGTGGAGGGCTTTCTGTTCAGTATAAAACGAACAAAAGATGGAGTATAGAGAGTGGCGCTTATTATGCTCGAAACGGGCAGAAATCGGAGCCATCTTTTAACCTTTTTGCTATGAATGATCGAAAAGACTATGCAGCGGCAGTTCCCTCCGGCGATGCTTATTTCTCCAATACGGTTAAAGTAAGTAACGGAACCATGGAGATGAACAGCACGGCAGGTGTAATTGCACTTAGTGAGACTCCGAAAGGCGCAGAGATAGCAAGTGAACTTGATGCCTCCAATGCACTCACATCCGGTTCACTGATTTCATCGGGCGAATTTTCGCAAGTGTTCGAATTTGTAGAGATACCTTTATTGGTTCGATATCGTGTGGTAGATCAGAAATTTGGCGTTGATATTATCGGTGGGTTTAATGCCGGAATTGTTGTGGGTAATGATGCGTATATTGATAATGAATATGGTTTGCAAAACGTGGGGACAACAGAAGATATCTCTCCGCTGAATATTTCGGGAACGGTTGGAGTTGGAGTGAATTATTTACTTAGCAAGCATTTTTCTTTCGCTTTTGAACCCCGGTTTAATTATTATCTGAATTCAATTAACAATAATCCTGACGTTGATTTTCGTCCGTACCGTATCGGGTTTTTTACCGGTGTTTATTACGAATTTTAGAGACAGAAGCTTTGTTTCTGCTTTGAGGATGAGACTCGTTATGCCGAACTTGTTAGATGGCAGGGAGTTTGGTTAACCTATTAAAGCCCCGTATTTTACTTCGTTTTTTACTTTTCAGTCCTGATTAATAACCCATTGTTTCGCTTCTTCAATGTCTAAGAAAAATTTTACTTTTAATGAGTCATCTCTTTCGTATACTTTTAATTCATTATAATATTCTTTGTGTAATAAAAAGAATGCAATCTTTTCTAAGTTTATATCATTAATTACCTTATATAAAGTGGGCTGTATAAAAGAATTCATTGTTAATTCAAAATAATCCGGCTTTTTTTTCAGAATCTTAATAATTAAGCTTTTGGGCCTGTATTTGTGAATATGGGTTATAAAATATGACATAGAAAATACAAAAGTCTCCTTAGTTCCAAAATTCTCTTCTGAAATTTCGTGGTATAGACTTAAATTATCTTTATCGAAGTAACAATATTTGTAATAGCTACTATTTTCCATTTTTAGAAATTAAAACAAATTAATAAAACTCAATTAAAATCAGATTGACATAATAATTATTCGTAATCAAAATTATTGTTGTTGTATGTTGACATTTTAAACCCGGCTATGACTTATACCCCGTGTTTAGCTCCGGTTATTATTTTCTCAATTTATACCCTAAGGCTTTCAAATTTCTATTTCTAAAAGCATTGTTAACATTACCAATCGTAATTTGAACAGTTATAGGATTCCCTTTGAAATCAGTTACTCCATTCAAAGAGTAATCTACAATGTTATATTTTGCTTTTAGCCCGAGGTATAAAGAGTTTGTTATATAATACCTATAACCTAATCCAAAGTTAAAATTATAAGTCAAAATGGATTCTGAGTCTATATCTAATTCATCGTCTCCCTCTAAAACATCAAATCCATCCAAAGCGATTCCGCCTGTGAGTTGTATTTCGTGTCCATTTCTAACATACACATCTCTTCCCAAATCAAAACCGATGTAACCGCCAAAAAAATTATTTGTTAATTCTGGCGTACTGCCTCGATATGCAGTATAGTAATTAGCAGCATTAATAAATTTGAACATCATCGTAAAATCGTAATTCATTTTTCCGACTTTAGAACCTATTTGAAAACCTAAGTCGGGATGTAGTCCGAGTTTTGTTAAATCTCCGGTAGGGATCCACATTCCAGTTATCCAGGCCATATGAAATTCTCCTTGTTTGGCATACTTCTCTACCTCCTTATTGTATTCGTCCACTAGAAAAGAACCTTCACTTGAACCAGATTGTAATCTAGAAAAAACAGTATCAACTTCTCCACTATAAAATTCTGCAAACAAATATTCAGTTGTTCCGGAATTATACTCATTGATTAATGATTTTGCTATTTCCTGAGTCATTTTGTCAAATTCTTGACCCGGTGGAGTAAAACCATAGTATGGTTTATATTCATCATAGGCGTAATAATTTGAATATTTAATCACTTCTATTCTGTTTCTATAGTTATAGAGATTATTCATTACACCTTCTTTTAATAATGAATCACTATAATTTCTTTCTTTCAGAGCCAGTAAAATTTTGGCTCTAAAAATAGGTTCCCTTTCTCCACATTTTCCTTCCCAGTAATCTATTATATTTTGGGCTGAATCCAGTTTCTCTTCCTGTACATATTTGATAAAATACAATCCACAATTATAAGATACGTCCGAACAATCAACTTGTTTATTAACCATTAATTTGTCCAGGTCTTGACCGTAAGCTAAACTTGAAAATAGTAGTAAAATTGCCAAAAGTGTTTTTTTCATATCGATTAATCGTTTGTTGTTATTTATAATTGGGGCTAACATCTGTATATCGCATTATGTTATATACATACATTATGATGAAATATTTTTTTAATGTATTGATTCGGGGTTTGAACGTTTCGGTTCCGGGTTTAAAAAGGCTTTTTCTCTTTGCCAGAGAGTCTTTCATTGAAAAGGTTTTTGGTTTTAAATATAACCATTTATTCAACATTGGTTTATTCAACAAAGGCTAATTTTCTTTGCTCTACCCCTTGCCCTGATTAAAATTAGGTGGTGGGCACTGGCCTGTGGGTTGCCCCGGCAATAAGTGAAGGCATGGGAGTTGTCCCAAACGTTCCCCAATGGATATTTTGTGTTTTGGGAGTTTGCTCAAGGCTTTTTTGCGATTGGAAAATTAAAAGATGTACTATCCTTTGTTTTCGGATGCAGACGATGGTCCTGTTCGGGGTTGAGGGGCGTCCTTTTTTCAGGCTATTTTTTCATCGCAATTGCTTTTAAATCTTTTGGCATTTTTTCGATGGCATACCGAAGCGCCGTTCGTGGCATTACTTCCTTGTTTTTTATCACATAATCAAACACTTCCTGCTGGTGTGCCTGGCTGGCAGCTTTAAGCATCCAACCATACCCTTTTTGAACCAGGTCGTCTTTGTCGGTAAGCAAAATGTCGGCAATCTCGAAAATATCGGGCAAGAATTTTCCCTTTCGTGCAGGAATAATTAATGATACGGCGGCGGCACGTTTTTCCCAGCGGTTATCCGATTGGGCAAAAGCTTTCAGCTCGTTTATATATTCGGGGAACATTTCCACGAATTCGCCAACGGTGTGATTGCAAAGTGTATCGCACGAAGCCCAGTTGCTTACATATTGGTGAATCCAACGTTTGAAAACCTCAAAATCTGCCGGCTCGTATTTTTTTCGTACAAAGTACGACCAGTTGCAGGCAATAAATGACTCTTCCATATAACCCGACTGCCAGAAATGTTCGCATAAATTGAAAATTTCTTGTTTCGGTTTGGATTGTATGAGCTTAAAATATTCCTTGCCGATTTCTTGTACCCGCGGAGTTTTTACACCATATGATTTTATTTCCTCCTTAAAGAATCTCTGTCCGCTTAACTTTGTTTTCCCATCGGCATTTTTCAGCAGTTCTTCTCTTATTTGATGAATAATGGTTTCCATAAAATGATTTTTTGTAGTTGATTTATTTTTCTATCGCCAGAATTTTGCTGAATGAATAACTCCTTCAGCGTATGCTTTTTTATTACCTGGTTGACTAATTTACTGTTTAAATTTCCTTTTGAAAGGCAACAACATCAAGTACGTTGTTAAATTTTTCTCCCACATTTTTAAAATGGGCGCATTTTTCAAACCCCGATTTTTCAAACAGCGCAATGCTTCCGGAGTTGTCTCCGGTAATAACCCCGATAAGATTTTTTAACCCATTTTCCCTTGCTTTCTCCTCAAGGTAAGCGAGTGCGCGCTTTCCGAGCCCTTTGCCGCAAAATTCTGGTTTTAAATAGATAGTGACTTCCGCGGTTCTGTCGTAGGCCTGGCGTTTTTTGTAATTGGTTAAAATGCAGTAACCTCCGATTTCGTTGTTCCCATAAATAAAATAAGATTTATACAATTGATGGTTGAAATAAATAAAATCTTTCAACTGGTCAATTTCAATTGGTTCAGTATGAAATGTTGCCGTTGAGTTTTTAATATACCAGTCGTAAATTTTTTTCACCTCGGGCAAACTATTTTCTGAGATTTCTTTAAATGTTATGTTCATGTGTAACCATCTTCGTTATTCAAAAGAAGAAATACTTTAAGAAATGAGTTATACTAATTTTATTTAAAAGTAAATATAAAACGGGTTCAAAGGCTTCTGTTCACAGGTATTCTTAAAATTAGTGAAAAAGTAATTCCAGCCCATTGAGCTGAGCTTGTATAAAAGCTTTAACTTTTTTATTTTAAGTATCAAACAACTTCGACGTATGCAGATATTTTTCCACTTCTGAATAACTGAAATGGTTTTTGTAATTCGAAATTTGCTATCGTTAACCGAATAATAATTAATACCGGAATATTGTGGCCCAAAATTTATCTTACGTTTTTCATATTATTGTTAACTTTAAAACGCAATCATAAAAAGAAAAAGAAAATGAAAATATCACGCAGAAATTTTATTACTCGTTCAGCTGCAGGTGCTGTTGGCCTGGCAAGCATTCCGGCAATTGTGTCGGCCAGTATTCCCGCTAAAGGGGAAAAAGCAGGCAAATATTCTCTTTTTGGAAAGGGAAATACGGTGTTGTTTCAGGGGGATTCAATTACCGACGCAGGTCGTGAAAAGGAGAAAGAGCTTCCCAATGTGGCCCGCTCGTTTGGCTTTGGATATGCATTGTTGACAGCTTCTGCACTCTTGAATGAGCTTCCTGAAAAGGAATTAACCATTTATAACCGTGGAATTAGCGGGAATAAAGTTTTTCAATTGGCTGATCGCTGGCAAAAAGATTGCCTTGATTTGAAACCGGATATTCTGAGTATTTTAATTGGTGTTAACGACTACTGGCATACAAGAGACGGAAAATATGACGGGACAGTGGAAGTTTATGAAAATGATTTTCGTGCTCTTTTAAAAAGGACAAAAGAAAATTTACCTGGGATAAAACTGGTAATTTGTGAACCTTTTTATGTGTTAAAGACTTCGGCAGTTAATGAATCGTGGGTAGAGCCAATGAAACAGTACCAAGCTTCAGCTAAAAAAATAGCGGATGAATTTTCAGCTATTTGGGTGCCTTTTCAAAAAGTTTTTGACGAAGCTATCAAACATGCACCGGCAACATACTGGACCGGCGACGGTGTACATCCGGCAATGCCAGGCGCACAGTTAATGGCTGAAGCGTGGCTAAAAGCGGTGGAATAATCTTATCTGATTTAAGCAGGAAGGAGAGAAGAAGAATTTTGTTTTTCTTCTCTTTTTCATTGTTATTATATCTTTTCCAGTGTTATACGGAAGAATAGAATTAACCGGCCTTTTAACGTTTGTGGCTTAATTAAATTTTCGGGAATTGTAATATTGAATTTCAGTTTCGGAACGGTAGGCGAAGTTGCTGAAATTGAAATCAAGAGGTATTATGAGAAACTTTTACATGACAGCCCTGTCAATTATTTAGATATTCATTTAAACTTGTCACTTCAGCATAACTTTTTAGAGTTGCTAGGGTGGAGTAGTGGACGTCTTTTGCTGCAACCGTGTATTCTCCATATTTTAGATCACGCGTTGTACAGGCATCTTCCACAACCGTGCATGTATAACCCAAATCGTGCGCGGCGCGGGTTGCTGCCTCCAGGCACATGTGGGTTTGCATCCCGCAAAGAACTAAATTTTTGATGTTATTATTATGCAGATATTCATTCAGCCCGGTATTCCGAAACGCATTTACCTCACTTTTTGAAAAAACTTTTTCTCCTTCAATCGGTTTTACCAAATCGTTTATTTCGCCACCAGGCTCAAAATTATGACGTACATGAACTACCAGTCCTTTGTTTTCTCTGAAGTAGGCCAATAATTTTTTTGCCTGTTCTCCGGCTTTTTGAGGTTCTGAAAGTTCTGCCGCACCACCGGGAAAATAAAAATCCTGAATATCGATAATAACTAAAGCTGTTGAATCAACCTTTTGTGAAAATACTGAAGTATGTAACAACAAAATAAACAATAGCAAAAGATGTTTTTTCATGTTTCGGAATAAATTTATAAGCAGGCCAATTTAGTCATTTATTTGGGCTTGAGTGTTTTTTAATTGTTCGGGTATTAAAAAAGGTGTTCCGAAAAATCGAAACACCTTTTTCTATTATTGTTGCAATTCTTATGCAAACATTTCTTTTACCTGGTTGTAAACATTTTCACCGTTAAAACCCAGCTTTTCATCCAGAACTTTGTACGGAGCTGAAAATCCGAAGGATTCCATTCCCCAAATTTTACCGTTTTCGCCAACCAGTCCGGCTAACGTTACCGGCAATCCGGCAGTCATTCCAAATCTTGGAATTCCAACTGGCAATACGCTTTCCTGGTATTCTTTGGGTTGATTTCTGAAAACACCTTCTGAAGGAGCAGAAACTACCTGTACTTTCAAACCATCTTTTTCGGCAAGCAGTTTGGCCCCTTCAACAAGTGTAGAAACCTCGGAACCACTGGCCACCAAAACAATATCAGGTTTTCCTTCAGGTTTTTGAACGATATAGGCGCCTTTTTCAGACTGAAGTGCTGATTCGTAGGCATTCCCGTTAACCGGAAGGTTGTTAATATTTTGACGCGAAAGAATAAGTGCAGTTGGCGTGTTGGTGTTCTCAAGTGCCATTTTCCAGGCAACAGTTGTTTCGTTGGCATCAGCCGGACGTAAAACCAATGTACTGTTTTTACCATGGTGGTTTTTCAGTTTTTCCATTAGGCGGATTTGAGCTTCCTGTTCAACAGGTTGATGGGTTGGACCATCTTCTCCAACGCGGAAAGCATCATGTGTCCAAACATATTTTACCGGAAGTTGCATTAATGCTGCCAAACGAACTGCCGGTTTCATATAATCGGAGAAAACAAAGAACGTTCCGCAAACCGGTATAATCCCGCCATGCAGGGCCATTCCGTTTGACAAACAAGCCATTGTTAACTCGCTAACACCTGCCTGTAAAAATGAACCACTAAAATCACCTTTTTTGAAAGCTGTGGTTTTTTTCAGGAACCCATCGGTTTTATCAGAGTTTGAAAGGTCGGCAGATGCGACAACCATATTTTCAACTTTTCCTGCAAACGCTGCAAGTACAGTACTCGACGCTGCCCGTGTAGCTGAATTGTCTTTTTGGATAACCGAAGCAAAATCGAATTCAGGCGCTTCGCTTGAAAAGAATGTATCTAATTTTTCCGCCAGTTCAGGATTTGCTTTTTCCCATTCTGCCTGTTCTGCTTTTTTTGCTGCCGCCGCCGCAATCAACTCAGCTTTTCTTTTATCGTATAGTTCCTGTACATCGTCGAAAATAACAAATGGATTTTCAGGATTACCGCCCAGGTTTTCAATCGATTTTGCGAAAGAAGCACCAGCTTCTCCCAATGGCATTCCGTGGGTAGCAGTTTTACGCTCAAAGTTTTCACCCGATTCGGTTAAAGCGCCCTTTCCCATAATTGTTTTTCCAATAATCAGGGTTGGCTTTTCGGTTTCATTTTGGGCATTCTTTAGGGCTGCTCTAATCTGGGCACTGTCATTCCCGTGAATGGTAACAACACTCCATCCCCAGGCTTCGTATTTTTTTGCTGTATCTTCAGTTGTAACTTCATTCGTAGTTGTTGAAAGCTGAATATCATTCGAATCGTAAAACATGATAAGATTGCTCAACCCAAGATATCCTGCAATTCTACCAGCGCCTTGTGAAATTTCTTCCTGAACACCTCCGTCAGAAATAAATGTATATATTTTGTGTGACATCCAATCGCCAAAACGTTCAGCAAGAAAACGTTCGGCAATAGCTGCTCCAACCGCCATTGTGTGTCCCTGACCAAGTGGGCCTGAAGTGTTTTCAACTCCTCTGTCAACATCAACTTCTGGATGCCCCGGAGTTACACTTCCCCATTGTCTGAAATTTTTCAAATCATCCATGGTGTAAAAACCAGCCAATGCCATTACAGAATATAACATTGGTGACATGTGCCCCGGATCAAGGAAAAACCGGTCACGATTAATCCATCGCATGTCAGATGGGTCATAGTTTAAAAATTCAGTGTATAAAATGTTAACGAAATCAGCGCCTCCCATTGCACCGCCAGGATGGCCCGATTTTGCCTTTTCAACCATAGAGGCTGCCAGAATACGAATATTGTCAGCAGCCTTTGTTTCAATCGATTTACTCATTATAAATATTTAAATTCTATTACTTAATTCAATAACTGAATGATAAAATTAGCAAAAAAGAATAATTCGTTCTTCTGATTATTTATTGAACTTAATTTCTTAATTGTAAAATAGCCTAGGCAGGAATTATTCGTACCATAAATACTCCATCGATAGCCTGCAGTTTTTCTTTTATCGATTCATCAATTGCTTTTTGTGTAACATCGATGATGTTGTAGGCAATACCGTTGTGCTTTTTATTCAGCATGTTATCAATGTTAATTCCTCCGGAAGCCAGTACACTGGTAATCTGGCCCACCATGTTTGGAATATTTTGGTTTGCAATCAGAATACGGCAACCTTCTCCACGATCTAAACTTGCCGCCGGAAAGTTAACTGAATTCAAAATGTTCCCATTTTCAAGGTAATCAATTACCTGGTTTACAGCCATAATTGCACAGTTCGTTTCCGATTCTTTAGTAGAAGCTCCTAAATGAGGAATTGAAATTACGTTTGGCATTTTCAACATTTCTTCATCCGGGAAATCGGTAATATAACGGCCTACTTTTCCCGATTCAATGGCTTCTCTCAAATCATTTGTATCAACCAGCCCGCCCCGTGCAAAATTCAGGATGCGTACATCTTTTTTCATCATTCTGAATTTCTCTTTATTGATGTACCCTTTGGTTTCAGGTGTTAAAGGAACATTTATGGTTACATAGTCTGCTTGTGAAAGCAAAGGTTGAATTCCTTCTACCCAGGTAACTTCGCGACTAA
Organism: Draconibacterium sp.; assembly: GCA_041393215.1. Classification (GTDB taxonomy): domain Bacteria; phylum Bacteroidota; class Bacteroidia; order Bacteroidales; family Prolixibacteraceae; genus Draconibacterium. The sequence goes on from JAWKKP010000028.1 coordinate 69,628, forward strand.
GTTTTAATGCGTGTTGAACAGAAATATAAGGATCGAACCCAACTACGTGCATGCCTAGCGCTTTTGCAGCATTGGCAACTAAAACACCAATTGCACCCAATCCAATAACTGCAAGTGTTTTTCCTTGTATCTCCTGACCGGCAAAATTGTTTTTGCCTTTTTCTATAAGAGCTGGAACTTCATCCCCTTTTCCGATTAGCGATTTGGCCCAAATTGCTGAATCAATAATGTCGCGTGAAGCAAGCATTAATCCGGCAATTACCAACTCTTTTACTCCGTTTGCATTAGCTCCCGGTGTGTTGAAAACTACAACGCCTTTTTCGGTGCATTTATCAATTGGAATATTATTAACGCCGGCTCCTGCTCTCGCTACTGCTTTTAATGAAGCAGGAAGCTCCATATCGTGCATTTTAAAACTACGCAAGATAATTGCATCAGGATTTGGCAACTCGCTTGCAATCTCATATTTGCTAAGTGGAAAAATACTTAAACCCTCGGAATCGATAAGGTTTAACGTCTGAATTTTAAACATCTGGCTTATTCTTTTAAGGTTGCTGAACTGTTATTTACTGAATATTGACAAATATCAGGATTTTATTGAAAAACAGGCTATGAAAACAAATTTTAGTTTTCAAGATGAAATTAACATTAACTTGAATAATTATCATTGATAAGGCCGATCAGGATGAGTTTTTACAGAAAGAAAATAAAAAAAGCCAGATTCAACTGAACCTGGCTAACAACCTTCAACTACTAACCGATTTTATAACCCAAAAAATTATGAATTAATAGTATATAACTATTAAATTTGAATTGTCTGTTACAAAGAAATAAATTGTTGTAAAAGTGTAATGTAATCTTTGTCACACAAGGTTGGAAAAATCGATAAAATTCCTGGAAATTTTGATTTTCCCCTCTTTCTCTAACTTTTTTAATAACCTGGAAATCACTTCCCGCGATGTGTTTAGCTGCAAGGCAAGGTCTTGATGAGTTCCCTTAAAGGTGCTGGAACTAAACGTAGAATATCGGTAATTAAAATATTTAATTAATCTTTCGTCCAGCTTCATAAATGCAATTGAATCGACAACATCAATTAACTCGGCAAACCGGTTCTGAAAGGTTTGCATTACAAATTGTTTCCATGTTGGATATTTAACAATCCATGAGTCGAGAAATGCAACCGGGAGCATAATTACCTGTGTGTTTTCTTCGGCAGTGGCTTTTATTGTGCTTTTCAAACTGGTCATACAACAGGTAAGCGACATAGCACATATTTCATTTTTCTTTAAAAAGTACAGCAATAGTTCATTCCCGTCTTCACTGTTTCTTGTTATACGGATCAAACCTTCGATAACAATTGGAAAATTGGTAATAAACTGCCCTTCACGGATAATAACCTGATTGGGCCTGAAATTCTTTATAATGCCATTTGCCAGAATTTCATCCTGTAGCTCCTGTTCTAAAAAATGATATTGAGAAAGATCGATCAATGAAATAAATTAATGTTTCTATAATAAATGCAATGCCGCCATTTCAATTATCCTTCTAATTTATAACAATGATGTTAAAAAAGAGATTTTTCTTTAAAGAAATATCGTTCGAAAAAGAATGTTATGCGATGTTTATTCAAACATGTCTTTCATTTTTCTAAAAAAAGACTTTTCTGAAGCGGAAGGCCCCTCTTTAAAACCATCACAATTCTGAAGCTTTTCAAGCATTCGCTTTTCCTCATTGTTCAATTTTGTTGGAATCCAGACGTGAACATGCACGAGCAAGTCGCCTTTTCCATAACCATTTACATCGGGAATTCCTTTTCCTCTTAAGCGTAGTATTTTTTCTGGTTGTGTTCCGGCGTCAATTTTTACTTTTACTTTTCCTTCGGCAGTTGGTATTTCTGCTGTTGTTCCCAACGTAATTTCGGGGAAGGAAAGAAAAAGATTGTAAACCAAATTATTTCCATCGCGAATTAAATCCGGATGATCTTCCTCTGTTATAACAACAAGCAGATCGCCGTTGATTCCACCTCTGCGGCCTGTATTGCCACGACCTGAAACATTAAGTTGCATGCCTTCTCCAACACCGGCAGGAATTTTAATGTTAATTACCTCTTCGTCGCGTATAACTCCTTCGCCTGCACAGTGATTGCATTTGTCTGTTATAATCCTGCCATCTCCCTGACAGGTTGGACAAACTGATGAGGTTTGCATCTGTCCAAGCAGAGTATTTGTAATTCGGGTTACCTGTCCTGAGCCACGACAAGTACCGCAAGTAGAATGTGAATTTCCATTTTTCTCGCCAGTGCCGTTACAATGTGTGCAGGCAACGTATTTTTTTACCTTAATTTTCTTTTCAGCACCTTCAATTACTTCCTGTAAATTCAGTTTTACTTTTACCCGCAAATCCGAACCCCGGCTTACACGGCGACCTCTGCTTCCTCTACTGTTGCCAAAACCACCAAACCCTCCGAAATGACCTCCGAAAATATCACCAAATGCAGAAAAGATATCTTCTATATCAGAAAAGCCTCCTCCGCTAAAACCGCTGCTTGCACCGCCTACTCCGGCATGTCCGAACTGATCGTAACGCTGTTTTTTTTCCGCGTTACTTAAAACTTCGTAAGCTTCGGCAGCTTCTTTAAATTTTTCTTCGGCTTCTTTGTTATCCGGATTTTTATCGGGGTGATACTGAAGCGCTTTTTTACGATATGCCTTTTTTATTTCCTCGGTGGTTGCGTTCTTGCTAACTTCAAGTACTTCGTAATAATCTCTTTTCGCCATGTTTTAAACCTGTTTTTACTATTCGCCGACCACCACCTTGGCGAATCGGATAACTTTATCGTTTAGTTGATAGCCTTTTTGAATTACATCTACCACTTTGCCTTTTAATTTTTCTTCCGGGGCAGGTATTTTTGTTAAAGCTTCATGATGATCTACATCAAAACTGGAATGTAATGCATCAATTTCGATAACGTTATTTTGTTTCAGAAACTCTTTAAACTTAGCATAAATTAGAAGAGTTCCCTGTTTTCCCGGATCGTCATCAGGAACTTCTTTTAACGAATTCAGCGCTCTTTCAAAATCGTCAACAACAGGGAGAATATTAAGAAGCACAGATTCGCCACCCGATTTGATCAAGTCAGCTTTTTCCTTTATTGTACGCCGTCTGAAATTATCGAATTCAGCCTGTAAGCGGAGGTGCTTATCCGAAATATCTGCAAGCTTCTCCGCAAGCTCCTCGATAATGTCGTCTTTCTTTTCTTTTTTGTGTTTCTTCTTTTTCTCTGAGTTTTCAGCAGCGTCTTCAGACTTTTCTGTCAGAGTTTCGTTTTCTGCACTTTCAGATGTAATTTCTTCTTTTCTTTCGGCATTTACTTCCATTTCACTATTTAATTTTTCTTTTTCCTCTTTTTTCATTGTAAAACTAAGTTTAAGTTGAAATTCATTTTATTAAAACTTGAACTCGCGACAAGTAAACAAAAATTTTGCCATGCAAATATAAAAGACAAATTGACACCCATACTGAAAGTATAAATGCCAATTTGAAATGCTTAATTTATATTTTACAGGATATTATTCTAGAGTCCTTTATCCTTTAGATATTTCTCCAATGTTGCTCCAAGTGCAGGGCCTGTGAGATTTTTAGCCAGAATTATGCCATTTTCATCAATTAAAAAGTTGCTTGGAATTCGATGGATGCCGTAAATGGCAGCATGTTTTGAATTCCAGTATTGCAAGTCGCTAATATGATATGGCCACGAAAGTTTGTCATCAGCAATTGCTTTTGTCCAGGCTTCACTGGTTCGGTCAAGTGAAACACCAAATACAGTAAATCCTTTTCCTTTTGTGAATTTCTTATCCTTGTATTTGTTGTAATTATAAACAACATTTGGGTTTTCTCTTCGACAAGGCCCACACCATGCAGCCCAAAAATCGAGCAACACTATTTTCCCTTTTGTATCTGAAAGTTTTATCGTTTCCCCGGTTGGAGATTTTCCTATTAATTCCGGTGCTTTGTTACCGATTTCAAGTCCGATCTTTTGTTGAGCCACTACCAGACTGGTAAAGCCAGTTATAAAAACAAATGCAAAAATTAACTTCTTCATCATCGTTTTAATTTCATCAATTTTAAAATTTCCATCTTCAATATTGCTATGTTTTCACAAAAATTAAACCATAATTAAAAAGGATTATGAACGTGAAATTTTTGCACCCATAGCATTTAAACGTCCGTCAATATTCTCGTATCCTCTGTCAATTTGTTCGATGTTGTCAATTGTGCTTGTTCCTTTTGCTGACATGGCAGCTATTAATAATGCAATGCCTGCACGTATATCAGGAGATGTCATTTTGGTAGCACGAAGACAGTGCGTTCGGTTTAAGCCGATAACTGTTGCCCTGTGCGGATCACATAAAATAATCTGAGCGCCCATATCAATTAATTTATCTACAAAGAAAAGGCGGCTTTCAAACATTTTTTGATGAATAAGCACACTTCCTTTGGCCTGCGTTGCCACTACCAGAAAAACACTCAGTAAATCAGGTGTCAGTCCTGGCCATGGTGCATCGGCAATGCTCATAATCGAACCATCGATATATGACTCTATTTCATAATGAGCAGTATCTATAACAAGTAGATCATCACCTTTTTGTTCAAGTTTTATTCCTAATTGCCGGAATGAGGCAGGAATAATTCCCAGATGTTCAATGCCAGCATTTTTAATGGTAATCTCTGATGCTGTCATGGCAGCCAGTCCAATAAAACTGCCAACCTCAATCATATCGGGCAAAATCCGGTGATTACAGCCTTTTAATGATGACACGCCATTGATAGTAAGTAGATTGGATCCAATCCCGGATATTTTTGCACCCATTGAAACCAACATCTTACTCAATTGCTGTAAATAGGGTTCACAGGCTGCATTGTAAATAGTTGTTGTTCCTTCGGCCAAAACTGCCGCCATTAAAATATTGGCAGTTCCGGTTACCGATGCTTCATCAAGAAGCATGTATGAACCTTTTAGTTTACTTGCCGAAACAGAATACCACTTTTTTTCAGAATTGAATTCGAAAGTTGCCCCCAGTTTTTGTAACCCGATAAAATGGGTGTCTACTCTTCTTCGGCCAATTTTGTCTCCGCCAGGTTGAGGAATAAACCCTTTTCCATAACGGGCAAGAAGAGGACCGATAATCATAATAGAACCCCGTAAACTGGCTGTTTTTTTGGCATATTCCTGCGTTGTAAGAAAGTCGATGTTAACATTGGCGGCGTTAAAACGAAAGGTACCTTTTTGAATTCTTTCTATTTTAACACCAATATCGCCAAGAATCTCGATAAGCTTTAATACATCCCTGATTTCGGGAATATTTTCCACCAGAACATCCTGATCGGTTAAAAGGGTTGCACAAAGAATCTGAAGCGCTTCGTTTTTAGCGCCTTGTGGCTCAATCTCACCACTTAATTTGTATCCTCCCTCAATTGTGAAAGTTGACATTTGATTCGGATAAGAAAATTACTTCTTTTTATTTTTTTTCTTTTTGGGTTTACCAAGAATTGTTTTTGTGTCGGTAAGTTGTAAATTGTTGCTTACGCTTAATTTCCCTTTTGACATTTCTTTTAAATCTTGCAGAATCTTATCGTCTTCCACTGCATCTTTATTCCATGCGAGATACGATTTTTTCATGTGGTTGGCGAGCAACTCTGTCATAATCTCTTTTTCCTCACCTTCCATATCTGAAGCTTTTTTTATGAGCAGTTGCATGGTGTACCCGTAATGTTTATACCTTATTTTGTTGTCAGGATAAGGTACCCGGTTTGGTTTTTCAGTTAAAATATCAGGTGTTGGCGGATCGTAAGGATAATCTATATCCAGTTTGAAATCGGACATAATTGCCAGGTGGTCCCAAAGTTTGTGTTTAAACTCGGCAACATCGCGAAGATAAGGATAAAGATTTCCCATAACATCGATTACGGTTTGTGCCGAACGATTCCTTTTTTGGCGATCTTCAATGGTGAAAAGGTAATCGACCATGTTTTGTATATTTCTTCCATATTCGGGGAGCGGAAGTTTTTTTCGTTGTGAATTATAATCCATTTTATTTTATATTGATAACTTCTTAATTTTCAGTATTGAATTCGGGATTTATAACAGAAGGTTGGTGCAAAACTAATTAATTATTCTCAATTCGCAATTTTTTATCGATATGTGGAGGTCAAGTTTTGATTTTTAATTTTGCGAACTTCAATAGTAACTGTTTTTGGCCAAAATTCTGAAAGAAGATAGTGGCTTTTATGTTTGGTGCCACACCTTCGATTTTTAAGACTTTTCCTTCTCCAAAACGCTGATGTTCCACATTCATTCCAGATTGGATTTTTGATGGATCATCGCCTGAAAAAGCAGCTTGTTGTTGTCCCGATTCTTTTAACGAAACGAGTTTGCGGTTAAAAATGTTTTGTTGTTCCTTCGTTTTAAATGATGAAATAGGGCTTCTTTTGGTGAAATCAGGTCGTGAAGTTTCAGTTACAGTTCCTGTTTTAAATGCCGACTGTTTTTTGAAAGTATTGAGCGAGGTTTGCTCCAGATACTTTTCGTCAAGCTCTTCAAGGAAACGGCTTGGGGTACAAAAATCGAGGCTTCCCCAGCGGTAACGTTGACTCGCAAACGAAAACCAAACATTTTCTTCAGCCCGGGTTAGCGCAACATAGAAAAGCCGGCGTTCTTCTTCCAGCGCTTCTTCACTGTTTTTTTCACCCTGACGTTGTGCCGGAAATAAATTTTCTTCCAGTCCGACCACAAAAACATTTTTAAACTCAAGCCCTTTTGCCGAATGAATTGTCATTAATGTTACTTTATCACGATCATCGTCTTTTTCATTGTCCTGATCTGTTAACAGGGCAACATCTTCCAAATAATTCTCAAGCTTGTCTGGAGTGTCTTCTTCAACCGCATTTAAACTGAATTCCTGAATACCGTTCAAAAGTTCCTGGATATTTTCATGGCGGTTTAACCCTTCGGGAGATCTGTCGTTGTACAATTCTGCTAAAATGCCGGTTTGCTCCGCAATAACTTTGGCAGTGCTAAATGCATCGTTTTCTTTTGAAAAAGCCTGAAGTTTTTGAATAAGGTTGGCAAAATGTTGAATTTTTGCGATAGTTCCTTTGTTTAAACCGGCCGGATTTGAATTTTCAAGGTTTATAATAATGTTCCAGATCGAGTTCTCCGCTGCAACGGCTGTCTCTTCAAGTTTTAACAACGTGGTTGCCCCAATTCCACGAACAGGATAATTTATAATTCGTTTGAGTGCCTCATTGTCGGCCGGGTTTACTGCCATTCTGAAATAAGCCAGCAAATCTTTTATTTCTTTTCGCTGGTAAAAACTTAAACCGCCGTAAATTTTATACGAAATATTCCGCTTGCGGAGCGCTTCTTCAAAAATCCTCGATTGTGCATTGGTTCGGTATAAAATGGCATAATCCGAATTTTTGTAATGGTCGCGAAGTTGGGTTGTTGCAATTTCCTGAACAACCATAAATCCCTCCTCATTGTCGGTCAAAGCTGCCAGAATTTTTATCGGATTTCCCTCTTTCTTTTCAGAAAATACAGTTTTCGGAATTTGTTTTTTGTTGTTCGAAATTATACTGTTTGCTGCATTTACAATGGTTTTTGTTGAGCGATAGTTTTGTTCAAGTTTAAAAACTTTATGTTCAGGATAGTCGTTTTTGAAGTTGAGAATGTTTTCAATTCGAGCTCCGCGAAACGAGTAAATGCTTTGCGCATCGTCGCCTACTACACAAATGTTGTTATTTTTTGCAGAAAGTTTTTTAACGATAAGATATTGAGCATAATTTGTGTCTTGATATTCATCGACTAAAACATAATCAAAACGTTCCTGGTATTTTGTTAAAATTTCGGGGTGATCGCGAAATAAAAGGTTCGTTTTTAATAATAAATCGTCGAAATCCATCGCTCCCGATAAAAGGCAGCGCTTTACATATTCGCGATAAATATCCGAAAGCAATGGCATTCGCATATTTTTGTCAATCAAACGGATATCGGTGTTGTTGGCATAAATGTTTGGCGTAATTAAATTGTTTTTCGCCATCGAAATTCGTGTGGCTACCGTACCGGGTTTATACGTTTTTTCGTCTAATTGCAAACTTTTGATAATGGTTTTAATCAAGCTTTTGCTGTCGGCACTATCGTAAATTGTAAAGTTGGATGGATACCCGATAATTTCATGCTCCGTTCGAAGTATTCGTGCAAAAATGCTATGAAAGGTTCCCATCCATAAATATCGTGCAGCATATTCACCGGCCACAGCTGCAATTCTGTCCTTCATTTCGTGTGCAGCTTTATTGGTAAAAGTAAGCGCCAGTATGGTCGATGGCCGTGCTCCCTGTTTTAATAAATGAGCAATCCGGTAGGTTAAAACCCTTGTTTTTCCTGAGCCGGCACCGGCAATTACGAGTGATGGCCCTTCGGTACGAACGACCGCTTCATATTGGCTTTTATTTAAATCTTTAAGATAATCGAGCACAGTAAATATTTTCTTTAATTAAAAGACACAAAAGTAAAAGTTGTTCAATGGTTTTACCGGATTTCAAAAAGTGTTTTATCAACAAAATTAATCTTCACCACATTTTCCCCATTTAATACAGTTTTTTACACTTATCCGGGCAATTTAATTAAAATTATACGTTAATATTGTAGCTTAAATGAACGTATTTATGACCAGAACTTCATTTTTATTTGTTTCTGTTTTTACAATCTTTTTTATCATTCCTGGCTTTCTGAATGCGCAGATTTCAGCGCCGGGATCATCTGGTTCAGATAAAACCAACTATCCGGTTTTTAGCGGAACTGACAGCATTTTTGTTTTTTGTGCTGCGCAGGGCGAGGAAATTGCATCGCTCCGATACACAACAGATTTGCAGGGAACAAAAACTTTTCTTTGGGAAAAATACAATTCCGTTTCCGGCGGATTTGATTTTTACTTTTCGGAAAGTTCAGAAGCACAGTATTCTGAAATAGCCGGATTGGCCAATGGTTGTTACCGGATAACTACAACACAGGGCGCAAATTCAGCAATTTCCCGGGCCTGGGTTTTTAATAACTGGATTGAAGCAAATGCCAGTTTACCCGATTCATCATCGAACTGCGAATCGTTTAAGTTGATGGGGGAATTTACCGCAGCTGAACTTAAATACTACGATTTAACCAGTAATGCCGAAATAAGCTTGTTTACCAATACGCAAGTAGAGTGGAAAAAAGGCAATGAAATTGTTGCTACTGTTTTAAGCCCGCAGATATATTCGCCGCCAACTGCAAATGCTGATTATACTTTACGGGTTTATGATAATTACGGTTGTGAAAAACTTTCTTCAGTTACTTACCAGTCTATTGTTACAAAAGCCAAATTTCGTTATGAGGTTGTAGAACAGGAATCTCAGAAGATTGAGGCTCCTGCAACTATTAACTTCATTAATGAGTCTGAAAATGGCGATCCTGGAGGTTATACATGGCTTTTCTTTTACGACCTAGATTATATTAAGAAAAATGCTGATGGTTTTACCTCTCCTGATGATAGTATAATGATTGTAGCTTATGATGATAACCCCGTTTATACTTACGAGAATGTGGGAACATATATGGTGAAACTGATTTCAAAAAGAACGTCAGAGTTTCATACCTGTGTCGATACATCTTATCTGGAAGATTATATTGTTGTAGATTCATCATTTATAAGAGTTCCTAATGTTTTTACTCCTAATGGAGATGGCGTTAATGATAACTTTGTTGTTAAATTCTGGTCGATGCAAAGTATTGAGATTAGCCTTTTTAATCGTTGGGGAAGAAGGATTCATTACTGGGAAAGTGGTGATATACGAGGTTTTGAGGGTACTTATGCTGAAACCATTTGGGATGGACGTTTAATGGGTGGCCGATATGCAAGTCCCGGTGTTTATTACTACAATGTAGTGGGAGTGGGGCGCGATGGTGTGAAAAGACGAGCACACGGATTCTTTCATATTTTCAGGGGAAAAGACTAGCCTTTTAATAGACTGTTTATTCGTAAAAAGAGTTCAGAGCGAATCGATTCCGTTGACATTTCGTTTACATGAAAAACGATTTCAGGATGCAACCCGAATTTCTGTTTTATATCTTCTATCACTTCTTCACGAACGATTAGCAGTATAATCAATTTACTGTTTGTTTTTACGTATTGAAGTATTTCGAACCAACCTTTTTCGCGTAGTTCAAGACGCCCGACTTCATCAATAATAAATAATTGGGATGATTCAGGCTTTGTAAGTTTTGCCGCCTTTCGGAAAGCTTCGGGATAAAAAAAGTATTTGCCAATTTTTTCACCTGTCGTTTCGCTTTCGGTTCTAAGCAGTTTCATTCTTTCTCCTGTTGAAATGTTTACTGCATCATATCCAATGGTCTGTCCGTCTTTTAAAATTCTATCAGAATAAAATCCGGCTATGCTAATGGCTTCTTTTTGAAAATCTGAAATTATTCCTTTTATAAGTGTGGTTTTTCCTGACCCTATTTTACCGGTAATAAAAATAGATTTTGGGTTTTGAACTGTGCTTTTTAATTCTTTTAACCGATGTTCGGCGTACAACATCATCTGATGAATTACCAGTACCGGATTTTTAATTAATGTTTTTAAATCGGGAGTGTTGGCAATCATTGCCGGTAAACTTTCCAGCGAAAGTTCCAGTGCCAGTGGTAGCTGGTGAAAGTAACTTTTACTGAAAAAGTCCCTTATTTTCGGATGATATAATTCGGTTCCTACAACAGAAAATCCCATAATTAAAATAACAGCACGAAAATTCATTTCTACTCCGATAACAACTGCCTCAATCAATGATGTTTTTTCGGCTTGCAGTTTTGTAAAAACAAATGCGGTGAGCATGGTAATTAAGGCAAAGAATATCCAGAATTTTGGCTTCACTAATTGTTTCAAAGCTCTTTTATAACGAATTGCCCAGGTGGCGGCGATGGCAGCAACAATAATAGTCCAAATCCAAAAGGGAATGTGCCGCACAAGTATTAATGTTCCAATCATGAAAAAGATGTTCAACCCTAACCAAAAGAGGGAGTATGAAAAATCGGATGTTCGCTTTTTGTTATTGTTGTTTAAAGCTTCTGCAGATACAAAATTTTGTTTTGAAGCAGGAGTATTGATGAGTTTTCTGCCGGTTCTTATTCCAACAATTGCGGCAAAAACGCCAAAAACAGCATACGCTGTAAGCAATAAAAGCAATGGGGTCCATATCGCATCAAATTGCAATTGTAACTGTCGCTCTGCATATTGCATAAGTTGTGTATAAACTTCAACAATATTAAAACCGTAGAATATAATGAAGTTAAAAACTTTTTGAAACAGATTCCACGACATGGCCAGTATTGAACCCAATAAAAAACCTGCCATTGTTCTGCCGAATATCCTTACCGAGATTTCAACTAAAAAAGCTTCACTCACAATGGCAATCATCGGCCCAAAAATAACTGCACTGGGCGACATGGTTTTTAGCAGTGCACAAATAACTCCGGCACGCCAGAATAATCCTTTTTCCTTCCATTGGTAGCTGGCCGAAATAAGGATTATCAATCCAATAGCTGTAAGAATATTTCCGCTAAACGGAATGCGTAAATTGTGTAAGAAACTGCCAAGCACAATTTCAGAAGAAGCCCAGACTGTGCCAAGAATAGAGGCCTTGATCCATTTTTCGTTTAACTGAATAATATGAGCCTGTTCCGGTTTTCTCATAAAAATGATATAATCATAATGAAACGCTTGTTTCTAAATATAGTTTTTAACCCCTGACAATTCGCTACCGTTTTCTCGAAAAGGAATAAACAGCACTCAGAATAATAGTTTGCATCATAATGTTTTTGACCGCTCAAAAATAGCAAATAGAATATTTTAGTGGTTCCTCAACTGCAATTTCCCTAATTACTTTTATCGAAGC
>JAWKKP010000029.1:0-78758 GCA_041393215.1 Draconibacterium sp.
TTATTCCGGCGCTAAAATCAAGTCCCATTCGATCTTCGAAATAGTCTTTGTATTCAAAATCCATTTTCTCTCCGGTATCTGTGTCTTCTACTTCAGAAGTTAATAGGGAATAGTAGGTAGCCGAACCAATGAGCTGGATATTGTGTGACAGATTAATCCCAATTCGAACCCCGGCTTCAATAAAATCAGATGAAACACTTTCCGTATCGGAACTTTCCCATGAAATTGTTTCAATTCCATAACCTAAGAATGGTCCCCAATGAAGAAAACTAGCCGGATAAAAATCTTTACCCAAACCAAAACTTACGCGCAGAAAGGTAAAGTCATCAGTAATCACGTTAACAATTTCATAATCTTTCTTTAAATCATATCCACCTTCTGCATAAATTTTCCACGAGGTTGCTCCTTTCCCCGATCCTGAGCCTACCATTCCGCCAAAAGCTTTTGAAATGTAATATTCCGCTCTTCCTGTGTAGCCTGTTAATCCCGTAAATGTCGAACCAAGAAATATATTCAAACCCACATCATTGTGTTGTTCGAGAAACATTCCGTAGTTATCTACTTTCCCGCCTGCAATTTGGTAAAACGTGGAGGGTTGAGTTTGCCCGGTTGTTACATTACGGTTGTCAATCACTTTCATCGATTTAACAACTGCCACCCTTTTAGAATAAACATCACCATTGTTTCTTTCGCGGTTCTCAAAAACGAAGTAACGCTGATCGAATTTTAATCCTTCTTTTTTCCCGATTTTAGCTGAAATTGGATGAACTTCACTAACCATAGCTTTCACTCTGAAATCCTGATTTTGTTTTTCAACATCGTTTAATGCAGCGTCTAATGCCATTTGACTCATTTGCTCAAATAATTCAGCATTTGTTTTCTGAACTTTTGGAGCCAGTGGCTGGCCTTCATTATATTGAGTAGCTGAAATATCGTTATGCTGTTTCGATACAAAAACGAAAGGGAAATCAGCATTTTCGAAGGCTGTTTTTTTTGTTTCCTTTTCCGAATCGTTTTCGCCAATCCAATAATCCTGAAAAAAGACCGCGGCAATGGAATCGTTGAAATCGAGTTTGAATAGATAGCTGTTTGCAGTAGATTTAAATCCGTTCATAATCTGTTTCTCTTTCGCTACTTCATTTTTATTATAGTATTCAGTCATACTTATAATATCCTTGAAATCGAAAGCCAGAACATAGGACTGATTTACCAGTTGAAGCCCCATATCCATGAGGGAAGACTGGCCGCGTTTTGATGCTGAAGCAACAATAAAATCGTTGTCGTTAGCATTAAAAAGACCGCGTTCTTTTAAAACATCCACGTTAAAACTTCCATCGGGTTGGCGGTTAAACCAAATCGATAAAATTTGCTGGCCGATTTTATTTTCAGTGAGCCACTTTGCCACTTCCGCTTCGTACAGCCCGGTGTACTGATTGGATACACTTTCGCGACTTACACCCGGCTTTAAAACTTGACCCGAAATGGTATTATCGTAATATTTATCGGGAACTTTAATTTTAGAGAATTTTGCATACAAATCGGCACTGTGACTTTCGCCAAAATCAATACCAATAAAAGTTGTTGCGTTTCTATCGTATTCCGATGAAACATAATTTTTTGCCTTTTTGGCCTGTTCCTGAATATCCTGTGAAAACAGGGTAAACGGAGCTATTAAAGTAATTAACAGGAAGGATAGGGTTTTCATATAATGAAAATTTGGTTTTTAAAGGTTTTATGCTCACTAATTTTTAATTATAAGCAAACCGAACTAATGTCGTTTCAAGCGCCAGAAATCTTAGATGGTTTGCAATTAAAATAAAGTGGGAAATTACAAATTATAAAAAATTATACGAAATATTTCGTTAATATAGAATCATTCCATATGATATATAATAATTTAATTTTCAAATATTTATAAATCTGTCAATTTAACAATTTACTCTTTGATTATGTTAATTTTAAAATGCCAGCAAAATAAATTCCTATTTTTTGCTAATTTTTGCTGAGATATCTGATTTTTGAGCTATTGTTCATCTAATAAAATCAATAAACACAAAAATTCAGAATAAACTATTAACAATAATAACATCTCTTTTACTATCAGTATCATGAAAAATATTTTTCTTCTTCTTTTTATGGCGATTAGCATAACAGCTTTTTCACAATTGAACAGGGATCCTTACAATGATTCAGACCATGGTAATTTTCATTTGAGAAACGGGAAGGTATTTTTTCAAAAAACTTATAACAGTTCTGTTTCATTTGAAGTGCTGGAAAAGAAACTAACTTCTTATAATTCGCCAGGGGCAGGTTTCCAGGTAAAAAAAACTACTGACAATGAGATGAATGGAGTATTGATAAACTACCATCTAAACTGGAATTACAAAGAAATAAAAACGCGTAAGATTGAAGATTTCCTGAAAAACCCTGTAAATGGTACTTTCGAAGTCAAAAAAGCAGGAAATGCCTACCAGGTTACCCTTAATAATATCTGGTTTATGGATGTTGACCAACCTAAAAATAAATCGCACAATACGCTTGAAAGTATTGCAACCGGAAAAAACGGAGTTGTATTTACCAAAAACAAAAAAACGCTGGAAGCACTTGAAATGATTGATGAAAATTTTCAGTGGATTTTCCAGATAGACGGAAGTACAAAAGATACCCGTTTTTAGCACTAGACCATAACTCTTAAAACCACCAATGTTCCCGATTCCATACCATTTTGATCTTTCAAGTCAACAATTTTTTGCGATATATAATTCTTCCCTTTTTGGTTATTTAACTCAATAATCTGTTCAATTGTACTTAAACCAATACCACTAACGCCTGCATTAATCTGTTTCGATTTTTTCCGCCCTACACCGTTGTCTTCAATTTCCATTTTTATCGATTTCTCCTCTTTAATAACCCTGACACTAAGAAATCCTTTAATGCTAGAATTTCTTATTCCGTGTTTCAAGGCATTTTCCACATGAATCTGAAGTAACATTTTGGGAATTTTCATTTCAGAGTTTACTTTCTTGTCGATATCAACTTCATAGTCAAACAATTCCTTAAATCTGTACTTTTGAATGCCTAAATAGTCTTTAACAAAATCAACCTCTTGGCCTATCGTTGAATATATTTCGTTTGTAGTTTCAAGATTAGAACGAACCATCTTCGACAACTGAATAAACAAATTATAAGCTTCTTCACTTTTCCCTTGTTTTATCACCGAAGCAATCGTATTAAACGTATTATAAATAAAGTGCGGGTCGAGCTGGTTCCGAAGTATTTTTAATTGTAACTCATGTACCTGGCTTTTCAGCCTGTATCTTTCTTTTAAACGCAATTCAATTGCTTTTTGAAGCAAAAAAATTAAAAGTACCCCTGCGAGATAAATTCCTGCATAAAAAAAATACCGAAAGAAATAATATGGGCTTGTGATAAAACTGTAGGTAAGATATCTTTTTGTTGTAACTATATTAAACCTGTTTTGCTCCACAAATAAGTTAACTTTCGATGTTAACAACTGATTTTTCATATCAATAACATGATGCCACCTGAAGTTATTACTAAAAATATGGATTTCGTTTAATTCTGAATTCGTGAAGAAGTATTCGTTATAACCATCATGATTGATATCGCCCTTTGAAATGAAGTTCATATTTTCATTTCCCCTTATTCTAAAATGTGATATAATCTCGAGTTTGGCATTGTATTCCAAAAATTCCGATGGATTGATTTGGGTTACAAAATTTCCTTTGTCATTCTGAAAAACATATTTTGTTCTCATCCTGTCAATGGATTCATAAGCTAGTGAGTCTGTCTTTTTTCCTTCAATGCTAATTTTATATGCTTTAAAAGACTCACATTCAGAACTCGACGACAAAAGAGTGCAAAGCAACTCATTTCGATTCTCATCATCTTTTGTAATAAAAGTTTGGGTAATACTTTGAACTCCTTCCATAAATTTAACAGGAGGACAATAAAAAGTTAAATCCGAATTATAAATTTTCAAACAGGGAGCTGGTTCGTTATACGGAAGGTTAAACCAATCGCGGACCGGAGTCGCTTTCCCTTCACTGATAATTTCCAGTTTCCCGTCACCATCCAAATCAAAGAAACTCAATGGACCGTATGCACTCCCTGTATTTTCGGATTGTACAATGCCCCGATTTTCAATATCAACCTTAAAAATCTGGCGGGGCGAATAGGAATACCCGCCTGTAACAGCAAATACCAACTCTCTTTTCCCGTCATTTTCAAGATCGACACAATAAAAATCACCCAACTCATAGTCAAGCATATGGTTATTGTAATAATTAATCTTACAAATTGGCAAGGAATAAAATGGAGAAATTTGAGGCGTTACCTGTACCCAATTTAGAATCAGGCTGTCATTTTGAAACGAAAATGCATAAACTTCTTTATTTCCATCTTTATCAACATCAGCAAAATACAATCGATTTATTTCATTATTAAATTCATCGGGAAAGTTAATCTGGTCAACCATCCCCCCATTTTCCTTAAAAAACTGGAAAGCAAGCCTGTTAACGCTACCAGGCTGTCTGAAACTTTCTATCCGTTCAATTTGCCCGTCAGAATCGAGATCTTCAAAATAAATGCTGGCATTTTGTTCACTTAAAACCGAACCTTCGGAAACTACCTTGCAATTATATTTATCAAATACCGGAGGCAATAAAATAATTAAAGGCACCGTAATAAAAACAGCCAAAAACCATATTGAGGTGAGGATTCTTTTTATCATTTGTAACTAGTCTTCAAGCATCTGTCGGGGTAGTTCTTTAGAGGTTTTTGCACCGAGTTTTTTAATGTTTTCAGCCCGTTTAATCAAGTTTCCACTTCCGGTTTGTAACTTATTCATTGCATCGTTGTAACTATTTTGTGTTACCACAATATTTTTCCCAATTTTTTCCATATCAGCAATAAAGCCTACAAATTTATCGTATAATGCTCCTCCCTGCCGGGCAATTTCAAGTGCATTCCGGGTTTGGTTTTCCTGCTGCCAAATAGATGCAATGGTACGCAAAGTAGCCAAAAGTGTTGACGGGCTTACCAAAACAACTTTCAAATCCCAGGCAAAGGAAAACAAATCCTGATCTTCCTGAATTGCAATACTAAATGAAGATTCGATGGGGATAAACAACAACACAAAATCGGGCGAATTCAAATTTTGTGCGTTTTGATAATGTTTTTCGCTCAACCCTTTTATATGGGTTTTTAAGCTGAAAAGATGCTCTTTGATAAATTTGGCCCGATCCTCCTCAGTCGATGCATTTACGGCTCTCTCATAAGCAATCAGGGAAACCTTTGAATCGACAATTACATGTTTGTTTTCGGGCAGATTTATCACAATATCAGGCTGAATTCGCCTTCCGTCATCGGTTGAGTCGCTAAACTGTTTCTGATATCCCTGTTCACCTTCGTTTAACCCTGAACGTTCCAGAATTCGTTCCAAGACCACTTCGCCCCAGTTCCCTTGTTTTTTTACATCGCCTTTTAATGCTTTGGTTAAATTATTGGCCTCTTCGCTAATTTTATTATTCAGGTCATAAAGTTTCTTCAATTCTGCTTTTAAATCGGTCTGGTCTTTCAATCCTTTTTGGTAGGTATCTTCCACCTTTTTTTCAAACAAAAGGATTTTTTCTTTTAACGGATTTAATACTTCGCTAATATTTTTCTGATTTGCCGCTGTAAATTTTTCACTGTTTTTCTCCAAAATTTTATTGGCAACATTTTCAAACTCGGTAGTAAACTTCTTTTGCAGCTCTTCCATTTCCTGCTTTTGCGTTGCAAGTTTCTCCCGCAGATTTACAAATTCCACTTCTGCTTTTGCCAATCGCTGAAGCTGCTGTTCGTTTATACTTTTCGCCTGCTCCAATTCGCCGGTTAAATGCTCTCTTTCATTTTGAAGATAACTAACTCGTTCCTCCAACTGCACAAGAATCTTTTCCTGCTCTTTCCTCGTTTCCAAAGCGTTGTTTTCTTTCGATTTAGAAAGCAGTTTTCCAACTAAAAATGCAATAACAAATCCAATTGTCAGGCCGATTAAAAGGGATATAATTTCCATGTTCAGATAATTGATTGGCCAAAAATACAAAATAGAAAACAACAAACAGAAAGCCCAAGGAAAGAATCTGATTGGTTAAAAAAAGTATATTTCTTATTTTCGGTTTCTGAAAAAACTGGAACTATGGATGTTAAAATTGAGGAAAGCTGGAAAACGCTTTTAGCTGATGAATTTGAAAAAGAGTACTTTACCGAGCTCACTGATTTTGTGCGAGATGAATACAAAATCCACAAAATTTTTCCCCCGGCAAAACTCATTTTTAATGCTTTCGACCAGTGTCCGTTTGATAATCTGAAAATTGTAATTCTTGGCCAGGATCCGTATCACGGGCCGGGACAGGCGCACGGACTTTGTTTTTCGGTGAATGACGGAATTGATTTTCCACCCAGTTTGCGAAATATTTTTAAAGAATTACAAACCGATGTAGGAAAACCAATTCCAGGGAGCGGAAACCTTATTGAATGGGCAAGACAAGGCGTGTTGCTACTGAATGCAACGTTAACGGTTCGTGCACACAACGCCGGTTCGCACCAAAATAAAGGATGGGAAAAATTTACCGATGCGGTAATTCATAAAATTAATGAGGAAAAAGAACATGTTGTTTTTATTCTTTGGGGAAATTATGCGATTAGCAAAGGAAAATTTATTGATCCCGAGAAGCATTTAATTTTAACGTCGGTACACCCTTCTCCACTTTCAGCGAGCCGCGGATTTTTCGGGAATCACCATTTTAGCCGGGCAAATGAATTTTTGATAAAAAACGGGATGGGAGCAATAAATTGGTAATCTACAGCTATGAAAAACAACATTAAACTAAATACCTACCACTTATAAACAATGGAATTAATGTTCATTCCGGCACCAACCGAGCAAATTACACAATAATCGCCTTCGTTAATTTCATGACCTTCCATTTTGCCTTTCAAAATTAAATCGATTAAAGTAGGAACAGTTGCGGTGGAAGAGTTACCCAAATTCCGGATGCTCATTGGCATAATTCCTTCAGGCGCTTCTTTTTCTCCGTACAGTCTTAGCACACCCGACAAAATTGCCTCATCCATTTTTTCATTTGCCTGGTGAATAAATATTTTTTTAATGTCGCTTAAATGCAGTCCTGCTTTATCAATACTATCTTTTACTACACCAGGAACCGTTTTAATAGCATAAATGTAAAGTTTGTGCCCTTCCATTTTAATTAAAAGCTCGTCGCCTTTATAATCGGGATTTAAAGACTTGCCCAGCGTAAGAAGATTTGCATAATGCACAGAATCTGAACGGCTTGAGTGGCTCAGGATTCCGATAGGCTCTTCGCTTTCAACAGCTTCAACAACTGTTGCTCCTGCACCGTCAGCAAAAATCATGGTATCGCGGTCGTGCGGATCAGAAATTCGTGAAAGTACATCGGCACCAACTACTACACCACGTTTGTAAAATCCACTTTTGATGTAAGCATCAGCAACAATTAGTGCTTGTGTCCATCCCGGGCAACCTGATACCACATCGTGTGCAATACAATCCGGATTTTTTATGTGAAGCTTCATTTTCACCTTATTGGCCAAACCGGGTAAAATATCCGTCTGAACATTTCCCTCATAAATATCCCCAAAATTGTGGCCGACAATAATAAATTCAAGGCTTTCCATAGAAATTTCAGCCGATTTACAGGCTTCTTTAACAGCAATTGCTGCAATATCGGAAGTTACCTGATTCTCATCGACATAACGACGTTCTTCAATGTTGGTAATTTCCTTAAATTTCTGGATGATCTCCTCATTGGTTTTGTCAGCAATTTTCGCCCCTGAAGGAGTATAAAACTCGTGGTGATGAAAAAAACTGTTTTTTATTATTCGTGGCGGAATATAACTTCCGGTTCCTATAATTCTTGTATAAATTCCTTTTCTCATATCATCCAGCTTCCTGGCCTGTGGCCAAATCTTTATATCTCTTTAATTCAAATGTTTCTCCGTCGAACACACCATAGGTATAATTTTTAATCCAATCGCCCAGCAAAATAAAACTTGTTTTTTCATTCATTTTTGTATTTACCGGAATATGGCGGTGACCAAAAATAAAATAATCGACGGATTCCTTTTTCAAAAAATCTCCGGCAAATTTATACATTCCATCGTTATGCGCATCAAAAACCTCATGTAAATCTATTTT
Organism: Draconibacterium sp.; assembly: GCA_041393215.1. Classification (GTDB taxonomy): domain Bacteria; phylum Bacteroidota; class Bacteroidia; order Bacteroidales; family Prolixibacteraceae; genus Draconibacterium. The sequence continues at coordinate 8,240 of JAWKKP010000029.1, forward strand.
TGCCAGTCGCGTTGACTTTGACCAGTCGTGGGCAACTTTAAATGCAAAGTTAGGATGAAGCCGTGAAAACAACCATTGCGAAGTTTTACTCGTGAATATTTTTTTTAAAAATATATAGCCTTTGTCATCTGCATCCAGCCCATCACCATGAGCAAGGAAAAATTTCTTCCCACTTATTTCCTTTATAATACCTTCGTGATAAACCGTTACACCTAATTCTGAAGAGAAATAGTCGAATGCCCATAAGTCATGATTTCCCGGAAAAAAATAAACAGGAATTCCGCTATCTGTTAAATTGGCAATTCTGCCTAAAATGCGTGTAAAACCTCTTGGAACCACCTTGTTATATTCATACCAAAAATCAAATACATCGCCCATCAGGTACAATTCGTCAACATCATTTTGTATTTCATCAAGCCATCGGGCAAAAAGCAGTTCACGCTCCTTATTGTCGCTTAATGCAGGTGCTCCGAGATGAATATCGGAAATAAAGTATATTTTTTTCTTTACTGACAATGAATGCTGTTAAATTTTATCGTTAATTTCAGCATAATACTATTTAAGAAGTTGTGCCAATGCTTTATCAAGAGCAGGACCAGTTAAGTTTTTAGCTACTACTGAACCGTCTCTATCTAAAAGATAGTTATATGGAATAGTTTGTATATTATAAGCATTTACCGCTTTTATGCTACCTTCCATATCTCCAACATTTATCCAGGTAAGTTTATCAGCATCAATGGCATCGAGCCACTCGCTCCTGTTTTTACCGAGGTTAACCTGATAAATTTCAAAGCCTTTGCTTTTATATTTTCTGTAGGCATCTGCCAACAAAGGATTTAACATTCTTGAGCCTTCATTTTCAGCTGCCCAAAACTGAACTAAAACAACTTTCCCCCTTAAAGATGAAAGTGCAATTTCTTTTCCACTGGTATTAGGAAGCACTATTTCCGGGCTGTTTTCGCCGTTCTCCTCAATAAACTGTTGAACCCGCTTTGCTTTTTCCTCGCGCAAGAACTGCAACGTATTCTCGTATAAAGCCTTAACCAATTCTGAATTAGGATAAATGGAATTCAACGCCGAGGCGGCTGTCCTCATAGTTTGCAAATCGCGAACTACGTAACTCTGATCCTTATATTTTTGATATAATGCATAAACACTTGCCATTGAAAAAGCATTGTTTAAAACAAAACTATTCGAGAACAATCTTTGTTTGTCAATAATATCAACATAAGCACTATCCCACCGAGGCTTTAATCTTTCATAATCAGAACTGCTGCTGTACAAATTCATAAGCGATCTAATTGAGTCAAGTTTATGTTCGGTTATACCTAACTGCCGATTTAGTTCCTGAACCTGAATTGATCCCAAAGAACCTTCTACAAAATAATCCTTGCCAAAATTAGCTGCATCTGCTTCAACAACAACCTGCTCGGTTGAATCGACCAATAGTGTTATGAAATTATTATCCGATAATTTTAATAAATAATAAGTAGGGATACCTGTTTTCCCTTCAAATTTGAAATTACCCTTTTTATCAATTTTAGTTTGTGCAATCGGCTTTCTCGATGAAACCAAAAGCTGCTCCAGATAAATGGTATCTCCTTCGGCATGTGTAATTTTACCACTAATGGTAAACAGGTTACTCTTTTTGCAACCACTTAATACGATAACAGATACTACGATTATAAAAACAAATCGATTTAAAGTCATGCTTTATTAATTTGAGGCCGTAAATTTAACAAAATCCACTATACCCGAAACAGTATAGTTGAAAATAACATATTTTAAGAATTTTGAGTATGAATGAAATTCTTAATTTTATTGCCTCATTTACACAGGAAAACTTATTTTTCGTTTGATATTCAGGTAAAAAGTGAAGATACATTACAGTTTAAAAGATTTTGATGCAAATAAACCGGTAGTTACTATCGGCACATTTGATGGTGTTCATCTTGGACACCAGACAGTTATAAAACGATTAAAAGAAATTGCCCAAAAACACGACGGTGAAACTGTAATTTTTACTTTTCACACGCATCCCCGTTTAGTTACATCGCCAAACGAAACAAACCTGCGGTTATTAACCACGCTCGAAGAAAAAATCAAGCTTTTCGAACTTTACGGGATAGACCATCTGGTAGTTTATCCGTTTAGTAAAGAATTTGCCAATCTTACCTACTCGGAGTTTGTAGAAAGAATTCTGGTCAACGAAATGAAAACGCACTGTTTAGTTGTTGGCTACGATCACAAATTTGGGAAAAACAGAGAAGGCGGTTTTGATTATCTGCAGAAATGCGCCCTCCAATTTAACTTTGAAATTGAGAAACTGGATGCGCTGATTGTTGAAGAAGAAAGCGTTAGTTCTACTAAAATCAGGCAGGCACTGCAAACAGGTGACATTAAAAGAGCGAATCATTATCTTGGCTATAATTTTACCTTGCACGGCACTGTCGTCGATGGAAAACGGCTGGGAAGAAAACTTGGTTTTCCGACGGCCAATATTGAAGCCTCAGACAAGCACAAAATTATTCCGGGTTACGGAGTTTATGCGGTAAAAGTGTACATCAATTTTAAAGTGTACAAAGGAATGCTTAACATTGGCAGCCGTCCGACTTTTAATAATAATGCAGACAACCGTAGCATTGAGGTAAATATTTTTGATTTCGATGGCAATATATATGGCCACGAAGTTTCCTTGCAGTTTATCGCTAAAATACGCGAAGAGCAAAAGTTCGACGGAATTGAAATGTTAGTGACCCAGTTGCAAAAGGACAAGATTACTGCCCAACGTTTGCTTTCTGATTAATTTGGGTTGAAAATAAGACTGCAAGAAACTGGCAGATGATCCGACATTTTGAATCCGTACGTTTTAAAATTAAAAGATTCAAACTGTGAACTGTAAAAAATATTATCAATTCTGAAAGAAGGAAGTTTCCCTACATAAGTCCGGCCAAAACCTTTACCCGAAGAAATAAATGCATCATTAAAATCTCCCCTCATGGTTTGATAAGTGTATGAAACCGGCGTATCGTTAAAATCTCCGCAAATAATAACCGGGTAAGGTGAGTCGTCAATTTGCTTTCGAACATTTCTTACCTGTTGAGCCCGTCTTTCAAAAGCTTTTTTAAGTTTTTTGCTCATATCGCGAACTTCCTTAATGTCTTTTTCTTCATCTATCCCCGGAGAATCAATAATATTATATTTATTGGGATCGATTTGGTATGACTGCAAGTGAACATTAAAAACACGAACCGTATCCTTATTAATAATTATATCCGTAAAAATTGCCATGTTCCCGGAATTTTCAAACCTAATTTCATTCATCCCAACAATGGGGAAACGGGTCATAGTTACCAAACCGTAAGTACCACTTGCACGGGCATAATGGTAATGCTCTATCGATTTTAGCTTTTTAACCGTATTCGCAAGGTTAAAAATTGAATTTTTCCGCAAGCGGGTTTCCTGAAGACAAATAATATCCGACTCCTGCTGGTTTAAAAAATCAACAATTTTGTCCGCATTTTTTTTCTGATCACCTTTCTCAAAACCTTCAAAATGGCGCACATTGTAAGAGAGAACTTTTATCCCGCCTTCATCAAGCTTTTTACCCCCCAATTGAAAATACCTTGACAGAAACCCAAAACCGGCGATAACAAATGCCAGCGAAAAAATCGAGTATTTGGGTTTAAAAAACAGCCAAAACAAAATAAACAAAAAATTTGCTGTAACAATAAATGGGTAAGCCATTCCAAAAAATGCAGGAATCCAGAATTTATCGGGTGGAATAATTACCGATAAATAACTTAACAGCAATGCAAAAACTGCCAGTAAATTTAAAAGTAAGATTATGGCTCTAAAAGCTTTCTTCATCTGAACATTAATCCAATTTGCGTTGCCAATATAGGAAAATTTGAGTTTTGTTCCGGCAGATTATTTTGTGCCGTAGATCATTCTTTTTTTTCCGTTAATGTCGCTTCTAAGTTCAATGTTTTTAAAACCACTTACTTGCAGCAACCTTTCCATTTCATCTCCGAGGTTTTCGTTTATTTCGAAAAACAGGGAACCATCGTTTTTCAAATAATGAATGGCAAATTCAGTAATTCTGCGGTAAAATAGTAAAGCATCGTCATCCGGAACAAACAAAGCTGAAGCAGGTTCGTAGTCCAGAACGTTTGCCAACATTTGTTTTTTTTCGCTTTCCCGAACATAGGGCGGATTACTGACAATAACATCGTAATTCTCCCAGAACCTGTTTTCCCAGGTTAAAATATCGGTCTGAAAAAAGTTGACATCAAGATGATTTGCTTGTGCATTTTCCCGGGCAACTTCTAAAGCTCCCTCCGAAATATCGGCCCCAAAAACCTGTGCATTATTCAATTTCTTTTTTAAAGCCAGTGCAATGCACCCTGATCCGGTGCCGATGTCCAACACTGAAATTTCCTTTTCACCGGTCTTTTCAATAATTAATTCAACCAGTTCTTCGGTTTCCTGCCGTGGAATTAATACCGAAGAATTTACACGGAGTTTCATCCCAAAAAATTCTGCTTCACCAAGAATATATTGAATGGGTTCGTATTTTTTTAATAAGACTAAAATTGATTGAATCTTTATCCGATCAGCCTCTTTTATTACTTCACCCTTATTCAGAATCTGCTGTGTATAATTCCATCCGGTAACCGATTCAATAATAATTCTTGTTAATCCCTGAATTTCACTTTCAGGATAAATTTGTCTTAATTCGTTTTCAATATATTGAATAGTTTTCTGCATTGTTTACATTTGCCATGCAAAGTTAAATTTTCTACCCGAAATGATGTCACTGGAAAAATACATGTTACGATGCCTTGAACTTGCAGAAAAAGGCGCAGGAAATGTTTCACCCAACCCAATGGTAGGTTGCGTAATCGTTCATCGGGGAGAAATTATTGGTGAAGGATTTCACGAGAAACATGGCGAAGCACATGCCGAAGTGAATGCAATAAATTCGGTTGTTAACCAGGAACTGCTTAAAGAAAGTACGCTTTATGTTACGCTTGAACCTTGCGCCCACTGGGGTTTAACACCTCCCTGCTCCAATCTCATTATTGAGAAACAAATACCCAAAGTTATTATTGGCACTGTTGACCCGTTTGAACAGGTTGCCGGAAAAGGAATTGAAAAAATGCAAAAGGCCGGAATTGATGTTCAGGTGGGAATGATGGAAAAAGAATGCAGGGAAATAAACAAACGGTTTTTTACTTTTCAGGAAAAGAAACGACCCTATATTTTTTTGAAATGGGCCCAAACTTCTGACGGTTTTATCGATATTAAAAGAACCGTGGAAAACTATGGCGAACCAACCTGGATAACCGGAGAAAAAGCACTTTTACAGGTTCATGAAATGCGGGCAAAAGAAGACGCAATTTTAGTTGGAACAAATACAGCTTTAAAAGATAATCCTTCGCTAACGGTTCGCCATTGCAAAGGCAAAAATCCGTTGCGTATTGTTTTGGACAACCAATTGCGGCTGCCTCACAATTTGAACCTTTTTGATAATTCAACCGCAACTTTAGTGTTTAACTCGGTAAAAAATGACTGGCAAAACAACACCGAGTTTGTAAAAATTGATTTTGCAGAAAAAGTAGTGGAACAGATTATTGAAAAGCTTTACGAAAGAAAAATACAATCGTTAATTGTTGAGGGTGGCAAACAGTTACTCGAAAGCTTTATGAAAGCGGGAATTTGGGATGAAGCACATGTTTATATCGGGCCAAAACTTTTTGGAAACGGAATTGAAGCCCCGCAGACACCCGAACAATTGGTAGATTATAAAAAAATGGGGGACGATGAATTATACATTTATAAAAATCACCGTTAAAAGGGAATTGCTTTGGGCCCCCAGCCCGGCAGAACCTTAATCTTTAATACATTCTCAACATACTGAAAATAATAAAATAGTTTGTGATTCAATTCCAGTCCGTAATCCGTATTTTGGTCGTAACCAATAATCGGTTCAAAAAAAGAACCTTTGCTGGCATCAGACGCATTTGAATTCCAGGCCAGAACATACTGATTGTTCCAGTATTCATAATAATCTTGTGAATGATACATAGTTGGCTTGTTGTGCGTTTGATACCAGGCTTTAAAGCGGCTGTCAAACGTTTCCATATCATATTCAACACTATCTTTTCCCTGAACCTCTTCTTTTTCCTGTTGCTCTGCTTTAACTGCCTTTTTTTGTGTTGAACACGCCCAAACCCCAATAATTACAGCTAATATTAACAGTATTTTTTTCATCTTATTTAAATTGTTTATTTAATGCGATATGACTTTAAAATTGAAATAAACACCAAAATTTTTGTCAGACTCATTTCATTTTTTAATTCCTTATATAAATTGCACTCTTACTTACGATTTTACCAATTAAATTGTTTTTGAATCCAAAAATTTAGAAATTTAGTACTACAAATATAAAACGTGCAGATGATTGAATGGAGTATTTTCTGGCGCATATTTTCGCTGATATTTCTTGCTACGGCAATTCCTGTTGCAATAATGATAGTCCTTGAAAAGCGCTCACCTTTTAAAACCATTGCATGGATACTTGTACTCATTTTAATCCCTGTAATTGGCCTCATCTTTTATTTATTTTTCGGTCAGGAATATCGGAAACAAAAAATTTATTCTCGAAAAGGAATAAAAGGATTAAGCAGAATACGAAAATTATCTATCATCCAATTACGGGAAATAGAACAAACAGAATTAGACTTCGAACCCAAAGTACTGGATAAGAAAAACATTATCCGATTACTTCTGAACAATTCGGATGCGCTGCTTACAACTGGAAATCAGGTAAAAATATTGAATGGCGGAGCAGCTACGTTCGAGGCAATTTTTAGCGCCATAAAAAATGCACAGCACCATATTCATCTTGAATATTATATTTTTGACAACGACAAAATAGGCAACAAACTAAAATCACTTCTTATTGAAAAAAGCAAAGAAGGAGTTGAGATTCGTATTATTTTGGACGATGTTGGTTCCTGGGATTTAAAAGAAAAATTTTTAAATGATTTCAAAAAAAACGGCATCGAAGTTTACCCGTTTATGGAAGTGCGTTTCCCGCGGTTTACATCAAAGGTAAATTTCCGTAATCATCGTAAAATATTAATCATTGATGGGAAAATAGGTTTTACCGGTGGAATAAATATCGCCGATCGTTACATTGAAGGCAATCCGAAAATTGGCGGAGTATGGCGCGATATACATTTGCAAATAACTGGCGATGCAGTTGCCTGTTTACAAGTAATTTTCGCGGCTGACTGGTTTTTTGTTATCAACGAAAATCTTTCCGGCGAGAAATACTTCCGGCATTTGACTGAGGGGAATGGTGTCCCGATTCAAATATCGGCAAGTGGCCCCGATTCCGATTGGGAAAGCATTCAACAGGCATTTTTCGCCGCCATTTCAAACGCAAAAAATTATGCCTTTATTACAACGCCTTATTTAATGCCGCCTCTGCCATTGGTTACCGCATTAAAAACGGCTGCTTTAAGTAACGTCGATGTACGAATTATCATTCCTGAAAAATCGGATGCAGTGATTCCAAAATGGTGTTCGTTCTCTTATGTTGAGGAGCTGCTGGAAGCCGGAGTAAAAATTTACTTTTATCAGGGTGGGTTTATTCATAGTAAGATGCTGATTGTTGACGATGTGTTTTCGAGTGTCGGAACAACCAACCTTGATTTCAGAAGCCTGGAAACTAATTTTGAAGTCAATGCATTTATTTACCATGAAAAGACAGCACGACAACTGGTTCAAATATTCAAAGCCGACTTAAAAAGCAGTAAAGAGATAAAACTTCAGGAATGGGCACTCCGGCCGTGGCGCAACAAATTCAGGGAATCGCTGGCCCACATTGCCAGCCCTATGTTGTAATCAAATCTAAAACGGCAACTTGCCTAAATCCAGGTTTCCGCCGGAAAGAATGATGCCAACTTTCTTATCTTGAATATCAATTTTCCCTTCAAGTATTGCACCGAGAGGTACAGCAGAAGAAGGTTCTATAATGATTTTCATTCGTTCCCAAACCATTCGCATGGCTTCCACTATTTTTTCTTCGGAAACGGTAACAATATCGTCAACCTTGTCCATGATTATGGCAAAGTTTCTTTCGCCAAGTGAAGTCAGCAATCCGTCGGCAATGGTTTTAGGTTGAACCGAAGGAATAATTTTTTTTGCATGAAACGAACGAAAAGCATCATCGGCACCGGCAGGTTCGGCTGCAATTACGTTACAATTTGGAAGTAAATATTTAACAGAAATGGAGGTTCCACTCAACAGTCCTCCCCCGCCAACAGGAGCCATTACCATGTCAAATTCACCGTAATCTTCAATCAGTTCTTTTGCCGCGGTTCCCTGTCCTGCAATAACATTAAAATTATTATAAGGATGAATTTCAGTTGCGCAGGTTTCTTCAATTACTTTTGCCAACGTGCTTTCGCGGGCTTGTAACGTAGGTTCGCAAAATGTAATTTTTGCTCCGTATCCGGCCACCGCTTTCTTTTTTATTTCAGGCGAATTATCGGGCATAACAATGTGAGCCGCCACGCCACGCATTTTTGCCGCTAATGCAAGCGCAGCAGCATGGTTTCCCGATGAATGTGTTGCAACGCCTTTTTGTGCATCTTCTTCCGAAAGTGAAAAAACTGCATTACATGCTCCGCGAAATTTAAATGCCCCCACTTTCTGCAGGTTTTCACATTTAAAAAACAACTCGCCTCCAACAATTTTATTAATACTCGATGAAGTTAAAACCGGCGTATGATGTGCATATTTCTTAACAATAAGATGTGCCTTTTCTACATCAAAAAAAGTTGGAATGTTCATATAACATCGGATTTTGTAAATTTTTCATTCAATAAGTTATAATCGGTATTGTAGATTGATAAATCCGAAAGATCTTTCACCCGTTTTAACCCGGAAATGTAAAGGTACACCACAAAGCCAACGAACACAATGGTCAGCCATGCAATTCCTGTAAACAGAATGAAATCATAAACCCCGTGCAGAAGAATGGGATAAAAAAGCGCCTTTTGTTTTAAAATTCTTCTTTCTTTTTCATAGAATTTTGCCATTCCGAAATAAAATCCCATGGTAATTCCGAAAATTGCATGAGCCGGAACTGCGGTAATAGCACGTATAAGCCCGGTTTCTACCCCTGAACCGATAATGTACAGAACGTTTTCTACACCGGCAAAACCAAGTGAAACAAAAACGGCATAAACAATGCCGTCAAATTTTTCATTGAATTCAGGGCTTTTCCATATTAGCATGAAAAGTACGAGATATTTAAATAATTCTTCGGTAAACGCGGCCACAACAAAAGCGCTCCAGGCAGCACTAAATAAACCGTTAAAAAGTAAAGTAAAACTATCCAGAAATCCTTCAACAATACTAATAGGAACAACTGTTAAAGCACCAAACAACAGGGAAAGAAGCAACACAGGCCATGGCTCCTTTTCGTACTTATCGCGAAAATAGATATAGCCGGCAATGATAAAAACAGGAGCAAGCGCCAGAATAATCAGATTCATGCTTCGTTAATTTGCTTTACAAAATAAATTTAATTTGTTGATGAAATTCAATCTGTTAAAAAATAATTTGCTTTTACACCCTTTATACCCGGAGTTGTTTTAAAGACCCCACCTGCCTCTGGATATTTCTGCAATTCTTCATCCGTTGTATTTATCCGGGCAGTAGTAATGTACAATGTTCCAAGATCATCATCTCCAAAAGCACATGAAGTAACATTTTTGGCAGGAACTTCAATTTTACGAATTAGTTTCCCTGTTTCAGGGTTCCAGCAACCAACGGCAGCCCCTCCCCAAAGAGCAATCCAAAGATTTCCCTCTGCATCTATCGTCATTCCGTCAGGAGAGCCTAATTCTGTTGAGATTTCCACAGCAACTTTTGGATTGCTGATTTCTCCGGTTTCATTGTTGTAATCATACTCTTTTACCTGTTGAGTAGGTGTATCGATATAATACATTTTTGAGGCATTGATCGACCATACAATTCCGTTGGAAATACTTACATCTTCAATCATTTTATGGATTGAACTGTCCTTGTCAAGACGATACAAACTACCTGCCCCCTTTTCATCTTTTGTACTCATCGTTCCTGCCCAAAATCTCCCTGCCGGATCGCATTTTCCGTCGTTGAACCGATTATCAGATAGATCTTCTTCCGGATCAACAATCAGCACTTTCGTTCCGGTAAACGGGTCAAGCGAGAAAATACCATTCTGAAGTGCCACCAAAACCTTATCCGAAGAACAAGGAACCACTGTTCCAATCATTTGCCCGGTAAATAACTCTTTATTATTTCCGGTTTTCGGATTATAAATATTCAGGATTTTACCCGTGATGTTTATCCACAAAAGTTCGCCGGTTTGGCTATTCCATATGGCGCCTTCACCTAAATCCGATCTTGAATCGATAACCAATTCCACCTCTTTCGACTTTTGTATTGTACAGGCTGAAACAACAAACAAAGTCAGTACGAAAATTAGTTTTACCCTTTTCATATTTCAGTTTTAAGAATGAGATTCCCACTTTCGCGGGAATAAAAGCCACCGGCAAATTGAACCTTGAACCATAACATTCAGTTCATTCCAACCGAACCCGAAATTTCAACTATTTCAGATACTTTCAATCAGCTTTTTCAAAATCAGAGTCATTTTGGGTTCTGCATTCATTGCCACTTTCTGAACCTCTTCGTGCGATATTTCTACAATTTCGCCGGGAACACCGCTATCAGTAACAATCGAAATTCCAAACACTTTTAAATCCATGTGGCGGGCTACAATAACTTCCGGTACCGTTGACATCCCAACAATGTCAGCCCCTAGAATACGAAACATTTTATACTCCGCAGGTGTTTCAAACGTTGGCCCTGATACCCCAACATACACACCCTCTTTTAAATTTATGTTATTTTGAAGTGCTATCAGCTTTGCTTTACTTCTAAGCCTTTCGTCGTAACAGTGACTCATGTCGGGGAAACGCGGCCCCAGTTCATTTATGTTTTTTCCACGAAGCGGATGTTCCGGAAAGAAATTGATATGATCGTTAATCAGTACAATTTCACCCACATTCCATTCAGGATTTAATCCGCCGCTGGCATTGGAAACAAAAAGATGGGTAATGCCAACAAACTTCAAAACCCTCACCGGGAAAGTAACTTCCTTCATGGAGTATCCTTCATAAAAATGAAACCGTCCCTGCATGGCAAGAACATATTTATTTCCCAGCCTGCCAAATATCAGGCGACTGGCATGTCCATCAACTGTTGAAACCGGGAAATTTGGTATTTCGCTGTATGGAATAGACTCGATAATTTCGATTTCGTTGACCAGCCCACCAAGCCCTGTTCCCAGAATTATGCCAATTTCAGGTTTTGCTTTTATTCTTTCGGTTATGAAGTTCGCGGTTGCTTTTATTTTCTCCAACATAATTTAAAATTTTCTTGTTAAACTCTCTACTTTCTGCATCGGGAAAGTTCACCTTTGCAGGCAAAAGATAGAGTGAATTTTTAATTGTTTCCGGCAAATTTTCTTTGTCTTTTAAACGCATGGAATCCTTTTCGGTTGTGACAATAATTTTATTTATTCCGGGTAATGATTCCAGATTTTGCTCTATTTGCTGAATATCAGCCTCTGAATAGTAATGATGATCAGGAAAGGAGAGTATTTTTGTATGCGAAGAAAACTTCTTCATATAATCGTGAAAAAGTTTTGGCGACGCTATTCCGGTTACAATTAAAATGGAATGTGTTTTATCGGTATAAAAAGTTTTATCAAGCCTTTTTGCCGAAAATACAGGTTTTAGTTTTCCATACTCCAAAGTAGAAAAAAACAAACTTTGATAGGGAAGCAGTCCCACGTCTTTTTGAAGAATGCGTCTCATTATCGGAGTTACTTCATCGGGACATTTGGTAAATACAATAATATTTGCGCGGCGCATTTGCGAAACCCCTTCGCGTAAGCGGCCAAGCGGCAATAAATGATCTTCTTTAACCGGACGGTTATAATCAATAAGTAAAATGTTTATTCCGGGGGTAATCCGCCGGTGTTGGAATGCATCATCGAGAATAACAACATCCGGTAATTTTTCATTCTCCGCCCGAAGTAGTTTTTCTACACCTTCTACGCGCTTCTCACAAACAGAAACAGTAATTTCAGGAAAGTGGTTTTTTATCTGTAATGGTTCGTCGCCTGCTTCTTCGGATGTAGAGCCGGGTTGAATTTCAAGATATCCTGTTGTTTTCCGCTTGTACCCCCTGCTTAATGTTGCTACCTCAAATTTATCTTTTAGCAACTGAACAAGATATTCTACGTGTGGAGTTTTACCCGTTCCGCCTACCGTAATATTGCCAATTGAAATAACAGGAACGTCAAATTCTGTTGATTTCAATAGGTTCAGATCGTACATCCTGTTCCGGATATAAACCACTGTTCCATACAACCACGACAAAGGGTACAACAAAATTTTAATCATAAAATGTGGAAAATTAAAAGTAGGCTAAGATAAGAAAATGTGGCCAACTTTGTGGATACAAATCTAAAACCAGTGCCATGCCTTATAAAAAATAAGGGTTCCGTAAACCGAAACCCTTATCGTAAAAAACTATATTTCCTTAGTTAATATTAATATCATAAGGCAGGCGTACATAAATCCCTTTCATTGTGGTTGCCTTTTTGAAGTATTCGTAAAAACGGTACTTTTCGCCCAGCTCTTTTTTCATAATCCAGCCACGTATGTTGTCGCTACCTGTTTGAAAAAGTTCCTGAAAAGGGTCGGGCAAAGCAGGCAAATCAACCGTGCGATAATCTTCAATGCCGGCAATTTCAGCTGCCATATTAATTGCATCATCCAAACCTCCGAACTCGTCAACCAATCCTATTTCTTTTGCATTTTCGCCGCTCCAGACTCTTCCCTGTCCAATTTCATCAACCTGGTCTTTGGTCAAATTCCTGCCGTCTGCTACTTTCGAAATAAAAGTATCATAACTTTCTTCAACACTATTTTGCATCAGCATTCGCTCGTAATCAGTCATCGGGCGCATTATTGACAATAAATTCGAATTTTTGTTGGTTCCATACGCATCGGTTGTGATTCCCAATTTATCATTCATCAATTCTCCTGCATTGGGTATTATTCCGAATACTCCTATGGAACCGGTAATGGTATTGGGTTGCGAAATAATTTTATTGGCTGCACACGAAATATAATAACCACCTGAAGCGGCATAATCTCCGAAAGAAACTACAACTGTTTTTTCCTCGGTTGCCAGTTTCACTTCTCTCCAGATTACATCTGCATCGAAAATGGTCCCTCCCGGCGAATTTACGCGAAAAACAATGGCTTTGTACGAACTATCCTGGCGGGCCTTCCGTATTTCGCGACCAATCTCTTCGCCAATAATCGTTTCACCTCCCATGGAAAGTCCTATATCGCCACTTGCATAAATAACTGCAATTTTATTCCTGCTGTATTTTCCTTCCACTCCTTTTACCGGAGCTTTTACATAGTCGTTAACACTAATAATTGGTATTCCTTTTTTCCCTGAAATTCCGGTAATTTCCCGTAAATCATCCAAAACTTCATCTTTATATTTCGTTGCATCAACCAAACCTTCAGTTACTAATTCTTCGCCTTTCTTAAAGGTCTGAACCTCGTCAGCCAGTTCATTTAGTTTTTCAACCGAGATATTTCTTTTCTCTGAAATTCCTTTTAACATCTGATTCCACAGGCTGTTCATATAAACCATCGTCTGTTCCCGGTTTTCATCGCTCATTTTATCAAGCATAAAAGGTTCTACTGCCGCTTTAAATTTACCGTGACGAATAATTTGTGCTTCAACCCCCAACTTCTCCAAAGCATTTTTATAAAACATCATTTCTCCGCCAATCCCTCTGAAATCAAGAGCTCCCATCGGATGAATTACAATTTTATCGGCAACAGTGGCCAGATAATACGCTTTTTGATCAAACATATCGCCATAAGCATAAATAGGCTTATCACTTTTCTTTTTAAAATCAATCAGCATATTTCTGATTTCCTCAACGGTAGCCATACCACCGCCAACAGTTGATGATTTAAGGTAAATACATTTAATCCGATCGTCAACAACTGCATTGTTAAGCGACTTTTTTATATTATCCAGTCCAATCGTTTTCACCTTGCTGAATCCCGGAATATCCAAATCTTCAAACGGATCGTTGGGAGCCCTGTCAACAACCTGCCGGTTTAAATCAAGAACAAGCATTGAGTTATTCTGAACTGAAACCTGTTTTTCCGTTGATGCAATTAATGCTCCAACAATGATAAAAAAAAGAAAAAGCCCAATTACTGACACAGCTATAAAGCCGACAACAGTGGCCAATACATACTTAAAAAATTCTTTCATATAAATAAATTTTCAATGTTGCTTTTATTTATGCAAAATTTTGATTTTGATTTTCTTCTGCATCTGTTTCACCAAAGTAAAGCATTCAACCCAAATTCAAATGTAAAATAGTTTTCTTTGTATCGAAATTTGCTAATTGGTAAAACGTATTTTCAAAAAATTACAAATATAATTCAATGCACAGGGTTTTTCTTGGAATAGGTGGAAATATTGGAAATAAACACGATAACTTTATCAAAGCCGAAAAATTAATTTATTCGCGCTTGGGGCAAATCGTTCAAAAATCATCGGTGTACGAAACGCCACCCTGGGGTTTTCGTGCGGAGGAGAATTTCTGGAATGCAGTGTTTATTATCGAAACGAAATTCGGGCCAGACGAAGTGCTTTGGAGAATTCATGAAATTGAGGATCATTTTGAAAAGAAAAAAAATGATGAACGTTACCGTTCGCGTGAAATAGACATTGACATTTTGTACTACGATGATCTGTTTACAGAAACCAAACTGCTTATTATTCCTCATCCTCACATTCCAAACCGGAAATTTGTATTGGTACCACTGGCTGAAATAGCCCCCGAATTCAGACATCCGTTATTACGTTTAACCAGCCTTCAATTACTGGAAAATTGCAAAGATGAATCGATTATTAAGAAAATAGAATTTTAATCTGTAAACTTCCGGGTTAAGCCGCTCTCAGCAGAAATGTACCAGAAATTCATTTTCAAATGCCATAACCTTTTTTTACATTTCAGGTAGATTTGTATGAACTAATTCTGACAGCAATGCTTAAAATTGATTTTCAGCTAAAACCCATTAATCTCAAAAAGAAGTTGAATCTGTTTTGGGAACTTTCGGGCGAAAAAATCAGGCTTATCAATAAAAACTATGATGCTTCAAAAGGCTCGCCCGTTTTTACGGTTGACGGGAAATACACAACCCGCGGCTGGACCGAGTGGACACAGGGTTTTCAGTTTGGTTCGGCAATATTACAATTCGATGCAACCGGAGACAGCTATTTCCTCGAATCCGGGCGAAAAAATACGCTTGATAAAATGGCTCCCCACATTAGTCATATCGGGGTTCACGACCACGGATTTAATAATTTAAGCACTTACGGAAATTTACTCCGGTTGATGAACGAAGGAAAAATTTCGTTTAATGAATGGGAAAAGAACTTCTATGAACTGGCTATCAAAATCTCAGGCGCCGTGCAGGCCAGCCGCTGGACAACCACAAAAGACGGAGGTTTTATTTACTCGTTTAACGGACCTCATTCGTTGTTTGTCGATACAATCCGGTCGGTTCGTATTTTAATGGCCAGTCACTTATTAGGCCATGTTTTCCAGGGCGAAGGCGACATAAAAATTTCGTTGTTAAAAAGAGCCATCCAGCATATTTCTGCAACAGCAAAATATTCTGTTTTTTATGGAGAAGGCCGCGATAGTTACGATGTATGGGGAAGAACGGCACACGAAAGTATTTTCAACGTTAACGACGGGAATTTCCGCTGTCCGAATTCGCAACAAGGTTATACAGGCTTTTCAACATGGACACGTGGTCTGGCCTGGGCAATGCTTGGTTTTGCTGAAGAATTGGAAATTCTGGCACAACTTCCGGATAACGATTTAAAAGATTTTGGAGGAAAAGCAGAAATCGAAAAAATGATGCTGAAAGCCGCAAAAGCCACTTGTGATTTTTATATCGAGAATACACCAACAGATGGAATTCCATATTGGGATACCGGCGCTCCAAATCTTCATAAACTGGGTGATTACCTGAACAGACCGGCCGATCCGTTTAATGCATGGGAACCGGTTGACAGTTCTGCCGCAGCGATTGGTTGCCAGGGATTAATGAGGTTGGGAAAATATCTTTCTGAAAAAGGAGAAAGCGAGGCCGGAAATAAATACCGGCAGGCCGGATTAACAGTAATGAATTCGCTTCTGGATTACCCCTACTTAAGTACCGAATCAAAACATCAGGGATTAATATTGCACAGCATTTATCATCAGCCCAATGGCTGGGATAATGTTCCTGCCGGACAGAAAATTGCTTGTGGAGAGTCTTCGATGTGGGGCGATTATCATGCAAGAGAGGCAGCGTTGTATTTGCTACGATTAATTAATGACGAAAAATATTATACTTTTTTTGGGTGCGTGAAATAGACCAGGGAATTTCTCTGTGCGCTTTGCTTTTATATCACAAAGAGTAGAGAGAAGATACTGAGGCTAAAAAAGAAAATATATAAATGGCGACTAAACTAACTGATTTTTCAAAATTGTGTGTGCACACACTTACCAACAAACCATGGAACCTGAGACAGTGTGCTGAGAATTACAGCGCTGTCGGAATTTATGGAATTACCATTTGGCGAAACGTGCTGGAAGGCCGGAATCTAAATGAATGCAAACAAATCCTCGATGACAATAGCATGACAGTTACAGGAGTTGCACGAGGTGGTTTTTTCCCTTCTGCTGATGCCGAAAAAAGACAAATTGCCATTGATGATAATTTGTTGGCTATTGAACAGGCAGCTGCAGTTGGTGCACCGGTTCTTGTGCTGGTTTGTGGTGCCGATGGTCGTCAGTCACTTGAAAAATCGCGTGAACAGATTAAAGAAGGAATCATTAAAGTTTTACCAGAGGCTAAGGCAGCCGGAGTGAAATTGGCCATTGAACCACTTCACCCGATGTATGCCGGCGATCGTTCTGCTGTAAACTCATTGGAACAAGCCAATAAAATGGCTGAAGAAATTAACTCCGATTTTGTTGGTGTGGCTGTTGATGTGTATCATTTGTGGTGGGATAATCATCTTGAAAAAGAAATAAAGCGTTGTGGCAAAAACGGAAACCTGTTTGCTTTTCATGTTTGTGACTGGAACGTGCCAACTGTCGATTTTTTGAATGACCGGGGATTAATGGGCGACGGTTGTATTCCTGTAAAACAGATTCGAGGATGGGTGGAAGAAGCCGGATTCGACGGTTTTAACGAAGTAGAAATTTTCTCGGATAAATACTGGGCAACCGACCAAATTCAGTATCTTGAAAAGATTAAACATGCGTATCTGAATTTTACCTGATATTTTGAACTTTAAACTTGAATTTTTAAACTTAAGATATGATTCACAAAGTAGGGATAATTATGAACGGCGTTACCGGCCGGATGGGGACGAACCAGCATTTAATGCGTTCCATTGTTGAAATCATCAAACAGGGAGGAGTGCAGGTAAGCCCTTCCGAATTTATTATGCCCGATCCGGTTTTGGTGGGCCGTAACGAAATCAAACTAAAAAAACTGGCAGAAATGTCGGGAGTGGAAAAATGGACCACTGATTTGGATTCGGTAATAAACGATCCAAATTACCAGGTTTATTTTGATGCACAAACCACAGGCCGCCGTGCCGATGCGGTAATAAAAGCCGCAAAAGCCGGCAAACATGTGTATTGCGAAAAGCCGGTTGCCACAAGTGTTGAATCTGCACTCGAACTTTACAGGATTTGCGAGGAAGCCGGTGTTAAACATGGTGTTGTTCAGGATAAACTCTGGCTTCCGGGATTGCTAAAATTGAAACGCCTGATGGAAAATGGATTCTTTGGGAAAATTCTTTCGGTTCGCGGGGAATTTGGATATTGGGTTTTTGAAGGGCACACGGTTGCAGCGCAGCGCCCCAGCTGGAACTACCGGAAAGAAGACGATGGCGGGATTATTGTCGACATGCTTTGTCACTGGCGTTATGTTCTGGATAACCTGTTTGGTGAAGTAAAAGGTGTTTTCTGTTTAGGTGCAACTCATATTCCGGAACGAGTTGACGAACAGGGCAAGCCATACAAATGTACCGCCGATGATGCTGCTTATGCCACATTTGAACTGGAAGGCGGCGTAATTGCCCATTTCAATTCATCGTGGGTAACCCGTGTTCGGCGTGATGACTTGCTGACTTTACATGTTGACGGAACGAAAGGATCTGCCGTAGCAGGACTGCGCGAATGCTGGACACAACATTACGGCAATACGCCAAAACCAGTCTGGAACCCGGATATTCCGCAACCCATTAATTTTTATGAAGGTTGGAGCAAAGTACCCGAACAGGAACATTTCGACAATGCATTTAAAGCCGAATGGGAACTGTTTCTGAAACACGTTGTAAAAGATACTCCATTTCGGTGGAATCTGTTGGAAGGAGCAAAAGGTGTTCAACTGGCGGAAAAAGGATTGGAAAGCTGGGCAAAAAAAGCATGGGTGGAAATCCCGGAAATTTTGTAGGCAGTGTTTAGTCACAGTTTCAGTAGGCGGTGTACAAAACTAATTGTCTGTCATTTTGAAAGAAGAATGAATGAGAAATCTGCATCTAAAAGAGACTTCTTCTCGGATACTCGTCGAAATGACAAAGAATTTAAAAACACGAAATGAATAAAACAGCACTCATAACCGGAGGGTCTCGCGGAATTGGATTTGGAATAGCATTGGAACTGGCAAAAGCCAGATTTAACATTGCCATTAACGGAATAAGAGACCAAAAATTTGTTCAGCCAATTTTAGATGGACTGGAAATGTTTGGGATTGAGGTGATTTATGTGCAAGGAAATATCGCCCAAAAAGAGGACAGACAAAAAATCTACGATACCGTAATTTCCAAATTTGGTCACTTAAATGTGTTGGTAAATAATGCGGGAATAGCCCCCCGGGAGCGAAAAGATATTCTGGAAGCTGCAGAAGATATTTTCGATGAAGTACTGGAAACCAACCTAAAAGGGCCTTATTTTCTGACACAGCTTTTTGCCAACCATATGATTCAGCAAAAAACAGAGAACCCTGATTTTTCCGGGTGTATCATTAATGTTTCATCCGTTTCTGCAAGTGTAGCTTCTGTAAATCGAGGTGAATATTGTATCTCAAAAGCCGGAATTGCCATGGCAACCAAACTATGGGCTGCCCGGTTGGGAGAATATGAAATCCCGGTTTACGAAATACAGCCGGGAGTAATTAGAACCGACATGACTTCAGCCGTTACCGCAAAATATGATAAAATGTTTGAGCAAGGACTCGCTGTTCAAAAGCGTTGGGGATTACCTGAAGACATTGGTAAAGTTGCCGCTGCCATGGCTACCGGAATGCTTCCCTACTCTACCGGACAGGTTGTGATGGTGGATGGTGGCATGACCATTCAACGATTGTAATTTTTTGTATATTCAAACCATATAACGTATAAAAACTACTAAACCTATGAATAAAAAACAAATCTGGAGGCTCTGTGTAACAGCTGTCATTCTTATTATTATACTTACATTCTCTCCCTTGGTAACCGGAAAGGGGAAAATTGAACCATTTCTTTTGGGTTTGCCATTTACACTTTGGATGGGGATTCTTTTAACCATTGCACTTGTTGCTATTACCTATATCGGTGGAAGTGTTTTACCGGATGAAGAGGAGGAGCAGCCATGATTACCTGGGTAATAATAATGTTCGCAGCTTTTATTGTGTTGCTTGTACTGGCCTCGATAAAATCGTATCAGAAAAACAGGAGTTCCCAGGAATTTATGCTGGCAGGTTCGAGTCTTGGTGTCTTCCTCGGATTTATGACTTTTTCAGCCGCTTTATTCAGCGCATTTACATTTCAGGGGATGCCCGATTTTTTCAGGACCCACGGTATTGGAGCATGGATATTCCTCGCCTTTTCAGATGGTGTTATGGTGTTTTTTATTCTTTGGTTTGGAAGGCAACTTCGGCAGAAAGCGAAAAACAGGGGCTTTAAAGGAATGGCCGGATTAATGGCCGACATTTATGGAAACCGTTGGGCAGGCTATGCTCTTTTCCTGAGTTCATTTCTTTTCCTGATTCCTTACGCTGCGATTCAGATTCGTGGAATTTCAGTATTTTTTGATGCAGCTTTTCCTGACTTTTTACCCCGTTGGGGCTGGTCGCTAATCCTGGTGGTTTTTATGATTTTGTATGCCGAAATTGGTGGTTTTAAAGCCATGGTTTACAGCGATGCCATCCAGGGAACCATTTTGCTGGTTGTACTTTGGCTTATCGCTACCACCTGTATTTCAAAACTGGGAGGCGTGCACAGCATGTTCGAACAGGTTCAGGCTTCTAACGCTGCATTGCTTTCAACACCGGGGCCAAAAGGATTATTTACCTGGCAGTTTTTGCTCGGCAGTACTATTGCTGTGGTGATGATTCCGGTTAGTCAGCCACAAATGGGGACACGACTGGTAGTGATGAAAAACCTGAGATCGATGAAAAGAATGGCCTTTGCCGTTGGCACTTTTGCTATTGTAATTATTGCTGCAACTATTTTTATTGGAATGTATGGTTCGGTAGTGTATCCCAATGCCACACCGCAGGAGTTTTGGGGAAAGGCTTTATTGTACGATCAGTTTGCACCGGTTGCCGGACTTGCGGTTGTTGGATTATTTGCAGCTTGTTTGTCAACAACCAATTCACAGATTTTTGCACTTGGGAATGAATTGCGCTCATTGCTCCCCGGAGATGAAAAAAAGTCGATGAAAATCACTAAAATCTTTCTTTTTGTGTTTTCGGTTCTGGTAATGATTTTTGCCTCGCTGATGGGTGACCAGATTGCGTTGCTGGCACGGGTGAGCTTTACAGGAACATCGATGTTTGCACCTGTTGTTCTGGCTGCAGTGGCCATGCGTGGGAAACCGGGAATTGAGCTGATTGGAATTTCCTTTGCTGCTCTTTTGGTTTTTCTGGGTTCATTGGCAGGAATTATTCCTTCGAAAATCGGAGCAATTCAACTGGACATTTTACTTTACCTGTTTATAACGATCGCAACAGTGATTTCAGTTTTGGCAAGAAAAAAGTGATTATTGAACCTTAAAAATTTTCTCCATCTTCAGGTTGAATTCTTCAGGGAATTCATTAAAAAATTGTTTTAAACGGGGGTTTAGTTTAAGTTGATTCAGTTCACGCTGGTGCTCAACCAGGTTTTTTAAAACAAGAAGTTCTTCCGAATCAAAATCATAAATTTCAGAGCTTATTTCTTGTAAAAAAACATATAGGTCGTGATCTTCCCCCAGAAGTTCGGTTATAGTATTCAATTGATCCGATTTTAACCTGAAATAACGGGGATGCATATATTTTACAAAGTCAACCTGATACCACAAACGCTTCATTTTTTTTCGAAGTTCATGTAATTCATTGCCATCGGTAATCAATTCGGTTTGATTGTATAACCTAAATCCTAAATTATATGAATTGCATATTTCAGCATAAATTTGCTTTACCGTTGCAAGCTCGGCGCCACTTTCCAGTTGAACATCAAATTTCTTCACCAGATTTTGGATGGTATTAAATCCATCGTTTTTATCCAGAAGAACTTCTGTTCGCATCCTGTTTTTATCCAAAAGCAACTCCCTGACCTGTTTTATTTTCCGTTCCTGAATATGTTCGTCACTAGCTGTTAAACGTTCAAGAATCTGGACATTAACAAACGACTCGCGCACGGGTGACAATAAATTTCCAGCCTTTTGAAATTCATTAATAAAAAAGAGTGACAGATTACTGGGTTTTTCGGGATAAAAACGCAACAGCGCCCGGACCCGTTTAAAACATTTCCTGATTTCGTGCACAGCAACATTTGCCGACACATTTCCTGCCGTGCAAAAATAAGCCACTTTTTCTGTCTGTTTCTGAATGGTGGTTACAAGTCTGCCTCCCGTATCCTGACCCATAACGTTTTAATTTTCAGGGCAGCAAAGTTAGCAATAAATGTAAAAAACAAAAAAGCCGTCCAATACGGACAGCTTTTCAGTAAAATTATCTTTGTTTTATTTTCTTAATCGATAATCTCAAACCCGCAATACGGAACCAAAACTTTTGGAATTTTTATTCCTTCGGGCGTCTGGTTATTTTCCAGTAAAGCTGCAACAATACGTGGCAATGCCAAAGCGCTGCCGTTTAATGTATGTGCCAGTTGCGGCTTTTTGGTGTTTTCGTCGCGGTAACGCAGTTTTAACCGGTTGGCCTGGAACGATTCAAAATTGGAGACGGAACTTACTTCCAGCCACATTTTCTGGGCTGCGGAATAGACTTCAAAGTCGTAAGTTAACGCCGAAGTAAAACTCATATCGCCGCCACACAAACGTAAAATACGGTAAGGCAGTTCCAGCTTCTGAACGAGCGATTCCACGTGTTTTACCATATCTTCCAGAATTTCATACGATTGTTCGGGATGGGCAATCTGCACAATTTCCACTTTATCAAACTGGTGCAGGCGGTTTAACCCGCGAACATCCTTTCCGTATGAACCCGCTTCGCGGCGAAAACAGGCGCTGTACGCTGTATTTTTAAAGGGTAAATCTTTTGCATCTACAATTACATCGCGGTAAATATTGGTTACAGGCACTTCTGCTGTCGGGATCAAATACAGATTATCCAGTGTTACATGGTACATTTGCCCTTCTTTATCGGGTAATTGTCCGGTTCCAAAACCTGAAGCTTCATTGACCACCAACGGCGGCTGAATTTCTTCGTAACCTGCATTGCGTGCTTCATCCAAAAAGAAATTGATAAGCGCCCGCTGCAGCCGTGAGCCTTTTCCACGATAAACAGGGAAACCTGCTCCGGTCAGTTTTACGCCCAGTTCAAAGTCGATGAGATTATATTTTGCAGCCAGTTCCCAATGCGGAAGTGCATTTTCAGCAAGCACAGGAACTTCCCCTGCTTTTTTAACCACTTCGTTATCTTCGGCTGTTCTTCCGGAAGGCACTGAATCATGTGGTAAATTGGGTAACAAAACCAGCAATTCATACACTTTCTTTTCGATATCAGAAAACTGCTCGTCTGAATTCTTGATTGTTTCCTTTAATTCCGATGTTCTGGTTTTAGCTGCATCAGCTTCTTCTTTTTTCCCTTCACGAAACAAAAGTCCAATTTCTTTCGAAAGCTTGTTCATTTCGGCTTTGGCAGCATCAGACTGTATTTGAAACTTATTTTTTTGTTGATAGAGGTCAATGATTGTAGTTACAATTTCTGAAGCATCAAAATTTTTCTTTTTGAGCTTTTCAATGACCACTTCGGGATTATCCTGGATAAATTTCAGATTGAGCATTTTCGTAATCTTTAAATAGGCTGCAAATTTAATAAATGTTGCGGCACAAAACAGTAACTAAAAAGATAATTGATTTCGATAAGTTTTATTCTTGCAAAACGGATAAAGAATTTTGGGATTGAATTGGAAGCAAGTTTATTTTTTCAAACTTAATTTTCAATTATACTGGGTAGATTAACCCAGAATTCCGTTCCTGTTTCGTCAGAGTTAACGCCAATTTTGCCACCGTGCAACTCTACTGCCATTTTACAAAACGATAAACCTAGTCCTGTTGAAACAGCCATTCCGATATCCCGCGAATCATGCTGCATAAAACTTTTGAAAATATGTTCCTGTTTATCTGTTGGAATCTGTGGGCCAAGATTATGAATACCAAAACGGATACTGTTTCCATCCTGCATTTTTGATTGAATAGATATTGTACTGCTCATTTTGGCATATTTCACAGCATTGCTTATCAAATTGGAAAATACCCTTTTTATTAATTTCCTGTCGGCTCTTATCGGGACTAATTCATCTTTAGGATAACTAATTTTCAAATCTTTTTCTGAAATATATAAAGCGTATTCCATTACACTCTCTTTCAAAATTTCGTTAACGTTTACATTTTCCAAATCGAGTTTCATTTTCGCTTCTCTCAACCGATAAACATCAAGAATATTTTGAGTAAGGTTTAGCATGTCGTAACCCGACTGTTTAATGAGTTGCTCCCGAAAAAGATTATCATCAATATTATGACTGTTAAGAATATTGTTAAGCGGATTTTTTAAATCGTGTACAATCATTCCCGTCATCTTCTCCTTAAATTCAATAAGTTCGGTTAATGACTGATTTGCTTTCTGAAGTTCATCTTTCTGCTGGGTTATTCTTTTATTTTGTGTTTGTATTAGACCATTTTTCTCATCCAGTATCCGGTTCAGCCTGTTCTTTTGTTTGTAATAATAATAAATAAAAAACACCAGTAAAATCATTAAAACAGATACTACAGCAAGAAAATTAAGGGTTAAACGGGCGTTACTGAGCTCAAGTCGTTGTTCTTCCAACTCAAGCTTTTGATGATTAATTTGCTGTACCTTTTTCTCCGTTTCGTATTTGGTCTCTGTATCGGCAATTATCTTTGTTTTTTCACTGTTGTATATCGAGTCGTTAAGTTCTAACAAGGCTTCAGCTGTTTCATATGCATTTTTATACTCTTTTTTTAGAGCATAAGCATTTTTCAGAATTTTCAACCCTTCGGCATGTTCAACAATAAGCTGCATAGAATCGGCCATAAAAGTGCCCATCTTGCAATATTTCACAATAGTATCGAGGTATTGTGGTTTTGAAGAAACCAATTTGGGCTGTTTTTCTATTTTTGAAAGGTACAACGATGCCAAATTAATTTTTGAAAGTGCTTCAACTCTCAAATCGTTAATATTTTCATTTAACTTTAGTGCACTACGAATGTATTCAATACCTTTATCGATGTCACCAATTTCCTGATATAGTATGGCAATATTGTTGTTCAATAAAAGTATTTGACGTACGTTGTTACTTTCTCTGTGAATTTCAACTGCTTTATTATAGAACTCAAGGCCTTTTTCATAATCTTTGATTGCAGCATAACAAATTCCCAAATTATTATAGCAGGCACTTACTCCTCTTTCATCCTTTAAATCTTCAAAAATTTTCAGTGCTTTGAAGTAGCTCTCTATTGCTTTCTCGGGGGTGTTTTGTTTACGCAAAATTGAGCCAATACTTAGGTAACAAATAGCAACCCCTTTTTTGTCATTCGAAAGTTCAAATATTGTTATAGCGGTGTAATAATTACTAATGGCTTCTTCATATTTTCCAAGATCATTATATATAATACCAAGATTCAATAACGCTTTAGACTGAATAAGACTGTCATTTATTATCTCCCCAACCTCCATGGCGTTATTGTAGTATTCACTCGATTTTACATAATCCTCTTTATCAAAATAAGTAACCCCGACTATAATCATCGAATTACCAACAAAACTAAGATAGCTTTTCTTTTGCTTTTCGTCTCTCTCTTTATCTGCAAGCGCCTGGTAGATATCCAACGATTCCAAATAATATATTAAAGAACTGTCATCGTCAAAATGAGTTTCGTAATATTTACCGATACTGTTTAATGCCCTTGCTTTTTTGAGTTTAACCTTATCGATTATCTTTGTCGGGTATTTCGATTGCCGGATAACTTCGTCGGCAATTACAACTATTTTATTATATAGCACCAAAGCTGAATCTGGGGTAGTATTTTGAAGTTCATCTGCAACAGAAAAATATTTATTCAACAACACAGTATCATTTGCCTCAGCCTGAAAGTCTGAGTTTGGCATAAAAAAACTCCCATCAGCAGAGGAAGTAACAACCAACAAAATTAAAAATAATGCTGCGCCCGTTTTTAACATATTTTGCTTCATGTACAGTGGCCGCTAAGTTACCTAAATGTGTAATAAAAGCAAATCGCTTTTATAACTCTAAACTTAATTTTGTTAAATGAAACGAATACCAGAATATTTGAAAGCATCAAAAAAACAAAAGTCATAATACAAATCAAAGTTCCAATTTGTCTCCCTTATTCTATTTTGAGACCTATATTTAGGATTAAGCATAATTTAGTTGTATTGTAAAGATTTATCAGAATAAAAAATTTGTACTTCCTTTTTGCTTTATTGTTATTCCTACTTAAAGAAATACCGTATGCAAGGCTCAATACCTCCTTCTTAAACTCCAGGACGGCACAACAAACTCATTAAATAACAGGAATTCGTATACTGGCAGCGGCAAAGATCAAAAATAAACGTTGTTTAGTGAAGAACAGATCGTTTTCCAGGGAACAGGAAGATTAACAGTGAAGATTATGTTTCGGTTGAAGAAAGGACAATTACAATAACGCGGGTACTGCAAAAGATGTTATTCACACCAACAACTACCTTGAAATAAGCAGAGGACCACTTAATGTAACTACCACCGGCGATGTAATCAACGGCGACGAAGACAATGTTTTAATCTCGGGAGGAGATATTACTATTATTACTATTAACACTTCAGGAAATGCAGTTTTGGAAACATCTGGCTCCAGCTACGATCCATCTTATTGTTCGGCTATAAAATGTGACAGTAACCCAAGTATTACCTACGGAACTGTAACAGCATTCTGCTCGGGTAGTGGAAGAAAAGAAATCTTCAGTTGACGAAACCCTAACCATTAGGTAATCGGACAGTACACCAGTTGTTCAGGTTACTACAAATGGTTTCAGCATAACAATTGCGTTTGGGTGTATATGAAGTTAAGAGGTTTTTGAAAAAATATCGATTATAAAAAGCTGCCCTTTACACAGTTTTTTATTTTAATATAATCCTAATTCCCATTTAATCACTTTAATATATAAAAAGCTCCCACCGAGACCGGCAGGAGCTTTATATCTTTTCGGGAATTACCCTGATAATATCAAATGACTATAATAATCCCTTAGCCTCTTCAATCCACGGAGCGGGATCTTTAGAAGCATAACGGCTTCCTGCAACTTCCAAAACTTTCTGGATATCTTCAACAGAAGCCTCAGCAATTGAAGCATAAGTTGCAAAACCACCTTCGGCTAAAATCTCAGCCAATTTAGGTCCAACTCCTGTAAGCTTTGTAAGATCATCGCCTGTAGCCTCTTCATTCTTAGGAGCAGCTTTTGGTGCTTCTTCCTTTACTTCTGCTTTTGGAGCCTCAACTACTTTTTTAACGGGAGCTTCAGCCACTGCTACTTCAACAACTGGTTCAACCGATACGTACGAACGGTTATTTCTCCTTTTTCTAAATACTACAGTTCCGTCGATCAATGCAAAAAGAGTATGATCTTTTCCCATTCCTACATTGTCACCCGGGAAATGAGTGGTTCCACGCTGGCGAATTAAAATATTACCAGCTTTTGCAAACTGACCACCGTAAATTTTTACACCCAGTCGTTTACTTTCCGATTCGCGTCCGTTTTTCGAACTACCTACACCTTTCTTATGAGCCATGGTAAATTTTCTTTTTAATTATCCAACAATGGTTTCAACCTGAATTTGGGTAAAATGTTGACGGTGACCGTTCATTTTTTGGTAAGTTTTACGACGTTTCTTTTTGAAAACAATCACTTTCTCACCTTTAACATGTTCCAGCACTTTGGCTGTTACTTTTGCACCTTTTACGGTGGGAGTTCCAACGGCTACTTTACCGTCATTGTCAACCAGCAATACTTTTTCGAAATCAACCGAGTCGCCTTCTTTGGCATCCAGCTGATGTACAAAAAGCTTTTTGTCTTTTTCAACTCTGAATTGCTGTCCAGCAATTTCAACAATCGCGTACATAATTTCAATTTTTATATTAACACCGGCAGGCGGGAATCTCTTTTGTTTCCTCTTTTTTTGCCTGAACGGATAAATTTTTCGGACTGCAAAAGTAGTTATTTTAAACTATTTAGCAAATATTCAGAAATATATTTTGAATGCATAACATTTTTCTTATTTGATAATTAGGTTTGGCTATTCGGATATAAATAAAAATGATTGTTATATTTGTTAACTCAGAAAAATCAGGCTTTACGTTGCATGCAAAAAATTCGGTTAAACATTTTAGGATTATCGGTAAGTCAAACTCAATCAGGTGCTTACGCCCTTGTTTTAGCAGAAGAAGACGGTGATCGAAGAATTCCAATTATAATCGGGCCTGTTGAAGCCCAGGCAATTGCCATCCAACTTGAAGGATTAAAACCACCTCGTCCGTTAACGCATGACTTGATAAAAAACATTGCGTTGGCTTTTGATATTGCATTGCTCGAAGTAAGTATTTATAAGCTGGAAGAAGGTATTTTTTATTCAGAATTACTATGCGAGATGAATGGCAAGGAAATTACGATTGATTCGCGTACATCTGACGCCGTTGCTCTTGCATTGCGTTTCCGCTGCCCGATTTATACAACTGAAGAAATATTAAAAAAAGCTGGAATTGTTCTTGAACTGGAGGATGAGAATTCGCCGATTAAGAGTTTTGGAGACGAACACATCGAAGCGCCCGGAAGTTCTTCATATACCCAATATTCGCTTAATGAACTAAAAGAAATGTTAGCAGATGCTATTCAAAACGAAGACTACGAGAAAGCATCAATAATTCGAGATGAAATAAAGAAAAGAGAAAAATAATTCAACTATATGAAACATTTTCTTGCCCTGCTGGTATTTTCTGCCGGCATTTTATTTTTTCAGTCGGCACTTGCACAGGAACCGGTTGCAACGCAGGACACAATTCAGCAAACTTCTGAAATTTTGCAAAACAGCGGAAATGCCAATATTCTTCTCACCCACATGCCGGCCCCGTCGTTTAAGCCAGCTACCATTGCAAGAGGGCTTTTAGGAATGGTGGTTTTAATATTACTGGGATTTTTGCTCAGTCAAAACCGTAAACATATTCCGTGGAAAACTGTAATTGTAGGCTTAACAATGCAAATTGTTCTGGCCATTGGCGTTTTGTATGTACCCTTTATCCGGACAGGTTTCGAATTTCTGGGCCAGATATTTGTTAAAATACTTGACTTCACCAAAGCCGGTAGCGAATTTCTTTTAGGCGATTTAATGAATGTAGAGACTTATGGATTTATTTTTCTTTTCCAGGTTCTTCCCACTATTATTTTCTTCTCAGCCTTAACAAGTTTGTTGTTTTACTGGGGAATAATTCAGAAAGTAGTTTATGCTCTTGCATGGGTTTTTACCAAAGCATTAAAAATATCGGGAGCCGAGGCGCTGTCTGTTGCCGGAAATATCTTTCTTGGCCAAACGGAATCACCGTTAATGATTAAAGCTTATCTCGAAAAAATCAATAAATCGGAAATGATGCTCGTAATGACCGGTGGAATGGCTACACTTGCAGGTGGAGTTTTAGCAGCTTATATAGCGCTTTTGGGTGGTAACGATCCGGTTCTCCGACTCGAATTTGCCAAACACTTGCTGGCCGCATCCATTATGGCGGCCCCGGCAGCCATCGTTTTTTCAAAAATGCTGATTCCCCCAACCGAGAAAATTAATGAAGACATTGAGGTTAGCAAAGATAAAATCGGCAGCAATGTTCTTGATGCCATTACTAACGGAACAAGTGAAGGTGTTAAACTTGCTGTAAATGTAGCAGCAATGCTACTTGCGTTTATTGCGTTTATCGCCATGTTTAATTTTATTGTGGGTAAAATCGGGCAGTGGACCCATTTAAATGAACTTATTGTTGAGGGCACAAACGGCCGTTACGATGGACTCTCACTTCAATTTATTTTAGGTTATACTTTTGCGCCGCTTATGTGGCTTATCGGAGTTGCATCTGAAGATATTATAACAGTTGGACGCCTACTTGGTGAAAAATTAATCTTAACTGAGTTTATTGGCTATATTAGTTTGGCTGATTTAAAAGCAAGTGGAATTTTATCGAATCCAAAATCGATAATTATGGCTACTTACATTTTATGCGGATTTGCCAACTTTTCATCTATCGGTATTCAGATTGGCGGAATTGGCGCGCTTGCTCCCGGTCGCCGGGTTCTTCTTTCAAAGCTTGGAGTTTCAGCACTAATAGCCGGAACTCTTGCCTCTTTAATGAGCGCAACAATTATTGGAATGATAATGGGGTAAATAAATTTTTACGACTTCAAGTATTTTCAACCAGTATTATTTTCTCCTGCAAAATATAGCTTCCCTATTAACTATTTGGATAATAGTTAACTGGTGCTATGAGTATCCCTCAACTTGCTTTATCCTTATTTTTCAACAGTTTTTGTTTATTCAATTGTCATTGAAGGTGGTACATCTTCCGGGGAACTTCCCCATTGCTGATTTGGAGTAGCGCCCATTTCAAACTCAAGAACACCGCCTTTTACAATATCTTCGTGCGTAATCCACGATTTATTATAAGAATGCCCGTTTAAAGTTGCCGACTGAATGTAAAAGTTATCGGGAGAAATACCATTTGCTTTTACCGTGAATGTTTTTCCTCCGTAAAATGCGCCAAGATTTAAAGTTATTTCTTCAAACGAAGGAGTTCCAATTACAAAAACGTTTTCCCCGGGCGCCACCGGATAAAATCCCATCGCACTGAAAATATACCAGGCCGACATTTGTCCCATGTCATCGTTTCCACATAATCCATCGGGTGCTGCAAGATATTTTTCGTTCATAATCCGATGAACCCATTTTTGTGTTTTCCACGGTTCGCCACCATAATTAAACATGTATGCAACATGGTGCACTGGTTCGTTTCCGTGTACATACTGTCCTATTTTACTGTAAAGCGGTGCATATTCCGGTCCCGTTTCATCGGGTGTCATGGTAAACAGCGTATCCAGTTTATGAAGAAATTCTTCCCTTCCACCCATCAGATTCATTAATCCCTGTACATCATGTGGAACATGCCATAAATATTGCCATGCATTCGACTCGGTAAAATGCCGGTTCGGACTTACACCTACCCAAAGCGGATCAAAACAACCATAATACTGATGACCATCCGTTTTTATAATTTCGGGAGTTTCTGACTTTGAACACATTTCGAGCCAAGAGCCATCGGCTTTTCTGGGCCGCATAAAACCAGTGGATTGATCGTACAGATTTTTATAGCTTTGTGCTCTTTTCGAAAACAACTCATAATCGTCAGTTTTACCCAAAGCCTTCGCCATTTGTGCCAGGCACCAATCATCATATGAATATTCCATAGTTACGGAAACTGATTCCCGAACTTTATCGGCAGGAATGTATCCCAAGGTTGTGTAATAATCCAATCCGGTTCTGCTGCTCTCAATTTCACCAGGTTCTGTCGCATTTTTCCGCATGGCTTCATACGCCTTGTCAATATCATAATCACGAATTCCCTTCATGTATGAATCAGTAATTACAGAAGTTGCATGGTCGCCAATCATCACTTTCATGTAATAATTTTTATAGCTCACAAAAAGTGGAAGCCTCCCTCCCTGGTCGTACATATCCAAAAAGGTACGAATCATTTCGTTTTGTCTTTCCGGTTCTAAATAAGCCAACAGCGGATGTTCTGCCCGATAAGTATCCCAAAGCGAAAAATCAACATAGTACGGTGAATCCAGGTTTTGATGAATTGACTTATCAAAATGACTGTAATATTTTCCGTCCACATCGGAAAAAGTGCGTGGAAACATTAATGCATGGTAGACAGAAGTGTAAAGACTTATTTTCTGATCTTCCGTTCCTCCCTCCACCTGAATTTTATTTAGTTTTTCATTCCAGGTATTTTTCGCTTGTTCTCTGGTTTTGTCAAAATTCCAATGAGGAATTTCTGTTTCCAGGTTTTGCTTTGCTCCTTCAATACTTACGAATGAGATACCTACTTTAATTAAAACCTGTTCTCCTTTTTCAGCAGAAAAATTCACAAATGCCCCAATTCCTTCATTTCCTGACATTTCATTCAACCCTTCCTTGATTTTTTCACCACTCCAGGTACCCGAAGAAGAAAATGGTTTATTGAATTCAGCAAAGAAATAGCAGGTAAGTGGTCGGGTAAAATTACCTTCCATATCGCCGGTAACAGAGCCTTCAATTTGATGGTCATTCAAAATTTTCACATGTGCTTCGCGCCCCGGAGTTAAAGAATGAGTTACATCAATTATAATATGTCCATCCTGCGTTTCAGGGAAAGTATACCGGTGGAAACCGGCACGCATCGTTGCTGTCAACTCTGCCTTAATATTGTAATCCTGCAAATTAACTGCATAATAACCCGGGCTGGCTTCTTCCTCATCATGACTGTATTTCGATTCGTATCCTTTTATTATCATGTTTGTATCATAACCGGCGTTGACCAACTCACCGAGCACCTTTTGTTTTTCTTCCTGAAAAAGTTTTGCATAGTGCTTTTTTCTTTCTTCACCCGGCAACCGTTCATATTTTTGTCGCTCTGCATCCGAAAGATCATCCAACCTGTCTTCAAGGTTTCTTTTCGCTAATATATCCGGATCTCTTGTTACCCCCGGAAATACTTTGAGTTCACCAACAGTGGGCATTATCAGAATGTTATTGTAATTGGTTAAGGTATAAGGTCCTGTCCCACTTAAATGAGTGTGGCTAAATCCCAAAATCGACTCCCTGTCGTAATTGTAGGCCCGAACACCTTTGTAGCCGTTATCGGGACTCAACTGCACCATCCCAAACGGCAAACAGGCACCCGGGAAAGTATGTCCCTCTTTATGTGTTCCTATAAATGGATTTACATATTCCGTAAGTTCCTGGTATTCTGATTTACTTCTATTCGAATTCGTACTACAACCTAAAATCAGGACAATCAGAAAGTAAAAAGGAATTTTATGCATCATTGAGTGGTTTAATTTCATAAATAGTTGGTTATTTGAATACTGTTATTATCAGGTCTAAAAGATAGTTATTTATAAGTTATTATTGAAAGTTGAATCTTCATAATATTTCCCGGCGGATTTTTCGTTTCTGTAAATAGATTTGGATTAACCGTGAACACCATATAGTTTACATTTGCTCTAAAACTTGAAATTGAGAAAATCTCTTTTCAACTTTTCAACTTTTCATTGTACTTTTGTGGCTCATTTTTTTAAGATAATCAGTTGAATAAGATTTATATGGAAATTCCGAGTAAATACACCCCGGCAGAGGTAGAAGACAAATGGTACAAATACTGGATGGAAAACAAATATTTTCATTCTGAACCTGATGAAAGAGAACCTTACACAATCGTAATTCCGCCGCCAAATGTAACCGGTGTTTTGCACATGGGACACATGCTCAACAATACCATTCAGGATATTTTAGTGCGACGTGCCCGAATGACCGGTAAAAACGCCTGCTGGGTGCCAGGAACCGACCATGCATCAATTGCAACTGAAGCAAAAGTTGTAAATAAACTCCGTGCTGAAGGAATTGACAAATATGACCTCTCGCGTGAAGAATTTCTGAAACACGCATGGGAGTGGACTGACAAACATGGTGGAATTATCCTCGAACAACTGAAAAAACTCGGGGCTTCCTGCGACTGGGACCGCACTGCATTTACCATGGACGAAGCCCGAAGTGAATCGGTTATCAAAGTTTTTGTCGACCTTTTTAACAAGGGATTGATTTACCGCGGTGTTCGTATGGTAAACTGGGACCCTGCTGCAAAAACAGCACTTTCCGACGAAGAAGTTGTTTACAAAGAAATGCAGGGAAAACTTTATTATCTCAACTATAAAATTGATGGTGAAGACGGTTTTGTAACCATTGCAACTACGCGTCCGGAAACGATTCTGGGTGATACTGCAGTTTGCGTTAATCCGGCTGACGAACGGTTCAAACACTTAACAGGAAAACGCGTTTTGGTTCCGCTGTTAAACCGTTCCATCCCAATTATTCAAGATGAATATGTGGATATGGAATTTGGTACCGGTTGTTTAAAAATTACACCTGCCCACGATATTAACGACTACGAAATCGGGATGAAACACAATCTTCCATCCATTGATATTTTTAATGACGATGGAACACTAAGTGAAAAAGCAGAATTATTTATCGGGCAGGATCGTTTTGATGTGCGCGAAAAAATTATTCCTGAACTGGAAAAAGCAGGAAATATTGCAAAAATTGAGGACTACACCAATAAGGTTGGATTCTCTGAAAGAACCGATGTTATAATCGAGCCAAAACTTTCGGCACAGTGGTTCCTGAAAATGGACGACCTGGTAAAACCGGCGCTGGAAAATGTAATGAACGACAACATTAAATTCCACCCGGCAAAATTTAAAAATATATATAACCACTGGATGAGTAACATCAAAGACTGGTGTATTAGCCGCCAGTTATGGTGGGGACACCAAATTCCGGTGTATTATTTGCCCGACGGAACCTATGTTTGCGCAGAAACCGCTGAACAGGCATTGAAACTTGCCAAAGAAAAGTCGGGAAACACAAATTTAACTGGTACCGATTTGAAGCAGGATGAAGATGCACTCGACACCTGGTTTTCAAGCTGGTTATGGCCAATTTCAGTTTTCGACGGAATTCGTTATCCTGATAATAATGAAATAAAATATTATTATCCAACTTCCGATTTGGTAACAGCACCCGATATCATTTTCTTCTGGGTAGCCCGGATGATTATTGCCGGATATGAATACCGCGACGAATTTCCTTATAAAAATGTGTATTTCACCGGAATGGTGCGCGATGCACAACGACGGAAAATGTCGAAATCGCTGGGAAACTCGCCTGATCCGCTGGATTTGATTGCAAAATACGGTGCAGACGGTGTTCGTGTTGGGATGTTGCTTTGTTCTCCTGCCGGAGGTGATTTGCTGTTTGATGAAAGCCTGCCTCAACAGGGAGCAGGTTTTGCCACCAAAATATGGAATGCTTTCCGTTTGGTAAAAAACTGGGAAGTTGACACTAAAATTGAACAACCCGAACACTCGAAACTGGCTGTTGAATGGTTCAGGAACAAACTGGGTGAAGTAGTTTCAACCTTAAATGCTCAGTTTGATCAATTCAGAATTTCGGAAGCGCTGATGACGGTTTACACAACGGTACGCGATGAATTTTCGGGCTGGCTGCTGGAAATCGTAAAACCGGCTTACCAGCAACCCATTGATGCAAAAACGTACAATGAGGTAATTGAATTATTCGATCAAATGCTGCGTTTAATGCATCCGTTTATGCCGTTTATTACCGAAGAAATCTGGCAGTTGCTTTCCGATAGAAATGAAGGAGAAAGTATCATGATCAACCAGCTTCCAAGTGCCGGCAATTTTGATTCTGATTTATTGGCTGCTTTTGAAAATGCAAAGGAAGCCATTTCCGGAATCCGTAAAATTCGAACCGATAAAAATATCCCGAACAAAGATTCACTGGAATTAAGAATTCAGCAAGGCGATAAAGGTTTCGAAGCACAATTTAACAGTGTAGTAGTTAAAATGGCCAACCTTTCATCGTTGGAATTGGTTACAGAAGAAGTAAAAGGAGCTGCTTCTTTTCTTGTTAAATCAACCAACTTTTACATTCCAATGGATGGCTTTTTGGATGTTGCTGAAGAACTAAAAAAACTGGAGGAAGAACTGAAATATACACAAGGATTTTTGAATTCAGTAATGAAGAAACTGAGCAATGAACGGTTTGTAGCAAACGCACCAGAAGCTGTTGTTACTCTTGAGCGTGCCAAACAAGCCGATGCCGAAGCAAAAATTAAAGTATTGGAAGAGCGGATTGCAGGGTTGAAATAAATGTTATTTTGAATAGAGTGAGAAATCTGTGACACAGAATTGTACGGTTCACAGATTTCTCAGTCATTCTTCCTTCGAAATGACAAATCATTGCGTTTGAATCCACTTAAATCTTGTTAAATCTCCCGTTAAAATATGTTATCTTTCATGCTTTGAATCAGTATTCCGATATTTTTGTGCAGAATTTTGAACCAAGATGTCTTTTTTGAAATATCTCATATTTACATTTCTTCTGATGCTAACCCTGCATGCTGTTGCTCAGGACGATGATCTCCCCTTGATAGATCCAATGTTGATACGGTTGCAAGCCAAAATAATTAATGCCGGTGACAGTTCTGCGGTTCCGTATGCAAATATTATCAATAACCGGACACACAGCGGAACGATTACAAATACAGATGGATATTTTACGTTGGAAATGTTAAACATCGATAGTCTTGTAGTTTCTTCTGTTGGTTATGAAAAAAGTGTTTTGAAAGTTCCATACAATTACAACGGGCAAACAATATTAACCTTTTACCTGCTGCCTTCCAATTACGCGTTGGGCGAAGTAAAAGTAACAGGAGATAAACCAAATGTGGACTTAGGTTTAAACACAGGAAAACCAATTGATTTAGCGCCTGAACTTCGTGGAGATGCCTACAATGAAAGGCCACCAATCCTGGCCGCCTTTTTCAATCCGGCTTCTTACATGCAATATTATTTGGGCAAAAAGGAGAAACAAAAACGTGAAGTCAGAAAGGAGATGGCCATCCAAAAGAACTGGGAGTTACATGCTCAAAACTACAATAAAGAAATGGTAATGAAACTCACCGGAACAAACGAGATGGAAGCCGACTCTTTTATGCTATGGTTCAATGCACAAGATGTTCTCCCTTATACTTCATCAGAATACCAGGTACGTGCTTCAATTGTTGAATACTATAATTATTACAAAATTGAGAAAGCCATGGAGAAGTCCCCTGCAAACTCCAACGGAAATAAGTAAGAAACCTGCTAGTTGAAACTCCTCTCTACGGCAATACTAGAATTAAATTTTACAACTCTTTCAATTTAATGTTGCGCCATTTAACTTTTATCCCTCCGCCATCGTGAATCTGCAAAGCAATTGCACCTTTTCCTTCAGCTATCTTTGCATCTTCAATATCTACCATTTGAACGCCGTTTAACCAGGTAGTAACATGTCCGCCAACAACACGGATTTTCATTTTATTCCACTCTCCCATTTTCAGGATATTCTCCTTTTCGTCCGGAATTTGAACCAGCCAGCCTCGTCCGTAAGATTCGTAAATTCCACCGGTATCATGATTTGGAGGTGCAACTTCCACCTGCCAGCCACTAACTTTTGTTCCCTCGAAAGTAGAACGAAAAAATACTCCGCTATTTCCGTTGGCTTCCTGCAAGAATTCGATCTCTAACTCAAAATCATTATAAAATTTCTCGGTAGAAAAATAGCCATAAGCTTTGTCTGGGCCACTTTCGCAAACCAGCAAGCCATCTTCAACATACCATTTTTCGGTTCCGTGAATAACCCAGCCATCAAGGTTTTTACCATTAAAAATCGATTTACCTTTTTTTGCAAATCCTGAAGTCGTTGACAGCAAGATAAGCATTGCCAAAACATATAATCCTTTCATCGTTCTCTTTAAAATTTAAAATAGTGGAAATTTATTTCTGAAATATTAATCTTTATTGCCCCAGTTGTTTTTTCAATAGCTTCACATTGTTCTCCAAACGTGTGATGGTTTCATCCTTCTCAGCCATTTGAGCCTGCAATTTTTTTGTTTCTTCTTTCACTTTATCCAGTTGGGCCTGCAAATCAACTGCCTTTTTATCAGCAACCTGTATTTTACCCTCCATTATGGCTGCCTGATCTTTGGCTTTTCCCAGATCAAAATTCTTTTGATTCACTTCTGCACTCAGTTCCGAAACCTGGCTTTCCAGGCGACCAACCTCCGACTGCAAGGCACCAATTGATTTTTCCTTTTCTTTTAGTGCATTGTTTAGGCGCTGTTGTTCAAAGTCGAGTGTGAAATTTTTTTCCTGCAACGATTCTTTTTGGGTGTTCAAATTCTCGGTAAGCGTAAAAATCTCACCGTTAAGTGAATCGATATAATGATCTTTAATTGCATTGCTCTCCAGCAATTCGTTTTTCATTTTTTCAAAATCAGCAATTAAAGCTTCAATACGGGCAGCTTTTGCTTTATTTTCTTCATCAAGTTGTTGCGAAAGTTTTTCAGCTTTTAACCGCCCTGCCTCCATTTCCAAATATTTCTTTTTGGAAACACATGACGATAAACCAATAAAAACAGAAAAAATAAATACGATTGAAAATATTCGAAACATGTATTCTCCTTTTTAAGATTTTAACAAATATAGAAAATAATAATTCCTTAGAATAACGTTATTTAAGTATGAAATGGTATTAAATTCTTATTTTTAATCAAAATTTGAAAACTATGAAGTTACTTCTTGCTACAATATTTTTAATCATTAGTGTATTTTATTCCACTGCACAACCATCAGCTACAATTGTAGAAACGATAAAAGGAAAAGTAATAAACAGTGCCACCAGTGAGCCGGTTTCGTATACCAACATTGGAATTGAGGGCACTTATTACGGCACAGCAAGTGACGGTGAAGGAAATTTTGAACTTAAAATTCCGGATGAAATGAAAAGCAGCGATATTTTCTTTTCTGCAGTTGGTTTTGTAAATAAAAAGTTCCCGGTAAAATTGCTTTTTGAAAAAGAATTTAATTTAGTAAAAATTGATCCGCAAAGCTATGATATTGACGATATAGATATTGCTGCTCGCTCTAAAGTTTTGACACGGATTCTGACCATGGCGAGTGAAAACACACCATATAATTTTATCAGCGGCCCAATTAACATGGAAGCGAATTATACAAATAATAAAACGATAAACGACACCATTTCACAGGTTGAAAAAGCTACGGTTTTGATTTACGACGAAACAGGTTATGCTTCTCCTTCCATATCAGACGCCTTTAAGAATATAAAATATTCGCTTAAAAAAGACCAATGGGAGAATGATTACAGATTTTCCAGCGGCACTACAAATATGGATGATTTACTGGCGCTGGATTGGGTGCGTTCTGCAAGTTCGGTTTTGAATCCTGAAATTTTAAACGGATTCAATTTAAAACTTGAAAGTGAACCACAAATTAATGGAAAAGCCTGCTGGATAATTTCGTTTAGCCAAGTTAAACCGACGCTGGCCGGGTCCGGCGATTTTTACAGCAAAAAGTTTGACGGGAAAATTACCATTGCAAAAGACGATTACTCGGTTATTAAAATTGAAGGAAACATTGTATCTTCAAAAAACAGCCGCCAGGGCAGATCAATTGCTTTGAAAAATAATGATGCTGATTTTCTAAAAAATGTTACCTATGATTTTTCGGTTACTTATGAGAACCTGAAACCTGCTATAATAACGTTGAATAAAAAATATGAATTCCAGGGAAATAAATTCGTTGAAAACTCCTCGCTAATGATCGGACGTGTGCAAACTACAAATCTTATTTCCCTGAAAGCCCGTGAATATTTTACCGGGGAATAAATTAGAAATAAACTTCTACAGTAATACTGTCGCGATCAAAACCTTTGGTTTTCAGGATTTCCATCGAATCAAAAATCATGTCACTATTACCGCAAAGATAAAAACAGGTATTTTTATCAAAGTCCCTTTGCTTCAGGTATTCGGTTAATCTTCCGTTGAAATTACCAGCTTTATCACGTGAAGTACAAAGTGTTATTTTGTCGCGATCGTATTCGTCAACTTCATAGGCTTCATTCAAATATCTAATTCCGTGAATTAACTCATAATTCAAACCTGGTAAACTCTTCACCATGCTGTGAAAAGGTGCAATTCCGGTACCACTGGCAATAAACACATGCTTATGCGTATCTTTCTTTTTTTCATCTAGCCCGAATTTTCCGAAAGGCCCGTGTACCTCAACAAACTCACCAACTTTTAAATGCTTTAATTTTGGAGAAAAGTAGCCTCCTTCAACCTCCTTTACCAGAATTTCAAGATTATCACTTTCCTCGGCACTGTAAATCGAATATTCACGACTCTGATAGTCGCCCATAATAGAAACCGAAACATGCTGACCTGCAATAAATTTAAACCTGCTTTTGGGTAAGGAAACAACAAATGTATTATCGGTAAGCTGTCGAATATTTAAAACTTTATAGTACTGTGCGTCAATTTGTATATCTTCTTTCATACGAACTGTCATGGTGTGATTTATTAATTTTCTGCAAAAATAAACGGTTTAAAATAAATAAAGACTTTTTTGTATCTTTTTTCGCCGACGTTTTCTGAAAGTTAACCGATTATTAATACAATTGTTCAAATCAATTCCTGAATTTTAAGGAGAAATAGCGAATTTCAAATTTGTTAATCTTGATTTTAAACCATTTATTCAACCGAAAACAAAAAGCTAAAATGAAAACACTAATTGCCTTTTGCACCACACACGGCTGCACAGAAAAAACTGCAAACGAATTAAAAAATTTTTTAGGTAACAACACTACTCTTTGCAATCTGAAAAAAGATCAGGTTCCGGATTTAGATATATTCGACCGAATAATTATAGGAGGCTCCATCCATGCCGGGAAAATACAGAAAACAGTAAAATTATTCTGCGACAGAAATATTGAAATACTGAAACAAAAAGAATTGGGACTATTCATTTGCTGTATGGAAAGTGGCGAAAATGCACAAAAACAGTTAGTAAATGCATTTCCTGCGGAATTGCACGACGCAGCAAAAGCTAGTACTTATTTTGGCGGTGAATTTAACTTCGGTAAAATGAATTTTTTTGAAAAATTTATGGTAAAGAAAATTGCCCATGTTGAAGAAAGTATTTCAATGATTGACCATTCTGCTATTCAAATGTTTTCCAATCGCATGGACAGGATTTTTAATCCATTCTTGTTTATTTCTTAAAAGTTAAGATAAAAGTCGCGGGTTAAACTTTTGTACTCTTCCGAATAGTCATTTCCATGCCCACTCCGAATCAAGAGATTCTCTTTGATGGGAACAACTTCGCTCCGCCCGAATTCAATAAGTGCGCGATTGGGCTCCCTGTTTTGTAACGGAATTATCTCCATAATCCGCCACAGGTGCAGATGGTAATAACAGGCCGTCTTAATAAATTCATTTGCTTCCGAAAAAGGCAGAACAACGGCCAGCTTTCCGTTTGGATTTAAGATCTTTTCCGCTCCCTGAACGAGTTTATAAAACGGAAGTTGATCGTTGTGCCGGGCAATAGATTTACTTTTATCGCTGCTTTTTACCGCATCGGTAAAAAAGGGCGGGTTGGAAATTACCAAATCAAAAGTATCAGTTGTTGTTCCTGAGTATTCCTGAAATGAAATATTTCGAATTGAAATTCTGTTGCTCCATGCAGAGTGCCGAACATTGTATTCTGCTTCAACTGCTGCATTTTCTTCAATTTCCAGACCGGTTATTTTAGCATTACAACGCTGCGCCAACATTAACGAAATCAGTCCGGTTCCTGCCCCCACATCCAAAACAGTTGTTACATTGT
The DNA here is from genome assembly GCA_041393215.1 of Draconibacterium sp. Lineage (GTDB taxonomy): Bacteria > Bacteroidota > Bacteroidia > Bacteroidales > Prolixibacteraceae > Draconibacterium. The sequence continues at coordinate 49,606 of JAWKKP010000029.1, forward strand.
TCAAGTTCACCCAGGCACCGAGCAATACACCGTCAGTCCCAACTTTCATTGCCGACTTTTCCTGAATAATTTTAAACTGTTTGAACTGAAAATAGCTGTTCCCGCCCATAATCAGAATTTTTCGAAGGCTCCTAAACCAAATAACGCGAAATCATATTTTATCGGGTCTTCTGAATCAAAACTACGCAAAACTCCGGTAATTTCTTCCACTGACTTCCAGTCGTTTGATTTTCGTTGGAGCAAACCAAGTTTTCGGGCAACATTTCCGGTATGAACATCTAACGGAAGCATTAACTTTGATGTAGGAATACCACCCCAAATTCCGAAATCAATATTCCGGTCATTCCTTCGGACCATCCAGCGCAAAAACATGTTTAATCGCTTTGCCGAAGCGCCTTTTTTTACATCCGAGATATGTTTTCGCGTACGTTCACCCTGCAATTCAAAAAAAACTTTGTGAAAATAAATTAAAGCCGATTTTACCGAATTTTCCTCTTCATAGCCTTTCAGAAAAACTGACTCCAATCCGCCATGATGACCATAAATGTTTTTTAAAGACTCAATAAAATAAATGCAATCACTACCGTTAAAAGTACGATGAACAAATTTTTCAAGTTGTCGCTTTTCATTTCCTGAAGCATTTAAAATAAAATCATGGGGTTGATTATCGAGCAATTGCATCAATTTCAAAGCATTTTGAATAATCGATCGGCGATTCCCCCAGGCAATTGAGGCGGTTAAAAAGCCGGAAATTTCTATATTTTCTTTTTGAGAAAAATTTCGGGGTACCTGAATTGGATCCGTTTCTACAAATTCATACCGATTGAACTTCTCCACTTTTTCATCCAGAAATTCCTTTACTTCAGTAAAGTTGTTCATTTTCCCGCCATCCATTTCTTGCACTTCAAGACTTTTCTATTCTGCCGTCTTTAATATGAATTATTTTATTGGAACGAAGAGCAAACTGATCGTCGTGAGTTACAATCACAAATGTTTGCCCGAAATCATCGCGAAGCTGAAACAGGAGTTCATGCAATTCATCGCGGTTGGCCGAATCCAGGTTACCCGAAGGCTCGTCGGCAAGTACTACTGAAGGATTATTCACCAGTGCCCGCGCAACTGCTACGCGCTGTTTTTCACCACCCGAAAGTTCCGAAGGTTTATGATTTATTCGTTCTGAAAGCCCAAGATAATCGAGCAATTCTAAAGCTCTTTTTTCGGCATTTGGTTTAGACGTTTTGGCTATAAAAGCAGGAATGCAAACATTTTCAAGCGCCGTAAACTCAGGCAACAAATGATGAAACTGGAAAACAAAACCAATTTCCTTATTCCGGAAAGCCGCTAATTCTTTCTCTGAGAATGATGAAATTTTTTTGTCGTTAAAAAAAATATCACCTGAGTCAGGTTTGCTTAGTGTGCCCAGAATTTGTAGCAATGTTGTTTTTCCGGCACCACTGGCACCAACAATGGAATGAATTTCACCTTTTGGTATTTCCAGGCTTATCCCTTTCAATACCTGCAGGCTTCCAAATGATTTCTGTATATTTTCGGCTTTTATCAATGTTTTAATCTTTTACCAAGAACGTTACATAAAATAAATTTCGCGCCCGATGTAGAATAAATATAATCCAAGTAAAATAAAACCTGCCGGTTTACCAATTTTCCACCGGCTCACCAACAACAAAATTACAAGTATAATTAAAGAAAGAAAAAGAATTATTGATGACATTTTTAAATCGCCTCCCGAAGAAATGGGGATACCATAAACTGCGATTGCAATAACAAAAGGTAAGCCCAACCCAACGAGAATGTCGAAGATATTTGAACCGATGGCATTACTCACTGCCATGTCGCCTCTTCCCTGTTTGGCAACAATAATGGATGAAAAAAGATCCGGAATCGATGTTCCTGCAGCTAAAACTGTCAGTGCTATAATAGCTTCAGGAATATTCAATATCTCTGCGGTAACAACTGCCACTTCAACCAAAACATAACTTAATGCCGCTATCAACAAAATTGACACAAAAAAAGTGAGATAGTATCTTTCCCTTGAAGGTAAGAAAACGCTGATAAACCTGTCAATTAATCCAATAAATCCTTTGTTTTTGTTAAGACCATCGTGCACATGCTCGTTAAAGTCTTCATCCGAATAGGGAAGTATTTTCCTCCACTTAACCACTGCATATACATAAACAATATAAACGGCTAAAAATACCAGTGCTTCCCAAAATGTAAATGTTCCGTCCCAGATAAACCAAACGAGTAGAACTACTGCAAGTGTATAAAAAAGTATATCACGAACTGCAGGCTGCCAGGTAAGCTTTGCATTCCTCACCAGGGCCACTGCACCTATTATTACAAGTAAATTGAAAATTGCACTTCCTACAATACTTCCAATTCCAATTAGCTGATGGTCGCCTGGTTTAAGCACTGCAAACAACGCTACAAAAAGTTCAGGTGCACTAGACCCCACTGCCATTAACGTTGCACCGGCAGCATCGCTCGAAAGTTTTAAATCTTTTGAAATTTTGTCAAGTGACGAAATAAAGTAAAGATCGACAATACGGGCAAGTAATACAAAGCAAACTAAAAAGGCAAATGTATATAATACAATCATAAAAAAATATAAAGTCAGTTTGCTTTAATCCTCAAATTGATCTTTGATTCCCTTGCTGATTTCCTTTGTTTCTTTATTGATTGAAGAAGAGACATCGTCAAAGTCTCTTTTGATATCAGATGTCTGATTATCGAACTCACGCTTTATTTCATTGGTTGCCTTTTTAAATTCGCGCATTCCTTTTCCAAGCGTTTTTGCAATGTCGGGTATGGCTTTCGACCCAAAAAACAATAGTGCCAAAAGCATGACCATTACAATTTCACCCCCGCTTATGAATAATATATAATTCTCCATTTGAATCTTTTTATCGCACAAATATACAAATTTGAAATGCTCGCCGAATAGAGTTTGATATAAAAAAGTAGCCCTGCAAAAGCAAGGCTACTTCTTTTATTCTATTTATTTACAAACTATTTTTTACGTTTTTCAACTACTTTCGAAACTTGCTTTTGAGTATCGAAAGCAATTGGGGACGCAATAAATACAGATGAATAAGTCCCTACAACAATACCTATCATTAATGCAAATGTAAACCCTCTGATTGTTGCACCACCAAAGATAAAGATGGCCAGCAATACCACGAAAGTAGAAAGAGCAGTACTGAAGGTACGACGCAATGTACTGTTAATTGCAGAATCAAAATTACTACCCATTTCACGTTTTGGATACAATCCCAGGTATTCCCTGATACGGTCAAAAACAATCACAGTATCGTTAATGGAATATCCTACGATAGTGAGGATTGCCGCAATAAATGCCTGGTCGATTTCCAAAGAGAAGGGCAAAACTCCGTACAACAATGAGAACATCCCCAAAATAATAAGCGAGTCATGAGCAAGAGCTACAATCGCTCCCAAACCATATTGCCAGTTGCGAAAACGAATTAAAATATAGAAAAAGATCAAAACCAGCGAGAACCCGATTGCAATAACTGAATCCTTACGAATATCATCCGAAATAGTAGGTCCTACCTTTTGCGAACTTTGCTGATAATTCAGTGTAAACTGTTCAAGCGTAACACTTTTGTCAATATATCCTGCCTCTTGAAGTCCTTTTAACAAAAGACCTTCTACTTCATTGTCAACATTTTCATTATTGTCTTCAATCTTGTATTCGGTAGTGATTTTCATATCCGTTCCATAAGTTTTAACCTCAGGAGCCTCACCAAATACAGGAGTTAAAGCCTTAGCTACTTCATCAACTCTCACATCTTTATCGAAACGCACAACGTAAGTACGACCTCCCTTAAAGTCGATACCATAATTTAAACCACGGGTTGTAAGCGAAACAATTGAAATAAGGATAAGTGAACCGGAGATAATGTAAAATAATTTTCTTTTTTCAAGAAACTTAATTTGAGCATTACGAATCCAGTTTTCAGTAGTTTTTGAAACAAATGTAATTTTAATATTACGTTTTAACTGCCATTCAAAAATCAACCGGGTTATAAAGATAGCTGTAAACAGCGATGTTAAAATACCGATAATCAACGTGGTTGCAAATCCTTTGATAGGTCCTGAACCAAATACATAAAGTACAATACCGGTTAAAAGTGTGGTTACCTGACCGTCGATAATGGCAGAATATGCATTTTTATAACCATCGGCAATGGCAAGTTTTATTCCTTTGCCTGCAATTAATTCATCCTGAACCCTTTCATAAATAAGCACGTTTGCATCAACAGCCATACCCATGGTAAGTACAATACCAGCGATACCCGGTAATGTAAGCACTGCACCTAACGAAGCCAATACACCGATCAAGAAAAACACGTTGGTTATCAAGGCAATATTAGCTGCCAACCCGGCTTTCTTGCTATAGAAAAACACCATATAAATAAGTACGAGTGCAAATGCCAGTGCAAACGAAAGGAAACCGCTGTCAATAGCCTCTTTCCCTAACGAAGGTCCAACAATTTCTTCCTGAACAATATGAGCAGGTGCGGGCATTTTACCCGATTTTAGAATGTTGGCAAGGTCTTTTGCCTCTTCAATACTTTCCAAACCTGTGATACTGGAACGTCCACCTGCAATCTCGCCCTGAACAGTAGGAAAAGAACGTACGGCTCCATCCAAAACAATGGCAATTGATTTTCCTATATTTTCCTTTGTCATACGTTGCCAGGTTTTTGCACCTTCACTGTTCATACTCATGGCAACTTCAGGGTTTGAGCCAAACTGGTCGAAATCCTGACGGGCATCGGTAATTACATCTCCGTCAAGTGGCGGACGACCATCGCGGGTTGTTACTTTTAAAGCAACCAAACGATAATAGTTTCCAGCTTCGTCAACTGATTTTGCGGTCCAGCGGAACATTAAATCTCTTGGGAAAAGACTTTTAACCTGTTGTTGTTTCAGATAAGTATCAATTTGGGCTGTATCTTTTGAGTGCGCCATTCCAACAACCGGGCCGGGAAATAATTGCCCCGACTGGTCGGTACTTGGACTTAACAGTGCAAACAATGGATATTCTCTCCTGATATCAGCCATGTTATCCAATGCTGCGGTAGAATCAGCTGATGTTCCCTCCAGTTCTGCGAGCAATGAATTATCAGAGGTAGTATCGGCAACAGCTTCTTTGGGTTCGGCCGCATTGTTTTCAGCATTAGTTTCATCATTTCTCGTCAGATCCTGCATTTCTTTAATTTTCTGGTTGGCAGCAAGTAAATACTGATATACTTCCTGATTTTCGTAGGTTTCCCAGAATTCGAGGTTTGCAGTACCTTGTAAAAGATTACGAACCCTGTTTTGATCTTTCACACCGGGCAATTCAACCAAAATACGGCCTTTGGTTTGCAGTTGCTGAATGTTGGGTTGAGCAACACCAAAACGGTCAATACGAGTACGTAAAATATTAAATGAGTTGTCAATCGCTGCCGATGTTTCTTCTTCAATAATCTTCAGTACATCTTCGTTTGTTGAATTAAAATTAATGCGGTCGCGTAATTCCAGTGTATTAAAAATGGATGCCAGTTTTGCATTCGGATCGATTTCTTCGAATGCCTGACCAAATAAAGCTACAAAGTCTTTCTGGCTGTTTCTTTGCAATACCTTTGCCTTTGCCAGCGCAGCATTAAAAGTGGAGTCGTTACTATAGTTTGACAAAGCCCTGATTAAATCGCTAACTTCAACCTCAAGTGTAACGTTCATACCACCTTTAAGGTCAAGGCCAAGATTCATTTCCAATTCCTTCACATCCTTATAGGTAAATTTTTTCAGGCCTAAGAAGTTGTAAACAACTTCACCTGACATTGAATCCAGGTATCGGTATTCCATATCTGAATTTCCTTGCGCATATTCTATAGCGGCATTTTCAACCTGCCTCGCTTTCCAGGTAAAGGTTAACTGGTAAAAGCACACAGCTGCCAAAAGAATAGCAAAAGCTAAAACTGCTCCTCTGTTTTGCATTTGAATTGATTTTTAAAGTTTGATTATTAAATATTTACTTTTTTTGACTTGATAACTAATCCAACCGAATTTAGATTCTTCGGAAACAAAATTCGTCCCGATTTCCGTTAAGTAGAGATACGGAAATTACGCCTTTAAAAGGTCGTCGTCGGGATCAGAAAAATAGTAGTTTTTAAATGCCAGGTAATGGTAAGTATTAATCAGCGGAGTTGTTTGTGTTTGAACCTCAGCCTTTAAAACCTGGTAATTTCTTAATTGATGAAATTTTTGAATGAGCTTATCATGCGACTTTACCTGAAGCTTTTTGTCTGAGGCTGCCTGAACATTTGATTTTACAGCGATTGAATTTGTTTGACTAATCAGGTAAACCGTATTTTGATCTCCTGGCTGCGAACCGGCATTTGCTTCAATTTCATCAAGAGCAGCTAAATCATCATCAAAAAAATAATCGAACAAAGCTGCCGTACCAATAACCGCTACAAAAAGTAACAGTTTAAGCCACATCTTTTTTGTTATTTTCTTTTTGATTTTCACCGCCTTATTTTTAAGCGGAGCAAATATACCTAAACATTTCAGGTTTGCAAAAATGAAATGGGTAAATTTGAAACTTAATGTAACTCAACGCGAAATGCAGAATTTATTTGTTTACGGCACACTTCAGCTTCCTTCTGTTGTACTAAAACTGACAGGAAAATTCTTTGAAACTGACGAGGCTGTTCTTACCGGATTCAAAAGTTATTGTGTAAGAAACTGTGATTACCCGGCCATAATTCCGAATCGGGAGGCAAAAGTATCCGGCCTTCTTCTTAAAAATGTAGATGATATTTCACTTCAGGCAATTGATTATTTTGAAGGCAATGAATACACGAAGCAAAAAGTAACTGTTATTGTTGCCGGAAAAGATATTTCGGCTTTTACTTACGTTTGGAATTTAGGTAAGGAGTTATTGGAAGATAAGGATTGGGACATTAATTTTTTTAAAAAGAATTTTCTTCATCTTTACACTGAATAAGTTTAGTTTTCATCGCCCAAATTATATTTTTAGTATTAACAACTCCTTTTTGTAGCTAATCTCTGCTTTATATTTCAAAAGGAAATCGCTTCCCAAAAGCCCGGAAATTTCAAGTTGAACTTTTTTCTGATACAGTTCGTTTATATGCGCCATGTCAAGCAGTGCTACTTTCATTTTTTCTATTTTGTACTTCCTGAAAAATACCGGATTCAACACAGCAAGCCCTGATTTTAAAGGGTGTTCTGTAATTCCGGCAGAAAGAATATCCTCTTGTCCTTCCTTTTTTGTAAAATATTCAGATTTTGCAGAATCGAAAACCGTTTTTGATGCGCCTGTATCAATTATCCAGTTGCTTTTCATCCCATCCTCAAATTCAGAAATAATCATCAAATGAAAATTGTCCTCATCGATTTCCACAATTTGTATTGGTATTTTAACTTTCATAAAACAAAAATAAAAAACGGCTGATTCAATAAGAACCAACCGCTTGTGTCATTATAAATTTATTTATTGCTTACAATATGTTCATTCCGTCCAAAACATCCATTACGCTTTTAACTGCGTTGGCTGAATCACTCAGTAATTGTTTTTCATCGTCGTTCAGGGCAACTTCAATAATTTCTTCAACACCGTTTTTACCCAATTTTACAGGAACACCAACAAACATGTCGTTTAACCCGTATTCGCCATCCAGTTTAACGCAACATGGGAAAACACGTTTCTGGTTCATTACAATGGCTTCTACCATTTGAGCTGCTGCCGAACCCGGAGCATACCATGCTGAAGTTCCCATAAGATTTACCAGCTCGCCACCACCTTTTTTAGTACGTTCAACGATAGCATTTAATTTTTCTTCGTCAATTAATTCGGTAACCGGAATACCAGCAACAGTTGTGTAACGTGGTAGCGGAACCATTGTATCTCCATGTCCACCCATCAACAATGCCTGAATATCGCGTGGAGAAACATCCAATGCTTCTGCTAAGAAAGCACGGTAACGGGCAGTATCCAGTATCCCTGCCATCCCCATTACTTCTGTTCTTGGTTTTTTAGCTGTTATATAAGCAGCATAGGTCATTACGTCCAATGGATTTGAAACGATAATGATTTTTGCTTTTGGAGAATATTTTACCACATTCTCGGTTACGTTTTTAACGATACCTGCATTGATTGAAATTAAATCGTCTCGGCTCATACCTGGTTTACGCGGTACGCCCGATGTAATTACAACTACTTCTGAACCGGCAGTCTTTGAATAATCATTGGTTGAACCAACCAAGCGCGAATCGTAATAATTAATCGGTGCAGTTTGCCACAAATCAAGTGCTTTACCTTCCGAAATTCCTTCTTTTATATCTAAAAGAACTACTTCCTGTACAATATTTTTTTCGGCAACAATTTGCGCGCATGTTGCACCAACGTTTCCAGCTCCTACTACGGTTACTTTCATCTTTCTTGCAATTTTTACGTTATAAAACTAAGTTATGAACTAATTTAAATTTAAATTGATTTTTTTCGAGATGCAAAGATAACTGATTTTATCAATGATGAGAAAACAATCGAAACGGGTTTACCTTTAATTAACCTTTCGATAGTAATTAATACCTATTTTTCAGCTTAATTAAGCCAGTAGGTCATTTTTAATACCAAAGCGCGGTTTCGCGAGTTCCACCCTCCCGGAATATAATTGTCTGTATAAACCACGAATATATCCGAAACGGGCTGGTAACGCCACTGCAAACGCATATTTATATTCATGTTATCCATCTGTTCGTTGTACTGTACAAAAGTAGACCAAAAGAGTTTGTCGGTAAACGTTATATCAAATTTCGGCCCAACCAGCCACAATTTTGTGTGGTCGAATGGCTGCCCTAAGTCCATATCGGTGTAATTAAAATTCAGCGACATGTTCACATACGGCTGAAAACGATATCCTAAAACACCTTGTATATATTGAATTTCTCCGCTGTAAAAAGTACCTTTTGCAACTTCGGCACTCCAATTAAATAATGTTTTCCGTGTTGATTGATAGTTGACAAAAGCGCCACCAAAATTATATTTTGAACCTGCCGGTAGATAATAATTACTCAAATGTGTTGGGTCAAAATCGTCTTCAAGCTCAACAAAATTATCTTGGTAACCCAGAATCAGACTCGCTCTGTTTTGAAATTCAAACTGATAACTGTAGGAATTTTCGTGTTCGATTTTATGAAAATCGGGATTAAAATAGTATCTGAAATCCACACTTACTCCGTGACTAACGATACGTTTATTGGGCACGAATAAATAGGTGGCTTCTGGGCTGAAAAAATTGTAGCCCGTGCGTTGTACATATCCTACTTCCGCATTATAGTTTTCGCCGATCGAACGCTGCACCATTTCAAGTTGGACATTTTTTGTACTGTAAGTCAAGCTGGCACCTTGCGCGTATTGCTTGCCAGGATTACTTGGTTGAAACGACCTGTGATAGAAAAACTGACCGTCCCAGATATTGTCTTTTGATGCCAGGTTATAATCAAATCCTGCCACGCGATTAAACATTGTGGTGTCGACAGGCTGATCAAAATATTCCTTATCTACGAAAATCAACCCAAAATTGGAACGGGCAAAAACCTTTTTCTGTACAGAGGCGACCATAAAATTTCGGGCTAAAAAATCGTCCGTCCTTTGTGTGGTCATGTTCATAAAACCAATCCGCCAATCGTTACCAATTTTACCGCTTAATCTTGCTCCTCCCAAAACCGGAGCATCCAATCCAATTCTTCTCGAAAAGAATGGCGTTGCAACTTGTGTTCCGAAAGCAGCAAATAAATCACTGTTCTCTAAAAAGAATTGGCGTTTTTCAGGGAAAAATAATTCAAATCTGTCGATATTGGTAACTTGTTGATCGACTTCTACCTGTGCAAAATCAGGATTGTACGTTAAATCCAGATTCATCGATGAAGAAATTCCAACTTTTGCATCAAACCCGAAATCTTTTCGATATTCGGCACCCGTGCCTGCTTCATAGTCGTTATTATAACTTCCAAATATGTATGGAATAAATGAAACCTGGGTTTTCGGCTTTGGTAACGGATCGTTAAACTTTAATACACCTGCATAGGCAAGTGATGCTGTTGGAAATTGCCGGGGAACCGGCGCCCATGCCGATTTTTCATTCGATTTTAAATCGAGACGGCTAAAGTTTACATACCACTGTTTGCTATTAATTGGGTAGCGAACCGACTTGAACGGAATTCTCATTTCAGCAGTCCAGCGATCCGGGTAATGTTTTACCTTCGATTCCCATTTGCAGTCCCAGTTAAGGTTGCTGGCCGAACCGGCCGACATAACACCATCCCACTTTGCGCCCGAAGCAGAAAGACCAAATGAAAAGCCGTTGGTTTGATCCAGAAACGTATCAAAAAACACCAAAAAATTATCGTTGTTACCAAAGGTAAAATCACGTTTAAACGATTCCATAATCCTTTTTCCCCGTATCGTATCATGAAAAATAAATCCAAGATAAAATGCTTTTTCATCGTAGGTTAGCATAATCTCCGATTGCTGGTATGCAAAGCCTGTGTCAATAGGCAAAACCCGATAAAAATCGGTAGCCTTTTGAGCCAACTTCCAGTCTTCCTCGTCCAAAACTCCGTCAATTGAAATGGGTGATACCGACTTTTTTGCGGAATAAACAAAATCCTTGTTGAAAGTACTAATGGTTGTATCTGCTTTGGATTTACTACCCGATTGACCCTTTGCAAATGAAAAAAGCAACAATAATGTCAGTACAGATAGTACACGTTTCATTGTAAACATATTCAATAGTTGATTTAGGAACAGATTTCAAAGATATTCAATTTGAAAAATAATAGCTGAAATTGAACCGGAAATAAATTAAAGGATGCTAAAAATTAGTGTTTCAGGTTATTCCATGGTAACTCGGCGTTTATCGATCATCAGAATACAAATTATCCGGTAACGGATCCGAACTCAAAATTCGGGTCATATTTACCATCATCAAAAATTATTTTCAAAAAAAATTATATCCGCTGTAACGAATCGCCTATTTTCAGGTATTGATAACAGTTGATGGATTAAAAACTTTCGATTTTGAAGTTGAATGACTGAACGGCTGAACGATGAAATATTGATGGAGCAACTGGTTCGCGGCGATAAAAAGGCGGTCGGCGTTCTTTACGACAGGTATTACAAACAGGTTTTCGGGTACTTTGTGCGTATGACTAACGATGTTGAAATCAGCAGGGACTTAACACAAAATGTATTTCTGAAAATACTGAAACACAGCCACACCTGGAAAGATGACAAAGTTTTTGCCTACTGGCTTTTCCGCATTGCAAGAAATATTCTGATTGATTACTACAACGAATCGCGGAAATTCTTTGGAGGTGGAGAAGAACAGGAAGTTCAGATAAAAGATCAAACCGATTCGGTTCGGGAAATGGACATAAAAGAATCGTACGATTTTTTGCTGGAAGCTATGGCACAACTACCGCCGGAGTCCCGGGAATTGATCGAGTTAAGCCGTTTTCAGGGATTTTCATACAAGGAAATCGCGCAAACGGTTTTATCGACAGAAAATGCGGTGAAAGTGAAAACGTTTAGGGCAATACAAAAGCTAAAAGAGATTTACACCAAAATAATAATTGAGTGATGAAGAAATGCGAAGACATAAAAATACTTCTGCCGGAATACATTGATGGAAAGCTGGATGAAAAAACCTCGGCTTTGGTAAGCAGTCATCTCGGGAGTTGCAATTCATGCAAAAATCTTCACTCCGAATTGCAATCGTTTCTGAAATTTACCGATTCGTTTCCGGAAATTGAGCCGCCCAAAGGCATGAAAGAAGAGTTTCTGGAAATTGCCGGAATAAACGAGAAAAGCAAAACCCTAAAAGTAATATTTCCTTCGTGGATAAAAGTTGCGGCTTCGGTTATCATTGTTGCAGGAACTTTTATTGCCGGGTATTTTTCAGGTTCAAAAGAAAAAGAAATCAACACATTGCAGGCAGAACTCACTTCATTAAAGCAGGAGGTTTTATTAGCCGGATTACGCGACTATTCAGGCCCGCAAAAAATAAAAGCAGTTTACGACATTAAATCTACCGGGCAAGCCAGCGAAACGCTGGTCGATGCTTTGGTTTATACCATGAACAGCGATAAGAATGTAAATGTACGGTTGGCTGCCATCAGCGCCTTGTCTGAAATGATGGATAAAAATGAAAACATAAAAACAGAACTGATAAAATCGTTATCGGTACAAGAAAATCCACTGCTTCAAATTTCGCTCATACAAGTTTTAACAGAATCGGGAGTAAAAGAAGCTAAAGATGAAATTGAATCGATTTCGAACAACGAAAATACCGACCAAAATGTAAAAGATTATGCAAAGAATATGATTAAAACCATCATATAAACCGAAAGATAAGTTGAAAGCCGGCAAGCAAAATCTTTCGGAATCATTCAGAAAATTAAAAACAACATTGAAACGGGCCAAAATTTCTAAAAAAGCGAAGGCCGGATTTCAGAAATTAAAAACAAGAAAAATGAAAAGAGTAATATTTTTAACCATTGTAATCATCTTCCCTTTCACAGCATTTTGCCAGGGAAACAAATTTGAGTACACACCAAAAGTGAAAAACCGTGTGGAAATTGTAAATCTTTTAGGCGAGATTTCGCTAAAAAATGCCACAGGAAATGCTATCGTTATCGAATCTGATTTTGATATGGAAAAGCCGGAGCGCGCTGACGGGTTAAAACTTCTCGGGAGCATGGAAGACAACACCAATCTTGGAGTTAGCGTAACCGAAGAAAACGGGGTAGTTACTATCTCGGGAATCACGAATAAAGTGAAAGAGTACAAATACACTTTATCAATTCCGCAGGGTATTGAAGTAAACCTAGATTACAACAGCCCGTTTGCAAGTTCCGACATAAGTGTAGATTCGTACAAAGGCAGTTTGGAGGTAAAAACTTTAAATGCGAATGTAAAGCTAACCAACTGCAGTGGCCCGTTTACGGTAAGCTCAATTAGTGGAAATGTAGAGGCAATTTTTAGCAGTATTAATCAGGATGCTCCTACTTCACTGGCATCGGTGAGCGGGTTTGTCGATGTTTCCATTCCAACAGACAGCAAAGCTTCTTTCGAAATCAGCAACATTACCGGGAATGTTTACAATAACCTGAATCTGGAAAGTAAATCTCCGAATAAAAAAGATGATCGGGCAGAGGGTTTAAAATCGTACAAACACAGTGAAGGAACAAGTTATACCTTAAATGGCGGTGGTCAGAAAATCTATCTGAAGTCGATTTCAGGGAATATTTATCTCCGAAAAAAATAATAGAACATGAAAAAGATATTCCTGGCTGCATCAATAATTTTGGGTTCTGCAGCAATTGCATTTTCTCAAAAAGTAATCGACAAAAAAATTGAAGTCGATGGGAAAAAAGCAGAAATGAAACTTGATTTTGCTGATAATATTGAAATTGAAGCATGGAACAACAACTATATTGAATTTCATGCAACAGCAAATATCGCTGACAACCAATACAACGAATTTTACGAATTAAATGTGAACGAAAAATCGGGCAAAATTGAGATTGTGGAAAACATGGATTTTGAAGCGATAAAAAAGAAGATCGGCAAGAAAAACCTTTGCGATTTTGAAACTGACATTGATTATTCGCTAAAAATACCAAAGAACCTGGACTTTGAAGTGAAAACCATTTCGGGCGAAATTGAAATAAAAGGCTGCGAGGGCGAAATGATGGTGAATTCAATAAGTGGGTTTATCGACTATTCAATTCCGGAGAAACACAAAGCAAAAATAGATTTATCAACCATCAGCGGCGATGTTTATACGAATGTAAATTTCGACAATCCGGTTTCCAATGAAATTTCGTGGGTAGGAACCAAAAGGGAAGTTACACTAAATGGCGGCAGCAAAGATGTAGAACTAAAAACCATTAGCGGCGACATTTATCTCCGAAAATATTAAACTCGTCGAAATGACATAAATTACCGCTCACTGAAAAGCCAACCGATGCAAGCCGGGTGGCTTTTTATTTGGCTGACTCAATGGACGACAGCGCCTTAAAAATCTCTTCATTATCAGCCCGTCCGCCATGGGTTGTACTTATTTTTGCAAACACAATTGTACCTTCTTTATTAATCACAAAAGTGGAAGGATAAGCGGTTTCCTTTGGAGCATCCCAACGTAAACCATATTCATTTATCATTGAATAATCCGGATCGAGTGTGAAATAGAAATTTTCAGAAAAGCTAAAATCTTCCGAAAATTCTTTGGCATGTTCCTGCAATTCGTCTGAAGGTCCCGGATAAACCATAAGAACCGTTGATTTCAAATCGGAAAATTTTTGTCCGTCTTCAACCAAACCACCAACCTGCCTTGTACAAACCGGGCACTGATACCCCGGCCAGCCACGTAAAACGATTAAAACCACAGGCTGTTTCTGAACCATGTTGCTAAGGGTGATTTTATCTCCACGAATGGTTTTTAACGAAAAATCAGGTGCCTTACTTCCAACTTCCGGGTTGTTATTTCCCTGCGAAAATGCCAGCACTGCTAATAAAATAAGGAAGGGCGTTAATAGTATCTTCATCTCGTTAAAATTTGTAAATTCGTTCCAGAACCTGCTGAATTAAATCAGGACTCATTTCTTTCTAACTATCTTTGTTTATTATAAACAGGAGTTAGAGTCAAAAGGTTGTAACGGAACAAAGTCATTGGGCAAAAGCCTGAATTATTATAACCTGCTCTGAACGAAAATAAAAACAAACATTTCTTTAATACGTTAAATACGGATAAAAGACCTGGCTGAAATATGTTGAAATACAAAATTGAGATACAAATTACGCTTATTGCACTAATTATTGGGGCCGCCGTTCTTACCACCGGATATTTTGCCTATAAAAGCTTATCCGAAATTGTATTTAGCATTAACCAGCAAACCCGCCCTGACAACCGTTTATTCCTGATGAAAGACATTGCCAACGACCTGGTGGCTGTAGAAAACAACGTGAGTTTGTATTCGCTTACCAAAAACAAGTCGGATCTCCGTCTTTACAACACGCTTCAAAACCGAATTATTCTCAATATCGAAAATTTATCGAATACAACCGTGCTCAATGAAGAAGACCAGACACTAACGGATTCAATAGCAAAATTATCGGTGGAAAAGCTGGAGTTGTGGCAGGATATATTAAATCTGCACCATTCCGTAAAAACCACTGCACCCTCTTTTTCTGAAATCTATTCAAAACTGGAAGAACAAAAAACAGATACCATTATCGGAGAGGTTGAAGTTGAAACCGATACCGTAAAAAAAGGTTTCTTAAAAAAGATTTTTGGCAGCAAAAAACCCACCACAACAACGGTTTTGGACACTACATTTGTTGAAAGAACAATTGAAAAAGACTCTATAAAACAGGAAATTCAAAATCTGGAGACGGAAATGGCCGAAGAGGATCGAAAATTAAATGTTCGGGAATCGCGGTTAATTGCTGAAAACATCATTATTACAAAGAAAATAAATGAGCTGATTCTGAAAGCTGAGAAAAGGGAAAATGAAGCTCTAACTTTAAAAACGAAAGAAGCAGATGAGCTTGCTGAACTCACC
This sequence comes from Draconibacterium sp., assembly GCA_041393215.1. Classification (GTDB taxonomy): domain Bacteria; phylum Bacteroidota; class Bacteroidia; order Bacteroidales; family Prolixibacteraceae; genus Draconibacterium. Next base: position 65,284 of record JAWKKP010000029.1, read on the forward strand.
TACAAAAGATTAGCCATTTTTACAATTACAGCCGTGGTTTTACTGTTGATTGCTCTTTTTGTATTTTTCAATTATTTACGAAAATCGAGAAGTTATCAAAGAGCGCTTCAAAAAGCAAAAACCGAGGCAGAAAACCTGGCAAGGGCAAAAGAACAATTTGCATCGAATGTGAGCCATGAAATGAGAACGCCGGTAAATGCCATTTATGGACTAGCAGAACAGTTGCTCCATCAGCAAACCGAAAGTTACATTAACGAACAAATCTCTATTATTGCACAGTCCGCTGGCCATTTGAAGAATATTATTAACGATACGCTGGACTTCTCAAAAATTCAATCGAACAAATTAAAAATCGATTCGGTACACTTTTCTCCCAATAAAGTTTTCACAGAAGTAATTCAGCTACAAGGCAATGAAGCGTCTAAAAAAGGAATTTCGCTAAATTTCGAAGTAGAAGGAGAACTACCTTCGGCTTTAATTGGCGATCCGATGCGGTTAAAACAAATTCTGATAAACCTGATTGGAAATTCAATTAAATTTACTGATTCAGGAAATGTTACCCTTCATGTAAAACCGGTAAAGAAAAAGTACATGACGTATCACCTGGAAATGACAGTTTCAGATACCGGAATAGGAATTCCAAAAGAAAACCTCAGTAATATTTTCGATGAATTTGTTCAGCTTGAAAATCAAAGCGGGAAAAAATACAGCGGAACCGGATTAGGTTTATCAATTGTAAAAAAACTGGTGGAGTTGCAAAAAGGATACATCGAAGTAAAAAGCGAAGAAAATTTGGGAACAGAAGTAAAAATAACGATTCCTTTTGCAGAAGGAAAAAGTGAAAACATAAAAGAGCCAAAGTTCGACACCGTTGTTATTCCTGAAAAATACAGGAGTTTGAAGGTGCTGGTTGCCGATGATGAAGAATTTAACCTATTCCTGATAAAAGCCATTTTTAAGAAATGGAACATGCATTACCGGGAAACAACGAATGGAAATGAAGTGGTTGAGGCAGCGCTGAATGAAGATTTTGATTTAATTCTGATGGACCTCAGAATGCCCGGCAAAAGCGGAATTGAAGCCACAAAGGAAATTCTTTCTTTCAAACCAAATACGAAAATTATTGCAGTTACAGCCACCAATGAGCAAATTGACAAAGAAAAGTGCCTGAATGCCGGGATGAAAGGATTTCTGCTAAAACCCTTTTCGGAAAAAGAGCTGGTTGAAGCAATAAACTCAATCATGAAATTTGAAACTGCCGATAAACCCGTGAACAGAGAACCCAAAATTGATTTAGGTGAGGCAAAACGTCTGGCTAACGGTGACGAAATTTTTTTAAGAGAAATGAGTCAGCTTTTTCTTAAGTCAACCAATAATGGCCTGGATGACATTAAAAAAGCAATGCGTGAAAAGAATAAAGAAAATATAGCAGAAGCGTGCCATAAAATGGCGGCTCCCTGTAAACATTTCCATGCAACGGATCTTTACAACATTATTAAACACCTGGAAATGGAAGCCCAAAATAATAGTGACTGGAATTTAATTTCTTCCGAAATTGGACTACTGGAATCAGAAATTAATGAAGTAAACAACTATTTTAATCAGACTTTTAATTTCTCGTAACAATCTGAAACCGGTTTTTTCGTTTAATGAGTTATATTTTCTGTGAAATAGTAAGCAAATAGATATGAGCGACAAACCCTTTAAAATATTTGTAGTTGAAGATAACGAGTGGTACAACCGGTTGTTGGTTCACAATTTATCACTCAATCCTGATTATGAAATCGAATCATTTACAAACGGCAAAGACTGCCTGAATAATCTGCATAAAAATCCGGATGTCGTTACACTGGATTATCGTCTTCCCGACATGCAGGGACTTGAAATTTTAAAACGAATAAAAGCTGAAAACGAAGAAATACAAGTTATCCTTATTTCGGAGCAAAATGAAATTGAAGTGGTTGTCGATCTTCTGAAATTAGGGGCTTACGATTACATTGTAAAATCAAACGATATCAGGGAACGCTTATTAAACACGGTTCAAAATATACGAAAAGGGTTAAACCTGAAGCAGGAAATTGTATCGTTACGAAGCGAAATAAAAAAGAAATACAGCTACCAGAATACAATCATCGGCAACAGTTTGGCAACCGAAAAAATATTCGGACTAATTGAAAAAGCAACCCGGACCAATATTTCGGTAACCATAACCGGCGAAACCGGAACCGGGAAAGAGCTGGTGGCTAAAGCAATTCACTATAATTCGCAACGGGCATCAAAACCGTTTGTGGCGGTTAACATGGCAGCTATTCCAAAAGATTTGACCGAAAGCGAGCTTTTCGGACACGAAAAAGGTGCTTTTACCGGTGCCAACTATCGCAGAATTGGAAAATTTGAGGAAGCCAATGGAGGAACACTCTTTTTAGACGAAATTGCAGAAATGGATATTTCGTTGCAGGCGAAACTTTTGCGCGCACTACAGGAAAAAGAGATTGTTCGCGTAGGAAACAACAAACCCGTTAAAACCGATTGCCGAATTATTGTTGCCACCAACCAGAATTTCCAGGAAGCAGTAATGAAAGGTACTTTCCGGCAGGATTTATACTACCGCCTTTTCGGACTCCCCATCAATTTACCGCCACTGCGGGAGAGAGGAAACGATATTATTGTTCTTTCGAAACATTTTATAAAAGAGTTCTGCAAAGAAAACGGGCTCCCGATAAAAACACTTTCAAAACCCGCTGTCGATAAACTTTTTTCCTATTCGTTCCCGGGAAACATAAGAGAATTAAAATCGGTTATCGAACTTGCAATAACGCTTTCTGATGATGATGAAATTGAAGGTGAAAGTATTATTCTTGGGAATGAAACTCTACTTAGCGACCATCTTCACACCGAAATGAGCCTGCGTGAATACAATATTAAAATTGTAAAACGATACCTGGAAAAATACGACAACAATATAAAGCTGGTTGCTGAAAAACTCGATATTGGTGTGGCTACCATTTACCGCATGTTAAAGGAAGAAGAATCAAAAGTTAACTAATACCTTCCACAACCCCATTCTTACTATCATTTTGAGAATTAACTATCAAAATGGTTGTTGTTTCCTCATTCCCCATCTCCACAAACAATTAATTATCTGTATTTTACAAAACCTAAAAGCTCATGGCATTGTTTTGGAATAAACTTTAATTATTCGAAAATGAAAAACATATTCAGAAAAATTAAAAAACAATTATTAAGGAGGAAATAATCATGAGAACAGAAAAGAAGACACGGATAGTTGGTGCATCAGTTGGAATTTTTCTGGTTGCACTTATTATTTTAGGCTTATTTGTTATTGTAAACAAAGAGAACAAAATTGAAGAACTGAATTCACGTTATAACAACCTCACTTCGCAGTATGAAGAAAGAGATTCGCTGGTAAATGAATTCAACAACACTTTTGATGAAATTGAGAAGAACCTCACTTTTGTGCAAAACAAGAGAAGTCAGTTATCCATTGACAAACAAGAGGGAAATCCTACAAAAAAGGAGACCCTGGTTGCCGACATTAAGTTAATGAACACGATGCTGGAAGAAAGCAGCAAAAAGATTGACGATTTGGAAGCTAAGTTAAAAGCTTCAGGAATCGACATTAAAGGGTTCAAAAATAAAATTGCGCAGTTGAATAAAAGCGTGGAAGAACAAAACGCCAGTATCGAAAAATTTAAGTCAGAGCTTCAAATGCGTGATAATCAAATTGCGGAGTTAGGCGAAAAACTGGGAACAATGGAAGCTGACATTCAGGCTAAAGACAATACACTGCAATTGAAAAACGACACATTGAAAATGAGATCGGAGGTTATTACCGAAACTCAAAACGAAATGAATAAAGCGTATTTTGCTTCCGGTACTTTCAAAGAACTTAAAGATAATGGTGTTGTAGAAAAAGACGGTGGTTTCCTTTTCCTTGGCAGAGAAGAAAAAATACCTTCAGATTTCAATGAAAAGTATTTTACCGAACTGGATAAAAGAAGCACTGACGTTTTTCCAATCTTCTCTAAAAAAGCGGAAGTTATTTCACAGCATCCCGATAGTTCATACAAGTATATTTACGAAGGAGACCAGATTGCTTATCTGAAAATAGAAAACCCTGAAGAATTCTGGAAATTAACAAAATATGCAGTAGTTCAGGTTAAATAATAAATACAGTTGCGAAGAACAGATTAAATAATTTTTAGTACGATTTAATTGATTTGGAGGGAGTATTATTATCGAGAGCAGAATGAATTAGTTTGGTATTACCTTTAAAGTGGCTGTTTAGTTTGCTTGAGATAGTGGCCCCGGGAAAATCTCCCGGGGTTTTCCTTTTTTTAAGGCTATTACGAAACGTAATAAAGCACCAAAACGTAACATCAACATTTTCATTGCAAGTGTTTAAATCATTTTTTTTTTACTTTTGCTCACTTCTAAATCGACAAAAATGGCAAAGAACAGTCTGGCTAAACTTTACACCAAAACATTTCATAAAAATTGGGAAAACATAGCATTCACCGATTACGAAGGAAATGATTTTAAATACAGTGATGTTGCGAAAATTATAAAATCGTTACACCTGTTCTACCAGATCAGCGGAATTCAACGTGGAGATAAAATCGCAGTTTTAGGGCGAAATTCAGCGCACTGGGGAGCAGTTTTTCTTTCTGCAATTTCAGCGGGTTTGGTAATCGTTCCTATTTTGCCCGATTTTAACGAAAATGATACCAATCATATCATAAACCATAGCGAATCAAAAATTATAATCGGAGCCAAATCACTGCTTTCCAAAGTCGACATCGAAAAATCGCCAAATGTAAAATCGGTGATCGTTTTAGAAGATTTTTCGCTTTTTAAAGCAAAAGAAGAAAACACGGAATACAAGCTGGCAGATTCTTTTCAGTATTACAAGGATAACAAACTTAGCAAAAATGGTTTTGCGTTTGAAGAATGGGAAAAAGAAGACGTATGTGTTATTTCTTATACGTCAGGCACATCAGGCTTTACAAAAGGGGTTATGATCCCTGAACGGAGTTTGGTTTCCAATATTATTTTTGCACAAGACCATATGCCGCTGAAACAGGGCGATCAAATTGTTTCGTTTCTGCCAATGGCACATGTTTACGGTCTTCTGTTCGAGTTTCTTTTCCCGCTAACACTGGGATGCCATATTACTTTCCTGAGTAAAATGCCTACTCCTGCTGTTATTACAAAAGTTTTTGGAGAAGTAAAACCACACCTGATTTTATCGGTACCACTGATTATTGAAAAGATTTATAAAAACCGCTTGCTCCCGACGCTTGAAAAACCAGTGGTAAAAATATTACTGGCAATTCCGGGAATCTCAAACATCCTTCTCAAAAAAATAAAAGCAAAATTACTGGAAACATTTGGCGGACGATTTTTTGAAATTGTTATTGGCGGTGCACCGCTAAGTTCCGATGTCGAAAAATTCTTTAAACGACTTAAATTTCCAATTACCATAGGATACGGAATGACAGAATGTGGACCGTTAATTAGTTACGACGCATGGAATAAGACGGTGCCAACTTCTGCAGGAAAATTAGTTGACAGGATGGAAGTTCGGATTGATTCGGAAGATCCCTTCAACATTGTCGGCGAAATTCAGGTGAAAGGAGATAATGTGATGCTGGGCTACTATAAAAATGAAAAAGCTACAAAAGAATCTTTTACTGACGATGGTTGGTTAAAAACCGGCGACCTGGGAATAATCGACAAAAACAACTACATTTTTATTAAAGGACGATCAAAAAATATGATTCTTGGCCCATCCGGACAAAACATTTATCCCGAAGAAATTGAAGCAAAACTCGCCAATCAACCATTTATTGCCGAATGTGTGGTTACCGAAAGAAGTGGCAAGCTGGTGGCATTGATTTTTCCGGATTTCGACGCGCTAAAACAGGAAAATAAAGAGGAAAGTTTAATTCCTGAAATTATGGAAGAAAACCGAAAAAAGGTGAATACAGAACTCCCGAAATACGAGCAAATCAGCAAAGTGGAAATTGTTACCGAAGAATTTGAAAAAACTCCAAAAAGGAATATCAAACGGTTCAAGTATTTATAAGCCACGTTGCTCCAATTTATTAACACCTTAAACAAACTAAACAAAAATGGAAAGAAAAAGAGAAATCGAACCCACCGGGACACGATTACTATCACTAGACTTCTTTCGCGGAATTACCATGTTTTTATTGGTAGCCGAAGGAACAGAACTTTGGAGCGTATTGGTACAAGAACCAATTGCAGGCACTTTTCTGGAACCGTTTTTTGTACAGTTTCATCATCACCCGTGGAATGGGTTGAGATTTTGGGATTTAATTCAGCCCTTCTTTATGTTTATTGTGGGAGTTGCCATGCCATTTTCTTATGCCAAACGAATAAAACGAGGTGACTCAAAATCCAAAATTACAAAACATATAATTCAACGTTGCATTATACTTCTTGCTTTTGGTGTTGGGTTGCATTGCGGGTACCGGCATAAGCTTGTTTGGGAACTATGGAATGTACTTTCCCAACTTTCCGTAACTATTCTAATTGCATATTTTTTAATGCAATACAAATGGTCAACCCAAATCATTACATCAATCGGGTTGCTCCTTTTAACAGAAATTCTCTATCGTACTTTTTCACTTGAAGGTTATAATCAACCCTTTGTGAAAGACCATAATTTTGGTAGTTGGATGGACATGGTTTTAATGGGAAAAATAAATCAGGGCGGAGGTTGGGTAACTATCAACTTTTTGCCAACAGCGGCTCACACCATTTGGGGAGTAGTTGCCGGTCAGTTGTTGATGTCTTCAAAATCGGGCACAAAAAAAATTCAGCTTTTGGTAGTTGCCGGCGTTATTGCCCTTTTTTCAGGTTATCTTCTCGACTGGACTTCTGTAACACCGATTATTAAACGAATCGCTACTTCATCATTTGTTCTTGCATCTGGTGGATGGGCACTTCTTGTTCTTGCTCTAAGTTACTGGTTAATCGACATAAAAAAGATAAATGGTTTTGTGTTCCCGTTTGCTATAGTTGGAATGAATTCAATTTTCATTTACATGTTTTCGAATACCGTTGGAGGACAATGGTTTAATGATTTTGTAGCCATTTTTACACATGGAGTTTTAAACTGGATTCATGCTTCCGAATTTATAGTGGAGTTAATTACAGCACTTTCGGTTTTGGCGCTCGAATGGTTACTTTGCTACTATTTGTACCTGAAAAAGATTTTCTTTAGAATTTAAAACCGTAAATTTAAAACGAACAAAATTTTTACCGATGAAGAATACGAGCAGAAGAACGTTTTTGAGAACAACAGTAGCAGCGACGGCAGGAACATTTCTGGTATCGCCGGTTATTGCAGGTATAGCATCAAAAAAATCTCCGTTTAAAATATCCTTGGCAGAATGGTCATTTCACAGAGCACTTTTTGCCAACGAAATGACTAATCTGGATTTTCCGGTGGTTACCCGCGAACTGGGAATGGATGGAGTTGAATATGTTAACCAGTTTTTTAAAGATAAAGCTAAAGACGAAAAATACCTGGCCGAATTAAAGAAAATTGCGAAAAATGAAGGTGTAACCAACGTTTTAATTATGTGCGACGGAGAAGGAATGGTTGGCCACCCCGATAAAGAAGAACGAATTAAAACCGTTGAAAATCATAAAAAATGGATTGATGCCGCAGCATTTTTAGGATGTCATTCTATCCGTGTAAATGCAGGCAGCAGAGGCGAGTACGAAGAACAGCAAAAACTGGCAGCCGACGGGTTAAGAATGCTTTGCGAATACGGCGACACAAAAAAGATTAATGTAATTGTTGAAAATCACGGAGGACTTTCAAGTAATGCCGAGTGGCTGGTTGGTGTAATAAAACTGGTTGACCATAAAAGAGTTGGAACCTTACCCGATTTTGGAAATTTTACCATTAATCGCGAAACCGGCGAAGAATACGACCGTTACAAAGGAGTTGAACTTTTAATGCCTTATGCAAAAGGTGTAAGTGCAAAATCATACGCGTTTGATGCGGTGGGCAACGAAATAAAAATGGATTTTTATCGCCTGATGAAAATAGTAAAAGACTCCGGGTACAAAGGTTATGTTGATGTTGAATTTGAAGGTTCTGAGCTTTCGGAACGGGAAGGGGTTATCGCAACAAAAAAATTATTGGAGAAAGTTTTTGATTCATTAGCATAACTAATTTCCCTTCGCTTTTCTTTTGCAGATGAAAAGACAGGAGGTTAAAATAAGTTAAAAGATTTATAATTGAAACAATTTTAGGAAGCATTCCGTAATTTCACGTACTTGTATAAATTGATTAAAAATTCGCTTAAAGGATTGATTGGTTATTGAATTGTACAAGGGTAAAGAGTTATTAGTTGTTTTTTAAAAAAGAAAGCGGTGAACATTCACCGCTTTTTTGTTTCTAAAAATATGAAATAAAATTATTTTACAAATGCTTTTACAATCATCACTGGTTTCTCGGATTCATTAATGATTTTATATGAGCCAGCTGCTGCCGGAATTACAAAGGTCTCTGCATAATAGAAATGTTTAACCTCGCCATTTTTAGTTTCAATACGGATTGAACTTCCTTCCACCAAACTGAGCACATGACATTTATTTTCAGTGTTTACCATTATTTCTGTTTCCAGATGAATGCGGTGAACATCATATAAATGTTTTTTATGTGTTGGAAGATGAAAAAGCTGCCAGCCATCTCCTTTTTGGAGTAAAACAGGTTTTGAAACCAATTTCTCCGTTACATAATCGCCTTTTCTTCCAAAACAAAGGTTATCCAAACCTCGCTGAATATTTAATGGTCTTGGTTTTCCATCTAAATCCAAACGAAGCCAATCGTACATTTTAAACGTAAAAATGTAAGGTGTTGAACTAATTTCAAGCACCAGATTATTCTTTCCCGAACCGTGAATAGTTCCGGGAGGTATTAAAAACAGATCATGCTTTTTTGAAGGAAGTTTTTGTACATATTCCGAAATTTCAAGAGGTGTATTTTCAGTGTAACTTTCAATTAAAGCCTTTTCAAATTTACCGGGCTGAATATTATCCTGGAACCCGAGATAAACTTCTGCATCCTCTTTGGCATCCAGAATATAGTAAGTTTCTTCCTGGGTAAAATCCTCATTGAACATCATTTTGGTATATCTTGCATTTGGATGACACTGAATGGATAGATTGCCACCGTCAAACGTATCGAGAAAATCAAATCGGATGGGGAATTCATTTCCGAATCTTTGATGAGCTTCACCCAAAACGGCAGGCGCCTCCTGAAACATCAGAAAATCGAATGAGACTTCCAGTAACAAATCCGAACTTTCGAAAACTAATCCGTTCTCAGGCACAATCAATTCAAACGACCAGGCATAATTAGGTACCTCTTTATTCAATCCCTCAATATGATTCAGGCTCCAGTTTCCACCCCATGCACCCGGTTCAAACCATGGACGCACCCGAAATACATTTTGGCTGATTTGTCGCAACCCGGATCTTAAATCATCTCCTTTCATCCAGGTAATTTCATCCGGCCGTTGACCATCAGCAATCCATTCGATTTTATTTATAATCTGCTGTTTGTGCCTGTTCAGAACCACCCAGTCCACAAAATAAAACCGCTTGTACATCGGCTTTATTTCGTCGGGCTTTGATGCCCCAAAATTGGTTACAGATTTCGCTCTTGCTCGGAACTGCAATTCGTTTTTGGGTAAATCGATATACAGAAGTTTTCCCTTCATTCCTGATAATGCAGCACCGGTTCCGTAAATGATATTCAAATCTGCGGTTTTATCGGATTGAAAAGATGTTAATTCCTCATAATCAAAAAAATCAATTAAAGAAAGCGTAGTTCGGGTCCCAAACAGAGGATCGTTTCCTCCAAGAAACGGCGCGATTAAATCATCGATTACAGCTTCCGGTTTTAAAGCTTCAGAAACATTCAACCAGTTGATTTTTAATTTTAGCACCGAAAATTTCTCCTCCAGCCTTTTTCTAAAGTCTTCGAAAAACACACCAATGTAACCGTCAATAATAACGGAATTGTATTTTGATATTTCTGCAGCTAAGCTTTCAAAACCGTCGAATATTTTATCTGTTCCAAGAGAATGATATGGATATATTCTGTACTTTCCTTCAACTTGATCTTTATATTTAGCCGGCATGATATACTGGCTCGATTTTCTGAAATTATCGTTCATAGATGTATTCGTTTATTTCGAAGGGTCATTTTTTATCCCCCAGTTTTTATTTGGTACAGCCCCCATTTCCAAAACCAGAGAACCACCATTTAATAATTCACTTGCAGAAAACTTAAAATCCTTCAATAGTTGTCCGTTTAAAGTTGCTGAATGAACATATTTATTTAACCTTGAAGCATTCTTCGCTTCAATTACAAATTTTCTGCCTCTGCCATAGCGATTTCCTAAATCAATTTCAACTTTAGGATAAAGTAGGCTTGCGATTTCATAAACAGGGTTAACACTGCATCCCCCATCGGTTTGAAACAAACCAAGAGCAGCCATGATAAACCAGGCACTCATTTGTCCCTGATCCTCATCACCGAGATATGCATCAGCTAAACCATATCCATAGTAGCGTTCAAGAATGGAGCGACTCCATTTCTGCGTCAACCATGGTTTTCCGACCCAATTGAATAAAAATGCAAAATGCATCGATTGCTGGTTGCCTTGCATAATTGGATAATCCCAGTAAGCATCATTCGGAGCATTAAACCGCCATTTGTAACTTTCATTGAATCCCCATTCAAGTCGTTCAATAAAGCGGTCTTTTCCTATGGTTTCTGCCAATGCCGGAACATTCTGCGGAACAAAAAATGTCAGTTGCCACGCATTTCCTTCCACATAATGATGGTTTGCACCTGACTTGTATGCATCAAAATCAGGAAGCCAGGTTCCATGAGAATCTTTCATTCGGGCATAACCCGTTTCCGGATCAATCGCATTACGCCAATACTCCCCTCGCTTGATAAACGTGTTGTAATCGCTTTCTTTTCCCAGCGCTTTTGCAAATTGGGCTACCGTCCAGTTATCGTAAGCATATTCCAGTGTATTTGAAAACCGGCCTTTATCATACGGTACAAATTTATATTTCAGAAAACTTTCCAAATCGCGGTTTCCGGCATATCCGCCATCGACTTTTTGGCCAGGTTTTGTTTCCATTTTTTTAACTGCTTCGAATGCCTTTTCTACATCGAAATCACGAATTCCCATTTGATAAGCACCAACAATTAAAGGCACTTCATGTTCCGCCACCATCACCGGAATGTATTCCATGCCAGCCGGTCCTTTTGCCAGCCAACCACCTGCATCATACATCGCCAACTGGGAATTTACCCATCGGTTGCTCCATTCGGGCGTCACCAGGTTCCAAAATTGATTAAGGTTCCAGAATGTATTCCAAAAGGCATCGCAACCCAACGCCGGCGAGGAAGGATCAGTTAGCTGCCTGATTCGTTCTCCTGAATCAATCCATTTCCCGTCAACATCGCTAAATGTATTTCGGCTGCATAAAGCGCGATACATGTTGGTATAAAACCTGCGCTTTTCACGTTTATCATTTGTTGTAATTTTTACCCGTTTAAACAGGTCGTTCCAGGTATCGAGGTTAAACTGTCTCACTGCGTCAAAGTTCCAGCCAAACGGTAAGGTTACTTCTGTTTCCAGGTTTTTTGAAGCATTTTCAACGCTCACATACGAAATACCAGTTCGAACCTGAACGACGGAACTTTCTGTAGTATCAAATTCAACAAAGGCGCCTGCATCTTTTGGATGTTCCTTTTCCAGTACAGAAGCGTTATCAACAACTCCCTCTTCCGTCCAGAACCCCAATTTCTTTATAGGTTGGTCGAATTCAACCACAAAATGAATGGTGTATTCCTGTGAAACACCTCCCGACCAGGTGTTGGGCGAAAGTTGGTGGCTGTATCCTTCCAGCCTTGTTGGGCTGACTTTTTCAATCCTAATTTTCTCTAAATTGTATTTGTATTCGGCGGGAATCTGCAAATCAATCAATACTCGTGAGCTTTCCCGTTCTTTTGGAAATGTGTAACGCTGAAAACCACATCTTGTAGTGGAAGTAAGTTCAGCCAGAATATTATAATCGGTAAGTTGGGCTTTGTAATAAGCGATTGACGCTTCTTCGGTAGCTGTTTTTAACCTCGATCGATAACCTTCGTCGGGATTTCGTTCGTCTCCCACCTGCGTCTTCAAAGGTCCGTTGGTCGGCATAAAAAGTAATCCTGCCATCGTCCATTCATGAATATGGCTAAATCCGCCAACCGTTTCGAAAATCGGGTCGTACCCTGCCTGCCAGCCTGCATTCTGATTGTCGGGGCTTAGTTTTACCATACTGAAAGGCATCCACGGCCCCGGAGCGATCATCCAACGGGAATGTGCTGTACCCATTTTTGTATCTGCATATTCTGCCGGAGTTATCAAATTGCAGGGCTGCCGCTGAACAGTTCCTTTTTCAATTATTTCATCATCAATCCAAATTTCGTATTTGCTTTTCTGTGGTTTTTCAATTTTGGGCATGGGAACTTCAAATACATACCTGCCCGTCTCCACAAATTGAGAAAATATCTCTTCCCCTTCCATAATAACTTTCAGTTTAGGAGTTCCTGAAAGATGCTGCACATCAATTAAAAGCGGCTGCGCCAGTTTGTTCTCGGTTTGTATTTCATACGCTGCCGGATTTACGTTTCTGATAAAAGCTTTTTCTTCTTTTTTCAGTTGCATATTTCCCGGCCCTTCCAGTCGTACCTGATCAAAAACGAGCCAGGAACCCTGCACAGTGGTTAACGAAATTTCATTTCCACCTTCTTTTAACAACCCGGCCGGAAGCGGAATCTCCAAAACCGTTCCGGAAGAATCAGCCACTGACGCCTGTGGTATTTTATCGCCCCAACCTCCCGGAAGTGGAAATTTCCAAGACTCCCCGTTCACCGTCACTTTAAAAACCGGAGGATCTTCCTTTTGGTAATCCAGCACATCTACAATTAATTTGTACTCTCCCTTTATAGGAGTTTTATCCAAACCAAAAAGTATATTTAATACATGTGAACGCCAACCTGCTGTGCCGGAAGTCCCACCCCATTCATCTGCCGGCCCGGGTAAAACATAAGGCCAATCTTCTTTTTCACCGGAAAATCCAATAAGATAAAATTTGTCTTCCCAGCCAAAATCTTTTTCAAGAAAACGGGAATATTCATCGGGAGCCAATGCAAATTCGGCAGCACTGTTGTCATCTGCACCTATTTGCCACAAAATTTTGTTTTTCGGCTGACAAGAAAACAGTATTCCGACAAGCACTAAAAACTGCGAAATAGAGAATAGTCTGTTCTTTTTCATCATTGGTTATTTGCAGCGAATTCCTCAAACATTGATATGGCTTTGTCGAGCACCCCT
>JAWKKP010000030.1:0-77831 GCA_041393215.1 Draconibacterium sp.
GACCTCCATGGTTGACAGTGTTGATAAAGATACCAGGTTTAAAGATTCAACAGGATTATACGATTTCGCTGTTCAAAAAGGATATCTAACTGGTGGCGGTAATCAAATAAAATGGTGGAAAGGCAGAGGTGGATTTATTGATTACACGAATCCGGAAGCAATGAAATGGTGGAGAGGAATGCAAAACCATGTGTTCGAATTAGGTATTGACGGGTGGAAACTGGATGGCACTGCAACACTTTTTTATCAGAAATTTGGACCAGTTCCAGTATTTTATCAGAATACAAAGGCAGGAGTTTTAACTACCCGCAAATACATGGATCATTATTATACCGATGAATATTTGTATGGATTATCTCAAAATCCTGAGTTTGTAACCTTGGTGCGGGCAATTGATCGAGGGTATCATCCGGAAGGATTTGCTCCAATTCAGGCGGCACCTGTAACCTGGGTAGGAGATCAACGACATTCCTGGAAATCGGGTGGGGATGGTTCTCAAGATGTTGATATTGCAATGGATGGTATCCAGGGAATTGAAATGGCGATGGATAACATTATGAAAAGTGCAAAACTCGGATATAATATAATTGGTTCTGATGTTGCCGGGTTTTCAGGGAATGAAATTCCTCCCCGGCTTTACATACGCTGGGCTCAGTTTTCGGCTTTTTGTGGTTTATTCCTGAACGGCGGACATGGTGAACGTGCGCTTTGGAAGCGTACAAAAGAAGAATTGAAAATCATCCGGAAATTTTCCTGGTTGCACACGGAATTGATTCCTTATATGTACACTTATGTTGTAGAAGGTCATAATGGGGGCGAAGTTTTGCAAAAGCCTGTAAAAGGGAAGTACCATTATTTGTTTGGCGAAAATTTCCTGGTCGCACCAATTTATAAAGATGAACTCAGAAATAAAGTCCATCTTCCAAAGGGGAAATGGCGGTACTTTTTTAATGATAAGGAATCTTTTGAAGGTCCACTTACATTTGAGAAGGATTTTCCGTTGGATGAATATCCTGTATTTATTCGGGAAGGTGCAATTGTGCCAATGAATATTAAAAGAGATTATACCGGAATTGGCAATGAAAATTCTGAAGGATATCTGACATATTTGATTTATCCGAGTGGCAAAAGTGAATTTACAGTTCATCATACCGATAAAAGCGGAGGCACAAATATTATAGTAGATGAAAAGCCAGAGGTGATTGATATAGCATTATCAGGAGTGAAAAAATCGCATATTCTTCAAATTAATTTGACCCAAAAACCTTCGAAGGTTGAATTGGATAAGCAACTGCTAAAAGACTCGGTGGACTACAATTACGATTTTTTGAAATGTAAATTATTGATTAGAAAAGACAATTACGAAAATGGATTTTATACCATATATAAATAGACTGGTTGGTTTTTTTTTAACAAAATAAATTCAAATGAGAAAATTCTTACTTATACTCATCCCACTTTTTTCTTTAGGTGTTCTGTCGTTAAATGCACAGCAAAAGTTAAAGTGCGAAAGTTTCAGAAAAGCAAAACAGGGAACTTATGTAATTGCACACCGTGGTGCACATAACGGAATTCCCGAGAACTCGTTACCAGCTTATCAAAAAGCAATTGATTTAGGATGTGATTTTGTTGAAATTGATGTTCGGACTACTAAAGATGGGAAATTTGTTAGTGTTCATAATTCAACGGTCGATAATTATGTGAACGGAACAACAGGAAAAGTTAGTGATATGACTTTGGCAGAATTAAAGTCTCTTGACATTGGTGCCAGAATAGGCGAAAACTGGAAAAACACACGTATTCCTACTTTTGAAGAAATACTGGCTCTTTGCAAAGGAAAAATTGGAATTTATCTCGATTTAAAAGATGCACCTGTTCAGGAATTAATGAACATTATTCGAAAATACAACATGGAAAGTGATGTTATTTGGTATGTCCCTTCCAAATATTTGTTGGAAATGAGTAATGTAGATGAAATGTTTGGAAATTCATTTATAATGCCCGATCCCAAAAAAGAAGAGAATCTGCCAAATGTTATAAAAACACTGAATCCTTGTGTGGTAGCTACAGATATGGGAGTTTTATCCAAAGATTTTGTGAAAACTTCGCAAAATGCAGGAGCAAAAGTTTTTGTTGATGAAGATAAAGGAACAGAAGTGGAGTGGAAACAAATTTTGAAATGGAAAACCGACGGCATTCAGACCGACGATCCGGAGAAACTGATTAAATTCTTAAAAAGTAAACATTAAACTTCTTCAAAATAGAGAAAGAAATTACCGTGTATTTTATGTTTTCTACTGAGCTAGTTTCACGGTTTTTTACAAAATAGAAGGATTTGTTGTTTATACACAAATAAATATTTGTTATAAGCTTATTCTTTCATAATGATGGAAAATTGACCAGATGATTAAAATAACTGTGTTTTTTGTGAATTTGCAAAAAGGTTTTAGCATTGAACCCCTTATTTTTACTGCCTTTCAGTAATTAATACAATACTAATGCAATGTTGATATAAATCAACAGTATTTAAGCTTGTATGGTTGTGGTTTGGATAATATTTAATGTATTTTATCCAGAATATCAGAAGCATTATTTTTTTGAACCCAATACTTTTAACCCGCCAATATTTTTGAAGTTAGGGGTTTTAACGTACATGTTAAATAGAGGATAAAAAAAGGCAGTTTTTTAAAAATATTTGCATATAGTTATTTGAAAATTTGACAGGAAATAAAAGTATAGTACGGTCTTTTACTTCGATTGTTCTTAATCCGTATAGTTAAGGTTAGTTAGAATGAAGTAGGGTCTGCGCATTTGCGGGACCTTACTTATATTTTAATAGTGAAAATCGGGTAGCAGGATTTAATTTTTGACTATTTCAAGTCAGTGTTCCCGTAGGTACTTATTAATTCCTATTAGCATAATCGAAACAAAAATTTTTAATGCACAACAGGATATTTATGAAAACAAAATCTTGGATCTTTACAATTCTTCTTTTGGTTGTTACATTAGTATGTAATACTGTTTCCGGGCAGGTCAATAATGCTTCAAAATATCCTGATCGTATTATTCTGAATCTCCAGCAGGAGGCATCATCTTCAATCGCAATTACATGGAGAACCAATAAAGACATAAACGAAGGTTATGTAGAGTTGCAGCTTCTTAGCAGTACCAAAGTAGATCCCAAAAATACAAAATCATACAAAGCCGTTTCGATACCAGTTAAATATGAATACGAAGGCCTTGAGCCGGTTGAAGCTGTTCAGCATTCGGTTGTATTAAGTAATTTAATTGAGGGCGAAAAATACATGTACCGGGTTGGTACAGACACTTATTGGAGTGAATGGTTGGAATTCAGAACGCCAAATACAAACCCGGAATTCTCTTTTATTTATTTTGGGGATCCTCAAAGTGATTTAAAATCACAATGGTCGAGAGTAGTCAGAAAGGCTTATCAATATAGCCCTGATTGTTCTTTTATGTTGTATGCAGGCGACGTAATAAATAATGCAGGAAATGATGTCCAGTGGGATGAGTGGTTTAAGGCTGGCTCCTATATTTTGGGTTCGGTTCCGCAGGTTTTAACACCCGGTAATCACGATTATGATGACTTAGTGATTGATCCTCACTGGAAATATCAATTTAATCAACCTAAAAATGGTCCCGAGGAAGTAAAGGGAACATGCTTTTTTGTCGATTATAAAAATCTGAAGCTTATTTCTTTTGATTCTGCAACGGAATTAGAATTAGAAGATGAAAACGGTAAGGCTCTGCAAAGCCAAAAGATCTGGCTTGATTCTGTTTTAACTGCCAATACAAAAGAGTGGGTTATTGTAACTACACATTTGCCATTTTATTCCCCAAAAGCTTCACGTGATAATGCAACGCTTCGAAAACATTTTCAGCCAATACTTGAAAAACATGGAGTTGATTTGGTATTAACCGGTCACGATCATTCCTACGGCAGAGGAATGGCGTCTGATAACCCTGATATTAAACCATCTATTGTATATGTTGTTTCGGTTAGTGGCCCTAAGCTTTATGATGCAGGAACAAAAGAGTGGATGACCAAAAGTATTGGCCATAAACAACTTTTTCAGGAAATTACAATAGACGGAAACCGATTGGATTTTAAAACTTTTTCTGCTGATGGTGAACTTTGTGACCATTTTGAGCTTCTAAAGAAGAAAAATGGAAATAATAAGTTGAAGGAGTATAGCTTAAAGTAAAAAAAAAGTGACATGAAACTACTAACTGATCTTAAAGGAAATAAATGGTTAAGTGTTTTAATTGTAGCGATGTCTTTTGGCACGGCCTGGGCCGTTCGCGGACAATTTGGCCATGAACAGGGAGCAGCATGGGCTGCGGCCATAGGTGCACTGGCACTGGTTGTTGTTGCAGGAAGAAAAGACTGGTATCGACATGCACTTCCAATAACCCTGGCATCGGCATTTGGCTGGGGTGTTGGCGGAATGATTAGTTATGGCGCTGTAGTTGGTTATGGGCGTGCAGATGATTTGTTAAATTCCAGCTATGGGTTGTTAATGCTTTTTGTTATCGGCGGACTTTTTGGTTTAATTGGTGGAGGATTAACCGGATTAACACTTGAGTCAGCAGGAGAAAAGAAGGTAAAATGGGGGCAGCTTATTTCAGAGATGGTGGCAGGTGGCCTCATTGTTTATGGCTTCCTTGTAATGCAACTCGAAATTTTAATGACCCCTCCCCGATCGGAGGCATGGGCATTTTGTTTTGGTGCAGGATTGGCTCTATTGTGGTATATGGCAAGAAACAATTATTCTTCGTCGTTGCGGGTTGCCTTTTTTACGATGCTTGGGGCCGGATTTGGATTTGCCTTCGGAAATTTCCTTCAAATTACAGGTAACGTATTAGAAATAAATTTCAATATGTGGAATGTGATGGAATACTCCATCGGATTCTTTGGGGGGCTTGCTCTCGCTTATAGTATTTTTAGCTCACAATGGCCTGAAAAAGAAGATAAACCAAAAGATTGGGAAAACAGAATCTCATTTTTTGTTGCCCTTGTATTTATTCCACTTATCCTCTTTAGTGAATCACTTTCCTATGAAAATCTTCTAAAACGACTTCTGGATACAGTGGGTTCAGAGTTTATTGTTTTAATCAGCAGTGTAATATCCTGCGTGCTTATCTGTGTTGTGTTTTTATTGAACTGGATAAAATTGGAAAGAAAGAATTATGAGATTGGGAAAAAAGATGTTTCCATGCTTTTCTTAACATTTTTTGCCACCTATATTGCAATAAGTTTTATCGTTTCCGGGCTATTTGTAGGTAAGATTCCCTCCAATCATGTGTTGTATGTGGCAAATATACTTTTTGTGCTATTTATGATTCAAAAACAACACAATCCGTTTTCTGAAAAAACTGAAACCGGGATAAGCAAAAAGCATATTGTTTTATTTATTTCAATCCTAATTCTGATTGTATTGATGGCAGTACTTTTAATCAATATTCACGGTCAACTTGGGGGGGCAAACATGAGGTTTGAAGTGCGGTAATATATACAATTTTTTATTATTTTTATTAAGACTGTTTAAGATAATATTAAATATTAACTGTAAAATTATTAAATTAAGGTGAATGATTTTTTATGAAGTTAATATTCTATGTAAGTCGATTTAAATTCTATTAGATATTGCTTATTGAATTGTTAATCTTTGTTAAAGTTAATAGGGAAGTGATCTTGGTATTAATTAATCAAATTGAAATTTTATGAAAAAAAGAATTTTGCAAACGCTCTTTCTGGGAATGTTTACATTTTTCGCATTTGGACTTTACGCGCAAACTCGCGTTACGGGTACGGTCAAAAGTGAAGAGGGTGAACTATTGCCTGGAGTAACTATCCTTGAAAAGGGTACAAATAATGGGGTAATTACCAATATTGATGGTAATTATTCATTGAATGTATCCAGCGCTCAGTCAACTTTAGTGTTTTCCTTTGTGGGGATGGAAACACAGGAAGTTGCCCTTAATGGGAAATCGGTTGTTGATGTAACTTTGGTAACCACTTCAATTGGTATGGACGAAGTGGTGGTTACAGCACTTGGTATGAAGAAGGAAAAAAAAGCTCTCGGTTATAATATTTCCTCAGTGGGAAGTGAGGAGCTTGAAGCAAGTGGTACATCCAATGCTTTAAAATCAATGGAAGGGAAAATTACAGGGGTTCAAATGAACAGTGTGAATTCTTCTCCAACTTCTTCGGTAATGTTTAACATACGTGGTGCAACTTCACTTGCTGGTATTGCAAATGGAAGTAACAACGTAAACAATGAAACACAACCTTTAATTGTTGTAAACGGGGTTGTGGTAAGTACAAACAAAGTAAGTACAACACAAGGTATTGATGTAGGTAACTACATGTCGTCCATTAATCCGGATGATATCGAAAGTATATCTGTTTTGAAAGGTGCCAGTGCTGCTGCTCTTTATGGATCATCTGCAGGGAATGGAGTTATTTTAATAACAACAAAATCAGGTGCCGGAGCAAAAAAGGGTGTTGGTGTTTCTGTTAGTAGTTCTTTGTCTTTTGATCAGGCTTACAGTACTCCTCCGGTTAACCGTTCATTCTTCCAGGGTGGTGAAGAAGGAGAGCCTTATGTTGAAGATAAGAAAGGTTTAGGATGGGCTATTGACGATACAAAAAATAACAATGTGGCTATTCCACGCTGGAATATTGTAACTCAACAATGGGAAAATTCAATCCTTGAAGCCCGTGGCGATCAGGATCCTTTAAAAGCATTCCTTGAAACAGGTGTTATGTCTGATAATAATGTTGCTGTAACAGGAAACTACGATAAAGGAAATTACCGCGCAAATTTTGGAAATATGACTTACAAAGATGTAATTCCAAGTAATAAAACTATTCGCAATAATATTTCCTTTGATGCGCTTTATAAAATTACGGATAAAGTAACTATTTCATCTCAGGCTTCTTATTCCCGTACTTTTGTTCCTAATCAGTCTCATACTCAGGATAAAAGACAGGATAACCCACTTGCCCATGCGATGTCAATGCCAATAAACATGCCTAAAATGTCGGTTTGGAAAGACGCAGATCGCTGGTATTCTGGTTGGGAAGGTGTAGTTCAGAACACTCCTTATTTGAAAAATGTGGAGGAAGATCGTTTAAGCAGAATAAATAGTTCAGGTTATGACAAGGCTATTGGTAAAAACGGTCCTTATTTTGCTGCCGAAGAAATTATTAGAACATATTCCAAAGATGTAATTTTTGGTAAAATGCAACTGGATTACCAGATTGTTAAGCCACTTACGCTGACTTTGCGTTCGGGTTTAAACCATGAGAACTTTGCGTTTGAGTTTAAATCTCCCTGGGGGGCTGAAAGAAAAGAAGGAGGCCAGTATTTTATGGAATTATCTAACAATCTCAGCGTTGTATCTGATGCGTTATTAGCTTACAGCAATTATTTTATTGATGACAAACTCTCAATTGATGCACTGGGAGGGTTTTCATACAGCTTCGGAGAAACAAATAGTTCTGGTTTTGGAGGCGATAATTTAACTACTCCCAATTCATTTACTTATAATTCATTGCCATTAACAGTACGACAGAATGCTACTTTCTCAAGAGGCTATGCATCAAGATCATATGGAGCTTATGCAACAGCATCAATCGGATGGCAGAGTATGGTCTATCTTGAATTATCAGGACGTAATGACTGGGTTGGTGTGTTGGATCATGAAAAGGACAATCACTTTTATCCGGGTGCTTCTTTAAGCTGGATTGCTTCTGAAACATTTGACTTTGGAAGCACAATTAATCTTCTTAAATTAAGAGGAGGTTACGCAGAAACAGGTTATGGTATTGGTAATCCTCCAAATCTGGACACCTATGGAATAGGTGGATCATGGAATGGTGTTGCTATGGGTACAGTTGGAGGAACTCTTGTTGATGCGAATATAGAGCCGGAACTTAACATTACGAAAGAAATTGGTATTGATTTTGGCTTTTTCGATAACAGAATATCTGGCGAATTTACTGCGTATTCAAAAGATCATATTAATCAGATACAAAATCTTCCTGTTGTTACTTCTTCTGGTTTTAGCTCTGTTTTAACCAACATGGGTGCCGTAGAATCTACCGGTATTGAAGCTTCTATTACGGTTGTGCCAATTCGCACAAAAGACTGGACCTGGAGTTTAACAGGAAATTTCACAACATTTAAATCCATAATTAAAGATTTGGATGATCGTTTCTCTGAGAAATTCTATGGTTATGAAGCATCAACTATGATGTCTCTGTTTAAAGATTCAAAAGTTGGGGATTTGTATGCCGAAAATCCAATTCCGCGTATCCAGAGTGGTAAATACAAAGGTATGATGCTATTTGGTCAGGACGGAATTATCGAAGAGGCGATTGGAACTACCGACCATGTGAAAAAATATGGTTACTTAGGGAATGTAAACCCTGATGCAATTATGAGTTTTAATACGAATCTGAAATATAAAAACTGGAATCTTAATGTAGTTTCAAATTTAAGATTGGGTGGTGTGTTTATTTCTGAAACTCAGAAAATTATGATTGATGATGGTATGCTGAATATGAAGGAAGTTTATGGTGATAAATACAATGAATATTGGACTGGTGGACGTTGGGCCGGCGGTTTACCAAGCATGCCGAATAAGGAAGAGATGTTTACTGAAGCCGGATTTGAGTACTGGCATGCAGCTATGCAAAGTATAATGAGCATGTACAATGAAGATCCAAGGTATTTTGGATACTATAATGCTGTTTATATTGATCCCAATTATGATATGTCAGGATTGGAAGGTGAAGATAAATTGAATCTTCCTGACGAAGCTTATATTAAGAATGGAGATGACCCATTAAAAACCATCTACTTAAATCCTTACGCAATGGAAGGAAGCGAATTATGGTCGGGTGCTCAATTCAGAACTCATAGTGCAACATCTTTTAAAATAAAGGAAATAAATCTTACCTATAATTTCGACAGAGCATTGCTTAGTAAAATACATATTCAGGACTTGTACATCACAGCTTTTGCAAAGAACGTTATGTTCTGGGCCAAAAATAATATGAACGAAGATCCGGAAACTGCATTTCATGATGGTGTAAAAGGGGTAGGTGTAGCCTATTTTGGAAGACCACCTCTTCGTACGATGGGATTAAAAGTTGGCTTTAACTTTTAATGTACTATAACAATGAAACAAAATAAAAGAAGAATTATGAAGAAGTTAATATCATATTTTACTGTATTTGTAATGGTTGTTCTGGGTACATCATGTACCGACCAATTGCGAATAGATGAAAGACAGACATCTTTTGATGTTAATTATTTTAGCTACTCAAGGTATCAATTAACCACTGCTATTGTTGATGTGGCAAAAAATTATGGTTCATCAATAAAAGAAGAATCAACACAACAATGCGATTTATACTTCCTGGATTGTTATTCAGGAGATCAAATTGCCGGATTCTATACAAACGTGCCATCCGACTGGTCGTTTCTTGGCAGTAACCCTTATAACAAACAGTTTCGTACGCTGGCAGCGCTAACAACTCTGGCCAAAAACGAAGAAAATATGGCAACAGTTGCTGCTGCTAATATTTTGAAATGTGTAGTTGGGGCATATTTAACCGAAAAATACGGTGATATACCATTTACTGAAGCTGCTATGGGACGCGAAGGAAACCTCTTTCCAAAATTTGATTCACAAAAAGAAGTTTATGAAACAATGTTTGATCTGTTGGATGAAGCTATCAGCATTCTTTCTGATGGGAGCAGCACTGGAATTCCGGCTGACCACGATGTGCTTTTTGCCGGGGACAAAACTAAATGGCTGAAATTTGCCAACTCTCTGAAATTTCGGTTGATGGTTCATTCATACGAAGCTTTTAAAAGTGAAGGCCGCGATCTTGCTTCAGAAATGCAGGCTATAGCCAGTGGAAATAAATATATGTCTAGTGTGGATGACAATGCCTCCCTTGATTTTTCAGGAAGCATTGAGTCTGAATCCTGGTATTTGCAAACCAATTGGGGAACAGGGAATGAGTTTACAGAGCAAAAACCTACAAAATACCTTATCGATCATCTTGTTGCGTTAGACGACCCGCGGTTGTATGTTCTTTTTGCACCTGCTCTTACTCCTCTTTCAGATAAAGCTGAAGCGGTAACAGAAGAGGTAAAAATAAATGGATATACTTACAGTATTAATTATGATCCCGCATCAAATTATGATGCTGAAGATTTGGTTAGCCAGGGACGTAATTTAGATGGAAGTATTATTACTGTACCATATGTTAATGATGCTATGTGGTTTGGTGCGCCAAATCCTATAAATCTTGATAATCAGTATGCAGGTACCGGATTACCAGGTGGTAATGGTTTTTATGATAATCGTCGTATTACCGGATTGTCAACATTAATTTCTGAAACAACAAATAATTCCCTAAGGGCAGTTATGATGGAGTCAAGCGAAATGATGTTTTTGCTTGCCGAAGCCCGTCAAAGAGGCTGGATATCTGCAGGATCTGTTGAGGATTACTACAACGAAGGGATTAAACTATCTTTTGAAAGATGGCAGATTGTGGATGGTACAAAACCTGAAAGTCACATTGGGTCGGATGAAATAATTGAAGACTTTGATGCGTATTGTGCAAAAGCTGGTGTAGCTTTAGATGGAACTAATGATTTGGAAAAGATTGCTTTACAAAAGTGGTTTGCTCTTTTATTGGTTGATCATACTGAAGCTTTTACTGATATTTTAAGAACTGGCAGACCTTCATTTGTCATTCCTGTAGCTCAATCATTTTCTATTTATGATTTTCCACAGCGTTATGTTTATCCTTTAAATGAATCAAGTAACAATAAGGAAAATTATGATGCTGCTGTTACTTCAATAGGCGGAAAAGATATTGCATCTGCTAAAATGTGGATTAGGAAATAATCCGTTAAACGTAATATTAATTATAAAAGAGGACAGGGAATTTCCTTGTCCTCTTTATTTAACCAACCAGATCTACTGTTTAATAAATAATTCTTGTCTTAAAAAGACTTAATATTTGGAATAACCACAAAACTTCTCCAATTGAAAGGAATAAATACATATTTCATTTTTGCTGCCTTAATTGTGGCGGTCCTGCTAACGAATTGTAAGACAAACCCAAAAACTACTATTGCTGTTATGACAGAAAAACAAATAACCTTCGCTGAAAAAAATCATGCCCTTGATAACAACGATAATTTTTCACCCGATGATAAATTTTTGTGTTATGATACCAGGGGAACAGTTTATAATAAGAATCTTGCTAATTGCAAGTCAATTGAAAAAGTAGAAATTGCTACTGATAAAGAAACTGTTTTGTGGGAACCCGAATCTGTATCCGGAGAACAAGCGGCTCCAGGAGTTGCAGCGGTTTCGTGGCACCCTTCAGAAAATAAAGTGATTTTTATTCACGGCCCGTTACTTAGTGAAGTGGCCGAACGGGGTTATTATGGAATTACCAATCGTACAGGAGTTGAGGTTAGTGCCGATGGTTTGGGCACAATTACCAAAGTAGATATGCGCGATGTTGCAACCGACAGGCCAACAACTCCGGGCGCTCAGCGCGGGGGAACACACCGGCATGAATATACCCGCGACGGAAACCGTATCGGATTTACTTACGATGATTTTCTGGTTACTGATTATGAACGTACGATAGGTTATATGGAACCTAATTCTTCTGCTCCCGAAGGATATACCCACTATTTTGCTGTTATTTTAAAACCGGCAGAAAAGGGCAAGGCAAAACCTGGTGAGATTGAAAAAGCTTATGGAGATTCATGGGTTGATTCAAAAGGAACGATGCGTGCTTTTGTTGGGAATGTGAGAGCAGAAAACGGCGTGGATTACGAAACTGCATTGTTTGTGGCCGATATTCCTGAATCGGTAGATATTACCACAGCAAATTCCGGAACTGCAACTGAATATCCGGAGCCTCCAAAAGGTATAAAAATTCGAAGATTAACACATAGCGGTACAGTTTCAGGTGTTGTTAGGGGCTCGTTCGATGGAAAATACATCGCTTATATTAGTAAAGATGAAAATGGCATAGAACAGATTTATATCATAGATGCAAAGGGTTCTGATCTCTCCGCAGAAAAAGAAATGCAACCTCAAAAAGTAACTTCTTTAACAGATAATGTTACTTGTTTACGCTGGCATCCTGCCCGGTACGAAATGTTTTATGTGGCCAACAAAAATATCGCTGTTGCTTCTGTAGAACCCGGCGATACTTTTGGCAAAACAATTCAACTAACAAACGATACAATTAATAAAACTGATTTAGTGGTTTCTCACAATGGAAAGTTGTTGGCTTATAACAAAATGGTAGAAAAAGAAGGTTCTGATGAAAAATGGGATCAGATTTTTGTATTGGAACTGGATGAGGAGAAAATTGATGAATTTTTACACAATTAAATTGATTTCAATAATGATTAAATTGAGAACCAGAATTTTACTTTGGATAACTGGAATGTTTTTCTTATGTGGGCAGACAATTTTTGCTCAAACTGCCGAATTTCATGAAGACAAACCGTTTATTCAGGAGTATAGTATAAAATATAATTTCGTAAACCAGCGGGGCGAATTAAAGAAAGTAGCCTCGGATAGAAATGGTTATATCCAGGTTTTATCAACGCATGGGTTACTGCGTCCGCGTGACGGGCAATTTCTGTTTCCCGGAACATTAGTTACTGATGTACAGTATCGCCCGACTTCCGATAAGGGGATAAAAGATATTACTGTTATTAATAATCAACTGGTTTATATTGATGACGAAGCAGTGCTTAGCAACGCCTGGGCAGGAAAATTGTATTCGCGTCATAAATTGCCGGAAGCCAGAGTTTTTGCTGCCGGCCCTGATTTTACCTTTTTAATTTCCGACGGATTAAAATTAAATCTGTTAAAAGATTCAAAAACAATTTGGGAAGGCAGTGTTTCGGGCGAAATAAAAGACATTGATTTCGATTCTTCTAACAACCAATATTGGATATTAAGTTCAGGAACTGTCAGTACGTTTTCGCCAAAAAATAACAAGGTCGAAAAAGTGATGGCAGATGATTCGGTTACCTGTATTGAAGTGGCCGGCGATAAATTGTATGTAGGAACTACCAATGGTTATCTCGAAATTAACCCAAAAACAAAAAAGCAGGTTGGTGCAATCCACCAAAAACTTCCCTGGACAAACATTACAACCATAAACTATTTGGATGACGAGGTTTGGTTTGGAACTTCCTGGGGGGCTTTCAAATTAAATGATGATGGTAAATACAGTTATTACGCCGGAAAACGCTGGATTCCTTCGGATAATGTAATTGACATTGCTAAAGGGCCTGAAAATTCGGTGCTGATTCTTACCGATAAAGGATTGGGGCAAATTCTTCGCAAAGAA
Organism: Draconibacterium sp.; assembly: GCA_041393215.1. Classification (GTDB taxonomy): domain Bacteria; phylum Bacteroidota; class Bacteroidia; order Bacteroidales; family Prolixibacteraceae; genus Draconibacterium. The sequence continues at coordinate 13,448 of JAWKKP010000030.1, forward strand.
ATGACTTTGTACGATAAAGCCATGTATTATGAAAAACAGGTACGCGAACGCCATATTCGTTTTGGTTTCAATGGTACAATTTCAGGGATGACCGACGGCGACGTTACAACCGGAAGTCTTGAGACTTCGGATAACGATGGCTTGTGGACATCAATGTATCTTGCAGGCGAAGTATTTCGCTACGCGGTTACAAAATCCGATTATGCTTTGGAAAACATTCGCGAATCGTTCGATGCGATGGAACGTTTATACCCTATTAATCCGGTTCCCGGTTTTCCTTCGCGGTCGTTTGAGCGCAGAGGATATAAATACCACGATAAACCATGGCGCAGGGCCGAAGATCCGGAATGGGACTGGAAATCTACCACAAGTAGCGACGAAGCAATCGGGCACATTTTTGTTTTCGGGGCTATTGCTGAATTAGTTGATGACCAGGATTTAAAAACCAGGGCAATTGCGCTGATTGATACCTTTATGTCAACTGTATTAAAGGACAAACATTATATGGTTGACTGGAATGGTGAACCTACCACTTGGGGAAGATGGAACCCGGAATATGTAAATGCCCGGCCCAAAATGGTGGGCGACCGGAAGATCAACTCTTCAAACTACATCGGAATGTTGCAAACAGCATATCATTTCACAGGCAAGGAAAAATACAAAAAGGCAGCTTTTGATTTAATGGATAATCACGGTTATCTCGAAAATTTGATGCGGCCAATGAAAGAAATTGGAAAAGCTCCGGAAGATGCTGATGATTGGAGTAAAATGCTTTCGGAAGGTTGGAACCACTCCGACGATGAAATGTACTACTGTGGTTACTGGGGATTGTATCGTTATGCTTTTAACGATAAACTAAAGGCAATGTACAAAGACGCCATTATCGATCATTGGGAAGCTGAACGTCCCGAGAAAGAAGGTTTATGGAACATTATGACGGCTATTGTTGGTGCCGATAAAATTGATTTGGACAACGCTATCTGGTATTTACAGGATTATCCCTTAGATTTAATCGACTGGAATGTAAATAACAGCCATCGAAAAGATATTGAGTTTATTGAACCCAATTTCAGGGAACAAACAATAACTGAAGTTTTACCGCCTTCAGAACTAAGAATTTCAAGACATAATGCCAATCGGTTTGATTTGGACAGTGGCGGCGGTGGCCGCTCGGAATATAGTGCAGGCGACATTTGGTTGCTGCCTTACTGGATTGGCCGTTATTTAGGAGTGATTGGAGAACCATTGGAAAAATAGTATAGAAAAAGTTTTTCATTGTTTTCAAGTTAGGTTAGTTAAGGTTCGAAAGGCGTACGTAAAATGTGAATTCATTTGGTGCGCCTTTCTCTTTTTTATTAGTATAAGATTGGAATTATCGTAATTTTAAAAAGAAAAAATTGAAAATGAATCGCCATAAATTGCATCATGCAGCCTTTTTAATCATTGTTGTCTTTTTAAGTTTGTCTTTCAATAGAATCTCCGGGCAGGAAAGTTCAAAAATTACGGTAGATAAAAGTATGATTCGCGAAAATATTAAAGCGCCCGGGTTTCCTGCAAAAAAAATCATTATCAACCCTGGTGATTTGAAAAATGGGAAATGGAATAACCTGATAAACAAAAAAATTGTTGAATGTTCCAAAGCTGGCGGCGGAACTGTAATTTTAGCAGCCGGAGATTATTTCTGTGAAGGACCGATTGTTTTTCAGAATAATATAAATCTTCATTTACAAGAAAATGCCAGGCTTATCTTCAGCCAAAATCCAAAAGATTATCTGCCGGTTGTTTTTGTACGTTGGGAAGGTACAGAAGCCTATAATTACTCTCCGTTTATTTATGCAAATAATTTGGAAAATATCGCCATTTCAGGGAAAGGAATTATTGATGGAAATGGTTCGGAAGAAAACAGTTTTCGGCAGTGGCGAAGTAAACAAAAAGAGGATCAGAATAAACTGCGGGAAATGGGAAAAGAAGGTATTCCAGTAGAAAAGAGGGTTTTTGGCGATGGCCATTTTCTGCGTCCGCAACTCATTCATTTTATTAACTGTAGAAATATTTTACTCGAAGATATTACAATCACAAACTCGGCCTTTTGGCTCATTCAACCTACTTATTGCGATAATATTACTATTCGCAGAGTAAATGTAAATAGCCGCTTCATTAATAACGATGGAGTTGATTTGGATTCGGATACCAATGTTTTAATCGAAAACTGCAATTTTACTACTGGCGACGATTTTGTGGCTATAAAATCAGGTCGGGATCAGGATGCCTGGCGGGTGAACAAACCTTGCAAAAATATTATTATCCGGAATTGTGTTTCCGATAACTGTTTACACGGAATTTCTTTTGGCAGCGAACTTTCCGGTGGAATTGAAAACGTTTATGTAGAAAATCTTACTTTCAAAAAGATTCGGCAATACGGACTTCAGTTTAAATCGAACAAAGACCGCGGCGGGTATCTTCGGAATATTGTAATCGACGGAATTCAAATTGATTCGGTGCAAACCTGTGTCAGTTTCACTAATCAGTACCATAGTTACAGTGGTGGAAATTCACCTACTTTATTCGAGAACATTAGGATACAAAATCTGGATTGCAATGTTGCAGTGGAAAAGGCAGTCAGTATGAAAGGTTTGCCCGAAATGCCGATAAAAAATATTGAGCTCGATAATATAATAATCAGGCAATCCGGTGAAATTTCTGAGATTGATAATGTAAAGAATATCAGCTATGTAAATGTAAAATACTGAAAATAAATTTTAAAAATTATATAATCATGAAAGTAAATCTGGCATTATTACTATCTCTCTTTGTTCTTTCTGTTTTTGGACAGAAAACCGGCAATTTTAACGGTATGGATTTAAATATGGGAAATCTTTACCGTCTCTCTAATGCCGAGTCGCGTTCCATTGGCCCGGAAAATTTTACAGGTGAAAAAGGCAAAGGAGGTATGGCAACACTCGAAGAGGGAAGCGCAGCGCGGGCTGCCCGCGAATTAGGTCAAGGCTGGAAGGTAAATCCCTATATAAAAATTAAACCCGGTGAAACTTTTGTGTTAGCTGAAATTGAAGGCGAAGGGGTAATACAACATATCTGGTTAACACCGGCTGGCGATTACCGCGGGAACATTATCCGTTTTTACTGGGACGATGAAGAAACTCCTTCCGTGGAAGTTCCGGTAGGTTATTTTTTTGCATCGGGCTGGGGAAGTGGCTATGAACCACAAATCAATTCTCATGCTATTTGTGTAAATCCGCGAAGCGGTTTTAATTCTTACTGGCAAATGCCTTTTCGAAAAAAATGCAAAATAACCATGGAAAATATTGATGATAAAGGTTTAACTCTTTACTATCAGATTGAATATGCATTAACTGATGTGCCTGATGATGCTGCTTATTTTCATGCACAATTCCGAAGGGTAAATCCGCTTCCGGAAGGAGAGATTTTTACCATTGTTGACGGAATAAAAGGAGCTGGTCATTATGTAGGAACTTACCTTGCCCGTGGTGCTTTTAACAAAGGTTGGTTTGGCGAAGGTGAAGTGAAGTTTTATATTGATGGAGATAAAGATTTCCCTACCATTTGTGGTACAGGTGAAGAAGATTATTTTAATGGTTCGTATGGTTACGACGACCGCAAAGGTGACGACGGTTATGAAGTATATACACCTTTTAGCGGGCCATATAGCGGTTTTCATTATTTCCGCAATTTGGAAAAATATCCAAAATACAGAAGTATGATTGGTCAGTATCGTTGGCATGTGATGGATCCGGTTCGGTTTAAACAAGATTTGAAAATAACCATTCAAAGCCTTGGGTGGAAAAGCGAAGGCAGATATAAACAACTTGAAGACGATATTTCTTCTGTAGCTTATTGGTATCAGAGTGAACCACATAACTTATTTCCTACTTTACCCGAATGGAATAAAATTTCAATGGAATAAAATATTTTGATTCAAAAAAATACCAGTACCTTGTGAACGAAACAACTAACCTGTATGTGCAAAAGAATCTGTTCAAACCGATATCGTGCCGGGGTTTTTATAATGGCTGCATTAACATTAATTATCTCGTTTAGTTGTCATGCACCTGAATCCGATAAATTAAAGGAAGGATTTAAAAATCCGCCTGAGTCAGCCCGTCCGGGGGTTTACTGGTATTTTATGGATGGAAATTTGTCGCGCGAGGGAATTACAAAAGACCTAGAGTCAATGAAAGCCGCCGGTATTGGCAATGTGCTTTTCCTTGAAGTTAATGTTGGTGTTCCCCGCGGAAAAGTAAATTTCCTCAGCGACGAATGGCAGGAACTTTTTAAACATGCGGTGAAAGAATGTGAGCGTCTTGGAATTGAGCTAACCCTTGGTTCGGGGCCGGGTTGGGCGGGCAGTGGTGGTCCTTGGGTAAATCCGGAACAATCAATGCGGCATTTGGTTGCTTCTTCTACGGAATTTAAAGGGCCACAGAACATTCATCAAAAACTTCCAAAACCTGCACCCAAAAGACCTTATTTTGGTGAAGAAGCATTAACGGATACCTTAAAAAAACGTTGGAATATTTATTACGAAGATGTGGCTGTGCTGGCTTTTCCTTCAACTGAAAAACAGGATTCAATCTCAGATACCGATGAAAAAGCCCTTTATTACCGGGCTCCTTACACTTCGGTAAAAGGAGTAAAACCGTTTTTGCCGGCTCCCGCTTTCTATCAGGAGAATCCTAAAGTTGCAGTTAACACTAATGAAATAATTGATTTAACGGATAAACTTCAACAGGATGGAACTTTAGAATGGCAGGTTCCTGAGGGAAAATGGACGGTGATGCGTTTCGGCATGCGAAACAATGGTGCTGTAACTCGTCCGGCCCCAATGCCGGGTTTGGGTTTCGAAGCCGATAAATTTGATACCACTGCTTTCAATTCACATTTCGAAAACTATATCGGAAAGCTGATAAAAAAAGTGGGGCCAAGAGATAAGAATTCGTCGGGTGGATGGACCATGATCCACATTGATAGTTGGGAAATGGGAGCACAAAACTGGACTGGGCATTTTCGTGAAGAGTTTATAAAACGATGTAGTTATGATCCTTTAAAATATTTGCCGGTTTATTCCGGAACAATTGTTGGCAGCCGCGAAATTTCTGAACGGTTTTTATGGGATATCCGACAGGTTTCAATGGAACTTGTTCTGGAAAACCATGCGCGGCATTTTAAAGATTTGGGTAGAAGAAATGGCTTTACGCTTTCCATCGAGCCTTACGATATGAACCCGACAGCAGATTTAAATCTTGGCGCTGTTGCCGATGTTCCCATGTGCGAATTCTGGTCGGAAGGGCTTGGTTTTAACTCTTCTTTTAGTTGTATTGAGGCAACTTCCATTGCTCATGTTTTGGGAAGACCGGTAGTAGCTGCTGAGGCTTTTACTGCCGATAGCGATGAAAAATGGACACGATATCCTGAAACGGTCAAGAACCAGGGCGACTGGGCCTTTTGTATGGGAATCAACAAGTTTGTTTACCATACATTTGCACATCAACCGCTGGATGATAAATATCGTCCGGGAATGACAATGGGACCTTATGGTGTGCATTGGGATAGGGGCCAAACCTGGTGGAAAATGGCAAATGCCTATCACGAGTACATTTCCCGTTGTCAGTTTGTGCTCCGTCAGGGAAAATCAGTAGCCGATATTTTATATCTTACACCGGAAGGTGCTCCGCATGTTTTCCGTCCACCACATTCTGCGCTCGAAGGTGATGACGTTTTACCTGATAAAAAAGGATTTTCGTTTGACGGTTGTTCTCCTCAAATGTTAATGGAAAATGCAGATGTTGCAGATAATTGTATCGTTTTTCCGGGCGGAGCTTCCTACCGGGTTTTGGTACTTTCCAATTTTCAAACCATGACTCCCGAACTGCTGAAGAAGCTGGATGAATTGTTGAAAAAAGGAGCAGTTATGGTTGGAGATCCTCCTTTAAAATCACCCAGCCTGGTTGGTTATCCGGAATGTGACGACGAAGTAAAAAGGCTCTCAATGAACATCTGGAATTCATTTAAAACTCCGGAAAAAGAAACGGAAATAAGTTATGGAAAAGGCAAGCTCTATTGGGGAGGGAATTATGCTAAAACCGATTCCACAGAAATTTATCCCGATTATGAAAGCACTGCTAATTTGTTGGGAAAACTCGGAGTTCAGGAAGATTTTCTTTCGTCAGGTTCATTGCGCTACACTCATCGGATAGATGGAAACAGGGATATTTATTTCGTATCGAACCGCACTGATGACGTTGTATTTGATACCTGCTCTTTTAGGGTAGCTTCAGGATTCCCTGAAATCTGGAATCCCGTTACAGGAGAAACTCACAAACTTCCAGAATTTTTAGTGCAGAACGGTCGCACTTCTGTTCCTTTAAAGTTTGAAAAGGCACAGAGCTATTTCATTATTTTCGACAAAGCTGCCAGGCAAGAGACTATAAGTTTGAAATTAAATTTCCCTGAAAAAATAGCTGAAACTAAAATTGAAGGAAGCTGGACGGTACACTTTGATCCTGAATGGGGCGGACCGGATGAAGTTATTTTTGATTCGCTTTCAGATTGGACTAGTAATCCGAATGAAAATATCCGGTATTATTCTGGTACAGCGGTTTATACAAAAGAATTTGATTTGCCTGAAAATCTTAAATCAGTTAAAAATCCTGAAGTTCTACTAAATTTGGGCTCAGTAAAAAATATGGCACATGTAAAATTGAATGGCAAAGATTTAGGAGTAATTTGGACATCGCCCTGGCAGGTAAAAGTCACCGGAGTTTTAAAACAAAAGAATAACAAACTGGAAATCGAAGTTGTCAATCTATGGAGCAACCGGATGATTGGCGATGAACAACTACCCAATGACGGCGTGAAAAATGGAGAATGGCCCGGGTGGCTGCAAAACAATCAGCCCCGCTTAAGTGGTCGGTACACATTTGTGCCAAGACAGTTTTATAAAAAGGATTCTCCTTTACAACCTTCAGGTTTGTTGGGGCCGGTAACATTATATTCACGTTAGGAAATACAACTAAATGAAAATGAATTCCTGTTTGGACCTAAAATAATCCTATACTTTGAAATTCGTAAAAAATAAACCAATAGATCTAAACCAATGATAAAGAAAAACGATAAGTTACTTCTGGAAACCATCGCACGATTCCTTTTTTTATTTCTGTTTCTTTATGGAAATATTGGGTTTTCCCAACCTGATTTGCCAAAAGGTTATCCCGATCGGAGTAATTCACTCGATGTACTCCCGGGTTTTATTGATCCTCCTCAGGGATATGGAGAAGTTCCGTTTTACTGGTGGCAGGGCGACACACTTACACGGGAGCGAATTGAATGGGAATTGAACCAACTGCAAAACCATTGTATTTCTAGTTTGCAAATCAATTACAGTCATCTCGATTCAGGTGGTGTAACTTATGGACTTTCGCGGCCAAGCCAACCGGCTCTTTTTACCAATGAATGGTGGAAACTGTTTAAATGGTTTGCAACAGAAGCGCAAAAGCGTGGAATGACAGTCAGCCTTAGCGATTATACTCTTGGCGTTGGGCAGGGGTTTGCAATGGACGAGGCTCGGAACGAATTTCCGGAACTAAACGGAACTGAATTAAAGGTGGAGAAGGTTACGGTTTCTGGAAAAATCAACCGAGAAATCTCCGAAGGCTTTTTAAATATTACGGCCTGTAAAATAAATCCGGATAATACACTAAATATCAGTAGCAGAACCAATTTGCTTCCTTTTATAAAAAAGGGGATTTTGCAATACGATTTTGGTAGTGACAACTATCAGCTTACCTGTGTATATAAAAAACGGATAATCCCATCCTACGATCCAATGCACCCCCAAAGCGGGAAAGCCTATAACCACTATTTTTTCGATAAATTTGAAGAAGAACTACCTTCTGAAATTCCACATGCATTAAACTTCTTTTTTTCAGATGAATTGAATTTCATGTTGGGAAAGAACATTTGGAACGACTATTTTGCCGATCAATTCAGAGAAAGGAAAGGATATGATATTGTTCCATATCTCGACGCACTTTTTACCGATATTGGAAATATAACTCCGAAGATAAGGCTCGATTACAACGATGTTTTAGTGCAACTGAGCGAAGAAAATTTCTTTATCCCGGTTTATGAATGGCATCAGAGTCGGGGACTGATTTATGGTTGTGATCATGGTGGACGGGGGAGAGACGTTGCTGAATTTGGAGATTATTTCCGCACTCAACGCTGGAATCAGGGTCCAGGATCCGATCAGCCAATGCTTTCAAAAGACATTATTAAGGCAAAGGTAGCCGCATCAATTTCGCATCTTTACAATCGTCCCCGGGTTTGGCTCGAAGGTTTTCATAGCAGTGGCTGGGGTACATCGTCGGCAGATGTTACCGATGCCATTTTTGCCAATTACGTAGCTGGTTATAATCTGATGTCTTTTCATGGCCTTTACTATTCCACACATGGCAGCTGGTGGGAATGGGCCCCGCCTGATAATCATTTCAGAATGCCCTACTGGCAGCAAATTAAGCCGCTAATGGAATGTGTTCAGCGGTTGTCATATGTATTATCGCAGGGGCACCATGTTTGTGATGTCGCCATTATTTATCCGACCGAACCGGTAGTTGCTGAAATGGATGGTAAAAAATCGGTAAGTACAGCATTTAATGCAGGAGATCTAATGTATGATAAAGGTATTGATTTCGACTTCATCGATTTTGAATCAATAGAAAAAGCAGAGGCAAAAAACGGGGAACTACACATTTCCGGCGAGAAATACAAAGTGATTATTGTTCCATCGATGAAAGTCATGCGTTTTTCAACTCTGAAAAAACTTGAAGCATTTAAAAAGGCTGGTGGAATTATTTTAAATATTGGAGAACTTCCTGTAGCATCTGAGAAATCAGGTTCAAACGACAAAGAATTGGACGTACTTGTTTCTGAAATTTTCACCGGTAGCGCAAATGTAATTCAATGTAGAAATGCAGATGAGGTGCCTGAAGTATTGGCAACTCTAAAGAATCCTGACTTTAAAGTACTCACTGAAATAACTGAGCATCCGTATGTGATGCACCGCAAGGTGGGCAATCGCGATATTTACGCGTTGTATAATTTTCCGAAAAACAGTAAATGTTTTTTTAGGGCAAAAGGAGACGTACAGCTTTGGAATCCATGGAATGGTGAAATCGAATCAATTACTTCTTTTGCAGTCGAAAAAGAGGAAGGTACAGAAGTAATACTGCCATTGTCAAAAACTGAAATTCAGTTGATTGTTTTTAGCCCGGAAAACCCGGAGCAAAATACTGCTTTGAAAGAATTAAGACCGGTAAAAAATGTAAAACAAAGTGAGCTTGGAGAAAACTGGGAATTTGAACTGAACCCGTCGCTTGACAACCGATGGGGCGATTACCAGTTTCCGGCAAGCAATGAGTTGTTAGGCGCCCAGGTTCGTCAGGTTTATATGAAAGAAGATGCTGGGTATAATGGTGAAAAACTAAATTCAGATGAATGGAAAATGGTGACCTGTGGTTTTGGTACACATTTTTTAAAATTAGGACCACTGCCGGATTTGCCTGCCGAAAAAGAACTGGCACATTTGATACCTCAAAATTTAAGCGATTCAGTAGTAATCAATAATAAAAAATATGGGTGGGAAGAATATCGTTTTTCATGGAAGCAGGGTGTTGAAGGCGATTATGGGCACCAGGGATATCATGGATTTAAAGGTGAAATGTATGATAATTTTATCCGGTTGGGCGCCATAAAAGAGCAGAAACATTCTTTTAGCCGGATTCCTGAAAATGAAGGCAGTTTTTATGTGTTATATTCTAATGTAATAGCTCCATCTGATAGTGAATTCGAACTTTTAATTGGCAATGAAAAGCCGGAATATTTATTTGTAAATAATACCGAAATAAGTACAGACAGCCGGAAAGTTAAACTCAGAAGAGGTAAAAATTCTGTCATGGCTGTATTTAATAATGCTTGTGAAACATACCTTGTTTTTAGAAGCCCTGAAATAAAGCGTCCCGGAAAACAACCAATTTCGATGAGCTGGTATCAGGATTATGGTGTTTTGCCATTTGATTGTTCTGCTGTAACAAAAGCTTTGTCAGGACTTTACACTTTTGAATCGGCGCCGGCATTACAGTCCTTAATGTTTTCCGCTTATGGAAAAGTAAAACTCTGGGTTGACGGGAAACTGCTCAACCCAGAAGTATCCGGGAAAAAAGCAGATGGTTTAACTGCTTACAAAGCAGTAATTCAGGAACCAAAAGCAAAATGCTCCCAGGTGGTTTTGAAGATTGATTATCAACCCGGATTTACAGAAGGTGCTGCTATTCCTGAATTTTTTAAACAGAAATGCGGAAAAGGTGAGATTACATTAGGCGACTGGTCGAAGATGGATGGATTAAAAGCCTATTCCGGGGGTGCCTGGTATCGTAAAACCATTCAAATAGATGAAGTTGAACAGAACAAGAATATTTTTATCGATTTAGGCGATATTGTTTCTTCAGCCGAATTATTTATAAATGGTAAAAGTGCCGGGATTCGACTCGCACCTCCATGGAGATTCGATATTACAAACTTAGCTGTCACTGGAGAAAATAAATTAGAAGTGCTAATCTATAATACATTATCAAATAATTTTACTGCGGTGCCAACCCGATACAAAGGTTCGGCAAAGTCCGGATTAATTGGTCCGGTTCATTTGGAAACGGAAACTTTTTAATACGAATTACTCTGTCAGGAAAAAGGCAAGGTCAAAAAAATAGCAGGTGGACAGGAGTGTAAAGTTGGACATTAAATTTTCAACTTAAATTATAGAGGTATCTTCACTACTGATGTGTCCATTGGTTTTTAAAGCGTTAAAGTTTTGAATTCCGGTAGCATCAAAATCGCAGTTTAACCATTCTCCATCAATTATAGCGCCTGATTTTTTATACATATTTATGGCGTTTTCATTCCAGTTCAGCACCTGCCAACGAACACGTTTACAATTTTCGGCACGGGCAATTGACATTATTTCATTTAACAAAGCAGTACCAATTTTCATTTTCCTGTAGTTTTCTTTTACATACAGGTCGTCCAGATATAACGATTTGCCCACCCAGGTATAATAAGCGAAAAAATACAATGCCATTCCTGCAATCTCGCCCGATTTTGTTTCCGCTACCATACATTTGAAAAAGTCTTTTTCCATTTCCATTTGTTCCAAAGTATTGGTTACCTTTTCGGGAGCTTTCTCAAATAAGGCCAGTTCTTTTATTAGCCCAAGAATGGCAGGGAAATCAGCTTCGGTTGCTTTTCTAATATTAATAATCATAATAGTTTGTTGTTCGTAACCAAAATCCAAAGTTCGCAAAATAATAATATACAATGGGTATAGAACTGTAATTAAAGGAGAAAATGTTTTATCTTTTTCGTTGGAGCCGATTTTTCTATTTACATCGTTAAAATTGACAATCACGTTCATTCTGGCCTCCCTGTTGTTATCCAATAAACTATATTAGCTTTGTAAGCTTTGGTTATCATAAATTTTTTCAGGTCTGTATTTCTAAGGTTAATAAACATTAGCTTTTGAGTAAAATACAGGAAGTAGTAAATTTAGGATTACATTTTTTTTGTAAAATAGCTAAAATGATTTAGCATTAAATTGTAATATTGCGGATAAATTAATCGCAACATAAATGAAGATACATTTAACGATTCTTTTTATTGTAACCCTTTTCGTCAATTTCACCTTTGCTCAGGGTGTATATAAAACCGAAAACCATTTGTGGAGGTCTCAGAAAGATGAGGTTTACCTTCAGGAAATTTCAAAGAAAATTCTAACCGATGAACCGGTTCAGAGTGTTGCCGAATATAATGGAAAATGCTATGTGTTGCAAGGTAATAAAGTTCATATTGTGAATAATAATGAATTAGTACCTGATAATTCTGCACCATCTGATGTTCTGAAGATTGAATCCGAAAATAACTCGCTTTGGATTTTGACTTCCAATGGAATTTATTTGTTGGATGGAAAAAACTGGAAAAAAATCGACCATAAAAAGTACGTTGATGTTTGTACGCACAACGGTGTCGTTCATGCCGCAACCCGCGATGAAATTTATCGTTTTGACGGGAAAAAATTCATTAGCACAAAACCTGTTAACGGATATTATGGAAGCGATGTTACCAACCTGATGGAAGACGGAACCCAGGTTTTTGCTGACCCGGTGGAGTTAGGGCCTGTTACACAAATTGAGTCTTACAGCGGAACTTTATATGTACTTAGGCCGGGGCAGTTAGTTCTTTTTGACGGAAAAACGGTCAATCAGGATTTTATTGACTGGGGTGTTATGCCTTCACAAAATACCAACGACATTGTAAGTTTCGGTAACCGGATGTACATAGGCACCGACCGGGGCCTGGCTGAGTTAAGAGGTGCTGCACTTAAAACCATAAAAGGAATCGATGGATTACCGGTGGAAAATACAACCTGCCTGGAAAAAGGATTTGACAACGATTTATGGATTGGGACTGCGCGCGGTGCCATACGGATGGTTGACGGCGAGTTTCAGTATTTCGGTCCGGGAATGTGGTTGCCAAATCAAAAGGTAAACGACATTGCAGTAGGCGATAATGTGGTTTATGTAGCAACAGATGCAGGGATTGGTATTATTGAGTATGAGCCTTTTACCCTCTTGAAAAAAGCAGCATATTTTGAAAGACATATCGATGAATGGGGCCACAAACGGCTTGGATTTATGCATCTGCTCTATTGGAAAGACGGTGAATGGGTGCGTGAAATCAGTGACAATGATGGTGGACACACTGCACCATATCTGGCAGCAATGTGTTACAAGTATGCGGTTACTGGCGATCCTGCGGTACGTGCTGAGGCGGTTGAATCTTTTAAAGCGATGATTTGGCTGAATAAAATTACCCAACATGATGGTTTTATTGCTCGTTCCATCTGGTCAACCACAGGAGACCTCGATGAACGCGGTAAATCGGGTTCCGGCGGTTTACCTGCCAAATGGTACCCCACGCCTGATGGAAAGTGGTTTTGGAAAGGCGATACTTCAAGTGATGAGGTTACATCGCATTTTTATGCAGTTTCGCTTTTTCTCGACCTTGTTGCCGAAGGAAATGAGAAGGAAGTTGCACGTGAACACCTTCGCAAAATGGCTTCTTACATCATCGATTGCGGTTGGACCATGCACGACCTTGATGGCAAACCCACACGATGGGCGCGCTGGAATCCTGAATATCTTCTGCGGCCTTATGGCTATATGGACAGAGGCCTGAATGGTCTGGAAGTTCTCTCGTATATGGAAGCTGCAATCGCTGCAACCGGTGAACAAAAATTCAAAGATGGATATCAGCAGTTAATAAACTGGGGATACCCGGCAAACACGTTGCGTCAGAAAAATACATTTCCGCCCGAGTCCATTGCCCCATGGGATGATGATTTGGCTTTTATGAGTTATTACACTTTACTGCGTTACGAGAAAGACCCGGTTTTGAGGTCGGTTTATTTGCGAAGCCTCGAACGCTCTTGGGAAGTTAAACGAATTGAACATCTTCCATGGTTTAATTTTACTTACGGGGCATTGACCGGAAATGAATGCGAATTGGAGCAATCGGTAAAATTTCTGAAAGAATGGACACTTGATTGTCATGAAAACAGTTTTTCAAATTCACATCGTGATGATTTGTTTGTTGGAAAAGGATATACTTCATATGATGGTTGGGTAAAAACCTTATCTCCGCGGGAAGCCGTAACCGATGGCAGTAGTCGCAGAGTAAATGCATTTGATAGCAACCGTGAAGGAAAGCGTGTAAAAGAACCTACCGGATTTTTGCGCGACTACTGGATGGCACGTTATTACGGATTTATTAATGCTCCTGAAATTAATGATCCAAAACTAACATCTGTAGAAAGAAACAGGAATACAAATTTCGGGGCCAGGCCATATAACGGCCCGTCGCGTCCTGAATTATAATTGATTAGAAAAAAGGAAAATGAGTTTGGGTAAGAGATTTTTGTTAAACAGATTAATTTATATACTTACAATTACCAGTCTTTGGACTGGAATTTCAGGGTGTGGGAAAAAGGAACCCGGAACAGTAGCAGGAGTTATTGATAAAACAATTACACAGCTATACGCAACCAAAGGTCAGGAAGAACTGGCCGGACTCACTTATAGTCAGGCGTTATCGTTGTTTTCGGAAGATGAACTGGAAGTACTTGCCACGCGTCACTGGATATTTGATGTAAATGTTCCGGTAATGGTCTCTGTTTTTCGTAGTGTAAAACAGGAAACGGTTCCGTTTTGGCTTGAAGCAAAGGGGTTTAAAAAGACCGATATGACTGTGAAAAATGAAATGGCCACTTACGAAGTGTGGCAGAAATCGTTTCCTGTCGGAACCGTTGGCTTAGGAATTAACGGTTTGGAAAATTATTCGTTACACTATTTTGTTTCGGTGGCGCCTCAGAATAAAGGGGACAAACTGGAGCTGAGTGATTTTTTTCCTGAAAATCAGTATGTTGGTACACTGGACGATGGCGCTTTTACTTATCACGACTGGGATGAACTGGTTTTGGAAGATGTACCTGCTGAATTGAAAGGACAGAAACTTTTAACAACGATTCGCGGAAGGGGAGTTGAAACCCATTTGGTTGATGCTTTCCGGAAAACAAGTCACCCTTCATCCGATATTCCTGACCAGATGATGCTGACATGGAGCTCTGATCCTGCTGGTGGAATTGATATTCAGTGGCGGACCGATACAACTGTTTCGGTTGGTAGCGTTGTTTTCCGCGAAAAAGGCAGCAGCGAAACGTTGTCGGTTGAAGCTGAGAAATTTTTAATGGAAGATTTAAGGTTGATGAACGACAGGTTTTGCAACCGGTTTACAGCTCAGTTGCGAAACCTGAAACCAGGAACAACTTATGAATACCAGGTAGCGCCGGAAAACAAATGGAACGAAAATTACACTTTTACAACAGAAGATAACAATGACAGTTTTTCATTTATCTGGTTTGGCGATACACACTATTCTCCTAAATGGGGAGAACTGGTAAATGTGGCATTTAAAAATCATCCCGATGCTGCATTTTATACCATTGCAGGCGATTTGGTAAGCGATGGTTTACATCGTGACCAGTGGGATGATGTGTTTTCTTACACCAAAAATATTATCAGTCAGCGCCCTTTAATGTGTGTGCCCGGAAACCACGATAACCGGTTGGGGCTTGGTGCAAAAATGTATCGCGATATGTTTAGTTATCCGAAAAATGCACCAGATGGAGTTTATCCTGAGCAAACATACGCTTTCAATTATAAAAATGCTTTGTTTTTAATGATTGATGCTACTTCCCCGGTTGATAAACAAACAGCCTGGATTGAAGAACAACTTAAAAATTCAGAAGCGACCTGGAAAATAGCCGTATTTCATTTTCCTCCTTATAATTGGGAGGAGCCTTATTTTGATATTCAGGAAGCCTGGGTTCCGTTATTCGATAAATATCATGTCGATATGGTTTTTGGTGGGCATATTCATTATTACATGCGCTCGAAACCAATGAAAAGCGGCAATGTGGTTTCCTCGTATAATGATGGAACTGCCTATATTATTTCCATTGGAATTCCTTCGAAAACGAAAAATTATACGGATGAACCCTATGCTGAAATCAGGAAAATGGAAGGTCAGTTTTATCAGTATCTGAAAATTGAAGGCGGTCAGTTGTCTTATTCAGCTATCGATTCGGAAAACAATGTAATCGATTCATTTAGCGTGAAAAAATAAATTATGAAACAAATAGAAATTAGATATATTCAGTTAATATTTTTGTTATTTCTGTCGGTAGCAGCAGCAGCGCAAAACAAAACAGAATTAAAGTTCAATTCTTCGGGAGAGTTTAAAATTCTTCAGTTTACTGATACTCATGTTAATATCGAAAAAGGGCAAAATCTGGATATTTTCAGTTATTTACAATCAATTATTGAGACAGAGAAACCTGACCTTGTTGCTTTAACCGGCGATATTG
Source organism: Draconibacterium sp. (assembly GCA_041393215.1). Classification (GTDB taxonomy): domain Bacteria; phylum Bacteroidota; class Bacteroidia; order Bacteroidales; family Prolixibacteraceae; genus Draconibacterium. The sequence goes on from JAWKKP010000030.1 coordinate 29,514, forward strand.
TAACAGCCAATAATCCGCAGGAAGGATTTCAATATTTTGAAAAAGTATTTGAAGAAACCGGAGTTCCATGGGTAATGATTTTTGGAAATCATGATTCGGAAAATAATTTCTCCAGGAAAGCACTGGCCGATTATATTCAGAGCCGTCCGCTGTGTTTAAATAACGATAAAGGAGAAACAGATGGTAATTCAAATTTTGTATTAACGCTTTCAGGAAAAACCGACGAAACAAAAGCTCTTCTTTATTTCATGGATTCGAATGCTTACAGTACGTTAAAACCCTTAGTTGGCGGCTGGGGCTGGTTTACCAATAAACAGGTGGACTGGTACCGCGAAAAAAGTAAGGAATATACCGAAGCAAATGGCGGAACTCCTTATCCGGCGCTGGCTTTTTTCCATATTCCTTTGCCTGAATATGATTATGCAATGCAAAATAAAAAAGCAATAGTAGTTGGAAAGAAAAAGGAACCGGTTTGCGCTCCAGAAATTAATACGGGTATGTTTGCGACAATGGTTGAATGTGGCGATGTTATGGGGACTTTTGTAGGACACGACCATTACAACGATTATATTGTAAATTATTACAACATTGCTTTGGCTTACGGAAGGGCATCGAAAACCCGGAACCAGAAAAATCCGGATCTTGGCGGGCGTGTTATCGTGTTGAAGGAAGGAAAACGTGAATTCGATACCTGGATTCGGGATATGCATGGCAAAAAAGTGCTGGAATGTAATTATCCGGCCACTTTTGAAGCAAAAAAATAGATTTCAGGAGCAGCAAAAAAACAGTAAAATAAATCGTAACGGTTTAACCGATTATAATCACAAAAAAGGTAAATTAACGGATCAATTTTTTAAAAATCTGAAATAATTAATTGTAATAAACAAATAAATCTAAACAGCTAACTTGTAAGAGTATGACAACAACAAAAGCACAGTGGAGCAAGCTTCTCCCGGTTTTTCTGACCTTTATTGTAATGGGTTTTGTGGATATTATTGGTGTGGCAACCGGCTACATTAAACAGGATTTTGAACTGACCAATTTTGTCGCACAGTTTCTCCCGATGATGGTTCTTGTATGGTTTTTCATTCTTTCCGTTCCTGTTGGCATTTTACAGGATAAATACGGAAAAAGAAATATGCTGAACATCGGAATGGTTATTCAGGCGCTGGGTTTAGGTTTGCCGTTTGTACATTATTCATTCGGAATGATGTTCGCTTCATTTATTTTGCTTGGAATTGGTAACACCATAATTCAGGTTTCATCCAATCCTCTTTTACAGGATGTTTCCCCTGCAAATAAGTTGGCAAGCTATTTAAGCACGTCTCAATTTGTAAAAGCTATCATCTCATTCTCCGGCCCGCTGATTGCAGCATTTATGGCTTCGCAATTTGGCGATTGGCGTTTGGTTCTTGCAATTTATGGGGTAACATCTATTTTGGCAGCTATCTGGTTGGGTTTAACACCTATTGTTGAGTCAAAACCCGATCGTCAACCTGCTACATTTGCATCATGTTTTGGTTTGTTGAAAAACCGGTTTGTTGCATTTATGGCGCTATCAATTTTCCTGATTGTAGGTACCGAAGTTTCAATTAACACGAATATCTCAAATATCCTGATTTCAAAATACAACATCACGCTTGAAAAAGCAGCGCTGGGAATCAGCTTGTTTTTTGCCGGCGAAACTATTTCAAGGTTGGTGGGTGCTATTGTTTTAAATTGGATTAAACCACGTGCTTTTCTTCTTTTAACGGTGATGATTTCATTGGTTGGAATTGTTGGAGTTTTTATGGCACCCGGTCTTACTTCTGCGCTGGCAGCTATATTTTTAATTGGTTTGGGCGCCGGAAATATGTTTCCAATTATCTTCTCATTATCATTGGAACACATGCCGGATCGTGCCAACGAAATTTCTGGGTTACTGATTATGGCTGTTTCCGGAGGAGCGGTTGTTCCTCCGATTATGGGGCTTGTTAGTACTGCTGTTTCACCATTGGCAAGTATGTCGGTGGTTGCTGTGTGTATGCTCTATATTTTGTGGGTATCATTTTACGTTCGAAAAAAATAATTAACGATGTACAGACTTTTCACATTTCTTTTTCTTTTCCTTTCTGTCGTTGCCGGAGCTCAGCAAAAGGATAGTTATAAAGCAGTTTTAACCGAGCAGTTTATTTTTACCCCGCAACCGGAACATGCCCATGGAAGCAGTATTGTTGCTCTGCCCAATGGCGATTTCCTGGCTTGCTGGTTTCAGGGAAGCGGTGAACGAAAATCAGATGATGTTCGGATATTGGGTTCGAGATTGGTAAAAGGGAAAAGCGAATGGGAAAAACCTTTTGTGATGGCCGATACTCCCGGATTACCCGATTGCAATCCTGTTTTATTTCTAAATAATAAAGAGAAACTTTTTTTGGTTTGGATTGCCGTGCAGGGAAATATGTGGGAGGGCTCTATACTTCGCACACGAACAACAACCAACTACAATAATCCGGGCGCTCCGGTTTGGGAATGGCAGGATAACATTCTTTTAAAACCAGGTGAAGAGTTTGTTGAGGAGCTCGACAATAAATTTGATGAGATGCCGGAGTTGGAACATGGTTGGGCAGGTTATGCTCCCAAATACGATAATCTGATAAAAGAAGCAGCTAAAAATACCGTGAATAGGAGTATTGGCTGGATGACAAGAATAAAACCAGTGATTCTGAAAAGTGGCCGTATTATTTTGCCGCTTTACTCAGACGGCTACAATCTTTCCATTTGTGCTATTTCCGATGATGATGGCGAATCGTGGAAACCCTCGAAACCTATTGTTGGAAGAGGCCCGATTCAGCCGGCGCTGGCAGTGCGCAAAAACGGCGACATTGTTGCCTACATGCGCGATAGCGGCGATGCTCCGGCAAGGGTGCATAAAAGCATTTCGCACGACAATGGCGAAAGCTGGGATTATACCGTGAAAACGGATATTCCCAATACGGCAAGTGTTGAATTGCTTAAAATGAAAGATGGTCGATGGGCTTTTGTTGGTAACGATATTACCGATGGAAGATATCGCGTTGTATTGATGATTTCGGATGATGAAGGTGAAACATGGAAATGGAAAAACTATGTTGAAAATGATAATAAACAGGGTGGTGGAAGTTATTCGTATCCTTGCTTAATTCAGTCTGATGACGGGCTTTTGCATCTAACTTATTCTTCCCGTACATTGGAAACCGAAAAGTCGATAAAGCATTTGGTAATTGACCCTTCAAAAATTAAATAGAATTGGTACTCCGGGTAAAGTCGTAAAGTGTTTTATCCGATAATGCCAAACCTAAATTCGAGAATAATGAAAAAACGAATTACATTTCTGGGCGTTTTTATTATTTGTGCAATAACCTTTAGTTGCAGTCAGCCCGAAAAACAAATTGATAACGAGTTGACCAAGGGAGAAAAAGAACAAGGCTGGGAACTGTTATTCGATGGTAAATCGTTTACAAACTGGCGCGGATTAGGACGTGATACAATTGAATCCAATAACTGGAAAATTGAAAACGGAATGATTCACAAAGTAAACAGTCATGAAGTGCCTTTGCAAGCTAACGGAGAACCCATTTTAGGTGGTGATTTATTAACCATTGACACCTTTAAAAATTTCGAATTGCAATGGGACTGGAAAATTAAACCTGATGGAAACAGCGGAATCAAGTACAATGTATCTGAAGAGATTTCCATGGCACACGGCTCAAAATATTCAGCCCTGGGGTTTGAATACCAGATACTGGATGATGCAGCAGAAATGTATAAAGACCTGAAATCATCCCAATTTACAGGTTCCCTTTATGATATGTATCCGCCTCTCGATGTGCATTTAAATCCTGTCGGGGAATTTAACCACAGCCGGATTTTACTAAATGGAAATCATGGCGAACATTGGCTGAATGGGGTAAAAGTGTTGGATTTCGATTTTGGAACAGCAGAATTCGATTTGCTGTTTCAAAAAAGTAAATATGCTGTTTATCCTGGTTTCTCTACCAGACGAAAAGGCCATATTGTTATTACCAACCATACCGATGATTCGTGGTATAAAAACATAAAAATCCGTCGTTTGCCCGATTAACAGCCCCTATTGAACATTAATCATAATTATTGATTTATGCCTGGCAGAATGAATAATTATGATTTTTTCAGCATTTATCTAATACAACTGAATTGTTGTTTAACCTTATATTTTATTATTTGTAAAAACAATCTTTAAATTTTTAACCGGAAAAAAGCCATGAAGACCTATTTAATCATTTTCTTACTCGTACTTTCCTGTGGATTTGTTAAAGCAAGTTCCGATACAACGTCTGTAATTTTAATAGAAGAAGTAGTTGTTACTACACAGCGTAATCCTGAAAAGCTTTTGCTTACCCCTTACGGCGTTAGTTTACTCGACAGGAAAGAAATGGATCAGTATTCCAAACGAACAACACCTGAAATGCTAATGAACATCGGTGGTGTTTTTGTTCAGAAAACCAATCATGGCGGTGGTTCTCCATTTATCCGTGGTCTTACGGGGAACCAGACTCTTTTGTTGATGGACGGAATCAGGTTGAATAATTCAGTTTACCGGTACGGGCCTAACCAGTATCTGAATACAGTAGATGTTTTTTCTATTGACCGGATGGAAGTGGCAAAAGGTACAGGTTCTGTTCAGTATGGTTCAGACGCTTTGGGTGGAGCTTTACAGATATTCACTATTTCTCCTGAATTTGACAGGGAAAAATCAAGCTGGCATGGAAAAGCCACAGGCAAATTCATGACCGATGACATGGAAAAAACAGGTCGCGGACAGCTTCAATACAACGGAAAAAAAGTAGCTTTTCTTGCGGGGGGAACTTACCGTGATTTCGGCGATCTTGTTGGTGGAAAAGAAACGGGTGTGCAAACTCCTTCGGGCTACAAAGAATATGCATTTGACGGGAAGTTGCTTTTTGCATTAAATCAGAATACAGATTTAACGTTGGCAAGCCAGTTTTTGGGACAGTCAAATGTTCCAATTTATCATAAGGTAGTTTTAGAGAATTATAAAATAAACGAATTTAATCCGCAACAACGACAGCTGCATTACGCACGATTAAATGTCAAGAATGAGAGTAAGGCATTTAAACAGGTAAAACTTACTGCATCGTGGCAGCAGAATGTAGAGAACACCGATACTCAAAAAAATAGTTCTTTACTAATGCAGCGTGACAGTAACCGGGTAAATACACTCGGTTTTGTAGCCGAAGTTTCTTCTGATTTTAGTGAAATCTGGACAGCCAACAGTGGTGTAGAAGTGTATCATGATAAAGTTTTTAGCAGTCGCTTTGTTTCCGATACAGAAAATACGGTTGCTCCCGAGCAAAAACGAGGACTTTATCCCGACGGCTCCGAATATTCAAATTTCTCTGTTTACTCACTTCATCATTTCAGCCTTGGGAAATGGGCCATTGACGGAGGGGTGAGATTTAATGCTTTCAGTATAAAAATTAAAGATGAAAATCTCGGAGATGTTACTATTTCACCGGAAGCATTAGTTTTTAACCTTGCTACCATGTACAGTATCAATTCTGTAAATCATATTTACGGAACTTTCAGTAATGGTTTTCGAGCTCCCAATATCGATGATTTAGGTTCTCTGGGAATTGTCGATTTTCGTTACGAAGTTCCTGCTTACGACTTAAAACCTGAAAAATCAGCCAATTTTGAAGCCGGTTATAAATTTAGCTCGCGTAAAGTAAAAGCTAGTTTTGCTGGTTATTATATGAAGCTTAACCAGCTGATAACCCGTGTAAAAGTTGAAGGAGAAGAAATTGATGGTTATCAGGTTTACAAAAAAGAAAATGTGGATGAAGCCTATATAACCGGATGTGAGGCTGCATTACAGTGGCAGGCATTGCGCTATCTTGAATTGAACGGGGCAATTTCTTACACCTACGGACAAAGCATTACCAAAGATGAACCACTTCGTCGTATTCCGCCATTTAACGGAAAGATAGCTGCTGTTTATGCTCCGTCAAAGTGGTTTGTGTCCGGCGAACTTTTGTTTGCTGCAAAACAGGATCGGCTTTCCGGAGGCGATGTTGACGATAACCGCATTCCCGATGGTGGAACTCCCGGTTGGAAGGTAGTAAATATGTTTGGCGGTTATAATTTATCGTTTGTGGAGTTAAAACTTGGTTTGGAAAATCTTTTTAACGAAGATTATCGTACACACGGTTCCGGTATAAATGGTGTTGGCCGAAGCGCCTGGATTATGGCAACTTTTATGTTTTAAAATTCCGGTCAATTGCACATAAAGCAGCAACGTATTTCTGCTGAGAAATATAAGTTTATTGGTTGTATTTCAGGTAGTTATTTTGTATCTTTTTCAATAAAAAATCAACTGTCATGAATAATCAAACCGATGAATGTTGCCCGAAATTTGTTCCCGAAAAATGGGATGAAAAGACATTGAACTGGGAAAATAAACTCTTTATCAGGGAATCGATTCCAACATTGTTTCATATTCCGCTTCCATCGATGATTGGGAAAAAGGTAACGAAAATGTACAACCTTGTTATGGCTTCAAAAGCTGATCCTTCGAAACAGGAATTTTTGTTGATGTTTCGCGATCCATCCCCGTTTAAATCGGAATTGTACATGAGTGTTACAAGACCCGTTGAAGGAGCGGAAAATACTTCATTGTCGGGTGAATTTGAAACCAGAGTATTTGACGGCCCGTTTAATGCAGTTCCAAAGTTTATAAGAGAAATGCAACCGTATTTGGCAGGAAAAGCAAAAAAGGCCAAGGATTACTTTGTTCATTACGCATATTGTCCAAAATGTGCGAAAAAATATAACCATAACTATATGGTTCTTTTCGCAGAGGTGGAATAAATCTTGAACAAGGTAAAAAGTGATGAAGAAAATAATTGTAATATATTATTCGAATAATGGTAGCAACCGGTTTTTAGCCCATAAAATAGCAGATCGGCTGCAATGTGATATCGAAGAAATCAGCCCGAGACTGAATATTCATTTGTTTTTGCTGTTTGGATTAAGCTTGGGGAATAGAAATATTAAAAGTGACCTCGTAAAATATGATCGAATTATTTTGTGCGGACCAATTTGGATGGGGAAATTTATTTCACCGTTAAAAGATTTTGTAATCCGTTACAGGGAGAAAATAAGGGAACTGGTTTTTGTGACTTGCTGCGCAAGCAGTTTCAAAATGAAGTATGAAAAATTTGGGCATGGCTATGTTTTTAAAAAAGTTCGGGAAATAGTCGTAAATTGTGTGCATTGTGAAGCTATGCCCATTACCCTGGTTGTGCCTGAAGATAAAAGAGAAGATGCTCAGGTAGTGATGAATACCCGTTTAAATGAAGCAAATTTCAATGGCGAAATTTTACAGGTTTTTAATGGATTTATTAAGAAGATGTCTGCATAGTCAAAAGATAATCCGGATATTTAATTCCTTCCTTTTTATCCTTCAGTTAAATTTTTAGCTTCAATTAAGATTTTGGAGATCTGTCGTTCGGAAATTCCAAGCTCTTTTAGCAGTAATTTATTATCTTCCAATTCACTGCATAAAACAATACCTTTTTCAAGCAAAAACTGCTTTTGTGCTTTTGTAAGTGATATTAGCGAAGTTAGTGGGTGTAATCCCGATTTATCGATTTGGAATTTCAAGCTATTTTCAGCCGGGAAGTCCCAGGAAATCATCATCAACCCGGAACAGGTTCCATATTTTTCCGCGTCTTCGCTGAAACGGGTATTGGTTACTACACCGCCCCGGTAGTGAATGTTGTTCCCATATTGTTTTTCCCAGGTTGCTTTCACATCCTGAAACCTTGAATGAATATACAATGGCACCTGCACGCTGCTTTTTGTCAGGTTGTCGCTGTGAAATTTGCACTCAATCATCAGCATTTCATCATTTTTACGGGCAACAACATCCACTTCGTGCGAAACACACCTACCTTGCACAATTATGCCTGTTTGTACCTCATAGCCCATGGTTTCAAGAATCTTCCCGACAAAACGTTCAAAAGGAAAGCCGGTTGGCCCCAGTTCCATAATAGCGTTTTTGAGCTTGTATCGGCCTGCCATTTTATAGGATTCCATTTTTAGCAGATCGAAAGCCATTCTGTATATTTTTCCCGTTGGAATACCATCATAAAGCTTTTCAGTAACAAGCCGGATTATTTTTTCCTGTTGGCTATAACTGGCTCCTGATGATTGAAGCGCTTGTTTTAATTTTTCGGAATTGAAAATAACTTTATCGCCATTTCCTTTGGTTACGCGAATGCTCATTTTATTGGTTTTACCGGATAAATTTAACAGGTTTTTCGAGATAAATTATGTAAAAAGCAAATGCTGTGCTAATCACGCTGACCTTTCGATTTTAGCAGTGGTATTAAAATCTCTGGTTCATCTGTTTGAATGATGTTGGCTTTATATTTTAACAGATTGTACAATGCTTTATCGGTCTGGCCTTTTCGAATATAATCATCCTGTTCCCCCAGCGCGTTAATCCAGATTCGGGCTTTTTTACCTTTGATTAATTGCGAAAGTTCTTCGGTATAAAAAGAATCATCGATATGGACCACGGGTGGCGAAAAAGTATTTAGTGCCGAATCGGCCATTTCGTAAGAATAGGCACGAGGCATAATCAAAGCTTCAGGCAGCAGTGTTAACACTTCTTTTAAAGCATAATAATCATTGTCAAAAAAGAAAACCTGTTTTTCTGTTCCCGTTTTCTTAATGGCAGCAATAACCGGTTCTAGGTTGCCTGTTTTAATATCAATGTCGATCATGGCTTTTCCTTTTACCATGTTCAATGCTTCTTCAAATGTTGCCAAACGTTCCTCTGTTACTGTTCCATCGGGCATTTTCAGTCTGAAGTTCTGCAGCTCTGCCCAGGAATAACTTTCAGGATCGCCTGTCCCTGTGGTTGTTCGGTTAATAGTTCCGTCGTGATTTAAAACAACAACACCGTCTGTGGTTACTTTTACGTCCACTTCAATAATATCAACTCCCAGATCGATGGCATGCTGAATGGCCGGAAGCGAATTTTCAACATTGCCATTATGACCGGCACGGTGAGCGGCAACCATCACATAATCGGAGTCCGCATTATGAAACCGATCCAGGATTCGGTCAATAGGTTGCTGCGTTTTGCAGGAAAGGAGGAAGAAAAGAGAAAGTATAAGTGAAAAAGTTGTAAATCGCGTCATGATTAATTTTTTTAAAGGTTTTGACTATACTTTTTTAGGTGTTAAAACCCTGAAAGTATAAAAGCTATAAAGTTTATTCTTCTTCGTACTGTTTGATATTACCAAATTCAATAACTGCATTTTTTGTGTCTTCCGGGTGATGCGATTTCTCAACTCCTAAAAGAACGTTGTTGGTAATAAACAGATTTTGATTGTTGTTGCCGTTTAATTCTGTAAAAACTTTTGCCGTTCCGTGTACTTTATTTTCGCGAAGAATAATATCCGAGCAGTCTTTTGCCAGAACATGACAGGCACTTCCTGCATTTTCCAGTTTCATCATCTGAAATTCTGAATTATGGACATCGTCGAGATAAAGTGCTGGCCGGTCGTCTTTGTTTTCAGTTGTCAGAAGAATATTGGCGAAATTAACATTTTCAGCATGGCGGATGAAAAATCCGTAGGCCGGAAGATTTCCAAACATCGTAGCTTCCGGGTATGATTTTTCTTTTTCAGGAATTTCAGTTTCGAATTCATTTTTTGTTCCGCCGCCTTTAAAAGTTATTGAAATATTGCTCAAACGAATGTTTTCTACCGGATGTCCCGGAATTCCGGTAATGGAACAACCTGTTTCTGAAGCGCCCGTTGCAATTACATGGCTAATGTAAACATTTCGGATCGTGCTGGTTTGATCGATCACCTGATCATCTTTGTACGGGCGGTTGCGACTTGCCAGCCGCACAAAAATAGGAGAAGCCGTACCTTCCATTGTTACATTCGAAATGGCAATTCCATCCAAAAAACCACCATCAACCGATTCTATGGATATTCCACTGATTCCTTCAGTTCTGCCATAAATTACTTTGTCGGTAACTGCCGATGGTTTTATTGTGAGATTGGAAACGGAAATATTTTTAAAACCGGTATTGGATTCTGTTCCCAGTTTAAAGGCATTGCAATGGCTGCTTAATACACAATTCGTAATACTGATATTTTCGTTCGCCCTGCCGGATGTGCTTTTCAAACAAAGTGCGTCGTCATCGGTATCAATAATTACATCTGAAATAATTACATTTTTGCAACCATCAATATCAATTCCGTCATTGTTCTTATTACTGTGGTTAAAAACTTTAATGCCGCGAATGGTTAATTCCTCGCAAGCCAGATAGTGTTCCATCCAGCAGCCCGAGTTTTTTAACGAAATATTTTCAATCAGCACACTTTTGCAGTTGATAAATTGAATCAGGTGTGGTCGGTCATATTGAACACCTTCGGCAGTTTTGTCGGGAAAAACTCCGCCTTGTCCGTCAATTAAACCTGTTCCCGTTATTGAAAAATTACTTTCATTTTCAGCATAAATTAACTGTTTGGTTTTGCCACGTGTGCGTAATGCCGTGTATTGCGGAATATGCGGTTGATAATTATTATAGTTTTTGCTTCCGTACAAAACAGCTCCTTGTTCCAAATGCAGGTTCACGTTGCTTTTCATCGTTAGTGAACCAGTTTTGAAATTTCCGGCGGGAATAGTTACTTTTCCTCCCGTTTGGCTGCACTTGTCAATGGCAGACTGAATTGCTTTTGTACTTAAAACTGTGGTGTCGGCCTTTGCTCCAAAATCAAGAATATTGTACTCTTTTGCATTTGTCGAATAAAACAAGCATGAGAAAAGAATCAGGTTAAATAGCGGTCTCATTATTTGTGATTTATATTTCATCGAATATTCGTTCGATACAAATCTCCAAATTTAACGCGTTTTCTCAAATCTTTTCATGATTTCGGTCCAGTTGGTCAGTTCAATGTTATTGTCGGTAAAAAATTGTTTTACTACCGGGTCGGAAAATAATTCGGCTTCCCAACCACGTTGCTGCCAGGAACCGGTTATGGATTTCATATTTTCTGTAACAATAGACGGGTGAAAAATAATTTCTGTTAAACCGGGTTTCAGCGATTTTACCAAGGTAAAAAAGTTTTCACGTTTTTCCTCATAGGTTTTTCCATTAGGAACGCTGGTGAAATTATCAAGTTTCGGAAGCGGGTAGTTTTCCAGAAACTGAATCATTTCGTCGTTTATCGGATAACCTGCAGCGCGATAATTGTCGGCCACTTCTTTATTTGAAAGATCGATTGCGTTGGCCGGAATATTGTATTTTACTGCAGTTTCAAAAAAGATTTTTGCATACTCGGGAGAACCATACAATGTTCCCATGTGTGTGTCGATGTGAGACGGGCGATGTCCCAGTTCAAGCATTTTGTCGATTTGTGCACAGATTTCAATTTCCACCTCTTTGGCCGATGCGTGCATTACAACATCAGGTACTTCATGCCAGAATTTCCCTTCCGGATCAATTAAGCCGGGAATTTTTTTTGCATCAGTGAGGGGTGACCAGCGGTATTTCTTCCATTCCGATGTTAAAGTAAGGTGTACCCCGATGTCGGCATTCGGATGTTTTAATGTCCATGCAACCATTTCTTCTGCATTTGGGCAGGGCATCATAATCGCCGCAGAATTGATATCGCCTTTTAAAACGTACGATTGAACAGCAATATTTGCTTCTTCACACATTCCTGCATCATCGCAATGAAGCAGCAAAATCTTCTTCCCTTCAGGAAATCCTAATTTTTCTGCATTGGTTGTTTTACTTTGTGCCATCGTCTCTCCAAAATTTAAAAGAGTAATTAACAGAAAACTGAGTGCAAAAATCAGTATGCTATTTTTTTGAAACTTCTTCATTGCTATTTATTTTAAATTTTCATTTTTCATTATTGTGAGGAGCACTGATAACTCCCAGGTAGCGGCCCATCCAGTAGGGGAGGAGCCAAACATCTCCGGCGCTGATGAGTGTATTCCCGGCGCCGTCTCTGTCTAAGTTGAAAATGTCGCCATTGTGTCTGTATAAAGGAATCTCTCCCAGTGGAAGCAGTTCTTTGGTGGTTTGTCCTCTAAAGTTTTCTGGAATAAGTTCGATATCTTTTCGCTGCGAATTTTCAACTTTCCAGTTGCGTAAATCCAACGGATATTGCTGGAGGAATTCAATGGATTCATCCAAATCGAAATCGCTTGCCCCTGTCATGGCATAAGTAAAATTCCACAGTGCATTTTTTTCAGGGCGTTCCATTTCCCAGTGGTCTTTTATAGCAGTATCAAATTTATCTTTTAAATCAGGGGTAAAGGCATACGGATAAAGTCCCCAATAGGCGAGAAAATACATTTCATCATCAGAATGGTTCCATTCGTGTGAGAGAATTGCACTTAACTCATCGTCTTTCGAAGGGCCAATTTCGGAGAACGGACGGATTAAGTTTTCAAGATAACCGTATTTTTCCATTAGATTGTATGCCGCTGTTTTGTATTTCTCTTTTCCTGTAAATTTATAAGCGGTTTGCAGAAATGCAATAATATTGGAACTATAAAGTTTGCGGTCGCCCACATTTACCGGAAAACTGTTGACATAATCGGGGTTCCATTTTCCCCACATGGTTGGCTCGCCATCTACATCGATAATGTACATGTCGTTATCTACAATGTAGTTCATCAGGTTATCGAGCATGGTAAGTGCACGTTTTTTCCAAAGGGAATCATCGGCCAGTTCCAGAACAGTAGTCAGTGCAAAAATCTGCCCAACGGTCTGGTCGCTGCTGGCGGTAGAGCGCCATGCCCAGTTTGGATGATCGGTTGCCGGAAGCCACAATGTTGCCGGGCTGCCCGATTCCAGTTCTCTTTTTTGCCAACCTTCTGTTTTTGTGTTTTCGGTTTTACGATCGCGTTCAAAGCTTCTCGCAAACAGCCCTGGAATTCCGGTAACGGTATGCAGCCGTTCCATGGCTTCAAACGCTTCAAAAGCATTTTCTTTTGCCTCCGGTTCGCCGGTAACTTTATAGCGAAATAACTGGCTGGCAAGGTACATTCCCGTCCAAAGATTATCGCTGGGCTGAACATTCATTGTTACGGTGGAATAATCCGGATTTAATGTACTTTGACTGCAATTAAATCCATAGCGAATATTTTTTTCACGAACCTGTTTTTCAAAGAAAAGCGCTTTTTCTTCCAGCGTTGTTTCTTCAAAAAAGATCTGTCCAATTCCTTTTTCCGTTAAAACAATGACACTGTTTTCAGGTCCTTTTTGAATATCTTTTACGTGGTTTCCGGGAATCCACCGTTCGCCTGAATAATAACTGTATTTTCCATCATCATTCAATTTGAAAGCGCCATTAACGGAACCCAGCCAAAGTTCTCCGTCAATTTCATTGATGCATGTGATTTCAGGACAAGGCACTTTTGAAATTTTTGTATTATCAGGGAAAATAAAATAACCACTGGTTGTTCCAACTGCAATTTTATCCGAATTTGCAATTGCCCCGGCACAGGTAATTCCGCTTTCTTTAAAAAGGGTTTGAATCGGACCGGAAGGAGAAAACTCTGCTATTTCGTTTGGCGAAACCAAGATAAACTGGTTCTTATTCTTTTGGAATTTTATTTCTATTAATCCGGGAAAAGTTCCTTCCCAAATAATATTGCTGTTTTTGTCGAGATAGTTAACCCTGTTTCCATCAGAAACAAGAAAATGAAAATCGTTTCCTGCGGCAAAAATCTTTGCGCCTGGCAATTGGTGATCAATTTGAAGGCTTCCGGCCCAGGCATTGCTGAAAATCTGTTGGTTATCCAAATAAACTGTTTGATTATCGCAGGTTGTAATTGCCTTAATATCTTTTGTTGACATCGGCTCATACGATCGGTCTGTAACCAGTTTTCCCGGATACATTAAACTTCCGTTTCCCGGAACCAATATGCCTTTGTCTGATAATATGTGAATATGAAAATTGCGATCTACCGAAACAGCCAGAAGCTTGTTTGTAGGAGTATTGTTTTCACAATAGTATTTTACACTGTAATTCTGAATAAAAGGCCTGTCAATATAAACAGGCTGGCCTTTTTCGTTTACGAGTGACGTAGTCTCGTTATTGGTTTTGTGGTGGCATCCCAAAACAGACAAAAAGATACCGAATAGAATAAGTAGTTTAGTTGTTTTTTCTCTCTTAAACCATCTCCTCAAAATCATTAAATCTTAATTTTTGTTTTTCAGAAAGTAGAAGTGCCCGTCTTCGGCACCAATCAGCAAATCGGGGACCCCGTTTTTGTCCCAGTCGACTATGGTTGGAGATGTTGAGTGACCTGCCAGTCTTACGCTGCTTAACGGCCCCATATCTTCAAGAATGGTTAACCCGTTTCTTTCTCCTTTATTTCGAAGGAAATTAATGTTTTCAGTGTTCACCAAAATGTCTAATTTTCCATCGTTATCCCAATCCACAATGCAGAGTTTACGCCGTCCAGAACCACCTGCGGTTTTTGTATTCAGGCGAAGCAGTCCGTCTTTATCATTTTCAAACTTATCAGAGAAGCCAGTTTGGCTTTCACCGGTAAAAATGCGTTTGCCGGGTTTAAGTTTTAACGCTCCGTTTTCTTTGTATCGTTCCCAGAAACACAAATATCCTTCATGATCGAGCATGATCAAATCCATTAGCCCGTCATTGTTCCAATCATATCCAAGCGGAGTTGTGCGCCATTGGGTTACCAGATTTTTTCCTTCAGGATTCCACCAGTTCCATGCTGGTTTTGGATTCTTTCCGGGCCACTCCACTTCAACAGGTTTTGAAGCAGCTAATTTGGGTTTTCCCTGTTTGCCTATATTTTCAAACCATTCAATTTTTCCCCAGATGGAGTTATAAACGATATCTAAAAGTCCATCGCCGTTCCAATCGACAACCGATAAAGTTGTATAGCCCCATTTGCGTTCGACCGGCCCCTGAATAGAGCCATTTTCTCCGGCAAGGATTAAAATGGTTTTTCCATCGGCTTCGAGATAAACTGGTTTTGCCCATTTGGGGAATTCACCGTTTCCTACATTTTCAATAAAACCAATGTATCCGGCTGTATTTCCGCAAATCAGGTCTTCGTCGCCATCATTGTCCCAGTCAACAGAATAAGGTGTTACAAGCGCTCCAAACTTTAAATATTGTGCATCTTGCTGCAAATATTCCGGTGTTTTAAAAATAATTCCGTCTGCATTCTTTTTTCCGGTGTTTTTCATGAAAACAACACGGCCATCTTCAATCCCGACAATTAAATCAACCAACCCGTCGCCATCCCAATCGGCAGCAGAAGGAACTACCATTTCGAGGTCGAGGTGCAAAACTTCGTTGTTTATTTTTACGTATTTGCCTTTGGCATATTTCGGCGCTTTTCTTGTTCCTATATTTTCAAACCAGGTGAGGCGATCTACAAATTCGCTGATGATGATATCGAGGTCGCCATCTCCGTCAAAATCTTCAAAAACGGCTCCTGAAATACCAAAGTTGTCAATTTCTTCACCGTTAGCCTGAAGCGCTTTCGGGGCATTGTAAACACCGGTTGAGGTTTGTTCAACCAAATAAATTTTTGCATGAAGCGGGCCGTTTGTCCATTCTCCTTTTTCGTTGAAAGCATTATCCCAGCCATATTCGCTCCAGTCGTCAATGGCAATTATAATGTCTAAATCGCCATCTCCATCGTAATCCAGTTGACGCCAAAGGTTGAACCTTGCCTTTTTTATCAGCGGCTTGTAAAAGTCTTCTGTAAACAAAGTGTCGGGTTCAGCAAAAAAAGTTTTTAGGAAATTGGGATAAACTACGCCGGGAGTCATAACAATATATTCCCCGTTTACATTTGAAATTTGAAGGTTTTTCTGGCTTTCGGCCAGTTTTACCGGTGGTTTCAAAATTGGATTCTTCCCGCCGGTTGTATTTTCGAACAGCCAGATTCCGTTAAAAGGTTTGTCGGGGCAGTTGACAAGTAAATCCAAATCTCCGTCGTTATCATAATCAACAGGGAAAGGCCATGCCCACAGCCCAACGCCAAGATCGGAATGTATTCCCGGCTGGTTGTATTTTATCCGGGTGAGATTGCCCAGCTCATTTTTCTGAGCCATACATGAAAAGAAAAACAGTAAGTTAACAATAAGAAGGGAGTATTTTTTGCTTGTGTTCATTGTGTAAATATTACGTTTTTCTTTTCATGATGTTTTAATGCTTATTCCGAAGGCCAGCTTCCGTTTTTCATTTCACGGGCTTGCAGTTTTGCCGGATCAACAACTACATGTTTCACGGTTTTACGGTTCCATGTGTAGGTGATATGAATCATTCCGTCGCTGGTTTGAATAACTGCAGGGTAAGAATATTCTCCGTCTTTATCGGGATCATTTTCGAGTAATACACCTGCTTTCCAGTGAATGCCGTCATCAGAAACTGCAAGGTTCAAAATGTTGCGGTCACCCCAGGTTTCTCCCGGATCAAGATTGTTGTAGATTAAAACAAACCTTCCGTCTTTTAAAGCAACCCCGTCAATTCCCGAGTTTGGAATGGTTAAATCCAAAGGTTCAAGTTTAGTCCAGGTTCTTCCGTTATCTGATGACCAGGTACTAATAACCTTTTTATTTCCACTTCTGCTTAAAGCCTGCAATTTTCCATTTGGGTGAACAAGAATGGTAGGTTGAATAACCCTGTATTCTTTGCCGTCATTCAAAGGCTGGGTCCGTTCCCATGTTTTCCCTCTGTCAGGAGTAATCTCCATGTGAATTTGCCAACCGTTATCTTCTGTGCTTGAAGGGCAAAGCAAATCTCCGTTTGATAAGAGTTCCGGTTTGTTTTTTATCGGACCCGCAATTCCTTCTGGCAAGCGAATGCTCTGTGACCAGGTAACTCCATTATCTTTTGAAGTAATATATTCTCCCCACCAGGTTCTTGGGTCAGGGCCGTCTTTGTAAAATAAGAAGATTTCGTCGCCATAATTAAACAACACCGGATTCCATGTTGGATAACGTAACGTTTTATGCTGAACTCCGTTGGCAACTTCAACCGGTGCAGTCCATTTTCCTTTTACAAAACGACTTACCCAGATTCCGACATCAGGATTCTTTTCTGCCGTTCCTCCAAACCAGGATGCGATTAACCCATCTTTTGTTTCTTCGATGGTTGACGCGTGGCAACTTGGAAACGAAACATCCTTTACATTATAAATAAATTCAGATTTTACAACCGCCTTATCTCCTTTGTACGGATTTTGCGCAACTAAAGACGAGGCGAATAAAAAAGCAATAATAAGACTTCTAATTCTCATGGCTGATGTTTTATTTGATAGTTTTCTTTTTGAATAAATTTAGTGAAATAAATCCGACAAGGAAAATTGCCATTGTTCCGATAACAATAGTCAGATTACTGTGCATCGTACTTCTAAATGCCAATAATTTTCCTTCGGTAAAATAAAGAGGAGAGAGGCTCATCCAAACAATTACAACTATACCCACGATGACACCAATGGCGGCATCGATATTCCGAACTTTCTTTGATAGAAAAGCCAACAGGAATAACCCCAGCATACCTCCACTGAAAATAGACGCCAACGACCACCACGCATCTAAAACACTTTCAACACCTACCAGAGAAAGTGATATGATGATTCCAAGAGCTCCAAAAATTACTGAAGACAAGTACAGGACTTTCATTGATGATTTATCGTCGGCATTTTTGTTAATATACTTCTGATAATAATCGGAAAGAATAATAGTTGCAGTACTGTTAATACTGGTTGAAACCGTACTCATACCTGCCGCAAAAATAGAAGCAATTAGTAATCCTGTAATTCCTCTTGGTAGTCCGTTTACTATAAAGTGCGGAAATACTTTGTCGCCGGCAATGTTTGCAGGTAATAATTCAGGACGGGCAGTGTAGTACGCAAATAGAGCTGTGCCAATATAGAAAAATACAACGGAAACCGGTACGTAAAGTAATGCACCAAAAAGTGCCGAAGATTTTGCTTTCTTGTCGGAACTGGTTGTCATATAGCGCTGTACGAAATTCTGGTCAATTCCATAGTTCTGAAGATTGATAAACAACCCATAAATAAGAACTACCCAAAAGGTAGATTCAGAAAGGCTGGCTCCAAAACTTCCCAGACTGAATTTGTTATTTGCAGCTGCAATCTCAAAAACCTGTGAAGGGCCTTCGGGCATAGAGAAAGTTAAAACTGCCGCGCTGATTATTGCACCGATAATTAAAACTATTCCCTGAATGGCATCCGTCCAGATAACAGCTTGAATTCCCCCCATCATGGAGTAAGCCGTAACGGCAATTCCCGTTACAATAATAATGGTTTTAATATTCCAACCGAAAAGTGCATTGAGGGGCAAAGCCAGCAATAATAAAATTGCTCCTGTCCGCATCAATTGGGTTAAAATATAACAGAGCGATGCATATATTCTTGCCCAGCTTCCAAAGCGTAATTCAAGATAATTATAAGCAGAAACACTGCCTATTCCCCGATAAAGAGGAACAAAGAACTTTGCAGCTAAAATTGCAGCAACCGGAATGGCAAAACTAAAAACCAAGGCATTCCAGTCACTCATATATGCCTTCCCCGGTAGAGCCAGAAAACTAATGCTGCTTACAAATGTCGCAAAGATCGACATCCCAACAACCCAGGAGGGTAATTTTCCGCCTCCTGTTGTAAACTGACTCGATGTTTTGTTTTTCAGGAAAAAACTAGCTCCAAAAATTACATTTCCAATAGTGATGATTAAAAAAACGATTAAGTCGGTTACAGGTAATTTCATTTTACTTTTTTAGTTTTTAGTTGGACTGGCTTCGAAGATATCCATTCCCTTTAAATTTGATGCAATTAATTCTTTTTGTTCCGGGGTAAATTTGCTAAAAGGCATAGCTACATAATCATTGCAAATTCCCATAACCGAAAGTGCACATTTTAAGCTTTTAATGTATTTCGAATTATAGTCTCCTACGCCATAAATTTTATTTTCGATAAGCATCATCTTTTCATGAATTTCAGCAACTTTGTCTAAATCCTTATTAACAGAAGCTTCGTAGAAATCAACAAAAAGACGTGGAAATAAATTTGCTCCTCCTGCAACTGCCCCGTGTCCTCCATTTATCATGGTTTCCGGAATAAAAAGTTCGGTTCCTACAATTATCGCAAATTCTGGCGAATTTTTAAATTCTTCCAATAATGCATATAAATATCCCATGTCGCCCGAGCTGTCTTTTATACCGATGGCACCAAGTTTTTGCGCACTTCTTACTGTGGCTACCGACATGTGAAATTTTGTACATGATGGCATATTATACATCATAAACGGGAGCGGAAGTTGCGGAACCAGCGTTTCCAAATATTGAACAAACTCGCTTTGTGATATTGGAAGATAATACGGAGCTGAGATAACTAGGGCATCAGCGCCAGCTTCTTTTGCTGCATTTGCAATTTCAAGAGAACCAGCCATGCAGGTATCGGTTATTCCAACAACCACAGGAATTCTTTTGTCAACAAATTCACATGCTTTTTCTATAAATTCTTTTCTTAGTTCGTAACTAAGATTAGGGGCTTCACCTGTGGTGCCTAAAAGGAAAACACCGTGAACACCCCCTTCTATAATATGTTCAATTAGATTTTTTAACCCTTTTATATCAAGCTCAGTATCACTCATTAGTGGAGTAACAATTGGTGGGATAATTCCCTTTAATGGTAGTTTCATAGACTATTTGGTATGAATTCAGATTATTAAAATGATTAGAATTTTATAATATATATGTACAAAGGAACACCAATCTGTACCTATTTGCTTATTGTATATTGTTTTTTTTGCATTGAATTTTGACTTAAAATTTCGTTTATTCCCTTATATTTGTTCAAAAAGGTTAAAAAAGTGTATTATGGAGTTCGTTTACGAGAAAATATTTGTCCCAAACAAGCACTCATTTATTACACGAAGGCTAAAGATGGATCCCAATTCCGAGAAAATCCATTCCCATAGAAACTTCGAGCTAAATCTTATCACTGCTGGTTCGGGCAGACGGATTGTGGGGAACCACATTTCAAGTTATACTCCTGGCGATTTGGTTTTACTCGGTCCTAATATTTCTCACTGTTGGGAGGTTCTGGATGTTGAAAAAGATAAGGATCCGGAATGCATCGTAACTCACTTTTATGAAAATATAATCAGCTCAGACTTTTTTAATATTCCGGAGTTGGAAGATGTAATTGAACTTTTAAAAATAGCCGATAGTGGTATTGTTTTTAAAGGTCCGAAAACAGAGAAAGTAGCTGCAGTGCTTACGAGAATGGTCGAGTTGAAAGGGTTGGAAAGGTATATTGAGTTGCTTAAGGTATTTAATCATCTTTTAAAAATAGAAGACAGGGAGTTTCTTGCTTTGCCATCTTCATTGCCAAACTCATATGATAAAGACCGCGAACAGATTGATAAAATCTACGAGTACGTTTTCCAGAATATTCAGGATGGAATAAACTTGAAGGAAGCTTCAAAACTGGTTTATATGGAGCCAAGTTCCTTTTGCAGATATTTCAAAAAGAAAACCAGCCAAACTTTTATGGAGTATGTTAAAAGCGTTCGCATTGGAATTGCAGCAAAACTTTTAGCTGAAACCGAGAAACCTATCACTCATATTTGTTATGAATGTGGCTATAATAACCTGGCAAATTTTAATTACTATTTTAAGGTGATTATGGGAAAAACGCCCTCGGAATACCGGAAAGATTTTAAATAACCTGTTTAAATTTTTTATAAAATAGTTGGGGAATTTTCCTTGTCTTACTTTCTTTTTTTATTTGACTTGTAGTTAAAATTTTATTATAATCAGCCAACAATTGTGTGGCTTTGTTGATTATATCGCCGTTTATTTGATAGAATATTGATGTAACTGTTTCAGGTTAGTTTTTAAGCATTAAAGATTTTATTCAGGTAGAAAATTAAAAGTACAATGAAAAACATAAAGGCTGTAATTTTCGATATGGACGGAGTCCTTGTGGATAGTGAACCCTTTCATGTGGAAATTGAAAAACTGATGTTTGAAAAAGTGGGTTTGGATATTTCGGATGAAGAACATGCCGGTTATATGGGAATTGCAACCGATGTAATGTGGCAGAAAATTATCGAAATACGGAATCTTTCTCTTAATGTAGAGGAAATGACACGACTTACAAATTCAGGTGGATTACCTTTTTTTGAAAAACTTGATAAAATAGAACCTATGCCGGGGCTTGTTCGTTTGCTGGACCAGCTAAAAGAAAAAAACATTCCTGTGGCAGTGGCTTCTTCTTCGGATTCTGAAACAATAAATATCATCATGAAAAAGTCAGGTTTGAGGAAATACTTTTTATACACTATAAGCAGTGAACTTACAGGAAAAAGTAAACCGGCCCCCGATGTTTTTCTGTATACGGCAAAGCTTCTTAATGTAAATCCCGAAAATTGTCTGGTAATTGAAGATTCAAAAAACGGAATAAAGGCAGCGAAAACAGCTGGAATGGTTTGCGTCGCCTACAGCGGAGCTGTTTCTGATAATCAGGATCAAACAGAGGCCGATGTTATTTTTGATGATTATACCAAGCTGGCGGATTATCTTTTTAACTCAGGCAACTTGGTTTTGTAATAAATGAAATTAATTAAAAGATGGGAAAGTCACTTCTTAATAAATTAAACAGTAAAAAAAGGGTTTACGGAACTTGCATTACTTCAACAGCTCCACATTGGATTAAAGCAGCCCGGGGAGCCGGTCTCGATTTCGTTTTTATCGATACGGAACATATTCCTTTGGAGCGAATGGAAGTAGCTTCCATATGCCAGTTATACTCTGCATCGGGCATTGCGCCGATTGTTCGCATTCCTTCACCCGATCCGATTAAAGCCTGTCAGATGATTGATGCCGGAGCCGAAGGAATTGTTGCTCCTTATATCGAAAATGTTGAGCAGGTAAAGGAATTGGTAGGCGCCTTAAAATACAGACCGCTAAAAGGTGAACGGCTCAAAGGATTGTTGGATAATCCAGAGTCTGTTGAGCCGGAACTGATGAATTATCTTCAAAACTACAATCAGGGAAACATGTGTGTGCTGAATATTGAAAGTGTTCCTGCTTTTGAGAGGTTAGATGAATTGTTGGATGTTCCCGGCGTTGATGCAGTTTTTATCGGGCCACATGATTTATCGGTAAGTTTAGGCCTTTCTGAGATGTACGATCACCCGAAATTTGAAGAAGTCGTTCGGTTTATTATTCATAAATGCAGGGAAAAAAACAAAGCAGTTGGAATTCATTTTTCAGAAAAACCTGAACGGCAACTCAAATGGGTTTCTGAAGGGACAAACATTATTGTTCACAGTTTCGATATTGCCATATTTATGCAAAAATTGAGAGAAGATATGGATATTATTCGCAATGCTGTAGGCGATAATCTGGGTTCCGCTTCGGAGAGTTTAATTGTTTGATTCTTAATGAAATCGATTGCCCGGACATACCTGTTGCTGGTTGTACTGATTTTGGGATGTACTTCAACTGAAAAAGCTGATTTGGTCTTTTCAAAATTGCTGGTTGAGTATGCCGAAAATCCAATAAACATTGATTTGCAGCAACCTCGTTTTTCCTGGGTGATTCAATCTTTAAAACGAAATCAGGTTCAATTGGCCTACCGGATTTTTGTAGCTGCCGATGAAAAATTGCTGGATAAAAATAAACCGGATATCTGGGATTCGGGGAAAACTGAATCTTCCGAAACCATTCAACACCAACTGGAAAATCCGGTATTAAAATCGAATCATAAATACTTTTGGAAAGTTCAGGTTTGGGATGGAAAAGGGAAAATGTATGAAAGCCCGGTTTCATCTTTCGAAACGGCTATTTTAAATCGAAATGAATGGCAGGCTAAGTGGATTGGAAAAGAAATGGCCGACCCGGTTTTAGAAAGTGGCTTTTTGATTCAACTCAAAGACAACTCAGTAAATCAGACAAAAATTGACTCAATACAACATTCCGGACAATCACTTTTACTTCGGAGGGAAGTTGAATTACCCAAAGAAGTTAAATCTGCTAAAGCATTTGTTACAGGTTTAGGTTTTTACGAATTCTACATCAACGGAAAACGAGTGGGTGATTATATTCTTGCGCCGGCCAAAACACCATATCACAAACAAATTCTTTACAATTCCTACAATGTTACAGAGTTGCTGAAAAAGGGCGAAAATGTTTTTGGAATTCATCTCGGAAATGGTTGGTATAATCCCTATAAACCTTGGTGGAAGCAATACCGCATGCAGTGGTTTGGCCATAAAAAAGCATTGGCACAAATCATTATTCAATATGAGGATGATACAATTGATACGATAAAGACCGACGAAAGCTGGAAATATTCGGATGGCCCGGTTGCTTACAGTTGTATTTACGATGGGGAAGTATATGATGCCCGACTTGAACAGCCAGGTTGGTCAAATCGAGGATTTGATGATTCTAACTGGCACTCGGTTTCTGTTTTCAATGATGCAAAAGCTCAGTTAACGTCTGAAAGAATGCCTCCCATAAAAGTAACGGAGACGATTGTTCCTGAAGAAATCCGTACTGATTCATCTAATACCCGGGTGTTTGATATGAAACAGAATTTCACCGGCTGGGTGCGCATAAAAGTAAAAGGTGAAAAGGGACAAAAGATAAAAATCCGGTTTGCCGAAGATATTTTTCCGGACGGAAATATTGATGCTACCAGCAATGAGCGCGCCAAAGCTACGGCAGAATATATACTGAAAGGTGAAGGAATTGAAACGTACGAACCCCGGTTTACTTACTTTGGGTTTAAATATGTGGAGGTGTCGTCTGAAAATGGTCCCCTGGATTTACAGCATATTGAAGGTTGCGTTGTACACAGCGATAATCGTATAATTGGCGATTTTAGTTGTGAGAACGAACTGGTGAATAAATTGCACCGTGCAACGGTTTGGTCACAAAAAAGTAACATGCTGGGTTATCCGATGGATTGTCCGCAACGTGATGAACGGTTGGGCTGGTTTGGTGATGCGCAGGTTACTGCTGAAGAAGCGATGTTCAACTTTAATATGCCCCTGTTTTATCAAAACTGGTTTCGCGGAATTCAGGAAAATCAGAATGAAAAAACTGGAGATTTGCCTATCATTTCGCCGCAGCCTTACATTTGGGACGAAGGCGTGGAGTGGAGCAGCACGTATATTATTATGCTCTGGCAGTATTACACCTGGTACGGAGATAAACAAATTCTGAAAGACCATTACGAAACCATGAAACGTTATATGGAATTTCTGAAAAATATTTCCAACGATTATATTTTGCCCAAAGGCTGGATTGGCGACTGGGGGAGCCTGGTTGAAGGTTGGAAAGAAGGCGAACCTGAATCGGTGCCAACCGCTTTTTATTTTTATAATGCTACTCTGCTCGCTAAAATTACAGATGTTTTGGATAAGGAAAATGACCGCCAAAGTTTTCAAATGTTAGCAACCGATATTCAGAATGCATACAGCAAAAATTATTTCGATGAAATAACGGCGGATTACAACGATGGAAGCCAAATGGCTAATGCCTTTCCGCTTTTCCTTGGTTTGGTACCAAAGGAATATGAACCAAAAGTTCTGGAAAATCTGGTGGCCGATATTGAAAGTCACGAAAATCATTTAACCACAGGAGTTCTCGGAACGAAATACATGCCCGAAGTTTTGGCAAAATATGGCAGGGCCGATGTGGCATGGAAAATCATCAACCAGAAAACCTATCCGGGCTGGAATACGATGATGGAAAAATATACTACGGTTTGCGAATTCTGGACTTTGAAACAATCGAAAAACCATGTGATGATGGGAAGTATCGATGCGTGGTTTTATAAATATATGGCAGGTATTCAGCCAGAAGAAAATCATCCGGCATTTTCAGAATTTACCATAAAACCAATGCTTTTGGATGAATTAAATCATGCCGAAGCAAGCACAGAAACCATTCGTGGAAGAATTTCTTCCATGTGGAATTTTGAAAATGATAAGTTTTCATTGGAAGTAGAAGTACCGTTTAATACAACGGCCAATGTTTTTATTCCCGGAAACGAACAGGATATTTTAAAGGAAGGTGGTAAAACTTTGGAAAATGCTGAAGGAGTTGAATATGTTGGTTTTTCAAACGGAATGCACCAACTAAAAACGAATTCAGGGAAATACAATTTTATATTAACAACTAAATAGAACAACAAACTAAATAATCTAATAAATGGAGCAGCTAACATTCGAAAAATTTACGTGGATAAATCAACCCCCAAAGTTTGAGATTAACCACAACCGTTTGCTTATCGAAACCGAACCCGGAACCGATTTGTGGCAGCGAACTTATTATGGATTTCAGAATGATAACGCTCCCGCTTTTTTGACAAAACTTGGCGGAGATTTTTCCTTCGAAGTAAAAACGGAATTCGAGGAAGCCGGTTTTATGTATGATCAGTGTGGCGTTTTACTGTATATCGATAATGAGAATTGGGTAAAGATTTCAGTAGAATATGAAAATGAGCAGTTTTCCAGGTTGGGTTCGGTGGTAACTAACCTGGGATATTCCGATTGGGCTACAACCGATGTTCCATCCGGCATTTCAGAAATGTGGTACAGATTAAGTCGTCGCGGACAGGATTTTTATATCGAAAATTCGGTCGATGGGATTTTCTACCGGCAGATGCGCATGTTTCATATGCACAAAACAGTAACCGATGTAAAAGTTGGTGTTTATGCCTGCAGTCCTCTGAAATCAAGCTTTAATGCTGTTTTTGCTGAATTTAAAAGCGGCCCTTGTTTGTGGCCGGAATATGAAAATCATGAATAAAAAGCGTTTCCTGGCACAACGTACTGTTCGCATAACAATTTCGGTTATGTTGCCGCTAATAACTTTGATGTTTGTGGTAGCCTGCAACCCTAAACCGGTAGAAAAAACGGGTGAGAATGATGTGATTTATGTCGATGTTCCTTTTTTACAGGAAACCCATGAAGCCTTTTATGTTACTAGTAATGATAACGACAATGAAATCAGAAGTATTGCATTAGATGCAAATTTCAATGTTTGGATTGCAACTGCATCGGGTGTTTTCAGAAAGGACAAGGACACAAGAAACTGGACACCGGTTATTGAGGGAGAGAGCAGAGGCCCTGCCTATTCTGTTGCTATAAATCCAAATGGCGATATTTTGCTTGGCACCTGGAACGGATTGTATCGTTTCAGTGATGGTAAACTCACAAAAGCAGAAGGCGTAAAACCTCCTGTTTCTGTTATTTGTAATGATGGTGATGAAAACTATGCTTTAGGACCTTACGGAATATGGCATTCAAAGAATAAAATCTGGGAAACGCAGCCTTATCAAATAGCCCGTTCGGTACGCGATGCTATTTCTGATGAAGATGGAAATTTGTGGGTGGCAACCGATGCCGGGCTTTATCGATGTAAAGATGATGAAACTGAACTTATTCAAAATACAAACGAATTGATTAGCTGCTATGTAAAGGCAATTGCTGAAGGACCGGGGAACCAGTTGTGGGCAGGTGTAATGGGAGGTGTTTCTATTAGGGAAAATAATCAACTGGTAAAAAATCTGACACCGAGAGACGGCGTTCCAACCATTTTTGTGAATTGTATTGAGCAATCGCCGGAAGGCGTAATGTGGGTTGGAACCGATGTTGGTGTAGTTCGTTTTTATCCTGATGGTTCGCATTCTCTTCGGTTTAGCAAACGTTGGTTAACCAACGATAAAGTCAACGATATCGCTTTTGATAAAGACGGAAATGCCTGGGTTGCAACGGCAAATGGTGTAAGCCTCATTAAAAAGAATAACATGACGCTTGCTGATAAAGAAAAGAACTTTTACAGCCAGATGATGTGGAAACACATGCGTGAACCCTGGATTTGCGGACCATTGCATCTCGAGGTTCCGGGCGATACGTCAACCTGGCGGCACACCGATGATGACAATGACGGTGAATATACAGGCGGTTATCTTGCGATGGAAAGTTTCCGGTATGCCGCCACCAAAGATCCG
Organism: Draconibacterium sp.; assembly: GCA_041393215.1. Classification (GTDB taxonomy): domain Bacteria; phylum Bacteroidota; class Bacteroidia; order Bacteroidales; family Prolixibacteraceae; genus Draconibacterium. The sequence goes on from JAWKKP010000030.1 coordinate 56,625, forward strand.
GATGCCAAAATGAAAGCACGAAAAGCTTTTGATTTTTTAGTAAAACTTCAAACCATTACTGGGACAGAAGGCTTTTTTGCCAGAACTATTGTTCCTGTGGACTGGCAACATGTTCATGATCCAAACCGCACTTATACCGAACGTCAGGTTGCTGATGAATTGGTAAATGATCCGCGCTACAAACCGGTGGAAATTAGGTGGCATAAATCTGCTGATGGAAAATGGCTTTGGAAAGGTGATACCAGCAGCGATGAAATGGATGGACACATGATGTCGTATTTTTATTTTTATGAACTGGCTGCCGACGATCAAGAAAAACAACTGGTTCGCGATCATGTGAGTAAAATTGTGGATTACCTGATGAAACACAATTACAATTTTGTAGATGTTGATGGAGAACATACCCGCTGGGCGGTTTGGTCGCCTGAACAACTCAATGGCGACCCTGACTGGTCATCCGAAAAAAGTTTGAATTCATTTGAATTGTTGGCGTACCTGAAATTTGCAGCGCACATCACCGGAAATGAAAAGTACGAAAAAGAATACCGACGTTTAATAGATGAAGAAGCTTATCTCGAAAACGCCTCTCATTTAAACCACAAGAATCCGGCCTGGCAGATTTATTTCGATTTAACAATGGAAGGCTACCTTTTCCCTATGTTGATAAAATATGAAACCGATTTGGAATTGAAATCATTTTACCAGGATTTGATGGATGAATGGATGGCAAAACAAACAGCCGGAGAGAATTTGTACAATAATCTGGCTTACACGTTTGTGACAGGCAAAAAGGTAAACATTCAGCAAACGCTCGACTTTCTAAAAGATGCGCCACTCGATCTTATGGATTGGCCTATCGACCATACTTTACGTGAAGATGTAAGCTTGATTCGCTCTCCAATTTTAGAAGAAGTACAAATAACAGAATTGCCACCGGCCAGCATCAGGGCGACAGTTCGCTGGGATAAAAACCCGTGGGCAGCAACCCAGGGAGATCCTTCGCAGGTACGTGAACCAATTTTTTGGCTTTGGCCTTACTGGGAAGCCCGATATTTAGGAATTATCGAAAATAAATAATCTAAAACTGACTAAAATGAAATGCTTTATTCGCTTGAAAAAAAATTTAATCCTTTTAATAGTTCTCTTCTTTGGTTCAACTATTAACGGTGTTTTTGCCCAGAATGATATGCTCTGCATGGGGCGATACTGGACAGAAGATGAAGGCAATAAAATGCTCAAGGAGTTTAAGAAACAGTGGGATGACAAAGACTCATGGGAAAAAAGAGCGGCTGTAATCCGGCAAGGAATTGTTGATGGATTAAAAATTGAGCAAATGCCAAAGGTTAGTAATACTTTTAGTCCGATTGTCACCCGGACAATGCACATGGATGGCTATCTCGTTCAGAATATTGCTATCGAAAGTTTTCCCGGCTTTTATGTAACGGGTAATCTTTACCTGCCCGAAAAACCAGGTGAAAAAAATGCAGCTATATTATGCCCGCATGGACACTGGGAAAACGGAAGAATGCGCGATGAGATGCAGATACGATGTGCAGTTCTGGCACGAATGGGAGCAATCGTTTTTGCTTACGATATGGTTGGTTATGGCGATTCAAAACAGGTGACTCACAATATACCAATTGCTTTGCTGCTTCAAACCTGGAATAGTAAAAGAGTACTCGATTATTTGCTTTCAAGACCAGATGTCGATGCCGAAAGAATCGGGATGACGGGAGCATCAGGAGGTGGAACACAGACCTTTATTCTAACTGCAATCGATAATCGTGTTAGAGTTTCTGCTCCGGTAATTCAGATTTCTGCGCACTTTTTCGGCGGTTGCATTTGCGAAAGCGGGATGCCAATTCATAAAGATTCGAAACATCAAACTAATAATGTTGAAATTGCAGCACTTTGTGCCCCGCGGCCTATGTTAATGATTTCCGACGGTATCGATTGGACAAGAAATACGCCTCGTGTTGAATATCCCTACATTCAGAAAGTTTATGCTCTTTACGACGGTGAGAACCGGGTGGAGAATGTACATTTTCCTGCAGATCATCACGATTATGGTCCAACAAAACGACCGGCAGTCTATAACTTTTTAGCCCATTTTTTGAATCTTAGGGAGAGCAATGTCCCATTTCATTATGGTTATGATGAAAGCTTTGTTACTGTTTTACCTGTTGATGAGTTACGTGTTTTTACTAATGAACACCCAATCCCGGGCAATGCTTTGCAGGGAGATGAAGCAGTAATCAACTATTTAAATTTGAAATAATTTCATTTCAAAGACGTTAAGACACAAGAAAACTCAGCGTGTTTCTGACTCTGCGATAAAAAGTAAAAAATGAAACGGTCCCATTATTTACTAATCCTATCTATACTGATATTCTCTGAATGCAATAAAAAAGAGTCTTTTGATAAAGTCACTTTCGGGATTTGTTCCGATGTGCATCTCCCGACAATGCATGATTCAGAGTACCGGATAACCACCTTTATTGACACAATGAAATCCATAAAACCGGATTTTATTATTGAACTGGGTGATTTTGCCATTCCTAAAGAACCTTACATTTCCTATTTCGATATCTGGAATTCTTATCCCGGGGAAAAATATCACCTGATTGGAAATCACGAAATGGATGGAGGTACTTCGCGCGAAGCAGCCCTTGCTTTTCGGCATATGCCAATTGGTTATTATTCTTTCAATAAAAACGGGTTTCACTTCATTGCTTTGGATGGTAATGACAAGAAAAATCCCGAAGAAAAAGGGTACAAGCAGTTTATGGGGCAACAGCAGGTAGAATGGCTGAAAAACGATTTGGCTTCTGCTGAAAACCCGGTAATTATTTTTTCGCATCAGGGTTTGCAAAGGTATGAAGGAGCAGATGAATTTTATGGGGTTGAGAATTATAAGGAGATTCAGGAAATTCTCGAAAAACATAATGTCGAAAAACCAAAGCATAAAGTTATTGCCTGTTTTAACGGACACAGCCATTGGGATTATGCCGAAAATGTAAACGGAATTTACTACATCACAATTACTTCCATGTCATATCATTGGCTGGGTGATAATTATATGAATGTTCGGTATAGCGAAGAAGTTGATAGAAACTTCAAATGGATAAAATATACTGCACCATTTAAAGAACCGCTATTTGCTGTGGTTGAGATTTCAAAAGATGGATACATCAAAATTAAAGGTAGAACTTCGGAGTGGGTTGGGCCTTCTCCCTGGGAGTTAGGATACCCTGAAAGACTGAAAAAATACATGCGTGCGGCGATATCGGATCGGGTTTTAGAATTTGATTTAAACTAAAATCGTAGTGTATTATTTTGTTTAATCGTTTTAATATGAATTAACGCAGATTGTTTGTTTTGTCATTTTTTCTCACTCAGGAGGGTGAATATTCCATTGGTTTTTGGTAAATAAGTATCTGTGTTTTTCTAATAATAATTGTAATATTATAATTAAATTTGAGGGCATTAAAATTGAAAGTATTATCAAACTAACCTGGAATCGTTAAGGCCTAATTTGGTTAATGAAAAAGTCATTAGATAATATTGTAATTAAGTTTGGAGATGGTAGTCAAATTTATTTAGAAGATTTTTTCTACGCTCACTATTCTGCCTTTGCTGCTTTTGCCACAAAATATGTTTCTGATAGAAGTATTGGTGAAGACATTGTTCAGGATGTTTTCATTTCTTTTCTTGAAAAACGAAACAAATTTTTGAACATAAATTCGCTCAAGATATTTTTCTATGTTTCTATCCGAAACTCCTGCCTTGATAATCTGAAACATCTGAAAGTACAAAAGAGATATGTGGATTTTGTAAATAATGTTTGTGAGGAAACAGAGTTCTTTCTTGATGAAATTATAAGAAACGAAGCCTACGATATTGTTTACAACGAAATAAATAAACTTCCTGAGATGGGAAGAAAAGTTCTTTTACTTTCCATGGAAGAAAATTCAAATGAGGAGATCGCCGAGCAACTGAACATTGGAATTAATACGGTACGTACACACAAAGCCCGTTCTTATAAAGTATTAAGAAAAAGGCTTTCCCGTATTTTGGTTCCTCCGCAGATTGCTCGCCATTGGTGAGAATCAACCCACTTTTAACTTTTTCTGAAAAAAAAAGGAAATTTATGTAATCCTGTTTCCTTATCATGTCGTTTTTATTCAATGTAAGGAGTAGCCTTTTCCTTAATCTTATATGAAGAATATTTTTGATAAAATAGAGATTGGAAAAATTATCGGGAAATATATTACCGGAAAGGAATCCGATAAAGACCTGGAAACGTTAACTTCCTGGCTTAATCATACCCCGAAAAATCAGTCCAATTTTAAGGTTATTACTGATGAAAAGGAAATTCAGAAAAATATTGAGGAAATAGAAAATTTCAATGTTGACAGGGCTTGGAAAAACTACAAGGAAAAAGTCGCTGTCAATGCTCAAAAAAAACAAATACTAACGTGGAAAATTGCAGCAGTATTTATTTTTTTGTTAGGAATTTCAGGTTCTTTAATAACCTACTGGAGTGCAAATAAAGAAGAACCAATTCCCGTTCCGGTTGTATATACAACAATTGTTACTGAAAACGGTGAAACATCAAAAATTATATTACCCGATAGTTCAATAGTTTGGTTAAATTCCGGTACAACACTTTCTTACAATAACAATTTCTCTGTTAACAACAGGGATATCAGGATGCAGGGTGAAGCTTATTTCAATGTTAAAAGAAATGAATCAATTCCGCTGATTGTCCATTTCAATGAAATGGAAGTTAAGGTATTAGGGACAGAATTTGATCTGAGTACCTATCCTGAAGATAGTGAGATTAGTGTTGTGCTGGAAAAGGGGAGTATCGAACTTTCTCATGTTGCTAATAAATTTAAAAGTTTTACTCTTCGCCCCGGAGAAATTGCTAGGTTTAATGAAACAGAAAGTAAATTAGTAGTAAGTAACATCGACACTTATGAACACGTATCGTGGAAAGATGGAGTACTCATCTTTAACAATGCGGCAATGAAAGAAGTCTTTTCTAAGCTTGAGCGTTGGTATGGCGTAAATATAATTGTTGACGATACCAATGTATATGACCTGATTTTTAATGCCACAATAGTTGATGAAAACCTGGAAGACATTTTTCGTTTAATAAAATACACTTGTGATATAAACTATAAAATAACATATAGCCACCATCCTTTAGAACCAGTTAAAATTGAAGTATCAATGAATAAATAGATAAAATTTTTTTGCTTATGGAATAAAACCAGAACAGGAGTTTTAAAAAAAGGAGATGCGCCAACATCCCCTTGATTTTTCAGCCTCTGATATTTATCAGATAGAGAGGCATTTAATTTAAGTTATTAACGTTAAATCATTGCAAATTTATGAAAAAAAAACGCATTGTAACGATTTCCGGATTTTATAAGATCTGGTCATCACAATCTTTTAGAAAAATGAGAACGACAATATTTGTTTTCTTAGTTTTGGTAGGCCAGGCGATGGCAGTAAGTACGTACTCTCAGAGTACCAGACTAAACCTTAATTTGTCAAATGCATCAATAAAAGCGGTGCTAGATGAGATAGAAAATCAGTCGGAGTTTTATTTTATGTATGAAGCTCATAAGGTTGATGTGGAAAGAAAAGTAAACGTGAAAGTAAAAAACAGACTGGTTACGGATATTTTGGATGAGATATTCGCAGGCTCGGATGTTATTTACCAAATTAATAATCGGCAAATTGCTCTCACCAACTCTGCATTAGACGAACTTGATGCAGAACAGCGGTTAACATTAACCGGAAAAATAACTTCTCCTTCAGGGGAGCCAATTCCAGGTGTAACAGTAATGGTAAAAGGTACTACAAAAGGTACTATAACCGATGTTGATGGAAATTACAACTTATCTGATGTTGCACCAGATGCAATAATTTCTTTTTCTTTCATTGGCTTAAGAACTCAAGAAATAGCAATTGAAGGAAGACAGAATATTGATGTGGTAATGTTGGAAGACGCTGTTGGCCTTGACGAAGTTGTAGTTACAGCTCTTGGTATTACAAGAGAGAAGAAATCTTTAGGATATTCTGTTGGAGAGGTTGGCGGAAGCGACCTGAATGAAACACCCATGGGAAGTGTTTTAAATGCGGTAGCAGGTAAAGCAGCTGGTGTTCAGGTATCTCAAATGTATGGTCTTGCTGGTTCATCAGTTAATATGGTGATTCGTGGTGCAAGCTCATTGAATACAAAGAATCAGCCTCTTTTTGTAATTGATGGCGTACCGGTAAACAATGGAATTGACAATAATTACAAGGATGCAGATATGGGGAATGCCATTTCTGACTTAAATACCGAGGATATTGAATCCATGTCAATTTTGAAAGGCCCCAGCGCAGCAGCGTTATATGGTTCCAGAGCCGGAAATGGTGTGGTTCTTATTACAACAAAATCGGGAAAAGGAGCGAAAAAAGGAATTGGAGTTTCTTTTAACTCATCTTATGTTCTTGATAATCCTTATCACTTTGTACCTTTTCAAACCATGTTTGCTTCGGGTAAAGCAGGATCACATAATTTAGGAGAACAGGAAAATGAATCCTGGGGGGCAATTCTTGACGGAACATTTCCTGACTCTTACCAATGGGACAAGTCATTGACAAATAACGACGGCACATCATTGCAACCCTTGGTTGCTTATCCAAACAGGCAACAAAATTTTTATCAGAACGGATTTAGCCAGGCAAACAATGTTGCGTTTGATGGTAAATATGATAAGGCAAACTTCCGTGTTTCTTTGGGGAACCTGATTAATGAAGGTATTTTGCCTAATACTGACTATTCCAGGAAGACGATAGGTGTTAATGGAAGTTTTGATCTTTCTGATAATTTAAAGGTCAGTGCAGTTGTTAATATTTCTGAAGCAGGTTCAGATAACAGACAAAATATAAGTACAGGTAGGAGGGACCCTTCCAGATCGGTTCTTGAAATGGGGGTACAGGTGAACATTCTTGATTTGCAGGATTACTGGTTAGAAGGTCAGGAAAATATTCAGCAAAGGAAAAGTAAACCGAAGCAGAATAACCCTTATTTCAATGTATACGAAAATCTTACCGGTTTCAAGCGTAACCAGACGATGGCAAAACTCCAGATTGATTGGGAAATTTTTAAAGATTTCAGTTTTATGGCAAGGTATCTCACAAATGTCATAGACCAGCGTAATGAGGCAAAAGTTGCATGGAGTGATTACGACAATAGTCAAGGTGCATATTCTATTCAAAAAAGTTTGGCAAAAGAGGAAAACTGGGAAGGGATGTTTACCTACAATACCAATATTATTGATGGTTTAAGTTTGACTGCGAATGTGGGAGGTAATCTTCGTTATGATTATAACGATGCTGTGTCAAACGAAGCAACTCAGTTGGTGTTGCCCGGTCTGTTTACTATCTCAAATGGAGTTCCTGGAACAGTTTCTTACAGTAGTTACTGGGGTGAAAAGGCCGTTAACAGTGTATATGGTTCTGTTTCTATGGGTTATCTGAATATGATTTATCTGGATTTGACTGCAAGAAACGATTGGTCAAGTACATTACCTAAAGATAACAGGTCATATTTTTATCCTTCTACATCTTTAAGTTTGTTAATTAATGAGATGGTACAATTGCCTTCATGGATCAATCTGGCAAAACTTAGATCAGGATATGCACAGGTTGGTAACGACGTAGGCGCTTATGCTTTGGCTCAGTATTATGCTACTGCCAACGACTGGGGTGATGCTAAAAGGATGTATATGCCAGGTACACTTAGAAACCCGGAATTGAAACCGGAGATTGCAACATCTAAAGAAATTGGCTTGGATCTTTCTCTTTTAAACAGCAGAATTAACCTGGATGCTACCTACTACGTGGTTGACAATAAGAACCAGGTGCTTAGTATTTCTACACCAACCGAATCAGGAGCTACAGCAAAGCAAATCAATGCCGGACTTGTTCAAGGTAGAGGATGGGATGTTTCTTTAAACGCTAATTTGGTAAAAAAAGGCGATTTTTCTGCAGATCTGGGATTAACATTAACTCGTAACAGAACAAAAATTGTTGAACTGGCCGAAGGTATATCATACTATCAATTTGGCAGTGTTGGACAGGTTAGACTTAGAAGTTATGTTGGAGACGATATAGGGGATATATACACATATCCGTTCTTGAAAGTTGAAGATAAAAATTCTGAATATTATGGTTATCCGATTATTGCTTCAAATGGTCGGCCACAGGTTGATAATAGAGAAGAGTATATTGAAAAGGTTGGCAACTTCAACCATAAATTCTTGATGGGTATTCAGCCAACATTCAAATACAAAAATTTCACCGTTTATGCAAACTTTGATTGGAGGGCCGGAGGGCAATTCTACTCCAGAACAATGGAATTTTTCAGAAACAATGGTTGGTTAGAAGAGACATTCTCCGGTGTCGATTACGACAGAAATAAAGATATTGTTCAACAGATTAAAGATAACCCTGAAAAATATATGAACTTGTGGGTTGGTGGACGTACCGGTGATTATGGCGGATTTCCATGGCCCAAAGAGTCGACACAGGAATCAAGATCATACATTAATAAAATTACAGGCGAAAAGGTCTATGTTAATGATGCAAGTTTTATCCCAGGTGTTCGTGAAGACGGTAATGGAGGATACATTGAAAACTTAGGTGGTGAAGGTACCGTATGGATGACCCCTTTTGATGCAAATCAAAGGTCAACCCGGTATTATGGAGGAAACAATATCTACAGTGCCTCTTACGTAAAATTGAGAGAGTTGTCAGTAACATACAAATTCCCTCAACAATTGGTAAACAAGGCAAAACTAAGTAACTTATCACTATCCTTGATTGCACAAAACGTGTTTACATGGACTAAAGCTAAAATACCTGTTGACCCGGAACTTGCTTTTATTTCGAATGGAAGTTCATGGATCCAGGGTGCTGAATATTACAATGTTACACCTTGGACTCGCTCTTATGGTATTAAACTTAATGTAGAATTTTAATTAGTTAGTCATGAAAAAAATAGGATTAATTTTAACAATTATATTTTTAGGACAAATTCTTCAATCTTGCTATAGTGATTTTGACGAAATGAACGTGAGTCCTAATAACGCTGAGGAAGTTTCGCCAAATTACCTGTTGTCATTTGTTATTTCTAATACAACAATGCAATTTTATGGCTTAATTAATGAACATTCTGATATTGCAGGTACAATGCAATATACCCAAAGAGGGACGGAATATCAGGCAGCAAACCAAAACTGTTATCAATGGGGGAAAGGTTCCTGGAATGGGTATTATGATATTTTAAGGACCAATCAGTTAATGTATGAGCTTGGGGAAAAGGAAAATAACCAATTCTTTATGGCTGCATCGTTGATAATGAAATCGTTCACTTTTGGTCTGTTGGCAGATCTTTTTGGTGATTGTCCTTATTCTGAAGCACTGCAAGCCAGTTCCAGTGTGTTGTTTCCAAAGTTCGATTCACAAAAAGATGTTTATGAAGGAGTATTGACCGATTTAAAAACAGCATCCGAAATTCTTGAAGGATTGGATTCGAAATTAAGTGTTTTGCCATCGTCTGATCTTTTGTATGGCGGAGACAGGGACAAATGGATAAAGTTTGCCAACTCGCTAAGATTAAGGTATTGCCTGAGATTAGACAATAAAAAAGATCAACTTAGCATAAACACTGTAAGCGAATTCAATGATGCAGCTGGTAAAGTTTTTGAAAGTAATGATGATAACGCAACGCTGGTTCTTTTGGGCTTGTCGGATGAAAATGCAGCCGTAGGCGGTGATGTTAGATCTTCAAATAAACCATATGCTTTTAAACCGGGAAAACCATTGGTTGACTATTTGAGAGAGAGAAACGACCCAAGGCTTCAACGTTGGGTGAATCCGGTAGAAAGAAAATGGGATCTTACTGCTTCGGAAGAAACAATAGTCGATTACGTTGATATTTTTGGAAACAGTTATGAAATGACCATTTTGCCAACAGATGATACAAGCCTTGATACTTCAGTTTATGTTGGATTACCTATCGGATATGATAATCTTGAATTTCTGGGTAACTACAACAGAGGCGATGGAGCTAGGGATTTTCCTGATGAAAGAAGTGCCTATATTTCTTACTTGTCACCCATCTATTTCGAGAATAGTAATGACTTTGTAAATCCCTCATTGATGACATATGCAGAAGTTGAGTTTATTTTGGCTGAAGCAGCATTAATCGGAGGTTATGGAGTGTCGAATGCGGAAGTACATTATAAAGCAGGAATTAAGGGGTCTATGGAACAGTATCAAATATTGTCAGATGCACCAGGATTTAATTTTGAAGCGTTCTATAGCCAACCAACAGTTAGTTACAGCAGTTCTTCAATAACCAATAAACACGAACTTATTATGACCCAAAAGTGGATTGCACTTTGGCTTCAGGCTGAATCGTGGTTTGATTGGAGACGAACAGGTTATCCTGATTTTGAACCGGCAGCAAATCCTGCATACGGCCCTGCATTACCTTTAAGGCTTGCTTACCCGGAACCTTTTGCTGATCCTCAATATGTGGAAAAGTATGAAGAAGCGGTAGGTAACCTGGAGAAAACAAGCTACGTGCCTTCTAATTTGTCAAATGATCATAGTTACTCAAAGACTTGGTTGATTCAGGGAACCGGAAAACCGTATTAACCTGATTCTTATTTGAAAGAAGATACCCCCGAACCATTTTCAGAAATGAAAATGGTTCGGGGGTTACTCCTTTTCTATTTTCTCTGAAAAATAATCGAAAAATCAATGAATCCCAACCCAAAAACTTTGTTTGTGACAACAAATGAGTTAAATAAAAATGTTTTGGAATTAACCGAATAAAAGTATCGAATTATGGAGAAAAGAAATTTTCTGAACAAAGTGAAGAGGGGTGAGAATGTGTATGGAACATCAATTGTTTCAACATCTCCGGTATGGGCGAATGTAGCTCATAATGCGATGTTAGATTTTGTTTTTGTAGATTTAGAATACAATACTGATTTATACAACGAGATTGCAAATTTGTCTCAGACCTATAAATCTCTGGGAATTATTCCTTTAGTACGCATCCCTAATACAGATTATTATACTGCTTGTATGGTAAGGGATGCAGGTGCAATAGGACTCGTTGTTCCTTATGTTGAAAGAGTTGAACAGGTTCGCGATCTAGTTGGAGCAACAAAATACAGGCCACTGAAAGGAGTTTTCCTTCGTAACGTAATTACCGGAAAGGTGAAACTAACCGGTAATCTGGAATCGTATATTTCCGATTTTAACAAGGAAAGCATCTGTATTATTACTATTGAAAGTAAAGCAGGTCTTGTAAACCTTGATGCACTGCTTAATGTTCCCGGACTGGATGGCGTTATTATCGAACCACGTAATCTTTCTGTTAGTATGAGAATACCGGAAGAATACGAAAACCCAAGGTTTGAAAAAGCAATAAAAGAGATCATTCACCGAACAAGAGATAAAGGTTTGGTGGTTGGAGTTCATTTGCCTGGTAATCCTGAATTACAAATAAAATATATGAAAGAGGGATGTAACATGATTTTGCATGGTTCCGATATTTCATTATACGAGCAAAAACTATTAGAGGATCTTGCAAACATAAAAAAGTCGGCTGAGGAAATTAGTGAAAAAGAGCAATGGGATTTACCTTTATCACAAATCCCAGACGAGTTAAAATAAAGACATAAGTTTAGTTTGTTACATCTCAACGGTTCGGCTTAGCTATCCATTCTTATTCATCAATTTTATTCCAAAGAAACTTCTTCGGGGCAAATTTCTATTGTCTCTATCCTTATTATGCTTGAAATATTCATTAGGCCTTATCTGAAAAGTTAAAATTCAATATGTTTTTATTCATATTTCAGGAGTTAAATCTTCAGATTTAATTTTCTTTTGTAACACAATGGTATACGTGAAGAAAGGAATCTTGAATTAATCCTGATATTCAGCCATTGAGGGAAAATAACATTGCAACAAGTTGCACCTAAAGATTAAAATTGATTATTTCTAAACGGAACTAAAATGTACAGAAGAAGGAGTTTTATAAAAAGTGGATTGTTGGCTGCATTAGGTGCAGGGTTGATTACAAAAACTAGTGCTGAAAATTTTCAGACAAGTTCGCAGAATGATCAGGATATTTCATACCGAAAAAACATTCCGGTGAGATATAATGCAGATGTGGTTGTAATTGGTGGAGGAATTGCCGGTGTTTCGGCTGCTGCTTCCGCTGCTGTATCAGGGGCAAGTGTAATTCTTATTGAACGTTTTGCCAATTTGGGTGGTATGCTTACAACCGGGGGCGTTGCCAATTTTTGTGGTCAAATTGAAGAGCAGGGTGAAGTATTCGAGCAGATTTTAACGGATTTGAAGCGTTATAATTCGTTGGGAGAAGGAACAAGACAAACAATCTTCAATTTTGAAATTCTTTCACTGGTACTGCAGGAAATTTTACTTGAAAGGGGAGTGAAAATTCTGTTTCACACACGCCTTGTCGATGTTTTAACAAAAGGAAACGATATAAAAGAATGCATAATCTGCGGGAAGTCAGGAATGGAAGCGGTTCGGGGGAAAATTTATATAGATTGTTCCGGAGACGCCGATTTGGGAAGATACGCAGGTGTTTCAACAATGAAAGGCGATGGTAAAACAGGTTACCAGTTACCCATGTCGAAAATGACTTTTGTAAGAGAGGTAGAACAGGATGATTTTCTTGTACAAGTTCCGGATAACTGGCCTACTCAGATAAGCAAGCCTGAGGATCTCCCAATGGTTAGTGTCTGGCCCGATGGCCCGGGTGGAAAAGCTTTAAAAATAAAAATTCCCATGTTTGATTCTACTTCTACCGAAGGAATTACAAATGCAGAAATTCAGGCTCGCCGGCGAACGATGGATGTTTTAAGTTACTATCAGAAAATAGAGAATAAAAACTGGCGGTTGACACACAGCGCCCAAATGATTGGTGTTCGGGAAGGATGCCGTGTAGAAGGCGATTATATTTTGACGCTGGAGGATCTAAGAGCAGGAAGAGCTTTTGAGGACGGGGTTGCCCGTGGCACTTTCTATCTGGACGGACATGGACTTACCGATGATAAAAGAACTTATATCCTTCCCAAGGAGCAGTTACACGTTCCGCCATACCAAATTCCGATGCGATGTTTAATTTCGAAAGATGCTGATAATTTGCTGGTTGCAGGCCGCTGTTTGTCAGCTGAGCAGTTGGCATTGTCTTCGGCACGCGTATCTACCACCTGCTCTATGATGGGGCAGGCAACCGGAATTGCAGCCGGAATGGCGGTTTTAAAGAAAACGAAGGTTAGAAAACTGGATTATAAAGAAATTCAGAAAGAAGTTTTGGACAGGGGCGCTCAATTGGATGTTTCTGTGCAAAAATATCCGGTTCACGGTTAATATTAAAAAAAATGAAGCATTTCGCCTTAAAACCTGGAATTTCCATTTCATTGTTTATTCTTTTAATTCTGATTCTTTTCTCCTGTCAACATCAGGAGAAAAGAAAGGAAACAATGGATTTAAAATGTGAATACAATGTTAATTCACTTGGGGTTGATGTTCAAAATCCAAGGCTTTCCTGGAAAATTAAGAGCGATCAACGTGGTGCAGCACAGTCGGCTTACCGGGTTTTGGCTGCGACCGATGAAAAACTTCTCCAGAATGAAATTCCTGATTTATGGGATTCCGGAAAAATAGAATCCGATCAATCGATACAGGTTGAATACAATGGTAAGCCCTTGAAGTCTGGAATGAAAGTTTACTGGAGAGTTCAGGTTTGGGATGAAAACGGAGCCTTATTGCCAGATAGTGAAATTGTTTTCTGGGAAATGGGTTTACTAGACAAATCCGACTGGAAAGCAAAATGGATTGGCGCACCCGGAATGGAATCAGCAATTGGTCAGGATTTAACTTCTCCTTTATTTCGAAAAGAATTTCAGGCTGAAAAGAAAATCAAAAGTGCCCGGGCTTACATTTCCGGTCTGGGGTATTACGAACTTTACATCAACGGGAAAAGAGTAAGCGACCACCAGCTTTCACCCAATCAAACCAATTACGACAGGCGTTTTGTTGAGAAATGGGATGAGCCTCGTATTGGAAACATGACAACTACAGTTTTGTATGAAACTTTTGATGTCACTTCGTTTCTGAATTCCAATGATAATGTTTTTGGCGTTTGGCTGGGAAATGGCTGGTATATTCAGGCCGATCGCCCAAATGACAAACCATTGTGGTACGATACTCCCCGGTTAATTGCCCAATTTGAAATTGAGTACGAAGACGGAACAAAAGACCAGATAGTTAGCGATGAGAGCTGGAAAACATCAGCGAGCCCAATCATTTACAACGGTTTGCACAGTGGCGAAATTTATGATGCAAGAATGGAACAACCGGGTTGGAATGCTCCCGGATTCAAGGCTGTAACCTGGGAGAATGCAGTGCTGGTTCGTCCTCCAACCGGAACATTAAAGTCTCAGCAATCTCCTCCTGACAGGATTACCCAAGCAATAAAACCGGTTTCGGTTACTGAAGTGGAAAAAGGGGTATATCGTTTTGATTTGGGAGAAATGATTTCTGGTTGGGCAAGGTTGAAAATCTCAGGCGAAAAAGGAACGGAAATTAATCTTCGGTTTATAGAAGAACTCGGGCCAACCTATGGTCAGACGGACACTTACATTTTGAAAGGGGAAGGAACAGAAATTTGGGAACCTCGTTTTACCTGGCATGCGTTTCGCTTTGTAGAAATAAGAGGTTCAGAAACTCCACTTACAATTGATAATTTGGAAGGATGTGTTGTAAATACAGACGTTAAACCTACCGGAAGTTTTTATTGTTCCGACTCATTGCTTAATCATATTCTAAAGAATTACAGGTCAACGCAATTGGGGAATATACACGGCGGAATTCCCAGCGATTGTCCGCATCGCGAACGGCGCGGCTATACCGGCGATGGACAGATTTCGGCAAAAGCGGCAATGTATAATTTCGATATGGCTGCATTTTACACCAAATGGCTGAACGATATCGGCGATGCACAAAACCACAAAACCGGTTACGTGCCAAATACAACTCCGTATCAGGATGGTGGTGGAGGAACGGCGTGGGGTGCGGCTTACGTAATTATTCCATGGTATATGTATTTGTATTACGGCGATGTTCAGATTTTAAAGGAACATTACAACGGAATGAAGCACTGGATGGATTACATGGAAAATTCGCTCGATAAAGACGGAATTCTGCGAAACCAGGGCCTAGGGGAATGGGTGCCGCCCGAAGTGGTTGAAGTTCCTATTGATTTTGTAAATACTGCCTATTATTTTCACTGTTGTACCTTAATGGAAAACATAGCCAGGGTTTTGAATGATAATTTGGATAAAGAGCATTTTAAAGAGCTGGCTGAAGCAGCAAAAGAAAATATTAATCACATTTGGTTCAATTCAAAAACTTCAAATTATTCTATTGGGCGGCAGGGGGCCAATATTTTTCCGCTCGGTTTTGGATTTGCAGAAAAAGGTAGGGAGGATGACGTTTTTGAAAATCTTGTTCAGAACCTGCAGGAAAGTAAGGTTCATTTCGATACCGGAATTCTGGCTACGCCATTGTTGCTTGATGTTCTTACTGAAATGGGAAGGGTAGATTTGGCTTATACAATAATGACTCAACGCGATTTCCCTTCATTTGGTTATATGATTGAAAGCGGTGCAACTACCATTTGGGAAACCTGGTTAGGAGATGCTTCTCACAGTCATCCCATGTTTGGAAGTGTTTGCCAGTGGATGTACCAGTCGTTGGGGGGGATTTCTCCCGATGAAAAGAATCCCGGGTTCAAACGCAGCATTATTCATCCGTATCCGGTAAAAAGTGTGGAGTTTGTAAATACTTCATACCCGTCGGCCTATGGCGATATTGAAACACGCTGGAAATGGGAAGGAGAAGATTATTATCTAAACGTAACCGTACCATCAAATACTTCAGCTTTGGTTTATGTTTTGGCTGATGATTATGAAAAGGTAACAGAAGGGGATAAGTCAATTGACAAAAATCCGTTTATTCAGTTTTTGAAAATGGATGGTCAGAATGCGGTTTTTGAGGTAAAATCCGGCACTTACAGTTTTAAGTCGAAAGATGCAAAAAAGCTTTTGAGGGCATCAATACTTCCTGCTCCGGTTATTTCTCCCAAAGATACGCTGGCTTCGATTGGCGATTCGGTTAAAGTTACCATTTCGTCGGGCGTTGAAGGAGCTAACGTATATTACACAATTGATGGAACCGAACCCGATTCAACTAAAAATATTTATACCGGACCATTTTATTTAACAGAAGCTACTGAAATTAAAGCAAAATCATTTAAAAAAGGATTTGTTGCCAGTTTTCAACAAAGTGATTTTGTTGATTTTATGAATCCTGAAATTAACGGATTGACTTATCATTACTACGAAGGCGTTTGGACAGAAATTCCTGATTTTTCAAAACTAAAGAGCGTCAAAACAGGCTTTGTTTATGAGTTTGGCCTGGATGAAATTTATCCGGCAAAAGATGAATTTGCTTTACAGTTCACGGGGAAAATTATGATTGAGAAGGCCGGAGAGTACGAATTTTTTATTCATTCGAATGATGGTAGCCGTTTGTTTATTGATAATAAATTGGTTGTCGATCATCGTGGTTTACATGGTGCTGATCTGGAAAAAACCGGAAAGATTAATTTGGAAACAGGAATGCACACGATCCACCTCGACTATTTTCAGGCGGGAGGAGGAATGTTTTTAAGCGTGGAATACGCAGCAGTTGAATTGGAAAAGCAAGATATTCCTGCAAAAGTGTTGTACAGACAGTGAAATTTGCAAAAAAATGAAAAGCTTTATCCAAATACAGGTTGTATTGTTTATTTAAATACTTATTTTTAGCACCCAATGAACTGGAAATCCAAACAACGAGAATAGGCAGAGAAACTCTATTGTAATTTATTAATCGAATGATAAACCTTTGGTATCTGAATTATATCTCGCTGAAGATTGGATTAAAGCAGGGCATAGTAGATACTAAATTTATGCAAACTCAGTTGGAATTTTAACAGGTGAAAAAAACTTCATTGAATGATATTGCTCAAAGGCTTGGAGTTTCAAAAACTTTAGTGTCACTTGTTCTTAATGGTAAAGCCAAAGAACATCGTATTAGCGATGAAGTTTGCAAAAAGGTAATTGATTTGGCTGAAGAATTAAATTACAAACCTAATCAGATTGCCAAAGGCCTGCGCACGGGAAAAACGAATACAATCGGGCTTATTATAGCTGATATTGCAAATCCATTTTTTGGAAAATTAGGTCGTGAAATTGAACGCGAAGCAGCACTTCATGGTTACCGGGTAATTTTTTGCAGTTCCGATGAACGTGCCGAAAATTCAAAAACCCAGATTGAAATGCTTCAGCAGGGGCAGGTTGATGGCTTTATTATTTCGCCGCCTGCAGGAAGTCAGGACCAGATTCTTTCGCTCGAAAAAAGTAAAACCCCTTATGTTTTGGTCGACCGGTTTTTTTCTGAAATAGAATCGAGTTACGTAGTCATTGATAACTTTCAGGCTTCTTATGATGCGATAAAGCACCTCGTGAAAAAAGGATTTAAGAA
Source organism: Draconibacterium sp. (assembly GCA_041393215.1). Taxonomy (GTDB): domain Bacteria; phylum Bacteroidota; class Bacteroidia; order Bacteroidales; family Prolixibacteraceae; genus Draconibacterium. The sequence continues at coordinate 74,331 of JAWKKP010000030.1, forward strand.
TATTGCTTGTGTAACCCTCAGTGCGCGATTGGTGACTATGTTGGACAGGGTAGAAGGGTATAAAAAAGCTTTAGAAGATACGGGAATTGGATTCAATGAAAGGTTTCTGAAGATACTGCCGTTTTCTCACGAGAAAGACGATGTTTTTAAAGCTGTTAGAGAGTTGGTTTTGGATGAAGAAGAATCGCCTGATGCAATTTTGTTTACTACCAGCAAAGTGGGGATTATGGGATTAGAGTGCATTCATTCGCTTGGATTAAAGGTTCCGGAAAATGTCGCCGTTGTTAGTTTTGACGACCCTGATGCTTATAGAATCAGTCAGCCACCGGTATCAGCTATTGCCCAGCCTCTGAAAGAAATAGGAAAGCAATCTGTTCAAATTTTGCTGGATATTATAAATAGTAAGGAAAGTAATCCTTCACGAAAAGAAATTGTATTAAAAACAAATTTCATCGCGCGAAAATCAAGCGAAGGGTAAAATTTTTTGTATTTTTGCTAAACCGTTTTAACAAAGAAGTTATACTGAATATGGAGAAAAAAAATATCAACTATTATTTAGGAATTGACATTGGAGGGACTAAATGCGCCGTCGTTGTTGGAGACAGAGATTTTAACGTTCATAAAAAAATAAAATTCGATACCAAAACCGAACGTGGATATATCGAAATCTTAAATGAGTTTCATCAGAATATCGAAGAAATTTTCAATGAATTTCCGAAAGAAAACCTGAAAAGAATTGGAATCAGTTGTGGTGGTCCCTTGGATTCAAGAAAAGGAATTATTTATTCTCCGCCTAACTTACCCGGTTGGGACAATGTTCCGATAGTTCAAATTTTTAGTGAAAAGTATGGGGTGCCTGCTGCTATTCAAAATGATGCAAACGCCTGTGCATTAGCCGAGTGGTTAATGGGAGCAGGGAAAGGTACCCGTAATATGATATTTTTAACCTTTGGTACCGGAATGGGTTCCGGACTGATTCTGAACGGACAACTCTATGCTGGAACTAACGATTTGGGAGGTGAAGTAGGTCATCTCAGGCTGGCTGAAAATGGCCCTGTTGGTTTTGGAAAAGCAGGTTCTTTTGAAGGCTTCTGTAGCGGCGGCGGTATCGCTCAATTGGCCGAAAGTGTTGTAACCGAAAAATTGAAAAAAGGTGAGAAAGTTACATTTTGTCCAAATCTCGAAAAGGCAGGTCAGTTAACGGCCAAAGATGTTGCGGAAGCCGCAAATGGAGGCGATCCTGTTGCCAACGAAATTATCCGTATTTCAGGGGAATATTTAGGGCGTGGTCTTGCCATTCTTATCGACATCATTAATCCTGAATGTATTGTTATCGGGAGTATTTATTCCCGGAACGAAGAGCTTTTTAAACCGTATGTCTCAAAAATTCTGGAACAGGAAGCTATTCCTGCAGCAGTGGAAGTTTGTAGTATCAGACCGGCTTTATTGGGCGATTCCATTGGCGATTATGCCGCTTTGTGCGTAGCTCTTTACGAAAATCAATTTTAATCAGAATATAGAAATGAATTCAAGTGAAACTTTGCAACAAATGCTAAACCGATACAGCAGGTTGAAGCCTCTGGAAAACCAGATTTCATCGGCTGTTGATATGATAGTGGATTGTTACAAAAATGGTGGAAAAGTGTTAGTATGCGGAAACGGCGGGAGTGCATCCGATGCCGACCATATTGTTGGCGAGCTAATGAAAAGTTTTGAAGGGTATCGTCCGTTGGATGCAGAATTTCAGCAGAAGCTGAAAGAGCTTTCCGAAGAACGCGGAGAAATGTTGGCGACAAAATTACAGCAAGGTTTGCCGGCTGTTTCATTAACTGTTCATAATGCACTGATTACTGCAATTGCGAATGATATTAACGGAGATGTAATTTTTGCCCAACAAGTTACCGGGCTTGGGAAAGAAGGTGATATTTTGATTGGAATGAGTACTTCTGGCAATTCAAAAAATATAATTGATGCAATGATTGTTGCTAAGGCAAAAGGTTTGAAGACCATAGCGTTTACAGGCGAAACCGGCGGAAAAATGAAAGACTGGTGCGATATACTTTTAAATGTACCTGAAAAACGAACTGCTTTTGTTCAGGAGTTGCACCTTCCTGTTTATCATGTTATTTGTATGATGATCGAAAATACGATGTTTCCGGGTAACTAAAACTAAATTAAACTAATCAATAAAACTTATAATTATGAAAAAGACTTCATCTGAAACAAAAACTTCTCTTTCTAGAAGAGATTTTATTGGCCGTACTGTAGCAGGAACAGCAGGAATCGCATTTGCTCCGGTGAATACACTTTTTGCCGGAAATGTTGATGGAAAAAATCCTTGGCCTGCCAATGCCTCGCAATTTAGATTCCATATGATTGGTCATGGCCATATCGACCCTGTGTGGCTTTGGCCATGGCACGAAGGAGTATCAGTAGTACACAGTACTTTTCGTTCTAATCTTGAAAGAATGAAGGAAACTCCGGATTTTACATTTGTAGCTAGTTCAGCCCAGTTTTATGAATGGGTGGCTGAAAATGATCCTGAGATGTTGAAAGAAATCAAAAAACGTGTAGATGAAGGCCGTTGGAATATTGTTGGAGGCTGGTGGGTCGAACCCGATGTAAATATACCCAGTGGGGAGGCAATGGTTCGTCAGGGACTTTACGGACAAAAAACTTTTGAACGTTTGCTAGGGCGAAAAGCTAAGGTTGCTTTTAATCCTGATTCTTTCGGTCATGCGGGAACACTTCCACAGATTCTGAATTTACAGGGAATGAATCATTATGTTTTTATGCGCCCGGGGCCGAATGAAAAAGAAATTCCGGCCGATTTATTTTGGTGGAAAAGCCCGGATGGCTCAAAAGTGCTTACCTATCGTATCCCGATAAGTTACAATGAAACACAAACTGTAAATAAACGTGTTGAACAGATTCTGGATCGTTTTCAGGATGAGCCGATGAAAAGCTTTATGGCCTATTACGGTGCAGGCGATCACGGTGGAGGTGCAACAAAAGTGAATATAAAATCAATTGAAGATCTAAAAACTGAAAAAGGTGCTCCGCAGGTATTTTTTAGTACCATGGAACGATACTTCGAAGAAATTGATAAGCAAAACCTGGATTTGCCAACAGTAACAGAGGATCTGCAGCATCATGCTCAAGGTTGTTATACGGCAGAAATTGAAATAAAAAAGGGTAACCGCTTATCTGAATCAGCCTTGGTTACAGCGGAAAAAATAACTGCTTTGGGTGCTGTTGCATGGGGCGCTAATTATCCAAAGAGTGAATTCTCAACAGCCTGGCAGCGTGTATTATTTCTTCAGTTTCATGATAGTCTTGCGGGAACTTCTCTTCCTGAACATTCCGAAACAGCAAAAGAAGGATATGGCTTTGCATTGGATACCGCTCATCAGGCAACATACAAAGCAATTCAAAAACTGGAATGGCATATCGCTTCAGAAGATCCTGATTCGCAATACATGGTTGTATTTAATCCGCACG
>JAWKKP010000031.1:0-77714 GCA_041393215.1 Draconibacterium sp.
GGTTTTTGCTTCAAAAGATAAACGCAAATTGCGATATAGCGTCAAATGGGATTGAGGCTTTTGAAATGTTTAAGGCAAACAACTACGACCTGATTTTAATGGACATGTACATGCCGGAAATGGGAGGAGTTGAATCAACAAAATTAATAAGAGAGTTCGAAAAAAATTCAGCCCAAAAACCCGTATTTATCGTAGCAGTTACAGCGAACGCATTTTCAGAGGATAGGCAAACTTGCCTGGATGCCGGAATGAATGATTTTTTAAGCAAACCATTTAAAGAAGCAGAATTGATGAAAATTATAAAAAATTCTATTCGTGGTTAAAAGTAGTTTAAATACTTTTTTTGAAAAAGAATCTACAGATACCGAAGATATTGAATTAAGTCTGCTCCTGCAGGCTTGCTATCAGAAGTATGGATACGATTTCAGAAATTATAGCAAGGCTCATTTAAAACGGCGTGTTTTACAACGCCTGAAAAGGAGTGGGTTAAACTCAATTTCGGAGTTACAACATAAAGTGCTTTGGGAGAAGGATTTTTATCGCACCTTTCTGCAGGATCTTTCCATTAATGTAACCGAAATGTTTCGTGATCCGGTCTTCTATTTGGCATTCAAAGAAAAGGTAATTCCTGATTTATCAACCTATGCGCACATTAAAGTTTGGCATGCCGGCTGTTCTACCGGCGAAGAAGTTTATTCTTTAGCTATTCTTTTGAAAGAAGAAAACTTATTGTCAAGAACAAGAATATACGCTACTGATTTTAACAAAAATGTTCTGGAAATAGCAAAACAGGGAATTTATAGCAGCAAAGAAATGGAGCTTTATTCAGATAATTACCTGAAATCAGGTGGTAAAGGAAAACTGATGGATTATTGTACAGCAAAATACGGCTCGGTTATTTTTGATAAGTCGCTATCGAGAAATGTAGTTTTTGCCGATCATAATTTGGTTACCGATGGGGTTTTTGCTGAAGTAAATCTGGTTTTCTGCAGGAATGTACTTATTTATTTTGATAAAGATCTTCAAAACAAGGTTCTTACGTTGTTTTCGAACAGTTTGACTAAAAGAGGGTTTTTATGCCTTGGTAAAAAAGAAAGTTTACAGTTTTCCGACTGGGAGGATCATTATGAAGCGATTGATAAAAAAATGAAAATTTTCAAGAGAAAGTACATCTCTAATGGTTAAAGCAATTGTTATAGGGGCTTCTTATGGCGGGATGGAGGCAATTAGAGTGTTGCTTGCCGGTTTGCCTTCTCGGTTTAGAATCCCGATTAGCATTGTTTTGCATATTGGGAGCAACGATATTCACTCTTATTTGTCAATGTTAAATGGTAAAACTGCATATACTGTTAAAGAAGCGGAGGAAAAGGAATTGATTAAATCCGGTTATATCTACTTCGCCCCACCCAACTACCATCTTCAAATGGAAAGCAATTTTTCTTTTAGTCTTTCCACCGATCCCAAAGTTAACTTTTCGCGACCCTCCATCGATGTGTTATTCGAAACAGCAGCCTGGGCATATAAAAAAGAACTTGTTGGGGTTTTATTAACCGGCTCGAACAGCGATGGGGCAGAAGGACTCAAAACAATAAAAAGGTATGGTGGAATTACCATCGTTGAAAATCCGGAAACTGCTCTTTCGAAAAGTATGCCTTCTTCTGCAATAAAAGAAGAAACACCTTCATTTATACTTGATTTGAAAGATATTCCGGAGAAGATTGTTGAATTGTCAGGAAATAATTAACATCCGCTCTACTAACCCTTGGCCAACGAAGAAAAAATGTAACATTTCCTTTCATAAAATGCTAAGTAATTTTCAAGCCTATAACCAGAACACAGACAACTCAGATTTAACCAAATTTGCCGATTGATCTGCTATCCCTGAAATCTTCACAATTAGCAGTAAAATAGAGCATACTTTAAAAATTATCAACCCAAGCATGAGATTGAGTTGTGAAATTTGGATTTTAAGCGTTGATCGCTAAATTTTCTTAACCTTTTGGTACTTTTTCATCAGGATAACGTTCCGCATATTCTTTCCAGAACAGTTTTACTTCTGTTTTCATCTCTTTTGCCAACGAAAGTATTCCAAAAAGGTTGGGTATAGTCATTAAGGCAATAGTAATTCCGGAAAGTGTCCAGATTATGGTTGTGTCGGTGAAAGAAGCAATAAAGAATCCGATTACATAAACGATGTGGTAATATATAACTTTACTTGAACCAAATAAATAAGTAATAGCCCGGTCTCCGTAATATGACCAACTAATTGCAGTAGAAAATGCAAAAAGTAAAAGGCCAATTGAAACGATATATTTTCCGAAGTTGCCGAACCAGCTTTTGGTAAAAGCAACAGTAGTTAATGGGGCACTGTGCAACAATGATTTTCCAGATAGAGTAACGCCGCTTTTGGCTGCTAGTTTTCCGTTGTTAAAATCCAATTTTCCAGAATAGGGCTGGTTGTTTACCCAAACTTTAACATCTTCAGCAACCGAACGAGAATGTAAAATAGTTGGCTGGTTTAAAATAACTCCGTCGTTAACATCTAAACTTCCTGTAAAAAGTGGAAGATCTGCTTTCCCAACAAGGTAGTTGTGAAGTTGATTAACATCTTCCTCGTTTTGTTCCGAGTACGTTCCATCGAGCACAAACAGGTCGGCTTCCTGAAACTTGTTTTCCATTTTATTGGTCCAAACTCCTGATGTTAAAAGCACAAGTCCGGTTAGTGTGCAAATAATAATTGTATCAATAAAAGGTTCTAAAAGCGCTACCAGTCCTTCCGAAACCGGCTCGTGGGCACGTGCTGCGGCGTGAGCAATTGGGGCGGAACCTTGCCCTGCTTCATTTGAAAATAGTCCACGATTTACACCTCTGTTAAATGCAAAGGCAAGACTTCCTCCTAAAAATCCTCCCACTGCGGCGGTTCCGTCAAAAACATCTCCGAAAATAGCACCGAATGCAGGAATAATATTTTCGTAATTATAAAGAATAACTGCAATTGCACCTATAAAATAAATAAGCGCCATAATGGGTACAAGCCGCGAAGTAACTTTTGCAATACGCTTAATTCCTCCAATAATTACAAAACCAAGCAGCAATGCAAGAATTCCACCGGTTAGCATGTGGTTGATTCCAAATGTTTCGAAAAGCGAATTTGAAATACTGTTGATTTGCGGCAAACTTCCTGTTCCGAAAGATGATAAAACCGTTGCAACAGCAAAAATTACAGCCAGCCATTTCATGTTGAGGCGGTTTTTCATGTAATACATTGGCCCGCCAGCAATTGACCCATCTTCGGCAGTTTCGCGATATTTATGTGAAAGTGTTACCTCCACAAATTTAGTTGTCATACCCACTGCAGCAGTTACCAGCATCCAGAATAAAGCAGCCGGACCACCCAAATGTATGGCAAGAGCAACTCCGGCGATGTTTCCTGTTCCTACTGTTCCAGAAAGGGCTGTTGTTAGTGCCTGAAAATGTGATGTATCTCCCTTGTCGCCTTCCTTGTCAAATTTTCCTCGTACAATACGTATCGAATGTTTCAGATATCTGAATTGCGGGAATTTCAGGTAAATGGTAAAAAAGATACCAGTTCCCAGCAACAAAAAAACGAACCATTGCGATCCGCCAATATAACCATCAATTAAAGAGAGAATGTCATTTAGTTTGTTCATTACAGGCAGTTTTGTTTTTTTACGGAGCCTAAAAATAACATTCTCTTTCTATTTCAGAAAGTAAAAAGACGGTCTTTACAATGTTTGTTGCCGCATGATAAGAAAACATAACATAAAATTTCCGGGAAAATTATCTGACAATCCTTATAACCTGTGTTTTATATCGAATTAAAAGCTTATTTTTGTTCAACAGCGAATAAAAACAGAAATAATATCCAAAAAAAAAATTAGCCATGTTACCGAAATTCTTATTAGCCGACAACTCGCTTGAAACTCCGGACACCATTTTTGTAGTTCACACCGAAAGTCCCCGGTTTATTGTAGAAGCCGATATTGATGATTTTTGGAGCAATCAGGAAATACATTGGATTGACGGTGAACCTGGTGATGAAGATCTCATTACACAACTCATTGAAGAGGCCGAAGAATTTCTGGAAAGGGAATTTGATAACGAAGAGCTGCTTGATGAACAAGATGACGATGATGACGAATAGTCATAATCGTTAAAAAAGTAAATCACGAAAATTATACCGTTCATGTGACCGGATGTCAGGTGGTGTATTGGCAGGTTTTGTCGAACATTATTAATACCGGTGTTTCACTTATCCGTGTCGTTTTCGTCTTGATATTTATTCTTTCCGCCGCATTTTCCTGGCTTCCGGTTTATGTAATTTACTGGTCTGTTATTCCCGGAAACTTTACAGAATTAGACCTGGTCAATTCCTTTCATTGAAAGTTGTATTCTTTTTCTTGGAATATCTACTTCTTTCACCCTTACTTTCACATGTTCGTGGAGTTTTACAATTTCGTTCGGATCAGAAATAAAACGATCTGCCAGTTCTGAAATGTGTACCAGGCCGGATTCTTTTATCCCAACATCAACAAATGCTCCGAATTTGGTAATGTTGTTTACAATTCCGGGCAAAACCATTCCCACCTGTAAATCATTAATGGAAAATATTCCATCGGCAAATTCAAACACTTTTATTGGTTTGCGGGGATCGCGTCCGGGTTTTAGAAGTTCACTTTTAATATCGTTTAAAGTAGGCCACCCAATTTCGTCTGTTAAATACTTTTGGAAATCGATTTTAGAAACCATCGTTTCATTACGGACAAGTTCTTTTAAATCGCATTTCAGGTCTTTCGCCATTTGCTTTACAATTTTATACGATTCCGGGTGAACGGCAGAATTATCGAGCGGATTTTCTGCGTCAGGAATTCGTAAAAAACCAGCGGCCTGTTCAAACGCTTTTGGCCCCATTCTTGGCACTTTTTTTAGCTCATCGCGCGAAGGGAAAGCACCGTTTTCTTTCCTGTATTCAACAATGTTTTCAGCCAACTGTGGTCCAAGTCCCGAAATGTAAGTAAGCAAATGTTGGCTCGCCGTGTTCAGATTAACACCAACCGAGTTTACACTCAATTCCACAACTGAATCAAGGCTGTTTTTCAGCTTCTTTTGATCCACGTCGTGCTGATACTGACCAACTCCAATGCTTTTAGGATCAATTTTTACCAGTTCTGCAAGAGGATCCATCAATCGCCTGCCAATAGAAACTGCACCACGAACAGTAACATCGTATTGTGGAAATTCCTTGCGTGCTATTGACGAGGCCGAGTAAACCGAAGCGCCATCTTCACTGACCACAAAAATTCTGATTTCACGATCGTATCGAAGGTTCTTTACAAAATGTTCTGTTTCACGGCTGGCGGTCCCGTTTCCAATGGCTATAGCTTCAATCTGGTACATTTCTACCATTGAGGTAATTTTTTTTGCCGCCATTTTTTTCTCTTCCTGCGGTTTGTGCGGGTATATATTTTCATTGTGCAGAAGGTTTCCCTGTTCGTCAATACAAACAACTTTACACCCCGTGCGGTATCCCGGATCAATAGCAAGAATTCGTTTTTGTCCGAGTGGCGGTGCCAGTAAAAGTTGTTTCAGATTTTCGGCAAAAACCCTGATGGCCTCTTCGTCGGCTTTTTCTTTTGAAAGATTGGCAAATTCGGTTTCAATAGATGGCTGAACCAATCGTTTGTAGCTATCTTGAACTGCCAAAGCTACCTGTTCCGAACATTCCGAGTTTCCTCTAACAAAAAAACGTTCCAGATTTTCAATTGCTTTATCATCATCGGGAGAAATGCTTACTTTCAGAAAGCCTTCATTTTCGCCACGGCGCATCGCTAATAACCGATGCGAAGGGCACTTTTTTAGCGGTTCTTTCCAATCGAAATAATCACGGTATTTCGCAGCCTCTTCTTCTTTCCCTTTAATGACCTTTGAGGCAATTTCTGCTGCCGATTCAAATGAACGCCGTACTATATTCCGTGCTTTTTCATTTTCGTTTATCCATTCTGCAATAATATCGCGTGCACCACCAAGAGCCTCTTCTATGGTTTCAACTTCTTCATTCAGAAACGAATTGGCCCGAAATTCAATGTCACGTTCTACTTGTTTCATTATTATTTTTGCCAGAGGTTCGAGTCCTTTTTCCTTTGCAATAGTAGCTCGTGTCCTTCGTTTTGGTTTATAAGGCAGGTAAATATCTTCTAATTCAACAGAATCAAAACAGTTCTCAATCCGCTCTTTCAGTTCAGGTGTAAGCTTTTCCTGTTCGTCAATGGTCTTTAATATCGTTTCTTTCCGTTTTTCAAGTTCAGTAAATTTTTCATTTAATTCCTTGATTTGAAGAACCTGCACCTCATCTAAACTTCCGGTCCGTTCTTTTCTGTATCTGGAAATAAATGGCACGGTTGCCCCTTCTTCTAAAAGGGTAATTGTATTGTTAACCTGAATAGCTTTGATACCAAGGTTTTGAGAGATTATTTCAGTAATTTTTTGATTCATGCAATTTTACTTAAGAGTGCAAATGTAGAAAAACAGAAGTTTTTTCTTCAAACTTTTAACAATCAAGTTTAAACTTGTATTTTTGCACCTCATTTTCAAAAGAACAAAAACGATGTTTGAAAATCTTAGTGACAGATTAGATCGGTCCTTTAAACTTTTAAAAGGCGAAGGGAAAATTACTGAAATCAACGTTGCAGAAACGTTAAAAGATATTCGTCGTGCGTTATTGGATGCCGACGTAAATTTTAAAATTGCCAAAAAGTTTACTGACGAAGTAAAAGAAAAAGCTTTGGGGCTGGATGTGTTGACTTCGGTTAAGCCCGGACAACTAATGGTAAAAATCGTAAAAGATGAGCTGGCTGCCCTTATGGGAGGCACTTTTACCGATATCCAGTTGAAAAGCAAACCATCCGTAATTTTAATGTCGGGTTTGCAGGGGTCTGGTAAAACAACTTTTTCGGGCAAATTGGCCAAAATGCTGAAAAGCAAAAAAGGCCGTCATCCGTTGTTGGTAGCTGGTGACGTTTATCGTCCTGCCGCAATTGACCAGTTAAAAGTTCTGGGTGAGCAAATTGGTGTTCCTGTTTATACAGAAGAAGGGAATATGGACCCGGTAAAAATTGCCAAAGCAGCGATTCAGGAAGCCAAAAATAAAGGCTACGATGTGGTTATTATCGACACAGCAGGTCGTTTAGCCATCGATGAGCAGATGATGAATGAAATCGAATCCGTGAAAAAAGCTGTTAATCCGGATGAGATTTTGTTTGTTGTGGATTCGATGACTGGGCAGGATGCTGTAAATACAGCCAAGGAATTTAACGACCGATTAGATTTTGACGGAGTAGTACTTACCAAGTTAGATGGTGATACCCGTGGCGGGGCTGCCATTTCTATTCGTGCGGTGGTTGAAAAGCCAATTAAATTTGTTGGTACCGGTGAAAAACTGGATGCACTGGATGTATTCCACCCTGAACGTATGGCCGACCGAATTCTTGGGATGGGAGACATTGTTTCGCTGGTTGAAAAAGCTCAGGAACAGTTTGATGAAGAAGAAGCCAAACGACTTCAGAAAAAACTGGCAAAAAATACCTTTAACTTTAATGACTTTTTGAAGCAAATTATTCAGATCAAAAAGATGGGGAACCTGAAGGATGTGATGGGCATGATTCCCGGAATGGGCAAGGCAATTAAAAATATGGATATCGATGATGACGCTTTCAAACATATTGAAGCAATCATTTATTCGATGACACCTGCAGAAAGAGAAGATCCTGCTTTAATTAACGGGACAAGACGTAAACGAATCGCTCTTGGTTCGGGTACCGATGTTCAGGAGGTAAATCGACTATTAAAACAATTTGCCGAAACCCGTAAAATGATGAGAATGGTTTCTCAGGGGAAAAATGTTCAGCGGATGATGAGTGGGATGCAACAGAAAAGACGTTATTAACGATTATGATTTTCAGATACTTTTAATAGATTCTAATTGGTAAAAAATAGTAATGAATTTAATTGACGGAAATAAAACTGCTGCAGAAATTAGGGCAGAAATTGCAGAAGAAGTAAAAAAAATAAAGCAAAATGGTGGAAAGACTCCTCATTTGGCTGCAATTCTTGTTGGTCATGATGGGGGAAGCGAAACATATGTTGCTTATAAAATAAAAGACTGTGAGGCAGTTGGTTTCAAATCGTCGTTAATTCGTTATGAAGATGATGTAACGGAAGAAGAATTACTTGCAAAGGTTCAGGAATTAAATGAAGATGATGATCTGGACGGATTTATTGTTCAACTTCCGTTACCAAAACATATTTCTGAACAAAAAATTATTGAGGCTATTGATCCAAAAAAAGATGTTGATGGTTTTCATCCTGAAAACGTTGGACGCATGGTGATTGGATTGCCAGCCTTTGTTTCGGCTACTCCGTTTGGAATTGTGGAATTACTGAAACGATATAATATTGAAACAAACGGTAAAAATTGCGTTATAATCGGACGGAGTAATATTGTTGGTCGCCCGATGAGTATTTTAATGTCGCAAAAGGCAATTAATGCAACGGTTACGGTTGCTCACAGCAGAACAAAAAATTTGGAAGAGGTTTGCCGCAATGCCGATATTTTAATTGCGGCTATTGGTGTTCCGGGGTTTGTGAAAGGTAATATGGTGAAAGAAGGAGCTGTGGTAATTGATGTTGGAACAACACGCGTAAAATCAGATCAAACCAAATCGGGCTGGAAGCTGAAAGGAGACGTTCTGTTTGAAGAAGTTGCTGACAAATGTTCGTATATAACACCCGTTCCAGGTGGTGTTGGACCCATGACAAGGGTTTCGCTTTTGCTTAATACCCTTCTTTCGGCCAAAAAGGAAATTTATAAGTAATAATTGGAGTAAATTACAATATGTAAGGAGGTTAGAGTCAACCTCCTTTTTTTGTTTCTATTCTTAGAATGAATATAAATTAAGTGAAAATCAACTTATTCCGGTGTCAAATCTTATCTGGAAGTAATTTCTAAAATTATTTTTTTTATTTTTGATCTACTAACCAGAGTAAAAAAAACAAAAATTAACAGGATGGAAAGTGCTGAGTATAAGGAGTCAATGAAAAATTCTGATAGTAAGTTTAATCAGGAAATTCATTCGAGAGTAGTAAGAGCAGGGAAGAGAACCTATTTTTTCGATGTAAAAACCACACGCAACGACGAGTATTATTTGACTATTACTGAAAGTAAGAAGAGATTTTCTGAAAGTGGAAAGTTCCATTTTGAAAAGCACAAGGTATTTTTGTATAAAGAAGATTTCGGAAAATTTGTTGAATGTCTGCAAGGAATTATTGATTATATTGAAGAAAATCAACCCGAGCAAAGTGCGGTGAGTGCAGAAGTAGAAGTTGACGAAAATGAGGCGGTCGCAAATTACACCGATGTTGATTTCGAAGATATTTAATTAATAAAAATTAGCTCTGGTTTTTATTGAATTTCGCTCAGCTCCAGCCATCGTAACTCTTTCTCATCGAGTTGTTGTTTAATTCTTACTAATTTTTCAGATTTTTGAACTAGCTCATTATGTTCGAGGCTACCCGAATTTAGTAGCTCTTCAATTATTTTTATTTGTTCCTCCAGTTCAGGAATATCTTTTTCCAATTGTTCAAGTTCCCGCTTTTCGTTATACGATAGCTTTTGTTTGGTCCTGGATGTGTCGGTGTTTTCCTTGACCCGGGTTTCTGTTTTGGTCTCTGTTTTTGCCTTGGTCTGTATTTTTTGTTGTTCTTCTTCCACTTTGTTTCTATAAACGGTATAGTTTCCCGGGAAGTCGGTAACTTTTCCTTTTCCTTCAAAAACGAAAAGATGATCAACAATCTTGTCCATGAAAAAACGATCGTGAGAAACAATTACAACGCACCCGTCAAAGGATTTTAAGTAGTCTTCCAAAACATTCAATGTAATTATATCGAGATCGTTAGTTGGTTCGTCCAGAATCAGAAAGTTTGGATTTTGCATTAAAACAGTACATAAATAGAGGCGACGCTGTTCTCCTCCGCTCAACTTTTCAATGTAGTTATACTGGGTTTCCGGCGGAAATAAAAAGTGATTCAGCATTTGTGCTGCACTCATTTTTGTTCCGTCTTCAAAATAAATGTATTCTGCAATTTTATTTACGGCATCAATAACACGTTCCTGTGGATCAAATGCAATACCTTCCTGGCGGTAGTATCCGAATTTTATGGTCTGTCCAATTTCAATATTACCCGAATCGGGTAGCAACTTTCCGGTAACCAGATTTAAAAAAGTAGATTTTCCTGTTCCGTTGTTTCCAATAATTCCTACTTTCTCAAATCTCGAAAATTTATAGCTAAAGTTTTCAATGAGTTGGATACCCGGGAAAGATTTTGAGATATTTTCCAACTCTACTATTTTCTTTCCTAATCTTGATGATTTAACATTTAGCGAAATCGCATCATCATTGTAATTCTGCGACGCTTTTTCCTTTAAATCGTAAAACGAATCGATTCTGTATTTTGCTTTGTGACTGCGGGCTTGAGGCATTCTTCGCATCCATTCAATTTCGGTGCGTAAAATATTTTTTGCTTTGGCAACCGTGGCTTTTTGCATTTCAATACGTTCATCGCGTTTTTGCAAAAAGTAGGAGTAATTTCCCTGGTAACGGTAAATCTGGTTATCTTCCATCTCAATAATTTCGTTACAAACACGATCAAGAAAATAGCGATCATGCGTTACCATTAACAGTGTGGCTTTTGTTTTTTCGAGGTAAGCCTCCAGCCATTCAATCATATCCAAATCGAGGTGGTTGGTTGGTTCATCCAGAATAAGTAAATCGGGTTTGTTTATCAGAACTTTCGCCAAAGCCAGCCTTTTTAATTGTCCTCCTGAAAGTTCCTCAACTTTTTGCTCAAATTTGTCGATTTTTAATTCGGTTAAAATTTGTTTGATTTCCACTTCAAAATCCCAGGCATTCAATTCATCCATTTTTGAGGAAATCTGCGAAATCTTCTCCTGATTGTTTTGTTCTACGGCAAGTTCAAACTCCTTAACTGTTCGCAGTTTCTCATTGTCCGATTCAAATATTTCTTCAAGTATGGTATGGAACGGATTTAGTTTTGGAATTTGTTCGAAATAACCGATTTCAATGTCGTTTGTTATGGTTATTTTCCCTGAATCGGGAGAATCTTTTCCTGCAAGCAAATTAAGCAGCGTTGATTTTCCGGTTCCGTTTTTTGCGATTAGCGCAACTTTCTGGCCTTCAAAAATTGTGAACGAAATGTTTTCGAAGAGCATCAGTTCTCCCCATCTTTTCGAAAGATTTTCTCCTTGCAGGAATGGTCTCATAAACAAAAATTTTTGCAAAAATAGAAAATGAAACGAATTTAAGGATTAGTAGTAGTTGTAGTTTGTTAACTTGTTTTAAGGTTTTAAGGCTTGAAGCTTCGTTACATCTTTTTGTTCAAAAAATAAATCGAGAAAAGAAGGAACAACTTTGGACCCTAAATAATTGGGCGAATTCGATAAAAATGCAATTCCAACATTCTCGTCAAAACAAAGGGCTATTTCGGCCCGGTATCCCTGAACATAACCGCCATGATATGCCACATTTCTGTTTTTATATTCTACGGTGCGCCAGCCAATTGCATATTGTTTCGATTTCACATTTTTCCAGTGTACAAAATAATTTCTGCTTAATGGCGAAATCACCTGGGGCGTGAAAATAATTTCTTTAGCATTTCTGCTAATTTTGGTCGAATCATCTTCAAGTAATGTGAGCAGAAAATTACCCAAATCGGAAATGCTTGCATTTACACCGGCTGCTGGAGAAGTGGAATAATATCTGTCGTTTAATTTTAGAGTTCTGAAATTACCGTTTGAACCATAGTGTGGATATGCTTTATTCTGATTTTTTTCAAAATTTTCAAATCCAATTGAGGCATCATTCATGTTAAAAGGAATAAATACTTTTTCGCTTAACGTTTCGCCAAATTTCTTTGTTGTTTTTGTTACGCATACCGTGTCGTACAAACTGAACATTACATTTTGGTAACCGTACATTTCTCCGGGATGTGCTGAAATATCGACATCTTTTAAACGTGTCATTATGGTTTGAAACGGAACATGTTCTTCAATAAGGTTATCATAAGCATGAGGAATTAGTCCTGTTGTATGGCTAAGTACATTTCGTACCGTTAGTGTATTCGTACTAATATTATCTTTTAACTGAAATCCGGGAACACAGTCAATAATTTTATCATCAAGGCTAATAATGTTTTCATCCGATAAAATTCCGGCGAGTACACCGGTAATTGTTTTTGACACGGAAGCAAGCCTGAAGATAGTGTGTTCATTTATTGAATCCTGTTCTCCTGCCTTTTGAACTCCATAGCATTTTAGCAATGCAATCTGGTTTTTGTAAGTAATAACAACTGCACCTCCAATTGTTCCCGATTCTTTTATTTCAGCAGAAAGCAAACTGTCAAATTCAGTAAGTACATCTTTTATTTCGAGGGAATAATCCGGTTCCTGTATTTCGGGGGCAATTTCTTCAATTTCTATTTCTGGTTGTTCTTCTACCGATTGAACTTTAAAGGCAACAGCGGCTACAATAAGAATAACCAGAATAAAATAATACTTCAATTTTCCCATAATTATCAAAAAGCTTGGGGCGAAGATAAAAAACCGATTGTATAGATTCATAAAACAGCAGAAAAAAAATCAAATAGTAATTAACAATGAAAAAAAAGCCGGACTCTTCCGGCTTTTAGGTAACTGTTTAATTGCTAATCTAAAACTATCTCTAAGCAAATGAGGGTATAAGTAACCATATTAAGCAAATTCAGTAAGTAGGACTATTTAAAATCAGTTTTGTTACAACAAAATGTGCGTTTTTTTCTATTATTTTTACGGAAAATGAGCCTGCATGAAGAAAAGAGAGTTATTCGATTATGTTATAAATTATTTTAAGGAGTCAATGCCTGTAGCCGAAACAGAGCTTGAATATGCCAACCCGTTTGAATTGATTGTTGCGGTTATTTTGTCGGCACAATGCACCGATAAAAGGGTAAATCAAATTACTCCTGATTTGTTAAAACGGTTTCCTACTCCTCAAAAAATGGCTGAAGCAGAACCGGCTGAAGTTTTCGATTATATAAAAAGCTGCTCTTACCCAAATAACAAGGCAAAGCACTTGGTTGGTATGGCTAAAAAAGTTATTGAATTATTCGATGGTGAAATTCCTGGAGATGTGGATGATTTACAGAAACTTCCTGGAGTGGGTAGGAAAACGGCCAATGTAATTGCATCGGTTGTTTTTAATAAACCCGCAATGGCTGTTGATACGCATGTATTTAGAGTGGCTGCAAGAATTGGGCTTAGTAGCAATGCAAAAACGCCTTTGGCTACAGAAATGCAGCTGACAAAGTATATTCCTGAAGAATTAATAGCCAAAGCACATCACTGGTTAATTTTGCACGGGCGATATGTTTGTTTGGCACGAAAACCTAAATGCGGAGAATGTGGATTGACCGAGGTATGTAAGTATTACCAACGTGAACTTTCTTAATTCTGTATTTCGATTGATTTGAAAAACATAAACATACTTTTGTTGAAAACTATCTGTGATATTTTATCCAAGAGCAACATCTAAAAGCATCATTGTTGCAAATCCTATCATAGCGCCAATGGTAGATAGGTCGGTTTCATTTCCCCGTTGAGATTCAGGTATTAGTTCCTCAACAACAACAAAAATCATTGCTCCCGCAGCAAAAGACAAAGCGTATGGTAGCAATGGAGCCATCAATAAAACAAGATAGGCACCAATAACTGCGGCAATAGGCTCTACAACTCCGGATAACTGGCCGTAGTTAAATGCTTTTAACCTTGAAAAACCTTCTCTTCTCAAAGGTATTGAGACTGCTGCGCCCTCAGGAAAGTTTTGTAAGGCAATACCCAAGGCGAGTGCAATTGCGCCTGCCAGAGCCCCGGCTTCGGGGTTACTTGCCAAAGCCCCAAATGCAACACCAACTGCCAATCCTTCAGGAATATTGTGTAAGGTAATTGCCAAAACAAGGAGCACACTTCTTTTCCATGTTGTTTTTAAACCTTCAGCTTCATCAACTTTTAAGCCTAAATGTAAGTGGGGGAGTATTTTGTCGATTGATAGAAGGAATGCACCTCCGGCAATGAATCCGACAACTGCCGGTACCCATGGAATTCCTCCCTGTTCTTCAGCCATTTCAATAGCTGGATTTAACAACGACCAAAAGCTGGCAGCAATCATTACTCCTGCAGCAAAACCAAGCATTGAGTTTAGAACTTTTTTGTTGATTTTTTTGAAAAAGAATACCATTGCTGCACCTAATGCGGTGAGTCCCCAAGTAAAAAGTGCTGCAAACAATGCCAGTAGAATTGGGCTATAATCTAATAGAAATTCAAGGTTCATTTTGAAAAAATAGGTGTGCAAATTTAACAAAAGTATATAAATTGAGGATTATTAAAATTATGGCATATGTGGAATTGTTATGCCTGTAATATCTTTAATATTTGAGGCTCTAATTTAGATATACTCTAAGTTTGATTTTTAGTGAAACTTATTACTTTTGTGCCATAGAACATGTTTAACTTAAATAATCGCTGTTATGGCATACAAAATTTCTGACGAATGTATTGCGTGTGGAACATGTATTGACGAATGTCCTGTTGATGCAATTTCAGAAGGTGATATCTATAAAATTGATCCTGAACTTTGCACCGACTGTGGTTCATGTGCAGAAGTTTGCCCGGTAGAAGCTATTTCGATAGACGAATAGTCCGGACAACATAAAACTTACAAGCCTGTCCTGTTAAGGGTGGGCTTTTTTTTATTTTATCCTTTTTGAAGATTCTCTGATAATTAACTCAGTCGGGAGAACTATCGTTCGAAATACCTGTTTTTTATTTCGATTTAGGATTTGATGAATAATTAATTCAGCAGCTTTATTGCCAATTGTAAAGCCAGGTTGCATAACTGTACTTATTGATGGGGTAACTACTTCGGAAAAAGGTTCATTGCTAAATCCAATTATTGCAACATCTTCCGGTATTTTTATACCCTTTTCCTGCAGATAAATAATTACACTTAGCGCTGTGGTGTCGTTTGCACAAAATATAGCATCAAATTTTGCTTTTTCTTTGATAAGTTTTTGAATGGCTTTTGTTCCATCAGCACGGGTAAGGCTATTGTTTATAATTAAAGATTGATCTACTTGCAACCCTGCGTCGGTCAAAGCCTGACTGTATCCTTTTTGTCTGTTCTCGTAAATTTTTAGATTTAGAGGGCCTCCAATATGAGCTATTCTCGTTGAACCCTCGGCAATTAGATGCTGCGTAGCCCTGTATGCACCACCGTAATCGTCAACAACTATTTTATGGGTATTTATTTCATCCACAACACGGTCAAAAAAGAGAATCGGAATATTCTTTTCGGCGAACAATCTTAAATGTTCAGATGATGTTGTGCGCATTCCAATGGAAATAATCAATCCATCAACACGATTGGCAAACAAAGTTTGTGCAATCTTATTTTCTTTCTCAAAGTCATCATTCGATTGTGCAATAGTAACTGCAAAACCACGTTTGTATGCAATTTCTTCGATGCCACTTATAACCGATGAGAAAAAATGACGGTTTATTAAAGGAACAACTACCCCGATTGTGTTTGTTCTTTTCGTTCTGAAATTAGCTGCCATAATATTAGGACGGTAGCCCATTTCTTCTGCAGTGCGTTTAATAAGTTGCCTGGTTCCTTCACTTATGATAGGATTATCTCTTAAGGCTCTTGAAACTGTTGATGCAGATAGATTTAGTTTTTTCGCAATGTCGTGAATAGTCGTCTCAAATCGATCAGACATAATGATTTCGTTTTTTGCAAATCTAGCGATAATATTTAATTTGTGCAATCGATTGCAATTTTGTCATTTTGTTATAATTTTGTAATGTTCGATATCAGACTTAATAATTCGGTTCCAATACAGAAATCAAAATACAGCAGGTGATTTTATCTTGTTAAGATTCTTGTAAAAGTTCAATAATAGGAACCATTTTCGAATGATGTTTATGAAACAATTAAAATTATAATCTTAATATTATGGCAGTTATTTACGAAGAACGCTACAATTATCATCCCCAGGACTTTAAATCATATGATACTGAAAGAATAAGAAAGGAGTTTCTTGTCGAAAAATTAATGGACCCAGATAACATCAGACTGGTATATTCTGCAATTGAAAGGTATATTGTTGGAGGGGCTGTACCGGTAAAGAATGATTTAGAGTTGGAGTCGATAGATCCGTTGAAAGCGGAATATTTTTGCAAACGCCGCGAAGTTGGAGTTATCAACGTTGCCGGTCCTGGCTCTGTTGTTGTTGACGGAACAGAATATAAAATGAATTTTAAGGATGCTCTTTACATTGGCAAAGGCAGTAAAAAAGTTGTTTTTAAATCGGAAAATGCTGAAAACCCGGCTCACTTTTATATCAATTCAGCTCCGGCACATAAAGAATATCCGGTAAAACATGTTACTATGGCCGACGCAAACGTGCTTCATATGGGGGCTTTGGAAACTTCAAACGAAAGAGATATTAATCAGCTTTTAATCAGTGGGGTGGTGGAAACCTGTCAATTACAAATGGGAATGACAGAGCTAAAAACCGGCAGTGTGTGGAATACCATGCCACCGCATTTACATAGTCGCCGAAACGAAGTGTATTTTTATTTTAATGTACCGGAAGGTCAGTCGGTTTGTCATTTTATGGGGCAACCACAGGAAACCCGCCATATTTGGATGCAAAACGAACAAGCCGTTATTTCTCCCAATTGGTCGATTCATTCTGCAGCCGGAACCAGCAATTACATTTTTATTTGGGGAATGGCAGGAGAAAATCTGGATTATACCGATATGGATGCAGTTAAGCCTCAGGACCTGAGATGATTAACTTTTTATACTGAAAATGATATTTAATGAACAGACAAAATCTGTTTAAAAGTTTGTCGTTATTTGGATTAATCTCGCCGGAAGGAACTTTCCCTCTCATCGGAGGATCTTTACCTTATCGGTTTGGTGTATTTCAAATGTTGCCTCAAACAGCGTTGCAACATTATTTGTCCGAAGAGATTAAACCAATTCAGGTTCGTTCTGCCCTTACTTCCCTTATTCAACGAATGATTGAAGCACCCAAAACTTTTGGTTCCAATGGCAGGCTGACCAACGGTTTTTTCGGGCACCAGCCTGATATTGCCGATTCTAATATTTCTACAGGAGGTGTTTGTCTCTGTTCGGTTGGTTTACTTCCTCTCGGACTTCCTTCCAAATGATCCCTTTTGGGCAGACAAAGCAGAAGACTGGACTTCAACGGAAATATGGAATGGCAAGAGTCTTCCAAATGACCATGCAATACACGATTAGGAAAATTTAAAATAAACTGAAAAATGATGAACGATCTTTTTGACTTAACAGGCAAAATTGCACTAATTACCGGCGGAACCCATGGAATTGGTATGGCTATTGGAAAAGTTCTGGGGCAAGCCGGTGCAAAAATCTGCGTGAACGATATTTCTGAGGAAAAACTCGAAAGCTGCAAAGCGGAATATGCTGAAGTTGGTGTTGATGTATACACATTGAAATTTAACGTTACCGACGAAACAGATGTTGACCGCGGAATTTCGCAAATTGAAAGTGAAGTTGGTGAAATAGATATTTTGGTTAACAATGCTGGAATCATTAAACGAATTCCTATTCTGGATATGTCGATTTCCGATTATAAAACAGTAATCGATGTTGATTTAGTTGCACCACTGATTGTTTCAAAAAGAGTAGCACCTAAAATGATTGCAAAACGTTCAGGTAAAATCATTAATATGTGTTCAATGATGAGTGTTTATGGAAGAAATTCTGTATCAGCGTACGCTTCGGCAAAAGGTGGTTTGAAACTGTTAACGGCAAATATGACCTGTGAATGGGCAAAATACAACGTACAGATTAATGGAATTGGACCCGGATATATTGCTACATCGCAAACTGCAGCAATTCGTGAGGGAAATCATCCGTTTAACGATTTGGTGATGACCCGCACTCCTGCAGGTCGTTGGGGTGAACCGGAAGATGTTGGAAATGCTGCGCTCTTTCTTGCTTCAAAAGCAAGCGATTTTGTAAATGGCCACGTTCTTTATGTTGACGGTGGAATTCTGGCCAATTTTGGTTACGTGAAAGGAGAAAACGATTTACCTGAATAAAAATGAAGAACGTATTGTTACTAGTTCTGAGCATTGCCTTGTTTTCCTGTGAAAAGGAAGAGAAGTTTACTGTGAAGAACCCGATGGATGTTGCCCGCACTGACGAGGCCGTAATTTTTACCAGAGAAGAATTAGCTCAGAAAGTTCAGCTTAGAGAAAATCTATTTCCTGTATTTGAAGTTGAAGAAGATAGAACTCTTCCCAGTCAGTTAGATGATTTAGATGGCGATGGAGAGTGGGACGAAGCTGTTATTCTGATTGATTTTGCAGCAAATGAGTCAAAGAACATTAAAGTTAATTTTGTTGATAAAAGTAATTATCCGGAATTTGATAAAAGAACCAATTTACGACTGGGTATAAAACAGGATGACGGTTCATATAAAGAG
Source organism: Draconibacterium sp. (assembly GCA_041393215.1). Lineage (GTDB taxonomy): Bacteria > Bacteroidota > Bacteroidia > Bacteroidales > Prolixibacteraceae > Draconibacterium. Next base: position 18,670 of record JAWKKP010000031.1, read on the forward strand.
GTGGATAATTACCAGGCACTTCCTTGTAACGATGGATTTAAAATTATTGCACAGGCTGAAAGTGTAAGCTGGGAAAACGATAAAATTGGGTTCCGGGTGTATTTCGATTGCCGGAATGTGAAAGATTTATTTGGCAAATTGAAACCCGATTTGATTATTGATAGAATTGGTACTCCAGAATCGCCAAGTTATCATGAACTGGAAGATTGGGGAATGGATGTCCTTCACTGCGGAAGTTCACTTGGCTCCGGTGGCCTGGCTTTATTAAAAAATGATTCCCTGTATCGTTTGGGGTCTACCGATGTTTATGAATATCAGAAAATCGTTGAAGGACCGGTTCGTTCGGTTTTTGAGTTGCGATATTCGGGTTGGGAAGTAGATGGCGACAATCTGGAAGCTGTGGAACGAATTTCGATTTATCCAGGGAAATACTGGTTTCAGTCGGATGTAACAGTTACCGGTTGCCCCGAAGGCTCACAAATTGTAACCGGAATTGTAACCAGTATGCTCAAAAGGGAGCCTTTTGAGATGAAAGCTGGCGATTTTGAATGTATCGGAACACATGGTGTACAGTCATTAAATAATGATGAATTAGGTATGGCTGCAATCGTTCCGTTAAAAGAAGCCGGAAAAATTGGACGAACGACTGATATTGACTTTTTCAAACTGGGTTATAAAACAGTAATGGAAAAAAGTTTCAGTAATATTATTTCTCAAACCTACTATATCGGACAGAAATGTACCAGTGACAAACCGGTAAGGCATTATTTCTTTTCTGTTTGGGGTTTGGATAAAGACCAGTGGAAAACCGAAGAAGGATTTAAAAAGTATATAACCGAAGAAGCTGAAAAACTATCGAACCCGTTACAATCGTTATAACGTTCAATTTATAACAAAAAAAAAGCTCATTGATTTTTCAACGAGCTTTTTTTATGATTCTAAATCTTCTAATAAATTAAAAACAATTGAATCCAACCCTGTATTATTTCGCCGGTTTCAGGATCGAGTTGGGAACCGTACATGCTATGTGGAATTGAATAAACCATTAACATAATTATTGATGCTACAATGGTGTATGTAGGTCGTTCTTTTTTACGATTCATAAAAAATGCAAGTAGCCAGAACAGGAATGCCACCAGAGTTTTATTATCGGTCAGGTCCCAGGCAAACGGAACTCCGGCCCAGGCTTCCCCAAATGCATACCACTGTACCCACGGGCCTAAAATCATGCCGCCAACAAACAAGGCAATGAGTGTAACATTAGTGTAAAAACGATATCTTTTATTTTTAAAAACGGCCATAATTCCAGCCAGATTACTCAACAGCATCGCAAAAAACATAAAGAAAATGTGCGGAAATAATATACTTTCCGGAACATGTCCTTTGAATCGAATTAAAACTGGTTTTCCTTCGTTCAAATGATATTCCTTACCATTTTTTACCAGTGTAACTTTATATTCATATTTACCGGCAGGCGGCAAATTGGGCAAATAACCACCAATATTATCATACTGACGGCTCATTTCGATTTTTGTCCAGTCGTGGTCGGTTGGGAACTTCCGGTATTCAATATATCCTTTTACTTCCTGATCCGGAACTACTAATTCTACTTTGCAGTCTTGATCGCCACCAAAACTCCTGACTAACTTGAATTTATATGCAGTGTCGTCGATAACAACACTTACACGCTTGTCATAGGTAGGGCCTGTTCGTCTTTGATAAATAATTGCTGCGAATGTGATTAAGATTGCCAGAATCCAATAAAAAACTTTTTTCATTTTTATACGATTTTATGAATTGTACAATAATAATTACTTTTTATATAAAACAGGTAAAATTGTATTTATTTTATTGTTCGAATCTTTCATAAGAGGTATGATTATCGTGTTCTTTTTCATATTTTAGTGCCCTGTAACTAAATTTTCAAGATAAAATGCAAAAGAATATTAGCCTTATTGTTTTATTTATGATGTGTTTTTCACTGGTAAATGCACAACCAAAAGTAGAGCTGGTTTCAAAACCTGCCGAGAAAAAAATTGATGTACTGATTGATGGTAATTTGTTTACCTCATACATTTATCCTTCAACCATTAAAAAGCCTGTTTTGTGGCCTGTTGTAACTGTAGGCGGAAATGAAATTACCCGGCAGTTTCCATTAAAAAACAAAGCCGGTGAGCGTGCCGACCATCCACACCATGTGGGCATCTGGCTTAATTATGGTGATGTAAACGGTTTGGATTTCTGGAATAATTCAGACGCAATTCCAAAGGAAAAAGCGGCTGGTTACGGAACCATCTATCATGAAGCGGTAAAAAAGGAAAAAAGTGGTAAAGGCGAAGCCGATTTAGTAACTACTGCATCATGGAAAGATATTAACGGTAAAAAGTTGTTAGAGGAAACAACTGAAAACAAATTTATTGTTAAAGGCACCACACGGATAATCGACCGGACTACTACTTTAAAAGCAGTGGATGGTAAAGTAAATATTACCGATAATAAAGAAGGAATGTTTGCTATTCGTGTAACCCGTGAATTGGAATTGCCATCTACCGGAAAAGTTGAGTTGGTTGATTCTCATGGAGTAGTTACCAAAGTGGAAGCATCGGACGATAATATTGCAAATGCAAATTACTTAAGCAGTGAAGGAATTACAGGCGGCGATGTTTGGGCAACGCGTGCAAAATGGATGAAACTTTATGGCGTTGTAAATGGCGAGCAGGTTGCCATTGTTATTTTTGATCATCCGAAAAATCCGGGGTACCCTACTTACTGGCATGCTCGTGGTTATGGATTGTTTGCCGCAAATACACTTGGGCAGAAAGTATTTTCAGAAGGAAAAGAAGAAATGAATTTTTCAATTGAAAATGGAAAATCAGCTACTTTCAGATACAGACTTGCTGTGTTTTCCGGTAATCCATCGGTCGATGAATTGAATAAAATGGCAAAGGATTACGAATCAACGAAATAGAAATAAATACAAATCACTGGAATACGGCGTTCAAATTGGGCGCCGTTTTTTGTTGATTGGCATTCAACACTGTTTTGTTTGAAAAATAAAAGTAAAATGTATTCATAAAATTGTGAAAAGTACTTGCTACTTTCTACATTTGGTTTTTGGCTAAGCTATGGCACTAAATTACATCTGGATATTCTTCTTTCTTGCCGCATTTGTCATCGGTCTTGTGAAGCTCATTTTTATGGGCGATACCGAAATTTTTTCAGAAATGGTGAATGCAACTTTCGACATGGCAAAAACCGGTTTTGAAATTTCACTTGGATTAACAGGGGTTTTAACACTCTGGATGGGAATAATGAAGATAGGGGAGAAGGGGGGAATTGTTCATGTTTTTTCTAAATTAATCGGGCCTTTTTTCAATAAGCTATTTCCCGAACTTGGAAAGGAACACCCTGCCCATGGTTCGATTATGATGAATATTGCAGCCAATATGCTCAACCTCGATAATGCAGCAACCCCCATGGGATTACAGGCCATGCGGGAGATGCAGGAAACTAATCCTGATAAAAGCACAGCGTCAAACGCACAAATTATGTTTTTGGTATTAAATACATCTGGGTTAACACTTTTGCCTATAAGTATTATGGTTTACCGGGCGCAATTGGGAGCGGCAAATCCTTCCGATATCTTTATACCGATTTTGCTTGCCACTTATTTCTCCACACTTGCAGGTTTAATAGCAGTGGCGGCTTATCAAAAAATCAATTTGCTAAACAAAGTAGTTTTATCTTATCTCGGTGGACTAACTGTTTTTATTGCAGCAATTATCTGGTATTTTTCAACATTGGATAAAGATGCCATCACTCAGATATCGAACGTAGCAAGTAATGTAATTCTGTTTTCGGTTATTATCGCATTTATTGTTATGGCGCTTTTGAAAAAGGTAAATGTATATGAAGCATTTATTGACGGTGCTAAAGACGGATTTAAAACTGCCGTGAAAATAATTCCGTATTTGGTTGCTATTTTGGTTGCCATTGGAGTTTTTCGTGCATCAGGGGCAATGGATTGGATGATGTCGGGATTTTCATGGGCTTTTGAAAAAATGGGAATGAACACTGATTTTACAGGTGCTTTGCCAACGGCGTTAATGAAACCCTTGAGCGGCAGCGGTGCCCGCGGTATGATGGTAGATGCTATGACAACCTACGGAGCCGATTCTTTTGTCGGTCGTGTTGCGAGTACGGTTCAGGGGGCAACCGATACTACATTTTATATTCTTGCTGTTTATTTTGGTTCGGTTGGAATTAAAAATACCCGTTATGCAGTGGTGTGCGGTTTAATAGCCGATTTTGTAGGGATTGTGGCTTCTATTCTGCTGGCGTATCTGTTTTTCTATTAAACATCAACAGAATCGTACACCACTACTTTTTTCCATAGGTGTGAATTTTCTTCAACAAATTTTAAATGAACAGGATGTGTTTGATAGGTATCCTGATCTTCTTTGCTATCAAAAAAAGCCATGTATGAAACTGAATATGAATGATCCACAACATCGCGTTCTTCTGTTGAAGCCGGTACTCCAATGTGGCTCATTTTAATGGTTTCAACTTTTATTAATTTATTTAAAGCTTCAATAAGTTGCTTCAAATGCTCTTTGTTATCCGGGTCTTTTAACCAGAAAAAGACGTGATGAACAAGAGCGTCTTTGATTTTTACTTCTCCGCCCATTGTAGTATCTGAAATGGAAACCAGACCTGCCAAAGCAACGCCGGTTGTGGTTTTCTTAATAAAATCTCTTCTGTTTGCCATATCAATATTTTTACGAATTGTAAATGTATTTCAATAAAAGTCAAAATGCAATTTAACAGTTTAACAATTCTTCAATTTCACTGATGTGTAATTTGAAATGCCGGGGAAAATCTTCCACCATTTCTTTCAGTGTTATTTTTACTTCGTTGTCTGCAATCCATTCATTTCCTAATTTTTCGGGATTTATATTCTGAATAACATGAAGATAATGCAGATGGGAATATTTCCAGAGCAAAACCAGGTTTTCCCAGTTCTCCTTTTCATAATTCTGAATGAAAATCCAGCGATCATTATTTCCGTATGTGGCATAATTGGGAAATTTCAATGGTAGTTCCCCATATTGTAAATGTACAACGCGGTGAGTATTGTTTGATGCCGAGTCAATCATATGACCTACAATCTGCTTGATATTCCGGTTTTGAGTATTTCTGACTAGATTGATTTCGTTTTCTTCTAGTGACAAAAATCTTTTTGCCCAATGTTCAACGAGAGGCGACAATTCTTCTGCAACAGACCTAAACATTTTTTAATCGATTTGTTAGTTTAAGAAAGTAGATTTTATTTTAGAAGCCATTTATTGTTTGTCTAATTGCTATTAATCTTTCAAGCAAGGGGCCCAGTAAATCCAGTTTTAACATGTTGGCTCCGTCTGATTTGGCTTCAGCAGGATTAGGATGAGTTTCAATGAAAAGTCCATTAACACCAACAGCAATTCCGGCCCGTGCCACTGTTTCAATTAGTGCCGGTTTTCCTCCGGTAACTCCGTTGCTTTGGTTGGGTTGTTGTAAAGAATGAGTAATGTCGAGAACTACCGGAACATTCATTTTTTGCATTTCAGGAATTCCCCTATAATCCACAATAAGATCCTGGTAGCCAAATGTAGTTCCGCGTTCCGTCAGAATTATTTTATCGTTTCCGCTTTCGCGAACTTTATTTACTGCAAACTGCATTGCTTCTGCCGATAAAAACTGGCCTTTTTTGATGTTCACCGTTTTTCCTGTTTTTGCTGCTGCTACTAAAATATCCGTCTGCCTGCAAAGAAACGCAGGGATTTGGAGTACATCGACATAGTTAGAAGCCATTTCTGCCTCAGCGGCAGAGTGAAAATCGGTAACCGTTGGAATATCAAAAGTATCACCCACTTTTTGGAGGATTTTCAAGGCTTTTTCATCTCCAATTCCGGTAAAGGAATCCAGTCGCGAGCGGTTTGCTTTTCGGTATGAACCTTTGAAAATAAAGGGAATATTTAACCTGTCGGTAATGCGGATTATTTTTTCAGCAATCCCGAATGCCATTATCTCGTCTTCAATGGCACACGGGCCAGCCATTAAGAAAAAGTTACCCGAGCCTGTATGTTTTAGCTTGTTGATTTCTATCATCATTTTATGGATTTGTTTTCTGCAAAATTAGAAAGTTAATTGATGGTCGTAAATATTATAAGAAGAAAGAAAACGTATTGATGAAATGAAGCCTGTATAAAGTCTTGAATTATGATTTAGATGCTTAATTTTTTGTGACTTATTAATTAGAATGTATCCTGTTCAATAAGGATATTCTTGAATTTCTCTCTTTAATTTGCTGTTAAAATAATAACAAATGATGATTGCAGGTTGCCTCATTATTAATCAAATTTGCGTTTAAACTTTTGAGTATGCAGGGGGAAAATTGCTTTCTGCATTATAAGACTTGCGAATTTTGGCTTTAACATGAATCTTGAAAATATGCATATGTTTATTATTTTTCTATTTAACGGAGAAAAACTGAAATAGAAGTTTAACTGATAAAAAGAAATATTTTTTAAATATGGATTAAAAGGTCAAAAATTCTAATTGCCATAAAGGTTATTATATTATTTTTGAACAATTTATAACAACAAAAGAAGATTACAATGAAACTGCTTTTTACATTTTTGTTTTCAGCCCTGATATTCACCTACGCTTTTTCACAGACTTCGGTTGATGTTGTAACCGGTCCCGGTTATGCCAACGATGTTTACTATAGTTTCACTGGAGATACTTTAAAAACTGCTCCGCGAAGTAATTGGGATATTGCTTTTATTACGAGCCAAATGAGTGTTTCCGCGTTGGCCAATAACGGTGCTGGTGTAATGGTTTACACATGGCCTGGCGGTACAATTGAAGATTGGGAAACTGTTGACACAACAGGAATAGTCTGGACACCGATGTATAATTCTATCGAGGATTGGGAAGAAGGTGCATTTAATGCACACGCTACTGAGCATCCCGACTATGGTTGGGGAATTTACAATATGGCAAATCATAATATTTATGGCGATAGTATTTTTATTGTGAAATGCCCTGTTGGCAATTCTATGGTTGTTAAAAAGTTTGCGATAGTTCTGAAGAATGCAAGTCAGAATGTATGGACATTTAAATATGCTGATCTGAACGGTGAAAATGAAAAAACGGTAACGCTGGAAGGTAACAATTATAATAATGTGTCATACATCCATTATTCTCTTGTAAATGATTCAATTGTGGAACAGGAACCGGCAGAAGACTGGCAGTTGTTGTTTACCAAATATTATGATTATAACATTCCTTATTATGTAACCGGGGTTTTAGCCAACTCGGGTGTTCAGATTCAACAAGTTAACGGCGTTTCGCAGGCCGATTTTGTTGATTATAATAGTGGAGTGTTTAACGATACAATCTCGGAAATTGGTTCTGATTGGAAGCATTATGATTTTACAGCCGGATATGTAGTTACAGATGACGTTGTATATTTTGTTCAGTTTAAAGAAGCAAATGATACCGAAAATCAAATCTGGAAAATCTATTTTACAGGTTTTAGCGGAAGTTCTACAGGAACTTATTCGTTTGTAAAACAAGACATGCTTTCTACCGGTATTAAGGATAATGTTTCAGGAAAAAGTTTAATCGCTTATCCAAATCCGGCGAAAGGCGAATTAAATATCATTCATGATTTTGACGGTGCTGTAGAAATTACTGTTTACAATATTTCAGGTCAGCTTGTATTAAAACAAGAAGCCACTGAAGATGCAGGTTTGAATAAACAAACATTGAATATAAGTACTCTTCCATCAGGAATTTATAATGCAAAATTAAGTTCCGGAAATGTATCAAAATCAGTGAAATTTATTAAAGAATAGAAAACAATTAGATGGAGTATCCGGGTCTTTGCTCAATCAACAAAGGTCCGGATACTATTTTATGAAGGAGTTGATGAGGCAGATATTTTTTGTTCTTGTATTTTTTACCTCAAATTTTGTTTTTGCTCAGCAGGTGAAAGTAGTTGTGGTTGATTCGGTAGCGGGTAAATCTTCGCCGATTCCGTATGCAAATGTGTGTGTGGAAAGTATGGACAGGGAAGTGAAAAACTACTATGTTACAAACAAAGATGGGCTGGTTTCATTCCCGTTGAACCAAAGTGGAATAATCAGTATTAGTTGCATGGGGTTCGAAACGTTGATTGATACAATTAGTAACGGTATTTCTGAAAAACGATATTTATTAGTTCCTTCTCGTTTCGAGTTAAATTCGGTAGTGGTTACAGGGCAGTACAAACCGATAAGCACCGATAAATCAATTTATGATATTAAGCTGATTGGTAAAAACAGAATTGAAAGCAAAGCTGCCAATAATTTGGCCGAAATACTCTCTGATGAACTGGGAATCAGGTTGTCAAACGATCCTTCAACCGGTACGAGTCTGTCATTACAAGGCGTTACTGGCGAGAATATTAAAATTCTTGTTGATGGTGTTCCTGTTATTGGACGGCTCGATGGAAATATAGACTTAAGCCAGTTGAATCTTGACAATGTTAGTCATATTGAAATGGTAGAGGGGCCCATGTCGGTAGTGTATGGAAGCAATGCACTCGGTGGTGTAATCAATATTATTACCGATAACAATACACATTCGCTTTATAAAACTAGTGTAAATGGTTATTACGAAAGTATCGGCACTTATAATTTTAACTTTCTGACTTCGGCTCGTCACGGGAAAAGTACATATGAATTAAATGGTGGAAGAAATTTCTTTAGTGGTTATTCTATAGAAGACACCCGTTCAAAAGAATGGAAACCTAAAGAGCAGTACAATGCAGGAGCAAACTATACTTACTCGGACGATAAAACAAAAGCCCGGTTAAAATCAGATTTCTTCAGAGAAAGACTGCTTGACAGAAATAATCCTTTTCCACCGTATTATGTAAAGGCAAACGATACCTGGTATAAAACAATCCGTTTTAATAACAGCCTCGATTTAACAACGAATTTGGGAGATAACTCATATTTTAACTTATTAGCGGCGTACTCATTTTATCAGCGGAAAAAAGAAAAATACCTGGTTGATTTAACCGATTTAAGTAAAACTTTAACGACTGCAACTGCTGACCATGATACCTCTTCGTTTAATGCTTATGTTGCACGGGGCGTTTACAGTTACGCGCCGGAAGGAGGTGTTTTGAGCTTTCAGGCTGGGGTCGATTTAAATCTGGAAACGGCAAGTGGCAAACGCATCGAAAATAATAGTGAGAAAATTGGTGATTACGCTGTATTTGGTAGCGCCATGTGGAATCCTTTTGGTGAATTTACAATTCAACCCGGAATCAGGGCAGCTTACAATACAAGATACAAAGCGCCATTAACGCCCTCGCTTAATCTGATGTATAAATTAAGAAAAACAACACTTCGTGCTTCTTATGCAAGAGGTTTTCGGTCGCCTTCGTTAAAAGAACTCTATTTATACTTTTTCGATAGTAATCATCAGGTGGAAGGAAATGAGAACCTGCAAGCGGAACGATCGCACAGTTTTGTTTTTTCAGCAGACCAAAAACTGACAAGTGGAAGAGCAACGTATGTTTTCGATTTAAAGCCTTTTTATAACATTATTGAGGATAAAATTAGCCTTGTACAGGTCGATCCGGATAATTTACTTCATTATCGAAACGAGAATACAGGCAGATTTAGTAGTGTCGGTTTCGAATTGTCGGGAACTATGTACTACTCATCAGCTTTGGAGGTAAAAGCGGGCTATTCCAGAATCGGACGTAAAGACGATTCGTTCGACAGCGATAAATTTATCTTTAGCGACAATTGGAATACCAGCGTCGATTTCAATTTTATGAAAAACAAAGCTAAACTTTCTGTTTTTTATAAGTTTTCAGGCAAATTTCCAACTTATTTTTATAACTCTTCTGATGAGGTTACGTTGGGTTATATCGATAGTTTTCATAATATGGATGTTAGTCTGAGTAAAAAATTCTGGCATAATGTGGTTCTTGTTTCAACAGGGGTGAAAAATATTTTCGACAATAAGGAAATTGGCGGAGTTGGTGCAGGTTCTTCTTCCGGACACGGGTCAGGAGGAGGGGCATCTTCGTTAGTGGGATACGGAAGAACATTCTTCTTAAGCCTGAAGTATAATTTTGTAAAGTATTAAAATGAAACGACTGTTAGTTTACATATCGCTTATACTTATCCTAACTTCGTGTTTTGAAGAGGACAAACGCGTTGCTCCGCATTTACCCGGCGATTTAACGGTAGGTACGGTGGAACTTACTCAGAATTATAAATACCAGGTTTTCTTTAATTTGTTGGATAACGAAACTGTAAAGAATAATTTAATTTCAGAATGGGATTTGGGGTTTGAAACTTCCGATTCGGGATGGCACGTTATTTTGAATACTTCGAAAATGATGCTGGCCGGAAACTCAGTGAATACCAACTTTGAAGAAGTAAAAAGCAGCAGCGGGTTATTGATGACCTATGATAAATCGGATGGAAACCTGGATAGCACAGCTATTGGAAATTGGTACAATTGGTCGGATGAAAACCCGGAATCGAAAAATTATGTGTATGTAATTGACCGTGGAACGGACGAGAGCTCTAATCTGACTGGTAAAAAGAAAATCGTTTTTGGCTTCGATGATGAAAATAACTACACCCTTCGTTTTGCCGATTTAAATGGGAACAATGAACAAGCCGCTGTAATTGTAAAGGATACAACGAAAAATTTTGTATGTTTTTCGTTTGAAAACGGTGTGGTGGATATTGAGCCCAATAAAGCCAACTGGGATTTACTGTTTACCAAATACTCAACCTTACTTTATACGAATGATGGCGACCCGTATCCATATCTGGTTACAGGTGTTTTATTAAATCCGTATCGTGTTGAAGCTGTAAGAGATTCGGTAAACGCTTTTGATGAAATTTCGCTGGAAAAGGCAGAGAGCCTCATACTTTCGCCGCAAATGGATATCATCGGTTACGAATGGAAAGAATACGATTTTGATAACTCAATGTACACAGTTCTGCCGGAAAAAATTTATGTTATAAAAGATACCCAGGGTTATTACTATAAACTACGTTTTATCGATTACTACAACTCAACCGGCGAGCAAGGTTATCCAATGTTCGAGTTTTTAAGATTGTAAATGGATTGATATTTTATTCTTCCTGCCATTTTTGGAAACACAAGAAATCTTTTTTTTAATAGTTCCGGCTTTTTTTAATTGATATAATTTAATATCAATTAAAGTTGAATCGAAATTCGTATTTTGCCCGAAAATAAAAACATATGAATCGATTCAACCGACATTTGACCTTACCTCTGTTAATCATTTTCGTTTTAATTGCCATCATTGGCTGCAAAAATTCAGTTCAAAAAACTGCTAAATCAGGTAACCCGATTTCACAAAGCTGGTACGCCGATCCCGAAGGCGTTGTTTTTGGCGACGAATTCTGGATTTATCCAACCACTTCCGATGATTATGAAAAGCAGGTTTATTTCGATGCGTTTTCTTCCAAAGATTTGGTAACCTGGGAAAAGCATTCTCATGTACTCGACACTTCGGCAGTAAAATGGGCCAGACAAGCCATGTGGGCGCCATCGGTGGTGGAGAAAGACGGCAAATATTATTTCTTTTTTGGTGCTAACGATTTGCAGCGAAAAGGAAGTGTTTATTTCGATGAAAATAACAAAGTAAATCAAACCGGTGGAATTGGTGTCGCAATTGCTGATTCACCTGCCGGTCCTTTTAAAGATTATCTTGGGAAACCGTTGATTGATGATTTTTACAACGACGCCCAGCCCATTGATCAATTTGTTTTTAAAAATTCAGACGGTAATTTTTACATGGTTTATGGCGGTTGGGGAAAATGTAACATGGTGAAATTCAACGACGATTTTACCGGATTTATTCCGTGGGAAGATGGAACAGTTTTTAAGGATGTAACACCCGAAAATTATGTGGAAGGCCCGGTTATATTTCAACGAAACGGGAAATATTATTTTATGTGGTCGGAAGGTGGCTGGACAAACGGAACTTATAAAGTGGCTTACGGAATTTCGGATAAAGTTACAGGACCATATAACCGGATTGGAACCATTCTTGAATCGGATGAAGGTGTAGCAACAGGTGCCGGTCACAATTCGGTAATCAATGTTTCCCGAACAGACAAGTGGTTTATTGTATATCATCGTCGTCCGATTCCAAATGAAGATCGGGACCACCGCGTTACTTGTATCGATAAACTGGAATTTAACGATGACGGAACAATTAAACCTGTGAAAATGACATTTGAAGGTGTAAGTTTAAGCCGTTAATTGTATAACCTGTCATTTCGACGAGTTTGCGAGGAGAAATCTCTTTGTTTGAAACAGATTTCTTTTCCTTTGCCATCGGAATGACAATTGTTGCGATTTTCCTTTGTAAAACATGCGTTTCAAAACCAATTCGTTACTTTTATAATAATTTTTATAAACCAATTTAACCTGAGAAATATGAAGCTTAATTTCATCATTTTATCTTTACTTTTTGTTATCGGGCTTAATTCTATGGCCAAAATAAAACCGGTAGAGTTAACCTGTGAATATCTTGAAAATCCGGCAGTGGTCGATGTTCAGCAACCCCGTTTATCGTGGATCAATAATGCAGAAAAAGGCGAGCGTGGTCAATTACAAACAGCGTGGCAAATTCGGGTTGCAACCTCAAAGGAGGAACTTGAAAAACCAGACTTGTGGGATAGTAAAAAAGTTAGTGGAAATCAATCTATTCGATTAAAATATGATGGTAAAAAGCTGAAACCGGCCCAGGAGTGCTGGTGGCAGGTTCGGGTTTGGGATAAAAGCGGGGAAGTTTCAGACTGGAGCGAGCCTGCGTTCTGGAGAATGGGACTGTTAAACCCTTCCGACTGGAAAGCAACCTGGATTGGAGCACCCTGGCAGGGAGAAGAAACTTTGCCTAAACCGAAGGATTCGCGTGTTACCATTCCGGATGAATTGCCTCCGCCTGCACCCATGTTTCGTAAAGAATTCAGGGTTGATAAACCAATAAAAAAGGCTGTGGCATTTGTTACGGGTCTCGGTTACTTTGAATTGTACTTGAACGGACAGAAAGTAGGCGACGATGTATTAGTTCCCAATCAGACCAATTACGGGAAACGGCCAACGTTAACACAGCAGTATATTCCACTGCCCGATAATTTTAAAGAATACAGGGTAATGTATCTTGCTTACGATATTACCAATAAACTTAAAGCAGGTGAAAATTGCATAGGAAGCGTTCTCGGTAATGGGTTTTATAATCCGGCAAAATCGTGGGCAGAAGGTTACGGAACTCCCCGTTTACTGGCGCAAATTCATGTAACCTACACCGATGGTTCAGAGAATATAGTTAGCAGCGACAAAACATGGAAGGCTTCGAAAAGCCCCATTTTAATGGACATGGTTTATTATGGCGAACATTATGATGCCCGTCTCGAACAGCCGGATTGGTGTACTCCTGGTTTTGACGATTCAAAATGGGAGAATGCTATTCAACGAAAAGCTCCCGAAGGAAAATTAGTTGCACACACATCACCAACCGACAAAGTAGTGGAAACACTAAAACCCATTCGAATTGAAAAAATGTACAACGGGAATTATAAAGTTGATTTTGGTGAAGAAATTTCGGGTTGGGTGCGTTTAAATAATGTGGAAGGTCCTGAAGGACACAAAATAGAAATCAAATATTTAAGCAATACATTTTCGGGTGACAACTCTTATATTTTTAACGGAAAAGGGAAAACCGATTATGCTGCACGTTTTAACTGGTTTGTATTTCGCGAAGTGGAAGTAGTAAACTGGCCGGGAGTTTTAAACCCCGAACAAATTACCGCAGAGGTGGTCAACACAGATGTTAGGGAATCGGCTGTGTTTGAAACCTCCAATACGATGTTCAATCAAATAAATAAAATCTGGCGGCGGAGTCAAACCGATAACATGCATGGCGGAATTGCCAGTGATTGTCCGCATCGCGAGCGTTCACCATATACGGGGGATGGACAGGTTTCATGTGTTACAGTTATGCATAATTTCGATGCACGCGGATTTTACCAGAAGTGGATTCACGATATTATCGGCGCACAAAATGTGGAAACCGGTTATGTGCCGAATGGTGCGCCGTGGCAGCCGGGTTGCGGAGGAGGAGTTGCCTGGGGAGCGGCAATTTCAATTATGCCCTGGGAGTTTTATTTGCATTATGGATCAAAAGATATTTTAGAAGATTCTTATCCTGCAATGAAGGAATACATTCGCTATATGCAAACCTGGGTAGATAAGGATGGCATCATGTATTCGCAGCGGAAAGGCAGGGATGGAAAGGTTTTGAAATGGTTTAATCTTGGAGAATGGGTTACTCCGGGCAATTTACCGCCGGATGATATGGTACACACCTTTTATCTTTGGCGTTGTGCCGATTTAACATCAAAATCAGCAAAAGCTTTAGGAAAAGTAAATGAAGCAAAACAATATGCTGATTTGGCGGAAGCAACAAAAAAGGCATTTCAAAAACGATTTTATGATGCCGAAAAAGGAAGTTACGGACCGGCGGGTGGAAATATTTTTGCACTGAAAATGGGCGTTCCCAAAGAACAGTACGATAAAGTGATTTTAGCTTTGAAAAATGATATCAAAGCGAATGACGGTCATTTGGATACCGGTATTTTTGGAACTCAGTTTTTCTTTGAAGTCCTTGCCGAAAACGGATTAAACAATCTCGCTTATGAAGCGATGAACAAAAAAGAAGAACCAGGCTACGGTCGTTGGCTGGATTTGGGGGCCACCACAACCTGGGAAGAATGGAGTACCGGGGGATCGCATAATCACCCGATGTTTGGCGGTGGGTTAACCTGGTATTACCGAAAACTTGCCGGGATGAATGCCGATGAAAACGAACCTGGCTATCAACATATTATTTTTAAACCACAACCTGTTGATGATATTTCATTTGCAAAATATTACAATAATACTTCTTATGGAAAAGCCGGAATTCACTGGGAAAAGTCAGACAAAAATTTCTCAATGAAAGTAACGGTTCCTGTTGGATGCACGGCAACAGTATATGTCCCTGCATACGAAAATCAGAAAATTAAAGAGAATGGTGCCTCTGTCTCTGAATCGGAATTTGTTACTGCCAAAGGGAAAGAATCAGGTTATCATATTTTTAATGTTGAAAGTGGTATGTATAAGTTCACCGTAGAGTAAAAAGTTATGATAATCAAGGAATGCCTGTTCATCATCCTTTTATTTCTGTTAATGGCGTGTCAACAACCAAAAGAATTAAAAGATGAACCCATTTCTGTTAGTGGAATCTATCCTTCGTTGGCTTATTACAACAATGAAGGTGAGTGTGGAACCGGTGCTGTTGTTCCCTGGGCAGGAAGACTCTGGGTGATTACTTACGGGCCGCACTTGCCATTGGGATCTTCAGATAAGTTGTATGAGATAACTCCGAACCTGAATCAAATTATCCGCGAGGAATCCATTGGAGGAACTCCGGCTAACCGGATGATTCACAAGGAAAGTAACCAACTTTTCATCGGGCCATACGCCATAAACGAAAATCGGGACGTTAGAGTGATTCCTTATTCTGAAATGCAGGGGCGCCACACTGGTAATGCGCGTCATCTGTTCCACCCGGCTGAAATGATTTACTACGGAACCATGGAGGAGGGTTTTTATGAAGTTGATGTAAATTCGCTGAAAGTAACTGAATTATACAAAGACGGTAATAACTCGAAAGGGAGAAAAGTTGAACATAACGATACGAATGTAAATCCTCAAAATGCGACTTTGCCGGGCGCACATGGCAAAGGTTTGTATTCAGGGCAGGGCGTTTTGGTCTATTCCAACAATGGCGAAGCCACCCCGGAAGCACTGCAAAAATTTGATGTAGAAGCAGGGGTACTTGCGGAATGGGATGGCAAAGATTGGAGGGTAGTCCGGAGAAATCAATTTGTAGAAATTACGGGACCGGGTGGAATTTATGGAAATTCAAATCCAGAAACCGATCCGATTTGGGCAACTGGTTGGGACCACAAATCGGTATTGCTGGGAGTTCGAAATCCCGAAACCGGATGGGATTTTTACCGTTTGCCCAAAGCAAGCCACAGTTACGACGGTGCACACGGCTGGAACACCGAATGGCCCCGAATCCGCGATGTGGGAACCGATGAAAATCCGGACTACCTGATGACCATGCACGGAATGTTCTGGCATTTTCCGGAAAATTTTACAGCGAAAACTTCGGCGGGAATTCGTCCGCGTTCTGCCTATCTGAAAGTCATTGGCGATTTTACGCGCTGGAATGATCAACTGGTTTTTGGTTGCGACGATTCGGCACAAAAGGAATTCCTGAACAAAAGAAAGCAAAAAGGAAATATTGAAGGCCCCGGGCAATCGAATTCAAATCTTTGGTTTACATCTCCTGAAAAACCAGATATGTTGGGCCCGGCTACAGCTTCCGGGGCAGTTTGGTTAAACGATGAGGTAAAAGCCGGGGAATATTCTGAACCATTCCTGTTTTCTGGTTGGCCAAAGCGTTGTGCCTGGATACGGAACGATGGAAATGAAGATGTCGATTTTCATTTTGAGGTTGATAAATTCGGTGACGATATTTACAGCTCACTCCTGGCAGTAAATGTTCCTTCAAACCGTTCGACAATGATTTATTTTACGGACCAAATGAAAGGTGAGTGGGTGAGAGTTTCTGTTAATAAAGCCACAAAAGCAACTGTTAATTTCAATTATACCGATATTGATGAAAGAAAATCGGTCCCGGAAAAACTATTTAACGGAATTGCAGCTATTGATAAACCTGAGGTTTTAGGCGGACTTTTGTATGGTTTGGGCAATAACCGCCAGGCGTTGGGAATCTCGGCAGTAAAATATGAAAATGGAATTGTTTCAGAAACCGGGTATTACGAACTCGATGAAAATCTGAACCTGGTTGCGAAAGATGATCCGGAAACCAACAGTTTCATTAAAGAGAAATTTGCCATTCCTGAAAATGTAGTTGATATTCAGGAATCATCTGTGCTGATTGTTGACTATAAAGGCCGCCGATGGAGATTGCCTTTGGGAAATGGAGACTTAGCGGAGTTAACAAACAAGGCGAAGCTTCGGATTTGCAGGGAAGTAGCAACCGAACGCGATTTATTGAATTGCGCCGGGACTTTTTACGAGTTACCAGCTGAAAACGCCGATGGTTTTGCAAAAATACGGCCCATTTCTTCGCACAATTTCCGGATTCACGATTATGCTTCCTATCGTGGAATGCTGGTGATTACCGGCCTTGATCCTAAAGCAGAAACCAGTGAGCACATTGTAAAATCGGTTGATAGTAAAGCAGCAGTTTGGCTGGGTGTAATCGACGATTTGTGGAAAATGGGAAAACCTGTCGGACATGGTGGTCCATGGAAAAATTCAGTTGTGAAGTCCAACGTACCATCAGATCCGTATTTAATTGGATTTTATGATAAACGGAGTCTTGAAATTTCACATCAATTAAGTCAGGAAGTTACGTTCAAAATTGAAGTGGAGCCGATTGGTCACGACCCATGGATGGTTTATAAAGAAGTAACCGTTCAACCAGGCGAAACTTTCAATTATGAATTTCCGGAAAGTTTTCAGGCTCGCTGGATTCGCTTTGTGGCCGACAAAAACTGTTCGGCTACTGCGTGGCTGGAATACAAATAGAAACAATGTATAAAATCATGATTATAAAAAGATTATTGTTGATATTTTTCTTGTTTTCAAGTATGTTGACTGAAGGTCAAAATGACATTCAGATTTTTTCCGATTTCCCCGGAGGAAATATAACTGTTAACAAAATATCTGGCGATTCAGTTTGGTTAAAACCAGATTTGTCGTTTACCGAAGGAGAATGGTTTTACTGGTATTTTAAAATTTCCGGTATTTCCGGAAAAAACATTACATTCAAGTTTGAGCAAAATAATGTGTTTGCAAAATATGGGCCTGCCTATAGTCTTAATAACGATGAAACATGGAAATGGTATGGAGAAAGCAGAATCTCAGATAATTGCTTCACCTTTTCATTTTCGGAACAGGATACTGTTGCCTTTTTTAGCGTTGCCTTTCCTTATACAGAGAAGGATTTGTATAAGTTTATGGAAACTTTAAATGAACGGGAATCATTAGAAATTGATACTTTGTGTTTTTCTCCGGAAAACCGTGTTATTGAAAAGATAACAATCCCGTCTTTAAATAAAGAACCAACATATAAGGTTTTAATTACTGCGCGTCATCATGCCTGTGAGATGATGGCAAGTTATGTATTGGAAGGAATAATAAAAAGCCTGTTAAATGACAAAAATCTGCAAGAATTAAGGAAATCTGCAGAATTTATGATTATTCCTTTTATGGATAAAGATGGCGTTGAAAACGGGGAACAGGGAAAAAATCGAATTCCAAGAGATCACAATAGAGATTATGACGGGGAATCAGTCCATAATTCGACAGCAACATTAAGGACCATAATACCTGGCTGGAGTGATGAAAAATTGAAATTTGCTTTGGATATTCATTGCCCTTGGATATCCGGGAAACACAATGAAGATATATACATGGTAGGCTCATCCAATAAGCAAATAGAACAAAACCAAATTATTTTTTCGCGTTTATTAGAAAAAAACAATTCGGGTGAAATTAAACTTTACCACGAAAATTTTTTACCTTTTGGTGAATCCTGGAATACAGATAATAATTACACAAAAGGAACGGGATTTATGAAATGGGCTGCCGGTATTGAGGGCATAAGTCTTGCAACAACAATAGAATTTCCTTATGCAAACGTTGCTGGCACTATGGTTTCGAAAGATAACTCAAGAATTTTTGGAGAGACAGTTGCGTATTCAATAAATGATTATTTTGATAAGGTCTTGAAGAATTCTCAATACTAAAAAATGTGAGTTTTTTATCGAACAGACGTTAATTTAGAAAACAGCTTATCTTTAACTCGTTAGTAAAGTGATGCTAATGTTGTAATTACAAACATTTCATCCTGGTGGGTAGAGAAAAATCCTGTAAAAAGTATAGAAAAGTAAAATTAGATAAGATGAAAAAAGTATTGTTTGTGCTCCAACTGTTTATAGCAAATTATCTGTTTGGGCAAACAACTTCAGTGCTGGTTGAAACCGAGAGTTTTGATGAGAAGGGAGGCTGGGTTGTCGATCAGCAATTTATTCCTTCCATGGGATCGCCTTATTTACTCGCACATGGAATGGGAGAGCCTGTAGAAAATGCAAAAACAACGGTCGAATTTCCGGAAAGTGGAAGATACTGGTTCTGGGTACGTACTAAAGATTGGGTCCCGGATCGCCCGGAAAACCCCGGAACGTTCAAAGTTATTTTCGATGGGAAGGTTTATCCTGAAACTTTTGGTGTAAACGAAGGCTGGCAGTGGGTGCAGGCCGGTAAAATCAAAGTTGGGGGTTCAAAACGGCTGCAAATTGAATTGATGGACGAAACTGGATTTGAAGGCCGTTGCGATGCTATTTATTTTTCAAAGGATAAAAATGATCATCCGCCGGTAGAACTGGAAGAAATGACAAGTTGGCGAAAAGAAAAACTGGGAATTCCACCACCGGAGAATGCAGGAGATTTTGATTTGGTGGTTGTTGGCGGCGGACTGGCCGGTTGCGGCGCCGCCGTGGCAGCTGCACGTCACGGATTAAAAGTGGCATTGATTAACGACCGCCCGGTTTTAGGCGGAAATGCCAGCAAGGAAATCCGGGTTCACACCGAAGGTTTGGAATTTTATACGATTGTTCAGGAACTGAGCACACAACATTATCCCAATGGCGATGCAGGTGCTATCGCCGCAAATGATACAGTTGAAATGGTCGTTCGGGGTGAAAAGAATATTTCCGTCTTCCCAAATACGCGGGCGTACACCGTTCATAAAGAAGGTAATAAAATTACGGCGGTGGATTGCTTTAACACCAATAACCACAAAGAAACCCGTTTTGAAGCGCCACTTTTTGTGGATGCCACCGGCGATGGCTGGATTGGCTACTGGGCTGGTGCGGAAGTACGCATGGGCCGTGAAGCACGGGATGAATTCGGCGAATCGTTGGCACCGGAAAAAGCTGATAGCATGACCATGGGAAACTCGATCCTTTGGAATTCGGTGGAAATTGAAACCGAACAACCAACCAACCCCGAGAACAAGCTGAACGTGGGTTGGAAAGAAGTTCCGTGGGCGATGGATGTGGCTAAAGATTATGAAGCAACACGGGGCGAGTGGTTTTGGGAATATGGTTTGCTGATGAATACGATTTATGATGCGGAAGAAATTCGCGATCATGTGCTGCGTGCGATTTATGGTAACTGGTACAATGTAAAGCAGGATCCCAAAAATGCAAATCTTCGTTTAAAATGGATTGCCTATGTAGCCGGCAAACGGGAATCGCGCCGGATTATGGGGGACTATATTTTAAAGGAAAGCGATGTCATCAATCACCCTGATTTTGAAGATGGTTTTGTGGAAGAAGTCCGTGCCATCGATATTCACTATCCGCGTGGAGGGAAATACGATTTTCTGACCGAAGCTCAGTTTACCAAAATTGAACAATACAAAATTCCTTATCGTTGTTTTTACTCCAAAGACATTGATAACCTGTTTATGGCCGGGCGTTGTTTCTCAGCTACCCATGTGGGTTTAGGCAGCCCGCGGGTAATGCACACCACCACCCAAATGGGTGTTGTGGTTGGTTATGCCGCTGCAGTTTGCAAAGAAAACAACTGCTCTCCCCGTGATGTGTATAAATATCATTTAGACACCATGCGCGAAAGGTTGGATAAAATAAAATCTGGGGCCGAGTTTGAGCATTGACGGTATATTTAATCCAATAAATTTTAATCAACTAATCAGACTTGTAAATCTCACTACACACCACCTCAACCGAGTCTGATAAGCCAATCTCACTGTGTCGGAATCCGTCTTCATATCCAACCAGATAATCATAATCCTTACTGCATTCTTGAACAGATCTGAGTATTGTTTTCTTTTCTTTATGAACTGCAACGCATTCAATGCAGTACGTGTCCTTACATCCCGTAAATATTACAATTGCTAAAAAAGGGATGAATCTTAAAATTCGATTTTTTGCCATACTATTTATCATTAGAATTTTTAATTTATGTTATGAGATTTAAGTACCTTAACGTATTTGCAGAAATTCTTATCCAACTTTCATGCAAATCGTAAAATGAACTCTTCGAGGCTTCATTCCAATCGCCATAGTCATAGGAAATCAACAAGATGGAAAATTTTAATTTTTTGCAACATATACTTTAAAATGCTCTATTGTCGAACTAGGACCAGAACTAGGTCTTATCGTAAAATCATTATAACCGTTATTTCTTAAAAGTTTCTGGATTGCATAACAGTAATCTTTTTGAGGAGCATTGTAGTAAACAATTTCATTTTTCGAAATAGAATACCCGGGGCGTTGGTATCTTGAATTAACGCCGTTGGATTTAAACAAGCTATCTATTTTCATCGCTTTAGCCTTTGTGTTTTCTACATAATAAACTTTTAGCGTAGAGTTTTCTAGAAGTGTCTGCATCGAATTCTGTAGCAACAATTTCGACACTTCATCTTTTTCACTATTTAAAGTGTTTAACTCACTCTTTGTATATGCTATCGACTTATTTAGCTCGTTTACACGTTTAATTAAAACGTCTTCATTTTTTTTCAATATTAGAAATGAATCATTGGCAATCTTCGTTTTTTCTCGAGCTATTTCCATTGAATCCTTGGCATTTTCCAACGATTTTCTAGCTTTTTTTTCCTCAACCTTAGCTTCGTCCAATCTTAGTTCTGCTCGCTCTGATTTTATACTCGAAAGATAGCTTTGACCTGCGATACCAATCAAAGCAACTAGAGCAGCTATGATACTAGTCCAAAAAGTATGGTTCCTCCATGGATGCTTGATCCTATCAATTCGCAACTCTAGTTCTTCTTCTCTTAGGGAAAGCTCCCTATTCTCTTTCTTTAATCTTTCTTCTTCTGTAAGCATAATAAATAGATTATAGCCATAAAAGCAACCACAATTATTTTGAATCAATGTTCTTCAAACTCGTTCCCAAATTATCTAATCTTTTGAGTACTTCATCAGAGCTTTCATTTTTCAAATCCGAAATCATCTCATCCAAATGCGAATCTATAATGAGTAGATAAATATCGTTAGGAGGATTTGTAGCGAGCTCCTTTAAATGCGGAATTTTTGCCTTAATCTTTTCAATATCCACTGATTCATTGCGCTTCTTCGCAAGTTTTTCAATCAGCTTACATTTGTGGTCTATTTTTTTATAAATACGAGGCGAACAACCAGCTAGGTTGAAGGCCAGAAATGCGAAAATGAAATAAGCTAATATTTTCATATCCCTGCTTGTGAGGTTGGATTGAACAAAACACCAAAGACTCTTAAATCGATTACCAAGCCAAAATACCAGCCAACTTTCCACTCTTTCTTTGATTTAATCTCTCTTGAGTAAGGTGTTTCTCCAAAAGTAAAATCTCCATCATAAACAAGCTTGTTTACTCTTCCATAGTGAGCCCCTGCTGTTAGAGCCATTCCTCGGGCTACATCGTAAGAGACTCCACTAAGAAAGTTCTCGTTGAAATTCTTGTCGATCCGCGTACCAACGACAAAACCAATTCTTTCTTGCCAATTCGTAGGCGGAAAAAGCAAATTCCGTGGCTTTGGGTAAAAGGTCGCCATTAAGGTGATTAATCCCCTACTTTCAGGATCATCTGCTATCAATGTTGAGTCTCCACCATCGAGTGGATATTTTTCAAAACCAGACGGATCTTTCAGAAAACTACTAACTAACCCCGCGGACAAGCTAATATGATGAGTCTTTGCTACATTAATCGTTTTATTGACAAGCAACTGACTACTGTCTTTCTCTGCTATTTTAACAGTAAACGAACCAGTATATGGGCCATTATTTGAGAAAATAACCTCCTTCACCCCAACTAAAGGTTTATCTGAATTATCCTTCAAAGCACTCGTAGAAGCCCCTGTTACTTTCGGATTATTATAAATTTCAAAAACGGGTTCAAATACTCCGTCGAAACTAGCGACAAAGTTTTTCTCATTTGCTCCGTCATAGTAATAAAAAAGATGAATTGTATAAGAATAGTCCTCACGAGACGTTGTTGGCCAACCTGTAAAATATGTTCGCCCAAATTCATCTACAAAAATGTGAACCGTGTTATTAACCTTAATGATATTATTTTTCCGCTCTCTAATATAACTTGAAAACGCCGAATACCTCTCGTTGACGTAGTTATATATTTCTTGTGGATACTGGGTCGCGACGACAGCGCTCGGATCATCATCCTCTTTTATAAATGCAAATGTATTTAAGTCAACTTTAGTCGCTCCCCCCTTCTTCATGAGGCTCAACCGCAATTGTAATGGATTTTCTTTCGTTTTGACTTGCTCTTTTAATATTGTCTTTATTTCCTTTGCTACTTTGAATTTTAAACTGGAACCATCAACAATTATTCGAGCTTGATCTGTAAATTCATTTCCGTCAATATATAGTTTATAACTATCTGATGATGGGCTTGAAATACCATCGATTTTTACAGTTGCATGGTCTGCAAAACTAGGATCGTCTAGATTCGGTTCAAATTCCACCACTACTTTCCTCGTTAGATCAGTTTCCTTCAGATTGAAACTTGTTTGAATATAATTTTCTTGGCTAAAAGTTTTGGTAGACATGAACACAAAAAGGCTAATACAAGCCAATGAGAAATAACTGAGTTTATTCATAGCTTAATTTTTAGGGTATCGAATATGGTTTGAATGGGAATCAGGTAGGAGTAACTCTCGTCGTCAGCAAATAAAATTCCAATAGGACGATCGTTCTCGTCATAAACACAACCGCCGGAATCTCCCTTGGTTGAAATCTTTGAGGTTATAATAATCTCCTCGAAACTGCAGTTCTCGCTTTTCAAGTTGACACTTCCCCAGTAGCTTTCAATTGTACCATCCATTTGCCCAGAACTTCGACCAGTGAATCTGAC
The DNA here is from genome assembly GCA_041393215.1 of Draconibacterium sp. Taxonomy (GTDB): domain Bacteria; phylum Bacteroidota; class Bacteroidia; order Bacteroidales; family Prolixibacteraceae; genus Draconibacterium. The sequence continues at coordinate 42,809 of JAWKKP010000031.1, forward strand.
TCGATGTCCGTGTTCAAGAGAATACTGTGATCGAACTGAAGGATTAACTGGGTTTAAACGCCAAGGCTTAGTATCAATTAATACTCCTTCATTTACTAAAGCTATGGCGGCATCTATTTTGTTACTAAAAGCTCCTTCAATTAAGGTCGCGATGGGCTGCGAATTCCCATCTACCTTACCTGGCGCTAAAACTGCCCGCCCGTTGGCCACATTCGCTTTATATGAGCCAACTTTTGTTGCGAACTCGCTAGGGCATAATACATGGTAACAACTCAAAAGGAACGTCTTGTCTTTATAAGCTTCGTCTTCCTTTTTTACAAACAGTCCGAGTGTCCCAGTGCTATCTGGGTCAGCTACACCAATACTGCAACCAGGACAAAAATTGTTATTTAAAACAACCGGTACCTTATTGCCCGCAAGCGTTAGCGACACATTGCCAACTTGATTAATATCAGTAGGAAGATTATATTCTTTGTTTTGATATGTATAAACGAGATAATCTGGAATCTGTGAATGAACCACATCACTATCACCCTTAAGATTCACATTGAAAACCACAGCATAATAATTTTGAGGCTTACCTTCTATTTTTTTCTGCCCCACCAAAATGGACTGAACATTCTCATATATTTTCATCCATTTTGAACTATTCTCTTTGATTGCTGCAAAAAGAATTGCCTTTTGCTCGTTATGAGAAAGGCTTTTAAATCTATCTATACCATCTCCCTCTTTTACTGATGTATTTTCATCCGACGTCAAATCGTCTGGCTTTTCTACCTCACTTACATCCGTCAAAATTGAGTATCTTTCTCCTTCTTTAATATACTCAATCAATGGTGGAATTTCTTTCCAATTACCCTCTGGAGAACCTTTTTTATTCACAAAGAAGTCGATACAATAAGCATCGAGCCTTTGACCTTCTACATGTTTCTGCCCGAGTTTAATATCGGTGCAATTGTATGTTCTGAGCCAATTAGCCTTGTTCTGGGCAATTGCCTCTTGAATAAGCTCTGGAGTAACTTTATTGATATCCCCTTCTCCTTTTTACCTGTTTAAAGACGTCTTTCACAATCTTGCTCCCTTGCTCTGTTGCTTTGGAGCCAAAGTAAAACGACGAAACAGCAATCACCAAAGTCCCAACAATCGTAAGAATACTATCGACATACTTCTGAGGGTCTTTGATATGCCCTTCTAATAGGAAAAATATGCTCAATAAAATAAACAACAGAATCAATGTTACCGCCAGAATTGCTCTTACCGACCCCTGTGGAAGACCTAAAGCATAGGGAGCATCTTTTTTGTTTCTGTAGCCTGATACAATAAGAAATCCACAAACACCTATCGAAATTATGATAATTCCCCAAAGCACAATTTCAGCTAAACAAAGATTACTACTTATCATAAATACCTCCCTTCTGCATCACCACTGTATACTTTTTACATTTAACGAATGACATACACACCCAAAATGCCTGCCTTAAACCAATTAATGTTTAAATTATTACAATCGTTGTTTTATTAACTCATATTTTCATCGGCAAATTTCAGAGGCCTTGAAGTGTCCATTTTTTAATGTTGTTTAGTGATTCTGGAATAAAAGGTAATAAAGTATTTTATTTGAGTCAACAGCTGAAGAGAAATTTTTTTTCTTTATTATGTTTAATATCAGGGTATTATGATTTTTGGTGTCTTTCATGTTGTACGTTGTACAGGGAGTTCAGTGTTATTGTGACGTAGAAAATTATTTTAGTTATTAGGCCCTTTTTCATAGCATTTTAATCAAAATTTAATGATTTAAATTATGGCAAGTAGCTGTGTGTTTAACAATAAGAGACAAAATCGCCTGTTTTATTTAACGGCTTGTTTAGATATTTCGGTGATTAAAATGTAGGTTCAAAGAAAGAGATTTCTCTCCGGCAGTTGGCGGATTCGAAATGACAGGAATTTGGGGTTGGAGCTAAAAAGCATCCTTTCGGGTGCTCATTCCTTTTTTCAGTTTTCTTTCGTTGCCGGTTACCACAATTGCGCCTTTATAAGTTTTCATATTGGTGATGGCGAGTTTTGTAGGTAAACCATTGCTGCTGGTTTTCCAGTTTTCATTAGGATTCTCTTTTCGGTAAACCCCATCCCACTGCCCGGCAAAAAGGGTGTTTCCATTCGAAATAATGTTAAAGGTGTATAGCTGCGCCGGCAATCCTTTTTGGATGTTTTGCCAGGTTTGGCCGCCATTGGTTGAGGATAATAATTCGTTGTAAGTCATGGCAAAAATGGTGTTGTTTTCAGCATTGATGTTATGCACTGAAGATTTATCCAGAACTTTTGCCCACTCTTTTTTTCCTGCCGGGCTTCTAAAAACTCCCTGGTTGGTGCCGATATAAATATTCCCATTTAATCCTGTAATTCCGTTTACCTGCAAAGTATTGTTTACAAGTTCGGGTTCCCAGCTATTTGGAGTTTCGTTGTAGGAATAGAATCCTGCGTCGGTTCCTACATACAATTTATCACCAACGGGAATCAGTTTTCGAATGGTCATACTTTTCAATCCTTCGGTAATATTTATCCAAGTTTTTCCTAAATCGGAAGTAGAATAAACTCCGTTGTGCTGAGTGCCCAGAAAAATTTGATCCTTGAAAAAAGCGAGTGTTCCCAAATTACTGTCAATAATTTTGGAATCTGTTGGAATAGGTGTCCAGTTTTCTTTGGCATCATCAAAAAGATAAATTCCTGCTTCTTTTGCCGCAATTCCAAGCATTTTGTCAGATGCTGCAATTCCACCTAACCCCAAGCTAACCGTATCGGGCAAACCTTTGCTTTTATCTTCCCAGGTTAAGCCATTATCAAATGAAAAGAAGACGATTCCATTAACTGTTTCATGGGAATCAGTAGGGAGCAAATTAGAAACAGTCTCTTTCCCCTGAGCTTTTTCATCGACCGTTTTCGTTTTACCGACACAGCCTATAATGAAAGAAACCAAAAGGAAAAAGACTGTTTTTCGCATTTGCAACTATCTGTAGAATTTATATCCCACTAATTGGGCAGTGGTCTGGCTGATGGAGGAGGTGAATCAACTCCCCATTTTTTATTGGCTTTTGGCCCCATTTTCAGCTCCAGTGTTCCGCCATTCTTTATTTCGTCATGGGTAAACCAAGGTTGATTCCAATCTTTCCCGTTAAGTTTGGCCGATTGAATGTATTTATTTTTGTCTGAAGCGTTTTTAGCGATAATGGTAAATGTTTTCCCGTTTCCGAGATTAATTTCAGCATTTGTAAATACAGGACTACCAATATTGTAGGAAATGGATCCCGGTGTTACAGGATAAAACCCCAGTTGCGAAAAGGCCACAAATGCTGACATCCCGCCACCGTCTTCATCGCCCGGAATTCCCATTAAATCATTTCGGAACCACTCATTCAACAGTTTCCGGATTCGTTTTTGAGTCATCCATGGTTCGCCAGCGTAGTTGTATAAATATGGAATATGAAACGAAGGTTCGTTGGCCATTGAGAACTGGCCTACATTCCCGGTTTGGTCGGGCAACTGACTGTAAAAAACAAATTTACTTTTTCCCAGAGGTTCATTAAATGTGGCATCCAGATTATTGACAAAATTTTCGTTGCCACCCATTAAATGAATAAGGTCGCCAACATTGTGCTGTAAATCCCACCGATATGTCCAACCGTTATTTTCGTCGTAATATCTGCGCGCACCAACACCGCCGGAATAGCGGTAATCAAATGGTTCAATAAATTTGCCTTTATCATCTTTCGGATGGAAAAATGCGGTTTCAGGATTGAAAATTTTCCGGTAATTATAAGACCGTTTCAGAAAATAATCAGCTTCATCTTTTTTACCCAGGATCCGGGCAATTTCAGAAAGACACCATTCATCATAAACCGTTCCTAAAGTAACAGCAACGGGTTGACGTCCTTCAAAAGAATGAACAACCGATGAGGTTTCTTCCTGGTCTTCACGTAGCGCAGGGAAATATCCGTTTTTCACAAAAAACTCATCCAAATCGCCGGCTTTTTTGTCAGACCACGGCGCCAGTGTTTTTTCAGTTATAGCAAGCTTACTTGCCTGGTAAGCTTTTTCTAAGTCAAAATCGGTAAGGCCTTTTACATACGCATCCAGCATGGTTGCTACGCCGTGATTGGAATTCATCGCCCTTCTGTCACCATTAATGGTGGGGAACGTTGGCATCCAGAGATTTGGCATTTGTTCGGCCGAGCGGATAAACGACTTAACAATATTAAGTTCTACTTCTTTTTCGATTAAAACCCGTAACGGATGAGTTGCACGGAATGTGTCCCAAATCCAGTCGTCGGTGTAAAATGGTTCGCCATTATCGGCATGAATTTTTCCGTCAAACGGACTGTAATAACTCCCATCTTCCGAAATACAAATTGGACGTTCATAAGTCCTGTACAACGAGGTGTAAAATACAACTTGATCATCGTGAGAACCACCTTCAACTTTAATTTTTGAAAGCGAATTGTTCCATATTTCACGCCCTTCGGTAATGGTTTTTTCAATATCGAATCCGTCTAAATTGCGATATAAATTCTTTTTTGCCTGTTCTTCGCTAATGAACGAAATTCCGTAACGGATTTTTACAGATTTTGTGCTTTCAGAAAACTTCAAAACGGCATCAATATTTTCTCCTTCCTGTGTTTGAGTGGCACTAATTTTCCCGTCTTTCATGATTCCTGACTCAACTACGGGCTTGTCGGTTTCAAGGAAAATAAAAACTTTCGTGTCAATGTCTTTATTTTGGTTGCCAATTCTTTGAAAACCACTGATTGTTCCCTTGTTAACGATAAGTTTTCCGTTTTGCGACGCAAGCATGATAAATGGGTTACCCTTATCTTCAAAATCCAGCTGGTAGATTCCGGCCTGGTGCGAAACACCGTACTTTACTTCAATATTCATGTCATCAAGAAAAACATCAAAGTAGTATGGAGTTATTTTTTCCTGATCGTAACTGTAGGAATATTTCGATTGAATGGAATTATTATCAGACTGAAACGGATATAACGAGAAAGCTGAATTCCCCCGATGGCTGACACTTATTACCGGGAGCCCTGACAGGCGATCGCCGGTAAAATCGGTACGGGCCGGAATTACACGTAATAAACTGTTTGGCAAACTTACCGTTGGATAGGTTGGCACAAGCAGATGACTTATGTTTCCCATATACGGGTTTACCAAGTCAACCGGACTTGTTGTTTTTTCCTGTCCTATCAAAGCAGATTGAGATGCAATTAGAAAACAGCATACAAAGAATAGCGACTTAATGGAATTAGATTTTTTCATTGGTATAAGTTTTACTGTAATTTTCAAAGCGAGTAAAAATAGCAGAATTCTATGAATCCCTGCTTGTTTTTTCTAGGCAGCTTCAATTTTTAATCAATATTTGTTTTGCCTTTCAACGGTTAGGACCGATTTTTCGACTCATTTGGCTTTTAATTTTTTGCTGAATAAATCCCGAATTGGATTTTGTTATAAGTTAAGAGATTCTGAAAGGTGTTGAATTCCGGTAGCGCATTCTCCATAAGCTTTGTAGCGAGGAGATTCAATGCAAAATCAGATATTTAAGCTTCATGATTCTTTTTCAGATAACATAAAGAACATTTGTTTGTTTAGTTTTTGAAGTATTAACCGAAAGTCAATTGAAAACTTACAACTTGCTGGCTATGTTTTTTAACGAAGGTATAATGTGAATTGGCTGATTTTCCGGCAAAGCGTTATCTATATTATTGCCTTTATTTTAATTAAAGTTGCAAAACAACTAGGTCCTATTTTTGTTCCTTAAATTAAATTCAAAATCTTTTTATAATGAAAAAATATTTGAGCTTAATAATACTTCTGTCGGTTTCAATTATTGGCTCTTCTCAGAATAAATCAATTCGCCATATTCTTAATGTACGGGTTGAACCGGCTAAAGCTTTTATCAATGTAAACGACACTATTTTTATATCGGGTGAAGAAGAATTGGTTATGAACCTTAATTCGGTGCTTTCTGTCACTTCTTTTTCCGGGAATGTGAAAGCGGAAAAAATTGGAGGAAGTGTGAATGCCAAAGATGTGGGCATGGACCGCGACGATAGTGGTGAAAGCAGAGGAGGTGTAAAGCTTAACAAATGGAAACTAAAGTTGAAAAGGGGAGCGGAATATTTTGTTGTTAATTATGAGGGGAAAATTGATATTCCTGTATCAAGTGGTGCTGAGGATTACGCTCGTGGTTTTAGTGAAACAACAGGTATTATTGGGAAACAAGGAGTTTATCTGGCAGGTTCAACACACTGGGTGCCTTCATTGGGTGATAATCTGGTTACGTTCCAACTGAACGTTATCTTGCCGGAGGGCTGGAAATCGGTTTCGCAAGGTAAAAGAACATATGAATCCGGTTCAGGTGGAATGCAATCAGATATCTGGTTATGCGATGCTCCACAGGAAGAGGTTTTTCTGGTTGCTGCTCCTTTTACTGAATACGGCTTTAAAATGAATAACGGTGTTGATGCAATGGCATTTCTGCGTACTCCCGACCAAAGTCTGGCCAACAAATATCTGGATGTGACGGAACAATTTATGAATATGTACCAGGATTTAATTGGGCCTTTCCCTTATACAAAATTTGCACTGGTAGAGAATTTTTGGGAAACAGGCTATGGCATGCCTTCGTTTACCTTGCTTGGAGAAAAAATTATTCGTTTCCCATTTATCCTGTATTCCTCCTATCCACACGAGCTTTTGCACAATTGGTGGGGCAACAGCGTTTATGTGGATTTTGACAAAGGCAACTGGTGTGAAGGAATTACTGCTTACGGAGCAGATCACCTGATTAGCGAGCAGCGTGGCCAGGGTGAAGAATACCGTCGCTCAACCCTGCAAAAATTCACAAACGTAGTTGATGAAAGCAATGATTTCCCTCTCAACCGGTTTATCTCCCGCCACAATGCAGCCAGCGAGGCAATTGGTTATGGCAAATCGTTGATGATGTGGCACATGCTCCGCCGAAAAGTGGGTGACGATAATTTTAAGAAGGGCTTTGCACTTTTCTATAAGAATTATAAATTCAAAATGGCTTCGTTTGATGATATCCGTAAATCTTTTGAAGAAGTTACAAATACCAATCTGGAAGCTTTTTTCAAGCAATGGCTTACCCGAAACGGTGCGCCGGAAATTGCAATTGACCAGGTGAACAATATAAGAATAGACGGCCAATACCAGATTACGCTTACACTTAAACAAAAACAAAAGGATGAACCATTTGTGTTGGACATTCCAGTGTCAATTGTTACCGGAAAAGGCTTGCAGACTTTTGTTGTAACTATGAAAGATCGAACGCAGGAATTCAATTTTAGCCTGAATGATGAACCCTTAAAACTGGAAGTAGATCCGCAATATGATGTTTTCAGGATTATGGATCCGATGGAAGTTCCACCAACCTGGTCAAAAGTTCTGGCAAGTAAGGAAAACCTTGTTGTTTTGCCTTCAAGGGCAGATGAAAAGAAAAAGAAACTTTATACCGATTTTTTTGAACAATGGAAAGCGGTAGATAATGATCAATTTGAAGTTGTTTATGATGATAAAGTGAACGCGTTGCCTGGTGATAAAACAGTCTGGATCATCGGTTTTGAAAATAAATTTGCTGATAAAATCAATAACAATATTTCAAAATTCAAAAGTTCCATTTTAGGCGATTCGGTTATTTATCAGGGTGTTCCGACAAGCAAAGCAAACCATAGTTTTGTAATGACCATTTATAATCCTGAAAACAGCAATATGAACATGGCTTTTATTGCTATTGATAATGAGAATGCAATTCAAGGGTTGATCACCAAACTTCCGCACTATGGGAAATACTCCTATCTGGGTTTTGAGGGTGACGAGCCCGTGAATGTTGCCAAAGGGGAGTGGCCTGTTTCCGACTCGCCGTTGGTGAAGGTTTTTGAGAGCAGCGCACAGAATACAGCGATGTTTAAAAACAGAGAGCCGCTGGCAACGCTTCCTCCGGTTTTTTCAGAACAAAGGATGATGAGCACAATAAAATACCTTGCCTCTGATGAATTGAAAGGACGTGGGCTTGGTACTCCGGAATTGGATGCTGCAGCTAATTATATTACAGATAAATTTGAAGAATACGGATTAAAACCGATGGACAAATCCTATTTTCAAGAGTTTTCACATTCTTTCCATGGTAAAGGTGAATTACAAATGAAAAATGTGATTGGCATTATTCCGGGTATCGATCCGAAATTGAAAGATTCGCCGGTAGTGCTTTCTGCCCATTACGATCATCTTGGGCAGGGCTGGCCTGACGTGCATAGTGGCGATGAAGGAAAAATTCATCATGGCGCTGATGACAATGCCAGTGGAGTTTCCATATTAATTGAGCTGGCCAAATCGATGGGAACAAGTTTGAATCCAAAACGCACTATCATATTTGTTGCTTTTACCGGCGAAGAGGCAGGTTTGGTAGGTTCCCGATATTTTGTAGATCAAATCAAAAAGCATTTCGAAGGCGATGTAATTGCAAATGTGAATCTGGATACGAACGGCAGTTTGTTCGATAAGAAACTATTGGTGTTGAATGGAAATTCGGCGAAAGAATGGAAATTTGTTTTTATGGGAACGGATTATACTACCGGGGTAAAAAGTGAGGTTGTACAACAGGAACTGGATGCCAGCGATCAGGTAGCTTTTATCGAAAAAGGAATACCTGCGGTTCAGTTGTTTACCGGTGCTACCGAAAACTACCATCGTCCTGACGACACCTGGAAAAAAATTGATGGAAAAGGACTGGTGAAAGTGGCTATGGTAGCTCGTGAAGTAATAACGTACCTGGCCGAGCGCGATACTCCATTTGAATTTACAGGCAAGATAACCGGGGAAAACGAAGGAGGTATAGATAAACCAAAGAGTAATCGAACTGCTTCGACCGGCTCTATACCCGATTTTTCCTATGCCGATGGGGGTGTAAAAATCGCCTCGGTAGTGGAAGGCTCAGCAGGGGACAAAGCAGGACTGAAGTCAGGAGACATCATTACCGTATTGAATGGAACAGAGGTGAATGACCTGAGAACATATTCCAATGAGTTAAAAAAATATCAACCCGGTGATATTGTAGAACTGAAGATATTGCGCGACGGAAAGGCGATGAATTTATCCATTACCCTGGGAGAACGATAGGAGTATTTTGTTTTTGCGGTTATTAATCAATTTTTGCTTTTTATCAAGAATGTTGAAATTGAATTGATAACTGTTCTTCCAGCCCCTTTTAACCGAACGATATCGCAAAATGAAAAAACAGTGGTGCTTGGGTCAATTTTCTATTATCTTCTGCCTGTCTGTTTTCCACGGTTAAACATTCAGTTTTTTAGCCATTTTTTGTGAAGTTAACGCCAGCTCGGTTGCAAGGAAACAATGCGCCTGTGTCATCGCAGTTTCAGTGCGGTTCACCACATCGTTTACGAGTTGTTCGCCATAAGGCATGTACACTTCGTTGCAGTTGTAGTATTTTACCTCTTTTTGATTGACAAGAAACAGGTGATTTCCACCCTCCCGACCTGCAATATCCACATATTTTCGCATTTCAATATATCCTTCTGTTCCAAGAATGAACGTTCTTCCATCGCCCCAGGTGGGTAACCCGTCGGGTGTAAACCAATCAATACGAATATAGCCGGTGGCATGTGGACTGCGAACGCTCATGTCTCCAAAATCCTGATAATTCGGGTAGTCTTTGGTATTGAAATTTCCGATTTGCGAAAAATTAACTTCGGCTTCTTTTGAACCGGTATAAAATAGAAACTGGTCACACTGGTGCGACCCAATATCGGTAAGAATCCCGCCGGCTTTTTCCGGGTAGAAGAACCAGTCGGGGCGGCTTTCTGGTCGCATCCGGTGCGGACCAAGCCCAACTGTTTGAACCACTTTGCCAATGGCCCCTGCCTGAACCAAATCTCCTGCTTTTACCGATGCCGGGTTTCCAAGCCGTTCGCTGTACATAATGGAATAAATTCTTCCGGTTTCCTTTTGTACTTTTTTTACCTCTTCAAACTGTTCAAAAGTTACTATCCCCGGTTTGTCCGACATGTAATCCTTGCCTGCTTTCATTACCCGGATTCCCAATGGCGCACGTTCTACCGGAATTCCTGAACTTGCCACCAATTGAATGGATTGATCTTCCAGTATTTCTTCTTCGCTTTTGGCAACCTTTACATCGGGGAAACGGTGGGTGAACTGCTTCAATAAATCGGGTTCTTTTACATACACCGAAACCATTTTGCCTCCTCCTCCAACAAGTGCATCTATCATTCCATAAATATGACCATGATTAATACCAATTACCGCAAACCGGATGGATTCCTTCGGGGCAGCGCGTTTCTCCGGTTTTAAAATAATCTCTTCGGGATAAAGTCCGTTCCCGTAAATGTCGTAGGGTAAAAGCGATGCAGCAGTAATTCCTGCGGCTGATGCAAATGAACGTTGTAGAAAATTTCGTCTGTTGAAGTTCATATCTTTGGCTATTAAGTTTTGAATTGTAATAGTTAAACTTACAATAATTTTTAATTTTAGTGTATTGTTTAACAATTAAATCTTAACCAATGAATCGTTTGTTAAAACCGTTTTTCTTCTTTGTTTCTTTTTCCATGTTTTTTGCTGCCCGTGCCAACATATCCATGCCTGAGATTTTTTCAGGGAATATGGTTCTTCAGCAAAACTCGGATGTAAAAATCTGGGGTTGGGCAAAACCGGGTGAACCGGTAAAATTAAGTGCCGACTGGCTAAACAGTGAAATTGAAACCAAAGCAGATAATCAGGGAACCTGGTCGTTACAGTTAAAAACTCCTAAAGCTGGCGGACCTTACACTGTTCGTTTGAAAGGGTTCAACGAAATTGTTTTTGAGAATGTCTTGATTGGTGAGGTGTGGTTATGTTCCGGTCAGTCAAATATGGAATGGACGGCAAACTCGGGTATAACCAACAAGGAAGAAGCAATAGCAAAGGCAAATTATCCTGAAATTCGTCTTTTTACGGTGAGCCACAGCACGGCCAAATATCCGCAAAACCATTGCACGGGCGAGTGGAAAGTCTGCACACCCGCAACCATGAGCGAATTCAGCGCCATTGGTTATTTCTTTGGAAAACGGTTGAAGGAAGCGCTGGATGTCCCGATTGGATTGATAAATTCGAGTTGGGGAGGAACACCTGCCGAAGCCTGGATGCCGGAGGAAGTTATTATGGAAGATGACTTTTTGAAAAAAGCTGCCTCCGAGCAAAAACCTGTTCCGTGGGGGCCTGTTGAGCCTGCAAGAATTTATAATTCGATGATCGCGCCACTTGTCCCTTTTCAAATGGCAGGTGCTATTTGGTATCAGGGTGAAGGGAATACAATAAACCCTTATGCATACAAAGAGTTACTGGAAACTTTAATAACCAGCTGGCGAAAAGACTGGAACAACGATTTCCCGTTTTATTTTGCGCAGATTGCACCTTACAAATACGGCGATAACTATACTGGTGTTGAGGTTCGCGATGAACAACGCCAGGCATTGGAACTGAAAAATACCGGAATGGTAATTTTAAGCGACATTGGAGATACAACCGATATTCATCCCAAAAATAAACTGGATGCCGGAATTCGGTTTGCCAATATGGCCTTGAACCGGCATTATAACGTAATTGATGTGGAAGATTCAGGCCCGTTGTTTAAAGCAATGGCCGTAGATAAAAACAAAGCGGTAATTTCATTTACACATGCCAATGGATTATATACAACCGACAAAAAAGTGTCGTGTTTTGAAGTTGCCGGCAGCGACGGCATTTTTTATCCTGCCGAAGCCAAAATTGAAGGAGAAACTGTGGTGCTGAAATCAAAAAAGGTGGATGCACCAAAATCGGTTCGTTTTGCTTGGAGAAACACCGCAACACCACAATTATTTAATTCTGCAAATTTGCCGGCTTCGAGTTTTATAACACAATAAGATCGTATCTGGAGTGCCATTTTGAATACAGAGGTAAGAGGGTGAGAAATCTTCATTTTTGGAGCTAATTTCTCAGTCATCTTTCTTTTGAAATGACAGCCTGAATTTAAGTTACTATAGGAAATTCTTATCGAGAAACTGCTGGAATTTTTCCTTGTATTGCTCGCTAACGGGAATGTACGTTTTTCCGAAAACAATACGGCTTCGTTCAATCGTATCAATTTTTTCGAGATTGACAATATAGGAACGGTGTACTCTCATAAATTTGCTTTCCGGCAGTTTTGCTTCCAACGCTTTTAGCGAGTTGATGGAAAGTATAGGTTTTACTTCATTTTGTAAATAAACTTTTACATAGTCTTTCAGGCCTTCAATGTATTTAATGTCATTAAAATTAATCCGCCTGATTTTATATTCCGATTTCAGAAAAAGAAATTCGTTGTTGGCTTCAATAATTTCTTTTTGTTCGGCCTGTTCCAGCTTAATTAAACGTTCGGCTTTTCGGGCAGCTTTCAAAAATTCTTCGTAACTAAAAGGTTTTAAAAGATAGTCAACCGCTTCAAGTTTAAAGCCTTCCAGAGCATAATTGGCATAAGCCGTTGTGAAAATAATTTTTGGCCGGTTTTCAAGGATTCGGGTAAATTCGATACCGGTTAAATCTGGCATCTGAATATCCAGAAAAATTAAATCTACCGGATTTTCATTTAAAAATTCCATAGCATCAATGGGGTTGTCAAAAACCTCGAGCATTTCCAGAAACGGTGTTTTTGAGATATACCCCGAAACCAGTTGCAGGGCGAGAGGTTCATCATCAATGGCAATCGTCCGTATCATGATAAATCGATTTCAAGGTTTACATGAAAAGTCTTTTCCTTGGGTTCTATTTTTAGTACATGTTTTTCAGGGAAAAGCAGATTCAGCCTCTTTTTTACATTTTCAAGGCCAATGCCTGAATGTTTTTCCCTGGTCTCTTTCTCTGCAGAATGTCCGATGCTGTTATCGCAACTAAATGTTATCCGTTTGTTCTCTGTTTTCATCGAAATAGAAATAAACGATTTTTCGCGATAACTTATCCCGTGTTTGAATGCATTTTCAACAAATGGTATAAACAAAAGGGGCGGAATACTTAGTTGTGTACCTTCTTCAGGGAGATCAACTTCCAGTTTTACTTTGTTGGATAGGCGCAGTTTCATCAAATCAATGTAATGCGTCATAAAGTTTATCTCATGAGTCAACTGTGTTTTTCCGTTTTCCGATTCGTACAGAAGATAGCGCATTAATTTTGAGAGCTTTAGTACCGCGTCCTGAGCATCTTTTGTATTTATTTCGATTAATGAATAAATATTATTTAGTGTGTTGAAAAAGAAATGTGGACTTACCTGGCTTTTCAAAAAGGCTAGTTCCGAGTTCAGTTTTTCTTTTTCCAGTTCCTTTTGTTTTTTTTCACTGGCAGCTTGTTTTTCTATTACGCGCAGCCCAATAGAAAAACCGGTTACAATTACCGAAATAAGCGCAAAGTAATATACCTGTAATTGCTTGAACGGGGGCCTTGGCATGGCTTTTTTATCTGCCAGTTTTTTAAAAGCCTCAGTAATCATTTTCTCCCTTTCAGGATTGTGAATCAGGTTTTTATTGATGAGGTAAAAGAGAATATAAAAACCTACAATAGTAAGAAATGCTGCAATAAAATAAACAGTTTGTTTATCTCGTAAATACAAGCGTGGAACCAGCCAGATATAATTTACATAAAAGATAATTCCGTAAATAGCTGCATTCAGATAAAATCCCCAGGCGATAAAATTGTTATTTCCCCAAAAGCGGTCGATAAGTAGTTGAGGTAAGATAATTAGCACCAGCCAGGCCATCACGTGTAAAACAACAGACAGCATTCGTTTTTTTGCGGTTGCTCCTTTCATTCTCATTATTTGTTAAAATCAAAGTTAACTGAAAAATCAAAATGCAAAACCTTTACCACTCGTTTTCTGCTGGTTATTCATGCCTTAAAGCCTCGATGGGATTCAGGTTGGCGGCTTTCTTTGCCGGATACCATCCAAAAAATACTCCAATTGCTGTACAAACAAGAAAAGATATCAAAATGGCGCTTGTCATAATTATTAATGGGAAATTCAATAAAGTAGTAGCAACGTATGATATTACCAATCCCAATAAAACTCCAACTGTTCCGCCGGCGACACTTAAAAAAATGGCCTCGATCAGAAATTGCATCAGAATGTCGGAACCACGACCACCCACCGACATACGAAGGCCAATTTCACGGGTACGTTCGGTCACAGAAACAAACATGATGTTCATAATTCCGATTCCGCCTACGAGGAGTGAAATTCCGGCGATGGCGCCCAGTAACATCGTTAACATATCGCTAACCGATGAGAACATTTCTATCATTTCGGCTTGTGATCTTACATGGAAATCATCGTCATCTCCATCTTTCAGTTTATGCTGCTGGCGTAAAACGGTTTCCATTTCGTTTATTGCATTTTCCGATTCCGATTCACTTACTGCCGAAGCATAAATGGCCTGAATATGGGTGATGGCGAGCAATCGTCGCTGAACAGAAGTATAAGGTGCAATAAGCATATCATCCTGATCCATTCCCATTGAGTTCTCTCCTTTTTCTTTAAGAACTCCAATAATTTTGAAAGGAATTCCCGAGAAGCGAATGGTTTGACCAACAGGATCTGCATTTTCACCAAAAAGATTTTCAACAACAGTCTGGCCAATTAAACAAACTTTTGCCAGGCTTTTTATTTCTTTTTCCGTGAATATTCTGCCATCTTTAATTTCATATTTTCTGATCTCAAGATATTCAGGACTGACGCCGTACATATTTGTTGGCCAGTTTTTATTTCCGTTAACCGCTTGCCCGTTGGAGGTAACCTGCGGTGAAATGGCGGTTAATTTGGTCGTTTCTTTTCGTAATTTTTCGATATCTGAAACCGTTAATGATTTTGCATTTGAATTTCCCATCATCACTCCACCGCGTTGTTGTGAGCCAGGCATAACAAAAATCATATTTGACCCCATTTCCGAAATCTGGTTCTGAATGCTCTTTTTTGAACCTTGTCCGATAGAAAGCATCCCGATAACCGAACCAACGCCAATAATTATTCCAAGCATGGTGAGAAACGATCTGAACTTGTTTCGTTTCAGTGCATTGGTTGCAATTTTTATCAAATTTGTGTAATTCATTTTTCCTGGATTTTTTTATTCTTCCTCTGTTTCTGTCGGCAGATTTTTTATTAATTCCGAAGCAAAAAAACGTTTTTCCACTTCGGTTTCTTTTTGAATCCTGCCATCCCTAAAAACGATATTTCGTTTCATAAACCGGGCAATATCCGGTTCATGTGTAACGAATACGATAGTTTTCCCATAATCATTCAATTTTTGAAAGAGTTCCATGATTTCATAGGAAGTTTTCGTGTCAAGGTTTCCTGTTGCTTCATCGGCCAGGATTACAACGGGGTCGTTTACCAAAGACCTTGCAATTGCGACTCGTTGCTGTTGACCTCCCGAAAGTTGGTTGGGCATATGATGCATTCTATCGGCTAATCCAACTTGTTCGAGCGCATAAATTGCCTTTTCTCTTCGTTCCTTTGCTTTTACTTTTGAATTGTAATACAACGGAAGCTCAACATTCTCTAATGCTGTTGTTCTGG
The DNA here is from genome assembly GCA_041393215.1 of Draconibacterium sp. Lineage (GTDB taxonomy): Bacteria > Bacteroidota > Bacteroidia > Bacteroidales > Prolixibacteraceae > Draconibacterium. Next base: position 58,473 of record JAWKKP010000031.1, read on the forward strand.
ATAGTAAGTTATACGACTGGAAAATAAACCCCAGCTTATTATTGCGTAAGCCAGCTAACTGATTTTTATTTAGTTTGCCCATATTTACTCCGTCGAGCAGATATTCTCCTTCCGTAGGTTTGTCAAGGCAACCCAGAATATTCAACATGGTAGATTTTCCGGAACCGCTGGCACCCATGATGGCTACAAAATCGCCTTCGCCGATTTGCATATCTACTTTTCGGAGTGCGTGAACCGTTACTTCACCAATCTGATAATCCTTTTTTAGATCCGTCACCTCGATTATTGTTTTCTTTTTCATCTTTTCCTTTGTTTAACTGATTTCCGACTTCTGAGATTGGCTTCAGGTTATCGTTTTCCCGGTGGACGGGGCATAAAAGGATTACTCGCAGGAGCACTGGTAATAACTTTCTGGCTGTTTGTTTCCATACTCAGAATAACTTCATCGCCGGGTTTTAAACCATCGGTAATTTCTATATTGATGTCGTCATCAAGCCCGGTTTTAACAGGTTGTGGACGAATGATAGAATCGCGCTTAACCCATACTACTTTTTCCCCGTTTTGCTGGCCTACTTGAGCAGGACTTGTAAATCCTCCCTGTGGCATTTTTACATCCATTTCAGGTTTTGGCTGACTGGCCATGTAGCTTGAAAGCAGTTTTTCATCGGGTGTAAATCGAAGTGCCTTACTGGGAACTACCAACAAATCTTTTTTCTCAAAAACATAAATATTGGTTTGGGCGGTCATTCCCGGCATCAGTTTATATTCCGGGTTGGGCGCTGCAATAATGATTGTGTATGTCACTACATTATTGGTAACTGTTGGCTCAAGACGTACTTCGGTAACTTCGCCTTCGAAGATTTCGTCAGGATATGCATCAACTGTAAACTCAACGCGCTGATCTTTTTTAACCTGGCCTATATCGGCTTCATCTACATCGGCTTCAACCCTCATTTGTGTTAAGTCGTTGGCGATGGTAAACAGCGTAGGCGTATTAAAACTGGCTGCCACTGTTTGTCCTTCTTCTACTGCGCGGTTCAGAACTATTCCATCTATTGGAGAATAAATCAATGCGTATTCCAGGTTAATCTGGTTTTTTTTGTGCTGGGCCAGCGCACTATTGTAGCTTGCTTTTGCCTTGTTCAGGTTATAAACTGTAAGGTCAAAATCCGATTGTGAAATCAACTTTTTGTTGTTTAACGGCGATAACCGATCGTAGTTGGCCTGCTGATAATCGAGCTCTGCCTTAGCATTGTCAAGTGCAGCCTGGCTTTGTTCCAACGCTGCCGCAAGATTGGTGGTATCGATTCGTGCCAGCAACTGTCCTTTTTTTACGTACGAGTTAAAATCGACATAAATATTTTCGATAATTCCTGAAACCTGTGTGCCAACCTCAACAGTTGTAATCGCTTCCAGAGTTCCGGTAGCAGTTACTGTTTTACTGATAGTTCCCGATTCTGCTTTGGCAGTTTCAATGTTGATTTTGCCTGCATCCACATTTTTTGGCCTCATGATTAAAAACCCGGTAGTAGCAAGGGCCACAACCACAACGACAACGATTATTATTTTCTTTTTCATGATATATCTGTTTTTTTCGATTATAATTCTATGGGTGTTCCTGTATAAAAATCAAGTATTTTGTAATTGAAGATTACGCTGAATTTTGACTGTAGCAGTTGACTTTCGGCAGTAATGAGATTGGTTTTCTCAAACAGAAAGTCAACAGAGTTTATTAGCCCGTTATTGAATTTCTCTTCAGCAATATTGTACGACTCCAGTGTGGATTCGTATTGTTCGATGCTGGCTTCATACTCGGTTTGAGAAGAAATAACATCTACACAAACCTGTTCAATTTCCTTCCGAAGCTGGTTTTTTGTATCGATTTCCTGCAACTCGGCATTCTGATAACTAATTTTTGCCTGGGCAACACTCGATTTTACCTGCTTTTTCTGAAAAATAGGAATGGATAATGAAAACCCGACCGAAGGCGAAACCTGATCGCTTAACTGGCCAAAATAGCCTTGTTCGGTATGTACGTTGTATCCTGTTCCGATTCCCGCATCAGCTGAAAGAGTAGGATAAAATCCGGCGGCGGCGACTTTTTCATTTAAGGCAGCACTTTCTTTTTGATATTCAGCACTTTTAATCTGTGGCTTTATTCCTAAAGCAATGTTATATACATCCAAAGGCATTGGATATAAATTCTGATTGACTGACTTTCCCAAATCAGGTTGAGCGATTTTAAAACTGCTGTTCACTGGTAATTCTATTAATTGCATGAGATTAACCTTTGCGATGGAAAGCTGGCTTTGTGCATTAGCCAGGTTTAGTTTTTCTGTGGCAAGTTGCGATTTTACCTGTAAATAGTCCGATTTTGAAATAATTCCAAGTGTCAGTCTTTCCTCGGAATAGCCCAACTGTTCGCTGGTAGCATCCATCTGGTTTTTTGCATTCTTAACCTGTTCTTCATTAAACAAAACCTGAAGATAAGCCGATAAAATGCTTAATGTAACCGATTCTTTTACCGTTTCAGAATCATACTTTCCACTTTCCAAATCAAGCTGCGCCTGTTTTATCAAATTATTCAGTTTCGAGGCATTGTAAATTACAATACTTGAGTTTACCGTATAACTTGAATTGTTCGACCCTGTGAAATTTTTCTCACCGGTAATTTCACTGGTTGAATTTGCCCAGTTAAAATTCTGACGGACCGAAGCACTTACTGACGGTAATTTTTGTGCTTGTGCCTCTTCTGCATTTATCTGGTTCGAAAGATTTACCAGGTTGCTTTTTCTTACTGCAACATTCTGGTTCAGGGCATAGCTAATACAATCATTCAAACTCCATGTTTTTGATGTGTCAACCTCCTGCGCCCCAGCCGTGATGCCTGTTATTATCAGTAATAAAAGAAAAATTGTTTTCATAGCTTTTTATTCATTTATGAATCAAAGCTACATGGGATGCTATTACTTAAAAAAAGCAATAGAAGAACTGCTTCTTTTTATCGACGGATTGAAGGATTTTTCGTTTGTTGAAATTTGAATGTAATGTTTAACCCGAAATCCTTTTTATAAAAAGAATGGAACGTTCGTTAAAGATTTCCGGCTGATCGATATTACAAACGTGTCCACTGTTGGTTATAATTTCGAGTTGAGAATTAATATGCTTTTTTACCAGGTTGGCAACCATGGGAAGAAACATATGATCGCGGTCTCCCATCAGGTATAAAACGGGTGCCGATGCTTCTTTTGTAAGAAATTCCTGTAAGTTTTGTTTTATTTCGCCCGACATTTTCAGCCACCGCTTAAATTCTTTTTCTCCGAGTTTAACAGCTTCTTTAATAAACAGCTTTCTCGATTGGGTATGTTTTCTGGAAGGAATGAGTATCCAGGCGTTTAAACGGTACAGCCACATATAAGGAAGGATTGAATTCAGTAACTTGGCAACGGTGAGTAATCCTTTAATTTTATAGTTGAATTGAATAACCGCCCCGCTGAATATAATCGATTCCGCACGTCCGGGGGCCAGTTTGTCAATACCACGAATAACAATACACCCCAACGAAACGCCAACAAAATGTGCTTTAGCAATATTCAGGTGGTCCATAATATGAACTACGTCCAACGCAATTTCGTCGAATTTGTATTTTTCCTCTTTTGAGTATTCTTTTTTTGATTTTCCGTGTCCCCGTAAATCAACCAGCAAAACGTTAAAGTGCTTTTTGAAATCACGCAGTTGCCTGAACCAAACCACATTACTTCCACCTGCCCCGTGAACAAAAACGACCCAGGTTTTCGAATTTTTATGTTTATATGTTTTGTGATATATCATTTTATATAAATAAACAGACCATATAACCTGACAAAGATATATTTTGTTGATTTCTATTTAAAATGCTGTCTGATTTATTTTTCAGACAGCCACTTTTTGCTAATATTTTCTTCCGAATTAAATATCTGAATAGTGGGCTGGATGAAGCATCTATTTATCGATATGTGGAACCGTATTTTTATTCTATCGGTTGTATCTACTGAATTTTTATATGCCAGAAATTTAATATGGAAGATAAATACATAATTAATTATTATTAATATAATTGATTGATTTTCAATAATTCTATAAAATGTTTGTCAAGATGGAAATTTAATGTAACGAATTCTGTAAACGCCAGTCTTTAGTAGTACAATTAAATAATTAATCCGATTTTATGATTCAATTTTTTGTGAAAAGCACAATTATAAGTGTTATAATCATACTTTTCAGTCTTAATGGTTATTCCCAGACAGAAGCAAGAAGGACTTATCAAACAGCATTTACCGAAACAGCTCCTAAAATTGATGGGGTTATGAACGATACCTGTTGGAGCAGCGTAGAGTGGGGAAATGATTTCACACAGGTTCAACCATACGAAAATAAGTCGCCAACAGAACAAACAAAATTCAAAATTTTATATGATGATAATAATCTTTATGTCTTTATCCGGTCATTGGATTCTGAACCGGAGAAAATTAGTCGACGGATGTCTCGTCGTGATAATTTCGATGGTGACAGAGTATCCGTAATTATTGATAGTTATTACGATAAACAAACTGCTTTTGCTTTTACGGCCATGGCATCAGGAGCAAAAGGAGATGAAGCAGTAACAGAAGATGGAATGAACTGGGACGATAGCTGGAATCCGGTTTGGTATTTGAAAACTACCATTGATAATGAGGGATGGTGTGCCGAAATGAGAATACCATTTAGTCAGCTTCGCTTTGGGAAAAAGAATGAACATATTTGGGGTATTCAGATTTGGCGTACTATTTTCAGATTGGAAGAACGCTCAATTTGGCAGTTTATTCCCAAAGGCTCACCGGGGGAGGTTCATCTTTATGGTGAGCTACATGGGATTGAAAACATAAAGCCCAAGCGTCAGGTGGAGCTTCTTCCCTACATAGTTGCTCGGACTGAACGTTTTGAAAAAGAGGAGGGAAATCCGTTTCTAGATGGAAAGAAAAGTGCTTTATCAGCAGGGCTTGACGGTAAAATTGCGGTAACAAATGATCTTACGCTCGACTTTACTGTAAATCCAGATTTTGGGCAGGTGGAAGCCGACCCGTCAGAAGTGAATCTTACTGCATTTGAAACTTATTTTTCGGAACGAAGACCATTTTTTGTAGAAGGAAAAAACATCTATCAGTTTCAACCATCAAACACAATTGTTATTCATAATATGGGAGCCGATAATTTGTTCTACTCTCGCAGAATTGGTCGATTCCCGCATTATTACCCTGATTTGAATGAAAATGAATATGCCGATGTTCCTGAGGCTACAACTATTCTTGGAGCTTTGAAACTTTCAGGAAAAACGAAAAAAGGATTATCGTTGGGTATTCTTGAAAGTGTTACTGCCAATGAAAATGCAATTATTGATAATAATGGTGAAAGAAGAAAAGAATCGGTTGAGCCACTAACAAATTATTTTGTTGGACGAGTACAGCAGGATTTTGACAAAGGTGAAACGGTTTTGGGAGGTATATTTACTGCGGTAAATCGCGATATTAATAATCCTTCACTTAATTATTTACCTGTTGAAGCATATACCGGAGGCATAAATTTTAGTCATAAATGGAACGAAAGAACATGGTATGTGGATGGAAATGCAGAATTTAGCTACATTGGAGGAAAAGAAGAAGCAATTCTGTCCGCTCAGCAATCTTCTGCAAGATATTTTCAACGTCCGGATGCCAATTATGTTTCTCTTGATTCATCTAGGACTTCATTGAGTGGGTATGGTGGAACAGTTAAATTAGGAAAAACCAGTGAGAAAAGGATACAGTTTGAAACCAGCTTAACGGTTCGTTCACCCGGATTGGAATTCAATGATGTAGGTTACATGCGTTATTCCGATGTTATTCATCATGGAACCTGGGTGGCTTATTATGTGCGGGATCCATTTTCCATATTCAATAACTTTTATTTAAACACCAATTACTGGATGTACTGGAATTTCTCGGGCACACATCTATCTTCCTTTGTAAATACAAATTTTAATTCTCAATTTAAAAACCGCTGGCGTATGAATGGTAATCTCACGCGCGGAACTGAAAATATTTCGACCAACTTATTAAGAGGCGGGCCATCAATGAAGTTGCCGGGCGAGACGGAATTCAGTATTAATTTTATGACAGACCGTTCAAAAAAGATATTTGCTTTTTTAGGTAATTACCAGGGGGTTGGTGATGATGACAGCTATCGGTGGCAACAGTATTGGACCGGAATTAATGCCAGACCAATAAATGCTTTAGCAATTTCATTCGAGCCCGAATTTTCTAAAGTGAATAAGACACTGCAATATGTAAACAACAATGAAATAAATGGAGAGCAGCGTTATGTTTTTGGCCGTCTGGATCAGCAAACAATAAATTTTACATTTCGAATAAATTACACATTTACACCGGAACTTTCACTTGAATATTATGGACAACCATTTGTTTCGGCAGGAACATTCTCTCAATTTAAACGAATTACGAATCCCCATGCTGAAGAGTTTACAAACAGATATCATGTTTATGAAGGAGATGAAATAAGTTATAATGAAGCGGATAATTTATATGTTATCGATGAGAATCATGATAATATCTCTGATTATTCTTTTGAAAATCCGAATTTTAATTTCAGGCAATTTCGTTCGAACCTTGTGGTACGTTGGGAATATTTGCCAGGTTCAACCTTGTTCTTGGTTTGGTCGCAGGGAAGAACCAGCACTGATTCCGATGGCATGTTTGCCTATGGAAGCGATATGAAAACGCTATTTGGAACCAATCCTCATAATGTGTTTCTTTTGAAGTTTTCTTATTGGTTTTCTCTTTAAAATTTCGAAGATATTATCGCTTTAAATACTTAATAAATTTTAGAAAAAAACCTCCGGTTCTTGAACCGGAGGTTTCTACTAATATTCTCTTCCAAATTAAATATCTGAATAGTCGGCTGGATGAAGCATCCATTTGTCTATGTGCGAAACTGTGTTTTTGTATTCTTCCATCCCCGAAAGTTTCTTCCAGTCGGGATGTTCACGAAAAGCATCCCAGTGTTTTTTGTTTGAATCCATGTTTTCGTAAGAAGTCATGTACATCAGATTGGGCATGTCGGCACCCGAAAGTACTTCACCGTAAAAAACAGCATTTGAGCCAATATTTTTAAAGATACCTACTTCACCGCCTTCATTAAACATTTCCACTTTTTTCTTCCAGATTTTTTCTGTTGCACCCTGATAGCTCCTCAACTCGAATATCTGCTCACTTTTTGGTGTGTTGTATTTATATACTTCCAAATCCGGGTGTTCTGCAAAAGCTTTTAAAATTATTGATTCCATTCGTTCATAAGGTGGATTGGAATAAACTGCATCGATATAATCTGTTCCGGCAGTTTGATATTCTTTGTCAGAGGCCAGTTTATCCTCTATTTTTTCAATTTCCGAAAGGTCTTTTAAAGGAATAAGTACAAATATTTTTGTACCTGCGGCAGCATCATCGGCAACTGGCTTAAAAACTCCAACGGTTTTTACACCTGCCCTGTGCATTGCCGGAATGTAAGCAGTTTTCAAATACGTGTCAATCCGGGTTTCCTGATCCTTGTCTTTAATATTATACACTTTAATTTGATAGTAATCGCGAGCCCAAACAGAAGTGCTGGTTGTTAAAGTCAGCAAAAACACAATTGCAGATAAAAATACACGGTAAAGTTTCTTCTTTGATTTCATAACAGCGTTAGATTTTTTGGTTTAATATTTTAGAAGGGAAGATATTAATTTTTTATGATACCACTTATCTTTTTTAGGTTATGTTGGATTTTTTTTACCAATTTATATTCAGGAACATATAGTTCTTTGTGGGTTTCTTTCAACATCTTTTTTAATGGAACGTTAGCCGGGATTTTGGAATTATCGATGTTTTCTATTCGTGAGTTTGTTGCAAAACCTCCGTAAAGCCAGTGACTGTTTTCGCCCATAGTTTTGTAACGATAACGTCCATAATCAACCATGTCATAACATTTCCATAGTTTTCGCAACCGCAACATCTCGGGTATATTCAATTCTGAAGGATCGTTCTCAAGTTCAAATCCGTCGTATCCGGAATAAGGATCGTCGTTGAGAAAACTATCCAACGTTTCTTTCGATTTTTGTTCTTCTTCCGACCAGGGGACCGAAACCGGAAATATTCCCTTCATTTCTTTGAAATGCGATTCTTCTGTCATTCCAAATGTGAGGGTGTGAATAGCGGTGTTTTGCAGGCAGAATCTGGTATTCCATTGTATAGGAGTTAACGGTTTAACAGCATTTCTTACTTTTTCCGGAGCCTTAAAAAGTTGTCCGCCTTTATCATTGGGAGAAATAATGAAAACTCCCATATCCCTATTTTTTGCTGCTAGTATTGCCTGTTCATTTCGTTGGTTGAAATAATAGTAGTGTAGGTTTACAAAATCAAACAAACCTGTATTTATTGCACTGATAATGGTGTGCAGAGGAGCGTGTGTACTAAACCCAACATGTTTGATTATTCCTTCCTCTTTCATTTTTACCAGTGCTTCAACTGCCCCGCCTTTTTTGCATGCTGCTTTAAAAAGTTCTTCGTTGTTTAAACCATGCCATCCGTAAAAATCAAAATAATCGGTTTGTAAATCTTCTAACTGCTTTTCCACTAATTTTCTCATTTCATCGGCGTTGAAGCTATGTCCTTTCGTCATTAAATGATAAGAATTACGTGGGATTTTCAACTCTTCATTCAGAACTTTTCCGTAAACAGTTTCACTTTTTTTATATCCCCATGCTGTTTCAATATGATTGATTCCATGGTCGAAAGCAAGTTGTACCATGTCAACACACTGTTTTAAAGTGTCGGATGGAATTTCATATCGAGGGTCACTCCACCCGTGTTTAAACCTCATTCCGCCTAAAGTGATAACACTAAGTTGAACATCGGTTTTCCCAAACCTGCGGTATTCCATGTTTTTATTGAAGTTCAGAATCTGAGTCATGATTTTTGTCCGTAATGTATTGAATGCGAATATGCAAAAAACACAACAAGATTCTCTGGATATTTGTTCGGGTTTATCCAATATTGGGATTATTTTAAAATGAAGGAAACATAAAAAGAGCATCGGCTCCAAAAAGCCGATGCTCTTTAATATGGGTTTACTTTTTTTAAACTATTTTTTCCCTGGATATACGGGATTCATCCATGTTTCTTTTGGAGCATATTTACTTTCACTTGCCCATTTAATTCCTCTTGTAAGAATTTCCCAAGCTTCAGGAATATCAAAATCGGCAGGGGTGTGACCAACCGAAACATAAAAAACACGCCCTTTTCCATATGTTTTTTTCCAGACTACCGGAACTACTGCGCCATCAATCCATTCGTCCGGTTCAGCATTGAAAGTTGTGGTGGCTAGTACTTTAATATTTGGATCGACATGCATATAATACTGTTCCGATTTAATTTTGAAATTCCCCAAACCTTTTGTTACCGGGTCATTTTTATCGGTAATCTCAACGGTATAATCCCGAACTCCACCTGGATGCGCAACCCATTGTCCGCCAACCATAAACTGGTATTCTGTGTTTTCCCTGAAAGAGTCGCCTGCACCACCGTGTGTACCTGCAAATCCGACTCCGTTTTTCACGGCTTTTAACAAGCCTTTTTCCTGCTCTCCTGTAATTTTCGACATGGTAACCGATTGAAAAATTAAATCGGTATTATTCATAATTTCCTCATTGGTATAAACACCCAAAGAGTCGGATACGGTTACTATTGCACCCTGTTCATCTAAATAGGCTTTTACTTTTTCCGTTAATTCTTTTGGATAGTGTCCATTCCATCCGCCCCAAACCATTAAAACTTTTTTCCCTTTTAATGAAGGTAGATCTACCGGGTTTTTCGATTTTACCAGCATCGTTGTAAATATAAGAATGGTAGCCAAAAGAAAACTTGATACCAAAGTTGAATTCAATTTTCGATTCATTTTTTCAGGTTTATTGATTTGTCAAACAAAAATAAAAATTGTTTAGGAGCCCTTTATCTCTGTAATACTTCTTTAAAGAATTTACCTTGCCTGGAAGGTGTAAAATTCCAGTCGGTAATTAAAGTAGGGGGCCAGTTGGGATCGAAACACCATACGGTGTATGAAATTCCCTTTTTGTCAAAGTAGTTAATAATGGCTTCACCATAGCTTTCATCCGAAATACAGGGAATATGGGCACCTCTTTCATCGGCCCCCATAAAACCAAATTCAGTTGCAATAATCGGATATTTATCAGCTACCTTACCCCAGTCGTTTTCCCATTTTTCTTCCCATGGTTTTTCCCTTTTTTGCGGATAAGGGTGGGAGCAGTAAGCAACATTTTTTCGGTTTACAGGATTGTCCGGAACTTCATCGAGAAAATAACCCCAGTTCATGCCGGCAACCAAAATTATTTTTTCGTCGTCTATTGGAAAAATCTCGTCAATTAATTTTTCGAGTGTCGGTTTCCATGTACTCCAGGTTAACTCACCAAGACTTTCACCTGCAGAGGTAGGCTCATTAAACAGTTCGTAAACAGTAACGGTTGTATTTCCTTTGTACCGTTTTGCTGTAGTTTGCCAGAATTTTACAGTTTCAATCCAGGTAGTGTTATACATTTTATTGGTAAATTTTTCTGTATTTAGGTTTCCAATAGAATGCCAGTCGATAATAACATACATTTCCAGTTCTTCTGCCCATTTTATGCCTTTGTCCATCAATCCAAAATACGCATCCCAGCCACGGTTGTTTAAAGCAGTTGGATGCACCGCAAAACGAACAACGTTACATCCCCAGTTTTTGGCTTCCTGAAAATAGGCTTTATTCCATTGTCCGTTTCGTTCCAGTTTATCCGGATCTGAAAAGCTGACGCCTCTCAATCGAACGACTTCACCTTTTTGATTTACAATATTTTTACCTTCAACTTGCAGTTTAGGTAATGGTTTTGCCGCTGAAGCAGACATGTTGATTGATAAGACTAATATTAGTAGCAGTCTTATATTTATTTTCATAATTTAGGTTTTTATCAGAATTAATTATTCCACACCTTGGTCAATTCTTTAAAAGTTTTGGCCGACTCGTCAACTCTTTCCTTATTTCCGGTTCCTTTAAATGTTCTCATAAAACCCTCGGCTGAACTCCAGCAAGTTTGTAACATTCCCATGTATTTGGGTTTCATCTCTGGTGTGGCGCCTTTAATTAATTCACGGGTGAATTTTTCCTGAGCAAGTGCATTTTCTGTATTTTGCCAGGGACAAGTTAAAACGGATAACCCTTTTGCCGCAAATAAAACAGCGGTAGGGTCGGGGCGTTCGTAATGCCAATCGCAAATTACAACGTCTTTAGGAATCAAATCGATGGCACGGTGAGTGTTGTTAAAACTAGCTTCCCAAAGTCCGATTCCGGTTGTTTTTCCATCAATGAGTCGATCTCCCCATATCCAAAGGTCACGGCCTTTTTCGTTCAAATGATTTTTAATTTTAGTGACTTCACCGGCAAAAAGCTCTGCCGGATCTTTCCCATAACAACGTTTACACTGCTCATGGCCGATGTAAAAAACTTCATCCATCCCGGCATGAAAGGCATCGGTTTCAAAAACGTCGCAGATTTCATCTACCAGATCGAAAACCACATCGTGAACCTCGGGGTGCAAAGGACAGTAACTTTTGCAATATAAGCCATCAGGGTTTGGCCACTTGTATTCGCCTTCCTTAGGAAACTGAACTTCGGGTGTTTCGTCAAATTCAGGATAAACTTCAAGTAATTTCCCCGGAGTGCTGTGCCACGACTGGTGCCCCAGCAAATTTATCTGTGGAATTAACCGGATATTATTCTCCTTGCAAACTTTAACCAGCTTTTTTACATCACTCTCCGAATAAGGGTTATTACCTACCAGTTCTGGCCGCGATTTGTACTGATAGCGGTAATCAATCCTCAAAATAAGCAAATTTAATCCGGCCGGGGCCAAATCGTTTTTTATAAAATCCACAAACTCATCGAGGTTCTCAGTAGAAGGAGTTCCAATTGCGAGTCCACGAACCGGATAAGGAGATTCAGCATTTGAAATTGTTGAAATAGAGAGTAATAGTGTTAAAATGAAAATCATTTGTTTCATAGGATATAGTTTTTAGGTTCTTTTAAATTGTTGTTCAATTTAGTAAAAAAACTCAGGCGTTGTGTTTTGATTAATAGAAATTAGAGCTGTTTCTAATTTTAATCAGGAATACAAATGGAACGCTTCAATTTTAAACAGAGCCCGATAATTTTTGAAAAGCTTATGTTAAGACCTGTTAATATTTTTTTCAGCTGGCTATTAATTTGTAAATTAATGGATTTAAAACTAAAATAAATATAAGGATATCTAATACTTGTATAAAATTAGTTAATATTGATTATCTTATATTTGATTAGAAAAACATTTAAAATCATAACAAAATGGGAAATAGCTCAGAAGAAAAAAAATCAGCTCACCACTCGAATGGTGAAGGAAAATGCCCTGTAATGCATGGGGGGATAACTGCAACAGGAACTTCTGTTATGGATTGGTGGCCCAATGCATTAAATCTTGATATTCTGCACCAGCATGACACGAAAACGAATCCTTTGGGAACGGATTTCAATTACAGTGAAGAACTTAAAAAACTGGATGTTGAGGCATTAAAAAAGGATTTGCATGATTTAATGACGGACAGTCAGGAATGGTGGCCTGCCGATTGGGGACATTATGGAGGTTTAATGATTCGTATGGCATGGCATGCGGCTGGTTCGTACCGAATTGCAGATGGTCGCGGCGGTGGAGGAACTGGAAACCAGCGTTTCGCACCTTTAAATTCCTGGCCTGATAACGTGAGTTTGGATAAAGCAAGACGATTACTTTGGCCGATCAAGAAGAAATATGGTAGTAAAGTAAGTTGGGCCGATTTGATTATATTGGCTGGAACAATTGCATACGAAAGTATGGGATTAAAGACTTTTGGTTTTGCTTTTGGGCGTCAGGATATCTGGCATCCGGAAAAAGACACATACTGGGGAGCTGAAAAAGAATGGCTGGCACCCAGTGACGAGCGATATGAAAATGTTGACAAGCCGGAAACAATGGAAAATCCGCTGGCAGCGGTTCAAATGGGTTTAATTTATGTTAATCCGGAAGGTGTTAACGGAAAACCCGATCCATTGAAAACGGCAGCCCAGGTGCGTGAAACTTTTGCCCGAATGGCTATGAATGATGAAGAAACTGTAGCACTAACAGCAGGTGGTCATACGGTTGGAAAAACCCATGGTAATGGCGATGCTTCCTTGCTTGGCCCCGATCCGGAAGCTGCCGATGTTGAAGAGCAAGGGTTGGGATGGAAAAATCCTCATAAATCAGGGAAAGGACGATATACTGTAACCAGTGGATTGGAAGGTGCCTGGACAACAAATCCTACAAAATGGGACAATGGTTTTTTTAAGATGTTGTTTGGCCACGAATGGAAAAATGTAAAAAGCCCGGCTGGTGCCCACCAATGGGAACCAGTCGATATATTGGAAGAAGATAAACCGGCAGATGTGGAAGATTTCTCTATTCGTCATAATCCAATGATGACAGATGCCGATATGGCAATGAGAGAAGATCCGATTTACAGAGAAATTTCACTAAAATTTATGAATGATTTTGATGCTTTCTCTGATGCGTTCGCCCGGGCTTGGTTTAAATTAACACACCGTGATATGGGCCCGAAAGATCGCTATTTTGGCCCTGATGTGCCTGAAGAAGATTTGATTTGGCAGGATCCGATTCCCAAAGGAAATAAAGATTATGATGTAGATGCTGTTAAAGCAAAGATTGCAAGTTCTGGCCTTAGTCTGGCAGAAATGGTTTCTACAGCCTGGGATAGTGCAAGAACATTTAGAGGTTCCGACTTCAGAGGGGGAGCCAATGGTGCCCGTATTCGTCTTGCTCCGCAAAAAGATTGGGAAGGAAACGAACCAGAACGGCTGGCCAAAGTATTGTCGGTTTTGGAGCCTATTGCCAAAGAATTTGGAATCAGTATTGCAGATACTATTGTTTTGGCCGGAAATGTTGGTGTTGAACAGGCTGTTAAAAATGCCGGTTTTAATGTCCAGGTTCCTTTTGCTCCCGGACGAGGCGATGCAACTGATGAAATGACAGATGCAGACTCTTTTGCACCCCTTGAACCGTTGGCTGATGGTTACCGGAACTGGATGAAGAAAGATTATGTGGTAAGCCCCGAAGAGCTAATGCTTGACCGCACCCAGTTAATGGGATTGACCGCTGTTGAAATGACTGTTTTGGTTGGCGGGATGCGTATGCTGGGAACCAATTACGGTGGGACCAAACATGGCGTTTTTACTGATAATGAAGGAGCATTAACAAATGATTTCTTTGTAAATCTGACGGACATGGCCTATGTATGGGAACCAACCGGAAAAGGATTGTACAATATTCGCAGTCGTAAAACAGGAGAGGTAAAATGGACAGCTACTAGAATGGATTTAGTTTTTGGTTCAAACTCTATCTTGCGGTCTTATGCAGAAGTTTATGCACAAGACGATAACAAAGAAAAATTTGTGAAAGATTTTGTTGCTGCATGGACTAAAGTGATGAATCTTGATCGATTCGATTTGGCCTAAAATTGATCTTTGGAAAAGTTAAGATATTTAAAGAGGTGGTTTAGTTTAGACCACCTCTTTAGTTTAATTAGTTGTTATTGTTGGATTTAGCTCTGGATATTTATTTTTTTATTGGGGCACAGTAGTAGTTTTAAATGTTACTCTTCCAACTTCTTTCAGACTACCGTTTTTAACATAGCAATAAGGTGAATAAGTTCCGGCTTCTGTTGGGTGCCAAGTGTTTGTTGTTGTTCCCAGTCCAGTAAGTGTAATCGGATGTTCCCAGTATCCGCCGCCGTCTGAAACCCACTCTACAAACATGGCCGGTGCAGGTAAGGTCCATGAATCTTTGACTTCTACCTCTACTTCTTTTGGTTGACCAACAACTGTTTGAACAAAGTTGTTATCTGTTTTTTCTTCCATCGACTCAGGGGTGTGCCAGATTGGAATATTCGGAAGTACAGGAAGAGTGGGTATGTCCCAATGTTTATTAACAACTTTGAGGTCGATCCATACGCCACCGCCGATTCCTATTCTGGAAGATAAATTGGCTCCCCATCCGATGTAAGCTTCAGGAGCCTTGTTTCCTTCTACATCAAAGTGGGCACCTGCTCCTACACTGAAATCATACTCCGCTCCAACAGCCATATTAATTTCCGGGCCAGCTACTGCATATATGGCAAAACCCATTGTTGGTTTTAATGTATAAACCTGTTTTAAGGTAGCCATGGCTTCAATTGTGAGCGGGTGGAAGTGCTGATCCGTGATACGGCCTTTTTCGTAATAGAAATCCGGGCCCCAATCGTGGTGATCGCCTGACAAGTTATCCCAATGGTGTGCATGAGCGCCAATCTCAAACCTCGGAATATTATATTTTACGGTGTATCCCGAAGAAATCCGTGCTTTTCCGTCTAATGTTATTTCAGTACCTAAGTCAAGAGCAAATTCAACATCAATAATTACAGGAATTGTTGCTACAGGAAATGTAAATTGTATAACTACCGGAAGAAGCAATTCTGAGTCGTCGTTCACCAGTGGCACTCCGCCTTCAGCTATTAGTGCTGCGTCAAACCATGCTTCGATATCCATATCTGTTGCAATTACCTTAAAACTTCCCGATTGTGAGAACACTCCAATACTCCGGCTGTATTCAGCAGTTAAATTTGAATACCATGAAAAGCCGAAATCTTCAAGCACCAAACTAACCACACCTGCTGAAATTACGGTTAAATCGGTATCGAACTGATGGCTGAAACCTACTTGTTTACCGCTGTTGACAGTAGTTCCGGTAGTGGCTGATTTGGTTTTGATTAGAGGCTTTTCTTTATTCACTGAAAATAGCAGTTCTTTTTGTCCGCCAACAATCATATGTATTTCACTCGGATGTATGCGGTTATTTTTATCGGTAAGGGCAGTGCTAAGCTCTTCTGCATCCAGGGTACTCAAACTCTTTGTCTGTAACTGTTGGTTACTGTACTCGGGATTAAAGTCGAAGTTCAAACGGGCATTATCAAAAACATGGGATATATTCCCGGCACTGGTTTGCAGTTCATACTGGCCATTCGTTTTATTTACTGCGGTAATTCTCCTCAGGAGTACATCACTTTCCATTTTAATAAGCAGTATCATACCTGTGTCCAGGCCTGTTTCAAGCTCATCTTCAACTCCGGCTTCATCAAATTTCAATATTTCGGTTGCTTCGTCAAATGAAACCCCTTGCTGACCTCCGAATGTCAGTTCACTATTTTCAAGAACAAGCAGATCGTTGCTTAAGGTTAAACGTTCTCCTTTATCATAAACCGGTGTTGGATCTTCAGTAACCATTTCTTTCTCACAGGAAGAGAAAAGGATTAGAGCAATTAATACTGACAAGAACGTTGAGGCAAAAATTTTCATATTTTTCATCATGATTTCAATTCTTTTGGTTTAGAGGTTTAAAATGGGTTTTCCATAATCTGAACAAGAAGCTGCGATAATTGCCCCACCTTAAGTGGTTCGGCGGTTGCAGCTATGTCTGCCATATTATTCATATCACCCTTTTCTACAAAAAAGTAGTATTTCTGTTCCTGCAAATCTTCAAAAAATACCTGACCTTTTGAATCAGTTTGGAGGGACTGAACTTCATTTTCTTTTTGTTTCCAATCTTCTTTGGTATTGTAGAGTGTAACGGTTGCTCCTTCTACAAAGACAACATTCTCGTTTATAACCGTAATTTCCAGCTGAGGACTGGATTTTATGTATTCTGTTTTTTCACAAGCCTGGAGAATGAATAATAATCCTGCCAGGAACAAAAAGAGCTTTTGTTTCATAAAGATGATTTTGGTTGATTTTTTATTTAATAATTAGCTTATGGTTAGGGCCATAAATACGGTGGCAAATATATGGTGTTGGATTCAGCTAATATTTACCGTATGTTAAAAAATGACATGTCCGGAAAAAAATTATCTTTATTGATCGTAACGCTGAAGATAACATGATACCAATCGACCTTAAAGACTATGCTGATAATATAAAGGATTTTTATTCGTTTGTAACCTCTACCAGTCCGGTTTCGATAGCTTCGTGGAATGTGGCATGTAAGATTATGAAATATCGTTCGACCAAAAAGGGTGAACGCCTGTTGGATTATATGAAAGTTGAAAGTTCAGTTCGTTTCCTGACCAAAGGGATAGTAAAATGTGAGGATCATTTCAATGAAAAATCGTTTGTTTACGATTTCAGGGTTGCCCCAATTATTTTGTGTGAAACGGTTTCGTTGTTTAATGCAATACCATCGCGTATTACACTGGAAGCGATAACCGATTGTGAGTTTATCGAATTACCCCGGGTGCCTTTTGTTAAACTGCTTTTTTCGCATCTCGATTTGGCTGAATTTGCAACAAAAGGTGTGGTTAATTATCTGGGAATGACTCATTACAAACAAGCGTTGTTACGTACGTTGGATGCTGAACAACGTTACAAGCATTTTTTACGCGAATTTCCGGGTGTTGCGTTACAAGCAAAACTCTCAGATATTGCTTCCTACATTGGCGTGACACAGCAGAGCCTCAGCCGGCTAAGAAAAGAAATTACCTGGGGAAAAGACGAATTGGAATTGGAGGCTTTAAGCAACGAGTTAACTTTAATACATGGAATTTCCATCTAAATTCAGCTTTAAAAAAAGTTGAAGAAACAACTTCTTCATAAAAGGCAGCAGAAAACAATGAAATAAAGCGCCACTGAAGGTTGCAATTCTTTTCGATATGCGATAAATGAATTAGTCTGATTTTTTAATTGAAAAGCGCTTTCATCACTTTAATATATTGGGAACAACATTAAAATTCGTTGAACATTAATCGAAATTGTCATTAAGTTACGTTCGAATCTGTTGCGTTTAATAAAGTATTATTCTAACTTATGTGTAAATATTCCAAAGCAGTTGGTTAATAAAAATAATTCGGCCTGACATGAAAGCCAAAATATTTTTACTTTTTCTACTCGTTTGCGGCATTCTGGCCCAGTGTACCAGAAATATTAAAGAACAATTACCTCCCGGCGACCCGGATAACGGCGGATTATTCCTGCCCGGAGGATTTGAGGCAGTAGTGGTAGTTGATAGCATTGGATCAGCCCGGCATTTAGCGGTTAATTACAATTGGTGATATTTACATTAAAATGCGTCATGCTGATGAACGAGGCGAAAATGTTGCATTACGTGATGTTGATAACGATGGAAAAGCTGACATTATTGAACGGTTTGGAGTATTTGAAAAGGATGGCCACTATGCTACAGCAATGCGCATCTATAATGACTATTTATACTACAGTACCGCTAGTAAAGTAATCAGGCAAAAACTTACTTCCGGGAAGCTGGTCCCCGAAAGTGAACCAGAAGTGATGCTTACCGATGATTACCGCAGTTCGGAGTATGGATATATGCACATTGCCAAACCTATCGCTTTTGACGACGAAGGGCACATATATGTTCCTTTTGGTTCGCCCGATGATATTTGTCAGGTACCGGATCGGAAATATGAACCTGGGGCGCCGGGACAGAACCCATGTCCGGAACTCGAGTGGCATGCCGGTGTATGGCAGTTTGATGCAAACAAGCCGGGACAGTTACAAAAAGACGGTTATCGTTATGCTACCGGAATCAGGAGTATTGTGGGCATGGAATGGAATCATCAGGATAATACGTTGTATGCCCTGCAACACGGAAGGGACAACCTGAACCGTAACTGGCCGCAGTATTTTAGCCCTTGGCAAAGTGCAATGCTTCCCTCGGAGGAATTCCTGAGCGTAAAGGAAGGTACAAATGCCGGCTGGCCCTATTATTACTACGACCAAATGCAAGGCAAAAAATTGCTTAATCCCGAATATGGCGGTGACGGAAAGATTGAAGGCGACGGTGCCGGCTATGAGCAACCTATTATTGGTTTTCCCGGTCATTGGGCGCCTAACGACCTCCATTTTTACCAGGGCGATCAGTTTCCTCTTCATTATAAAAACGGTGCTTTTATTGCTTTTCATGGCTCTACTATCCGTGCTCCGTATCCTCAGGCCGGTTACTTTGTTGCTTTTGTTCCTTTTGTGAATGGTGAGCCGGGT
>JAWKKP010000032.1:0-75918 GCA_041393215.1 Draconibacterium sp.
GGATTATACCGATAATTATTTAAGACAGATTGGCGAATATCATTATTTAAGGGGGTATACATATTGGTGGTTATTAAAAATGTTTGCTCCGAAATATGATCAGAACGGAGATAACAGTGCTTCTGCCATTCCATTAAAAACCACGGCTTCTACTTCTAAAGCACAAATTAAAGAAGAAAAGATAGGAACGGTTGAAGAAGTTTACCAGCAAATAATCACTGATTTCCTATTTGCAAGAGAAAATCTTCCCAATAAATTCAACTTAAATTCATGGAATAATGTTCCTGGTTATGAATGTGGCCGTGCTAATAAATGGGTGGCAACGGGTATGCTTGGTAAAGTGTATTTCCTGATGGGACAATATGATAAAGCACAGACCATGTTTGATGATCTTATAAATTATGCAGAGTCAACAGGAACTTATCAATTAGAAGAACCAAGAGACCCATTTATTCAGGCCAGGGCATTTAATGTTCCCAAAGAATCAATCTGGGAATTTAACAGTGGCGATGTGGATGGAGTATACGAAAAGCATAATAACTACATCTACACAGGAAGAAATATGGGATTCCGAAACCGCGATTCACAGGGGCAAGAGTTGGAAACTTCGCCGGTAGCTGGAGTCGGAACAACCTTAGGAGGTTATGGTGGTGGAGTTGCAGTAACTATAGGGTATACAACACTTAAAAGAGTAGGTTGGATGCAGGATCCATTAAATGGTGATTACACAATCACTCCTGAAGCTGAAGCAGATCTCCGTTATCAACAAGTATATCATAAAATGAATCCTTACGAACCGGGCATTGTAAAAGGCGACCCGAGGTATATTACAACAGAATCATTTGATGGACATTCACTAATCAAAACTCCGGTAGTTTACGTTGATAAGTTTTTCAGGGGAGAAGCTCCATATGGAAGATTTTCAAAGTTTCCACTGCTTAAGTTATCCGATTTCTATTTGCTGGATGCCTGGATAAGGTGGCATGACGGTAATTTGCAGGGAGCTGCTAATTATTTAAATATTGTATGGAACCGTTCAAATCCTACAAATCCTGATATTTATAATACTGGCAATGTTAATCATGATGCCATATTTACTGAATATTTAAGGGAAATGACGGGTGAAGGCTGGACTTGTGATTTTATGATGGGAACACATATGACCATACCTAAGGGCGATGCAAACCTTATTCAGGATGTAGTTGATCCGAATACCGAAGTTCCGCCGCCATATGACGGATGGTATTGGCCAATCCCACCAGACGAGCAGAGTCTAAACCCCAATTATAAATAAATTTATTAATTAACAAATAATAAATTTTCGAAAGAGTGATTAAAGAGTAAGCCTTCAGTTTGAAGACTTACTCTTCAATTAATTGAAAATGAGTTTAAGAAATTTCAATTAATTATATTTTCTCTTGGTTGTGAAAATCGGATGAATTGGAAAAGATTATTTTTTTGAAAATCATGAAAATCTTCACTTGGAGAGTTGTTGTAACGCAATAATAGAGAGGAATATATAAGGTTGTGAATAAGTACTGAATGCTAATAATTAAAAGAGTAAGATGAAGAGAAAGATTTTTTATGTAACCAGCCTGTTTTTACTGGCACTGCCGTTTCTTATTCAGGCAGAAACGAAATTGGGGCGTGCTTCTATTCAACCGTCGATAGTGACAATTGAAACAGGAGGACAACAAAAGTTCAAAATAATAAAGATGGCAGAGCCGCTAAAACCAGCCAGCCTGGCAGAAAATGTAAAATGGTATGTAAATGATGTTCCGGGGGGAAATCAGGAATTTGGTACTATCGATGCTAGTGGCTTATATAAAGCGCCTGGAAAGGTTCCTTCTCCAAGAGAAATTCAAATTGTTGGGGTAGTTGAAGGTGTGGCCAATCCAAATTTATTTGCAACAGTGCTTATTGACTCCGATAAACCTTTGTATGAATTGGCTTATCGATATTCAGCTCCATTGAAAGATGCTAAGTATTTTACAACCTTACATTGTGTTACCATGGATAATGATGGTAATTTAATTCTTGTTTCTGAAGAAGGTGTTGTAGTCCGTTTTTCACCGGAAGGAAAATTTATTGATGAACTTGCAGGAAACGGTATTAATCCGGGGCAGGTGATTGATCCCAGGGCTGCAATAGTGGACAAAGAAGGTAATATTTTTGTAAGTGACCAGAAACCTTTTGGTAAGCGTCTGCAGATATTTGATAATGATGGGAAACTTTTGAAGGCCTTTGCTGAGAAAGGAACTGGGCCTGGTGAAATTTTGCGGGCACACGGAATGGATTTTGGCACAGATGGTAATTTGTATGTAATTGATGTTGATGGTGTGCGGGTGGATATTTATTCACACGGAGGCGAATTTATAAAAAGCTGGGGCGAAGATGAATCCTATCGGTGGTATTTTGATGCTCCACACGGATTAAGTGTTGACCCCAATAACGATGTTTTTATCTCGGATTATTATGGAAACATGCTGAAGTTTGATAAAGACGGACGGTTTTTGAGGAAATTCTTTCAGGCCGATCCTCCTGATGGTTCTGTTTATATCCATTCAATGTCGGACGATAAATGGGGCAATGCGTATGCAATGGTTCGCAGCTCAAGAGGTTATGGGGGAGAAGTGGAAGTAGACAATAAAAGCGAAGCCAGCGTGCTAAAGTTCAATAATAATGGAGACTACGTTGGTTCGGTATCTTTAGACGTGGATACACATACTGGAAAATGGATTTACATTGATGATAAAGGATATCTCTATGTTGTTTTTGGAGAAAGCAAAGAAGTTGGGTTCGAAGTCTATAAACCACTATAATTTTATGTCATGAAAAAAATCATTCAAAATATATTTATTGGTAAAATTTTGTTGCTTTTACTATTTGCTTTTACATGTTACAATGTTTATTCCCAGGAATTAAATGTAATGAACAGGGCAAGAATAAAGCCAACTCTGGTGAAACTAAATGCACGCGCAGAACAACAGTTTTATGTGCTGAAAAACGTTCAGGGCTTGGCAACCGCTTACGCAACAAATAAAGTTACCTGGTATGTTAATGGTATTGTTGGCGGTGATGAAAGCGTTGGAAAAATAACGAAAGATGGTTTGTATACAGCTCCCAAAAAGATTACTGGCTTATCTGAAATAAGTATTGAAGCAAAAGTATTTACAACCAATAATAAAACAGTTAGGGCAACAGTGTTAATAAACGGAGAAAGACCTGTTTATAAAACCATGGCAGATTGGAGTGAGCAAAAAAGCAAATTAGAACATCTAAATGACCCAACAGATATTGTACTGGAAAAGAATGGAAATATTTTAATAGCAGATAATAGAATTAAACGTTTTTCGAATGACGGAAAATTTATTAATGAGTTTGGTGGCTTAGCATTCGATGCAGATAAAAGTATTTCAGGTGCTAGTAGTTTGGCTATTAATTATTTAGATGAGACAGTTTATGCAACCGATAGAAGCGAAAGCGTTGGTCGTATAAAGGCGTTTACCGATGAAGGGACTTATTTACGCGATTTTGCACCTAAAGGAAATACTGATGGGAAAATTATGACTGTCAGAGGAATAGCTTTCAACTCCAAACATCAGCTTTATGTATCTGATATTGATAATATGCGGATTAGCGTATTCGATCAATCCGGGAAGTTTATAAGGACTCTTGGTAACAAAGGAGCTTTCCCCGGAGAATTAAATGTTCCTTATGGTATTGCAACCGATTCGAACAACGATGTATTTGTTGCCAGTTACTTCGGTCCCTGTCAGAAATTTTCGGATGAAGGAAATTTAATTATCGATTTTTTGTACCCAAATCCACCTGAAGGACAAATCTATTTCTACGATATTGCCAGTGATATTTACGACAATGTTTATGTAATTGTGAAAGGTAGCCAGAAGTTCGATGGAGAATATAATGTTGCTAAAGATGAGGATGGGAATCCGGTTCATATTATGAAATTTAACAACAATGGCGATTTCGTTGCAAACATTCAATTGTCCGAAGTTGATCGTAATGCTCTTCGTTTGGCTGTCGATGATTATGGTAAAATATATGTCCTTTACAATGATAAGGATAAAATAGGTGTTGAAGTTTTAGCTCAGTAAATTATTTTGTTATGGATACAGTGCTTAAAAGTAAGTTTTGTTTGTGGGGTAGATGGCGTTCTGTATTATACATTGGAATTCTTGTTTTTTCCTGTGTTCTCACTGCAAATTCAAAAATAAAATCATCTGAACCTGATGCAGAAGGCCAGGTGAAGGCAGAATATAAAACATTATGGCAATGGGGGGAATCTTTAGAAAAGCCCAATATTTTTCGTGAGCCTCACAGTATTCATGTCGACAAGGACGGAAACTTGTTGATTGCCGATATGGATGCTTCGCGTGTTATGCGTTTTACCCCGAAAGGGAAGTATCTTTCAGACATTGGAAAAGGACCGGGAAACGAAGAGGGCTACTTTAATAAACCTCGCGATGTGTCGATGGACTCGCAGTCAAATATTATAGTAACCGATCAAAAATCCGGGAAACACCGGGTTCAGGTTTTCGATTCAAAAGGAGATTTTGTTAGAAGCTTTGCCGATGAAGGTTCAGGCCCCGGTCAAATAAACTGGCCTCATGGGCTTGCCATTGACAGCAAAGACAGAGTACTTGTGACTGATGTGGCAAACAACCGCGTAAACCTTTATAACCGCTCGGGAGAGTATGTAAAAGCTCTGGGGCAAAAAAGCCCGAATGCCGATAAACTTACAACTCCTCACGGGCTGGCAATTGATCAGAATGATGGTGTTTTTATTTCTGATTATCACGGCACCGTTCAAAAATTTACAATTGAAGGTAACTATCTGTTTTCTTTTAAACCTCAGGTTCATACAGAAGGAACTTCATTTATACACGCCATTTGCAGCGATAAAAATGGGAATGTGTATTTAATGGTTCGAAGCATTAAGGGATTTGAAGGAACGTTTGAAGAGAGTAAGGTGGAAGACAGAGCTTTTTGTATTGCAAAATTTAATAATAGCGGAGAATATGTTTGTACCATACGCCTATCGGATAAAAAACGTGAAATTATTAATGCCGCGGTAGATTCTCAGGGAAAAATCTACGCCATTTTTAAAGGAGATGGGAGAATGGGAATTGAAGTCCTTGCCGAAAATAAATTTGAGTAGATGCATTAAAAGATCCTTTTTACCAGAACTTTATAACCAATTTAATGATCGACTTAACAACTTATTAAACTAAAATGGATAACAGAAGGAATTTTATAAAGCAAGTAGCGGCAGCCGGTATAGTTGGCAGTATTGCACCAATTGTCGGTTGTCAGACTTCAGAGAAGAAATCTCCTCAAGATACAGCTCATGTTTCACAATCGGAACCTCGTCCTTTTGAAGGAGAGGTTTCCCTTGTGAAGAATGGAGAAGCGCAGGCAGTTGTAATCGTTGCAGATAATGCATCAAAAACAGCCCTGTATGCTTCAGCAGAATTGGTGAGGTTTGTTGAGAAAGCAACAGGAGTGCGGTTAGAAACCATATCTGAATCTGCAGAACCAGAAGATGTCCATACAAAAGTATATGTCGGTAAAACAAAATCTTGCGCCAGTCAGGGAATTGATGTAGAGCGCTTGCCACGGGAAGCTTTTATAATGCGTTCGGTAGGTAACGATTTGTTTATTGCCGGTTATGAAGATGATGGATACCCGTTGAATCAGCATAACCCGAATGCAGGAACCTTGTTTGGAGTGTATGAGTTTTTGGAACGTGTGTTGAACGTACGCTGGCTTTGGCCCGGAGAACTTGGTACCTATGTTCCGAAAACAGATACTGTTGCAATTTCATCCATTAATCTGCTTCATAGCCCTTCTTTTCAGTATCGTGGATTTTATTGGGGACCTATGCAAAGCATTCTTCATGGTCGTAAAATGGAAGAGGAAGACATTCAATTTGGATTCTCACCGGATGTTTCATTAAGTTATGCAAAAGATTTGGAAGCTTTTCTTCGCCGTCATCGCATGGGTGGACTGGATGCTAAACCGCCATCGGGCCATGCTTTTAGCGGATGGTGGAAAAGGTATGGAAAGGAGCATCCCGAATGGTTTGCTTTAAGAAGAGATGGTGTCAGGGGGGATTTGGATCCGGAGGCTGAGCATGTTGATATTTGTGTAACCAACGAAGAATTGCAGGATTTTATCGTTCAGCAATGGGATGGTAAAAGTTGCCTTTTGCTGGGGCCTGTTGACATGCCTGGGCGTTGTATTTGCGAAAAATGCCTGTCCTGGGATGGTCCTCAACCTGAAAACCCGCCGTGGTTTGCGAAGTATGTTTATGGAGCAGATCCTCGTGCAAAAGAGGTTTTCGGAGGGGCTACATCCGATCGGTATGCACGGTTCTGGAAAGTCATCCAGGAGAAAGCCCGTAAACGAAATCCTGATGTTCTTGTCTCTGGTTCATTTATCTACGAAAATGGATTTCCCGCACCGGTAAAAGAAATTCATCTTAACAAAAATATTTATGCCGAGTTTGTTCAGTGGCAGGATCCGTATCTTCGATATTTTCCAATGCCCGATGAGGCTTATGATTGGATAAGCGATCAGTACATCGGTTGGAAAAAAACGGGTATGAGAATAAGTTATCGTCCCAACTATTTACATGATGGATATGTGATGCCTCATTTTGAAACCAAGCAGTCAGGCGATTTTTTCCAGTTCGTTTATAAAAATGGAACAGAGGGTGCGGTTTTTGATTCTCTTACCGGCCAGTGGGCGGTTCATGGCCCGAGGTTATACATGCACATGCGGCTTCTTAGTAATCCCGAACTCAATTTAGACAATATCAGAAATGAGTACTATTCCGCTTTCGGACCGGCAGCCGGTGAAGTGAAACAGTATTTCGAATTCTGGGAAGATTATGCTTTTAAAAATGTGCTTCATTTTGTCGATCTGTTCGTCGATCCCAAACGTTATCGCTCGTATCCGCAGAAGGTACATAAAGCCTTTCCTTTGGACGTATTGGACAAGGGTGCACAAATACTGGATCGCGCAATGCAGGTCGCACGCAGGGATTCGCTTACTGAATATGCAGAACGAATTGGATTTTTGCAAACAGGACTGGAACATGCAAAACTTACAATTAAGCTTGCCACTCTTTTTAATGGTAATCGTGATGTGCCTGAAAACCAGCTGGGAGAGGCACAAAAAGCACTTAACGATTTAATCCGGTTTAGAAAGGAAAATCAGAGTTCTTATTTTTCTGATTTGTTGTGGGTTACCAGTTACTGGGAGCGTCCGGAATGGAATTTAAGCGCTTTGGCGAAGAATATTTAATATCATTCAATTATTGTAACAAGTTTCAAAATTGAAACGACAGTCATGATTTTCATTCTGTGTCAGACTGAGGGGATAAACGGTAATAGCAAGTTTTTACGAATCAGCTTCGGTAACTCTAGGAAAAACGAATAATGAAAAAATATAACCTGAATAAATGGTTTTGTACAAACATAGCCTTGTTTATATCGGTAGTTAATGGTTTGCTTCTAATCTCCAATTCTGTTTTGGCCGGTGAATCCAATCTGCTAAAAATAAATAATCTACGGTGCGAGAATCTTAGCGACTTGCAAAGTCTGGATCGTCAATTTCCTGGTTTTGGATGGGTTCTTGAGTCGAAAGAAAGGGGCCAGAAACAAACAGCTTACCAAATAATAGTAACGGATAGCGAAGGGAATTTGATGTGGAACAGTGAGAAGATTGATTCTTCCGAATCTTCTTATGTAAAATATGCCGGTAAGCTGCTAAAGAGCAGTTCTGATTATTATTGGAAGGTAAGGGTTTGGGATAAAGATGATAAACCCGGAAAATACACCACTCGGGCACATTTTGCCACTGCATTTATGGATCAAAAAGATTGGAAGGCACATTGGATTGGCCGTGGGCCTTTAAAAGAACCGGTTGTAAGGTGGGGCACAAATTATGAGACGGCAGATTTGGAGCTGATAAAGGATATGGAGCCGGATTATCAGTCAACATTGCTGAGAAAAGAGGTTGTTTTGAATAAACAGGTGAAATCGGCAAAGATTCATGTTTGCGGTTTAGGCTTGTACGAGCTCTATATAAACGGTTCGAAGATTGGGAAAACGCGGGAGCATGTTCCGTTGAAAACGGATTATTCCAAACAAGTTTTATACAACAGTTATGATATTACCAATACGTTAGGTAAAGGCAGCAATGTCATCGGTATTATGCTCGGAAACGGGTGGTTTAATCCTCAGAAAAAGTATTGGGACTGGCGAATGCAGTGGTGGGGATCGCCCAAGGCAATTGTTCAGGTTGAAATTACTTACAAAGGCGGTTCTACTGCAACGATTATTTCAGATCAATCCTGGAAAACTTCACCAGGACCTGTTCTTAACAGTTGTATTTACGATGGGGAAGAATATGATGCCACATTGGAACAGGAAGGATGGGACAAAAAAGGATTTAATGATGCAGACTGGAAAAATGCGAATTTAGTACAGGCTCCTGCCGGAAAGCTGGTTGCGCAATTAGCGCCTTCCATCACGGTAGTGGAAACAATCGAACCAAAATCGGTAAAAGAAGTAAAACCCGGAGTTTTTGTGTTTGATATGGGCCAGAATTTTGCAGGCTGGGCCAGAATATCTTGTAAAGGAAACCGGGGAACAAAAATACAATTGAGACATGCGGAAAATATAAATGAAGATGGAACACTGAATATAGAAACATTAGGCTATGCCAAAAACACAGATACGTACGTGCTGAAAGGTGGAGGTTCCACAGAAGTTTATGAGCCACATTTCACCAGTCATGGATTTCAGTATTTGGAGGTAACGGGTTATCCCGGCAAACCTGCAGTGGAAGATGTAATTGGATGCGTAGCCAACAGCGATTGTCCTACCATTGGAAATTTCGAATGTAGTAATGAACTGGTTAACCACATTTACCACTGCACATTTTGGACACACCGGAGTTTAATGCAGGGGCTGCCGGTAGATTGTGTTCAGCGTGGTGAGCGTTTGGGGTGGGGGGCTGATGCCATGCTTATGGCCGAAGGTACCATTTACAACTTTGATGCTTCTCAGTTTTATGCCAAATGGTTTGCAGATCTTGAACTTCATCGTGATGGTGAAACAGGTAATCTTCCCATTATTTCTCCGTGGAATGGTAGCATGGAAAGTTATCCGGCATGGAGCAGCGCTTACGTTATAATGAACTGGTACAGTTATTTGTATTACGGCGATAAGCAGCTTTTGGCCAGGCATTATGATAATATGAAAAGTTATGTGGATTATCTGCAAACAAAATCTTCGGGAAATATACAACCCCGTGATGGCAGTGGCGACTGGAAATCACTGGCTGTTGCAGTACGGGGAGGCCCTTTGTTGATAAGTACTGCATTTTATTACTACGATGCAAAAGTTGTTGCTGAATCTGCAAAAGCTTTGGGAAAAACAAAGGATGCAGAAAAGTATGGACAGCTGGCGGAAGAAATAGCCCAGGCATTTAACAATGTATTTCAAACCAATAAAAGAATTGGCTTTAAATATGGTGAGAATACCCAGTGCGAAAGTGCAGCACCTTTGTTCCTTGGCATTGCTCCTGAAAATACGCAAAGTACGGTCGTCAAAAATCTTATTGATGATATTGAAGCTCATGATGTGCACCTGACTACTGGTTTTTATGGTGTAAAATGGGTAATGGAAGCTTTGCCGGTTTACGGGAGGGCAGATATTGCATACCAGCTTCTGACACAGAAAACATACCCGAGCTGGGGCGACATGACCAAAGGGAGAACAACTGTTTCTGAAACCTGGGAGGGAACCGGTACAAATAATCATGGTGGTTTGGGAGGCGCGCCTAATCCGTGGATTTTTAAAACGCTGCTTGGTATCAATCCCGATCCGGAAAATCCCGGTTTCAAAAGAATTATCATAAACCCGTATATCCCCGATGATATGACTTATGCAAAAGGTTCAACGCGAACAATAAAAGGCCTTGTGGAATCATCGTGGGTAAAAGAAAATGGAAAGGTGGTCCTGACCGTGAGTATTCCGGCCAATACAACTGCGTTGATCTGTCTTCCATGTGCAGATCCAGCCAACGTAGAAGAAGGGAATAATAATGCAGGGATGGCTCCCGGGGTATCTTATTTGGGGGTAGAAAACAACAAAGTTAATTACGAAATAGAGTCAGGGCAATATCAATTTATTTTCAATGACATCAATGAAAATTAGGTTTCTGAAAAAATGATGGTATAGCAGATTTTGAATGGAAAAGGTTTGCAAATATAAAACTGATGTGAACATAAGTGTAATTTTTTAGAATAGAATTATAAAATTAATTAAAGTATGGAAATGAAAAGAGATGACATTAAAGGAATAATTCCACCGCTAATAACACCATTTACAAAAGATGGAATTATAGATGAAAAAGCGCTAAGGAGTGAGATTCAGTTTATGCTAAAGTCAAGGGTTGACGGGCTTAGCTTTGGAGGAAGTACCGGGGAAGGCGCACTATTATCGGTAGAAGAAATAGAACGTGGAATAACCATTTTAAAGGAAGAAAATCATAAGAACGTCTCTATTATCTGCGGTATTATCAGCAATTCAACAAATGATGCAATTAAAAAAGGTTTAGCAGCAAAAAAAGCGGGTGCCGACGGACTTATGGTTACTCCTACATTTTATCATGGAACAGACGATGCCGGAAATATTGCATATTACCAGGCTTTGTCGGACGCTGTAGAATTGCCTATCATTATTTATAATGTTATAGACAGAAATCCCATTACTCCCGATTTAATGCAGAAAATTTCGTCCATTAAAAATGTTATTGGGATAAAGCAAAGTGTTGGAGGGTTGCATGCTGTAAATGCAATGATTGCGTCTTGTGATAGCAACGTGAAAGTTTTTGCTGCACAGGACGATGTGTTGTTTTGTTCATATCTGCTTGGAACGGTTGGAGCAATTTCCGCAATTTTAACTGTATTTCCCGAGCTTTGTGTCGAACAATGGGAAGCTGTTCAGTCCGGAAATATTAAGAAAGCAAAGGAAATTCATTCTCGGCTATATCCTGTTTGGAAGCTGGTATCTGTTGCAGGCATGTCTTTCCCCGGGCGGTTGAAAGCAATTATTAAAATTCTTGGTCGTGATGCAGGGTTCCCCCGACAACCAATTCTCGAACCTTCAGCAGAGGTGTTTGAACAATTACGTAAGGCACTGGAGAAAGGAAATCTGTTACAAGACTAATAATCATCAATATTATAAATCTCTTATTTAAATAATTACAAATGACAAAAGAAATGAATAGCGATTCAAAAGAATCTTTGGGAAAAAAATTAGGACATATTCTTATTCCTCTGGCAACGCCTTTTAAGGATGACGAATATCAGGATGTTGATTACGATGCCGTTGGGCCTTTGGTAAATCATGTTATTGAGAATAAGCTTTGTGATTCGTTGGTAGTAGCCGGAACATCGGGCGAGTTTAATGCAATGACGGTTGAAGAGCGTTTTGAACTGTTTAAAGCTGTAAAAGAAGCTGCAGCCGGACGTGTGCCTCTTGTAGCCGGAGCTTGTGCCGGATCTACCAGAGATGCTATTTTACTGGCAAAAAAGGCTGAAGAGCTCGAATTCGATGCGATTATGGTGGTTGGCCCTTATTATTGCAGAACAACACAGGAAGGTATTTACCAACATTTTGCTTCAGTTGCCAAAGCTACCACCTTACCGGTTATGCTGTACAATATTCCGATTTTTACGGGAACCAATGTTGAAAAAGAAACAGTGGCAAGATTAGCAAAAGATTTTTCCAATATAGTTGGAATTAAAGATGAAGCCGGTATTAATCCTACACAAATGACCGAATTTGCCCGCGTAACTCCGGAAGGATTTACCATTTACAATGGTGATGATATTATGGTATTATGTGGCATGATTCAGGGAGCTGCTGGTGTAGTTAGCGGGGCTTCTCATGTAGTTGGGCACAAAATCCGTGAAATGATCGAAAGCTTTTTAGCCGGTGATTTACTAGGTGCACGAAAAATACATATGGAATTAGATCCATTCTTTAAAGCATTTGGCAGCAACGATCGTATTAATGGAATTCCATTATGGAAAGCTGCTTTAAATCTTTGCGGACTTAAAGTTGGACCACCCCGTTTGCCGCTGGTTCGTGCAACTGACGAGGAGATTGAAATTATGAGAAGTCACCTTGTTCGTATGGGCATTCTGGAACAATAAAAACGGTAATTAAAATAGCAGAAACAGCAAATACAAATCAGTTCTTTTATCTCTTGATATTTGCTGTTTCTTTTCAACTACATAAAAACAATATTTAATGAATCCAATCTGGGGTATTTTATTAACAGTTGTATTTTTGGCTTGTGCCGTGTATTCATACTGGGGAAAATGGGCAAAAGGACTTGGTTTTACTTTTGTCGTATTTGCTTTTGGTTGTATGGCTATTACATTTCCCTCAATTTTTGTCTCCTGGGGTAAATTTGAACTCTCTTCTGCAATTGTTCCTCTTGTACAGATTACATTGCTGGGAATGGGGATGACTTTAAATTTTGAAGATTTTAAAAGGGTGTTTAAAATGCCCAAGGCTATACTGATAGGAATGGCTTTGCAATTTACGATAATGCCGCTGGTAGGATTTATTTGTGCCCGTTCATTCGGTTTAGATACGGATTTGACTATCGGCTTAATCCTTGTTGGTTCCTGCCCCGGAGGTGTAACTTCAAATGTAATTGCTTATTTGGCCAGGGCCAACGTCCCCTTATCCATTACGATGACAGCCTGCTCAACCATTGCTTCCATCGTAATGACCCCGCTGGCTATGATGTTGTTGGCAGGTACTTATATTCCAATCGATTTCTTATCGATGATGGGATCAATTCTGAAAATGATCATTATTCCATTGGTAATTGGTTTGTTAATTAACCGGTATTTCCCCAGAATTTTAAAAATTGCTGAAAAAATATTGCCGGGAATAGCCATGCTGTCAATATGTTTTATCATCGCAATTACTATTGCTATTTCACGTGATGATTTGTTAAAGATCGGACTTACCTTATTTGCTGCTTCTGCCTGCCATAATGCAATTGGCTATTTTTTAGGATATAATCTGGCCCGCATATTTGGGTTAAATCGTCGCGATTGCAGGACTATTGCTCTTGAAGTTGGCATACAGAATGGAGGAATGGCCACCGGTTTAGCGTTCAATGTATTAAACGATGCTAAAGCTGCATTGGCTTCAGCGGTATTTGGTCCATGGAGTGCAATAACCAGTTCTGCACTGGCTTCATGGTGGAGGCGTTCAGGCGATCCAAAAGAACCCCTAAAAGAATAATTGAAATATTCTAAATAACTCCACTGTGAATTAGACGATTACCCTCGTTAATAAATGTAGTTTGGATAGTGCCGGGTTCACACATCTTTGCATACATACAAATTTTTTAAGAAAAGTTGTTATTAGTAAAATTTTGAAATATGAATACAAACAATTTTGCAACTAGCCCTGTCCTTCCGGGTAGGATTACCTCTGTCGATTTTTTTCGCGGTTTTACCATGTTTCTACTCGCTGGTGAGGCGGCTTCGGTTTTTGGAAATTTAACAGGATTTGATAACCGCATTGTACATTTTTTTAGTATCCAGTTAAGTCATCACGAATGGCATGGACTTCATTTCTGGGACTTGATTCAGCCATTCTTTATGTTCATTGTCGGAGTCTCAATACCTTTTGCTGTTGCCAATCGTTTGAAAAAAGGACAAACAACCAGACAGATTACCCTCCATGCAGTAAAAAGAGCATTCCTTCTTTTATTTTTTGGATGGGCATTGTACTTTATGCGTTATAACGGACAGTTTGTATTGAAGCTTCAGAATGTGTTGGCGCAATTGTCGTTTACTTACCTCGCAGCTTTTCTGATCCGGAACAAAAGTTTTAAGTTTCAACTCATTTTTACACTGGTAATTTTATTGCTTATCGACCTTGCCTACCGTTTTTTCCCTGTTGAAGGGTTTAATAATCCATGGGTAAATCATGAAAACCTGGGGGCCTGGTTTAATAATAAGATTGAAGGGGTAGAGAAGTCAAGCTCATATGCTACCTTGAATTTTGTCGCAACATCCGCTCATACAATCTGGGGAGTGCTGTGTGGTAAGTTGCTAATGAGTGACAAACCAGCTCAAAAGAAGATTCAGCAAATGGTGGTTTGGGCTATAGTCGCCCTGGCGATTGGTTTTGGTCTTGATTTATTGGACATTACGCCAATCATCAAAACAATAGCCACCTCTTCATTCGTGTTTGCCAGCGGAGGCTGGACAATTCTGGCTCTTGCTTTCAGTTACTGGCTGATTGATGTAAAAAAGCTATTTCTGAAAGGATCTAAATTCTTTATAATCGTCGGGATGAACAGCATTTTCATTTATATTTTCTTTCATATCGGGGGAGCAACCCTGATCGGAAAAGTTGTCGATCCATTTAGCAAATTGTTGTTTTCATGGAGTGGAGAGCAGATGGTGGCTTTGATAACAAGCCTTGGTGTGTGGGCAGCGTTATGGTACATTTGTTACTGGCTTTTTAAGAATAAGGTGTTTGTTAAAATATAGCGGTAGGTATATCCTATCTGTTTAGAGTTTTACTTTTTATGTTTAAAGGCTTTCAAAAATGAGCGGTGCCAAAGTGCCGAAATCAGGTGGTTTGAGGGATGAATCAGAAAAACAATAATGCTACTTGAACTGAAAACCAATATTTGGATTTTATGGCAGGAAGTAACATCGTTCATTATTTTGAAAAATAATAGCGTAAAGAAAAAACTGAGAAAATAAGATTATTAGAAGAAGAGTAGGGGCGAATAATTGGGCCAGTGGCAACACCGTTTTGATACGGTTACAGGAGATGTGTATTTGAAGGAAGCGGCAAATTTTGCTAATTATATTATCGAAAAGGGCATTATGGTGAATCACATTTGATTGGCGATAAAATGAGAGAGAAATGATTACCTTTTTCTGAATAATTTCCACCAAAGGATAAAACCACTGATAAGCACAAGCAGAATGCAAATTCCAGCTAGCGGAACATAAAGAATATAAAACGGACCAAGCACATTTTCAAAGATTCTTCCGGTGTGGATTTCCAGGGCTGCATTCCAAAGCGACATGGGTGATGCCTTAATAATTTCGTCTGGCATTTCAGAGAAGTTTAAGGATGGCATCCGCCAACTGGCGGATGCCATCCTTTGAACCCCATGGTTATAGTCGAACCAAAATGCTGAATTCATTCCTTCAACAAAGCCTGTTGCCATATTTGTTCCTATCGGACTTTGCATGCCTTCAGGTTTTTGGTAGGGTTGCCCCGTAAAAAAATCAGCGATTGCTCCATTTTCGAAATTCCATAAATACATACCACTAAAAGAGCCAACCAGCAAAATATTCTTGTCAACCGGTTTTAAAACATTGCATCCCATTACACTCACAGGAGGTTGTGAAAAGGCTGGTTCTAAGGTTCTTGTTAGCGTTTCATCTGCAAAGAAAAAACCATCATTCGTGGAAAAAATGTACTTTTTTGAGTTTTCATCCCAGATTACACGGCGTAATTTATCGAACCACGGATTTGGATTATCAAGATGTGTTCCCGGAATAATTCCGACTTGTTTGTTGGCAATGGCAATCAAAAGAGGTGGGCGCAAATGCATTCCCGAAAAGGTGTTTATAACCAGGAACAAAGCAAAAATGTAGCCAACTACATTGTGCCAATGCAGATTTTTCTTTTTTACTGAAACGAATGAGGCAACTTCCCTGCCTTTCGATTTCCTTTTTTTTATCATTTTTGGGAAAAAGAAATGCAGAAGTCCGGTTAGGGCAAGGAAAATTGTTACAATTCCGAGTAAATCCACAATCAGTTTTCCCGGCAATCCCCAAAGTTCTCCACTATGCAGTTGCCAGAAGGTTTCAAATAGCCCTATTTTGCGCACGTAGCCAATAGGTGGCGGAAGTTGAACGGTTTTAAAAGCTGTTCCGTCGGTAGTTTTTAGGAGGAAGTTTCGTGTTAAAATCAAAAGCGTATCTTGCTTTATTCCAAGGTCTGCAATCCGATCTTCACGAACCGGAAGTTGAATCTTTTGCCAGTCGCCTTTTTCCGATTCCCGTTTGTAAAGTCCAAGTTGGGTTCCTGCAAAAATGTTATTCCCGAGTTTCTTTACCGAATAAATTTTCCGGTTGTCAATTCCTTTCGGAAAGCCCTGATTAAAATCGGAAAAAGATTGAAAATTATTACTGGTTTCCCAGATTCCAATATTTCCGTAAATCAGGACCGATTCATTATCAAGTTTCTCAGAACCGCGCACTGCTGCCAAATTCCAGTTCTTGTAAGTATAACTTGCAGGTAATAATTTCCTTGAAACATCAAAAGAAGAAAATGTGTTCCGATGATTCATTACAATCCCCGACAATGCAAACAATACCGCAAATAAAGAGATAATAATTGCAGGCCATTTGTGGAGCTTTTTTGATATTTTAATGAGCCGGTTCTTTTTCATTATAGATCATTTCTTTCATTTGAGAAATTCTTCTCCGAAAAGATGATTTTCACACTTCTTCAAGATTTATTTACCCGGTTTTGTAAGAATTGATTTTCGATTGAACTGCAAATAACAAAAAATTACTTGATAAATGTGGGAGTTACCGACAACATAATATAAGCCCAGTGATTTCCTGCATTCTTACTTCCTTCTTTTAAAATTTCCATACTTTCGCCGGCAAACATCGTTGACCATCCTGCTGAAATACTTGTCATTTCATGAATCTGGTATGAGAAAGTCAAATCAAGTTCTGTTCCCAAATAGTTTTTAGCATCTTCAGAAATTTTTCCGGCTGAAGCGAAGTAGTGTAAGTCGGCATTAAACCCAATTTTTTTAACCGAGTGTTTGTATTTAAGATAAGCATCGTTTAATCCAACCGAATTAATGTGGTTTCCAACATAAAAGTAATCCATGAAACCGTTGAATTTGTGGTTTGTTCCGTACAATGGCGTAAATGCATAAACTTTATTGGTTTTATCATACGAATTTCCTGAAAGATATTCGTACCCAGCAGAAATTCCGTTCTTCAGGTTTGCTTCAATAAGAAAATTAAGAGCGCTGATATCTTTTCCACTGGAGTGTTTTCCTGATTGATAATACAGGTTTGCAGTCAGACCAGCTGTTCCAATTTTTGTTGTGTAATGAGCACCGGTCGTTTGACCATATTTGGTTACTTGTTTCTCTTGTTCGTAAACGGGTACTCCATTGTTTAAAAAGAGCAGGCTTAATGCGCTTTTCTCCCAAGCTTTATTAAACCAAATAAATTGCAGGTCTTTGTATGCATCCGGCCCGTCGTAAATATTGTTGGTTGTATTGCTGTTTTCGTGGTGGGCAATTCCAAAATGAATTTTAAAATTATGTTCGTATTTAAACACTGCAATATCATGCGAGCGTGCCTGGTGGGCCCAACCCACGTTTCCAAAAATTCGATGGTCGTCATACACCAGTTCCTGTCGCCCTGCTTTTACTGAAAAGTTTTTTGCCAGTAATACGTCGGCCCATGCTTCGTGTACCGATGTTGCATAATCCTCGTTATTTACAAGTTGAGGCTGGCTACCCCAATAACGAACGTCTTGTAAAACCAGTTTTGTTTTTATAAAATCATTCGAATAGAGAAAATTTAATCTCGAACGTTGAGCCGTTGCTGTTGACCAGTCCTGATCTTCGTTGGCGAGCGATTTGTAGCCGTGGCTGAATTCTGTTCTTGGCCTGAATTCTCCGGATAAAGAGAATTGTGCAGTTGAAGTATAGGTAATAACTGTTCCGGCTATCATTAAAATAGCTGTTATGAACTTTTTCATCGGGTATTATTTTGAAGGGTTATTCTACAGTTTTTGTTTTCACATAAGTTGCTTCTCTTTCTTTGGCTTCTTTCATCCATTCAGGAACAACAGTGTTTAGAAACTCCTGCTTTTCGGCGTTTAATTTTTTCATGTCGAGCCCGATAAATTCCTGAGCTTTGGCTTTGGTACTAATGTCAGGGTAAGGAAGTTCTTCATTGAAACCGAGCTTTGCCAGTAAGCGTGCCAGCTCAATCCGGGTTTCCTGTGCTATGGTAATTCCTGTAGAAATTACCCGTCCAACTTCAACCGGTGAATGGAATGATGCTCCATGGCTTGCTGCTGCATAGTCCCAACGCCACTGAGCATGACGAATACCTTGCAAAATATTCTTCATTTGGTCATCTGTGGCTCCCAGCTCCCAGGCTTTTTTCGCCTCTAAATGGGCGCGTACTATCAGTTCTTCCAGTTTATCGCGGTTTTCAATTATTTTATCCTGACGTTCATAAACATTTAACATTAATGTTGAAGCTTCTTCGCGGTGACAAACCTGGCATGAATTGGCAACGTTGTTTAGCGGCGATTGCATTTTGTGGTCTGTAAATTTTTGTCCGCCTTCACTTTTATAAGGCATGTGGCAGTCGGCACACGAAACTCCCCGTTGAGCATGAATCCCGGTCATGTAAATTTCGTAACCCGGATGTTGGGCTTTCAGCATTGGTGCTTTGCTTAACTCATGTGTCCAGTCACTAAATTCAATATTATCATAATATTCTTCCATTGCTTCTGCCGAGAATCCGTTGTCCCATGGAAATTTCAGATAATTGGCACCTTCTGCCACCGTTTTATCAAAATAGTATTCCACATGGCATTGGGCGCAAACCAGGCTTCTCATTTCCTGGTGGCTAACTTTTTTTATGTCTTTTCCCATTCTTTCAAAAGCTTCAATCAATGCGGGGCGTGTAACCGTGAGATTCATTGTTTCCGGTTCGTGACAATCGGCACAGCCAATCGGATTGACAACTTCAGGTCCTAGTTCTGCCCATTTTCCGGTGTAAAACTGAACTACTCCTTTCTGATTCATTAATCTTGGTACATCCGGGCTTTTGCAAGTCATACACGTAGATGGCATCGGACCATCTTTCGGCGATTTCGGGGCTCCCGTACGTAAGGTTCTTTGTACATCGGTTACCGAATAAAAATGACCTCTTCCCTGTTTATAATCTTTAGAAAAACCATAACCGGCCCAAAGCAAAACCAATCTTGGATCAACCTCCAGCATATCAATCGTTGTGTTGCCGTTGTATTTGCTTCTGAACGTTGTATCGGCAGTTCCGTAGTACGATTGAAATTCACGCGGGTAGTTTTCTCCCCAAACTTCGTTGCGGGGTTCAAAAGGTTCAATCTTATTTTTAGGAACATTCACGTAAGCGGCTTCTGTCCTGCGTTCTACAATTGAAGCAGCTAGCAGTCCTAGCATAAAAACAGCCACAACCGTAGCTGTGAATAAAACCCATGCCAACCAGGGCTTTTTTTCTGTGATTTTTAATTTTGAGTTCATCGATATTCGTATTAATTGTTTTTGATGTAGTTTTTAATCCATTGGGGAACCGGGCTTTCTGGTAGCGGAACTTTTGCGTTTGGAACGCTGGACAGACTGTTTACCCGTCCGTGTGGAACTTCACGATGGCACTCCCAACATTTACGATCTTCCCGATGTGCCTGGAGCGCTTCAACACTGGAGGCAAGTTTTGGATCGTTTAAAAGCTTTGAATGACAACGAATGCAGTTGTTGTGCACTACCTCGGCACCCGCCTCGTGAATAAAAATAACCTGAGGTTCACGTCGAAGTGTAAAAATGGTAGCGTGCCGCATTCCATCCTTTGCCTTGAAATAGTATTTGTTGAAAACATTGTTATGGGGAACATGGCAATCATTGCAATTGGCTACCTCGCGATGCGAACTGTGGTTCCATGTTGCATATTGCGGTGACATGATGTGACAGTTGGTGCAGGTTTTCGGGTTGTCTGATAAATACGAGTATGCTTTTGAAACATACATTGTAAACAGCAATAATCCAACCAGTAAACTTGTTATTACCATCACCGGAAGTCTCCATTTTAACGGAGGTAATAGTTTTTTCAGCATAACGATTTGGTTATTTTAAGTCACAAAGTTTATTTTATTCATATTGAAATTTTGTAACAACTGTTACAAATTTGGGTAAAGGATTTTATTTTTCACTACTATTTAAAATCAGAATAAATAGTGAAACTATGCTCTTGAACAATCATTTTGAAAAGTAGATTCAGCAGTATTGTATTAATTTTGATATGTTAAGATTGCAATTTTATTGATTTCAATCCTGACATTAAAAAAAGAGAAGTCAACTAATAAACTATGAAGGCAATAATTTCATTTCTATTTATTCTTTTGTGGATGGGTAGCCTTGCAGAAGGATTTGTTTCTGCAAAAGGCCTAAAAATGGATTTTACCGGATTTGTGCGTAACGATTTTATTTATGATTCGCGCCGAAACGTTGATGCCTGCGATCATTTGCTCGATTTTTTTCCATTACAACCGGTTTATGATGAAAACGGTGAAGATATTAATGCCGTTGGTAGTGCGCAGCTTCTTAATACTTTTTCACGGATTGGAACCCGGTTTACCGGCCTGGAAATGGGGAAGATAAAAATAAGCGCATACATGGAATTTGATTTTACGGGTGGCGCATACACGCCAACAATTCGGTTACGGCATGCCTACACCCTTTTTGATTGGCCAAATTCGAAACTTTTATTTGGACGATTCTGGCACCCTACCTTTATCGAAAAAGTATATCCATCAACCTTAAATGAGAACACAGGGTTGCCGTTTCAGGTTTTTAACCGGAGTCCTCAGCTTCGTTTTACTCACACACTTGCGGATAATCTGGATATTATTTTGGCTGCAGTTTACCAGTTCGACTATAGCAATAATGGGCCTGAGGGCAAAACCTACCACTATCAGCGCGATGCAGTTATTCCCAATCTTCATGCACAACTTCAGTTCTATAATCAAAATTGGGTGATTGGTGCAGGAATCGACTATAAATCGATTATGCCAAGAACCTACACTCATGGCTCGCAGGGAACTTTTAAAACCAACGAAAAACTGAATACTTTTGCTGCACTTGCTTACCTGAAATACACGAGTAATAAATTTGAACTGAAAGCAAAATCGATGTTTGGACAAAATGTTTGTGAAAGTCTGTTGCCCAGTGGTTATGCAGTGGCAACAGTTAATTCAGAAACAGGTCATGAAACTTATACTCCGTTTAACCATGTGTATAACTGGGTGAATTTTACCTATGGAAGCGCGTGGAAATTTGGATTGTATGTTGGTTATCTTAAGAATTTAGGAACCTCCGAAAATATAGTTGGCCAAATTTACGGATTTACGACCGATGCAGACATGATGTTTAAAGTATCTCCGCAATTGATTTATTCCTACAAAAACTTTGATCTCGGATGGGAAATTAGCACCACAACAGTTGCTTATGGAAACAACGATTTTAACGATAAAGCAAAAGTTAAAAATACTGAAAATGTTACCAACTTCAGAAACATGGTTTCTGTTGCTTATAAATTTTAGAGAAAGTTTTTAACTTTACTGAATCATGATTTTTAAGGCTGTCGGATTGAAAATGACGGCCTTTTAACATTAATAAATTTGAAAACATGGCTTTGGAGCTTTCTATTTTTTTAGAAAATAAAATCACTCACTTCGAGGAAATTACACGTAATCTGAAGAAGGAAAATATTAACATTCGTTCTTTGTTGCTAAACAATATTTATCATGGCTGGGGAGTGCTTAATCTGTTGGTTGATCAGCCTGAAAAAGCATACAAGGTGTTAACCGAAGCTGGAAATTCTGTGGTGTTAAAGGAAGTAATAGCTTTGGAGATGAAAGATGAAACCGGTGGGCTGGATGAGTTGCTAATAAAAATTTCAAGGTCAGGAATTCATATTGAAAGTGCATATAGCCGTGTTATTTCTGAAAATAAAATGGCAATTCTGTTATTGGAAGTTCCTGATGTTCTTGAAGCGTTAAGGCGGCTCGAAACTCATGAAATCTCGGTATTGCCTGATGAAATTGTTTATGGCATTTAAAAAAAATAAACCAAAAATAAAACCAATTTTTAAACAACCTTTTTGAATGATATGGAATGAAAAAATTGAATGTGCTTCGCGTGATGAAATGGCAGCCATTCAATCGGAGAGACTTGTAAAAACAGTACAACGCGTTTATCACAACATCCCCAGTTACAGGGCGAAGATGCAGGAAAAGGGATTAGTTCCCGGTGATATTAAAAACGTTGATGATCTGGTAAAACTTCCGTTTACAATAAAAACAGATTTACGGGATAATTACCCTTTTGGAATGTTTACCGTTCCGATGAGTGAAATTGTTCGGCTACACGCCAGTTCAGGAACAACCGGAAAACCAACGGTTGTTGGATACACCCGAAACGATTTGCAGATGTGGGCGGAAGTGGTAACGCGTTCGCTTTGCATGGCAGGAGTTCATAAAAATGATATTGTTCAGGTGGCCTATGGTTACGGGCTATTTACCGGCGGATTGGGATTGCATTACGGAACCGAAAACCTTGGGGCAACCGTAATCCCTATTTCGGGGGGCAACACACAAAAGCAAATTCAGTTGATGCAGGATTTCGGCTCTTCTGTAATTGCCTGCACACCGTCTTATGCATTGTATTTAGCTGAGGCACTTCAGGAAATGGGAATTGATCCTGAGAGTTTAAAACTTCGGGTTGGGATTTTTGGCGCAGAGCCGTGGAGCGAAAATATGCGGAAAGAAATTGAGGCTAAACTTAAAATAAAAGCCATCGATATTTACGGATTAAGCGAAATTGTTGGCCCGGGCGTTTCATGTGAATGTGCCCATCAGGCAGGGATGCACGTAAATGAAGACCATTTTATTCCGGAGATTATCGATCCGGAAACG
Organism: Draconibacterium sp.; assembly: GCA_041393215.1. Taxonomy (GTDB): domain Bacteria; phylum Bacteroidota; class Bacteroidia; order Bacteroidales; family Prolixibacteraceae; genus Draconibacterium. The sequence goes on from JAWKKP010000032.1 coordinate 22,890, forward strand.
TTGGAACCGGTTGCTCCTGGTCAAATTGGGGAATTGGTTTTTAGTACGATTACCAAAGAAGGGATTCCGATAATTCGCTATCGTACCCGCGATTTAACGCGGTTGATCTACGATAAATGCGAATGTGGGCGTACATTGGTTCGTATGGAAAAATGTATGGGCCGCAGCGATGATATGCTTATCATTCGGGGAGTGAATGTTTTCCCGTCGCAAATTGAAAGTGTGTTGCTTGAAATGAGCGAGACCGAACCACATTATCTGTTAATTGTAGAACGTGAAGGAACACTGGACATACTAAAACTAATGGTGGAAGTTCAGGAACAGTTTTTCTCTGACGAAGTAAGAGTTTTGGAAGCTCTGAGAAGGAAAATAAAAAATAACATTCAAAGTACACTTGGAATTTCGGTAGATGTTAAACTGGTTGAACCCAAAACCATTGAACGTACTGCAGGAAAGGCCAAGCGTGTAATTGATAATCGTAAAATCTGACGGCATGATTATAAAACAAGTTTCCGTATTTCTGGAAAATAAATCGGGTAGATTAGGTGAAGTAACCGAGATTTTGGGTAATGCAGGTATTAATATTTCTGCATTTACCATTGCCGATACTTCTGATTTTGGAATCCTTCGTCTTGTTGTTTCCGATCCCGATAAGGCCCGTGAAGTGTTAAAGGAAAATGCATTTTCAGTACAAACTACCGAGGTTATTCTGGCAAAAACTCCCAATACCCCGGGAAGTCTGACACGCCTCCTGAAAGTATTAAACGAAGGGGGCTCATTTATTGAATACATGTATGCTTTTTCAATGGATAACAACTCGGCAGTAATTGTTCTTCGTCCGACCAATATTCAGAAATGTATGCAGATTTTAGAAACACACCGCGACGAATTCTTACTAAATGATGAACATTATCAGTTGTAAATGTTATTTTGTTTTACGAATGTTCAACAGGTCTGAAATCTTTGGGCATAATTTGTATCTTTGGTCTCACTTAAAAAACTTAAATGAAGCGAATAGCAATACAAGGAATTGCAGGATCATTTCATGAAGATGCAGCAAGAAAATATTTTAGTAACGAAGAAATTGAAGTGATCGAATGTCGGTCATTTCAGAATGTTTGCGAGCTTGTTGATACCGATAACGCAGATATCGCTGTTATGGCTATTGAAAATTCAATTGCCGGAAGTCTGTTGCAGAATTATGCATTAATTCGTGATTATCATCTCCGGATTATCGGTGAGGTTTATGTTCATATTCAAATGAATTTGATGGTTCTCCCGGGAGTGAAAACGAAAGACATCAAAGAAATCTATTCACACCCGGTTTCTTTTATGCAGTGTAACGAATATCTTGAAAAATATTTCCCAAAGGCTGAACGAAAGGAATTGGGTGATAATGCAAAAGTAGCTAAACTAATAAGCACAGAGAAGATCAATTATGCTGCGGCAATAAGTAATTTACGTTCTGCCGAACTTTATGGATTGCAGGTGCTGGAGAAAGGAATTGAAACCAGTAAAAAGAATTATACCCGATTTTTAATTCTTTCAAAACATGGAAACCCAACAGAAGGGACCAACAAAGCGTCCATTTGTTTTGAAGTTGGACATTTTTATGGTGCTCTGGCCAGGGTTCTCAATATTTTTGCAGAAAACAGAATTAACTTGAATAAAATACAATCGATTCCCATTATTGGTAAGCCAAACGAATATACAATTCATGTGGATATTGAGTGGGAAAAACCGGAAAACTACGACCGTGCCATACATCAGGTGTTAAAAAGCGCTTCGAGCCTTTCTATTCTTGGAGAATACGTTCGAAGTGGATTAAATGAACAGGAAGATCAATAAATTAAAAAATTAAACCGTACAAAAATGAGTAAAATTGCGATTTTCTTTGGCCCACTCGACGGTGCAGTAAACCGGGTGGCCAACAAAATTAAAAAAGCTATTGGTGAGGATAAAGTTGTAATGGTTCCGGTAAAAGATGCAACAGTTGCCGACCTCGAAAAATACGACAAAATAATTTTCGGAATTTCTACTGTAGGAAGGGAAACCTGGCATTCCACCTATTCCAATCTCGATTGGGCCGAATTTTTGCCCGAAATTGCAAAAACTACTTATGAAGGAAAAACACTGGCCATTTTTGGATTAGGCGATCATATTACTTATTCGTCAACCTTTGTCAATCATATTGGATTATTGGCAAACGAATTAATGGACAAGGGGGCTGTTTTGGTCGGCAAGGTTCCGATTGACGAATATGAATTTGATGAATCGGAAGCAGTTCTGGACGATATGTTCCTTGGATTACCTGTTGATGAAGATTTTGAACCAGAACTGACTGACGAGCGTGTTCGGAAGTGGGTGGAACAAATTCGCCCCGATTTCGGGTTTTAAAATTATTCTGTACTTCTCATCTGCCTTTTTCGACGATCGTGTTGGAGAAATCTGTTTATTTTGAAGAGGTTTCTCGTTTGCCTGTTGTTGGATTCGAAATCACAATTTTTAAATGAAATTCTGAAGTATGAGCAATTCACCTTTAAATAAAGAAATAGTCGATCAAAAAATTAAGGAGCTCCGGATAAAAGACGCTGGTAAAGCTTCCATTCGTGAGATTGTTGCACTGGTAAATCTGGTAGAAGAAGCAACTGGTTTTAAATACATCCGCATGGAAATGGGGGTTCCTGGTTTGCCACCGGCAAAAATTGGTGTTGAAGCCGAAATTGAAGCACTGAAGAAGGGAGTAGCCAGCATTTATCCGATGGTCGACGGTATAAAACCGTTAAAGGAAGAAGCATCGCGTTTTATCAGGAACTTTATGAATATTGGTGTGTCTCCGGCAGGTTGTATTCCAACCGTTGGATCGATGCAGGGAACACTGGCAGCTTTTCTTGCAGCCGCAAACGTGGATAAAAAGAAGGATACTGCGTTGTTTATCGATCCGGGTTTTCCGGTGCAAAAACAACAAATGATGGTTTTGGGATTGAAATACGAAACATTTGATGTATTCAATTTCAGGGGGAAAGAATTGCGCGTTAAGCTCGAAGAGTATCTTTCAAAAGGAAATATTAATTCTATTATTTATTCCAATCCGAACAATCCGGCATGGATTTGTTTTAACGATGAAGAATTAGAAATAATAGGAGAACTGGCCAACAAGTATGATGTTATTGTAATGGAGGATTTGGCTTATTTCGGAATGGATTTCCGTAAGAACTTTTCAAAACCCGGAGAACCTCCGTTTCAGCCAACTGTGGCAAAGTTTACCAATAATTATATCCTGTTTATTTCAAGCTCAAAAATATTTTCATACGCAGGCCAGCGTATTGGAATAATGGCAATTTCCGATGAGCTTTTTCAACGCGATTATCCCGATCTTCAGCAACGGTTTGTTATGGGATCTTCATTGGGAAATATAATCACGTTACGGCTTTTATATGCTTTTTCTTCAGGAACCAGCCACTCGGCACAATGGGCTTTAACAGCTATGCTAAAAGCTGCTAACGAAGGCAGTTTTAATTTTGTTGATGAGATAAAGGAGTATGGCGAAAAGGCAAAAGTGATGAAAAAGCTTTTTGTTGAAAACGGTTTTAAAATTGTATATGAAACCGATTTGGGCGAACCCATTGCCGATGGTTTTTATTTTACCATTGCATATCCCGGGATGAGCGGAAATCAGTTGGTGGAAAACCTGCTTTATTACGGTATAAGTGCAATTGCACTCGACAATACCGGTAGTAACGAAGAAGGAATCCGGGCTTGTGTCTCGTTTGTACAACGAAGTCAGTTTGGTCAGATGGAAGAGCGGTTAAAAGCATTCAACGAATACTTCTCAACCAGGTAGAGAGCAAGCAAAAAGAGGATGGATAAAAACAAGGTCATATCCCGATACAACCTCACCCTTGAACTGATTTCAAAATTAAACCTGAAACACGAACCGGCTTTTTTAAAAAAAGGTGAAGCTTTTATCGATTACGGGCAGCAAACCAATAAAATCGGAATTTTAATTAGTGGCTTATTATTCGCCACCTATGTTTCTGAAAGTGGAACAGAATGGATTTCCAGGTTCTTCTTTCCTCCAAACAATTTTATCGTAAGTAATCATCGTGGTTTTTATACGGGGAAAGATTCAACTGAATCGATAAAAGCTTACGAAGACTCGGAGCTTTTGTATTTCGACAAAGAGGAGTTTAAAGATTTACTTGATACGAATCCGATGTTCGAACGAACGGTTCGGATTCTGGCTGAAGAAAGCTATATTCAGGCCATGGACCGCATCCATTCTTTTCAATCGCTAAACGCCGAAGAACGTATTCGGAAATTTTTTAATGAAAATCCTGAGTTGGGGGCAAAATTGCAACGTCAGCATATTGCATCCTATTTAGGTATCCATCGTAATATTTTAACACGTTTTCTTTATAAAATTTAAAATAGCAACATAAGTTGCATTCTTTCTTTTGTTCAAAAAATAGTTTTGTATCAAAAACAAAAGCTAATTTTTAAAAGAGAAATCGCTTTAATCTGAAAGCAAATAATCAAAATCTTTTAAAGATCATAATGACCAAAAATTTATTTGTAAGAACCTGATATTTATGGTGTTTTTTTAAGTTTTTGGATGTTAGTTTTATGAAAAAATTACAGAGAAATGGCTAAAGTAAGAGGCGCAGTTGTTGTGGATACAGAAGGATGTAAAGGTTGTGGACTTTGTGTGGAAGCATGTCCCGAAGGAGTTCTTGCATTGCATATGGAAGTGAATAGCCGGGGATATCATTTTTCGTATATGGAAAACCCGGAGGCATGCATCGGATGCTCAAATTGCGGCGTAGTTTGTCCTGACACTTGTTTGACAATTTACAGGGCAAGAGTGTTGTAAATATAAATAGTAAAAAGAATCGGAGGTTAGTTACCCTTATTTTCGTTTCGCTGCAATTTGTCCGCATTAACAAGAGGCAGACAAACGCTTTTGAGGAGCGAGAGGATAAAGACAACTTCGCGAATAAAATAAAAATCAAAAAATGGGTGAATTAAGGTTAATGAAAGGGAATGAGGTATTGGCCGAAGCTGCAATCCGTTGCGGTTGCGACGGTTATTTTGGCTACCCAATTACACCTCAGTCGGAAGTAATGGAAACTTTAATGATGAGGCAGCCTTGGAACGAAACAGGAATGGTGGTTCTGCAGGCCGAAAGTGAAGTTGCTTCGATTAACATGGTTTACGGTGCTGCCGGAACCGGAAAAAAAGTAATGACTTCTTCTTCAAGTCCCGGAATTAGTTTAATGACAGAAGGAATTTCCTATATCGCAGGAGCCGAGTTGCCCTGTTTGATTATTAATGTACAGCGCGGTGGACCCGGTTTGGGAACCATACAGCCGTCGCAGGCCGATTATTTTCAGGCCGTGAAAGGGGGCGGACATGGCGATTATAAGCTCATCGTACTTGCTCCTGCATCGGTTCAGGAAATGAATGATTTTGTAGAACTTTCCTTTGAACTTGCATTTAAATATCGTAACCCGGCAATGATTCTTGCCGATGGCGCACTCGGGCAAATGATGGAGAAAGTTGAACTTTCCGATTTTAAACCCCGCTGGACGAGTGAAGAAATTGAATCCATATCGGGAAATTGGGCCAGTATGGGTAAACCTGCTTCCCGGAAAAAGAATATCGTAACATCACTCGAACTGGATTCTGCCCGGATGGAAGAAAACAACCGACGGTTTCAGGAGAAGTACAGGAAAATGGAAGAGAACGAAGTTCGGTATGAAGCCATTCAGTGTGACGATGCCGAGTTTGTTTTGGTCGCTTTCGGCACTTCATCGCGGGTATGCCAAAAATCGGTGGAACTGGCTCGCAGTAAAGGGTTAAAAGTAGGTTTGCTAAGGCCAATCACTTTGTTTCCTTTTCCAAAAACAGCAATAAAAGAGTTGGCACGCAAGGTAAAAGGATTTATGTCGGTGGAAATGAACGCCGGACAAATGGTGGAAGATATCAAGCTCTCGGTTTACGAAGCCGGAAGTAACGCCCGTGTAAATTATTTTGGCAGAATGGGCGGAATTATTCCAACCCCTGAAGAGGTGGTTGAGGCATTGGAAGAAAAATTTTCATGGGAATTGAGTTATGGAGTTAAAAGATCTTATTAAACCTGAAAACCTGGTTTACGAAAAATCGAAGGTTCAAAACGAAGGAATTATGCATTACTGCCCCGGATGTTCGCATGGGGTAGTTCATAAAATATTGGCAGAGGTTATCGATGAAATGGGAATCCAGGAGCAGTCGATTGGAATTGCGCCGGTGGGGTGCGCTGTTTTTGCTTACAACTACATCGATATCGACTGGCAGGAAGCCGCTCACGGAAGAGCGCCTGCGGTGGCAACGGGAGTTGCCCGTTTAAACCCTGATAAGTTTGTGTTTACCTATCAGGGCGACGGCGATTTAGCTTCCATCGGAACAGGCGAAATTATGCATGCCTGCAACCGCGGCGAAAATATCATGGTAATTTTTATCAATAACGGTATTTACGGAATGACCGGCGGACAAATGGCGCCAACAACGCTCGATGGCATGGTTACTTCAACTACACCGTTTGGTAGAAACGTGGATTTAAATGGCTATCCGATGAGAATTACCAATTTAATTGCACAGTTGCCCGGAACATCTTATGTAACACGGCAGGCTGTTCATAATGCAGCATCGGTCAGAAAATGCAAACGAGCGATTAAAAAGGCTGTGGAGAATGTATTGGCAAAAAAGGGGACTTCGTTTGTCGAAGTGGTTTCTACCTGTAACTCGGGTTGGAAAATGACCCCGGTAGCCGCCAATAAATGGATGGAAGAAAACATGATTCCTTATTATCCGCTTGGCGATTTGAAAGATAGTGTTAAAGGTGACCCGATTTCTGAAAATTAAAGCAAAGAAGATGACAGAAGAAATGATTATAGCAGGTTTTGGCGGACAAGGTGTTTTGTCGATGGGTAAAATTCTGGCCTATTCCGGAATTATGGAAGACAAAGAAGTGACCTGGTTTCCGTCTTACGGGCCCGAAATGAGAGGGGGTACTGCAAATGTTACGGTAATTATCAGCGACACACGAATAAGTTCTCCCATTTTGCAGCATTTCGATACGGCCATTATCCTTAACCAGCAAAGTATGGATAAGTTCGAAAAATCGGTAAAACCCGGTGGAACACTCATTTACGACCCCAACGGTATTTCGCATCCGCCAACACGGACCGATATAAATATCTACAAGGTAGAAGGTACCCGCACTGCAGTGGAAATGGGTAACCCCAAAGTATTTAACATGATTGTTTTTGGAAGCTACCTGAAAGTGCGCCCGATTTTGAAATTGGATAATGTGGAACGGGGGCTTCAAAAATCGTTGCCGGAACGCTACCACAAACTCATTCCGCTCAACCTCGATGCCATTAAAAAAGGCCAGGAAATTGTAGAGGCGGTTTGGGAAGTTTAAACCCGAACGTATTTCGTATTCGCTCGCCGAAACCTAATGCTCCGCTTTTTCTCTCCTTTTTAGGAGAGTTGCCTTGAATAGGGGTTATGGGCGGCTAGAAGCGAAGTTTTAGAGAGATTCTTGCATAAGGTTGACATGCCAGCGATTTAATTGCGGGGTAAAAAATAATACTATTTCATCATAGTAAGAACCCGATTCCGGGATATAACCGTTATTGGTCTTACTATCTGTCAAAATTTTACTTTTTCAGTGCATTCTGAATATTTGTATTCAATTCATCTAATTTAAGCTTGTATTCCTCAAATTTTGACAAGTCCCCCTTTTCCAGTGCTTCTTTTATATCAAGGATAATTTTTTCTGTAGAATCAGCATATTCAACTATCTTTTGAGATATATTTTCAATCTTGCTAACGACTATTCTTCCTTTTTCACCGATAAACGGTTTAATTAACGGCGATAAGTTATTTACTGTTTCCTCTATTTCCTCGATGTGTTTAAAACTATAAGATTGAATATTATAGGTAAGCTTGGTTAATGCTATCGAAATATCCTGAATCTTATCTATAGTATCTTTATGTTTAGCTAAAGTTTTTTGTGCTTTAACAGGGACTCTGTATTGAACCACAATAAAAATCAAAAAACTGATTGATAACAAAATGCTTCCAATAATAAAAAGGGGAAGCGAAAATCGACCATTATCATCCATAAAAGATAACAACATTGAAAGAAACCCTAAAAAAATAAAGACTAAACCAAGACCACCTACTTTGTATAACCTGGTGATTGAATCTGTAAGTTTATCAGATATTTTGACAGGATCGATTTCAGCCATTTTAAATAGATTTTAGTTACCTAATATACATGAAATATAAATAATTGTTTCAAATTACATTATGATCACTAATTAAACTTTTTCGTATCGTGTCATTCTATTTGAAACCCGATACGTAGAATGTGGCCTTGGAAAATTGTTAGCCAGAACACTATTACAAAATCATTCCGCTCAACCTCGATGCCATTAAAAAAGGCCAGGAAATTGTAGAGGCGGTTTGGGAAGTTTAAACCCGAACGTTTTACTTGTTTCATAACTAAAAATCCACGTATCGCCAGGTTTCGGAGGCAGGGGAGAAGGCTTTGCCCCTTTGTACTTAAAACAATTCCTTAAGGAATGAATGATCTTCCAAAGCGCAGAACAATAATTCCCTTTGGCAGAAGGATAATTCCATACGGCAGGAATCTTATTCGGTGTGGAATAAGGGCAATTCCGCCAGGAAAAGTATTCATTCCATCAGGAAAAAGAGCACGGTGAATTTGCGAAAGGTTGCTTCGGTAGCATGTTGTCTTTTGGTTCTCATTCTAATTGATCCGAAACGGTTAATTCAGAATAATTTTTGTTGATACAGGTATATTAACAGGCAGGCAGCTGAAACGAAACGATTGGCGCTTTTTTAGCAAATGAATTGAAGGTAACCGTAACAGGATGAAGCTTTGTTAAGGGCAGTCGGGGCTTTTAAACAGCATTCGGATAAAAAAACGGTTCAGGAGGCCGATGATTTTTCTTCTCTTTTTCTGTTTTCTTTTCTTTTTACCGATCGCTCATTTTTGCTTTGTTCCTTATCGTCGAGTGTATTAATCTCGTTCTGAATGTAATTAATAATGGTGTCGAAATCATTTTGAGTAACAATGCGGTCGCTTTCATCGGTGAAGATATCTTTTACCGGGAAATGATAATTCAGCTTTATAGATAACTGGTACAAGCCAGCGAGTTGCACGCCGGGTTTTTTTAGGATAAACGGGGGCAATATGCTTGTTTCGTCGGGAACGAGCCACGGAATTAAAGCTGTTTCGGGGTCAAGGTACCTTTTCATCAATAGCTTACGGCTGGGAAATCTTTTTTGACTGTTATACCAAAGGTTATCAACTTTTATCATGGCTTCCAGCGTTTCTTCTTCCGTATCCATGCATTCGAGGTTGTAAAGCATTTCGGCCAAAAGGACGGTCATGGCTTCATTATATTCTTTATCGCTTTTTATCGCCATCATTCCCAAATGCACGCCCAACAAATTCGAATACAAATCTTCCGGAGAGAAGCTTGAAAATCTTTCGGGAAACAGGGGAACATAAGAAGCGCCAAACCAGGTTGCTATTTCATGCCATAGCGATAAATCGTAAGCTATTTTTCCCGCAAGTTCGCGGGCATCGTCATCATCGATATTTTCAGGAACTCTTAAGGTGAGTGTTTTTTCGCCCCCTTCATAACCAATTTTTGTAATTATCAAATCTTTGTTTGCTTTACTGGCCTTAATAAGATTGTACAGGTAGGCTGTCCAGTCGGCACAATCGCGCAGGTGTCCGAGGTCGATAAATCCGCCCCTTCGCGTGTAAATGTTACCGTTTTTTTCTTCTTTTCCTCCAAGAAAGCCGTGTGCTCCCATGGTGCTTATTGCGGCAAGATCGGTTTTTTTGTAAAACGGAACTCCTGCAACGCCGATATTTGCGCCAAATGCACAGCAGGTACGAATTATTTTTGGGAGTGGGGTTTTAACTTGTTCCGGTGTTAAAAATGGCGCTTTGGCAAACGAAGAATTAAACAGAACGATGAGCAAAACAAATAATACCGATTTTTCTATCTGTGAAATCATGCAAGAATTAAAAACTGTTGAATAAGTTTGCAAATATAATCGCTTTCGACATTTAACTACCGCTTATTATTAATAATTAACACTTCGTTAAGTGTATTTTAGCCAATATGTTAAGGTGTTTTGTTTGTTTTCGAAATGGTTCTGAATACTCAATAGCCGGCGGCCTGCCCATCTTTTCTTGATTCCGAAGCGCCGAAATATACCTTGTTTTTAATCTCCCGTTTAATTGCCTGGTAACCCCCGTACGAACCGTTGTCAAAACCGATTTTGTGTCCTTTCCGCATCAGTTCGCGAATGGTTTCGTAAGGAAATCCCGATTCGAGCGTAACTTCTCCTCCGTCGGTCATGGTTCCGCCGGTTGGGTCGCTCGAACCCGTATGTTGTATTCGGGGAGCGTCACCCGCTTCCTGTATATTCATTCCAAAGTCGATAATGTTACAAATAATCTGAACATGGCCCTGAGGTTGCATATCGCCTCCCATTACCCCAAAGCTCAGAAAAGGCTCCCCATCTTTGGTTACAAATGCAGGAATTATCGTATGAAATGGTCTTTTGTGAGGTTCGTAAACATTCATGTGTCCTTCTTCGAGCGAGAACAGTTCACCCCGGTCCTGCAAAATAAATCCCAGCTTTCCGGGTGTCATTCCCGAGCCCATTCCTCTGAAGTTGCTTTGAATAAGCGAAACCATATTCCCTTCCTTATCGGCAACAGTCATGTAAATGGTGTTTCCGCGTTCCATCCCCCAGGCCGGATAACTCCGGGCAGCTTTGTCGGGATTAATCATTGCAGCTTGTTTTTTGCCATACTCATCAGATATAAGTTGTTCCACCGGCAAAACGTTAAAATCGGGATCGGAATAATATTTTGCGCGATCTTCGAAAGCTAATTTTTTGGCTTCCACAAAAAGATGGACGTATTCTGGTGAATTATATCCCATGGAAGCCACATCGAAGTTTTTCATAATGTTGAGCATTTCGAGCGCTGCGGTTCCTTGTCCGTTTGGCGGAAGTTCCCAAACATCGTAACCCCGGTAGTTTACCGAAATCGGTTCCACCCATTCCGAGTGATGATCTTCAAAATCGCGCATGCTTAAAAAACCACCTTGTTCCTGCATGTACTTTACAATTTTTTCAGCAATTTCACCTTTGTAGAAAACATCGCGGCCTTTATTCGCAATCAGTTCAAACGTATTTGCCAGATAAGGATTTTTAAAAACCTCACCTTTTTCGGGAGCTTTTCCACCGGGCATAAATATTTCTTCAAAACCCTCGTACTTTTTTAGTGATTGGGCATTTCGTCCCCAGTAGTAGGCAATTAATTCACTTACTGGAAATCCATTTTTTGCATAATCGATGGTAGGTGCCAGAATTTCGCTCATGGATTTTGTGCCGAACTTTTTGTGCAACTCAAACCAACCATCCACACACCCGGGCACCGATACAGGAAGTGGCCCCAGGGAAGGAATTTTTTTATAACCGTTTTCTTTAAAATAGGCAAGTGTTAAATTATAAGGCGAACGCCCGCTGGCATTTAACCCGTATAGTTTTTTTGTTTTGGCATCCCAAACTATGGCAAATAAATCGCCCCCCATGCCATTGCTCACGGGTTCAACCAAACCTAAAACTGCGTTGGCGGCTATGGCTGCATCAATAGCGTTTCCCCCGGCTTTTAGAATGTCGAGTGCCGCCTGAGTTGCCAATGGCTGACTTGTGCAAGCCATTCCGTGCTGTGCAATTACTTCACTGCGAGTGGCAAACGGAAGCCCTGTAATTCGGTCTTGTGCAAAAACAGATAATGCAACAAGAATAAAAATAAATGTGAATTGTGTTTTCATTTTTGATCTCCTATCGTAATCGGTGAAGTTTAAAAATAGCAATTTTTCAGTCGGCATTCAGAATTAAAACTAATATTGAATCCTTATCTTCGGTAAAAATTTCATTCATGGAACGTTTCCTTGCCGAATGCGCAAAATATATTTACTCGAAACACGAAAGAGAATTGCAGGAGATATGTGTTGTATTTCCGAATCGGCGGGCCGGAGTTTTTTTTACATCATATCTGCAAAACGAAATCAGTCAGCCGGTTATTGCTCCCGATGTTACTACAATAGGGCAGTTAATTTCCGAAAACTCGGAATGGCAGGTGGCTGAAAAACTTCATTTAATTTCGTTGCTTTACGATGTATTTAAAAAGCATACCAAAACCAGTGAAACTTTCGATGAATTTTATTTCTGGGGCGAAATTCTTTTAGCCGATTTTAACGATATCGATCGTTATCTGGTGAATGCCAGAGACCTGTTTCATAATATTTTGGATATTAAAGAAATTGAATCGGTTTTTGATTATTTAACACCCGAACAAAAAAAGGCGCTTGAATATTTCTGGGGGAGCGTAAACCATCCTAATCAAAATGAATTTGAAAAGCGACACCTTGCCATTTGGGAAAAATTGTATCCGGTTTATACTGAATTTAAAGAAATATTAAAGGCAAAGAAAATCGGTTATGGAGGGATGATTGACCGTCAGGTAATTGAATCGCTGAAGGAAGACTTTCCTGATTTCCCTTTTAAGAAATACTATATTGTTGGATTGAATGCGTTAAATGCCTGCGAGAAAAAGTTCTTTTCTACATTGCAAAAGCAAAAGAAGATTGAATTTTTGTGGGATTACGATAAATTTTATGTTGAAGATTATGCGCAAGAAGCAGGCAGGTTTATGCGCGAAAACTTAAAAGCATTTCCACCGCCTTTTGATTTCTATTTTAATAACGAAGTTTTTGGCGAAAAAAAGAATATAAAATTGGTAGCGGTTTCATCTACTTATGGACAGACGCAACAAATACCACTTTTTATTCATGAGGTAAAAACATCTTCAACTGATAATTTTGATACTACCGCAATTGTTTTAGCCGATGAATCGTTGTTGTATCCTGCCCTGGGAGCTATTCCAGGGGAGGTTGAAACGGTGAACGTTACTATGGGATATCCGGTAAAAAACTCGGTAATTTATGGTTTTCTGATGTTGCTGGTTTCGTTGCTGAAAAATATCCGCATCGACGAAAAGAAAGGAGCGATTGCTTACCATCGTTACGTTACCGATATTTTAAACCATCAGCTTTTGGCATTATGGGAATCTGAAAAAACAAAGTACTTTCTGGAGCAGGTTCAGGCAAAAAACAGAATTACCGTTCCACTTTCGGAAATTGATTTCACTCCTGTTCATCAGTTAATTTTTACCGTGCCAAATGCGGTGGAAAATTACAGCGGGTACTTTCTGAAAATTCTGGGAACCCTTTACCTGAAACTTAAAAATGATGCTTCTGAAGATAAAATGCTGACAGAGATTATCTTTTCGATTTATCAGAATATCGAAAAACTGGATTCTGTTGTTCAGGAGGTAGCTGCTGATGAAAAACGCGAAATTAGCAGCACGGTTTATTTTCGGCTTTTTGGACAGTATTTGGGCAATGTTTCGGTGGCTTTCGAGGGCGAGCCGTTAAGCGGAATCCAGGTAATGGGGATTCTGGAAACCCGCTGTCTGGATTTTAAAAATCTGGTAATACTGGGATTGAATGAAAATAAGTGGCCACGCACATTTACGGCTCCGTCATTTATACCGCATAATATCCGGAAAGGGTTTGGGCTTCCCGGAATTGACGAACAGGATGCCATGTATGCGTATTATTTTTATCGACTCATCCAGCGTGCCGAAAATATTACAGCTACTTACAGTGTTTTAAAAGAAGGAATAAGTACCGGCGAGCTAAGCCGTTATGGTTATCAGTTGCAGTACGATTCCATGCATAAGCCCGAAAAGCTGAATCTCGATTTTCATTTCGCCAATGAACCTGCACAACCCATACTAGTAAAAAGTTCGGAAGATATTGTCCGACAGTTATTGGCAAAAAATTCAGAAGAACATCAATTGTCGCCCAGCGCCATAAACACTTATTTGCAATGCAGCCTTCGTTTTTATTTCCGGTATGTAGCCGGGTTGCCTGAACCTGATGAAGTAAAAGAAGAAATTGACGGGGTGATTTTTGGAAATATTTTTCATGATACGGTGCAGGCGCTGTATCAGCCTTTCGAGGGAAAAGTGATGAACAGGTCCGATATTGAAAATATTCAAAAGAACAAGATTTTAATTGAAAATGAAATTTTAAAAAAGATAGCAAAGAATTATTTCAATGAAAAAGAAGAAAATGTAAGCCGGGTGAAATTGGAAGGGAAATCGATATTGGTTTATGAAAATGTAAAAACCTACTTAAATCGGTTATTCGTTTTAGATTCTGAATTTGCACCTTTTACCCTGATTGGCCTGGAGCGGAAATTTAAAATGCCGCTTCAAATTACAAAAAATGAAAAACCTTTAACAATTTACGTAGGTGGCACAATTGACCGTGTTGACCGTAAAGATGGAATAACAAGAGTACTCGATTACAAAACCGGCTTTGTAAAAACATTAGGCTTTAAAAGTGTTGAAGAACTTTTTGAGAAAGATCAGAAAGATCCTAAAAAAGAGATTTTACAGGCGCTTATTTATTCGTGGATTTTGTTTGGAAACGAGAATGCCGACGAAATATATCCGGTAATTTACGGACTCCGGAATTTCTTCGCCGATAGTTTTGATCCTTCCATAAAAATGAATTATAAGGAAGTTGCATTTTCAGAATTAAAAGAAGAGTTTCCCGGGTATCTTGAAAAACTGGTCTCCGAAATCTATTCGGTTGATAATGAATTTCGTCAGACACCACATCTCGATCATTGTACCCATTGTCCGTACAATGAAATCTGCCAGCGGTTTAAGCCCTGAAAAAATGAATAAATATGCTGTTTGTAAGGTAAGAGCTTTTCTTGCGGATCTTTTTTTTATTTTTGCATCATAATTTTAGATTAGAGGAGCATGGAGGCGCATGATTTAGTTTATTCAAAAAATGTAATTGAATTTGTTACAGTTGCTAACGAATATTGCATTACAATTGAACATGTAGCCAAACTACCTGTCCTTGAGAATCTTCAGAAACTGCAAAAAATAATACCGTTACTCTATCTGAAAACAACCGTTTTGCCAAGGCCGGAACAGTTGTTGGATGAAGAACTGGAAAAGTATGTTACAGAGCTGGATTACAATGTCCTGCACCTGAAGTGGCTGCAACAGCTCAACGAGTACGATAACTTTTACGAAGTGTTTGACCCGAATATTCAGTTTGGGCAGGAAAAGGTAACTTCAAGTATTTCTGAAAACCTGATGGATATTTACCAGGATTTAAAAAATTTCCTGATTTCGTACAGTATCGGCAACGAGGAGGTGATGAATGATGCACTTTACGAATGTATTTATCATTTCGAAGAATTCTGGGGACAGCAATTAGTGAATGTATTGCGTGCCGTTCATATGCTAATATACAGCGATACCGACTTTAACGAGGCGAGAGATGAAAACGATGTTCAACCCGGAACTGGAAATCCAAAATGGCTTGATAATTTCTGGGGAACAGATAATGAAATTGATTAGCAATTTATAGCGAGGGATTGATTAGACTGAGGAAGAATTTTTAGCGATGTTTAAAGAAAGCATAACAAGAGAAGAACTGATTGATTTGCCATTAAAATGGTTTGAAGGTAAAATAATAGTTGTCGATTCATATCAGAAAGTGAGTGAAGCAATTCGCATCCTTTCAAAGGAAAATATTATTGGATTTGACACCGAGACAAAGCCTTCATTTAAAAAAGGTGTAATAAATACAGTGGCTTTACTGCAACTTTCAACGAGAGAACACGCATTTTTATTCCGGTTGAACAAAATAGGTCTGCCTGAAGAAATCTGTGAAATTCTTGCTAATCCGGCTATTGCAAAGCCGGGAGTTGCTATTCACGACGATATAAAAGGCTTGAAACAACTACGGGAGTTTGAACCTGCCGGTTTTGTTGAATTGCAGGATCATGCAAAAGAAATGGGTATAACTAATTTTAGCCTCAAAAAATTAACTGCAATTACCTGTGGTTTCCGCATTTCAAAAGGGCAACAACTTTCCAACTGGGAATCGGATGTTTTAAGTGATGCCCAAAAGGTTTATGCAGCAACCGATGCATGGGCTGCACTCGAGATTTATGATAATTTTTCCAATAATTAATTTTGATGCCTGATAATTTTACAAAAATAGTACTGAAGTCCGGCAAGGATCAGTCGTTGCGACGCTTCCACCCCTGGGTATTTTCCGGCGCTATAAAAAAAACGTATGGACCATTAAACGAGGGAGATTTGGTTACAGTTCATGCCAATAACGACGAGTTTTTAGGAATTGGTCACTACCAGATTGGTTCGATTGCTGTTCGGATTGTTTCCTTCAAAAATATTATTCCCGATTACGACTTCTGGAAAAGTAAAATTGAAAGCGCCTGGAATTTAAGAAAATCACTCGGGTTTGCTAACAATGAGGAGACTAACGTATTTAGGTTGATTCATGCTGAAGGAGACGGAATGCCCGGATTAATTGCCGATTATTATAACGGAACTGTAGTAACTCAAATGCATTCCATAGGAATGTATCAAATCAGGGAAGAATTGGTAAAAGCAATGCAGGAAGTTTTAGGTGATAAACACACTGCTGTTTACGATAAAAGCGCCAAAACACTTCCGTTTAAAGCTGATATTCAGCCCGAAGACGGTTATTTGTTTGGTGAAAACGGAGCACCCGAAGTAACCGAATATGGGTTAAAATTTAAAGTGGACTGGGAAGAGGGGCAGAAGACCGGATTTTTTATCGATCAGCGGGAAAACAGAAAATTGGTACAGCATTATTCTCAAAATCGGGACGTGCTGAACATGTTTTGTTATACGGGAGGTTTTTCTTTTTACGCAATGAAAGGCGGTGCAAATCTGGTTCATTCTGTAGATGCTTCTGCAAAAGCAATTGATTTGACCAATGAAAATGTTGAACTCAATTTTCCCGGTGATAAACGGCATGAAGCTTTTGTTGCCGATGGATTTGAATATTTAAAAGATATTCAGGATAAATATGATTTAATTATTTTGGACCCTCCTGCTTTTGCAAAGCACCGCGACACGCTCCCTCAGGCGTTGAAGGGGTATAAACGAATAAATACCCGGGCTTTTGAGCAAATAAGGAGCGGAGGAATTTTATTTACATTTTCCTGTTCGCAGGTAGTATCGAAAGATAAGTTTCGGGAAGCCGTTTTTTCGGCAGCTGCCATTGCCGGACGAAATGTTAGAATATTACACCAATTAACACAACCCACCGACCACCCTGTAAATATTTATCATCCCGAGAGTGAATATCTTAAAGGTTTGGTTTTATATGTAGAATAAACGATTAAGAATATGACCGAAGTAGAAATTATTAGCGATTTAAATAAAAAACTTTCAGATAAACCGATTGTAAGTGTTCTCGAAAATCTTGCTGAAAAATACCCTGGAAAGATAGTTTTTACAACAAGTTTTGGGTACGAAGATCAGGTGATTACCGATATGATCTTTAAA
Source organism: Draconibacterium sp. (assembly GCA_041393215.1). GTDB lineage: Bacteria > Bacteroidota > Bacteroidia > Bacteroidales > Prolixibacteraceae > Draconibacterium. Next base: position 40,498 of record JAWKKP010000032.1, read on the forward strand.
AATAATTTAGATATTAAAGTTATAACACTGGATACCGGAAGACTTTTTCCTGAAACGTACAAAGTTTACAGAAGTACGCTTGAAAAATATAAAAAGCCAATAAAAGCATATTTTCCACCGGCCGAAAAAGTGGAAGAACTTTTAAATGAAAAAGGGCCTTTTAGTTTTTATGAATCCATTGAGAACCGCAAAGAATGTTGTTACATTCGTAAAGTAATTCCGTTAAAACGGGCGCTAAGTGGTAATGAAATATGGATTACCGGGTTACGCGCATCGCAATCGGAAAACCGCAGCGATTTGAAAAAGTTTGAGTGGGATGCCGGCAATCAAATCATAAAGTATAACCCCATTTTAGAGTGGTCTTTAGATGAGGTTAAAAATTATGTAAAACAATACAACGTTCCCTATAATGTTCTGCACGATAAAGGTTTTGTAAGTATCGGCTGCGAGCCTTGTACCCGTGCCATCCGTCCCGGTGAAGATTTTCGTGCAGGCCGCTGGTGGTGGGAACAAAATTCAGGGAAAGAGTGTGGTTTACATTCTGCTAAATAATCTATTTTGTATTGCTGAATTTTAGAATGCCGCCCTTTTGAATATCCTCATGCGTAATTACAGGTTCAATAACCGATTCGTTTAGTTTAACCGCGTTAAAAGTTCCGTAATTATTACCGGGCTCTGTGTCCAAAACAAATGTTCTACCCGGATAATATTGGGTATCAAGTGTTAAAGTTACCTTGTCAAAAACAGGGGAGGAGAGTTGGTATTCGTTGCTTCCGGGGCAGGTTGGATAAAATCCCATGGCACTGAAAACATACCACGCCGACATCTGTCCTGCATCTTCATTTCCTGCCAATCCGCCGGGGCCTGTTCCGTATTCGCTTTCCAGAATGTGTTTTACAGTCGATTGTGTTTTTGCCCAGTCGTCAACATAATTAAAGAAATAAGGAATCTGGTGGCTTGGTTCATTCCCATGCCAGTATTCTTTATTGTCAATAAGCAGGTTTAGTTCAAGGTTGAATTTTTCTTTTCCTCCCATTAATTCAATTAGTCCGTCAACATCGTGGGGTACATAAAATGTATAATGTTTTGGTGTACCTTCTGTAATGTAAAACATTTGTTTCGTCGCTTCAAACTCGCTGGTAAAACTACCGTCAACCGATCTTCCGCAAACCCACCCCTTTGAGGCGTCAAAAACGTTTCTGTAATTTTGTGAACGTTTCATCAATGCGTTGTAATCATCGGTTTTTCCAAGTTTTTTTGCTACTTGTGCAACAGCCCAGTCATCGTAGGCATATTCTAATGTTCTCGAAACCTGTTCCCGTTTATGAAAAGCGTATAAAACATCGTCCTCAATTGGTACGTATCCGTATTGCAGGTAGCTTGTCAGCGAACGCCGGCCTTTCCCGTCAATATAATCTTCCTGGTTTTCCGGGGTTTCGAATGCGTTTTTGTGCATGTAGAAATAGGCTTTCTCTAAATCCAAATCAAAGCCTTTCATTGCCGCGTCGCAAATAATTGAACTGCTGTGGTCGCCAATCATAGCCGAAGTGTAATTATCCCACATCGGAAAAATAGGGAGCCAGCCTCCCTGTTCCGCTTTCGCTACAAGCGATTTTACCATATTGTTGTATTCTTTTGGAGCAATTAAGCTCAGTAATGGCATTTGCGCCCTGAAAATATCCCAGTTCGAAAAATCGTCGTAATAATCAAAGCTGGTTGAGTTATGAATTTGTGTATCATCGGCAAACCCAACGTAATCACCATTTGCGTCACTAAATAATCTTGGGTGAAATAAACTTCGGTACATGGCGGTGTAAAATTTCACTTTATCCTCTACTGAGCCACCTTCAATAAGAATACTTCCCAAGAGTTGATTCCATGTATCTTCAAGTTTTGTTTTAGTGTTTTCAAAATTCCAGTCAGAAATCTCAGCTTCTAAGTTTTTTCTTGCATTTTCAATACTTGTAAAAGAGGTTCCGATTTTCACTAAAACCGGTGAACTTGTATTTTCTTTAAATACAACCATCGCTCCCAGTTGATTTTTATTTTTTTCTTCCCTGTTGTTTGGGGCAAAATTTTCGCCTGCAAAAGTTCCGAATTGCGCAAAAGGCACATTGAATTTAGCTACAAAAAATCCTGAAATACCGGCGGGTTTTCCATTCCCGTTATAAATTCTGCGGACCGGATTGTACCCGAAAATTTCCTGGTTTTCAACATCGATTGCAATAAAGCCCTCACCTTCGTCATTATTTACGTCGATAATTACAGCCGGATTTTCAGCCGTTTGCCATTCGAAACGAAAAAATCCGGAACGTTTTGTTGCTGTTATTTCTGTAGTAATTTTCGAATCAGGAAAATATGTTGTACTGAATGCCGGAGTAGATAATTCGGCATTAAAAATATATGGAACAGCCCTTTCTTTGGGCGTTAATTTCATTGTTTCGGTAAAATTTGTGGGGAAGAGTGTAAAAGTACCATAGTCTTGTGTGCAGGAACCATCCAGCCAGTGTGTGCCGCGGAAACCCTGCGATTTTTCTGCATCAGAATAGAAAGGGGCAATGCATTTTATCTCAGTTTCCTGGGTCTGGGGTGTCCATTGCGTCATGCCAAAGGGTGCTGTTACCGCCGGAATTACCTGTCCGTGATTTTCTTTACTTCCTTCCCGTGGTTTTATGGTTTTAAGAGTTGACGACTGAGTTCCAATCATCAAATCTACATATTTTATTAAATTTTTTTCGGGTTGTTTGCTGCACGATAAAAAAATAGAAACCAGCAACACTAATAAAACCGGGTAGCTCTTTTTCATAATCCTTTCTGTAATTTGAATTTCATGGTTGTAAATGTAAATAATTTTGTTCAGTGGAAGTGTCTGTAGATTTGTTTCTGTACAGCGGGTACTCAAATAATTTACTCCGAAAAGGCCTTCAAATACTTAAATCTATCTGCCAAATGAATAAATTTTCTGCGAACGACGATATAACCGGGGTAAATATCAATAAAATGAGTTTGCAGTAACTTTTTACCTACTTGCAGTTATTGAACTGTCGAACATTGAAATAAAACAAAAGATGAATTTGTGTTATATAAATTTGATGTAACAAAACATTAAACAGTTATTATCATGAAAACAAAACTATTAATTATCACAATTTGTCTGGCAGTAGTTAGCCTTGGTGCTTCGGCCGGTAAAATTAAAGATGGAAAAGCACTAACAGGAAATTCATTAACCGATTTTGGTAAATATACGATTGTAAAGTCGGAAGCCCCAATGGTTATTGAAGACAAAGTACTGGAAACTTACGACCTTTCTTATGAACTCATAAGTGACCCGATAAGAATTGGTCTTATAAAAGAAAAAAACTGTACAACATTTATTGTTCGTTCCGATGAGTTTGAAATGGCCTATACATGTAATAAAGGGGTTTTCGGAGTAAAAAGAGTAGATAAAAAATACCAGGAAATTCCAAAAGAAGAAATGGATGCCAAGCTGAATAAAGTAAGCTATTATGCACAGCGTGTAATTTGCCAGAACAAAAAGTCGGATGATGAACTACTGGGACTGATAGCCTGTTATTTCCCAAATTTGGTTAACGACGAATATCAGGCCAACTTTTAAAGAAACATTAAACAGCGCAATTTTTTTCATAGAAGTATGAAAACAGGCCTTTCATCAGAGGATGAAAGGCTTTTATTTTGCCCTTTTCTGAATTTCAACCAACAACAAGAATGTCTGCTCCAACGGTAAAAGAACACCTGTGAAATACGTGATTCGCTCGGTGAGATTTTTTTGTTTGCTATAATACTGGTTTTTCGTTTACTTAATAAGTAGCTATATTTATTTCCAGATAGGCTTGGCCGGCAAATACAATGAACTGTGAACAGAAAAACTATCTTCCGTTTTTTAAAAAAGCGATACATTTTACACGTCTTTTTTTGGTTGTTTTATGTCCTCTTTTTCGGGTCGATTTATGGTAAATACGGGAACGATTACAGCTGGTATTTAATAGAATCGTTGTGTATGCTTCCGTTTGTGATGGTGGCAACTTATACAACCATTTATGGAATTCTACCCTTTTACCTAAAAAAGAAAAAGCTGTTAATTTCAGTGGTACTGGAGATAGCCTTAATTTTTTTTGTAACACTTGGTGAACGGATTTTTCTCCGGAAATTAAATTCACTGGACGTTACATTTGATTCACTTTTTGGGATTACTTTTTTATACCTTATGCTGGAAACCAACTTTATGGTGGGGATTGCCTTCGCCATCAAGTTTTTAAAAAAATGGTTTGTCCAGCAAAATGAAAATCATGAGATGGAAAAACAGAATCTGAAATCAGAGTTGAACCTTTTAAAAACTCAGCTGCATCCGCATTTTCTATTTAATACAATGAATAATTTGTATGCCCTTTCGCTTGAGGAATCTGGTAAAACTTCAGAAGGAATAGCAAAAATATCGGAACTTCTGAGATTGGTTTTATATGAATGCAATGAAGCCGAGGTTTCTTTATTAAAGGAAGTTCGTCTGATTCAGGATTACATCGATTTAGAAAAACTGAGATATGACAATCGACTGCATGTTAGCTTTGAGGTTTCAGGTAACTGTGAACAGGTAAAAATTGCACCCATGTTGTTTTTTACATTCGTTGAAAACTGTTTTAAACATGGAAGCAGAAATGATCCGGAAAAACCATATATTTTGATTAAAATTGAAGTTAATAAAGCTGGTATAAGATTTTATGCCGAAAACAGTAAACCGCAAACAAGCAAAAACATAAGGAAACAGAACGGGGGAATTGGACTCAAAAATGTGCAAAAACGACTTAGTTTAATATACGGCGACAACTATAATCTTGAAATAGAGGATGGCAAAGAAACGTTTGCCGTGAGTTTAGTAATTAATCGAAATGAACCGGTTTTTATTCGATAATAGGTTTAATTATCAAGTTATCAGACATTCACTTTTTTTTCTGTTAACTGTTTTGGGTTTTGCCTTTATTTTATATTTACAAAAAGATCAAAGCAGTTTCTTGAGTGTACTGTGGCTAACATTTGGCAATGCAATATTTTTCTTTGGTTATTCCTATCTCACCATTTTTCTTCTAGTTCCCGAATTTCTTTTAAAACGAAAAATCCTTTTATTTATTCTGCTTTTTATTCTTACAGGAATTGGCTTTTCTGCTATTAAATTAGTAATCTCCGATCAAATTTTTTCTTTTGCTATTTCTCCTGAAAATGTTCCGGAAAGAGGAATTATCGATTTACGCTTTGTTGTAATAAATACAAAGGACATGACTTTTATTGTCGCTCTTTTTTGCATTGCAAAGTATGTAAAAGATTATATTTATTCCGAACGTTATAGTAAGGTTCTTGAAGCCCAAACAAAGGAAGCCCAGCGTAAGCTGTTTCAATCTCAGTTCGATCCTCATTTTCTGTTTAATACAATCAATAACTTATATGCACTGTCGTTGTTAGCTCCTGAAAAAACCTACGAAGTAATTCATCGGATAAAAATTGTCCTTAATTATATCAACGAAGAAATCCAGAAAGAATTTGTTGAACTTCCAGAGGAAGTAAACCTGGTCGAAAATTATATTCAGCTTGAAAAGTTGAGGTATGGGAAACGCTTAAAAGTTGAATTTATTCAGGCGGGAAATTTGGAATTATATAAAATTCCACCAATGATTTTATTCATTTTGGTTGAAAACTGTTTTAAGCATGGGTGTAGTTTTGATGCTGGATCGCCCTGGATTAAAATCGATATTAAAGCTGAAAATGGAAAAATATTTCTAATGGCCGAAAATAGCAAGCCCAAAACAAAACTGAAGCAAGAAGATGCGCTGAAAGGCAGGCAGTTAAGTAATCTCCGAAAGAGGTTAGAACTTATTTATTCGCCAACTGGATTTGTTTTAAAAATTAGCGATAGGGAAGAATCATTTAAAGTTGAAATTGAAATAAACGGATAAGTTGAGAATATTTGGCAAAAATATAACCGACAGAAGAATTGTGCTGCATGCCATTTTTTGGACGACCTGGGTAGTTTGCTTTACATTTATCCAAAGTATTGGATTTGGTATCCATCGGTATTTCGAATGGCTCATGTATTATATTATAACTTTGCCAATATTTGTAACGCATACCTATTTAATTGCCTATTGGTTTTTACCCAAAACGTTCTTCCAGGGAAAATTTATTAGTTCTGCTATTGGTTTATTCCTTCTTTTAATTTTATTCTCGGTTATTGAATTGGTTGTTAGTAACGAAGTTGTTTTTCGTGTTTTTGCCCCTGAAATGATGTTTGCCCACGGTTATTTGAATCCGGTAAATATTGTTATTAGCGGTATTGGAAATCATTTTATTATTTTAGTTTTTCTGGCAATAAAAGCGGGTAGTTCATGGTATTCTTCCGAAAATAAAAAAGAAGAACTTCTCCGGTTAAAAACAGAAACCGAACTCGAAATTTACCGTTTTCAGTTACAACCTCAAATTATCCTTTCTTTAGTGGAAGAGCTTGAGATAATTTCAAAAACGCAACCTGATTTGGCGCCAGATATGATAATTAAAATCTCGGGTTTTCTTAATCGGTTTCTTTTTGAGGCAAAAGATGATTTAATTTCGTTGCAATTGGAAACCTTGTTAATTGAAGAATTCCTCGATATACAAACACATGCTTTAGGCAGCCGTTTAAAAAGTAATTTTGTGGTAAATGGAAAGCTTCAGTCATACGTTGTACCACCACTTTTAATACTTCCGTTAATAAATTCGGCAATAAAAATTGTGTACGGATGTAACAATTCGTTTGAAAGTACAGTCTTAATAAAGGCAGAAAAGAAATATTTGCTTTACACTTTTAGTTTTTGGAGCGAAAAAGAATTTCGGATTCCTGATGACAACGGAACTCTTATCACGCGGAAACGTTTGAAATACATTTATCAGGGGAAACATCGCCTGATTGAAAATGTGGATGAAAATTTTGTTGAGTTCAGTTTGGAAATTTTTAATTAGCGATGTGTAATGCAAATATTGAAATGATACTAATTGGTAAGAAAACAAACAGAAAACAATGTGAGGCTTTAGCAGGCCTGCATAATTAAACAATTGAGAAAACATGAAACTAGACATTAGAGCTATTCATTCTGACGCCTATTCTTAAAAATGTCGGGTTTCATCTGTTTCTTATAACAACAAAACATTAAGCAGATGAAAACAAATTGTCTCATTATTGATGATGAGCCTTTGGCACGCGATTTAATGCGAAGCCATATTGAAAAACTGGAAAACTTCGAAATCGTGGCGGAGTGTGGAGATGCCATGAAAGCAATGCAGGAGTTGAGAGACAAACGGGTTGATTTGATGTTTATGGATATTCAAATGCCACAGATTACCGGTATTGAGTTTCTGAAAACGCTGAAAAATCCTCCGCGGGTGGTAATTACCACAGCTTATCGCGAATACGCAATTGATGGGTTCGAACTGGATGTAGTCGATTACCTGCTTAAACCAATTACCTTTGAAAGGTTTCTTAAAGCGGTAAATAAGTACTATCAAATTGCACAAGATAATTTACAACCAGTAGGCAATTCTTTCGTTCAGGAACAAAACCAAACCGAAGAAACTTTTATTTATGTAAAGGAAAACAAACGCGTGATAAAGGTTTATTTGAAGGAGATTTTCTACATTGAAGGTTTAAGTGAATATGTGCAAATTCATACCGGTAATAAGAAAATAGTTACAAAAACCAGCATGTCAAATATGGAGGAGAAACTTCCGTCAGGGGAATTTTTACGAATCCATAAATCATATATTGTTTCAACTTCAAAAATTGAAGCATTTACGACAAGCAGTATCGAAATTCCCGGAAAGGAGTTACCCATTGGCAGAAGCTATAAAAATATTGTTATTGATGCGTTGCAACTAAGCGGAGATTTGGCACGGTAATATTTAGTTTACAATTTGGTTTTTAGGTGAACAAATAGAGAACAAAAACATAATTTTACCGGAAACAAAAAGAAATGGCAATTCAACCGGTTGGTAGCTATTTTGTTCGTAACGGCGAAGTAAGGAAAACAGCCGAATTTATTTCTCATGAGAATGATGGTGGAGTTTACGAAGTGTTACGAGTAATACAGGGAGTTCCGTTATTTGTGGAAGATCATTTAGAGCGTTTCTTTATGTCGGCAAACTTGGCCGGCATAAAAATTAAATATTCTGAAAATGAAATAAAACAATTTTTGCATGTGCTTATTTCTGCCAACAAAATCAAAAACGGAAATATTCTTATTTCCTGCAAGGAAAATTTGAAAGGCTTTTTTATTGCACATCAATATCCTGAACCAGAGATGTATGAAACAGGTGTGGTTTGCGGGTTGTTGAACGCAGAAAGAACAAACCCGAATGCAAAGGTTTTTCAGACGATGGTGAGAAAAATGGCAGATGAAGCGATGACGAAAAACGGTTATTATGAGGTTTTGCTGGTTGATAAGGAAGGAAGAATAACCGAGGGAAGCCGGAGTAATGTTTTTTTTGTGGTTGACAATAAAGTTAAAACACCGCCCGGAAATGATGTATTACTTGGAATAACAAGAAATAAGGCCATTCCGCTGGCCAAAAAATTGGGATACCCGCTTGAAGAAGAAGAAATAAAAATATCAGATTTAGAAACTTTTGATGCTGCGTTTATCAGCGGGACTTCTCCTAAATTTTTGCCAATACGAAAAATTGAAGATGCCGATTTTGATCCTGAAAACAAGGTTGTTAAACAGTTGATTTCTACTTATAATGAAATGATAGCTGCGTATGTAAAAAAGCAATCCAGTTTTTTGTAATCAGAGGTTTAAATAAAAAGCCGGAAGAAAACTTTCCGGCTCTAACATTATATATCTAAATTTCTGATTTTACCATCTGTCATTTAAAATCATTTCGATTTCACTGTAATCAATATCTCTTTTTTCGCCTAATTTATACCCGTTGGTTTTAAAGCGTTCGGTTATTTTCTCAACGGTTTCAGCCGGAACATTATATTCTGTCAGGGTTGTCGGAACGCCGAGCGATTCAAAAAACTCTATGGTAGTGGCAATGGTTTTATCAATTCGTTCATCGTCGGTGCCTTCAGTAATTCCCCATATTCGTTTTCCGTATTGCAAAATCTTTTCTTTTTTATTTTTGCGCTTTAAATTCATCATTCCCGGAAAAACAATGGCCAGTGTTCTTCCATGATCAATTCCATGAAACGCCGTTAGTTCGTGCCCGATAGCGTGTGTTGCCCAATCCTGCGGAACTCCGGTTGCGATGAGTCCGTTAAGGGCCATGGTCGCACTCCACATAAAATTGGCGGCAGCTTCATAATCTTTTCGGTTGGCCAAAACTTTTGGGCCTTCTTCAATTAATGTAGTTAAAATACTTTCCGCAAACCTATCCTGAATTGGAGAATTTACATCAAAAGTAAGGTATTGTTCCATTACATGAATAAATGCATCTACAACGCCGTTCGCAATCTGTTTGTCGGGCAATGTAAATACACATTCCGGATCGAGAATAGAAAATTGTGGTAATACTTTTGACGAACCGAATGCTTTTTTCTCTTGTATTGAAACTCTTGAAATAACCGAATTTCCATTCATTTCGGAACCCGTTGCAGGCAAAGTTAAAATGGCCCCGATTGGAAGCGCGGCTTTTACTTCTGCTTTTTCAGAAAGAATTTTCCAGGGATCGCCATCTTCGAAAAGAGCCGCTGCCGCAATAAATTTGGTAGCATCTAAAACAGAGCCGCCTCCAACCGAAAGCAGAAAGTCAATATTCTCTGATTTTACAATCTCTACCGCCTTCATACAGGTTTCATAATGGGGGTTGGGTTCAATCCCTCCAAATTCAATTATTTTAAAATCTTTCAATGCATTTTTAACCTGGTCGTAAACGCCGGTCTTTTTTATGCTTCCTCCGCCGTAAGTCAGCAAAATTTTTGCATCTGTTGGAACTTCTTTTGCTACCGTTGGAATTGTATTTTTCCCGAAAATAATTTTTACCGGATTTTGATATTCAAAATTATACATTGTTCTTTGTTTTAAATTAATGAAATGGCTTTTGGATAATTCCTGTGCCAAACTTGTTCCTGTAAAATTATTTTAAATGACTGAAAAATCAAAAGGAGAAGACCCGCAACCTAATTTCGAGAAAATTTATTCGGAATATTCTGATAATGAGATAATCAGTATTCTGAAGAAGAGAAAGCATTATCAGAAGGAGGCTGCACAACAGGCAATAAGTGAGGCGATAAAAAGAGGAATTATTCATTCGGAACAGGATTTAATGGCCGAGGAATACAGAGTTGAGCATCTGCATTTTTCGCTGATTCCGAAAATAGAAAAAGAGGAGGCCAAAAGAAAAACCCGTAGAAGCCTGGCCAGATCGCTCATCATTACCGGAGTACTGCCTGTTGTTTGGGGAGCTTTGAAAATTCTTCGTGGAGCAACACTTGAAGGTTTAATCCTTTTTATATTGGGAAGCCTTTGGATTTACATTTCTATTCAAATCTTAAAAAAAGAATCAAAATGGTTAAGCCTGCTTTTCATTCTTTGGGGGGCGGGTTTTATTTACATGATTTCCTTTTTTGCTACTCAAAATAGTCCTGTTTTCATGGACATTATAATCTCTGTTATTGGCTTTGGATTTGTTCTTTACGGTTTATTGTTTATTTATAAGCTTAAAAGTTAACCCGAAAGAATTCTTCTCTGTCGAAATTTTAAATGACGATATTTCGTCTATAAATATCTGTTATTCATCGAAATTTATCGGTGTGGTTTTCGCTCTTACTATAGCTTTGTGCAATAAAACTTTAATTTTAAAATGATGAACCGTACGATTCTTTTTTCGCTGGTTATGTTCGTTTTTACGATTCCGGTTGTTGCTCAAAATGATTCAGACTGGGAAACCAAAGACTACAACATGGGAGAATTTTCAAAAGTATATCTCGAGGGAAGCTATAAGGTTTTTCTTATTCAGGATAAAATCTGCGGAATGACTGTTAAAACAACAGATGAAGATGTTTTTGATGATATTATTGTGAGGAATGATGGTAGCGAACTCAAAGTAAAAATGGATAGGGAATGGTATAATTATGACCGGATAAATTTGTATATCAGGTTTTCTGATTTGGAAAAACTAAAGATTGAAGGCGGGGCGAATGTGAAAACCAACGGTTATCTCGATTTAAAAGACATTTTTGTACATGTGGAAGGCGGTGCAAAAGTTGAGCTGGATTTGAAAGCCGATGATGTAAAAATAAATGGGGAAGGAGGGGTTTTATTCGAGTTGGATGGTGTAGCCAATAACCTGGAAGTTAATATTTCGGGGGCAGGACATGTTGACGCCGATGATTTAAAAGCAAAAGATGTAAGATTTAAAATTGAAGGATTTGGTACCGGAAGTGTTTATGCTACAGAAACACTGGATGCAAATATTCAGGGGGTTGGAAAAGTTCGCTATAAAGGCGATCCGAAGGTTACACAGTATATTGATGGGCTGGGGTCGGTAAAGCGCGATTGATGATGAGAATTGAAAGTAGTTAAACAAGAAGAGGGCAAAATTGAATTCTGCCCTCTTCTTGTTTTTTCACCGATTTATCTTTTTGCTAAATCTTTGTTAAAATCCGTAATAAGAAATTCTCTTTTAAAAGCATCGAATTTGGAGAATCCACGATCGAAAATTTCATATTTTGGAATACTGGTGCTTTTCTTTGCCAGTACTTCAATGCCTGTAATGTCTTCAATGGCAGCTTTTAACAGAGCTTCGGTTTTGTCGCCAAGTGGAGTTGGGGAGAAAATATCATCTTCAACTTCAATGTTGGGAGCAAAACCGTTTTTGAAATCAGTAACTCCCACTGAATTAGCAAAACGGAACATGATTGCATAGATTCCCCAGTTTTTAAAATCAGCATAATAATTACTGTCCTCGTAAAAATCTTCAGGTTTCCAGGAAATAGCACCACCTGTATATTTCCCATAAGTAGTTTCACCCACTTTCACTACATTCATATAAGCGTCCAGTCCGGTAATCAGTAATTCCGAAGCCGAGGCAGTTCCTCTACCGGTTAAAACGTGTACACTGTTTAACCCTAATTTGATATCGATGGCATTTGTAAAGCGGATTTCAAGCTGATTCATGATACCATTAGTCTCAAAATAGTCCTGAAATTTATTGTTCCATAGGTACGAAACAATTACTTTATTGTTATTTACTGCATCGGGAGGTGCAATTGCGCTACATAGGTGTTGTGTTGCCGGAGAAGTTCCGCCGGGATTATATCTTAAATCAAGTACTAGGTCAGTCACTCCTGCATCCACAAAATGCTGAAGCGCAGTGTCTATACTCGAATTGTATTTGTCAATAAATTGAGCATAAAATAAATAACCGATTTTTTTTCCACCTTCTTCAATTATATTGGTAAATACAACCGGGTTGAGGTTTAACTCAAGTGCTGTTAAACTTGCTGATTTTGAATTTAGAATATTCGATTCAACTACCTGTCCGTACTCAAAACTAATGTTACTGGTATTTAATAAATTGGCATAATTAACTTCAGTAATATCAGCATCGTTTATTTTATATATAAAATCGCCTCGTTTAATTCCGGCCAGATCTGCCGGAGATCCCGGATATACAAACTCAACTAAAGCAAACATATCACCGGTTGGGTTTGAATTTTCGTCAACAAAATTACCAAATGCTAACGACCAACCGTATGATTTTTCAACTCCTTCTATGCTATTTTCATATGATTCGACATCATCGGTAACAAATGACCACTTATCATCGGTGTATCTCAACTTTTCAAAATATTCTTTTGAGTCAAACTCGTATCGGGTATCGATGTCCGGCAATTCTTTGTACCACAAATACACTTCTTCCATAACTGATTTAATGAAATTATTAATGTCTTGTGTTAGTTGCGGAGCTTCTTCAACAGGGTTTGGCTCGTCTTTGCAGCTAATCACTATCCCTGAGGTAAATAACAACAGGAACAACAGTTTTTTTAATGTGTCCATTTTTATTTTTTTCAATTTAGTGTAGTAAAAGTATTTTTTTTTCTATTTGTTTTCTTTTGGATACTCTATCCGAATATGATAAATATTTATTAATTTATTTAGCAGAGTTTCTTTTATCACATTAATATCGTTGAATGTTAATGCAGAATGATCCAACTGTCTTAGCTTTATTTTCTGATCAATCATGTTGTCGATCAACTCCTTCAAATGTGCATAAGTTTTTTCAGCCAGGCTTCTCGATGCAGCCTCAATGCCATCAACCAGCATAACTACGGCTGCTTCTTTTGAACGTGGAAGTGGTCCAGGATAGATAAACGCATTTTCATCAACTTTAGTATTTGGATTTTCCTGAGAGTGTTTAATGTAAAAGTAATTTGCTTTTGTAGTTCCGTGGTGAGTGGCAATAAATTCAATAATGGGTTCAGGCAATTTATGTTTTTGTGCCATTTTTACGCCATTTTTCACATGGTCGATAATAACTTCTGCACTTTTTATGTAACTCATTTCATCATGTGGATTTAAACCTGCCACCTGGTTTTCGATAAAAAAGTTGGGCTTCGATATTTTTCCAATATCATGATACAAAGCTCCTGCACGAACAAGAAACGGGTTTCCACCAATTTTTAAAATTACTTCTTCTGCAAGATTGGCAATCTGCATCGAATGTTGAAATGTTCCGGGTGCTTCTTCGGCCAGTTTGCGAAGCAATGGTTGGTTGCTGTCGGAAATTTCGATGAGGGTTACGTCGGAAATAAAACCGAATATTTTTTCGAATATGTAGATAAGCGGATAAACGGATAACATGAGTGCACTGCTGATGATAAACCATTTGTACATGTCGAAATTAAATTCGCTGATTGTTCCTTCGTGAATAAAATTTAGAGCAGTAAAAATAAACATATAGGTAATTAACACCCATAAAGTTGCCAGTACAAGATGAACTCTGCGGTGCATTTTGTTCAGGCTGAAAACGGCGACAATACCTGCCGAAACTTCCAAAAGAATGAATTCATAATTATTGGGTGCATAAAATCCGATGAGGATTGTCGTAATTATCAGCATAAAAATGGCTGTTCTCGAATCAAAAAACGTTCGCACGATAATGGGGAAAATTGCCAGCGGAACCAGGTAAATATGAAGGTTGGGGAACGTGTTAATAAAACTGGCAATAAAAACCATTCCTACCATAAAAAGCAAAAGGAATGCGAGTTTTCGTACTTGTTTTAAAACATCGTGTCTGAAGATGTAGAGGAACAGAAAAATAATTGTCATTAAGGCGGCAATTACCATTCCTTTACCTATTGCACCCATGTAACGGTCAATCCCTTTTCCCTGTTCAAGTGTATAACTTGCTTTTAACGATTCCAGCAACTGAAATTTCTGTGCATCAATAATCTCTCCTTCCAGTATAATTCGCTCTCCGGCCTGAACCATTCCTCTGCTGGGCGAGATGTTTGCCGATAGTTCGTCAATTTCCTTGTCGGTGGTTATTTTATCGTATTCGAGGTTGGCGGTAATATATTTTTCGGGAGAAACCGTGCCTAACCAGTTTTTTAGCGACGGATATGTTTTTGAAATTTCAAGAATAAGGTTGTGAATTTCGTTATACGCTGTTTTTTCCGAATGCAATTTTGCAATTTCTATTTTTGAAACATTGGGGCCAATTCGCTTTTTTATTTCCGATTTACCATTCAATTCTGCATAAGTTTCTACCGAATGTTGTAGAATTCCGTTACTGTAAATTTCTTCCAGCGCACTTTTTATTGAACGGTACGCCAGCATCCTTTTGGGATGGGCAGAATCGGCTTCGATATTTAAATCGGCTTTAAATTTTGCTTCGTTTATTGCCCACTGTGTTGTGTCGAATGTAAAGTAGGGAATAATTGTTTTTGTCTGTTCTGCTTTTTCTTCTTCTAACTCAACAGGCGATTTTAAAATGGCAAAATCAAACGGTGCAACCAGGTTTTCATGCTTCCACGGAAAGCCTTTTTGGTATTCGTATTTAAATTTTGGCTCACCTGGAAGAATTAAAAACAGCAGGGTGGCCGATAACAAAAACACAAATATCCAATAAAAAATGAGGGTGTATTCTTTTAATTTTTCCTTTAAATTGTTTTTCATAAAATTTAAAATTAAATGGAAAAAATATCGCGTCAGCAGAAATCTCCGGTAAATTTCGGTTTATATATTTCAAAAGCAAAAAAATGCTAAAATCATTCCTTTTCAAACCCTATTTTTTTAATAGTTTTGTAACTATCACATAAAAGAAAAGCAATTGGGCTTGAAAAAATAAAATTAAGAAATTATTTGAACGAAACGAGCAAAGGTATTGCCTATCTGAAAAGAAAGCATGAGAAGCCGGGTTGCAAAAAAACAAACAGGAATTAATTTATGAATTACGGAATTTCGAATCTTAGCATTATTCCGGTTAGAAAAGACCCATCGGAAAGAAGTGAGATGGTTACGCAGATTTTATTTGGCGAGCACTTTGAGTTGCGCGAGCAAATAATGGGGTGGACAAATGTTAAACTGGAATATGACGATTATGAAGGCTGGGTAGATTCAAAAATGATTACCCCGATTCCGGCGCGTTCGTTAAGTAAAATTCAGAATAGCCCAACAGCTGTTACTTCTGATATTATTACCATTGTTCCGGTTAACGAAGAACAAAACCTGATGCTTGTTGCCGGGAGCACACTGCCTGTTTGGAGACCTTATTTAAAACAATTTTCTATTCCTAAAGAAACTTACTTGTCAACCGGTGAAGTTTTATACGGAACAATAGATGACCCCAGGGAGGTTGTGATTAAACAAGCTCTGAAATATTTTAATGCACCTTATTTGTGGGGCGGCAGATCGCCATTTGGAATTGATTGTAGCGGACTAACACAGGTAATTTACAAAATGATTGGAATTAAGCTGCCACGCGATGCCAGTCAGCAGGTAAAAATAGGAAGAGCATTGAGTTTTGTTGATGAGACAGAACCGGGAGATCTTGCTTTTTTTGACGATGAAGAGGGGAATATTGTTCATGTCGGTATTATCTGGAAACGGAATAAAATTATTCATGCATCGGGTAAAGTTCGCATCGATAATGTAGATCAGTTCGGGATTTTTAATATCGATACACAACGATACACCCATAAAATGCGGGTAATGAAAAAAATTATCGGTACAAATGGAACGCACTAAACTACTTGTTTATATTATTATTTTAGTTATCCTGATACTTTTGGTATTGCGTTACTGGAAAACAGGGAGAAAGGAGTAGTCAGTAACTCGTCAGTATTCAGTCATAGTTGGCAGGAGAACATAAGATATGAATCTATAATCGCAAACATTTACTTTTGCCTTTTAATATTTACACTTTAATCTACAATGTACACTTATCAGTATCCGCGCGCAGCGCTAACCACCGATGCCATTGTTTTTGTAAAAGAAGAACAGGAAATTTTTGTTTTGCTGATTCAGCGGGGGCGGGAACCCTTTTTGAACCAGTGGGCGTTACCTGGCGGTTTTATTAATATGGACGAAACTTTGGAAGAAGCTTGCAAGCGGGAGTTGGAAGAAGAAACAGGCTTAAAAGTTAAGCAAATGACACAATTAAAGACTTACGATGCAATTGATCGTGATCCTCGCCACCGCACTGTCTCTGTTGTTCATTATACCGAATTGAAAAAAAAGCAACCTGTTTCCGGTGGTGATGATGCTGCCGAAGCCAAATGGTTTTCTTTGAACGATTTGCCGCAATTGGCATTTGATCATGCACTGATTCTAAGAGATTTCAGCGAGATGGTTCTTCAGAAAAAACAATAGCATTTATTCTGCAATAACTTTTGCACTTAAAATTCTCACATTTTTTAACGGGCGGGCCAATCCATCTGTTTCTACTGTTGCAATTGAATCAACAACGTTCAGGCCCGAAACAACTTCGCCAAAAACCGTATAGTTCTGATCCAGATGAGGCGTTCCTCCAATAGTCTTATAAACTTCACGATGTGATTCCGGAATTCGGTAAGGTTTGAAGTTTGTGTAACTTTTGGCTAATTCTGCGAATTTATTGTTAATTCGTGAAAAAGTATTCCAGTCCTCTTGTTTGATTGCGGTTTCTAATGAATCCAACTGGTTTGAATACGTCGAATCATGTTTAATATAATATTGTGCCAGCCAGCTGTTAATCCGTTTTTCTGCTACATCCAACAAACTATCGTTAACGATTTTTCCCTGAACAATATAAAATTGAGTGCTGCTCGATTCTCTTTCCGGATTGTCATCTCTCGCTGCCGCCAAAACTCCTTTTTTGTGAAAAAGATCCGGATTTATTTCTGCGGGTATCGTATAAGGCAGATCCCCGTTTCCAAGTGTGTCGCCGGGTTCTGCATATTTGCTTTCAGTGTCTCCTGCCTGGATCATAAAATTTTTAATAACACGATGAAACAGTAAACTGTCCAGAACTCCGTCTTTAACTATTTTAATAAAATTATCGCGATGTAACGGAGTTTCGTCGTAGAGTTTCAGTACAATCCTGCCATAATTGGTAGCTAATTCTATTTCGGGTGAAGGCGCTTTTCTTTCTTGTCCTTTTTGTCGGTTCGTGCATGAAGTAATAATGAGGATAACGATGAATAAAAAGCCTGCTGTTTTTTTCATGAGTTTGATGTTCGAATCGTTTAAAAATAGAAATAAATTTGGCAAGCCTGCCATTTTTCTTCATTTAGAATATACCCGTGAAAAAACTGCTACAATTGTAAAAACGCTCAAAAAAGAAATTAAAAATTTTGTACTTACTAATTAGTAAGTATATTTGTTGCGAATTGTAAAAACAAAAGGATGTCGGTTACAAGGGAAAGAATTCTGGAGTTGGGGGAAAACCTGATTCGTACAAAAGGATATAATGCTTTTAGTTACCAGGATATTTCTTCGGAGCTGGGAATAAAAAATGCTGCGGTTCATTACTATTTTCCATCGAAAGAGAATCTGGGAACAAGTATTGTGAAAACTAATATTTTACGATTCGAAGAAATGACGGACAATATGCGCACCCGGAAGTTTGACGAATGGCAGCAGTTGGAAACATTTGTAAAAGTGTATATTAAAAGTAACCGGGAGCAAAAAAAATGCCTGGTAGGTTCTTTGAGTCCTGATTATGTGAC
This sequence comes from Draconibacterium sp., assembly GCA_041393215.1. GTDB lineage: Bacteria > Bacteroidota > Bacteroidia > Bacteroidales > Prolixibacteraceae > Draconibacterium. The sequence goes on from JAWKKP010000032.1 coordinate 58,688, forward strand.
GTTAAGTGACACTACGAAATCGGAACTAAAAAGAATGATTGACATTATTTTGAGATGGCTGACCGGACTTCTTGAAAGCGGCAAAGAAAAAGGAATGTTTGATTTTAAAGACGACTCTTCGAGTAAAGCATTTACAATACTTACGAGCCTTGTTGCAAGCTTGCAGTTGTTTGGTATTGTTGACGGAATGGACTATAAAATTTATTGCCAGTCGATACTGGATGATTTAAAACCATAATTATATAAACTTATCTTATAGTAAGTATTTCTTTGTTTAGACAAATATTTTAAAAATAAGCATGAAAATGAAATTCACTTCTAATATTGCGATTGCAATTTCCTGTGAACTTCATAAGCTTTTGCTAAAAAACAAACAATTTTAATCGGATGAAAAGAGTAGTAATCACAGGTCTTGGAGCGGTGACCCCAATCGGTAACAATGTAAATGATTTTTGGGAAGGTTTGATAAACGGAAAAAGTGGTGCCGCGCCTATTACAAAATTTGATATTTCAAACTTTAAGACAAAGTTTGCCTGCGAAGTGAAGGGTTTTGATCCACTTGAATATATCGAACGACAGGAAGCACGCAAAATGGATTTATATACTCAGTACGCTCTTGTTGCTGCCGCGGAGTCTGTTAAAGATGCCGGACTCGACTTTAATTTGTGCGACAGGAAGAGGGTAGGAGTAATTGTGGCAACCGGAATTGGAGGAATTAAAACTTTAGAAGAAGAAATACTTGACTTTGGAAAAAATAACATGAATCCAAGGTTTAATCCTTTTTTTATTACAAAAATGATTTCCAATATGGCCACCGGCCAAATTTCGATTAAATACGGGTTGCATGGAATAAGCTATACTGTAACATCGGCTTGTGCTTCATCAAACAATGCCATTGGGAATGCCCTTGATCTTATTCGATTAGGTAGGGCTGATATTATTCTAACGGGGGGAACAGAAGCCTCAATAACAGCTTCTGCAATCGGTGGATTTAATGCGATGAAGGCTCTGTCTGTAAATAATGAGTCGCCCGAGACTGCTTCGCGACCGTTTGATAAAACCCGCGATGGTTTTGTGGCTGGCGAAGGGGCAGGAATGTTGGTTATTGAAGAATTGGAACATGCTTTAAAACGTGGTGCCAAAATCTATTGCGAACTGGTTGGTTATGGTGCGGCTTCCGATGCTTATCATGTGGCAGCTTCGCATCCAGAAGGACTTGGAGCTGTTTTGGCGATGAAAGAAGCATTGCAGGATGCCGGATTAACTATTGGCGATGTTTCGTATATCAATGCTCACGCTACATCAACACCTGTTGGCGACATTAGTGAGTGCAAAGCCATTGAAACCGTTTTCAGTCCTTGTCTGGACGAAATTAATGTGAGTGCAACCAAATCCATGACCGGACATTTATTAGGTGCTGCAGGTGCTGTGGAGGCAATTGCAGGCATTAAAGCAATTACTCATGGCATTATTCCTCCTACCATTAATTTAAATGATGTGGATGAACAGATTAGTAGCCGGATTAATCTGACACCATTAAAAGCGTATGAGCGAAATGTAGATGTGGTTTTAAATAACACATTCGGATTTGGTGGACATACTTCAACAACCATATTTAAAAAATACGAAGCTTAAAATCCTGACGGAAGAACCTGGAGTTCTGGTGTAGGACTTTTCAGGAATCTTCCCATGCAATAAGAATGGCAATAATGGCGAAAATTATATGGGGAACATTATTGGCGCCTTCATCCAGTAAAATCGTTCAATTAACTTTTAAATGAGCTTTATTCATGGGGAAAGAAACATAGAAGAGAAGTAATTGGCAGTTAACAACTATCTTTTTACTTTGTTTTATTGAGTTCTTCCCTGTTTACATCAAGGCAATTAAAAACTTTGTCCAGTGTTTCTTTATCTTCTGTCAGTACAAAAAGCCTGTCTTTTTCTTCGAGAACAGTAGAACCATTGGGTGTGATATACTGATCGTCACGTTTTATAAATGAGATAATCGATGTTTTGGGCATTCCAACTTGTACAATTTGTTTCCCAATTACGGAACATGAGTTTGTCAGAATTATTTCAGTGAGGTGTGATTTAATGCTGTCATTCAATTCAATATCGGTTTGAGTTCGTTGTTTCAGTTGCTCAGGTAAGGTTAGATGCAGCCATTTTGCTACCAATGGAAGTGTTGTTCCCTGAATCAGGACAGACGTAATTGAAATAAAAAATACGATATTGAAAATCATACCTGCTTTTTCTGCTCCGGCAATAAGGGGATAGGTCGCAAAAACAATAGGAACAGCCCCACGAAGTCCGACCCAAGATATAAACCATTTATTGCGTTGTTGCTCTTTAAACGGAGCCAGGCTGATAAAAACACTTAGCGGACGTGCAATAAAAATAAGGAACATGGAAATAATAATTCCAATACCAATAACCGGTATAATCTGTTTAGGAAAAACAAGTAATCCCAGTGTGAGAAAAAGTACAATTTGCATCAGCCAGGCAAAACTGTCGAATGATTTAAGGATTTTCTTTTTATGAATTAAATCCTGGTTCCCGAGGAAAACGGCGCAAATATAAACGGCAAGAAAACCGTTTCCACCAACAAAATCGGTAGCCGAAAAACTAAAAAACGTAAGGGCAATAACCAAAACAATATATAAACCTTCGTAATCAAATTTAATTTTGTTTATGAGGATAGCCCCAACTTTTCCGAAAACAAAGCCTAATAATCCGCCCAAAACCAGTTGCTGCAAAAACAGTGGTACAATTGATCCCGGGTCTGCATCTTGTGAAATAACCAGCCCTGTAAAAACAATTGTTAAAATGTAAGCCATCGGGTCGTTGCTGCCGCTTTCCAATTCCAGTACAGGCCTGAGGTTACCTTTTAATGCCAGGTTTTTTGCCCGTAAAATGGAAAAAACAGCCGCAGAATCGGTAGAAGAAACAATGGCTCCAAGCAGTAACCCTTCGTAAATTGTAAAATCGGTAATAGCCCATACAAAAAGTCCGGTTGAAAAAGCGGTTAACATAACTCCCAGTGTAGAAAGCGAAATCCCTTTTCCTAAAACCGGTTTTACAGATTGCCAGTCGGTGTCAAGCCCTCCCGAAAACAAAATGAAATTTAGGGCTACAATTCCGATGAATTGCGCCGTTTTTGGATTATCAAAATATATTCCACCAATACCGTCGGAACCTGCCAGCATTCCTATCGACAAAAAGAGAATTAAAACAGGCACTCCAAATTTGTAGGACGTTTTTCCTGCTAATAACGAAATAAACAATAGGATAGAGCCAACAAGCAATATGTTTTCAGTTGTTAATGTCATTTAACGGATTTTACAAATGGTTTTGCGAACGTTTTTTTGCATAACGCAGTATTTGGTCCGATGTTCAATAATGGAATTAATATATTTCAAATTTGTATTAAGCACCACAGCCAAAACCGTGGTGCTTTTTTTAACTTCTATTTTTTCTTTAAAATTTGTTCGTCTATAATGGCTTGCCATTTTTCTATTGCCTGAAGTTCGCCTGTAAGTTGAGGACTTTTCTCCGAGTTATAAAGTTCCCATTCCATATTCTGTCCCTTGCTTTCTGGTAGTATAAAATTAAGTGCAAGCCGATCGATAACTTTAGTAGAACTTCCATTCCCTTTAACTGTCCTTCCGTAGTTAACTATTTTGCAGGATTTTACTTCTGCGAGTTCAATGTGTTGCATCGCGGAGTTTTCATCAACTTGTTTTATAAAAAAAGCAACCCTTTTTTCTTTATCGATGCCAATAATAAAATCACCACAAAACTCGTGCTCTGTTATGGTGCAATTAAACTGAGCGGCATAATTGGTTATTGATTCCAGTATTCTTCGTCCTTTATTTGCCCGACTTTTGTTCATTAATATAATCGGGATAACACAGATAGCTATTAATATAGCTCCCATGATAATTATTCCTGTATTCATTATCTTTTTTTAATAAGAATTTGTATTGCAACCTTTTACAATACATTTAATAACATGTAATTTGAAAATTAGTGTTGAGAGGGGCGGTGTGGAACCGGATTACCAGAAATAATGAAACGGAAATAGTTGATCAGCTTTTCGGTATTCTATTGGGAAAGTTACAGAAAGCCTGATGTATTGAATAAAACTGTTTTGAAAAATTTGTCCGCTTGCTTTTAGAGTACCGTATACAGACTGAACGTTCTTTTTAAATGCAGGTGCAGGAAAACTGTTTGCATTTGCAGCTATTTTTTCCGGCTGAATCTGTTGGTTATAAAAACTCAACGTAGAAACAGAAAAATAAACCTGGCTTCCGGTAGCCGAGGTGTCTTGCTTTTCCACCTGTTCTACAGGGGCAAAAACAAAACTGGTAGCCCAAAGATAAAGAGCTGCCAACAAAATTGTACCAAAAATCCGGATGGTCTTTTTCATTCTTTTTATACCTGTTCAGGGAGCAAAAATAATAATAATAACACTCTGTTTAAACAAAGCCAAAACTTAGATGAGGTTTTTGTATTAATAAATAATCTTGAGTACAAATTACTCAACTTCTGTATAGTTTATATTGAAAACTCCATTCTCGTAAAGCATGGTTTCATTTTGGCTGGAGTGGCGATTATCTCCCATTAATTTTACCTGGAAAGTGCCTGAAATTTGTTTGTTAGCGGTATCAAGTGCAGTTATTATTAATTGATTTTGAAACGTTGTGTCCATTACAAACGAGTTTGAAATTGCATCTCCGCCAATTATGTAATACCATTTGGATGTAAATGGTGTTAATTCGTCTGATTCTTGAATATCTGAAAGCTTGAAATGAAATTGCAGCCATTCTTCCTGATAATAAACAGAATCTCTTTTCACGCCTGTTACAACAATTTCTCCGGTGTTTCTGGAATAAGTGGTCCAGCTGGAAGTAGTAATCCATTCAGAATCATCTTTTAGAGCGTAAAACGATGAATCGTCAGGAAGGTTTTCTTCTTCTTCGTTTTTGTTACAGGCAATCAATAGAATGACAAAAAGAAAGGCAGGAAGGAAAGTGACCTTTTTCATAACCTTATTTGTAATTATTTATTTGTATGATGGAATATGAGTGGGATAGGTTGCGTGACTTAATTTGAGAATGTAGGTTCTAATCCTGTATATTCCATTTTATTATTTGACCTGTTCTGTTAATTCCAGTCGTTTTACAACGCTGTTTCTCTTTAAATTGTTCCGGGCGATAAAACCGCATTCGCTCCAATTTTTGTATTGTCACCAACTAAGGAGCCGAACTTTTTCGTTTGGGTATTAATAAGTTCTCCGTTGTAGATTACAAAAATTCGTAGTGGTTTTCCGTGATGTAACTGCTTAAAAATTAACGTTTTGCTATATGATGCAGTTTTGTGGATTGCAATGTTGTTTTCGATTTTAAAATCAGTGTTTAATTGTGAAAGCCGATTGATGATAATGTCTTCCATATCATTAATAATCTTCCAGGGCTGTTTTGTTTCGCCTATGGGAAAAAGGGTGTTGAAATTCTGTATAAAGTCTTCAATGTTTAGCATAATTCAATTGGGAAATTATCATTGTTGTTTTTCATAATGGGGTATTTTCTTAATTATGGCTAACATAGCTATAACAAGACTACTGTTCACATTCGTTTTACCAATATGGGCAAAAAGGTTTTGCATTTTGCGGTTAAACAAAACATTTAGGTGCATATTTATTTTGTCTGCAGTTTTGTATTTTTAATTATTCGGGTCAGAAACTGCTGTGCCACCAAAATCATGAGTTAAGAACGGAATTTTAAAGCCAATCATCCAATATGGATTATCATTAAAAAAATCGTATCCTGCTCCCATTTGAATCATATCTCTGAAGGCTGTAAAAACAGGACCGGCACCAAGCGAGAAAACGGATGAGTCGCTACTGCTTATGGTAATAATGCTTAGTCCTAAACCAAAATCGATATATTCTCTGTAAAATGTGCTTTTTCCTTTATACGGGAAACGAAACAAAACATTTGATGCTGGTGAAGCAACAAAATCACTCTGACTGTCCCGCGCATTTTTTGTAAATGCCAGGCCAACAGTCATCGACATGTACCCCCTGGTTTTTAACAGTGTGAAATAGGTGGTTTGCAGAGTGATAACTTCTTTCGATTTTTTGCCGGCAATCATTTGCAGGACAATATTGTCTCCCTGTTGGCGGAATCCGGCATTTAACCGGATATTTAGAACAGCTTGATCCGGAATATTATCTAAATTAAGTTTTAATATTTCGTCAGTGTACTGTACAACCAGAGAATTTATTTGCTGAATTGTCCGGTAACCTGTCAGCTCAAATTTGATGGTCTGGAGAGTTTTGTTAATATTTTCAAGTTTAGTTATTCCGTAAGTCTGCAATGACTGACTTAATTGAATGACAGCATTTTTAAAAGTGCCGGGTGTTTGCTGTTGTGATTCATTTGCAAGATTCCGCAATTCTTCACTTTGTTCTATTATCGTTTGAACATCGTAAATCAAGGTATTTACATCCGTAAAAAAAGCGTCCTGAAATTCGGCAACGTCAGAACTGGCAGACGCTTCTTTTACATATTTCGAGTAAAATAATTCAATATCAGATTTGGCATTAACAAGTGTGGATTGTAGTTCCTTCAATTTTTGTTTTAAAGGTGATTCTCCAATACCATTATCACCTGAAATTTTATTTATTTCTTCTTCAATTTTCGACTTGCACTCGTTTAACGTGTTATAAACCGACTCAAGAACCTGTTTCTTTAATCCTGCCCCAGTTTCAGATAGTACTTCCTGAACTCCTTTTTCGTTAATTTCTTTACTTTTCTCTTGTAATTTATTCAGCTCTTTCTTTTGTTCATCCGTTAAGGCTAATTTAAAATCATAAGGATCGTAAAACTCAGGAGGTTTTATATTGTCAAACCCATCGATATGAATCGGTGTTATCAATCCGTTTTTTCCATACAATGTAGCTCCCATCTGAAGATAAATTCCTTCTTCCACCAACATCTTATCAATACTATCCGACATTGTATGAGCATAATTGTTAACTGCCTTAAAAACATACTCATATTGTACAGATAGGTCTTTTCTTGCTTTTATCCAGTCCTCCAAAGAATTGTTTATAATTTTCCTTAGCGCTTCATCCTTTTCCGCCATATCGATTATGTCCAACGCTTTTAAGCTGATCGAATTAAATATATCAGTCAATGTTTTTTGCAGAATTGTATCGTTCGTGTTTGCATAATCAATTTCAGAAAGTTTTTTTGAAAACTCGGGTAGTAATCTTAACCCGTCTTCAGAAATCTTTTGTAAATCATTTATTTTTTGAATGATCGGGCCTAAATTATTGCCGCTTACCTGGGTAGAAAGTTTTTCCCGGATTGAGTCCCGGTGAAAACCAATAAAAATCATACTGCTGATATCGATTGGAATATTGAACTTCTCAGCATCAATTTTCTCTGTTTTCCCATTTATTCTTGATTCTGTGAGTTCCCAAATGGTTTGAGAATTAACCGAAACAACACAAAGTAATATGGATATTAGTAAAACTGTTTTTTTCACGTCTCACTATTTTGAATTAAATGCTAATTGCCATGCTTTCCATATTCTTACCAAATCCACCTTGTTCTCATTTTTGCTGATTACATCGGCAACAGAATCCATTATTGATGTTGTAAATGCAGCCACATTACTTAAATTACTTAATTGATTTAATGGGTCATTTAATCCTTCAAGAATTGAAATAACAGGTGCTGTATCGGGGATTGAGACCACCATTGTTGGGTCTGTCAGCGAGCCTGCCATATCAGAAGCCAAATTTAACAGGTCTTCCGAAAGACTATCTTCGCCCAATACAAAAAACAGGTAATAAACTCTTTTGTAAATCAGGTCATTCAACATTTCAACTGCTCTTGCAGGGTTGTGAATGGGAATATTCACAATTTTTTCGTAGTTCATTTTAATTCGTATTTGCGTTAAAGAAATGGTTAATTCGTCCAAAAAACTCCGTTTACCGTTATGCAGAATATCAGCCTGATTACAGTGACGTAAAAACCAGGCTTTTTTACTTTCTTCTTACTAATATACAGAAAAAATAGATTTGATTTATCAGCATATTGCTATCCGTCAGAACAATTAGATGCGAATGATTTTACTTTATTGTTCCATTACCATATAAATTCAGGGTGTCAATGGGTAATTCTTTTCTTATGACAACAGTTATATTCAGGCAGAAATTAATTCTGAAATCTTATTTTTCGGTCAGATGACTTCTTTTCGTTTGTTGTTATTCCAATGCATCCCTTTAACAAAAAGGATATAAGGCTCTCCGTTTTTTTTTTTTGTCTGTTAAAAGCAAAACTTTTTCCGTGTAACAGAAACAAGGCATCTGTATTTTTTGCGTCTCTGTTATATCTTTCATTCTGAATCATTCTCATTTTCAATCCACTTATGCAAGAACCAGTAAATATTTCCATCTTCACACCCTGAAATAATATCCGGGCTTCCGTTTCCGTCAACATCAAAAACAATAGGTGAATCCGTGTGACCCTGAAGATGGATTTTATCGGTTTTCATCAACTCTCCTCTCCATTTGAAAACGGAGGTATTGTCTTCGGTTTTTATACATTCGAGATAGGAAAAATTGAGGCCGTTATCCAGATTCCTTGTGCCGTCTTCCAATCCTCCGTTTCGAATAATATCCAAATCGCCGTCGCCATCCCAGTCTGCCAGCGAAAACTTAATTCTGCCGTTTCTTCCCGGAGTCTTGTGTGTGCAAAAAGCTAGAGGTTGATTGGACTCACCCAAAAACGGATAAGTTGCCGGTTTTAAACCAAGACTGCCATCGGCCCGGAGATACCTCGGGTAACAGGCCAGAGTCCCTTTTTCGTCGATAGTTAAATAGTCTGGTAAGTCATCTCCATTCCAGTCCATTACAACCGGTCGGCAGCGCCACTGTGTAATTAATTGATTGGGTTCAGGCTCATAGCGCATTCCGTCAGGATAAACAGGGGACTGATTGTCCCAGTCAACCTGTAAATATTGCACTTCGGCCAGTTCCGGTTTCTGAGCGGTGCCAATATTTTCGAAAAAAAGATTTTGTCCAGTTACACAACCGGCTACAATATCAATGTCGCCATCCAAATCCCAATCGGTTGCAAAAGGGCACAAATAACCCCAGCGGGCTTCTCCCGGCCCCTGAACCGACCCCAGTTCCCCGGCTTCAATACGAATAACTTTTCCTGAAGCTTCGAGTCTTTTAACCGGTTTAAATTCGCCGTTTTCATTCTCATACAATTCCAGGAATCCGGCTGAAGTTCCGGCGATAATATCAATGTCGCCATCGTTATCCCAATCGCAAAGGGTGGGAACCACTGCGCACCCGCTTTTCACATTCGGATTTTTTTGCAGAAGATGTTTTTCACCCAATAGAGTGCCCGAAGAATTTTCGATGAACGTGATGTGCCCGCTTTCCTGTCCAATCAATAAATCGGGGTCGTTATCGCCATCCCAGTCGCAAACAAACGGACGAATAAAAATATCTTCCAGCCACTCACTTTCGCCAACCATTAATCGTGTTGTGTCGCCTGAGTTTCCATCGACCAATTCTAAATGCCATTGCGACATGATAAATTTGTCTTTCAACCCGTCGTTGTCCCAATCGTATTCGCCCGGGGTTGGCCAGTCTGGTTGTTCTGCATTTTTTGTTTTTGTAAAAGAAATATTGTTGCCGGTCGATTGATTGATAAAAAGATCTCCCTCGCAATAAATATCCATTAATCCGTCGTTGTTAGCATGGCCCACAAAAACATCTCCCTCTTTGTCCGATAATTTTGTGCCTTCATTGAGCAATCCATCGGTCTTATTCCCGATGTTTTCATAAATGTAAAGGCCGGCAAATGTTCCGGAGGCATTTCCTCCACGTCCGAAATTTACGGCAAGGTCTATGTCGCCGTCGCCGTCAAAATCGGCGCCGTTAACACGTGCCCATCCACCACCGCCAAACCGGCCAATGGTTTCCGGGTTTCCCATCTTCAAAATGCCAAATCCTTCCGAAAAATCCTGCGCAAGCCATTTCCCCTGCTTTTCGGAACAGGAGAATACGATCAGAAACAAGGTGAGTAAGAATACACCCTGAATACACAAATGGAGGATTTTCGTTTTTGTAGAATTATTTTTCATTGGTTAATTTATTTCTGAAGTTATTGAAACGGGAAAATCATTTTTCATTTGATTCGTATCACTAAACCCGGCTTCCTTTGCTTTTTTCAACAGTGAAATTGCTGTTCTGTTGTTGCCTTGCCAGAAGTATGGAAAGGCAGAAAAGTACAAAACATAAGAATTTTCAGGTTCAAGCATCCGGTAAACGGATATTATTTTTGTGAGATTTTGAGCATTACGTTCCTGTATAGCCTGGTTTCCCAGCGAGTAACAAGCAATTCCCAAAAATCCCGTAATTCGTTTATACATATCTTTTTTGAATCGATTTTGCCCGGTTTCTATCTTTTTGCGAATTGAATATATTTCGTTTTGCCACCATAAACTATCCTGGTTATAAAATGCTTCCAGATACGGTTGACGCGCGTTGATTTCAAACTGAAGACTGTTTTTCAGCTGATCTAACTGACTGCTGTAAGCCTTACTTGCTTTTAATTCGTTATAAACGGAGCCAAAGCGTTTATCGTTGCCAAATAGCGCAGTAGTGGACATGTTGCGTGCAATCCATGTTGCTTCCAGAATGTCTCCCTGTTCTTTTCGCGAATCGATTCTTGAATATTGTTGCTGTTCAAACTGCTTAAGCTCCGATTTTGCCGGAGAGGGAATATCCGTAGCCTGCCGGAGCGACAAATACAGAAATCCCAGTTGATTGGACAACAGGATGCTGTCGGGCCAGTTATGCGAAGCGTTGGTAAGTTCAATTTTCAGGTTTGGCGGCATCGACTGTTCCTGAAACAGGTATTGCGCTGTTTCCATAAAATTAAAATCGTCGGTTCCCGAAATTGAAATAACCGTGCAATGAAGCGAATGGAGCTCGCTTGCACCTGACAAGGCCCCGCACAGAATCAAACCGTTAACATGCTCCTGTAAAGCATATCCAAGCGCCATTCTTGCACCTCCTGAAAATCCGGTAATAAAGAGCGTTTCTCCTGCCGGATATTTCTGACGAACATCTTCAACCAGCGTTTGGATGGCCGTTTCATAATTAAGGAACCCATTTTTAACAAGGTTGGAAGCAATCAGTATCGCCGGATAATGGCTTGCGCCATATTTGAATTTTTCCAAAGCAAATTTACCATTTCCATGTGCATCGATAATCACTAACAGCGGTAACTTTTCAAGGCTTGAACTCCTTTCCGGAATATAAACTTCGTAGGTATGTTGCGAATCAACCCGGCAACTGTCGGTTTTTTCCACTGCCGCTATTTTCTCCGTCAATTTAAATCCGTTGGAACAGGAAACTGTCAAAATAAGGAAAAATATCAGCAGGGATATTGGTTTCATTTCAACTTTAGTTTTATCAAATATAAACAGAAATGTTTAACCGAAGCAGATGGAAAAAAGGATTGTATTGTTCAATTTCAATTGTACTGTATAACCGCGGTGCAACAAATTTTATTTGAAAACAACCTTTTAATTTTGAAGATGAACAAGTTTATATTGAAAATGGAGAGGGAAATATTGAAAACGGAGAAGGGAATCTGGAAGATAAACTACCGGATATTGACAATGACCAACCGGATGTTGAAGATGGAGTAGAATATAGTACCCCCGTCACTTTACTTTATCATCCCGGCAATTGAACCTGAAGTCCTGCACTGAAACTTTGAACCCGGTGCTTCAAAAAACTAATCTTGATTATCTTTGTTGCTTCACAAAACAAACAGTTATGCACGAAATACTTTTTTGGGTCATTATTGCCATTATTGCTATCGATTTTCTTTTTGAGAAGTACCTCGATTACCTGAATACAACCACCATGAGCGACAAGCTGCCGGAGGAAGTAAAAGGAATTTACGACGAAGAGAAATACAAAAAGCAGCAAGCTTATCAAAGAGAGAACAACCGGTTTGGAATGATTGCCGGAACATTCAGTTTTGCAATTACCTTGGCAATGTTTCTATTCTACGGGTTTGCTTTGGTGAATGACTGGGCGTGGGATTTTACATCGAATGCAATTTTGGCGGCGTTCATCTTTTTCGGAATACTGATGTTTAGCTCCGATATTCTTCAGACACCGTTTTCGGTTTACGACACCTTCGTAATTGAAGAGAAATACGGTTTTAATAAGACTACTGTAAAAACGTTCATCCTTGATAAAGTTAAAGGTTGGTTGATTGGCGCTCTGATTGGCGGCGGATTGCTGGCACTGATAATTTTCATATACCAGAAAACGCAAAATATGTTCTGGATTTATGCCTGGTTGGTGGTAACCACCTTTACCGTTTTTATGGCCATGTTTTATTCCAATCTTATTGTGCCGCTCTTTAACAAGCAAACACCTTTGGAAGAAGGAGAACTTCGCAATGCAATCCAGCAATTCTCTGAAAAAGTAGGTTTTAAGCTCGACAATATTTTTGTGATTAACGGCTCGAAACGTTCAACAAAAGCCAATGCTTATTTTACCGGACTTGGTTCCAGAAAACGAATTGTATTATACGATACACTGATTAACGATTTGGAAACTGAAGAATTAGTTGCGGTTCTGGCCCACGAAATCGGGCACTACAAAAAGAAACACGTGATTCAGGGATTGTTTATTTCCATTATACAAACCGGAGTTGTACTGTTTATTTTTTCGTTGCTCATTGATAGCCCGGTTCTTAGTAAAGCGTTGGGCGTTGAGGAACCCAATTTTCACATTGGATTAGTGGCCTTTGGAATTCTTTACTCCCCGGTTTCGTTTGTGTTGGGGATTTTTATGAATATGCTTTCCCGCAAAAATGAATACCAGGCTGATGAATTTGCAGCAGTACATTATAAACCCGCACCACTTGCATCGGCATTAAAAAAGCTTTCGGTAACCAATCTGAGCAATTTAACGCCGCATAAAACGTATGTGTTTTTCAACTATTCGCATCCAACCTTGTTGCAACGGCTGGCATTCCTGAAAACTTTTGAAAAATAAAAAAGAAGTCTTTGTCACTTTTCCATTCTCTAACTATTTAATTTTTACTTTTTAATTGACATGAAAGCAGAAATAATTACCATTGGCGATGAAATTTTAATCGGGCAGATTGTTGATACCAACTCGGCATGGATTGGTGAGCAATTTAATTTGCATGGAATTGAAATTTATCAAATCACTTCGGTGCACGACGATCACGAGCATATTGTAAATGCCCTGAGAAATGCAGATGGAAAAGTAGATTTAGTGATTTTAACCGGCGGTTTGGGGCCCACAAAAGATGATATCACAAAAACTGCTTTGTGCGGTTATTTCAACACAAAGCTGGTTTTTCACGAACCCACTTTTGCCAATATAAAAAAGCGTTTTGTTCACCGTGGAATTGACCTTAACAAACTCAATCAGGATCAGGCGCTGGTGCCTGAAAGTTGCACGGTAATTCCAAACGGAGCCGGAACTGCGCCATGTTTATGGTTTGAAAATGAAAATACCATTTATGTTTCGATGCCGGGTGTGCCATTTGAAATGAAATATATTGTTGAAAACGAGATTTTACCCCGGCTGCAGAAAACAGGGAAAACAAAAGCCATCTATCATAAAACGGTTCTTACTCAGGGTTTGCCGGAGTCAATGCTGGCCATGAAAATTGAAGAATGGGAAGATGCACTTCCGAAAAACGTGAAGCTGGCTTATTTGCCAAACCCAATGTCGGTGAGGTTGCGTTTGTCGGCGATGGGAAACAACAAGAAAGAACTTGAGCAACTGGTTGAAAATGAAATTCTGAAACTTCAGCAAATTATTCCTGATAATATTTTTGGTTACAACGAAGAAACGATGGCGGAAGTTATCGGGCGAATGTTAAAAGAAAAAGGTAAAAAACTAGCTGTTGCCGAAAGTTGTACCGGTGGTTATATTTCGCATTTAATTACATCGGTACCAGGAAGTTCTGATTTTTATAATGGCTCAGTTACTGCCTATTCAAATACAGTGAAGGAAAATGTGCTGTATGTGAAGAAAAGTTCGCTTGACGAATTTGGCGCTGTAAGTGAACAGGTTGCAAAAGAAATGGCCGTGGGTGTTAAACATGCTTTGAAAGCAGATTATGCCGTGGCGACTACAGGAATTGCCGGGCCAACAGGTGGTACGGAAGAGAAACCCGTTGGAACGGTTTGGATTGCTGTAGCCGGCGAGAATAAAGTAGCTGCCTTTAAATTTCTTTTTGGAGATAATCGCGAAAGAAACATTATTCGTTCCTCGCAAACTGCGCTTCAATTGCTTCGCAGAGTAATTTTGGTCGGACTTTAACGTTATACAGTTGACTCACGGATTCTGGAGAATTAACAATTTGTAACTTCTTTTTGAGAATCTAAACTGTATTTTTGTACAAATCACCGGATATGAAGAAAGTATTCATTATAATATTTGTAGTTGTTGTTTTGTTGATTGGCATTTTGTTAGCGTTGCCTTTGGTTTTTAAACCGCAACTTCTGGAGGCAACAAAATCTACCATCAATAAACAGATAGATGCAAAGGTTGAATTTGCCGATTTCAAACTTTCATTGTTCCGTAATTTTCCAAAAGCAACCATTGGATTAACTGAAGTTGTGGTTACCGGGAAAAACGAATTTTCGGGCGATACGCTTTTTTATGCTCCTTTGATTAGTGCCAAACTGAACTGGAAGTCGATTTTTAGTAAATCCGAAAAGAGTATTGAGGAAATCATTTTGGAGCAACCGAAAATTAATCTTCTGGTCAATGAAAGTGAACAAAACAACTGGGACGTAACAAATTCCGAAGTTGAAGATAATAGCGCACCTGCCGGGGCTGCCGAAGAGGAAAACAGTTCTTTTGAACTTCAACTGGAAAATGTCGAAATCAAAAACGGATGGTTTTCTTACACCGATTTGTCATCTAAAATGAAATTCCGACTGGCGGATATTAATTTATCGGTTACCGGAAAACTGTATAACGAATCGACACTGCTGCAAACCAGCGGAAGTGCAAAAGATGTTTTGTTAAGTTACGATGGCGTAGATTATATTTCGAATACATCGCTTGAAACCAAAACAATGCTGGAAGTTGAATTTGAGCAAATGAAAGTTCTGATAATGCAAAATGAACTTCTGCTGAACCGGCTTCCACTCGAACTTTCGGGGAGTATTGAATACCCTGCCGACAGTACATTTTTTAACTTGCTGGTTAAAACAAAAGAATCGGGTTTCGAGAATTTTATGGCGATGGTGCCGGCAACATATTCCGATTATTTTAAAGATGTAGAAACCGACGGGATTGCCAACATTACCGCCCGAATGAAAGGGTATTATTTTAATGATGACTTTCCTGCATTTGTGTTGAATATGGATGTGCGCGACGGAAGTATTCATTTTAAAAACATGCCCGAAAAGATTGAGAAAATCAGTGTGGATGCGAAAGTGTCGAAACCGCAGGGCGATTTGAATCTAACAACGATAACCATTAAAAAGGCGCATGCCGAAGTTAAAAATACACCGCTCGATTTAACCCTTAAATTGTCGGATGTAATGTCCGATATGCAATTCGACGGGGCACTTGTTGGAGCGGTGAACTTTACCGATTTAAAAGATGCACTGCCACTCGACAGTGCCAATGTTTCGGGGAGTATCGATGCCAATCTTTTTGTAAAGGGAAATTACTCTTCTATTGAAAAAGAAGAATACGATAAAGTGAAAGTAAACGGAATTGTTATGCTGAACAATTTTGTTTATGATTCGAGGCATTTAACCCGAACCGTTTTAGTTCCGCAGGGACAAATGGAATTTTCACCTCAAAATGTGTTTCTTCGCCAGTTAAAAGTGAAAGTAGGGCAGAGCGATTTTAACCTTTCCGGGAGGGTGTCGAACTATTTGAGCTACTTTTTAAAAGACGGAACCATTGCCGGAAATTTTCAGCTAAATTCTTCGTATGTTGATTTTAACGAGTTACTTCGTTTACAGAAAAAAGAGAAAACACAAGTTGCGGAAAGTGGCAATTCAAATTCGGCAGAATCAAAACAGGCTGCCGGCAATGAAGAAAATAAGGAAGAAAAACTGGCTGTAACTATTCCTGAAAACATTGACTTTACAATTCATTCAAAAATAAATAAGGCCGTTTTCGACCGTGTGCCAATTACTGAAGTAGATGGATTAATTACCGCGAAAAATGGCAAACTAAACCTGGATGGTTTAAATATGAATTTGCTGGAAGGAAAAATGATACTGACAGGTTCTTATGAAAACACTCTGCAAAACAGGCCTCTATTTAACTTTGGTTTCGATGTTGCCAAAATTGATATTCCAACAGCTTCGCGAACATTAACTTCCATGCGGAATTTTCTTCCGGTGGCATCACAAAGCAGCGGAAAGCTGAGTACAAAAATGAACATAAAAGGCCAGTTAAGTCCCGATCTTAAAATTATTGGACGGTCGGTGAATGGTTCAGGGAATTTTAGCACCGAAAATGTTCAGATAAATAATTCGCCGGTTTTTAATCAGTTAAAAGGAATTCTAAAATCAGAAAAGTTACAAAATGTTACAATCGATGATTTTAAGGCAAGCTTTACAATGACTGACGGAAACATCGGCTTGAAACCATTTAAAACAAAAGTTGCCGGACAGGAAACTACAGTTCAGGGAACAATAAGTGCAGAAAACCTTCTGGATATGCGACTTGATTTTAATATTCACCGTGATGCATTTGGCGGCGATATTCAGAATATTTTAAGCGTAATTCCCGGAAATGAGAAAATTACAATCGTTCCGGCAGGGGTTTTAATTAGTGGCCCGGTTAATGAGCCCGAGGTAAAAATGGATTTGTCGGAAACTCGAAAAACAGTTACTAACGCAACAAAAGGCGAACTTCAGAATTCGCTTGATAAGCTGGGGAAAGGTCTGAAAAAGCTTTTTGAAAAATAGGCTTTAATTGTTGTAGAATATGCCGTCTTATCTCAATTGCGTCTTGATAACTTGTTTCTTTTCTCTAACTTTGGTTTTTCTTTACCAAAGCATATTACAGGTTAAATTTTATGCAAAATAAAGTTGTTGTTATTACAGGCGCTTCGTCAGGAATTGGAAAAGCGCTTGCTGAAAAATTTGCT
>JAWKKP010000033.1:0-70524 GCA_041393215.1 Draconibacterium sp.
TACCAAGCATACCCGTTGCCACCCATTTATTAGCACGGCCACATTCATAACCAGGAACATTATTCCATGAATTCAATGTGAATTTATTGGGAAGATTTTCTCTTGCAAATAGGAAATCAGTGATTATCTGCTGGTAAACTTCTTCAACCGTTCCTATCTTTTCTTCTTTAATTTGTGTTTTAGAAGTAGAAGCCGTGGTTTTCAATGGAATGGCAGAAGCACTGTTATCTCCGTTCTGATCATACTTTGGAGCAAACATTTTTAATAACCACCAATATGTGTACCCCCTTAAATAATGATATTCGCCAATCTGTCTTAAATAATTATCGGTATAATCCGATCCTGAAACATTCAAAGGATTATGCTCCGGATCATTTTCATATTCTTCGATAGCAAGATTACATAGCGCTATTGTATTATACCCTGTGCTCCAAACTGTACCATAAATACTATTGGGTTCAAAAATCCGGTTCAGCACGGGTTCACCCGATTGCCCAACCTGAGTTCCGGGAGAAAGCATAGCAACACCAGATAAAAGATAATCCAAGAACTGAGGATATCCTCTACCTCCGGCATAAGTCCAATGTACATTAATATAGCATTTATTCAACCCTTGATCAAATGTTGCTGTGGTAGTCCACTGGGTTTCCTGAGGTCTTTGTATTTCAAAAAAGTCCTGACACGACCCTAAAGTAAGTAGTAATACAGTTACAATTAGTATGTTTAAATATTTACTTTTCATAATATGCGTATTTTATAAGTTTAATGAAACTCCAAAATTATAGGTACGGGGTATCGGCAAATCGTTGTTTGTTTCTGGATCCAATCCTTTGAACCCGGTTATCGTAAACAGGTTATTTACCCCTACATAAAATCTAACACCTCCAAGATGTGCCCTATCCACAACAGATCTAGGCAAAGTATAACCTAATTGAATGTTTCTTGCCCTGAGATAATCTCCTTTTTCCAGAAAGAATGTAGTTTGATTCATTCCATAAGGAGATTTTGTCGTAGTCGGATTCATTTCATTGTCATAATATATGCCCTCAGTTACTTGTGGCCACTTAGTAATGTCCCCGGGTTTTTCCCAACTGTTTCCTGCTATTTCCTTTATAACATTATTCTCAACACCTACACGCCAGCATTGATTATACAATTTATTCATTACCCAGTTTCCACCTTCAAAGCTCAACATTATGTTTAAATCGAAATTTTTATAATTGAAGGTGTTTGTAATCCCCCCATAATAAGTTGGCAGTGGAGTTTTACCATGTTGAATCATCCTGTTATTGGAAGAATTACTCTCGGAAGCAGGAAGAAGTTTACCTGTAGATACAGTTTTATAATCATTTGCCCACACGTCCTGATCTCGTTCCTGAATCATTGCAACACCTGTTTGCGAATCAATTTCTTCAGAGGTTGAAAGGAACCAAGTGTCTAAAGATTCGCCAACTTTCCGAATTGTTGTAGTTTCAATTTTCCCTTGCCCCGATTCTTCGTCGTTCAGAGATACAATTTTGTTTTTGTTTGTACTGATATTGAAGCTTGTAGTCCACTGGAAGTTTTTATTTACAATATTTTTAGATGAAACATTAAATTCAACACCCCAGTTTTTCATATCACCTGTATTCTCATAAACAAAATTCTGATTTAGCCCAACTGAAGGCTGAACACTGGCAAGCAAGATTAAATCTTTAATTTTTTGGGTGTAATAAGCGAAAGAGCCGTTTATTCTATTATCGAGTAACCCGTAATCAAAACCTAAGTCCAGATTGGCTGTAGTTTCCCACTTTAAATCAGAGCTACCAAGTGGCCCAATATTAGTGGAACCTGCATTTACCGGTACTCCAAAGTTATTTACAGTATCCAGAGTCCACTGCATATAGGTCATTGCATTTGTTACCTTCGTATTTCCGGTTACCCCATAACTTCCCCTCAGTTTCAGCAGGGATACAAAAGACAGATCTTGCATAAAACTTTCATTGGTAAGAATCCATCCGGCTCCTACTGCATAAAAATTGGCCCATCTGTTATCTTCACTAAAAGCCGAATGACCATCGCGACGGGCACTCGCATTTAATAAATAGCGATCCATTAATTTATAGTTTGCCCGGGCAAAAAATCCCATCATATAAACATCTCCCCCGGAGTAACCTTTCATTGAATTCATTACCAACGGATTTATTAGTTCGGGGTAAGCCGTTTGTAATCCGGAACCTGCAAATTTTCTGGTGTACATCCAGTCACGGTTAGCCTCCGTACCAATTGTAAAATCAACATTATGAATATCATTGAATGTTTTGGTATAGTTTGCGAACACGTCGTAGTTTACAACATATTTAGTAATTGACTGTTCTTCGGCATAAGAATAATACGGTGCAAGTGGATTCAACTTTGAAGATCTCCAAAATGAATTGTTGGTAACCAATAAATCAACTCCGGCTTCACCTTTAATGAAAAACCCGTCGAAAGGAGACCATTTAATATATGCGTTGTTAATAGCCCTATATTCGTCTGTATCATAACGCTGCAAATCTCTATCAACATTTGCCAACATATTATAACCGCTGGCTGCAGCCCAATAACCAGATTCAGAATTTTCATCGTAAACTTTAAACCAAGGCAGTGTGCCCATCCAGTTTGACCAACCACCATAGGTTTTTCCGCCAACATCTCTTACTCCATTGGTTTTCAAATAAATAAAATTCGAAGCAATACCCATATCGACCGATTTAACCGGTTTGAAGTTGAAGCTAAAGCGGCTTGTCAGTCGATTTAAATCATTATTAATTATCAAGCCCTTTTCATCGCGATAGCTCAAAGAGTACATTACACCGCCTCCGCCATCTTTGAAACCTTTATTGGCACTTAACCCAAATTGGTGAAATGTAGCATTTTGGGTAAAAGACCCCAAAAGGTCAGTATTTGTTGCAATAGCTTCTTCCCTTGTCATTGAGGGTTTATCCCCTGTAATTTTTGTGTTGATTACAGAATTGGGATCGGCTGGAGCGAGTCCTACATTTGCATTATTAATATCGTACAAGTTCCAATAAGTTTTGGAATCGACGAAAATATCATTCTGCGAAAAAGGTATTTGAGAAATACCTCCATCATAACTCACACTTAAACTGGTAGTTCCCTCTTTTACCCGCTTTGTAGTAACCAAAATAACTCCACCTGATGCCCTGTTGCCGTATATTGCCGTAGCGGCTGCGTCTTTCAATACCTGAATAGATTCAATGTCATTAGGGTTGAGCATTGAAATAGCCGAAACGGGCTTAACACCATCTCTGGTATCTTGTGAAGCATCGGTATAAATTGGAACTCCATCAACAATCCAAAGAGGATCTGAACTCAAACTGATTGAGTTTATTCCACGTATTTTAATATCCGGAGCGCTCCCCGGATGCCCACTGGTATTGGAAACCATCAATCCACTAACTGCTCCCTGTAAATTTTGAGCAATATTCGCTACTTTTATTTTGGTCAATTCGTCTCCCGAAACAGAAGCCATTGAACCAACAACATCAATTTTCTTTTGAGTTCCGTATCCAACAGCTACTACTTCTTCTATTCCTATCGCTTCATCCAACATTATAACGTCAATTGTTGATTGCCCTCCAACGACAATCTCCTGCTCTTTCATTCCTACAAATGAAAATTGCAAAGTAACATCTGGCGTTACATTTGAGATAGAATAAACTCCATCTGCGTTTGTAACAGTTCCCTGGGTAGTTCCTTTTACAACTACACTTACACCGGGTAGCGGTTGCCCTCCCGAGTCAACTACCTTACCAGAAACCGTTTTTTTCTGATCGGCCATCTTCGAGATTACCTCTTTATTGGACAAAACAATCTGGCGGTCATACACGATATAATTAATGTCTTTCCCCCTAAATAAATCGTCTAAAATTGTTTTGATTGTTTCATTCTCTGCATTGATATTTACTTTTTGTTCCACATCAACAAGATCCTTATTGTATAAGAAGAAGAATTCCGACTCATCTTCGATCTTTTCCAATACATTTTCAAGAACCTCATCTGTTGCATTCAACGACAACCTTGTCATTTGTGAATACGAGTCCACGGCCAATACCTGAATAAGACCGAGGAAAAAGCTAAATACAGTAAAACGGACCATTCTTAGAATCTTTTTTAAGGCTTGTCTATCCCCATCAGGATAGTTTTTCTTAGCCCTGAGTTTTCGATTTTTTTTCATAAATTTACAGCGTAAGAGTGAATAATTTTGTTTATAGATCTCGCTCTGCAATAATGCGGGAAAGTGCTGGAACCACTTTCCTGCTTTGCATTTTATTATTTCATTTGTATAATTACTTTTTTCTGTTTCATTACTCCGTTCGAATCTGCAACCCTCTTTTCAATATGATACCGGATTGGTGTAGTTATTTCAATTAACCGCAATACTTCCTCCAACGGCTCATCTTTAAAAGTGGCTTTAAATCTATAGTTTTTCAATTTTTCATCTTTAATAACGATTTCGGCATTATACCAGCGTTCTATTCTTCCGGCCACCTGCCCCAAAGGTTCGTTGTCGATTACCAAAAAGCCATCTTTCCATGCGATAAAATCATCGGCTTCCACCTTCCCTACTTTCAAATTCTTCAAACAGTGGTCATAAGATATTTTTTCATTCGGAAAAAGAACCTGATGAAAACCTGCTGTTTTCCCATTTACCTCAACTTTACCTTCTTTCAGGATTACATTGGTAAATGCGTCATCAGCATAGGCAGATATATCAAACTTTGTCCCCAACACTTTCACGTCCAAATCAGACACACTCACAACAAAATCGGAATTACTTAAATGTTTAACTTCAAAATAAGCTTCTCCTGAAAGTTGAACATTTCTATGTTTCGTAAAAACAGGTGGATATTTCAATTTCGATCCACTATTTAACCAGCCGGAAGTACTGTCGGGCAATAAGAATTCGACACGCGAGCCTTCTGGAGCACTTATTTCCACCCAACTCTGAGATGCCATAGATGAAGTTCTCGTCTCTATTCTCTTTTCTGTAAAAAGGTAATACCATACTGAAAGAGCCAGAACAGGAATTAAAAGAACAGCTGCTACCTGACGATAAAAATTCAATACAAACCTGTTACCGGTCTGTTTTTTTTCTTCAAGTAAGATGTTGTATTGAATTTTCTCAAAAATGTGTTGTAATGACTCATTCGGCTCTGGCTCATCATTCAAAAACTCTTTCCACTTTTCAAACAAGTGGTCCTTTACCTTTGCATCTTCTTCCAGTTGCTTAAACCAACTATTTACCTGCAAATAATCGTTATACGAATATTTACCTTTTGAAAAATTATTAAGTTTGGTATAGTCTTCTCTCTCTCTCATTTCCCTTTTTAAAGAAGAAGTGAATTCTACTTCCTTATTTTGAATTTTAAATCAACATAAAATTCTCACCAATGTCAAACATCATTTGTTAAGTATATCTTAAAACCTCCAAAATCCCCAGTCTAAAAACAATTTATTTTAAGATTTTTTTCCATAAGAAAATTAATTATACACTTGCATGAAGAACAGTAAACATCAATGGTAAAAACATGTTCCTTAAAATGAGTTGTTAATGAAATACTTAAACACCAACGTTCACCGCTTGAAATATTCAGGCAGATAAAATCTAACCAAGCTGGATAAAACGAAAAAGTTCAAATCCATTAATGGGAACGCATAATTTGTTACACTCAAAACGCGAAACCGGAATTGTTTCAATATTCAGAATGGAAGTTTTAAAGAAGAGCCTTAAAAACCATTGAAAAGCTTTTCCAATAATCTCCTGCTAAATACTCCATTTAGTTTTCTAATCGGAAAATGAAAAAATATTATTTATTGAATTACCGACCTGCCTTTTCGTAAGAATTGAAAATGATTTGCGTGTAAAAACATGCTTATTGTATTGCCCAAGTTGTCTTATTTCTGAACAAACAAATAGAAAAAGACGATGCCGTTTACCTGCAGTTTTTCAAACTCCCTCTTCAGAAATTTCATTGACTCTGTAATATGGTATTCAACAGTTTTTGTAGTGATTTCACATTCTTCTGCTATTTCTTTTAACGACTTCTCTTCTATCTTTTTCTTAATAAAAACTTCTCTTCGCTTATCGGGCATCAGTTTAATGAATTCATCCAGCTTTTCAGTTAAAAACTGATAACCACTCCGATCATCGAATTCCTCTTTATTTTCCGACAGATCAAGTAAAATATTATGTTTTAGCTCGTTATTTCTCGACAGTTTATTGAAATGCTTCCGTACTACATTTAAAGCGATGGTAAATAAGTATGACTGAAAAGAAGTATTACTTTTAATGCTCTTCCGGTTATTCCAAACTTTCATAAACACTTCCTGTACCACATCCTCGGCAACTTCTTTTGATTTCAAATAACTGAAAGAGAAGCGAAATAAAGGTACGCTATACCGTTCAAATAATTTTTGAAAAGAATCGTGGTCGTCTTTTTTTATGCGGGTTATTAGTTCGTGATCCAAATTTGGTTTGCTATTTGCCACTTTTCAATTATGAATTTCAGACGATGAAATTAGAAAAATTTATTCTGTTTACTAGACATAATCTCACATTTCTTTACAGGACTAATGCACTAACGTAGGCAGTTTTCCTAAAAAATAATCGTGTAAATCTCAAACTTAATCTGCTAAAAAAGGTCCCGATTCGAAATTAGCATAACATCCAATCCTTCAACAATAACCGATTGAATGATTTTATCACCTCGTTTGACTGTATATTTTTGTTTTTCTTCATTTACATTCCACAAAAGCGCTTTGCCTCCAACTGGGTACCAAGAAAAGATTACAGGTATTTCTCCTTCAACATAAGGAACATTAGTTAATGTTGGAATAATACGTTTTTTCAAAGCAAAGATATCTTCCGGTGTTTCATCCAATTCAATAAATTCGTCACCCTTTATTCCTGCTTCTTTTCGTACAACAAAATTATTACTCTTCGCTGTAACTCTTCCTTCAACAACAGATTTTGCATCTTCGTTTGAAAGAAATATCCAACCATCTTCGGTAACATCATCAATAACTTCAAACGGAATTCCGGAAGCAAGAAACAGACTGAATGGTTTATCTTTTCCGACCAACCGGCTATCCCATCCCCAAAAATGTTTAAATGGCCCGACTGGTTTTAAACCTGCAATTTCGTCGTGTATTTGAGCCGATTTTTTCATAGCCGGGGCAAGCGTTTTCCAATGTTCAATTGGGAAAGGCTGAATTCCGCTCATAAACATGGTATTACGAACATCGGTAAGCAATGAAACCGTTAGCTTTGCCGCCATATTTTTTGCCGACAAAGCATCTTGCGGATAGGCTGTAGTTTCGCTGTACGCCAATTCGGGCTTAATAAAACGCATATGAAATAAAGCGCTAAACAATTCGTCGGTTTTGCCTTTTACACTTCCAAAATCTTTATCGCTAAACATCATTTCTCCCACCCGGAAAGGCACATTTCGATATTTATCGAGCGCAATACCGGCTTTCTCGGCGCCAAAGTACATTACCATAATTCCTATTTCCATTTGTGGAGTGGCTTTTTGAAGGGCTGCAAACATGTCGTATTCTTTTTCGCAAATATGTTCAATCCACGAACGAAGAACTTGTGAAGGATTTCGTTTCTCAACCGAATCAATTAATTCATCCCAATCAGCGGGAGGGTAATTATATTTTTGCAAAAATTCATTTTTACACTCGTCGCAAAAACAGCCGCCAATCGCACCAGGATATCTGGCGAGACGAAAATCGTCATCAAGAAAAAGAACATCAAATCCTTCTTCAGCAAGTAGTTTGTGAGCTTCAATATTATCTTCCACAACCGGTGAATGAATAGAAGTTCCTGAATATAAACTCCCGTCATAACTACATGCGTTTTTCCAGCTTTGTTTCTTTTCAGACCATGTAGCATCTGTTGGATCAATTGCATTTCCCGGATGCCCCAGCGGAACAGTTAATACATGAGGATGAAATCCTTTTGATTCCAGAAAATCTGCTGATTCTTTCAGTTCTTTAGGTGTGTGATACCACTTACCCTGTAGGTACGAGCCCATCCACACATCCGAAATGCCGGCGTCTTTCATAATGCCAATAAGTTCCGGATTCTTTTTCCATGCTTCAGCCTGCAAACTTATATGAAAACGACGAACCTGGCTTTTACTGCCGGCGGCAAAAAGCGGGTTTCCCAAAAGACTGCTTCCACCTATGACCACCCCTGAGACCATTAGGTGATTGATAAATTTTCGTCTGGATATTGAGTGTAAACTTTTCATAAAACCATCAATGTTAATTCTTTTTATAAGTTTATTCCTTTCAGGTTATCAGTTCCGAAAAACCAGATTAACTTTTTACCAAATAATTAATCACATGATATTTTAATGTAATTAATCATATTCCACAACAAAATGATATTCCCCTGAAACCAAAGAAAATACAGCTTCATCTTTATTTGTTTTTGTTAGCTCAATACCTTCAGAAGGAATTAGCTTATCATTTTGAAAAACAAAAACTTCAGATTCCTTTACTGATTTTACCTTTTTCTCCAAAGATGGCAAATAAAATTCAGCCGTAGTATTTACCGGAACGTTGAAATTATACTCAATTGTATTCCCTTTTTTCTGCCAATGAGAAGAAACAATTCCATACGTTGTTTTTATGCTGGCTTTTGCCCACTCCAAACCTTCTGCCGGCATAGGAGAAAAAATAATCTTTTTAAATCCGGGAGCTTCCGTTGCTGGTTTTATTCCGGCTAAATATCCATAATACCATTCTCCACACGACCCCAAAGCAAAATGGTTTCCGGAATTCATCTCCGGACCTTCGATATCTCCATTCCATAGTTCCCAAATGGTTGTAGCTCCTTTTTCGACAAAATAGCCCCAGGAGGGATATGTTTTTTGCGTAGCTACTGTATATGCCAAATTGTTAAATCCGTAGTTACTGAGAACGGGCAAAAGGTGAGCAACACCTAAAAATCCGGTAGTGAGATGGTTACCGTGTTTTATTACATTTTGGGCGATATTGGCAGCAACCTTTTGGCTATATTCACCTGGCACTATACCAAAACTCAAGGGGATGAGATTTGCTGTTTGCGTATTTCCGGTGTAGGAGTTGTTTGCACTATCAAAATATTTTTCATTATACGCTTTTGCAATATTAGCCGCCAATTCACCATATTCCTTTTCATCCTCCGCTTTGCCCAATATTCCTGCTATTGTTGATACCAGTTTAGTTCCGTAATAATAGTACGCCGAGCCAATGGGTTCGGAAGGTGATTTTTCGACAGCAACCCAGTCGCCATAACCATTTTTTTCATAAAGGTCATCTACGCTGTTTGATTTCATGTAATTCACCCATGCTACAATTGCATCATAATTTTCTTCAAGAATTCGTTTGTCGCCATAAAATTTATACATCATCCAAGGGATAATATAAATGGCATCACCATAACCGGGAGAGGCTGGTAGTGTTACTACAATTACCGGGCTAACATCATGTACAGCGCCATCTTTATCCTGGCTATCGGTTATATCACGCATCCACTTATTAAAGAAGGTGATCATCTCCATATTATAACTTGCGGTAGGGGCAAAAATCTGAGGATCACCCATCCAACCCAGGCGTTCATCACGTTGAGGACAGTCTGTTGGGACAGAATACATATTGCTTTTTTGTCCCCAAACAATGTTATGCTGTACTTTATTCAGCAATTCGTTGGAACACGAAAATTCTCCTATATCCGGAGCGCTGGAATAGACCACCAAACCTGTTAAATCTTCCAAAGTTGGTTCACCCGGAAATCCGGTTAACTCAACATAACGAAACCCGTGATAGGTAAACAAGGGTTGCCATTCTTCAACACCCTTTCCCTTTAATGTATAACTATCGGTTGCGTCCGCCCCTCTTAAATTATCACGGTAAATATTTCCATCCGGCTTCAAGGTTTCTGCGAAACGCATTTTCACGGTTGTCCCAGTCTCTCCTTTAACTCTCAACCTTGCATACCCCGCAAAATTCTGCCCCATATCCACCACATAAACTCCTTTTGACGGTAAAGTAATTGCAACCGGTTTTATTTCTTTGTTTATACGGATCAGAGGCCCCTGCTGGGCCACCAGCCTTCCCTCTGCCTTTTCAAGTATATCAACCGGCTGCCATACAGAATCGTCAAAACCAACTAAATCCCATCCTTCTTCTTCCAGCCTTGCATCATATACTTCGCCATCATACAGGTTCGTTCTTAGTATTGGAGAGTCGTGTATTTTCCAATCTTCATTTGTTACAAAAGTTTGGCTGCTACCATCTTCATAATCTACTTTCAGTTGCATAAAAAAACGCAAGGGACCTTTGCTATACACATGATTGTTACGCCACCCCAAACCACCGCTCCACCATTGATTTCCAATAACAGCGCCAATGGCATTTTCACCTTTTTCCAGAAGGCTCCCAACATCAAAAGTCTGGTACTGTATCCGTTTGGGGTAATGTGTCCAGCCGGGAGTAAAAACAGCGTCTCCTACCCGGTTTCCATTAATGTGCATAACATAACCACCCAAACCGGTAACAAATACACGGGCACGTTTTATTTTCTTGCCAATATTTATTTCATTGCGCATTAAAACAGGTCGGGGACCAATATAATCTTCTTTCTCATCAACTTGTCCCCAATCGCTTGTTTCGTAGTCGCCTAAAAATTTTACTTCTTCCCATTTTGCGTCATTAAATGAAAATTTTTTCCAGCCAGCATATGCAACATTCGTTGTTTTCCAGCCTATTGAGGTTGTTTCAGGAACAATAAACATTTCGCTTCCATCGGCAAAATTTACTTTCAAACTGAATAATACTCCGCAAGCAGTTCCTGCGGTATTAGCAGCTTCTATGGCAATTATATTCTCCTTTTTGATTTTATCACTTATATCAAACTCATAAATTTTTTCGCGCGACGTGCCGCTTCCAAGCTCAATATTATTTAGGTTAACAATGAATTTATTGTCGACAGTCATGCGGATTAATGCAGAAGCAACCTTCTTATTTTCTGTAAGTATAAATTTCTTTCTGAAATAAACCGGCTTTTCAATGTTAATTTCTGTAGGATGCCAAATCCACTCTTTCCATGGCCATTTTTTCCCCTTGTTTGAGTCAATTTCCGTTATCTTCCCTATCCAATTTGCCTCCCATCCGGCTTCAGACAAAATACCCATTTCCCAGGTAGCTGTTTTACTAAAAGCCGATTTTTCGCCATGATTGTTCCATATTCGTACTTTCCAGAAGTAACCAGTACCCGATTGAAGCGGCGAACCACCGTAAACAACATGCGCAGACCGAGCTGATTCTACTTTTCCACTGTCCCATATATCTGCTTCATTCTGCTCTAACTTCTTCTCACTGCTGCTAACCAAAATCTGGTAGGCCGTTTGAGCCGTTCCTCGTCTTTGGTCAGTCATTTGCCAAAAAAAACGAGGATTAAGAACATCCATCCCAATTGGATTTACCTTATACTCACACCTTAAATTATCAACAACCGTTTGAGGACTTTTCGTACAAGCAGTAACCCAAAGAGCAAAAAATAAGAATCTGACAGTTATTTTCACGTGTATAAGTTATTGGTTTAAAAGGTAATTTATACAACTACATTTATTGAACCACACTTACTGAACTTTAGTAAGAAAAATCCTACGAACCCGCACATTTGCCGATTTGTCGTTTTCTACCAATCCAAAAACAAGACGATTATCTTCTCCTTTGGTCATATTTACCTCCATAACCCTAAATCGTTTAAATTGCCCGCCTGTTCCCTCAATAATACCATTGTATGGATGTTCTTCTTCCATTCTTTTATAAAAATAGAATTCACTTCCGGCAATACTATCGTCGCAGGCATATTCAATATCAACCTGATATTTACCATCCTCAAAAGGGAAATGGTACCACCGCAGTTCATTTTTAGGATCCCCTGAATTTACAAATCCAGAAACACTTTGCGATTCCCAGTCGTAACGTGTTTCCTCTCCCCTGATTCTGGCATCGCGGGCATAAAAAGTAATTTCCTGTTGCGAGTCCCGATATCCGTACCCGGGAGATACTTTGGCCTGCTCACCATTAATTTCAACAACAATAACTGTGTTAAAAGGGTCTACCGGTACTGCAGGAAGAGTAAATACAAGTTTATTTCCTTTCTGTGTAAATTCAACTTTTTCATTATTGGCAAGAAAATGCGCAGATTTAACTTTGTTCTCCAAACCTTCAATTTCCAGTTTTGTTCCGGGCCAGTTTACAATATGAAAATATATTTTGCCCGGCTTTGTTGTACATTTCCAGGTAATACCCGGATAAAAAAACGGCGTATGATTTGTCCCGTAAATAGCTTCTCCATTTACCTTCAGCCAATTCCCAACTGTGCGTAAAATCACCTGACTTGCTTCGGGAATAACGCCTTCGGCAGTTGGCCCCACATTCAGCAAATAATTTCCCCCTTTACTTACAATATCAGTAAGTTTATAAATTAAATCGTGCGGATCTTTCCAGTTTTGATCGTTCTTTTTATACCCCCAGGTATCATTCAGCGTTGCCGGAATTTCCCAGGCATTCCAGTCATAAACCATCGTTGGAATAGAATTGTCATTCATCTGAATATAATCTCCCAGATTAAATCCAATTCTGTCGTTAACCAGGCATGTAGGTTGTAATTCTTTAACATGTTGTTTGAGAGAGAGAGCCTGTTCCCTTGTAAGCAATTGCGGCGTATCAAACCAAACTAAAGCCAAATTGCCATAATTTTTCAACAACTCGCTTATTTGTGGCAGTGCTTTCCCTTCTACATAAGATTTAGGATCCCGTTCTTCGGGGAAATCCCAGGTGTTGCCCGCCGCATTCGGTTCGTACCAGTCCTGTGCCTGCGAATAATAAAAGCCAAATTTAATACCGGTTTCCGCATTCGATTTTGCAAGTTCAGTCATCGGATCACGCATAAATGGCGTACGGTCAACAATATTATAATCTGATATTTTCGAGTTATACATAGCAAAACCATCATGATGTTTTGCCGTAACAACCATGTATTTCATACCTGCGTCTTTGGCCAGTTGCGACCATTCGTCAGCATTAAATTTTACAGGATCGAATTTCTGTGCCAGTTGTTCGTATTCTTTAACAGGAATTTGCCGGTTGTACATTATCCATTCGCCAATACCACGCACATATTCGCCTTTCCATTCGCCCGCCGGTATAGAATATAACCCCCAGTGGATGAACATGCCAAATTTCATATCATGAAAATTTTCGAGCGGTGTTTTATTTTCAATGGCACCGTCTTTTTTATTTTCACAAGACATTAGCAAAAAGACAGCAATGATAAAGATAGAAATGGTTTGGGTATTCATTAATTTTTCTCGAAAATACATGTTCCTCCGTTTTTTGATTCAATTTTATAATACAATGTAATTTAAATTTTGGCGATTCCTGAATTTTTATCCTGTACAATATCCTGGACCCTTCATGTCGCGATTGCTAAAAATACTGCAACGAAAGCAAAACTTACAATTCAAACAACTACTTCATATCTTCATAGATCTTACTCTGCAATAATCCAAAGGAGCACTGTAACTACTTCTGTATTTTACCTTTATCGTTTAAGTTTAATTGTCACTTTTCGTTGTTTCCATGTGCCGTTTTTATCTACTTCCCTTTTTTCTATGTCATATTGCATTGGAGTTGTAATAGCAATCAGGCGTAAAACCTCATCCAATGGTTCGTCTTTAAAAGTAGCCTTAAACCTGAAATTGTTTAAAACATCATCTTTAATCACAATTTCAACATTATACCATCTTTCTATTCGATCAACCGCCTTCCCAAACGGCTCATCATCAATAATCAGGTAGCTGTCTTTCCATGCGGTAAAACGGTCGGCATCAACCTCAAATATCTTCAGCGTTTTTTCAGTACGATTAAATGTCATTTGCTCATCAGGGGTAAGAATTTCCGTAAAAGCCTTCTCTTTCCCCTTTACCTCGACACTTCCTTCCTGTAAAACTACATGAGTAGTGCAATCATCGGGGTAGGCCAAAACATCAAATTTTGTTCCCAGCGCTTTTACTTCCAAATCGGCTACACTAACCACAAAGTCCGAATTTTCTTTATGTTTCACGTTAAAGTAGCCTTCTCCTGCAAGCGTTACAATTCGGTGTTGATCAAAAACTGCCGGATATTTTAATTTCGACCCACTGTTTAGCCATCCGGAAGTACTATCCGGAAGAATAAACTTAATTCTGGAACCTTCAGGAGCGTTAATCTCCACCCAACCTTCGGTTACCGACTTATTGGAAGACCATAACCAATGATTCTTTGATGAAAGATAATACCACAATGAGAATGCGAGTACCGGAACTAAAAGAATAGCCGCTACCTGACTGTACTTTCCCCACAAAATTCTTTTTTTAACCGATTTCTTTTCTTTAAGCAGAATAGAGTATTGAACTTTTTGAAAAACCGGTAATAATAATTCATCAGTCGATATATTATCGCTATTCAAATCTTTCCACTGCTCAAACAAATGTTCTTTTACTTCTTCGTCTATTGCAGAATCATTTAAATAGTCTTTAATCTTCAGATAGTCATTATATGAATATTCACCTATTGAAAAATCAATAAATTTCTTTTTATCTATTTTTTTTATCATTAATACACATTACAAAAGAAGGAGCACTGCAAACTAGCTCCTTCTTCATTTTTTATTCTAACTTAACCAAACTATTATAAAAAATAGAATTTTTGTATGTAATATCCCTTTATGCCCAAAATCCCCAGTCATAAATTATTTTTTTTCTGATATTTTATTCCCAATTAAAAATACGCAGTTGGCAGAAGCCTGATTATGCTTTCTTTTCTTATAATAATAATCCTTCTGAAATTTGACGGGGATACTACCAAAGAATAAATTATATATGAACTCCCTACATATATTTACTATTTTTGCATTATTACGGAGGAAAAAACCGCAGGACATTTTGAATAAAAACAATGATATCTTCAGTCAAAACATATAAAGATGTAAATCAGGGCAGTGGTATGAATTTCCGGGTTCAGCGGATTGAAGATATTTATGCCGAAAGAAACGGGGAAGCTGACGAACCTCATCGGCATGACTACTTTACCATTATTCTTGTTAAAGATGCAGCCGGGAAACATATTATCGATTTTAACGAGTATCCGTTGGAACCCAACCAGGTTTATTTTGTGAGTCCGGGCCAGGTTCACCAGGTTATTGAGGAAAGACAGTCGTTGGGTTATGTTATTCTTTTTTCTGCTGAGTTTTTAGCTGAAAGTCATATCCCCTGCTATTTTATCGACGATCTTAATCTTTTTAATGATCACGGACACACGCCTCCCCTTCCTTTAAGCAATAGGGAAGTGGAACATTTATCAGACCTTTGCGAAGAAATGCTTAAAATTCAGAATTCGGATTTGAAGTACAAAGAAGAAGCAATTGGGTCATACATCAAATTATTTTTAATACACGGGAACAATGCCTGTACATTAAAGAATGAAAATCCGCAAAACCAGGAAGCAATAAATTCCATTTTAAAGAACTTCAAAAACCTGGTAAACGAAAAATTTCAGGAGTGGCATCAAACTTCTGATTATGCAAGCGAACTAAATGTTACTCCCGATTATCTGAACCGGGTTATAAAATCGCTGACGGGAAAAACTGCAAAAGAATTTATTCAGGCACGAATTACTACCGAAGCCCGGAGGCTGCTTTATTTTTCTGACTTGTCATCAAAAGAAGTCGGGTACCGGTTAGGATTTTCAGAACCGGCCAATTTTAGTGCATTTTTCAAAAAAAACACAGGTTTTTCTCCCTCAAAACTCAATAAAAGACCTTAATGTCGGTTTTTCATAATCTTTCTCCGCATTCTCATATTTTGTAAAATTCGATTTCTCCTCACCTTTGTTTCGTAAATAAAACGAAAGGAGAAAGCGATGAAAACAGTATTACACAAAGCAAATTCGAGAGGACACGCCAACCACGGGTGGCTGGATTCTCGCCATACTTTCAGTTTTGCCAACTATTACAATCCTGAAAGAATGCATTTTGGAGTACTGCGCGTACTAAACGACGACAGGGTGGCTCCGGGCAAAGGTTTTGGAACACATCCGCACGATAACATGGAAATTATTTCCATTCCGCTGGAAGGAGATTTGGAACACAAAGACAGCATGGGGAATACAGCTGTTATTAAAGAAGGCGATGTTCAGGTGATGAGTGCTGGAACCGGTGTATTTCACAGTGAATACAACAAGAATCCAGACAAAGAAGTAAAATTTCTTCAAATCTGGGTATTCCCGAACAAACGAAATCTTGAACCACGTTACGACCAGATTTCCATCCGCGACATCGAAAAGGAAAATAATTTCTACCAGGTTCTTTCGCCTAACAAAGACGACCAGGGAGTTTGGATCAATCAGAATGCATGGTTTCATTTAGGAAAATTTGAAACAGGCAAATCAGATACTTACCAACTAAAAAGCACTGGCAATGGAGTGTATGCTTTTATTCTTGAAGGAGAAGTAGAAATAGAAGGACAGAAACTGGGAAAAAGAGATGGCTTCGGAATTTGGGACACCGACCGGATTACCGTAAAATCGGAAACCGACAGCCGAATACTATTAATGGAATTACCAATGATAAATTAATTAATAAAACAAAGATTATGGAAACAAAAAAAACAAGCTGGACAATCGATCCGGCACACTCGGAATTTACATTCAAAGTAAAACACATGATGATTTCAACAGTTACCGGCCGTTTTGAAAATTTTGATGCCAATGTTGAAACCAGCGGAGACGATTTCACCAATGCAAACATTGATGTTAAAGTGAACGTTGATTCGATTAACACCAACAACGGTGATCGTGACAACCATCTTAAATCAGATGATTTTTTCAACGCTGAAAAATACCCTGTTCTTTCGTTCAAATCGAAAAAATTTGATGGCGAAAAGTTAGTGGGTGACCTATCCATCCGCGACGTAACCAAAGAAGTTACTCTTGATACGGATTTTAACGGAATAGTTGTCGACCCATGGGGAAATACGAAAGCAGGATTTGAATTGACCGGTGAAATTAACCGCAAAGATTTCGGGTTGATGTGGGATGCCGTTACTGAAGCTGGAAGCGTTGTAGTATCGAACAAAATTAAACTGGCAGTAAACGTACAGTTGGTAAAGAGTGCTTAATTGATTGATAGTGTTTTGTGAGGGATTGGGTTTCATTTTTATAATGAAGCCCTTTTTCTTTTGCAGTAATTATCTCCTGCAACTAATCACCAAAGGCAGATGTTTCCCGCCAAATGGTTCCATTTTAAAAGTGGAAAAGAATTCAATGTCACGAAAATTTTCATGAATTAACAGCTCTTTTAAATCTTTACTTTTTAACGATAAAAGTTTTGTTTCATTAGAAATCAACTTGTTTTCCTTCTTTAATTGTAAATCCGTATGGAAAATAACCTGATCTCTATTTTCTCCAAACAAGTATTTCCGAACAAATTTTATGTTATTCGTTTCAATAACAGGAAGTTCAGAAATCTGTTCATCTACAATATAATCGTAATTCAGGATCTGGATAAGAAATAAGCCACCGGGTTTTAAAACCAAATCAACTCCCTGAAACATTTGCTGGATTTGTTCTTCATTTTCAAGATGAACCAATGTATTTCCGAAACACAAAACCACATCAAATTGCCCGGGTTCAAAATCCGTTTTTAAGTTGAGCATGTTGCCAACCTGAAAAGTACTATTTGGATGAGCTTTGTTTTCCCTTGCTTGTTTTAGTAAATCTTCATTTAAGTCGATTCCTGTAACTTTTGCTCCCGCCTCTGTTAGCTGAAAGGCCAGTTCTCCGGTTGCACAACCAATATCCAGAATCTGTTTTCCTGCCAACTCTCCTACCCTGTTTTTTACAAAACTTAATTGTGCCGGATTATATGGAAATATTTCGGAATAGTATTTTGAAATAGAAGTATAGAACTTATTTTGATTGTTTTCATTCATGTTTTCTTCTTTAAAAGCCAACTGAGCCAGCTCATTGATTACTTTTCTATCCTCACTCTTGCGTCCACTGCCAGAATTTCCGTTTCATTCCCAAGAAGCGGATTAATATCGAGTTCCTTAATTTCTGTGGCAGAACGCAACAACCAGGACAATCGCACAACAATATCGGCAAACCTTTCAATATTCACTCCGGCTTGCTTTCGATAACCTTTCAGAATTTTATATGATTTTAAACCTCGTATCATCGTATGTGCTTCATCAATGGAAAGTGGCGCCAATCCGGAAGAAACATCTTTCAAAACCTCCACAAAAATGCCCCCCATTCCGCATAAAACAACATGACCAAAATCTTTCTCATATTTTGCGCCAAGAAAAAGTTCTGTTCCTTTTGCCATTTGTGCAATTAATACTCCTTCAGCACCATCGATTTCATTTAAATGATAAAATTCTTTTTGAACCTCACCCGCATTTCTCACATTTAAAATCACGCCACCAACTTCGGTTTTATGGACCGGCCCAACGACTTTCATCACCACCGGAAAACCAATTTTTAATGCAGCCAGAACTGCCTCGGTTGCTGTTTTTACAATCGTTTCCTGCACGCGTGGAATTCCGGCTTCATCAAACAACTGATGAATAACTTCCGGCGACTGATATCCGTCAACTGTTTTATCAATAATTCGCCTTATTCCTTCAATATTAATAAAGTTGGGGATATTTTCAATAGCTGCAGGTTTGGGTGTATTCATTACTTTGGTAAGTGCCCGCCCAAGTAAAACCTCATCCGGAAAGTTGACATTCCCATGCGAAAGAAAATGTGCAACATCCTCCTTCACATTAATTAGTGATGGCAAAATCGGGTAAATCGGCTTATTGCAACTTTTCATTTTTTCCGAAAGCAATTCGTAAACATCGCGAATGGGGAAAAGCCCCGGACTGCCGAAAATTACAGCCATTCCGTCCACCTCGAAATTGTTTTCGCAGGCATCAATAATTTCACCCAGTTGTTCCGCGGTTCCTGTCGCCAAAAAATCAATCGGATTTTCCACAGACGAACCGGCAAACAGTTTTTCCTTTAATGCCTGCTTCTCAGGAGAATCTTCAATATGCGGAATTTTCAAACCGCCATCTTCCAAGGCATCGGTTAACATTACCCCCGGCCCGCCGGCATGAGTAACAATGGCAAGTTTTTCTCCTTTCAATTCCTTACACATAAAAACTCCGGCTACGGTGGTTAATTCTTCTCGCCCGTAACAACGAACAATTCCGGCTTTTCGGAACAACGCATCTACAGCTGCATCCGAACTGGTAAGCGCTCCGGTATGGGAAGAAGCAGCACGGCTCCCTGCAAATGAACTTCCGGCTTTTATAGCCGCAATTTTACAACCTTTTCTAATCAACGAAGAGGCATGAAAAAGTAATTTATCCGGATTTTCAATATTTTCGACATACAACAGTTTTACCTTCGAACTTTCGCCCTCCACATAATTCTCATCCAAATACTGAAGTACATCCTCCACGCCTGTTTGTGCACTGTTTCCAACCGAAAAAACGTTGGCAAACCGCAAACCCTTTGGAATACCAGATTCAATAATAAAAACGGCCGTTGCCCCCGAACCCGAGATAAAATCACAACCTTTGGAAGTAAGTTTTGGAATTGGCGTAGTAAAAACACTAGCATGGTACGGAGTCATTACCCCGATACAATTGGGGCCAATTAAACAAGCATCGTGTAAAGTAACCCAATCGGCAATCTTTTTCTCCAGTTTTTTTCCTTCATCGTTCATTTCGCCAAAACCGGCTGAAACAATGATAAAAGCCTTGGTATCATTTTGCCCGGTAAGCGTTTTTATTACATTAAAACACAATTTTGCAGGAATTGCAAGTACGGCCAAATCAACCGAAGGAAGCTCGTCAACTGCAGAGAAACAGGGAATTCCCTGAACCTGGGTTTCATTTGGGTTTACTGCAAAGAGCTCACCTTTAAACCCTGAATCGATTAAATTTTTAATGATTTTCCCTCCCGGCTTCGAAATATTGTTTGAAGCGCCAATGATTGCAATACTTTCCGGGTGCAACAACTGTTTGTTTATCATTCAACTGATTTTTGTGTGTCTAAAATTATAGAATTCTACTTCAAACACCACTGACTTATTTCATTTTCATTATGAATAATCCTAAGATTTAAGAGTAAATAATATCGATTGAGCGTTTAATTCATCGGGAAATGGTTAGTTTTAAAAAAAGTTTTTTGTGAAAGATGTAAAGGAACAAAAAATTGCCGTTCCCTTGTCATTCGGGGATTCTGACAAAAACGCAATTCTGAACGGAATAAAAATTGCCTCAATTTTTCGGAAGGAACTTTGTTTGCTTTACAATTACAATAAAAAGGAAGAAGCTGATATTGAGCATCTTTCAGCGCGGCTGAAAGAATATACACTACCTATAAAAAATGAAATTCCGGGATTTCCGGTTTCAACACTTTTGATTTCCGAACAAATCTCAGAATTACCGGATAAGCTGGCCGACGATTATGAAGTGATTCTTTTTGTTGTGCCTTTTTCGGGTTACAAACACTATTCAAAAGCGCTGGCAGAAAGTCCGGTTCCATTTCTTTTTATCAACGAAAACAACAACCATATTTCGTTATTTAAGAATGTTATTTTATCTATCGACCAGCGCAAGGAAAACAGTGACAGTTCTCTTTGGGCATCCTACTTCGGGCGATTTAACGATTCCAAAATAATTGTGCTTGCTGCAAACGATACATCGAAAGAAGAAAGCAATTTAGTCGGGAAAAACATTTATCAGGTTAAAAAGCTGTTTCAGAAATTTCGTATCCCTCATAAAATATATAAAGGTGAAAAATCGAGTCTTGGAAACACTTTTGAAAGTTTGCAACTGGCCCTATCCTCAAATTGTGATCTGCTGATTATACTGGGAAGTTCAAATATTACGCCACTGGATTGGGTTGTTGGGTTACCCGAACGAAAAATTATTGATAATGCCGGAGCGATTCCGGTTCTGATAGTCAATCCAAGAAAGGATAATTATATTTTGTGCGACTAAGGAAAGTGATCAGGGTTCAATATGTAAAGTTTCAACTAAAAAAAATGTAAGTTCAAAGTCCTGTGTCTAAAAAAACCCGTGTCTTGAATCGAAAAACCATGCACCTTTTAACTCGCGGCTCACAGCTCGTAGCTTGTTTTGTTTCACATTTACGAATGGTTTCCTTAAAATTTCGAACAGGTTATTTTTGGATTTATTACTTTCGTTGCCGAAAATAAAAACACCATGAAAAAATTGTTTGTTTTACTTTTTGTTTTGCTCAGCATTATAGGCAAATCTCAAAATTTTGAATACAAGGTTACATTTGAAGGTCTTGGCGATAACCGCGAATATTTTAATCCGCTGGCAATGCCGCAAACCATTTTGGGAAGCCGCGCTGCGTTTGAATTAGGCGTTGAAAAAGACGGGCACCGAATAAGAGGCGGGATAGATTACCTTTATGAGTTCGGCAGTAAAATTGACTATAATCCAATTACACCAACACTTTACTACCAGTTTCACAGTGAAAAACGGGAATTCATTTTTGGGGCATTTCCCCGGCGTGGGAAAATCGATTTTCCGCTAGCCATGTTAACTGATACTTTGCTTTATTACCGGCCAAACATTGAAGGCTTTTTTATGCGCCAGAACTGGGACTGGGGGCACGAAATTGGATTTGTTGACTGGGTTAGCAGGCAAACCGACACCAAGCGAGAAAACTTTATGGCTGGTTTTTCAGGAGAAATATTTCATAAGAACTTCTTTGTTCAAAATTACTTACTTCTGTTTCACGATGCAGGACCTGCAATCGATATCCCCGGAGATCATATCAAAGATTACTTTGGGTTTGCAATTCAGGCAGGGGTGCGTACGAACAAGGATGCGAAACTCAACGGATATGTTAAAGCAGGATTATTAAATTCAGAATACCGCGAACGCTATGTAACCAATGGTTTTATTGTAGGAAACAGTTTATTTGCCGAAGCTGCCGGGCGTTATAAAAATTACGGTTTGAAATCGGTTTTAAGTTCGGGAGCCAGTCACCATTTTATTTACGGCGACAGGTTTTACCGCGCAAAAAATTACTTAAGAACTGATTTAATCTGGTATTTCATTAACCATGAAAGAGTAAAAGGAAGTTTTAACCTTTCATTTCATGTAATTGATTGGGACGATTTGGATCAGCAACAGCAACTTTCGATAATATACGTTTTCGGCAATTAAAAACTATTCAACAATTTTCATTTCATTTAGCAAGTAACCGGCTCCCGCAAATTTATCGATAATAAAAAGTGCATACCTGATATCGAGCGAAATGTTACGGCACCTGTCGGGGTCGAACATAATATCGCTCATCGTTCCTTCCCAAACGCGATCGAAGTTTACGCCTATCAACTCACCTTCTGCATTTACAACCGGGCTGCCCGAATTTCCACCTGAAGTATGATTTGATGCAGTGAAACAAACCGGTACATCTCCGTTAACCTCATATCTTCCAAAATCTTTTTCAAGGTATAATTCTTTTAATTTCTCAGGAACATCATAATCATAAATCTTCGGATTATCCTTTTCCATTATACCAGCGAGAGTTGTGTAATACTTGTAGGTAACTCCATCCATTGGTTGATATCCTTCTACCTTCCCATAAGTTACCCTTAAGGTAAAATTGGCATCAGGATACAAAGCCTGACCAGCTTTCATATCCATAATTCCGGCCATATACACTTTCATATTCTCAGCTATTCCTTTTTTGGTATCGTTCAACACAGGCAAAATACTGGTTTCATACTTTACATTTAACTGGCTGTACATTTGTATTAAAGGATCTTTTCTGAGCTTTAGAATTTGCTTTTCTGTTCCATTTTCAAGAATAGAATACAATTGAACGGAATCGCACAAGATTGATTTTCGATACAACTTGTCAACCAATTTATCTTGTCCTGTTTTTTGTAATATGGCACGAAATTCTTCCGGTAAAAATTGCGCATTTAAATCACGAATTAGCAACGGAATAAGTTCGTTAAATAATTTCTCATCCGTTTCCTGGTTGTAATCTTTAAAAAACGCTGACAAACTTTTCATTACGGCTTTCCGTAAAGCTTCAACCCTATCTTTTTGCTGGTTTTCCAAATAATTTAAGACTAAATTTAGCTGAGCAGCAACCTTGAACATTTCTACTCCTTTATAAACAATCTCATCATAATAATCAGTTGGTCTTATATAATCTTTGTAGGTACGATAAAGCATTTCAAAATCGTTAAAAACAGGTTGAAATTCATTTTCCCATCTTCCATTTTGCCGGGCCCATTCTCGAAATTCATTTTCAAACGCCAGCTTTTTATTCACTGCATCTAAACGCTGCAAACCTTTTATTTCGCCCTGCCATTTTTTCCAGGCATTGCTAATACTTTGATACTTTGCGGAGTATTGAATCCTTACTTTTGCATCTTTTTCCATTGCAGCGCCAATTATTTCCAGCTTTTTATTCCTGATTTTTATTCGGTCGGGGTCTTGTTGGTTTTGAATAATATCTACTTCCTGCGAAGGAATGTATTCCGTAGTACTTGCTGGATTACCAAACACCATTGTAAAATCGCCCGGTTCAACACCTTTCAATGAAATCGGGAAAAACTTTTTAGGCTTGTACGGCACATTGTCAGAAGAGTACTCAGCGGGTTCATTGTTTTTATCGGCATAAATACGAAACAGTGAAAAATCGCCTGTATGACGGGGCCACATCCAGTTATCGGTATCGCCCCCAAATTTTCCAATTGCAGAAGGGGGAGCACCGACAAGCCGAACATCTTTGTACACTTTATAAACATACAGGAAATACTGATTCCCGTAGAAAAGTGGTTTCACCTGAGTTCTGTATTTCCCGTTTTCGTTAGCTTCCCTTTCAATTCTTGAAATATTACTGTTTATTTCTTTTTGTATTTCTTCATCAGAAAGACTTTCTGTCCCTTTCATAACTTCACCGGTAACATCTTTCATATATTCAAGAAAACTCACGGTTAGTCCGGGATTTGGCAACTCTTCACTACTGTTCATCGCCCAGAAGCCATTTGTTAAATAATCGTGTTCAACTGTGCTGTGCGACTGAATTTGCCCGTAACCACAATGATGATTTGTAATTAACAGTCCATCGCCTGAAATCAGCTCTCCGGTGCAACCTCTACCAAACATAACAATCGCATCTTTCATACTCGCATTGTTAACATCATAAACATCGCGGGCGGAAAGTTTAAACCCCATTTCCTGCATTTCTTCAATATTATACTTTTCAAGGAATAAAGGAATCCACATTCCTTCTTTTGCAGAAAGCTGATTGATAAAAAACAGGCAAACGAGCAAATAAATTGATAGTCGTCTCATCTAATAAAATTATTCTCTGGTTCAATATTCAAAAAAATAGATAACCCATGAATTATAAAATGATTTTTAACAATTAATTTTTTAAAATGAAAGTAAAAATCATCAGCAAAACACTTAACATTCC
Source organism: Draconibacterium sp. (assembly GCA_041393215.1). Lineage (GTDB taxonomy): Bacteria > Bacteroidota > Bacteroidia > Bacteroidales > Prolixibacteraceae > Draconibacterium. The sequence goes on from JAWKKP010000033.1 coordinate 24,628, forward strand.
ATTTACATTTGTCCGAATCTAACAAAAAACATATTAGCTGTTTTAGATTCAATTGCCAAAATAAAAAAAATCTATACCTTTAATCATGGTGTAAGATTATGATTACAACATTAGGGAAGAAAAAAAAAACCATTTAACTTTATCAAATCTCCACACAAGAAGATGCATTAATGCTTTTACATAATGTATATGTTGCATGAAAAGGAAGTTACTTATCATATTTATTACTTTAGCAGTTATACTAATTTGTTTAGTATTATATCCCTTTAGAAATGCGCACCGGAACAAAACTGTTGACGAAACGCGGACTGTTTATGTGAAAGACACAAAGGACGGGGCAGTGCTTTATAGAAATGGAACACCCTTTTTTATTAAGGGTGTTGGAGGGAGAAACTATTTAGCTGAGTTAGAAAAGATTGGTGGAAATACTATTCGCATTTACGATACAACCGACATTAGAAACACCTTAGACGAAGCTCTGAAATACAATTTAGCTGTTATAGTTGATATTCCGTTGTATCGTTTTCAAACGGCGCATAACCCTTATCGCCATAAAGAGAATGTACAACTTTTAAAGAAAAGTGTAGAAGACCTGGTGAAAAAATACAAAGATCATCCTGCTCTCCTGTTTTGGAACCTGGGAAACGAACTTCAATATCCGACTATAATTGAAAAAAATAAAATTGCTGAAAATTTCAGTGATTTGAAAAGAATCGCTAGCCAGTTAGTAAATCGAAGAAGTTTTATCAAGACTTTTAATGAATTGGTGGATTTCATCCACGAAGAAGATCCGAATCATCCGGTGAGTACCAGTATTGCAACCCACTATTTTTGGAAAAGGGTTTTAAGTATTCATCTATTTTCGCCCGATTTAGATTTAATTGGATATAACATATTTGCTCCACCCAAAAAAATAAATTTCGATTTACAAAGACTATCAAAGATCATCGACCTTATGCCCTGCTACATAAGTGAATGGGGAATTGAAGGCCCCTGGGCACAGGAACGCACCTTATGGGGAGCACCAATTGAACAAACCAGTACCAAGAAAGCAGAACAATACAGAAGTAACTACCAAACATTTATTGAAGATTATGACAAACTTCTGGGAGGTGCTGTTTTCTTCTGGGGTCAGAAACAGGAAGTCACACACACCTGGTTTAATATATTCGATGAAAAAGGCAGAAAATCAGAAACCTATTACGAACTGGAGCATATTTGGAAAAATTCAAAAACACAATCAGATTTCCCGTTACGTATAAAGTATATGCTTGTTAATGAAAAAGGTGCGAGAAATAATATATTTTTTAAACCCAATGAATTAGTCAATGCAAAAATTTTTCTGGAAAATAATCGTGATTCGACACTTCAATTTAATTGGGAAATTTTTGAAGAAGAATGGAATTATCCGGGGGGAGGTGTTGCTCACCAGAGACCAAAGCAGATTTTTGATTGTTTTGAAGAAAATAGGAATGACACTGTAATTAGTTTCAAAACTCCGAAAATTGAAGGTCCATACCGGATTTTCGCCTATGTTTATGACCAGGAGGGTAATTTTGTTACAACGAACACACCCTTTTACATATTGAACCCTGATGAATAGAGCAAATACACCACCCGATAAAATTGAAAGAAGAATCATTAAAGTAATGATCGTAATTGGACTTCTAAGTCTGATTAATTTTTTTTATTGGTTTACCAATAATCGACTTATAGAATATGAAATCCTGTTTTGGTTGTTGGTTACATCCATGTTATTCGACTCCTTCAAAATCGTTTACATGTGGTACCATTACTGGGATATTTCAGCCCCTGAAAAACCCAGAGAATACCCAAAACTTTCCGTTGATGTATTAACTACTTATTTTCCGGGAGAGCCTTATGATATGATAAAAAATACTCTTCTGGCAATACAACGAGTTAGTTATCCACATACAACATATTTGTGCGACGAGGCAAATGACGAGTATCTGAAGAACTTTTGCAAAGAAAATAATATCATTCACGTTACCAGAACAAACCGGATAAATGCTAAAGCGGGAAACATTAATAATGCTTTAAAGCAGGCTACAGGCGATTTATGCTTTATTCTGGATCCGGATCATGTGCCAATGGAATCGGTGCTTGATGAACTGGTTCCTTATTTTGTGGATGAGAAAATAGGTTTTGTACAACACGTTCAGGCCTATTACAATATTGATGAATCGTTAGTTGCCAAAGGTGCTGCAGAGCAAACATTCCATTTCTATGGCCCGGTAATGATGGGGATGAATTCTTATGGAACTGTAAATGCCATTGGAGCTAATTGCCTTTTCCGGCGTAAAGCTTTGGATTCCATTGGAGGACATGCTCCCGGGCTTTCGGAAGATATGCACACTGCCATGCAACTACATGCAAAAGGATGGAAATCGGTGTACGTTCCTGAAGTACTTACCAAAGGTCTGGTTCCCGAAACGCTTACCTCCTATTACAAACAGCAACTAAAATGGTCGAGAGGAACCCTGGAATTATTGGTAACAGAGTTTCCAAAACTCTTCAGAAAGTTCACTTTACGTCAAAAATTTCATTATGGAATATTACCGTTATACTATTTATCGGGAATCATTTACCTCATCAATTTTCTGATACCTATTATTGCACTTTTTACGGCATCACTTCCCTGGAAAGGCGACATGGAAATGTTTGCACTTCTTTTCTCTCCCATTTTGGCAACAATAGTAGGATTAAGAGTATATATTCAGAAATGGTTGATTCACCGAAGTGAGCGGGGAATGCACTTTATTGGAGGCCTCCTGCAGGCAAGTACATGGTGGATTTTTATTATAGGATTTATATATACTGTAATTAGAAAAAAAGTCCCTTATCTGCCAACACCTAAAGAAGATAAAGGAAATACGGATTGGAAGATTCTTATTCCGAACATCGCTATTGGTCTAGTTTCGATTATTGCAATTATTTATGGATTGTCTATCGACTTTAATCCATTTTCCATATTTATGTCGTGTTTTGCTATGATGAATGTCTTTTTTATGGCATTCACCCTGATTTTTGCCTATCAAAAACCTAAAAAAGTTGAGTTTACCTATGATTATAAGGAAATCAAAAACAGGTTACTTCGGAAAGCAGAAACATTCATAAATATTGTTTTGAGGAAAGCTGCCCTTCCTCTCATCATGGCAATTCTGGCTTATTCTATTTATATTCAGAGTTATAATGAATTCTTCAAATGGAAAGATGTTCAGCTGCCAAGACCAGGGAAAAACATAATCAGCTTTGTCGGAATATTTGATCCCGCAAATGATAATGGCCTGTCAAGTTTTCAAAACGTAAAAACAACCGCACAAAATTCCAATATTAATTTCAGTATTATTTCACTCTATTTAACATGGGAACTCCAGGCTGATGATAAACTTATTGATGCCTTTATTGATTCGGTTTATGCAAAGAATTCTGTCCCACTAATTGCTTGGGAACCATGGTTGACATCCAATAACACTGATTCAATTGCGAAAAAACATGTGTTCGACATGATAACCGAAGGGTATTTCGACAGGTATATTTTGAACATTTCAGAAAAATTCAAATCTTTTCAAAAACCCATTTTTTTAAGGTTTGCCCACGAATTCGACAATTCATTTTACCCCTGGTATGTGGATAAAAATGAATCATTGAAATTTAAAAGTGCCTGGATACATGTTTACGAGATTTTCAAAAGGAATAATGCTCAAAATGTTATTTGGGTTTGGAATCCCTGGAGTCCCGATGCTGTAGAAACCTTTTATCCGGGGCAAGAATATGTCGATTGGATAGGATTAGACATTCTGAATTATAATAAATACAGCAAGGAAGGTAAAACTGTTTCTTTTGATTCTCTTTATGTTCCATTCAGGAAGAAAATTATGAATTTACCGGAAACTCCGGTTATGCTTGCAGAACTTGGATCTCTGGGCAATAGTAAGGAAAAAGGAGAATGGCTTCAGAATGCGATGAAATCAATAGAAAATAAATACCATGAAGTAAAATCGGTGATATTTTTTAGCAGTAAATTTGATAATAATCATCCTTATGGTATTGAAAGTGATGTAAACCTGGACTGGTCGTTACCTGAAAAAACAGACCTGGCTGATATGATTAAAATAAAACATGCACCAGATTACATTTTTACTAATATTCCGGATATAAAACTAGCCGATGAAATAGGAGTAAGTAAATCTCCGATGCCCGATGAACTAAAAAACACCATAGGAATTAACCTAAAAAAAGGTCACGACTGGAGGAAAGACTATCACGTGCTTAGTCGCAAAAACCTTATATCTGACTTCACCAAAATTAAAGATCTCGGTGTTAATACCGTAAAATACCAAGGCAACTCAATTTATAATTATAATGTATTAAATATTAGCAAAGATTTTGGGTTGAAGATTTCATATGGTTTCTGGATACCTTCTGAGATAAATTTCATCAACGATTCAATTGAAACTCAAAGGCTAAAGCGCCAAATCCTGGATGAAGTTGAGAAAAACAAAGATAAGGCGAATATTACCTCATGGGCAATTCAGAACGATATACAGTACAATCAGAAAGATCACTTCAACAAACCGGAATTACTTTATCAAAACAGCGCTTTTATTATCTGGTTAAAAGATTTAATAACGGAGATTAAGAAAATCGATCCGGGAAAGCCGGTGATTGTTGATCTGGAAGTCAATCCGCAATCCATATATTTTGCAAAGGTTTTAAAATCAAACATTCCCGAAATAGATGCACTTGGGATAATTGTAAAAAACAGTGAATATCTCGAAACGCTCACTGAGTATTTAACTCAATCAAACATTAATTTTGTTTATAGCGATATTCCTGTCAACGAAATTATTGAGCATAAAATTATCGCGAAAAACAAAGCACTGTTTGCAAGTGCCTACCAGGATCAATTTGAATCAGACAAGCTTTCTTTTTATGGAATTACGGATCGCAAAGGAAGGTTCAAAACCGATTATTACAATTTAAAAAACGCTCTTGAAAACCCGAACGCACCCGTTCGCAGTTTAAAAACCAAAATACTTAAACCTGCTACCTTAATTTACGAAGGCCAGAAACATTGGTACCTTGCCATGTATTACGACGAAAAAGAGGGTTGGAAAGAAGCTGATGAAGTTGAGGGATTAACATTTGAATGGTCAGTAATCAGGTGTGACGCCAGCGGAAATTATGTATCTATAAAAGATATGGGTAATGCCCCGTACATCCACCTTAAAATTCCAAAAAGTTATGATTACTACCGCTTATTGCTCACCACAATTAAGGACGGAGAAGTATCCATCTCAATAACAACACTAAATACCCCATTGGAACCCAAAAGTGAAAATTTCGATTAATGAAACCGTTAACTTGTTTTTTCATAATGAAATAAGAACTACAATTTTAACCGGATGCCAATTTTTGATAAAAGTGCTGCAAAACCAATCATTGCAAAAGCCCAAATGATTGAGCCACCGGCAACCACCAACTGATGTTCCGAATGTTTGTAAAACAGAATTGGCAGACTAAACATCCAAATAAGATAATAGATTATATCGGGAGCCAGGTATGTTGTCAGCGAATTTTGCCCGGCAGGTTTGAAAACCGAAGCCCACTTTTTCTTTTCCCACACATCAATTATTACAAACAGCACAATAAAAACAGAAACACTAATGCCATTGCAAATCATTGCCCAACTGGGAGTCCCCTTTATTTTCGAAATGATAAACCAGTTTCTTAAAACAAAACCCGCGATCAAAGCAACAATAGCCAATCCAAATCCAGCCACAAGGAATTTTTTCAGATTTGAGAAACCGGTCTTTCGCAAAATCAAACTAAAAAATAATCCCGCAAGTACAATCGACGGAGTGTTTCCGCTAATAATTACTCCAAATACAGGTCTTGCAAAATTGAGAAAACCAAGTAGGTTCAACTGCGAAAGTATATTTAATCCAATAAAAATCAGCCAAGCAATTCCTGCTCCTAACAAATTCTCCTTTACAATAAGATAAGTTAACGACGCTACCAAGTATCCCCAGCCTATTAATCCAAGAATCCCCCACCAGCCAGGAACCAGCCAGCCAGGCTCTTCAGGTGTTCCTGCCCTGAAAATACCGGCAAGAATCAGCAACCCAACAATGCCCATTCCCTTCAATATCCAAATAAAGCGTTTCTTTTCTGTTTTATATTCATTCCAAATCAAAAAAACAGAAACATACATTAAAATTGCCCACAGGTTTTTATCTAGCCCTGTAAGTTCTGCATTCAAACGCGACACATTCATCATCAACACACCAATGACCAACAAACTTGCCGTTCGAACCAAAATATGATAAATGAGTTTAGCATTGCTTTCGCCTTTACGTAAACGACTTTGAAAAGCAAAAGGGATTGCCATTCCAACCATGAACAGAAAACCGGGAAAAACCCAATCGGCAAGCCCCATCCCATCAAAATCGGCTTCGGAGTGAGTTAACCACGATGGCACACCGGGTGTATATAAATCGTTTACAAAAAGCATTAAAAACAGGGTAAGCCCTCGCATAATATCAATAGTCAGAATTCGGTTTGTAGGTTGCATAATGTCAGTTTTTAAGTTCTGCGTTTCATATTTTTTTTCACTTCGTTTTGAATCACAACAGATTGACAAGCGATACAATTTTAACTAACTTTAATTAAAAAACGAAACTTTAAATTATTGTTCTGCTTTTCGCTCAGTTACATTCAAATTGAGAAATGCATTTACCAAATGAAAACTAAAAACAAATGAAAATGAAAACTTATTACTACCTGGTAGCAACTCCCGAATCATTAATTGTATCTCATCTTTCACCCCATGAGTTTGGAAATTATCTGTCTATTGGAACTCAAAAACAAATTCATGGACAGAATATTTTCTTCGAATTAAATCCGGAAAAACTAAAAAATTTACCCGTGGATTATATTAAATCGAAATTGGTTCCCTATCCCAATGGAGAACCGAAAAGGTCTGTTTACTGCAGCATTTACCGGGTTCTGGAAAAAACCCCGCTTTCTGCATTTAAAAGTCTTTATCTCTCTACAGACGATGGAAAAGTACTGGAACTTTTTTCATCAGATTATGTAGAAATAGAGTCAGATGAATCGCACCTTTATCAACAATTCAGCCCGGTTACAACACGTGTGGTAAGCAAATTATTGCCAAACGAATTTGTGCAGTTCTTAACCGATAAAACCAAACCGGTTTCTGCCCCAAAAATATTTTTTGCTGAACTACTACTTAACGAACTTGCATTTGATGTTAACGCCTCGTTAAGTAATTTGCCTTATAGAAATCCAGACCATTTGCGGGAATGTCTTAAAAAGCTGGATTCAACAAAAGGCAAACTTACAAAAACGGTTATGCGGTTTTTGCAGGGCGACCTAAATTACCGGACAATTAAAAGCGGTTTTTTTATTGGAGAGCATGAAAATTATCTTTTTTATTCATTCCCAACGATAGACGAACTGGAATCGAAATATTATAGCTGGTGGCGCTCTGCTCTAACGCAACACTTTTAAAACCAATTAGAAAAGTACATTTCTTAAAAAGATAAACAAGTACTGTAAATAGATTTTTCTATCTTTGATGAAAGACAAAAGCTGTTATAATGTATTTAACAAGCACAATGCGTTGTAATGGGAAGTAAAAGCATAAGTTCATATAATGTTGGCAAGATGAAGCTATTTCTGCAAATAATGCATTTGCTTCTGTTTTTCCTTATGGCCTCGTGTAACCTGAATGAAATTGGTACTCCCAACAAAAACACCGATAGTAATTTGCAATACGGGAGTGATCTTTCCATTACCAAACTAATGGAGGATTATGGCGGCGTTTATAAGATCGATGGGATTGAAAAAGAGGGACTTCAGATTTTCAAGGAAAACGGGTATTCGTGGACAAGGTTGCGTTTATTTCATACACCTGAAATAAAAGGACAAGTATGTAACGATTTACCGTACACCCTGGAGTTGGCAAGAAGAGCAAAACATTTTGGGTTTAAAGTATTACTCGACATCGTTTACTCCGATACATGGGCCGATCCGGGTCATCAGTCGGTGCCCGGGGCATGGAAAGAGTTAAGGCTTGACATTTTACAAGACAGTGTTTATCTCTATACCAAAAGAGTTATTGATGTAATGACAAATGCCGGACTACAACCCGATATGGTTCAAATTGGAAATGAAATAAACAACGGATTTTTATGGCCCGAAGGGTATTTGTGGGTTGAGGGAGGAAACGCAAAATGGGATAATCTGGCCGGGTTACTCAATGCCGGAATCAGAGGAGTAAAAGATGCTGCAAAATCAGGCAAAATAAAAATAATGATTCATGCCGCCATTGGTGGAGATGTAATTGCATCCAATAAGTTTTACAGCAATTTAATAAATCGTGGCGTTGAGTTTGATGTAATTGGAATAAGTTATTATCCCTGGTGGCATGGCGATTTTCAACAATTGGAAAATAGTATTTATTCCCTTACAAAAAATTTCGACAAGGAACTTTCTGTTGTAGAAACCGCATATTATTCCAACGGTTGGTATCCGGAATCTTCCGATTGGGTTCTCGCGGAAAAGCCTTTCCCGCCAACGGAACAAGGCCAGTACGAATATTTGATTCAACTTGCAAAAACACTAAAGCTACATCCCAGCGTAAAAACAGTTTTTTACTGGAAACCTGATGAGCTGGATATTCCGGAATCAAAAGTCCCTTACCAGGGAAGAAGTTTATTTGATAATTCCGGCAATGCTTTAAAAGGACTCAAAGCATGGAAAAATATGGATTAGCAAACAGAACCTCTCCGAATCCCAAACTTTCTTTCTATCTCATAAAAAAAGAACTAAAAACGTCAGAATAAAAAAATAATTCCCTTTATATTAGCACATTATATCTAAACCACTTAATCTTTTTAAAATGAATTCAATTTCAAGAAGAAACTTTTTACGATCAGCTTCAGCCATAACAGCAGGCGCGGTAATTATTCCCAACCTGTTAAGTTGCTCTCCTTCTAAAAAAATAAACATTGCCGTAATTGGTGTTGGCGGCCGAGGAGAAGCCAACTGGAGTGAATGTGTAAATGAAAACATTGTTGCGATGTGCGATGTGGACGATAATCGTGCTGCGAAAGGATTTAATGCTTTTCCGAAAGCAAAACGTTACAAAGATTTCAGAAAAATGATGGATGAAATGGGGAATCAGATTGATGCAGTACTTGTATCAACGCCCGACCATACTCATTTTGCTGCAGCCATGTCGGCCATGCAATTAGGGAAACATGTATATGTTGAAAAGCCATTGGCACATAATATCTGGCAACTTCGAACTTTGCAAAAAGCAGCCCGTCATTACAACGTTATCACGCAAATGGGAAACCAGGGGCATGCCACCGAAGGAATCAGAAGAGTGAAAGAATGGGTCGACGCCGGTGTGCTTGGTGAGGTAAGAGAAGTACTGGCCTGGTTTGACGGACCTGAATTTGGCCCGGATAAATACTTTAACAAACCAACACAATTTCCACCAGCAGGAGAAGCAATTCCTGACGGACTGGATTGGGATTTGTGGTTAGGCCCTGCTGCTGAAAGGCCTTATAGTCATTATTATGTTCCTAAAACCTGGCGTGGATTCTATGATTTTGGAAATGGGGAATTGGGCGACTGGGCATGCCACACCTTAGATGCACCTTTCTGGTCGTTGGATTTGGGTTCGCCCAATGTGGTTGAAACCGAATTTCACTCCGGCGCTCCTGCAGGATTTCTTCCTGACCAATCTATTATTCGGTTTGAATTTCCGCAAAGAGGGAGCAAACCACCGGTAATATTAAAGTGGCACGAGGGCGGACTGAAACCTGAAAACCGCCCCGAATGGAACCTGGCGGAATTACCGGGATCGGGAATGATTATGATTGGAGAAAAACAAAATATTATTACCGGAGGACGACCAAACAATGCGCAGCTTATGATGACCAAAGAAGAATGGGAAAACTGGGAAGCCAATGAAATGCCCGAACCAACCATTCCACGTATTGATGGCGGCCCACAAAAGGAATTCCTGGATGCAGTTAAAGGCGACGGGCCGATGCCCGGTTCCAACTTTGATTATGCTCCCCGTTTAACAGAAATGGCAGCTGTTGGAGTTTTATCACAGCGTTTTAATACCCGAATTGAATTTGACGCTGCAAACATGAAAGTGACCAACCATCCTGATATGGATCAATACATAAAAGAACCGGTTCGCCAAGGATGGTCTTACGGAGAAGATCTTTGGTAAAAAAAGGATGGCATCCCTTTGAAGGGATGCCATCCTTTTTTAAGACAGAGACCATTCTCGATTGGAGTTTTGTAATATACCCTACAATGCGGTGGTGGTATGAAATCGCTGCGCATTTAAAAGCATTTCCGTATCAAGCGCTAAGCCTTTATTAAATGTTATGTTGTTGCTATTTAGTCTGCGCCATGTTTTTACCGCGTGTTGTATCTCGTTCTTTATTTACAAGCATTTTATTGGTCTAATTTTTAATACTTAATTGAATATGCTTACCAATAAAGCAACATTTAACAGAGTTACTATTCCGCCTATTAAATAAAGAAGAATTTTAGAAAAATCCGAATTTTTATATTTCCCCATCACTTTGCCCGAGGATGTAAGATATACCTGTAAAAAAATTGTAAATGGCAGTTGAATACTCAGGCACATCTGTGAAATAATAAGTCCGTTAAAAGGATTTGAAACTAAAAAAACGATACCAAGCCCAATCAGCAATGAAATTGCAACCCCTAAACGTGAATGATTATCTTTAATATCATAAGGTTCTTTAAACATACCTGAAAAAATAGAACCGGCTGCCATACCAGAAGTAACAGTAGAAGCAATACCGGCAAATAAAAGAGCAACCGCAAAAACAATTGCGGCATGGTTCCCCAATAAGGGGTCTAATAATTGATTGGCCTGCTCAAGTTCGGTAACGTGTTTTTTTGTAGCAAAAAAAGTAGCTGCTGCCAAAAGTATCATCGCACTATTGATAGCCCAACCCACCAACATAGAAAATAATGTATCCAAAAATTCGTAATTCAATTGTTTTTTAATAATCTTATCATCTTCCAGGTTCCATTGGCGGCTTTGGATAATCTCGGAATGCAGAAACAGGTTATGTGGCATTACTACAGCACCCAAAACACTCATAATAACAATCATGGAACCTTTAGGAAAGGATGGAGTAACCCAGCCAGCCATAGCAGAATTCCAATCAATATCAACAAGCGAGAGTTCGTACAAAAAAGATAAGCCAATAACAGAAACAAAGGCAATAATCCATTTTTCCATCATCCGGTATGAATTGGAATACAACATGATTATTACAAATAAGGTAACCAATACTGCACCCGCTCTGACAGGAATATCGAATAACATATGAAGGGCAATAGCGCCACCTAAAATTTCGGCTAAAGAGGTTGAAATAGAGGCAAGCATTGCCGATGATAGAATAACCCTGGAGTAAAAGGGCTTAAGATAAATAGTAGCTGCTTCCGATAAACAAAGTCCGGTAGCAATTCCTAAATGGGCTACATTATGCTGTAGTATAATTAACATTATGGTCGATAAAGTAACCATCCAAAGCAGCGCATATCCGAAATCGGCCCCGGCAGCCAAATTTGAAGCCCAGTTTCCCGGATCAATGAAGCCAACAGTTACTAAAAGCCCGGGACCAATAAACTTAAATATATCTAAGCCTCCATATCTCGGTTTATAGCCTTTCTTATCAATATTTCTTAAAAGTTTAAACATTTTCTAATTCCTTTTTCAATAAATGCAGATCAGCTTTTTGGCATTTAGTTCAAAATACTTTTTTTAAAGCCTTCGCTAAATTAATGAATTCTCAGACTTTGTTGAATTATGACAATGGTTACTTGCAAGTTGTCGGGACGGATTTCGGAACTGCGAAACGAGAATTGACCAAGAAGAAATCGGCCCAAGTTAATCCCCGTTTAGCGTATCACCGAACCCCGCCCTGCAATATGTATTGTGTTGTACGTAGTGCTTTTATTAGTTTATATTCATATCATTCAATGTTTCTATAATTGTAAAATCTAAATTTGTCTATAATAGGAAAATCTATTAATTTGAAAAAATCTAACATATCATTAATAAATAAATCGGGCTCTCCTACTATGTAATGGCCATTATCCTTATAAGGAGGTTTAATTATCAATTTACCTTTCCCTCCTGAACTTTGAAATGCTTTGAACATTTTATTTACGTATCTTACAGGATGATTTCTATCATTTTCAGAATATATCCATAATGTTGGTACAATATTTTTTTCACCCAAAATCCCCGAAGCCCAAATCCAATGAGATTGAACATCTTCGTTTATCCTTCCGCTGCCCATATTCTCATAATTTGTACCGCCACATAAATTGACAGTTCCAAGTAAACCATCAATTTTTTGTGTTGAAGAAGCTAATGCTACCCACCCTCCTTGTGAATGTCCAATTACAACAGTTTTTCTTTTAATTACATAACTTTTTTGTTGCATATATATTATGGCACTCTTAACGTCTTTGCAGGCTTCTAATCCAGAGGCAACAGCAGTTTCTTTTAATTCTGAATCGGGACCTTGAGAGTTTCCATATCCTCGTCTGACTAATAACATAACTACATATCCATTTTCTGCTAATGCCTTACATAATGTTGAAAGAGTTTTACTCTCATTCGAATAAATAGGTGGGTATTTCCCATTCCGACCGTGATTCATAATAATAAGAGGATGCATATAATTATCAGATGGTCTATATATCATTGCTTCTAATTGGTAGTTTTTATTATCAATGGTTGCAATAAAATTTTCATACTCAGATTTAATATGAAATCCATTAATAGAAAAACAATTAATATGAATAAAAACAGAGATTGTTAATAATATAAAAAATCTATATTTTTTAATTTTCATGTGAGCATATCATTTAGTAGCAACCTTTCAGCATTCGTACAACGGTTACTTGCAAGTTGTCGGGACGGATTTCGAAACTGCGAAACGAGAATTGACCAAAATGGAAATCGGTCCAAGTCAATCCGCAGTTGGTGTACCACCGAACCCCGCCCTGCAATATGTATTGTGTTAGCGACTGACGTTTTAATCATTAATCCTATTTAATAAATAAATTCCCGATTAATTTTCAGAATTTTAATATCTTCTATTCTCTCAATAGAATATTGGTCTGTTTCAACAATTCCATAAACAAACGATTTACATTATCTGGTTTTTAGAAAATCTAATTGCATTATGTTATCGATAATTCTATTTGTTTGAGGATAAATTTTATAATAATCTGTTTGTCCAATAAAGGAATCCAATAATCAATAAAGTCTTGAATTTCTGCATTTGAAAAGCGAAAATTTCCCCATATTTTTCTCAAAAAAAAGAAGATAAAGAATCCTTTTTTATACAATTCATCCTTTTTCATATTGGTAAATATCTGGTTGTATACTTTCGTAAAATAGATAGGTATATTGATTGTCAATAATTCCATTTTTATCAACGTTAAAACACCATCCATTCCCATATTCCGGAATTGATTTCACAATATTTCCACCGATAGGGAAATTAATTTTTAAACAAAGATTTCAGTTGAGAATTTGGATAGATGTATATGTTTATTTTTCTCTGTAAGAATATCATCATAAATGGGTCTTTTTTATAGTGTCCGTCTCATTTCCATTGTAAGCAATTAAAGTAACAAAATAAGGAAACTCGCCATTTACACTTTCAAAAAATGCAAAGGTTCTTTTTCAGTGAAGCTTGTCCATCTCCAAAATCCCAATGAAAATTGGTAAAGCATTTTCTGAACAATTTACAAATTGAATTTCTCCGTTTATTTATTACTCCATTGTAATTAAACGAAAAACAAGCTTTAATTTCAATAGAATTTTCCTCTTTTTGCATGACAAAAGAATGATTGTCATAAATAATAAAAATAGTGTTTGTTTCATTTTTGGTTTTTTTTATAATTATTTCATAACGGTCATTTGTATGTAGTCGGGCGGTCCTGATAATCAGAGGTTTGTGACCGCTAAAACCCCGCCTGCCATATACAATTTGTTAGCCACTGGCTTTTATTTTTTACTTTAATTAAATTTGTCATCTAATTGTAATATCGTGATTCAATTGTGCAAATTTTATATGAGAATTTGAACTTAATCTTCCACCCAATCTGTTTCGTTCCTTGTCTCTACATGCAACAATCCAATTGTCAAACTACTTTCAATTTGTTCCAATTCTCATTTCATTTGAGATAACCCAATCCATCACTTTCCCATTATCCATATCAAAAAATCTGATGGTAAATTTCATTTGAGTGTCCATTTGATTGACAGTTGAAACCATACCGTCATTTTGTAAATAATCCTTTTGATGTAATGATGTCGGAGTAGTGTTCAATGCTGTAAGTGGGATTGTCAATTAAATATTCATATTTATATAAATAAACCATCCCGAATTCAAGTTATACGCATTTAAAGAATTAAATAAATCTTCTAAGGGTACAGAATCTTTAGGTGTGAATAAAACTTCCAGCAACATAATTATTCTCTGGGTCAGACTCTTCATTAGTCAAGCAACTACTTAAAACAAGTAAAAAAGCAAATACCAATTAATCCAAATGTTAGGTTATTGAATAGCTTCATACCTTTTGTGAATTGTTATTGTTTTAAATATGATGTTTTATCTGTCAATTTAGTTGTACTTAAGCTTGTGCCTAACATACGTGTATGTGTACAATTACATTTATTTCCTTGTTGTCATTTGGGTTACCGTTCCAACATGGGTATATAAATGTAGTTTTTGTTCAGGTACCCGTTGTCCCGTGTTTTTTGCTTGCTGTTTTGTTTGTTTTTATGTATTCAAGGTTTTTTGATTTCCAGTGCTTTAAAAGTAAAAATAATTTTTGAGAAGTAAACCATCGTTATTTTAACAATTATCGCACAGCGTAAAAGAAAGGCATCGTTATTATAACGATCATCCCCTCAACGCAAAAGTGGGGCAACGTCACCATAACGATAACTCCCAACGCAAAAGTGGAGCAACGTCACCATAACGATAGTTCCCCAACACAAAAGTGGAGCAACGTCAACACAACGATACTCAACTCAAAAGTGGAGCAACGTCACCATAACGATAGCCTGCTCAAACCAAAACAGCCTTGTTATTCCAGCGCAGAATTACCTGAATTACCGGTCGGGATGAGTTCCCCATTCATCCTTCTTGTTTTATCGAAATTCGGGTTGGGCACCGGAAACGCTTTTACATCCTTTTGCCAGTTCTGCAACAGTTGTTTTAGTTCCGCTGTTTTCTCCGGATATACCGTCGATAAATCCATCGCCTCACTAATATCAGCCCGTAAATTGTATAAACTGAATTTTCCGGTCACAAAATTCTGAACCAGTTTCCAGTCTCCCTTCCGAATGGCGCCCATTGGCTGCTCGTGATGATAAACCGGATAGTGCCAGAATATGGCCCGTTCAAAATCGAATGTATTCTCCAACAGTTCCGGCAAAATCGATTTTCCATCCAAAAACCTGGGCAGGCCTTTCAACGCCTGCAAGTTCCAGCAAAGTCGGATAAAAATCAACACCGTTGACAATGGCCCCGAAACTACGCCTGGTTTTATTTTACCCGGCCATTTTACGATTAACGGCTCACGGATGCCGCCTTCGTAAACGGTGCCTTTTTCTGCCCGGAGCGGAGCATTTGAAGAAGTTGATATATTTTAACGGGCTGTCTTCATAAACAGGCAAACTTCCTCTTCGGCTAACAGCGGAATCTTATCGAAACGGCCAATTAACCCGCCATTATCGGAGAAATAAACACAATTGTATTTTCATCCAATCCGAGTTCCTCCAGCCAGAGATAACCTTTCCAACACTATTATCTACATGTTCAACCATGGCTGCATAAACCGCGTTTCCCGGATATGCATCCTTTCGTTCCTTTTTCAGATATTTCTCAATCAGTTTCCGTTCGGCATCCAGCTGCACATGAACATCGTAATGTGCCAAAAACAAAAAAGAAGGGCTTTTCCCGGTTCTCCTCCATAAACTCAGTGCTCATTTGAGTTAATACTTCACTCAACCTTCCGTTGTATTCTTCCGGTTCCGGATTAAATTTCGGATTGAAATACCCGCCACCCGTGTATTCATGCACTTTATCGTAGCCCTGATGTAGCGACTTGTTTCTTCTGAAGATCCCAAATGCCACTTTCCAAAATACCCGGTTGTGTAGCCAGCCTTTTAGTGACTCGGCCAGTGTTTCACTCCCGGAAGGAAGATATTGGGTTCGGTTTTTGGGAACAATCACCTCTTCATACGGCCGCCAATGCCCTGTAATAAAGTCGATAACCCCTACCCTCGCCGGATATTGCCCGCTTTGAATACTGGCCCGTGTCGGCGAGCAAACCGGACAGGCAGCATACGCATTGGTAAACCGCATCCCGCTTGCCAGCTTATCGATATTCGGCGCTTCATGAAAGGTATTTCCATAGCAGGGCAAATCGGCCCAGCCCATGTCATCGGCCAGAATAAAAACGATATTCGCTTTTCCCTTGGCCCCGGCTTTTTCGGATGCAATGGCAAAGAACAGAAAAACACATAGAAACAGGAAGGTTGTTGGTTGTTGCATCGTTTTGTTTTTTTGTGGCTTTTATTTCGTCTTTAGTAACCGCTTTTGTTCTTTAGTCATTTCCAGGCCTCTTATTTCCACCGGGTGAATTACCTCAACAGGCATTGACGGGGTTACCATTCCTATTTTGCCCGGCCCGATTTGAAATTGTGGAATAATAAACGAAAAATCATCCGACAGCAGGGTAGTCAGATAAATCAGAAGAACAAGTTCAGAAGTACCCGGAGCACCACCCAGAATTTCACCGGCAAACACTTTTTGGTTCAATTTGAGTTTATTCAGCGGGTCAACCACATTTTTATAGCAAATTAAAGTGCCATCGGGTTGAAGCAGAGTAATGCTACCCCATCCGTTATACCACGACCTGGTGTTTTCACTTTTTTCGCGCCCGGCAATTTCAACCATCAGTTCCGGTTCTGACGGCATAAACAGGTTCGCCGGGTTTTGCCGTAAAACTGGTGGCCCGCCACGATTTTGGTGTTGACATGCCCAAAACCATCGATGTTTTTTACATCAAACACAGTTGCTTTGTTCCGGGAGCAAACGGAAGTAAGTAGGTGAGGATCTACATCGGCCAAAGTTGATCTGACCGAAAGGTTTTGATGTGAAATTGAAAACTAATGCCGCTAAGCCTTGTGTTCGGGTTTAACGTAAAAAGAGAGTTATAGCCCGGCTCAAGCTCTTACATAGGGCAAGGGCTCATTGAATGTTGAGTTGCTTTGGATATATTCAAAATCGATATTCAAAAAACGGGTTAAGCCATTTCGTCGGCGCCAAAAATACAATCGCCTGCGCCGCTGAAATAATATTCCACTTGGGCAAGCTGAGCTTTATACCTGAAAAAATAAAAACGAATAAAATCAGGAAGGCCGGTTTAAACATGTTTAGCTACGTTTTTGAGTATGAAATGCAATTATAATTTCAAAAATAGCGAAATAGAATTTTCTTTATCCTGTAAAATACGGTATTGATTTATGTATTCAAAAGAGGAAATAAAAAAACTTCATCTCGATTTTTTGGGAATTGTTCAGGAAACGTTGTGAAGTGCATCCTGAACTTCAGCATAAAAAAAAAAAAGAAATTTATGCTTCATCGTACAAAAATAAGGGGTGTTGCTTTCCCGTTTTGAAGCCAACCGCAACAATGCAAAAGTGATGCTCGAACCATCACCGAAGCGAAGATACCCGTTTAAAAAGCTTTCGAAATTATTGAGCGATGGTGAAAGTAATTATGGAAGAAGGTTTTGAAAACGGGTTAACCTGGGAATTTTACCATCAGCGCGAAGATATGGACAGGAAGTTTGCCGCATTTTTACCACCCTTGCAAACGTGGATATCCACCGGCAAAATCAGTGGCCCGACATCTATAACTTCTTTATCGAGAATATGCTGAGATTGGAAGAAAACTTTGCTCAAATCAGCGATATTGTAAGAGAAGAGCTGCAGGGCTAAACTGGAAATAAATAAACGCCTGCATATCGGAAGAAAATGGATTGGTAAACCACAATAACTACCACCGCAGCAATTACGGCTTTTGCCCAAAGTGGCATTTTTATAAACCAGTTCAGCATTTTTTCTTTGAAATTGTAACTGAGCCAGTGGGTAATAAAACCAAACAGCATGACCAGAAAAACCCATTTGTATGCCCACAAAACGTCAGGAATAATTTTCAGACAAGTCGTTGCCAATCTGCGAATCATACCGCGAACCACGCGCATGGATTCGGAACGGAAAAAGATTCGTGTAGCCGTAATAAAGGTGAAGGTGATCGCAATCTTCCAGATAACTGCAATCCGGTTGTTTTTCTTTTCCCACGGACTTATTTTCCGCCAGAATTTATAAACCACCAAACCAATTCCAGCTCAACTGCCCAAATAATAAACTGCCACGAAGTTCGCGGCCACAAGCCCCCCAGCAACATGGTAAGCATTAAATTGATGTTGGTATCGATATTCCTTTTCAGGCCGGGAAAAAACCGGACAAGCACAGCAAAGATGAGAACAACCCTGCAAAAATCGGCACCAGAATCAGCTTTCCGGCAAGCAAAACAATAATTGCTAAAATTACCCCCAAACTAATATAACTGAACACAGAACTGTTGCGGTTTCCTCCAATTGGAATATACAGGTAATCTTTTAACCACGATGAAAGCGACATGTGCCAGCGTTTCAGAATTCGCCAACATTTTGGGCTTTGTAAGGCGAATTAAAGTTTTGCGGCAGCCGGAACCCCATCAGCAAAGCCACCTTCGATAGCAATGTCGGTATACCCCGAAAAATCGACATAAACCTGCAACGAATAACCAAACAGCGCCATCAGGTTTTCAAAACCCGAATGTGTAATGGGGTCAGAGAACACCCGGTCAACAAAGTTCACGGCGATATAGTCGCCAATAAATATCTTTTTAATCAACCCTTTCAGAATCATAAAAACTGCCCAGCCAAATTCGGCTTTCGAAACCTGATAATCTTCGTAAATCTGCTTAATAAATCCCGAAGCGCGTACAATGGGCCCGGCTACCAACTGCGGAAAAAACGAAACATAAAACCCAAAATCAATCAGGTTTCGCACAGGCTCCGTTTCCCTTCGATAAACATCAACCGAGTAACTGATGGTTTGAAAGGTAAAAAACGAAATTCCCACCGGCAGCAAAATCTGGTTTACATTGAAATGTGTTCCGGCTGTTTTATTGGCCAATATTGCCAAGTGGTTCAACACATGGACATCGGTTCCGAAAAGCAGATTAATACTATCGATAAAGAAATATGAATATTTAAAATAGGCCAGCACCAGCAAATTTACCACAACGCTTGTGGTCACCAATAATTTTCGCTTTAATTCATTGTTCGAGGTATAAATCCACTTTCCAATAAAATAATCGATCAGGGTACTGAACAGCAGAATAAAAAAGAAAAAACCGCTCGATTTATAATAGAAAAACAGGCTCGCCAGAAAAAGATATCCGGCACGAATGCTTCTGTTTTTGCTTTTATAAACTACAGAATAACCCACCAAAACAATGGCAAAAAATGCCCAGAAGAAAAAACGGGTAAAAATTAACGGAGCACTTTCGTTGTATAGAAAAATGCTTCGTAAAGCTTCTGCAATATCCAATTGTTTTAATAAATCCAAGCGTTCGTTTTTAATTGGTTGTCAGTTGTTCTTTTACTTCAATATATTTCTCGAAACTTTGCATGAACGCCGTAAAAAACAGGTCGCCCAAAGTAAGATACCCTTCGCGGGTAAAATGAACTTTATCGTGTTGTGCCATCCCGTTTTTTTCCCACAAAACAACGGAATTCAACCCTCCCATTACAGCATACATATCCCAAACACCGGTATCAAACTTATCCGACAAATGAAACATACTTTGCTCCACTTTTTCGCCATTTTTATTAACGTATCTCCGGTACATATAACTGTCGTTGTTGGTAACCATAATAATGGCGGTCTTAGGCGAAGCGCGCCGAATGGAACGAATCAGTTCACTGTAATTATCTTCAAAACTACTTTGTGAGAATCGTTTTACATAAGCATCGTTAATCCCAAGACCGAGAATTACCAAATCGGGGTTTAGCGTTTTTAGTTGCTCTTCAAACAGCTGGCAGCGCAAAAAAGCTGGAACATGCGCCCCGTTGATTCCAATGCTGTGATATAAAATTCCATTCGGAGCCGATTCTGTTACAATTCCGTGTAACGTAAAATTCCCTGCTGCTGCGTCTTTCTTTTGAATAAGAATATCCAGACTGTCCACATGCGAGTTTAGTTCGAATTCATAATAATCATCGGTTTTTGTAATTCCTTTCAAATAGGTTGAATCTACCACAACATCAAATTCTGCGCCTGTTGTTTCGCAGTAAACTCTTACGTTATTAAAACGGTAGTCAAGCTGATTTTCATCCTCTAACAGAATCGTTAGTTTAGCATCGCCGGATGTGGTAGCAGAGATTCCCCCGACGCCGAGATTACAAACTTTACGTCGCTCCACATTCCGGCAACTTGTCCAGCGACCGGTATAACGGATATAATATCCGTAAGGTGAATTCGTTCGGGCAATCCGGTATGGAAACATAAATCCCCAACCCGCGTTCATATCGCCATTTATTTGTTGCATCCGGTTGCGCATTTGCCCTGAAAAAGTTCCGGCCTGAATATGCGAACCGCCAATTTGAACTACATTAATCCGTCCTTCTCCGGTCCTAACCAACTTTTCAAGCTTTTCGAAAAATTGCGCAGAATAAGGGTCGGAACCAAAATGATGAAGTTCATTTAAATCGTTTCGGATAAAATTTAGCGGATTAATATGATACATATCGTATTCATCCTGGGCAAACCCCAAAAAACCGGCCAAAAGAATTACTATGCTGAAAAGGTATTTCACTTATTTTCCTCCAGATATTTGTTGTATTCCAGCAAAAGTGCATTGTAAAACATATTGGCAATTAAACGCGCTCCCTTCGCCGAGAAATGCACATAATCGGGCCGGGCGAGTTCCGGAACTGCATTCACCCACCCCGGCATGCTGTTGTGTCCGCCCATGGCCTGGTACATATCCCAGTAGCCACAACCATTGGCAAGGGCAACATCCTTCAAGGCACTTACCACATCCGGTAAAAGTTCGTAGGTTACATATTTATCTTTCACCTTGGTTGACATGTCGCTGGGGCCAATCACCAGCACAGCCGCATTGGGGCAATATTGTTTCACCCGTTGAATTTGCTGGCCAAACCAGCGTCCGTAATTCTTAGCCGCCTTTTCGTCTTTGATGTATGGCATCACGTTTCCGCCAAATTGTAAAATAACAAGTCCGGGATTTAAGTCGCGATACATTTTTGCTGTGTGTACAAAATCGGTTTTTGTAAAAAACACTCCCGAGCTTCCACGCAAAGCAATATTATCTACAATTACCCCGGCGGTGTCGGCAAGTTCAATCCCGTACAAATCGGGGCTATCAAAACCCGTAAAGCGAATGGAAATTCTATCGGTTGAATCAGGCAAAAGAGAGCTTACCACACCATAATCCAGGTTAGCAGGCAGCGTTCCTTCCATAACCTGCGAATCGTTGGCAAAAAGTTGAAAATGTACCGGGCTTTTTTCGTTTCCATAAAACATTCTGAGCCTTCGGTATTCCTGAGTTTTTTTAAAAGAAACATTCGATTTCGAGATACTCAGATAAGCTGTATATGGCACCGATTCAACAAACGGAATGCTATCGCTTGCAGGAGGCGCATACCTCGAAAATGCAGCCATTACTCCATATCGGTTATGTTCAACGGTGCTGTCCACTTTCCCGTAAATGGGATATCGTTGCCAATTGACTGAATTTTCCTGCACGGCGCTAAAAACATAATCGTAAGGTTGAAGGGCGGGCCGAAGTCCGGGACCGGTGCCACCAAACCGCGTTTGAAGCTTATTCCGTAAAAATGCTGTAATCCTGTCGCCTTCCAGTTGGCTGTCGCCGTAATGCATTATCCTGACCAGCTTTTCCGTATGAAGTTTATCAAAAAACTGCTTCAGGTTTTGCCTTCCCTCATCGGTTAATTCAATTTGATGAATCGATTGCACCAACGAATCATAACTTGCACGGGCAATCTCTTCTGCAATGGTATCATCTTCCGAAAACAGGTTAATTTCAAGTTCCGCCATGGAATCAATGTCAACCTGATGATCAAGAATGTCGGAAATATCGGCATATTCCACATCTTCGGGAATAAACATTTCGCTAGCAGTAGGCATGTGAAACGTAAAGCCTGCAACTTCCAGCCCATCGTCGGGGGTTATCCACATGGCGCCTGCCAGCAACACAAACACAAACAAGGTAAACAGCAATGTTTTAAATGGCTTCATTTGAACTCCCTGTTTTTGTTATTACCAACTTATTTTTAACCCGAAACATATTTTATCACTTATTTTTTCTGATAAATAATCAATTTCTGTCCTATCTGAATTTTCCTTGCATCATCAATATTGTTCCACTTCAGAATGTCGTCAGCAGTAACACCTTCATACTTTTTTGCAATTGTAAACGGCGATTCACCACTTTTTATGATATGTTCAATTTTGGCCGCCGAATTTAAATCTTTAAAAACATTTAGCGAGGCGCTTTGCTGAATTTTTTCCACCATATTTTCCGTTGGAGAATTGTCCGGTTCTCCGTCATTGTCAATATTCCGGTAATAATCAGCTTTATCGTCATCCACAAAAATATCAAGCTTTTTACCAGCCTGAATTCTTCTTTCGTTGATGATGTTATTCCAGTATTTTAAATCTTCAACCCGCACATCGTATTTCTCGGCAATAATTCCCAAAACATCACCCGTTTCTAAACGATACTGAATCTTAGTTTTTCCCTCAATCTCCAAATCTTTTACAGGTTCGCCCAAATACTGGCGATTCGGCGCCGGCGGATATTCAATTTTCTGAGCAACAATAGCGAACAGGGTTGAATCGTACGTTTTATAAATCGAATCCTGCCAGATGACAAAATCGTCATAAAATTCTGCCGGTATCACAAGTTTCTGCATCTTCCTGTTCCCCGGAACAATTTCAAACCGGAATTGCGGATTTAAAAACTTTAGTTGGCCTTCAGTAACAGGTAAAATCTGGCTAATCTGCTTAAAGTGGATTTGTCTGTTAATTGCAACTGTGTCCGGCCGATCCTTTTTAGCGAGGAGGTCTACAGCCGGTTTAAATTTATTCTTATTCAAAAAAAGTGCAGTTGCCTGAAAAGCACCAATGTATTTTAATGTTGAATCAGGAAGAAATTCCAGCAATTCTTCAACCGATTTATCGTTACCAGCGAAGCTTATCGCATTCCTAATTTTTGCCACGCCAAACCACTGTGCTAAAACCGCCAGTTCAACGGAACCAAGATTCTTTTGATTTTGCTGAATAATCCGGACGTAAATAGGTGTTGCAAAATGCTCGTTTAATCGCTCATCGACCAAACGGTTCACCCGGAGTCCGTTTAAAATGGCATCGAAATGGGTGATTTGCCAGATTCCGGCTTTTCTGTCTGGACCGGTAAAATTGGTGTTCATTGCCGAAATCGCAGGCGCCAGATATTTTAAATCGGGGGGCAACCCGTATTTCTGAAAAACGGACTCGAAATACTTTTCATTATAAGAAAAATACCGGATTAGATTTTGCCTGTCGTGTAACGGAAGGTCTTCAAGAAAGTGATAAAATTCGTTTGTCTCTGAAACTTTCTTTGGGAAAATACTTAACCGGAGATTTTCAAATTCCACATCAAAATCATCAACGGAATTCATCTGAAACCTTCCCTGATAGAAATCGGGAATGTTCCAGCAATACAAATTGCTTAATGCACGAATATTGTTACGAAAACGGGTTTTATACGAACTTTCAACCAGCGTATCCTGCGCAAAGGCTGTATTCAAACCCACCCCAAACACAAAAACGACAAGCAGTTGAAAGAAGATATTTGTTTTCTGCAATCTCAATGGACAAATTTTCTAAAGCTGCAAAAATATCATTTCCTGCGGGAATGAAAACAGTACGATCAAGTATTGGAAAAAATAAAGTGATTTCGTTGGCTATAAATTATTCTCTTAAAACTTGCTTAATTTTAGTAATTTCCAGAAAATAATATGTTTGTCCGACAATAGCAGGAGAAAACTCAACACATTCATAATAATTCCCGCTAAACAAAACTTCAAGGCCATCGGTTTGAAAATCATCAGGCAGATTACAGCAAATCCCAACATCCTGAGAATCATAAGTGCCATCCAGACTTGAAAAAACCGAATATCGCTGTGATAGATTATCGTACCAAATTGTGCCTTCTAAATCATTTGCTGACTTCATTGATTTCTCAAGTTTGCAATCCCCTAATTTACTTTTATCGTCTTTGTAACAACCAGCAATTACAAAAAGGAAGACTGCAATTACCATAACTAAAAATTTTGTGATCCTCATAATTTTTATTTTAAGATGTTTAAATTTAGGTGATGGTTGCGTAAAGAAAGAAATTGGGCAGTAATATATTTATCCATCGCAAATTCAAAAAGCTATTTGAAGTTATACAAACTTTGCCATCATTTTATTTGTTCTATTTCTGAATCAATAAATTATGAGAATACTTTTAACAGGCGTAACCGGCTATGTAGGGAAAAGACTACTCCCCGTTCTAATCGAAAAAGAACACCAGGTAATTTGTTGTGTACGCGAAAAAAGCAGGCTGAATTTTCACAAAAATCTGCTTAGCAAAGTTGAGGTTATTGAAGTTGATTTTTTGAATGAACCTGATTTAAAAATTATCCCCAAAAACATTGATGCAGCTTATTATCTCATTCATTCGATGACAACTTCTTCCGAAAAATTTGATTTGCTGGAATCGAAGGCGGCTACCCATTTCAAGAAACTGATGGAAGCAACAAAAGTGAAACAGGTGGTTTACCTGAGTGGAATTACCAATACCCTAAAACTTTCGCGACATCTGGCATCGCGCCGTAAAGTGGAAGATATCCTAAAATCGGAATCTTACTCACGCTAACGGTTTTGAGAGCCGGAATCATTGTTGGTTCAGGAAGCGCTCCTTTGAAATTATTCGCGACATTGTAGAAAAGCTGCCGGTAATAATTGCTCCCAAATGGATTCTTTACCAAAACACAACCCATTGCAATTCGAGATGTTATTTCGTATTTAAACGGTGTTCTGGGAAATGAGAAATGTATGAATAAAACCTTTGATATTGGCGGTCCGGAAATATTAACTTACAAGGAAATGATGGTTCGGTATGCCAAAGAACGTAAACTGAAACGGCCGTTTTACACCACCTCATTAATTAGTCCGAAAGTATCGTCGTATTGGCTGTTTTTTATTACTTCAGTTTCGTACAAACTGGCAATTAGCCTGGTAGAAAGTATGAAAACCGAAGTGGTTTGCAGAAACGATGATTTAGAGCAAATTCTTAAAATACATCCCATTACCTATCAGGAGGCGTTAAAAAATGCGTTTCAAAAAATTAAACAACACCTGGTTTTAAGCAGTTGGAAAGATCTGATAATCAGCAGTAGTTTGGGGCTTTCGTTATCCGATTTTATTGAAGTTCCCCAGTTTGGCTGCTATAAAAACATAAAAAAACACAAGATTGAAGATGTAGAGCGTGTCATTCAAAATATATGGACTATTGGCGGGGATAAAGGATATTATTATGCGAACTGGTTGTGGAAGATACGCGGTTTTTTCGACCAGATTGTAGGAGGTGTAGGATTGAAACGCGGACGAACTTCTCCAAAGGAAATTAATCCGGGCGATGCACTTGACTTTTGGCGGGTTTTGTATGCCAGTCGCGAGAAAAAGAGATTATTGCTCTTTGCTGAAATGAAACTTCCGGGAGAAGCCTGGCTTGAATTTAAAATTGATGAAAACAATATTTTACACCAATCGGCAACGTTTCGTCCGCGGGGTATCTGGGGACGGCTGTACTGGATTGCAACATCGCCGTTTCACTTTTTTTATTTTTAACGGCATGATTAAAAATATTGCAGAGAATTAATTCTTAATTCAGGTGAAAAAAAGATTGGATATAACTTATTCAAATTTGAATCGATTACTTTAGTCTAATCAAAATCAGATTATGCAAAAACGAAACTTAACGGTAATTTTTTTAATTACGCTAACCGGGGTTATGGGAGTTGCAAGTATTACCCCTGCTTTTCCCTCCATCATTAAACACTTCGGAATTACACCTACCCAAGTTACTTTGCTCATCACAGTTTTTACTTTCCCGGGCATTTTTCTTGCACCAATAATCGGTGTTTTAGCTGATAATTTTGGGCGAAAGACGATTTTAATTCCTTCGCTTTTTTTGTTTGGGATTGCCGGATTGGGATGTTTTTTCACAGACGACTGGCACGTTTTGCTCATTCTTCGTTTTATACAGGGAATAGGGGCAGCATCGCTTGGAATGCTTAATGTTACATTAATCGGCGATCTTTTTGATGGCCCCAAACGAGGCGAAATTATGGGGTACAACGCCAGCGTTTTAAGCATTGGAACTGCAAGCTATCCGGCAGTTGGCGGCGCCCTGGCAATGGCAGGCTGGCAATATCCTTTTCTGTTAACTTTTGTTGGAATCCCAACCGCTTTAATGGTTATATTCTGGTTGAAAAATCCGGAACCGGATAAAAAATCGAACCTGAAATCATATCTAAAAAGAACATGGAAAAACATTAATCAGAAAACTGTTTGGGGACTGTTTATTATTAATGTGCTTTTGTTTGTGATTTTATATGGCGCTTATCTTTCTTACTTTCCACAATTATTAACCGAAAGAATGCAGGCCAATTCTCTTGTAATTGGGTTGTTTATGTCAGGATTTTCGGTAGTAACTGCGTTAACTTCTTCTCAACTAAAACGGATTAACAGACTTTTTAAACCCAGAACACAACTAAAAATCAGTGCCGTACTTTATATGGTTTCCATGCTCCTGATTTCATTCTCGCAACACCACTGGCAACTTTTCTTTCCGATTCTGGCATTTGGAATAGCGCACGGAATGCTTATTCCCGGAATTCAAACGTTACTGGTTGGTTTTGCTCCTATTACCGAAAGGGCCGGATTTATGTCGATTAACAGCATGGTCTTGCGGCTTGGGCAAACCATTGGGCCGCTTACTATCGGAATTTTTTATGCGTTGGGCGGAACTGGCATGTCGTTTATAGGTGGTGCAGTTGTAGCTTTTGTGATGCTTGTTGTTGCATTTATTATGATACGCATATAAGAGCATCGCCCAATTGGACGATGCTCTTGAAAACAAATTAAAAACAACGTTGAAACCAGAAACAATTATTCTTCGGCCAGCAAATGCAAATCACCCGCAGTTTTAACCAGCTGGATGAATTCCGATCGGTAGCCGTTCTCATCAATTCCCTTCGAATTTCGTGCCAGACTTAAAATTGAGTCGATCGAAGTTTCACCTTTGAATTCAGAATTACGCAGCAACATACCCAATGAAGCTACTGACGCAGAAAAGCGAAAGTCGTCAGACGTGTTTCGAATAATTTTGTTCTCCACCGGTTGCTCCAAAAGTTTACTTTTCATTCCTGTCGGTTCCTTGTATCGCAGTTTAATCGTCAGTAATTCATTGGAATATTTTCCTGAAACCGGTTTTGAATCCTGGTATTTTAATGCGTCAACCGAAGAAGTTTCCTCATTGGAGCCCATCGGAATAATTTCGTATAAAGCGGTAACAGTGTGGCCGGCCCCCATTTCACCTGCATCTTTTTTGTCATCGTTAAAATCTTCGTCATTAAGCAAGCGGTTTTCATATCCAACCAAACGATATGATTTTACCTGCTTCGGATTAAACTCTAATTGAAATTTTACATCTTTTGCAATGGTAAACAGTGTTCCGCCAAATTCTGAAATAAATACTTTTCTTGCTTCCTGAATATTGTCGATATAAGAATAATTTCCATTTCCTTTATCGGCAATCGTTTCCATTTTATCGTCTTTAATATTTCCGGTTCCAAAACCCAATACCGACATAAATATTCCGCTTTCACGTTCTTTTTCTACCAAACGTTCCATTTCAGAAGTACTTGAAATGCCAACATTAAAATCACCATCGGTCGCCAGAATAATCCGGTTATTTCCTTTTTCCATAAAATTCTCGTGAGCAATTTTGTAAGCCAGTTTTATTCCTTCACCTCCGGCAGTTGAACCTCCGGCAGAGAGATTTTCCAGTGCCTTCAATATTTTTTGTTTTTCATTGCCGGGAGTAGAATCCAACACTTTTCCGGCAGCACCTGCATAAACTACAATCGAAACCCGATCTTCAGGACGCAGCTCATTTATTAGCATTTTAAAAGCACGTTTGAGCAGAGGCAATTTATTTTCGTAAGTCATAGAACCCGAAACATCGATTAAAAAAACCAGGTTTGAAGGCGGTAATTTGTCTTTTTCAATACTCCTTCCCTTTAAACCAACATGCATTAAATAGTGATTTTCGTTCCACGGACATTTACCCAACTCTGTGGTTACACTAAACGGATGTTCTCCCGAAGGCTCCGGATAATCATAATTGAAATAATTAATCATTTCCTCGATTCGCACGGCATCAACCGGAGGAAGTTCGCCATTATTAATAAACCTGCGCACGTTGGAATAGGAAGCATTATCAACATCAATAGAGAAAGTGGAAAGCGGACTGGTTTTTACATCCTTAAAACCATTTTCATGAATTGTTGAATAGTTCTCCGTATTCCAGTCCTCTGGCATCGAAGCAATTCCACGAATCAGCATATTTGTGGACGTTACCTGTGCCACAGAACTGCAAAGACTGAGTTTATGATGAGAAACATCGCCTGCTACCACAACTTCTTCTAGCTCTAAATCAGAAGTTTTCAGAACAACATCAATTTTTGGGGACAGACCGATTTTTACTTTTTCTGTTTCCATTCCGATAAATGAAAAAACAAGCACTTTATCGCCGGGAAGTATCGGAATCTGATAAAATCCGTTTACATCGGTTATCGTTCCACGATTACTGTTTTCAACTGAAACGGTAACACCGGGCAAAACATTTCCAAATTCATCTTTTACAGTACCCGAAACTTCCTTTGCCGACAGCATTCCTGCAGCCGCCAGCCAAATGGTTAAAACAATGATTAATTTCTTCATGATAATTGATTTTAGAATTATTTTCATTTACAGGATGCCACAGGAAATGAAATTCCATAAAAAATTCTCAGAAAACGGGTTCGGAGATTTAAAATCTCGGTAGGATCGGCAAATCGAATTCGCCGTTTTCCTGTGATTACATATCGCAGCTCCCAGTTGAAACTCTCAATTTTAAGTTGTACTTTAATATTTAAAATGTATCCCAAATGAAAAAAGAAGCATACAGGAATATCCTTCCTCATTTTCAACAGCCGGGGCAAGCTTACTTTGTTACATGGATTTTAAAAGATGCTGCTCCAAAAAAAGCTCTGGCTATTTACACTCAAAAATTAGAACTGCTAAAATCCCAGATAGAATTTCACAAGAACCAAAATCACGAACAGAAAACTATCGATGATTTATCATTTCAATACAACCTTACCCGAAAAAAATATATAAAAGCTTACGATGATTTACTGCCTGCTACATGCAAAAAATCCACAGTCGATTTATCGAAACCAGAAAATCTTCAAATTATAAAAGAGGCTTTTCTTTTTTGGGAAAATAAAAAACTAAAAAATTGCGCATTGTCAATTATGCCAAATCATATTCACTGGGTTATCACATTACTTGAAAAAGATGCAGAAGAAAAGACAGTTTATTTGCAAGATATCTTACAGTCGGTAAAAAGGTATACAGCCAGAGAAATCAATAAGCAGGAAGGCCGATTAGGAACTTTGTGGCAAAAAGAGAGTTTCGAAACAACTATTCGCAATGAAAAGCATTTGTACAATGCCGTTGAATATACCTTAAACAACCCTGTTAAGGCCGGATTAGTAAAAAGTCGGGAAAGCTGGCCGGGAAACGCCTATTTTGATTGGTAATTGGAATGGCATTGACAAGTTGCATTCGCCGAAATCTCCCGCGATTATAAATCGCAGATCCCCATTTTCAAAAATTGGACTACTTTTAAGCTGAAATCAAAAACATGCAACTCATACCGTTTCGAAAGCAGAAAAAGGAGAAATCTGACGGGGAACTACTTGCAGATTACCAAACCAGCAGGGACATGGAAATCCTTGGTGAGTTGTATCAACGATATATGCATCTGGTTTACGGAGTTTGTCTGAAATATTTTGGGGAGCGCGAAAAATCGAAAGATGCAGTAATACAAATTTTTGAAAAACTCGTAATTGAAGTTGAGAAGCATGAAATCAGTAACTTTAAAAGCTGGTTGTTTATAGTTTCTAAAAACTATTGCTTAATGGAACTGCGAAAAACCAAACCGGGAAAAACATTGCTGATTTCCGATGAAAGAGAAATGGCCGTTTTTATGGAAAAGGAACCGGAACTGCATCCTATTGACAAGGAACCGGAAGAAATAAATGAAAAGGCTTTGAATGATTGTATTGAACGATTAAAAGAGGAACAAAAACAGTGCGTTCGTTTGTTTTATTTCGAAAATAAAAGTTATCGCGAAATTGGTTCGGTTTTAAATTTGGAGGAGAAAAAGGTTAAAAGCTTTATTCAGAATGGAAAACGAAATCTGAAGATTTGCCTTGAAAGTAAACATGTCGAAAAGTAAAAAACATATCAGCGAAAAAGATTTCCAGCGTTATCTGAGCAACCAGATGACTGAAAATGAACGCCATGCCTTTGAACGGGAATTACAAAAGAACCCTTTTGAAGCAGAAGCGCTGGAAGGATTTCAGCATGTTCCTCCGGAAGAATTATCACATGATTTAGAGGAATTAAAATCAAAAATCGGCGGAAAGAAAACAAAATCGAGTTACCGTTTCTGGGCGGCGGCGGCAACCTTGCTTCTATTGGTTTCAACAGGAATAATCTGGTTTCAGCTAAAAGATAAAAATCCGATGCCTGAATTAACGGAAGCCAAAACCGAAAAAAAATCAGAAAAAGCGGAGACCGTGGCAACGTTAAAAGATGAAGAAAGCATTTCTCCGGAAGATACTTCAGAGCAAACTTTTGAGATAGTTGAAAATTATGATGAAGTTCAATCGAAAAAAACACCGGAACCGGCCTTATTAAAACAACCTGTTTCCAATACAAAACTCTCTCAGCCGAAACGGATTACAGAAGCAGAATTAAAGATGGACACTGCTAAACCGAATGTCACTATTGTCGAAAATGATAACAGCATTAAGATTCGCGGAACTGGCACTCTGGCTTCCGGCAGTAAACCAAAAGAAATTGAGTTACCACACCAATTTGGAGATGTGGCAACGCTGAACCACAATGTAGTTCGTGGAAAAGTTATCTCGCTGGGCGACAATCAGCCGGTGCCCGGTGCAACAATTCAACAGAAAGGCACAACAAACGGAACGATTACAGATATCAACGGGAACTTCTCTTTAAAAATGTACAATGATGCTGACAATGCAGTTGTAGTGAGCCTTGTAGGAATGGAACCGAAAGAGTTCTATCCCGGAAAAGATTCGGTAAAAGTCATCGGCATAGAACCCTCTCAACTGGCCTTAGATGAAGTTGTTGTTACAGGAAAACCAACAACCAGAAAAAGCCAGACAGTAGGTTATACCACCATTGCAAAACCAATCAGAAATTCTTCCGCCCAGCCTATTGGAGGAATGGAAGAATTTGAAAAATATCTGGAAGAAAGTGCTGTTTTAGCCAGTGATTATCCGTCAAAAAGAGCAGTGGTAAAAGTCAGAGTTTATTTTAATACTGATGGCGAAATAGTAAAGATCGAGAATAAAAATAGTGCAGACCAAAAGCTATTCGAGAAGACCAAACAAATTATTCTCTCCGGACCAGAATGGGCTCCTGAATTTAAAAATGGAGAAAATATTGAAAGTGAAACAGAGCTAAAAATCGTTTTCAGAAAAGAAAAGCAACATGAATAGAAATATTATTATTACCGGCGGTGCGCAGGGAATTGGAAAAATAACTGCAATAGAATTATTAAAAAACGGTTATTTTATTTCAATCTTTGAAATTGATGAAGAAGCCATTGAAGAATTTAAAAGCGAAACGCATGCCAGCAATATTGCCTTTTTTAAAACAGATATTGCAGACGAAGAAAGTGTAAAACAATCTGTTCTGGAAGCTGAAAAAAGATTTGGAAATATTTCAGGGTTGGTAAACAATGCGGCCACTCATGCCAACAAACCGGTTACCGAGCTTACACTTGACGAATGGAACCATGTAATTGGTGTAAATCTAACCGGGGCATTTTTATGTTCAAAACATGCTGCACCCTTCCTGAAACAGGTTAACGGAAGCATTATAAACATGTGCTCAACCCGTGCTTTTCAGTCGGAGCCTGACACGGAAGCTTACTCAGCCAGCAAAGGTGGGATTTTTTCGCTGACGCATGCTTTGGCAATGAGCCTCGGTCCGGAAGTACGGGTAAATTGCATCAGCCCGGGATGGATTGATGTTTCAGGAATCAGGAAGAAATCAGAAGCAAAACCTTACCAAATTACTAAAGAAGATAAAAACCAGCACCCGGCAGGAAGAGTTGGAAAAGCGGAAGATATTGCCAATATGGTTTTGTTCCTTTTGAATCCTGAAAATAGTTTTATTACAGGGCAAAACTTTGTAATTGATGGAGGAATGACACGCAAAATGATTTATGTTTAACCCTCGGCGCTGGAATGATCGCTGATAATAAACCAGTCTTTGCCAAACTTTTGAATTACCAGAGTAAAGTGACCTGCCACATCGCCGATATCGCGGGTAAGTTCAAAACGACCGATTACAAACACCGTTTTTCTGTCAATTTTGGAGATATCAAAAATTTTGAAATCCAGTTTCCCCATCGCTTTTTTATCAGGATAACCTTTTTTGTAATTATCAAGTGTGGCCTGCCAGCCATAATTCGGACCACGTTTACCAACAAAAACCAGCTTATCCGATTTCCAATACGTTTGCATAAACTTTTCGAGATCTCCTTCGTTCCAGGCAGCTATTTGTTTTTGCAACAAGGCACTAATTTCATTCTTTTCCTTTTCATTAATTTTGTTTTGGGCTCCCGTATTGATTGTTACAAAACAAATAAAAACAAATGTGAAAATTATTCGCATAACTAACGTATTGAATTATTCCACTAATTTAGCATTTCATTATTACAACCTACAATTATGAAAGTGCAGTTAAGAACTCTTTTTACATTTATAATTTTCTTTATTATGACTTCTGGTTTTACCGCTCAGGCCCAAATAAAAATCGGGGTGTTTGCCGATTGCCAGTATTGTGATTGCGACCCGGCTATTAACCGATACTACCGAAATTCTCTGAATAAACTGGATGTTTGTTTAAACGAATTCAACAACGATAAAAAAATTGAATTTGTGGTTGGACTTGGTGATTTAATCGATCATAATATTTCAAGTTTCGATTCTGTAAATCATGTTCTCAAACAATCAAAAAACAAAGTTTACCATGTAACTGGAAATCATGATTTGGAGGTGGATGGGCAGTTTCTTGATGAAGTACCTGACAAATTAAATTTAAAGAAAACCTACTATACTTTTCGTAAGAAAAACTGGCAGTTTATTTTTCTGGATGGAAATGAAATCACAACGCATTCGAATAACCCGGAAATAGTAGATGAAGCAAATAATTGGCTTAGCAAACTAACTATTGAAAATCAACCCAACAACAAACCCTGGAACGGAGGAATTTCGGAAAGCCAACAAAACTGGCTTATAAAACAGTTGGAAACAGCAACACAAAAAAAACGAAATGTAATTTTATTCTGCCATTATCCTCTCCTGCCTTCGGAAGCCCATGCACTTTGGAATTCCAAAGAAATTTTGTCTATTATTGAAAAATATGATTGTGTAAAAGCATGGATAAACGGACATAACCATGGCGGAAATTATGCAATGGAAAATGGAATTCATTTCATCAACCTAAAAGGAATGGTGGAAACGGAAAGCGAAAACGCCTACTCCACAATTACTTTTTCAGACAACAGAATAGAGGTTGAAGGATTTGGAAGAGAAGTAACCAGAAGTTTACCGGTAAAATAGACCAAACAAACCATCATACTGGCTATAAACACTTAAAATCCAACCACTTCTTTCACTCCAAGCAACTCGCCCTCCATTGAAAAATCGGTTGCAGAAGTTATTTTAACATCGACAAACTGCCCGATTAAATTCTCATTCTCAGAAGCGAAACGAACGATTAATTTCCCTTCCGTTAGCGCTGAAAGATAACCTTCTTTTCGGTCAACGCCACGAACTAAAACACGCTTTACAGTACCAACCTGGCTTTCGTGATAAGGAATATTATGTTTTCTCAATTCTTCGGTAAGAACATGCAACCGGCGTTTCTTTTCTTCATGTGGCACATCGTCATCCCACCGGTGACTGGTGGCACCCGGTCTTGGAGAATATATAGCTGTGTACGACATATTAAACTGAAATTCTTCCATTGCACGGCGCGTGTTTTCAAATTGTTCATCAGTCTCGCCCGTAAACCCAACAATAATGTCGGTGAACAAAGTTGCCTGCGGGATTACTCTTCGAATGGTTTGAACAATATGCCGGTATTTTTCCATGTTATGTTTTCGGTTCATGCGCATCAGAACCTTATCGTCGCCACTTTGCATGGGTAAATGAATTTGCTTGCCAAGCACCGGATATTTTGCAATTACTTCAATAACATCGTCATTCATATCGCGCGGATGTGGCGAAGTAAAATACACCCAAAACTCTTTTTTCATTCGGTTTCCCAGTTCGCCAATTTCCTCCAGCAGTTTGGCAAAAGAAATCTCTTCACCCTTCTTATCGAGTCCATAAGAATTTACATTCTGCCCCAGTAAAGTAATCGACTTAAATCCCTGGGCAACCAGAAGTGCAACTTCGGCAATAATATCTTTTGAAGGCCGGGAAACTTCTCTCCCTCTTGTATAAGGCACAGCACAAAACGTACAGAACTTATCGCATCCGTTCTGGATCGGGATAAATGCCTCGAAATTCGATTTATAGTTAGGTTTTACACTCCAAAATTCTTCAATATTTTCGTTGTGAGGATCAATGCCAGCTCTAAGGTGAGTTGGCGTTGTAATTCCGTACTGACTAATCATCTCAGGCAGTTTTGGCAAATCCTTCATCTGAAAAGTAATATCGAAAAGTTTCAGAAACTTCTCGTGATCGCTGGGTAAGATACACCCTGAAATAAATGTAACCAAATTTTTATTGTTCTTCCACTTATTCCATTTGTATATTCGTGAATATACTTTATCAATGGCTTTCTGACGTACCGAACACGCCAGGATACCAATCAGCCCTGCTTCTTCCTCATTGTCAGTCCACTCGTAACCGGCTTTATCCAAAACAGATATCACCCGTTCGCTGTCTGACAAATTCATCTGGCATCCTAATGTTATAACGTGATATTTCATTCTTTCAAGTTCAAAATCAAAAGTTCAAAAGAGGTATTGAACCTTAAAAAAAATCTCAAATTAAATTCAATTAAAAATATACTTCTGAATAGATATTAGAGACCGGAACTCCCTTGCCTGTCAGAATATCAAACACTTCGTATATCATTTCACTGTTTCCACATAAAAAACAATTGGTATCGGCATCTGGTTTTTGAGTGTAGAGATAATCGGTTAAACGCCCGTAAAAATCTCCATTCGACTCACCCGAAGTGCAAAGTGTTATTTTCTCTTTTTCAAAATCGCAGTGTTCATAAGCTTCTTCCCCGTACCGAACTCCATGAATTAACCGATAATCCAGTTCAGGATAAGTCTTTATAAAACTATGAAACGGACTAATCCCTGTTCCCGTTGCAATAAATAAAAACTTTTTTGAGCCAAATTGTTCCGGATTAAATTTAAAAAAGCCATACGGACCAGTTATATCAAGCTCATCACCGGGTTTTAATTGCTTTAGCTTTCCTGATATTTTTCCACCTTCAACTTCCCGAACCAACACTTCCAGAAAATCATCGTTTTCCCCGCTATACACCGAATACTCACGCTGATCAACCGAATTTCCATACTTCAGAATAATAAACTGGCCTGTTTGAAACACCAAACCATTTCGTTCCAATCGAACTACAAATGCTGAATCGGTTAAATGTCTAACCGTTATTATTTTATGTTTTCCCAATTGCTAAAACTTGTTCTAAATAAAAAACTGGTGCAAAAGTAGAAATTATTGTGGAAAAGCCAACCGAACAAAAAACAGGAAGATTGCCGAACCTTTTTGAACTATTTTCTATTTTTACTCAAAATCCTAATTTGATTACAATGAATCGACTTATTTCGCTATTGTTTATTTTCACTGCAATTATTTCTTTCGGTCAAAACAAGAATGAATCTGTTTTTAGTTCAGACCCCGGGAATGACGGGAAATGGCTCCTTTACAAACATAATAACGAGGCACTTTACACAATAATAACGAATAAAGCTTTTCAATTACTAGATGAGCGAGACAAAAAAATTGAAAGACTACAAACAAAGGAAGACTGGCAAAGCTATCAGCATTCATTAAAAGGGAAAATGTTTCCTTCCATATCAAAATTTGAACGTGGCCCGCTAAATGCACAAATTAAGGGAACTTTAAAACGCGATAATTTTACGGTTGAGAAAATTTTGTTTGAATCACATCCCGGGTTTTACGTAACTGCGGCAATGTTTCTCCCGAAAAAAAGACAAAATCCGGCTCCTTGCGTAATCTACTGCTCAGGGCACTCTGATCTCGGTTTCAGAAATGAGGTTTATCAGCGTGTAATTTTTAATCTTGTTGAAAAAGGTTTTATTGTATTTGCATTTGATCCCATCGGACAGGGAGAGCGATTTCAGTATTTGGATGAACAAACCGGAAAATCGATAATTGGTGGTCCAACAACAGAACATTCGTATGCCGGAGTTCAGACTTTATTTACCGGAACTTCCCTTGCCGACTATTTTGTGTGGGACGGCGTTAGAGCGCTTGACTATCTTGAAACCCGAAAAGAAGTGGATATGACAAGAATTGGAATTACCGGACGTTCAGGCGGAGGAACGCAATCGGCTATGATTGCAGCTTTTGACGATAGAATTTATGCCGCTACCCCGGAATGCTACATAACCAATTTTAAACGCTTGTTACAATCAAAAGGGCCACAAGATGCAGAACAAAATCCATATTGGTTTATAAAGAAAGGTTTTGATCATCCGGATTTTATCCATGTCAGGGCACCCAAACCAACATTGATTGTAACTACCACTCACGACTTTTTTAGTCAACAGGGAGCCAGAGAAACATTTTCCGAAGCACAAAAATCATTCGTAGCCTTGGGAAAACCTGAAAATATTCAGTTTGCCGAAGATATGGGAAAGCATGAATCGACAAAGAAAAATCGAGAAACGGTTTATGCTTTTTTTCAGAAAACACTGAATTTACCAGGAGACAATAAGGACGTTGAAATTGAACCGTTTACATTGGAAGAATTATGGGTTACATCAACCGGCCAATTGAAAACTTCAGTGAAAGGAAAAACCGTGTTTGATCTGAATAAAATGTATTTCACAAAAGAAGAATTAAATGGAACTTTTTTGAAAGAAAAGCTCAGAGAACTTTCGGGTGTTGAATTTAACAGAAAGCTAACTGCTGCCGTTTATACCGGAATATACAAAACAGAAAACCACGAAGCTGAAAAATATTTCCTTGAAAACGATAAAAATGATTTCGCACTGCCGGTTTATGTCATTAAGAATGAAAATCCGACAGGAAAAGTTTTGATTTGGGTATCCGGAGAAGGTAAAAAAGCAATATTGGAACATCAATATTTAAATTATTACTTAAAAGAAGGATATACAATTGTTACTGCCGATTTGCCCGGAACCGGCGAATTATTTGACAAAGAGTTTACCGGCGACGGATTTGTTAAAGGAGTTCCGTTTAACTACACATTCGGAGCAAATATTATTGGAAAGTCCATTCCCGGAATTCAGGCGGAAGCTATTGATTTGCTGGTTCAGTTTGCTAAACAGAAATTCCCCAATGCCGGAATAGACGCTTTAACTGATGGTAATTCAAGTACAGCAATGCTTGTTTTTACGAGCCAGAAAAAAGTATTTGGAAAGTTTTCAAACGAACATTTACTAAAATTTGATCAGCAATTTATTGAAACGGAATTTTATGATCCGGAAAAAGCATTTCATATTATTCCGGGAAGCTTGTCTTATTTTGATTACTCTGAGGCTTCCCAAAAACTTGATTTACTGGATAACTAATTTAAAATGAACGGCTATTCCATTTCATCTGGATTTGGAAAATCACGAATGGAACTGTAGCGAACATACGAATCGAATATTTCTTTATCAGGTCCAACAACCCGCGGATCTTTTGATTTTTTCAATTCGGCTGTTAAAGCCTCTTTCATTTCTTTTTCAATCTTTGAAAAATCAGGATTTCCAATTAAATTATCGATACAGTACGGATCGTCATTAACATTAAAAAGCTCAAATTCGGGTCGTTTTGCAAGGGCCAAATCAAAGTAAGGTTTTATTTGGTTATTCTGCCAGTTCTCGATAATAAACGACTTTGTTGGCGCTGCGTCAATATCGGTAAAAGCCCATTCAGAATGATGCACGCCATTTTCATCAATTCCATACATTGGCAGAAGTTCGTCAGTTGTGCCTGGTTTAATTCGCTGCGGTGCCCCTGCCGGCCATCTTTCAGGTTTCATATTCCAAATCAGAAGAAAGTCCTTGCTTCGAATCATTCGTTGTGGATAGCCCCAATTCAAATAACGCGAACTTGAATGTCTTTCTCTACCTGAAAAGACATATTTTTTATTTGGCTCAACAATACCTTGTTGTTTTGTCTTCAGAATATTTAAAAAGCTTTTCCCTGAAATCGGCAGCATTCCATCCGCAGAAGTTCCCGTAATTTCAAGAATAGTTGGCGCAATATCTGCAAAACTAACCGGATCCTCAACGATTCTTCCTCCTGGGTAATTTTTGGGAAAACGAACAGCAAAAGGTACATGGATTCCATATTCGTAACCATTTGCTTTTGCCCTTGGAAAAGGCATTCCATTATCGGCGGTAACCATCACAATTGTATTTTCCAGTTCGCCAATTTCTTCAAGATACTGTAACATTCGTTGCAAGTGAAGGTCGAACCATTCAATTTCAACAGCATAATCGAGTAAATCTCCACGAACAACTTCTGCCTCCGGGAAGAAGCCAGGGACGTTGACT
Source organism: Draconibacterium sp. (assembly GCA_041393215.1). Lineage (GTDB taxonomy): Bacteria > Bacteroidota > Bacteroidia > Bacteroidales > Prolixibacteraceae > Draconibacterium. Next base: position 64,152 of record JAWKKP010000033.1, read on the forward strand.
TCATTCAAGTTCTTACCATTTCTTTTCCACGAGTCCTGCTCATAAGCCCGATGAGGCTCTGTTGCGCCATACCAAAAAAAGAAAGGTTTATCTTTCCGCACATTCTCCATAAAATATTTGAAGTTTTCAAAATAATTAACTGGGCTGATTCCTCTTGCAGTACGTTCATCTTCAGGTGTATTTTTTTCATACTGGATTCTGCTGTATTCAATACCTCCTGCATCAGTTTCTCTCCATAGCGAATCATTTTCATTTCTGGCATATTGAAATGGCGCAACACCTTTTCCGGTTCTCCCGGTAACATATCCGTTGGCGTCGAGCAGATCGATAAATGGAACATATTTTTTCATCCACGACGACGCATGTTGTCCAGACTGTTCATTTTGCCAATGATAACGACCCGTTACAATGGAACTTCTGGAAGGAGCGCAACCGGGCGAACCTGCAATGCAATTGTTAAAATAAACTCCTTCTTTTGCCACTTTATCGAAAGCGGGTGTGGTAATAAAATTACAACCTGCAAAACTTGTATGTGCAAATGATTGATCGTCGCTGATGGCAAACAAAATATTGGGTCGTTTTTGTTCTGCATTTTGCTTCGAACAGGCAATAATGGTAAATAACAAAGTAAGAATAAGAAATAGCCTTTTAACCATACCTTTCATGTTTTTATAATTTTCTACACTTTGGATAAAGATATTGAATTTCGCAGGTAAATAAAGAAAAGGGACTTCATTAAAAATGAAATCCCTGTATAGTTTCGAAACATTATTAATGTTTTTGCTATTTAAAAATTTCTTCTTCTTTCTGGTACCCTTCCGAAATAACAGTAAGCTTTAGATTTTCACGATTCACAATCATTGCATCGTGAAATACAACAGGAACCAAAACCTTGCCGTTACTAACAGTTTGATAGGTTTTCTCTATTTCCTCACCTCTTGCCATTTTTACAGCAATCTCAGCAGCTGTTGAAGCCATCTTTTCGTACGGTTTATAAACTGTACAAGTTTGATGTCCGGCTACAATCTCGCGTAAATTTCTTAAATCGGCATCCATACCGGCCACCAGTACCTTTTCTTCCATACCTGCTTCACGAAGTTCCTTTAAAACGCCATATGCAATTGCATCATTTCCTGCCAGAATAGCATCCACCTTATTTCCCTGACTCAGCATTTTTTTTGTTTGCTCGTATCCTTCGTTTTCCTCCCAGGCATTGGTAAAAACATTATAAACTATTTTTATATCGCCCTTCTCAACTAAAGGTTCCAGCACATTCATCTGCCCCAAATAAAGGAATTTACTATTATTATCACTTTCGGCACCGCCAATTAAAGCATAGTTTCCCTGTGGTTTGATAGTAGTAAGGTAATCGGCTTGTAAAGTTCCAATTTCAACATTATCGGTGGAAACATAAAAATCGAGATCACAATTTTTTATAAGTCTGTCGTAAGATATAACTTTAATATTCTTTGCATGTGCTGCCTTTACAATATCGGCGGCGGCAAACTGATCAACCGGAACAACAACCAAAACATCAACTCCATTAGATAACAATTCATTTGCCTGTTCAAGCTGCTTTGCAGGATCGTTGTTGGCAACTTTAACGATTATGGTTCCTCCCAGTTCCTGAACTTTTTGAGTTAAAAAGTCCTTATCGTTTTCCCATCTTTCTTTATCAAGTGCATGAAGTAAAAAGCCAACTTCAACATCCTTGTTTTGTTTTGGCCCACATCCATACAATACAAGAAACAGAAAAACAATTGTGATAAGCTTGATTTGATAATACATTTTCTTGAATTTAGCTAAGTTTCTAATCAAGTTACGAATTATCAATTAAAAGAGTTTAACAATAAAATCAATATTATCTTGTTTTACAACACATTAAATATTGAAACCTATTTTTTTTCTTTTTAAAACTTCTGAATCTCTTCGTATAATTTTTGAATTGGAAGTCCCATTACATTATAAAATGAACCCTCGATATGAGTTATGCCGATAAAACCAATCCACTCCTGAATTCCATAGGCTCCTGCTTTATCAAGAGGATTAAATTTCGAAACATAGAAATCAATTTCAGCACTTGAGAGTTCCTTAAACTGAACTTCCGAAATGGAGTAGAAAGCTTTATTTTTCGTATTTGAAGTTAAGCATACACCGGAAATTACCTCGTGTTTTTTTCCGCTCAATTTCCGGAGCATTGAAACAGCCTCTTCTTTATTAGCAGGTTTTCCTAAGACTTCACCATTTAACCAAACAATTGTATCGGCAGTAATCAGCAAATCATTTTCATTTAATTGTTTGAAAAATGGTTCAGCTTTTGATTTGGCAAGATAAACAGGTATTTCTTCTTTTTTTAAATCTTCAGGGAAATCTTCTTCTGTATCTTCCGTTCTCACTTCAAATTCAATTCCCAGCGAATTAAGCAATTCCTGACGCCGCGGTGATTTCGAAGCAAGAATAAAATTGTATTTTGGGAACCAGTTCATTCAAAATTATTTTTAGCCATCAATTCTTCAGAAAACCATTTATTCTGCGCTCTTAACGTTTGTTCAATTACATCGCGTACGCAACCTTCTCCACCTGGTTTATTAGAAATATATTTTGAAACAGCTTTTATCTCGGGAACAGCATCTTGCGGGCAGGTAGGAACCCCAACCTCCACCATTACAGGATAATCCAAAATGTCGTCACCCATATATAAAATATCTTCTTTAGTTAAACCCGTTTTTTCAAGAAAATCGTTTAAACAACACATTTTGTTTCTTGCCCTGTCGTAATAATGCTTAACTCCCAATCTTTCATATCGTAGTTTTACTCTATCTGCAATTCCGCCCGTAATAATTGCAACCGGAAAACCTTTTTCACCTGCAATTCTTATTACAAATCCGTCTTTAATATTTGCAGTGCGAACGGGTTCACCTTTTTCGTCCAGAGGCGAGAAGTCTTTCGATAAAACGCCATCGACATCGAAAACAAAAGCTTTTACATTTTTTAGTTCATCCTTGAAAAACGACATTATTTCAATTTTTTGTGATGTTCAAAAATACTTTTTGAGATTGAATTGTACAATTCAGCATAGTTTTTTAGGCCTTTTAATTCACGCAGATGATCCGAAATAATGTTTTCATCAAAACGAACAGCAGGCCCGGTTTGTGCATTTTTCGGGTCCATCTCCTGAACTTTTAAAGCAGTCTCAAGAATCAATGGTTTTAAAACATCGAATGGAATTTCTCTACCTTTTAAAATATCAGCAGAAATAGTATAAAAATGATTAACAAAATTACAGGCAAAAACTGCTGATAAGTGCAAATATTTCCGCTTTCCCGAATTCAAAACAGAGACAAATGAAGAAATTTTTTGCGCAATTTCAACCAATAGTTTCTCATTCGATTTTGAATTGGCTTCAATAAAAATTGGAATTTTCTCAAAAGAAACACTCCTGCTCTTTGTAAAAGTTTGCAAAGGATAGAAAACCCCAATATTGTCTGAATACTTTTCTAAAATTGAAAGCGGCAAACTCCCGGAGCAATGAACGATAAGTTTATTTCTAAAATTACTTTTCGAGAGAACTTGTTCTACTGCCGAATCTTTTAAAGCAACAAAATAAATATCAGCATCTTGGGTTATTCCAGTTACAGAAGTTGTAAACGAAGTTTTAAGTTTTGCAGCCAAACTTGTTGCCGAATCTTCGGTGCGACTATAAATCTGAATAACATTAAATCCATTATCTTTAAAAGCTACAGAGAGTTGAGTAGCCAAATTCCCGGCTCCAATAAAACAAAAATTAAGGCTCATTATTTTTGAATTTAAAACTCAAAAGTAACAAGCCTTAACCAATACACAATAATTTGTGTTATACTTTGGCAGCAACAAATCTATTGCCTACAACATCCCAGTTTACAATATTCCAGAAATTATCAACATACTCTGCTCTTTTATTCTGGTAATGAAGATAATAAGCATGTTCCCAAACATCAATTCCCAAAAGCGGGGTCCCTTTTTTATCGGCAACATCCATTAAGGTATTATCCTGATTCGGAGTAGAAGTCACAAACAATTTTCCAGAATCATCCATTGCAAGCCATGCCCATCCACTTCCAAAACGGGTTTTAGCTGCTTTTCCAAATTCCTCCTTAAATGAATCCATCGAGCCAAAATCTTTGTCAATTGCTGTTTTCAACTCTTCAGAAATTGGTCCCTGGCTCGGTGTCATATTTTCCCAAAAAAGCATGTGATTATAATATCCTCCACCATTATTTCGAATTCCTTCAGGTTGAGTACTTATTTTTGCAAAAATCTGCTCCATAGGAGTAGTTAACAAATCTGTACCTTCAGCTGCAGCCATAAATTTTGTGTAATATCCTTTGTAATGTTTTGTGTAATGCAATTCCATTGTTTGTGCATCAATGTAAGGTTCAAGTGCGTTATAGTCGTATGCTAAATCGGGCAATACATGTCCTTCAAACTTTTTTTGCTCCGGAGCACAAGAGGCAAATGAACCAATAACAGGGGCAGCAAGCGCCGCAGTACCAACAACAGTAATAAATTTCCTTCTTTCCATTTTTATTTATTTCGTTTTTTTAAGAGGAACAAAATGAAGATAAAAAGGTTCGAATATGCTTCATAAAAAGAATCTATTTGAGATAGATGACAAATTGAAAATCAAATTGTTAAAATGAAGCATTAAAGATTCGTAATGATTTCTCGTAAGAACTATTGTTCTCTCAGTATTAGACAATTAGATGTCCCGGTAATTATAAATAAACAATAGAAAAAGATAAAAAATGAATTTCCCATGTGAGATTCAAAATTAGAATCTCCAAAATTGGAGAAAAACAGAAAGAAAAGGAAAATCAGAAATAATATATCGTTGTAACGTTTCGATTTGATAATTGGGTAGATCATAAAAAACATAATTAGAAGAAAACCAATCAAACCAAATTTCACCATATAATTTAAATACTGATTGTGCGATGATGCGTACAATTCCTCACTTAAATTTGAATGATTTTCTTGATAAGCATTTTTAAATTCTTCGCGCCAGTTTCCAGTTCCAACCCCCAGCCAAAAGTTTTGCTTAATTATGGTTAACGCAGCTTTTGAGAATTCAAGCCGCTGAGAAAATGATTGATAATTTGCATTTCCTGTTTTCGAATAGAAATAATATTCCCATATAGTTTGGTAAATCCGGGGATAGAGAGAATACTTTTTTTCCTGGTAAATTACATTTGCTATACCGTCTTCAATATTTTTAATGTCTTGCTTATTTAGTTTTTTTACACCTTCGGCATCTTTTCTATATCCTTTTGATGTTAAATACCGAATTAATGTTGAAGAATTTACATAACCATTTATACCAATTGAATCATATTTAAATTCTGAAATTTTATTCCATTCCTCACGCATCTCACTCTCGCAGATATAAAGAAATACATATCTGCCATTTTCAACCATTGGATTATCAAAATCATGTACGTAATCATTTCCGAGTTTTGTCTTTTTGTCGATGGTTTTACAGTCAATCTGTTCAATACTATAAAATGATTTGATGATTGAAAACACATAAAAAATAGGTGCTACTATTAAAAACCCGGTAATTAGAAATAATACGATTCTGTATTTTTTCTTCAGTTTAAAAATTTGATGAAATAAATAAAAAGCTACACTACTCCCAAAGGCGATTATTCCGGTTAATGATTGCTGAAAAAACAGAAAAGATAAAATGTATAAACATAATATTATCAGCAAGATTTTGTATTTATTCGCAATTATTTTACTATTTTTTTGATACAAAAGGAACGTAACCCAAAAAGCAAGAATCAGCTGAAAGCTAAATCTGATATGCGAAATCAAACTTATGTTATGCACCTCAAAACTCCCAATTTTATTATCGGTGGACCAGCGAATTAAACTGACAAAAATTGAAATAGATACTGCAACAAGAAAAGAATAAAACAAAAATCTTTTTTGAATATCATTAAGAGACTTTCCCATTACAAATGCTAAAGGGATAACCAGATAAAATAGATTTTTTTTAATATCATATAGCGATTCTCCATGGTTATACGTCGCTATTGAACTGAATAAGTAAATAAAGAAGACTCCTGTCAGAAACAACAGATTCTTGTTTTGAACTAAACGTTTCAGTTTATTTTCCCAAGAATCTTCGATTAATGCAAGTAGGAGCAACATTCCTCCAATAATAGAAACTAAAGCTTCTGAAAAAGGTAGGGCTAAAACAAACAAAACAAGAGTGGCAAAAAACCAATTGGCATTAAATATTTTAGACAGATAGTTTTTCATTAATCTATTGAGAGATTATCTCTTCATTGAAACGCATTTCCACAAAAGATATTGCAGCAGGTTTTAGAAT
>JAWKKP010000034.1:0-65992 GCA_041393215.1 Draconibacterium sp.
TTGTAAATTGGAATGTCTTGTAAAAAGCTGACAGAAAAAGAAAAAACCAGGCGTTAACACGGTACATATTGCAGGGCGGGGTTTGGTGGTACGCCAACTGCGGATTCTCGTTTCGCAGTTCCGTGTCCTTCGGACAGGAACGCTCTCCGAAATCCGCCCCGACAACATGTACCAACCGTTACAGGGCATTTTGAAAAAAGACAAATCAAATGAATGAAATTACAGATTTGTGGAAAAATTATAATACTTCTTCCAAACAACTAAAAGAAAAACTGGGCCGGACATCAAATTTAGTTGGAGAATATGCTGAATATTTGGTAAACGAATATTTAAACGGAGAGTTGTTAACTGCTTCACACGCCAGTGCAGACATAAAAGCGCCTAACGGAGACTTCCACCAAGTTAAAAGCCGCAAAATTACAAATGGACTGACAACCCAACTAGGAATTATTCGTTCTTGGAATTTCGATTTTCTAACGATAATTCTGTTCGATGATAATGGTTCTGTGATAAAAGGACTCATTTATCCAAAATCAATTGCGGAGAAATATGCTGTGGAAAATGAACATCAAAATGGCTGGATAATCTCTACTACAAATGAATTTCTAAACGACGAAAACAAACTGGATATTACTCAAAAAATAAGACAATTAAATAATGATTCCCAAGTAGAGCCAAAAAACGAGACTGGTATAAATCTTAATTTTAGGACTGAAACTTTCAAAAAAGAAAATAGGAATACAACCACTCCATTTCAAGAGAAATCAGAATTAAAAATTGGTAAGTACGTTCAGAAAACGTTTAATGAGATTATTAATAAAATTGACAGAAACGAGCTAGAAAATCTGCAAAAACAAGATTATTCAAAAACTGTTTTCGACTTGCAATTTCCGTTTTTAAGAAAAGTGCAAAAAAATGACAAGGAAAAGCCTTTAAGATATTGGAAAACACCAGTTAGAATCATGGGAGAATTATATTTCATGTGTTCTGAGTGGTATGAAAAAGAACCAAATAATGATAGACCTTACTATGAAAATTGGTTAAACAAAATGAGAAAAAAATAAAAAACGCCCTGTAACAAAGTACATATTGCAGGGCGGGGTTCGCTGGTACGCCAACTGCGGATTCTCGTTTCGCAGTTCCGTGTCCTTCGGACAGGAACGCTCTTCGAAATCCGCCCCGACAACATGTACCAACCGTTACCGCCAAGTGTAAAAAGACAAGAAAAAAACAATAGCTAAATAAAAACCAAATAATGAACAGCCAGCGCACAAAACAGCACATTTGCAAGCTCCGACTCACAAACCAAGACCTCGGCTTGCAAAAGAGCTGTTTTCCTGCCGACGCACAACCTTGACTATTATGAACATTGGAGTTTTACATTTAACAGATTTGCATATTAAAGCAAGTGATAATTTTATTACTGAAAGAATTGATAAAATTAAGGACGCAGTAAACATCGATATTTTAAGTATAGAAAGAATTTACATTGTTATTACTGGGGATTTGGTTGATAAAGGAGTTAAAGATGGATATCTCATTGTAAAAAAATTCCTATTAGAATTAAAATCAAAACTTTCACATGCAAATAATAAGTTGGTAATTAAAATAATAGTTGTCCCTGGCAATCATGATTGTAACTTTGATTATGACAATCAACTTCGTAGAAATACATTAAAAACATTGGGATATGATACAATTGGTGATGATGACAGCGTAATCGATTTATGCTTAACTGTTCAAAAGGATTTTTGGGATTTTTATTGCGAATTTGAGGATAGTCCAACAAATAAGCTTTTTTATCAAATACACGACAAATGGGATAACAACAGCATTTGCTTCAACTGTTTAAATTCTTCATGGATGTCAAAACAGAAAGAAGAAGCTAATTTATTCTTTCCCATTAAAAGAATTGAGAACAAAGAAAATCTTGAAAAAGGAAAAATTAATATCTCAATATTTCACCACCCTATATTCTGGTTTTCTCCAAATGGATTACAAAATAACCGTAAAGAACTGCAAAATTTTCTTGAAGAAAATAGTTCGATAATTTTATATGGACACGAGCATGAAGAAGAGCATAAAAAGTCTGTAGAACTATGGTCAAATATTGAGACTTTATACTTTTCTGGAAAAATTCTTCAGGATAATATAAATCATGAATCTGGATTTCAGTTGATATTATTAGATTCATCAAATAAAAATGGAATAGTTAAACAGTTTTCATGGGCAGATGATATTTATGTTTCAGAAAAATCGAAAGATTTTCATATCAATGGTGAGCGTTTCGCAACTAAAAGATTTAAACATAAAAACGAATTCTTAGATGAATTAAATACTATAAAGATTCCAATAACAATTGAAAATTACCCTGAGCTAAAATTATCTGACTTTTATGTTTTCCCTGATTTAGAAAGAAACGAGCAAAAGAATAATGATTTTGATTCTTATTACGATTCAGAAAAACTAATTAAAGAATCTAACTTCACTACTTGTATCATTGAAGGAGAAAACCAATCAGGAAAAACAAGTTTACTATCAATGCTCTACAGAAGATTTGTCGATGAAGACTTCTATCCTTTACTAGTGGATTGTAAAAACTTTAAAACAAATGAGGTTGATAAAGTATTAAAAAATGCATTTTTAAACCAATATAACGGTGAATCAATCGATTTTGAGAGATATTTACAATTTGAAAAATCAAAAAAGGTTGTACTACTCGACAACCTCCAAAATCTACCATTTAATTCAAAAACTATAAAACAAATTATTGAGGATTTAGAAAATCGTTTTTACAAAGTAATTATAATATCAAATGCACTGTATGGGCTAATTTCAAAAATTGAAGCTGAATTTGACGATTTAGCGGTTTTCTCCTTAAAACCACTGGGATATAAAAAAAGAAATTTGCTAATAGAAAATTACCATAGACTGAGTATTCCCATTTCAACGATAACTGATGAACTACTATTAGAAAGAACAAAACATTCCTTTAGTCAAGTAGAAGCTGTCTTGGGGGATAAGTTAATGCCTTCCTATCCTGTATTTGTGTTATCTATCCTTCAAACGATGATTTTTGCAAAACCTACAAACTATGAACAAACTTCATATGGTTATTGCTATCATTCTTTAATTCACATTGCTCTTGCAAACAAAGCAAAAGTCGAAAATGAATATATTGATACATACTTTAACTTTTTGTCGGAATTTGCATTGCACCTTTACCGCATAAATCAGGGGATATTTAATGAAGAAATTTTTAAACAATTCTTTATTAACTACCAGAAAGATTATCATGTTGGTTTCTCTTATGAGAAATTAAAACAATCCCTCCTTGATTCAATGCTAATAATTATTCAAGATGATGAATGGAAGTTTTCTTATGAATATATATACTATTTTCTGGTGGCTCGAAAACTTTCTGAGCTAATCGGCAAAGAAGAAGGGAAAAATGCGATTAAATATCTCTGTGCAAATTTGCATAAAGAAAAGAATGCTAACATTCTAATTTTTATTGCTCATCATACTAAAGATGATTTTCTAATTCAAGAGGCTACATTCACCGCAATGGTTCCTTTTGAGAATATACCTCCTATTACGTTGGAACGGCATGGTCATTTTTATGACATGATAAAGGATATTGTAAATGAACTAAGTTCAGATATAATAGATGCTTCGAATAATCCAAGGGAATCTCGCGAGAAGATGTTAGAGTCTCAAGATAAACATGAGAAGAAAATACAAAAGCATAAAGCCAAGATTGAGAAAGAAGAGGATGAGGGTTTAGCTGAATTTATGACACCTTTTTTTCAAGCGTACCGAGCACTTGACATTGTTGGTCAAATCATAAAAAATAGAAAAGGTTCGATAACAACAAATCAGTTAGTTGAAATGATTGTTGAATTGTATAATACAGCATTTAGGACAATTAGCTTTTTTGGCAAAACTCTTCTTGAAACAAAAGCAGATTTCTTTGACTCATTAATTGAAAAAGTTGAAGATGGAGATACAAAGCAAAAGATTAATGAAAAAGTGAATAGTTTCTTTCAATATATTTCTTTACAAATATGTTTAGGAGTCTTCGGCAAAGTAATCCATTCTGTTGGACAAAAAGATTTGAAGGAGTTATTCATTCAGGCTGCAAATAAAATTGACACTCCTGCAGCCGACATCGTAACTTTTAGCATAAATTCTTATTATGGAAATTTATCAACTGGAGAATTACAAAAGATTGCTAAAAAATATGAAAAAAATCCAGTTGCAATGAAAATAATAAAAGCAAGAGTTAAAGCTTATTTGTACCATAATTATGTTGATTTTCGGAAAAGACAATCTTTTGCAAGTACTTTGCATATGAGAATTGGACCTGCGAGAAGATAATCAACCGCACAAGTAAAGCACATTGGCTGGTCGCGCAAGCCAACGCAAAACCAAAACCAACCAAAGAGCTTTCCTTTGCCAACACACAGACAGAAAATATGTAGTAAAATGCAAGTAAAATGACTGAAAACAAACACCAGGCGGTAACAAATTGTAAATTGCATTGCGGGGTTCGTGGTGTGTCGTACGCTGGATTCTCGTTTCGCAGTTCCGCCCTATCGGACAGGAACGCTCTTCGAAATCCGCAACGACAACTTACAAGTGACCGTTGGCAACAAGTGTAAAAAGACAGACGACAGACAGATACGATATTGTCTAAATTAAAATAATAAAGGATTTAGCTTTTTGACAGGACAGTGCAAATTTGATGGAAATTTATTTTGTTTTTTTCTTCCCCCCGCAAAAAAAGAAGAAAGAAACCCCACCCACATTGCAGCACATTTGCAAGCCCCACGAGCCAACGCTCAAAACCAAAGCTTGCAAAAGAGCTGCAATTTTGCTTACGCACCCCTGCTAAATTGTTACATTTGTGATTCATTGATTGAATTTTAAAAGAAAAAAATATTAAATGGCAAAGAAAAACGGAAACGGAAATGGGGAGAAAGTAAAATCCATGGAATCATGGATTTGGGACGCGGCTTGTAGTATTAGAGGTGCTGCTGATGCAGCCAAATACAAGGACTATATTCTGCCACTCATATTTGTAAAACGCTTGTGCGACGTGTTTGATGATGAAATAGACCGCATAGCAGGAAAAGTTAAAACAAGAACAAAAGCCTTACAATTGGTGGAAAGGGACAAATCGCTGGTGCGGTTTTATATGCCCATCAGACCGAAAGACCCTGAGAAAGAAACGACTTGGGATGTTATCAGAACATTGAGTGATAAAATAGGTCAGCAACTTACTGACATTTTGCGTTCAGTTGCAAAAGAAAACACCAGCCTTCAAGGAATTATTGACCGCATTGATTTTAACGCCACCACTCACGGACAAAGAGATATTGATGATGACCGTTTGAGTAAACTTATTGAGAAAATTGCCGAGAAGCGTTTGGGATTAAAAGATGTTGAGCCTGACATAATTGGAAGAAGTTATGAATATCTGATACGCAAGTTTGCGGAAGGTAGTGGCCAAAGTGCAGGTGAATTTTACACACCTGCCGAAGTGGGCTTTATCATGGCTAAGATAATGGATGCCGAGCCAGGCATGGAAGTATATGACCCTACCTGTGGAAGCGGTGGCTTGCTGATTAAATGTGAGTTGGTGCTGGAAGAAAAAATGAAACTGAAAAGTAAAGACAAGTATGCTCCACTAAAACTCTACGGACAGGAATTTACACCCGCCACTTGGGCCATGAGCAAAATGAACATGGTTATCCATGACATGGAAGGAGAAATTGAAATTGGCGACACGCTTAAAAATCCAAAGTTCCGCAACAAGAACAAACTCCGAACCTTCGACCGCATTGTGGCTAACCCTATGTGGAATCAAGGCAGAGATAGTTTGCCATACATAATCGATGATTTTTTTATTAACGATGATATGGAACGATTCCCTGCAGGGAGTTGTGGCGGAAAAATTGACTGGGGCTGGATGCAGCATATTTACAGCAGTTTGAATGATGGCGGACAAGCAGCAGTAATTTTAGACACCGGAGCCGCCAGCCGTGGCAGCGGAAACCAAGGCAATAACAAAGAAAAAGATTGCCGCAAATGGTTTGTAGATAACGACTTGATTGAAGGCGTTATCTATCTGCCCGAAAACCTGTTTTACAATACATCTGCTCCGGGTATTGTGATTTTTTTAAACAAAGCCAAAAAACACAAAGGCAAAATTTATTTGCTGCACGCAGGTAAGGAGTTTGAAAAAGGCGACCCGAAAAACTTTATCCCTGCCGATGGCATTGAACGCATTGCCGATACTTACAAGGAATTTAAGGAAGAAGATAAATTTGCCCGATTAGTGAGCAAAGAGGAGATTGTAAAAAACGATTACAACATTAGCCCAAGCCGCTACATCCAAATAACCGATGCTGAAACCTACCGCCCTATTGGTGAACTGGTGGAAGAACTGAAAACATTGGAAGAAGAAGCCTTAGGCATTGACACCGAATTGAAAACAATTTTTGAAAAACTCGGTGTATGATTAAAGATTGGAAAATAAAATCCATTGAAGAAATTGCCAAAACTACTAGTGGAGGCACACCAAGCAGAACCAATAAGAGTTACTATACTGGAAATATTCTTTGGGTAAAGTCTGGTGAATTAGACGATAATTTTATTAGTGAAACCGAAGAGTATATTACCGAAGAAGCGGTAAAGAATTCTTCTGCTAAGATATTTCCAGTTGGCACAGTTCTAATGGCTATGTATGGAGCCACAGTTGGAAAAACTGCTATCCTGAAAGTCCCAGCGACAACCAATCAAGCAGTATGTGGAATAATTCCAAAACCAGCAGAATGCAATAATGAATTTCTCCGCTTTCAACTAATGTTTAAACGGGAAGACTTTTTGAAACAGAGGTATGGCGGAGCACAACCAAACATAAGCCAAACTATCATAAAAACATTTGATATTCTTCTTCCCCCACTACCTGAGCAACGCAAAATCACATACATTTTAAGCACGGTGCAAAAAGCCATAGAGCAGCAGGACAAACTCATACGCCACACCACCGAACTCAAAAAAGCCCTGATGCAGAAACTCTTTACCGAAGGCACCAAAGGCGAAAAACAAAAAGAAACCGAAATTGGTTTAGTGCCTGAAAGTTGGGAGGTAAAGCCTTTAATTGATGCAGTTGAGTTTATTGATTATGGGGTTTCACAAGCAATTCCTAAAACTCCACCACCAAATGGAGTTAAAATTGTAAGTACAGCAGATATAAACCGAGCAGGAGATTTGCTTTATGAAAAAATAAGAACAATTGAAGTTCCAAAACGCACTGCTGAAAAACTTGAATTAAAAGACGGAGACTTACTTTTTAATTGGCGAAATAGTGCAGAGCTTATTGGTAAATCAACAATTTATCATCAACAAAGTGAGCCGCATATTTTTGCTTCATTTATACTAAGAATTAATTGTGGTGAAAAGAAATCTCACAATTACTTTATGAAATACTTAATGAACCATTATCGGGAAGAAGGTGTGTTTATCAAGCTTTCAAGGCGAGCAGTAAATCAAGCTAACTATAATCGTAATGAGATTTCGGTGCTTCCTATTCCTTTACCACCATATAAGGAACAGGTTGCCATCGCCAACATAATTACCAAGATTGAAAACAAAATCAATCATCAAAAATCAAAAAAACAAACACTAACAGATTTATTTAATTCACTACTCCATAATTTGATGACAGGTGAAAGAAGGGTGCATGAAATAGAATTTGAAGCATTATCCAAAGCATATAAAATAGTAGAACAGCCGTTGAGCATAGCGGCAGAAAAATAAACTTATCTATGAACCCAATTTTTACATCTAACAACGAACGAAAACTGAAAGGATATTGGTATGATGAATTTGTAAGTCACTTTGATTCTATATGTAAAGAGCATTTAAGCACAGGAAGGGCTAAAAAGTTTGCATTTATCGTATACGACTTTCATTCTCCAACACATGAAGTTTTGCAAAACCACGGAGTATTTACTGAATTAGATAGGTTGTCAGGAAAAGATATAACTGTATTCTATTTGGATGGTCAATTGGGAAGGAACCGGAATAATCAAACACGCTTATTTCGCAATATGAATGAGATATTACTTGATTTAACAGGTGAACAAATTAGAAGTATCCCTTTTGTTGTTTTCTTTGATTTTAAGGATGATGATGTTTCCAACCTAAAATGTTATACAATACGTGAAGATGAGAAATTCATACTACACGATTTGATTAAGTCAGTTGAATTAGAGCTTAAATCTTTACAAGAAGAAGCTCCAAAAAAGAATACTACAATCATGAGTGGGCTTCTAAAAGAGACACCAAAGATTTTATATACCGAATTTATCAAAACGATTTTTAAGGACATTTTTGAAGCAAAGTAAACATGGAAGTTCATCACAGCAAATCATTCCCAAATCATCCCAACTATTCTATTGAATGGGGATATGCTACATGGTCAAAAGATGAAACAGATGAAGACAAAGATTGGTCTATTCGCAACCGATACGATAAAGCAGATGGTGGATTTAATGTGAGAGGTTCCAGTGAAATTCCTTGGGAAGATTTTAAGAGGATGATAAACGAAAGCATCAAAGAAAAACAATTCAATAATCAGGAGTTAAAAAGCATTGCATGGCATGCCTTTAAACAACTCATAAAAAACATATTTAGCCGATGAAGCACATTTCCATAAGATTGCCATGGCATGACAGAGGTTGGGACGGTTGCGTTTGCGACAATCCGGCCAAGAATTCTTATTGCAAGGGGTTTCACTCGGTAAACGCTGAAAAAATTCGCAAAGACAAAGAAGATAAGAAAGAAGAAAAAATTGCCGGACTTCCTTTTGATGCTAAGTGGAATTACCATCCACCCTGCACCGAAACCATTAATGTGTTTGGCAATGCGTCAGTAAAACATACTCATGTTCCAAAATCGTTTATCAAAAACACTTCTCCCAAAACGGTTGACATACAGCCCAACAGCAGCGGCACATGGCCATTTGAAGACATGTGGGATGAAAGCGGTGAACGTAGAGAAGCCGAAGAACGAAAGGAATATGTAGAGGAGTTTTTTGAGGAACTGAAAGAAGCCGGTAGTGCAGGACTTATTTTTTATTACTGCAATTATGATAATCCCGTTTCCGGTGATGATAAGAAATATCTGTTAGCGGGTATTGCCCGAACAAAGAAGGTACATCCCTTTACGATGTGGGATGATATTCCCAAAGAACAAAAAGACATGTATGGTGGCTACATTTGGAGCCGTCAGGTTGAGAACGACCCCGAGCAGCGAATGCGATTGCCATATCAGGAATATCTAAGAATGGGCAAAGATGTTCGCAGCATTGCTGTTTTTGCCGAAGGCGATTTGTCACGCAGTTTTAAGTATGTAGCACATCATGTAAGTGATGACGATGCCATCAGTTTAATTGACAAAACCATTGCATCGGTTAAAACCATTATCAAACAAAAGTTTTTCGCAGATGCAGAAATGAAGCAATGGGAGAAGCATTTGGAATGGTTACAAGCCATTCGCAAAGAATGTTGGATAAGCCGTGGTTTATATCCGGGCCTTGCATCTGTGCTTCGTTTTTTGGGAATGGAAAAGCCGGAAGAATTTATCCGTGTCCGCTTGAAAAACCATCCCATCAATGCAATTAAAGATTATTTCTTCGACCGTTTTGAAGGGTATGAAAAAATGAGCAAAGACGAAAAGGATTTGCTTGAGCCATCCAAAAAACGCTTTGAAGCTATGATGCAATCGGGCAATGAAAATGAAGAATTGAAAGGAAAACTGTGCAGAGATAAACTGCCGTTTTTTGATTTGGATGAAGAACAGGTAAAAAACATTTTAGGTGATAAGCGGGGTATGTATTCCATTCACTCATCGCTGGAAAGCATATATGAAAATCCTTACATCATTTCCGAGGAATATACAGGAAGCGATGTTACCGACTTTGTGAATTTTGAAAAGATTGACCACGGCATGGTGCCTTCTGAAGATTTGGGAGAAGTGGAACGCATTGGTTTAGACGACCCCAGAAGATTGCGTTGCCTAATGCACTCCATGCTTAAAGAAGCAGCCGCGGAAGGACATACATTTTTGGAATGGACACCACTGGCAGAAAAGGTAAATCAATGGCATGAGCAAAACGATAAAGGTGGCGGACTTTTCAATTTTGATATTACTGCATGGAATCAGCATAAAGATGTATTTGCTCCTAAGGTAGTGGAAGACCGTGCCGATGGCATTCACTCCATTTACATCAAACGCCTGCACGATGCAGAACGGAAAATAAGAACAGAGTTTGTAACCCTTTTAAAAGATGATGGCATAAAAACAGCCGGCACAGATTGGGCTAAAATCATCAAAGCCAACAAAACCCAACCCAATCCTGAACAGATTACTGCATTGGAAAAAATTTACACCAGCCGCTTAAGTGTTTTGACGGGAACAGCGGGAACAGGTAAGACCACTGTTATACGTTCTTTGGTGCAGGGCATTAAAGAAACAGAGCCGCGACATGACTTTCTTTTGTTGGCACCAACAGGAAAGGCAGCATTGATTTTACGAGACCGCATTAACGACCCCAATGTTACGGTGCTTACCATTCACGGCTTTTTAATGCGGAAAGGATGGATAAACAAAAACAACTTTACACTTAAAGTTAGTGGTGGTGAAAAACATCAGGCATCAACCGTCATTATTGATGAATGTTCCATGATTGAGGTGATGCTGTTCAGCACTATGCTTCGGACTTTGGATATGAACAATATTGAAAGAATGATTTTAGTTGGCGATTACAACCAGTTACCACCAATCGGTCCCGGTAAAATCTTCTTTGACTTGATTAAGTATTTACAGAAAGACCCAACAAGAGAAGCTAAACATCTGGCTGAATTACATTATAACTGGAGGCAGGCACAAGGCAGCAAAGCATCGGTATTAGCCAGTCATTACGCTAAGGTTGCAGAGATACCTGATGAAGATATTTTCACCGAAATTGCTGAAGGTGTTTATGATATCAGCAACCCTAAAAATCAATCGGACTTAATTATTGATTACTGGAAGGATGAAGAAGAGTTGCAAATAAGATTCAAATACTGGAATATGCCGTATCAAGATTAGAGAAACAAGCCGGTAATAAAGAAATCGGAGACCGATACAATGATGTGCACAGTCACTTTTACTAAGAATAGAAAAAATTGACAATAATGTTATTGCTCCATACAGACATACCCCAACAGGAGTTGACAACCTAAATCTGGTCATTCAAAAAGCACTTCGGGGAGAAGAAGCAGTAAATAAATGGGCTAAATACGGCTTTGTATTTAATGACAAGATATTGCAAGTAAGAAACTATAATTACTATGCCTGGGACCATACAGTAAATCAAAATATAAAGAATGATGAAACCTATGTTCCAAACGGAACACTGGGTTATTTCCTGCCAAACAGCAAAAAGAAAGTCCAGATTAAATTCCCGAAAGAATACGACCGCTATTCGTATTACCCAACAAAGAAACAAGCCAATGAAATGTTGGAATTGGGTTATGCTACTTCGGTTCACAAAGCACAAGGCAGTCAGTTTGATATAACCATCATGATTGTGCCGAATGAGGACAGCGATTTTTTAAACAGGGAAATGCTTTACACCGCTTTAACCCGTTCCACCAGCATTCAAATTATAATGGTGCAAAAAGACATTAGCATTTTGAAAAGCAGGTTGTGGTTGGGAAAATCTGAAATTGTAAAACGCAATTCAAGTTTGTTCAGCACATCGAAAGGAATACCATCGAAAGACTTCGAGAAATACAAACCTGAAAATCTAATATATGAAGTGTTGCCTGATTTGTTTGTTCGTTCAGAGGGAGAAAGAATGATTTCAAAAGCACTGGCTGATGCAGAAATTGGCTTCTTTTATGAAAAACTATTGATTTCAAAAGACAATAAATCGTTTAAACTGCCAGACTTTACTTTTAAGCATAATCGAAAAGAATACTATTGGGAACATAATGGCATGATGACGAATTTTGATTATGCAGAACGAGCCGCTAAAAAGAAAAGATGGTATGAAGAAAACGGGTATCAAGACAGATTGATTGAAACACCCATTGAAGGAATGAACCTGACACAATCCATCAAGTATATTTTTGAAAATGTTTTAAATATAAATGAGTAAACCAACGGAACATAAAAGCGTTCAGGCTCGCATTCTCAAATATGCGAATGAAATCGGATGGACTATTGTTTCGCAAGGTGAAGCAGAAAGTCGCAGAGGTTTTGATAGTTCGGCAGCTTCTCCAAGAGAGAAAGCCAAAAACGCCAGTCGTTTTTTCACCGATACACTTTTTGAGAAAGTAAAAGAGTTCAATCCTAAGTTCAAAGACAGTAAAACAGATTTATTGCGTTTGCTTGATTTACCCTTACCTACCATTCAAGGCAACCGTGATTTTCTTTTTTATCTGCAAGGCGAAAAGACATTTTTCAGCAAAGAAGAAAACCGAGAGTTCAACCTGATACTGATAGATTACGAAAACCCTGCAAACAACATTTTTGAAGTAACGGAAGAATTTTACTTGTTCAACGGACAATATGCCAATCGTGAAGATGTTGTTTTTCTAATCAACGGTATTCCTGTTGTTGTTATTGAATGTAAAAACGCCACAAAGGATGAAGCTATTTCCATTGGCGTTGACCAGTTGAGAAGATACCACCGGGAAACACCTGAATTGATGGTTCCGCAACAGTGTTTCACTGCAACGGAAAGCATCGGATTTTCTTATGGCGTAACATGGAATACCATCCGCAGAAATATTTTTAATTGGAAAAGCGAAGAAATTGGAAATCTTGAAGCTAAAGTAAAATCATTTTGTGACTGTCAGCATATACTTGACCTGCTGAAAAAGTTTATTCTGTTTGCCGAACAGAATGAAGAACTGAACAAATTCATTTTACGTCAGCATCAAAAAACAGCCGTTGACAAAGTGGTGGAACGGGCATTAGACCCTAAAAAATCTAGAGGCTTGGTTTGGCACACGCAAGGAAGTGGAAAAACCTACACCATGATTAAAACAGCCGAGTTGCTGTTTAAAGCTCCCCAAGCCGAGAAGCCGACCATTTTGTTGATGATTGACAGAAATGAGTTGGAAGACCAAATGCTGAAAAATCTTGGTTCTATTGGCGTTAACAATGTAGAACAAGCCGAAAGCATTCAGGATTTACAAAAGCTACTGAAAAAAGAATATCGTGGCATCATTGTGAGTATGGTTCACAAGTTTAGAGACATGCCTGCTGATGTGAGTTTACGCAAAAACATTTATGTGCTAATAGATGAAGCACACCGAACCACAGGCGGAGATTTAGGAAACTTTTTGATGGCAGCCGTTCCTAATGCCACATTCATAGGTTTTACTGGAACACCCGTTGACAAAACAGTTTACGGTAAGGGAACATTCAAAACTTTCGGCATTGATGATGACCAAGGTTACTTGCATAAGTATTCCATATCAGACAGTATTGAAGATGGAACAACGCTTCCGCTTTTTTACGGCATGGCTCCAAATAATTTGTTAGTGCCTAAAGAAATTCTGGAAAAAGAGTTTTTGAATTTGGCAGAAGCATACGGAGTGAATGATATTGAAGAATTGAATAAAATTCTGGAACGCGCAGTAAACACTAAAAACTTTTTAAAAGGAAAGGAACGAGTTGATAAAGTGGCTGAATATGTTGCTAAACATTACAAGGAAAATGTTGAACCGTTGGGCTATAAAGCTTTTTTAGTAGGAGTTGACCGTCCTGCTTGTGCATTGTATAAAAAGGCATTAGACAAATATTTGCCAACCGAATATTCAGAAGTTGTTTACACTGGCAACAACAACGACACAGAAGATTTAAAAGCATATCACAACGATGCAAAGCGGGAAAAGGAAATCAGAAAGAAGTTTACCAAACTCGATGAACAACCCAAAATATTAATAGTTACGGAAAAATTATTGACGGGTTTTGATGCTCCGATTTTATACGCAATGTATTTAGACAAGCCTATGCGTGACCATACGCTTTTACAGGCTATTGCAAGAGTAAACCGACCGTATGAGAATGAAGAATTGGAAATGGTAAAACCTCATGGTTTTGTATTGGACTTTGTGGGCATATTTGAAAACCTTGAAAAAGCATTAGCATTTGACAGCGATGAAATCAACGCCATTGTAAAAGACATTCAGTTATTGAAATACCTTTTTCAATCTAAAATTGAGAAAGATGTTCCACCCTATTTGGAATTAATTAAACACGGTTTCAATGACAAAGACACCGACAATTTAATTTCCTACTTCCGTGATAAGTCTAAACGCAAGGAGTTTTTCAAACTCTTTAAGGAAATAGAAATGTTGTATGAAATTATATCACCTGACAAGTTCTTACGTCCATACATCGACACGTATGCAACACTTTCAGCTATTTATCAGGTAGTCCGCAATGCTTATGCAAAACGAGTTCAGGTGGACAGAGAATTCCAACGCAAGACAAATGAATTAGTGCAAAGCAAAATTGCTGGCACAGCACCGAACTTTAACAATGAGTTTTTTGAAATCAACGAAAAGACAATTCGAAAAATCAAAGACAGTCAAGATAATGACAATACAAAGGTTATTAACTTAATCAAGAGCATTGAAAAAATTGCGGATGAAAATTCAGACGACCCATTTTTGATAGGAATTAAGGAAAGAGCAGAAGCAGTTGAGGAAAATTACGAAAGTAGACAACTAAGCACACATGAGGCATTAGAAGAAATCCGTAAACTTTATGAAGAAGATATAAAACGCAGAAAAGAACAAGCCGCAAAAGGGTTTGACGATTTGACATTCTTCATTTACAAGAAAATGCTTGAAAACGAAATCAATAATGCTGAAGAAATTACCAAAGAAATAAAAGGGGAATTTA
The DNA here is from genome assembly GCA_041393215.1 of Draconibacterium sp. Taxonomy (GTDB): domain Bacteria; phylum Bacteroidota; class Bacteroidia; order Bacteroidales; family Prolixibacteraceae; genus Draconibacterium. The sequence continues at coordinate 14,980 of JAWKKP010000034.1, forward strand.
TAAATCATCCAAACTGGAAATCCAGCGAAAAAGAATTAAGAGAACTTAGACAAGCAGTTTATTTCGCATTGCTTGCAGAAGAAGACGACATTGACAAAGCCGCCAACCTAATTGACGAATTGTTTAACCAATTATTCATTGCTTTCAAATTTTAGTTATGGCAAAGTGGACAGACAAAGCGGAATTTAAACGAGCAGTTTACGACTATGCCGACAAGATGAAAATTAAGGTAAAGTCATTGGCTTTACGACCTATGGCAAACAAATGGGCTTCATTCTCGACAGACGGAAATCTAAATTTTAATAAAGAACTACTCGACATTGACAAAGAATTGGGAGAATATGTAATTGTTCATGAACTATTGCATTTCAATGTTCCGAATCATGGAAAGCTCTGGAAGAGTTTAATGACAGCTTACTTGGGTGACTATGAAATTTTAGAAATAAAGTTAAAAATGATTACAAATGAAGCCAACGCACAGTCGTAAGCACATTTGCAAGCCCGCACGAGCCGACGCTCAAGCCAAAGGCTTGCAAAAGAGCTTCCGCCTCTCCTGCCCGAGTAACCGCCTTTCAGGACGGTTTTAGGATTGCCCACGCTCAAAAAAACAAAATAAATTTGTGCTTCGTGGATAGGTTGGTGCAGTTTGACAATGACAAGAAAATGAAAGCTAAATAAATGTCAAACAGACGGATATGAATGAACACCAGTTGCCAACACGCGGTATAGTTAATTGCCGGTGCAGTGCAGGTTTGAGCGGCACAGCTCGTATCAAAAGTAGTTGTAACTTGATAGGAAAGTGCTTCGAAATCGGCAACTAACCATACCGCCAAACGTTAGCAACAAGGTTGAAAAACAAACAATCAGCATAAAAAGATAGACAGAATCAGTTTGGAGAAATTTATTTTTTCCCTCCCACTTTTGCCCTGATGGGCAATTAGGATTTGGATAGCACTTGAAAGAAAAGCCAACACACAAAACAGCACATTTGCAAACCCCACGAGCCGACCCACAAACCAAAGTTTGCAAAAGAGCTGTTTCTTTGCACACACAACAGCCATTTTTGATAAATTTATAGCTTTTAAAACATCATTGTACCAAATGTCATTTAACAAGATACTTAACAAATACAGAAAACCTGCCTGTTCAGAAAGAGATAAAAGCACCCGTTTAGAATTGCTAAGGTCACGATTTTTACTAACTGATGTCACTGACTCCGACAAATTCAAAAATAACTACCAAACGCACCGGTATTATAAAAACATTGCCCATGCAAAAAATTAGCATTATTACCGCTTTATTGTTCTTCATTACCTTTGGAACAATTACAACAGCCTCTGCCCAAAATGCCAAAGCCGACAGCCTTGTTACTCTCTTGCAAACTACCAAAAATGTGAGCGAAAAGCAAGATATACTAAGAAGAATTGCCAATATATACGAATATTCCGGTGATTGGGATACTTACTACCACTGGGTAGAGCAGATGCTCAAACTTGCCCGGCAGGAAAACGACAGCTCTTGTCTTGCCGAAGCGTACAACAAATTGGGAATATCAAGCTGTTACACCGGGCAAAATGAACAAGCCATCGAAAATTTTACCGCCGCCCTTGAAATAAACAAAGCGATGAACGAACAGGCAAGCGTTGCCAACAGTTATGAAAATTTGGGTATTGTTTACAACGAAATGGGCGATTTTGACAAAGCCATTGAGTGCCAGCTAAAATCCGTAGAAATACGTAAACCCATTAATTATTCCCGTTTGTTTAATAATTATATGAACCTGTCGATACTATACGGGGCTATCAATAATGCAGAAAAGCAAGGATATTATATTGATTTGGCCAAACAGGAAATAGTTTCAAAGCAGGGAATAAACGCTGAAAACAAAGCCATTTTCTATAATGGACTGGGAGATTTTTACAAAGGACAGGGACTTAACGACAGCAGCATTGTATGTTACAGGAAAGTAGTCCGTTATTCCAAAGAAGCGGAATGGAACAGGGGCATTACTTCAGGATGGGGCAGCCTTGCCGGTATTTTTCAGAAAATGGGAGAGTTGGACAGCGCAATAGTTTACCACCGGAAATCATTGGAACTTTCGGAACAGATAGACGAATGTATGAGCATTGCCGAAGAACTAACTGCCCTGGCAAAAATTTACGCCCAAAAGAACGATGACAACAAGGCGGTAAGCTATGCTGAAAAAGCATTGGAAAAAGCCCGCTCGTGCAAATTACTGGAAGTGGAAAGCCGGATACTGGAATTTATAGCCGGTTATTATGCAGGAAAAGGCAATTACAAACAGGCTTACGAGCATCACCAACAGTTCACGGCAGTAGAAGACTCAATCCGTTCGGCCGATATTATCAATAAAATGGCCGAACTCGAAACACAGCACCAAACCAAAGAAAAAGAACAACAAATAGAACTGCTTTCAGCCGAGAACCAAATTAAAAACCAGCGGGTTATTTTATTCATTGTCATTTCGGTATCGTTGCTGCTGCTGCTCGCAACAGGCGTTATGTTTTATTTCCGCCAAAAAAAGCAAAACCAACACAAACAGGAAACCCTGCGCCAACAACTCCTGCGCTCGCAAATGAACCCGCACTTCCTGTTCAATGCCCTGGGCAGCATACAAAACTACATGCTTAACAACAACGCCAGGGAAGCCGCCGGATACCTCAACAACTTTGCTTCGCTTACCCGCGCCATCCTCGAACACTCCGCCGAGGAAAGCATTCTGCTCGAAGACGAAATCGACGCCCTGCACAACTACATCAAACTCGAACAAATGCGCCTGCAACACAGCTTTAGTTACGCCATAGAATTTGACGGGGAAGAACCCGAATTCATCAAAATACCTCCCATGCTCATCCAGCCTTTCGTGGAAAATGCCATAAAACACGGACTGAAAAACGCCAGGGGGGAACTGAAAATAAGATTCGAAGACTGCGACGATACCTTAAAAGTAAGCGTTAGCGACAGCGGCAAAGGCTTCGATGAAAATAACATACAGGGCAAAACACATAAATCAATGGCAATGGCTATTTTTGCAAAAAGAATCAGCCTGTTGAAAAAGAAATACAGCAAAAAGGCGGGCTTTGATATTCAAAGCTTCCCAAATGAAGGGACGAAGGTAATTATTAACATACCGGTTATTGACTGACAAATGAGACAAATGAAAGTAGCAATAATAGAAGACGAAATACCATTACGGGAAACCAACCGGCAACTGCTGCAAAACAATTTTCCGCAAATGGAGATTGTGGGCGAAGCAGGAACAGTGGCCGAATCCATAGCAATGCTCAAAAACGCCAACCCCGATTTGATACTGATGGACATTGAACTGGCCGACGGCAACTGCTTTCAGGTATTGCAGGCCTGTAAACCATACTCCTTCAAAGTGGTTTTTATAACCGCCTACAACCAGTACGCCATAAAAGCCATAAAATTCAGCGCCATCGACTATATTCTGAAACCCGTGAACGAATACGAGTTTTGTAATGCCATAAACAATGTCATTGATAAAACCCGGGCAGATGAACTGCTGGTTCAGACAGCGCATTTTGAAAAACAATACACATCGAAAGACAGCCCTGAAAAAATCGTCCTGCGTACTGCCGACACCCTCCACATTGTAAATATCAGAGAAATCAACTACTGTAAAAGCGACAACAGTTACACCACTTTTTTTATTCGCGGGCAAAAACCAGTAATCGTGTCCAAAAGCATCAAAGAATACGAAGAACTGCTTTCCTCATATAATTTTATCCGTCCACACCAGTCTTACCTAGTCAATATGGACACTATTGCCTGCATCGACAAAACCGACGGCGGTTTCATCATCCTGAACGATAAAACCGAAATACCCCTTTCCAAACGCCGCAAACAAGCTATAATGGACAAACTGGAAAACTTAATAAAATAACCCGGTAGGCAGTTTTCCCGTTTTTCTTCATTCCGGGATGCTTTTCAAAATTCCGTCTGCCGGATTCAAATTTCGGCAATTTTATTCCTTTCTATCGCATTTTTTTGTGGTTGAAAAACACCATATAATATGCAAACACCATTCAATAAACTCATCATTTCCACGCAGGAATTTTTCCATCTTGTCAATATTCATGATATACTTTATTGCCGTAGCGATAACTCCTACACCACTTTTTATGTCAGAAACTGCGGACAGGTAACCGTATCGGCTTCTATCAAAAAGGTAGAAGAAAAGCTAAAAGGCCATCATTTTGTCCGCCCGCACCAGTCATATTTAGTCAACGCCGATTACATTCAAAGTATTAGCAGGAAACAGGAAATTAAAATACTTATAAACGGAGATATAACTATCCCTGTAAGCAAACGCATGAAGAAAGACTTTTTGCAGAATATAGAAAATTTGTTCCGCTTTCAAATCCCATGATACCGTTTTTAAACGCAACCCACACCTATTCAAATACCTGATTAATAGATATTTAAATTACATATCTTTGCGTGTAATGATTGAATTTTACATCTAAAAAATACGATTATGAATAAAGCAATACTACTCATTAGCCTTGTTGTGTTAACGGCAGGGCTTTCGGCAAACGCCCAGATTATCGACCCCAAAAAAGAGGCAAAACGCCAGGGTACAAACCGGGCAAACAACAAAGTAGAACAGGGCGTTGATGCCGGTTTCGATAAACTGGAAGAAGGCATTGGCAATCTTTTCAAAAAAAAGAAAAAGAAAGGCAAAGGAGACAATACCGCAAATAATACCGGGGAAAGCCGGGAAGAAAGCTATTCGTCCGACAACGGCAGTTCGGTAAAAGGCAAAGACCCCGAAGCGCTTTTCGCGGAACACGGCATGTACCCGCCCGATGGAGCTACCGATGTGCCAATTCCGGTAACCATAAAATGGACAGAAACGGATGGCGCAAAGAGATACGAATTTTATCTGAATAAAGTAAACCCCGATGGCACCCACGAAGAAAGCGCCCCCTTGGGGGTAGCTTCTAAAAACGAATATAGTTGTTCGGAACTGGAAGCCAATACAACTTACAGTTGGAAACGGGTAGGAATGGATTCAGACGGAAGATATATACCGCCGGGCAGTGGCGGAACTTTCACAACAGGCGATGGCTCTGCTACAACAAACGCCGCCCAAAAACCGAATGTACAATGGAGCCGTTTCGATTTTGTACCAGGCGATGAAGTGATTTTTGAAGACATGCCCGATAGGACGGAAGAAAACGGCGAGTTCCCCTCTCGTTGGGATTTGAAAGAAGGAAACGCCGAAATTATACAGGTAAACGGCGAAAAAGTCATCTGTTTTCCACACGGAGGGGAGATTGTCCCATACCTCAAAGATTCCGGGAGCGACTACCTGCCCGATGTGTTTACCGTTGAATTTGACGCCTTTTTTATGCCGGGATATGCCCGCCGGTATTATATATACTTTTCCGACCGCAAAAATCAATCGTCCAACGGCAACGGATACGCCGTTATCTATGTAAATTCCATAGCCTTTGGCGAAAGCGAAGGGACTTACCCCGGTGCAGAAGGCAGTAACCATTCGAAAAATGGCGGATGGCGACATATTTCCATTGCCTTTACACAAGGAAAATTAAAAATGTATATGGACGACACACGCCTTATTAACATTCCTCGTTACGGAGCTAATCCTTCGGGCATAACTATCAACTGCGAAGGCTACGCCGGCGACAAACCGGAAGAACTCCAATACATTAAAAACGTGCGCATAGCCAAAGGCGGCGTAAAATACTACGACCGGGTAATGAGCGAAGGAAAAATCGTGTGCAACGGCATTCGCTTCGACGTAAACAAAGCTACCCTGAAATCCGAAAGTATGGGACCCATTAATGAAATATTCAGCCTGTTGCAAAAACAGCCTGACCTAAAATTCAGCGTAGAAGGGCATACTGACAGCGATGGCGACGAAGCCCGAAACCAAACCCTTTCGGAACAACGCGCGAAAACCGTAATGGAGCAATTAATCAGTATGGGCATTTCCACCGACCGCCTCAGCAGCAAAGGATTTGGCGAAAGCGTACCGATAGACAACAACACTACGCCCGAAGGAAAAGCCAACAACCGAAGAGTTGAATTTGTGAAGCAGTGAGCGAAAAACCGGTATCCTGGATTTTAACAGGTCTATAATCAAATACAGAAAAAACTGTGAAAAGACAAACAAATAAAATTTTAATACTATGGAACCAACTTCTAAAATCAGCAAAAATTTAAATCAATCAATAATATTATTTTTCGTCCTGTTATTAACTGCTTTTACCTCATGCGATAAGGACAATGGCGGAGAAGACCCTCAGCCCGAACCGGGAGACATTGCCGTAATAAATTTAGAATCTGATGACTATTCGGCATTGGGTGTGCCCGTTGTAATGCCCAACGACAATTTTGCAATGGCCTTTAGTGTAGATGCATGGGAAGGGACTTCAAAAATATATTGCTACAACAAATCGGGCGAAAGAGTTTGGGACAAAGAACTGTCCGAAACGCCGGACGAATTGGTTTATCATAACGGGCAAATGTTTGTGGCCTGCCAAACCAATCTTTATGCTTTGAACAGCGAAACAGGTGTCGAAAACTGGAGATACCAGCTTACCGGCAATGGCATGTTGGCAACAAAAAACAGTCACAAACCCTGTATTGATGCAGGGGGTAATATAATCATAAGCGTGGACTCGTATCTTGTCGATCTTAGCACGTCAGTTCCTGCCAGGATCGTATCCCTCTCTGCATCGGGAAGTTTAAACTGGGAACAAATAATTTCTACCGGCGATAATTATAACGACCGTTTTACTGAACTTTCCGCACCTTTAGCTACCCCTGATGGTATTTATTGTGTGTCGCATATCACCACCAACGATAGTTACTATGCCGCTCTTAAAAAATATGCCGCATCAGACGGCGGGACTGTCGTTTCTGTTAGCTATGACGAATACCACGGCTTTAAGCTGCACTGTGCCAATAGCAATGGCGATGTTTTCCTAAGCGGCAACCACGACGGGAGCAGCGAAACCCTTTTTGTTGCCCTTACCTCCGCTTTAACTGAAAAATGGAGGGTTTCGTTTGGCGATAATTATGTGGCCAATACAGCAGTTATCGACCAGGACGGCAATTTTTTTATTGGCGTGGAAGACGGCTACTTCCGTAAATATTCGCCCAATGGCACAGAGCTTTTCTCCGTTAATCATCAAAAAATATTCGTGCGCGGCGAAACGCTCATTGCAAAGGATGGAAACATTTACAAATGCCTCCAGGGAACCGAAGAAATCGACCCGCAAACCGGACTGGTCTCAGATATTCCTGCCGGTCAGGGATTATTCGAGACTTCCGATATGTCGATGTTAAGCGATGGCACAATTGTATATGGCGGAATGGGGAAAATATATATGCTGCCAACTTCTGCCGGGGGAATTTCAACCGATGCCCAATGGCCTTCTTTTGGCAATGATGCGGGCAATAGCAGTTATAAAAACTGATAAAAAACAACATACAATGAAATCAATTTTAATAAAACTGTTTGTGTCCATTGTATTTTTTGCCGGAGGGTTAACGGCATACCTGTACATTACCAAACCAATGGCAGACGAAGCCCGCGCTTCGGAAACCTGGCCCTCGGTGGAAGGTGAAGTCATTCGCTCGGAAATAAACAGCTACCGTAACAGCGAAGGAAAGGAAATGTATTCTCCCGATGTGGCATACGTTTATCAACTTGACGGAAAAGATTACAGTGGGAGCAAGATTTCTGATTTAAGCTACTCCACCAGTTCGGAAAACGAGGTGCGAAGAAAACTCGCTAAATACCCCAAAGGTTCAACAATAAAGGTTTATTACGACCCCGAAGACCCGTATAATTCAACGCTGAAACCGGGTATCGGCTTTGTGGCAAACCTGCTGTACCACCTGCCGCTTGCTTTTTGCGGAGTATCGGTATTGTTGATATTCGGTTTGGTTAGACGCTTTATAAAAGGGGAATAAAACAAATTCCATATTTATTAATCATTTAAAATCAATTATCATGAAAAAGTTTTTTACATTTTTAATTGTAGCCGCGCTGTCGCTTACAACAAATTTGTATGCCCAGTCGGAAGACACGAAGTTCCTGATTGGAGCGGGTTTAAACTATGCCACCGACATTAGCAATATCGGCTTATCAGTTGACGGCACTTACCTTATTAATGAAGACTGGGAAGCCGCCGCGGGTTTCACCTATTTTTTCGAGAAAAACCTTGTGAATTGGTCGATGCTCGACTTTGACGGACACTACGTTTTCCACAACAACAATGGCCTTACTGCCTATGGTTTGGCAGGGTTGAATGTTACCTTCTGGAAAATAAAATGGGAGAACGTTTATGGAGATGAGTACGGCGACCTTTGGAGCGGTGTGTTGGATGACGTAAGCAAAGGTTCGGACGTTGGGCTTAACCTTGGCGCAGGCATCCGTTATGGCCTTTCCGATAAACTCTTGTTCACCGGCGAAGCCAAATACACTGTTAGCTCCGGTGGGTTTCTTACCCTGACGGCAGGCGTGGCGTATTGTTTTTAATTTGGGGAAATTCGGTGTGCGACTTTGAGTTGCGCTCCGAATTAAAGAACTGATTTTCACTCCAACTGAAGCCGTCAATTAAAAGAAAATTTTGGGTTTCTAAAAAAACACTTATGGACAAAACAATCTTACACTTACTACTGGGCATTACGCTTTTGCTGTACGCCTGTTCGGGAAGTAAAATCGAAAAAGTACCGCTCGGAATACCCTCCGAATTACAGGGAAACCCACAGGTGGAAGCATTGATTGCCGACATGACCGATGCGGTAAACGATTGCCGCGCGGCAACAGTGAAATTAGCCCGTGTAGCCCTTAAAAGCGAATCGGATTCCCTTAGCCTGACGCAAAGTTTGAAAATGGGAACCATTGCCATAGGCTTCGCGAAAGCACAGGGCAAAATGGAGGACTGTATCAGGCAGGCGGAAAATATGGGCGAAAGCCTGACCGAAGCCCAACACGGCAGTTTAATGGCTTGCCTTAAAAAGCTTGAAAACCGAAGCGTGGAAATAGACAATCCCGAAGCGTTGGGGATAACACAGGAAGAGTTTGAACGGTTTAAAGAACAAGGCATTGCCATAAGCAATTCATCAAACCATGAGAAGGCCTATACCGAAGCCGACAGCCTTGACGAATATCACGGTGAGGCCAGCGGGTTTATGGATGACGATTTCAATAGAGGAGAAGTGATAGAAATGCCCAAGTTCATACACATTCTGTTTCCCGTTGTGGTCATTGGCTTAATAATATTCTTTGCTATCCGCAGGGTTAAGAAGTTTTTTGGCAAAACCAAAGAAATAGGCTACACCATTAGCGGTATGAAAAGCAAAATCGGCGAAGTAAAAGATAAAATGGAACAGGAAGGCGACAAGGACAGCCCCGAATACCAAAATATTAAAAAGGGGCTTGATTTTATGGACAAGTTTACAAAATAAGTTTTAAGTCCACGAGGGGGCAAATTTCAATAACCGCGTGCGTAGCGCACGGATAAATAAAAACAATGAACACAACACTAATCATCATCATTTCGGCAGTAGTATTGATCGCTATCATTATTACAGCCATGTACAACGGCTTAATCCGCCGCCGCAACGAAGTAGATAACGCCTTTGGGGGCATGGACGTACAACTGAAAAAACGCTACGACTTGATTCCCAACCTCGTGGCAACGGTAAAACAGTATGCCGCCCACGAAAAAGAATTGTTGGCAAAAGTTACCGAAATGCGTGCCAAAGCCACCAACGGCAACCTGAGCGCGGACGAAAAAGTAGCCCTTGATAACCAAATTTCGGCAGGGATGAAAAGCATTATGATAGCGGTAGAAAACTACCCCGACCTGAAAGCCAGCGAAAACTTCATCAACCTGCAACGTACCCTCAACGAGGTAGAATCGCAGATTTCGGCGGCTCGCCGCACCTACAACGCCGTGATTACCGACTACAACAACGGCATACAGACCTTTCCGCAAAGCATTCTTGCCGGAATGATGAAAATGACCAAAAAAGAAGTATTCGTTATTCCCGAAACCGAGCGGCAAAACGTGGATGTGAAAAGCCTTTTTTAATCTTCTAAAAATTAACAGCCATGAACGAATTGGAAAAACTAAAAGAGCTTTACGAAAACCGCTTAAAACCCCAACTGGAAGGCATTGAAAAAGAACGCAAAACAATAAAACGCTTCTATACGGGGGCTGTGGCTTTGGCAATTTGCGCTTTCCTCTCTTTTTCGTTCATAGGTGGCTGGGGCATTATTTTAGTATTAGGCGCAATTATTCTTGGTGGAACAGGGGCGACCAGATACGCTACAAAGTACAGGAAAAGGTACAAGGAAGAAGTCGTTAAGAAGATTATCGAACTCATAAATCCCGAATACGGCTACGACCCCAACAGGCACATTTCAGAAGAAAAATACACGGAAAGTAAACTCTTCAAACGTGGCTGCGAACGCTATGGCGGCGATGACTTTGTTTCTGGAAGCATTGAAAAAACCGATTTTGAATTTTCCGAACTAAAAACGGAATATAAAACGGAATCGACCGATGATGACGGTAAAAAACAAACCGAATGGCATACCATTTTCCAGGGGATTTTTTTCCACGCCGATTTTAACAAGCACATAGAGGGCGAAACCTTTGTATTGCCCGACACCGCGGAGAAAAGGTTTGGCAAATTTGCCCAAAAGTTCCAGAAAGACAGCAGCCGGGGCGAACTGGTAAAACTCGAAAATCCTGAATTTGAAAAAGCCTTTAAAGTATATAGTTCAAGTCAGCAGGAGGCAAGGTATATACTCACCCCAACAATGATGGAAGCAATGGCGGACATACAAAAACGCATTAATCGCCCCATGCACTTCTCTTTTATCGGCGAAAGAATTTATTGCGCCGTATCGTTCAGCAAAGAGCTTTTTGAACCTAGCGTTAAAAAGAGTGTAAAATTTTCCGATGTGGAGGAAATGTATTGCCTGTTCAGCCTCATCGAAATAATTATACACGAAATGAATTTAAATACACGAATCTGGACAAAAAACTAAAAACAAATATGAAACAATTACTACTATTTCTATTCTTCAGCATGGCAATTTACGCCCACGCCCAAAGCCCGGAAAGTTTCCTCGATAACTCCGTGAAGCTGCAAACCTACCCTGTTGTGTTGAAGGATAAAGTGGGATTCTTCAATGCCGATATTATCAATGTGGCGCTTGCCGTTAATCTCGGTAATCCGTATAACGATACGCAGATTGCCGGCACCTATATTCTGAAAGATAAAAACAGAACAACCCTTTTCAACAACATGCAGGACTTATACAGTTCTCCCGAATTTCGGGAGGCGTTGAGCGCGAAAATCAAAACCTACGAAGATGCAGTGCCCCTGAGTTCTTTCTTTCGCACCCTGAACAACGGGCTTTCGTTTGGCTACTATTTTAATATTGGCAACAAATGGTATTTTACCACTTCCGATGGCGGTTTTTTCGGCGCCGATGGTTTTGTTCTCACCTGCTCCGGTAACGGCACAATTGAAAATATCGAAATGCAATACGATATAAAGTTTGAAATGCCCGAAGAAGCCAAACGCAACGAGGATGCAAGCTATACCGACCTCTCTGATTTTTCGATTTCGGCAGAAGACAAAGAACTGGTATTGCAGGAACTAAAAAAGAAAGCCGACTATTCGTTCACGACTTCGCCCGCGCCGGAATACAAGCTCGGCAAACTCGAAATGCTTACCGGCGAGCTTACCGTTTCCGAAAAATACGACGATATGGAGAGTACCGGCACATATCCCTTCCTTATTATTAAAAACGGGGAAGAGTACACCCCTGTACAGGACAAAAGCTACCTATTGGAAAATGAGTTGTATCGTGATGCCGTAAAATCGGAATTTGCGCTTAAAACCGATGCTGATGCCATGAAATTCAGGGCATTCTTAGATAAATTTATGGATGCCGATGCCGAAGTAAAATCGCATAAAAAAGTAGCCGATGATGTTTGGTTTTTCGCGAATACAACAAGTTTTGAAGACACCCTCGGCGTGCTTTTACTAACCGATAAAAAAGGACAAATAAAAGCCTTTGCGCCAAACAGCAAAAACACAAAAAAAGATATTCTAAGTCTGAAAATGCAAGACCCTGATTTTAAGGTGGACTATGAATTTAAATTGGCCTATCCTTCAAAAACGGAAATAGAAACAACGGAAGATAAAAAGATAGAAGTGGAAATATCGTTCAATGAAGACTTTGTAAACGCTTCGGATGCGTGGATAGCGACAATGGCAAACAGCAAACCCGTGGGCATGAATGTCTCTACCGACGGCTTAAATTCTCCGTTTGGCGACCAAATCCCTGCCGCTTACCTCGGCAAAGGCGTTCACACCGTGGAATATCTCCTGATGAAACCGGGCGATGACTACGAAAACCCACTATCTAAAATCACATTGATTATAACCATAAAATAATTTAAAAATGAAAACTGTAAAATCAACACTATTGTGCGTAATCCTGTTGTTGGGAGTTGCAGCAACAGGCATGGCGCAACAGGCGAAAAAATACGCCGTAAAATCGGGCTATCTGAAATTAGAACTTTCGGGCAGCACCGCAGGGACAAAAGAAATCTGGTGGGACAATTACGGGCAAAAAACCGCCGAACACGAAAAATCCACCACCACGACTAAAATGTTCGGCATTAAGAATGTAGAGAAAAAAGATGCGCTTCATATTATAGTCAAAGACCGGTTCTGGACTATAAATTACATTGAAAATAGCGGTATGAAAGGTATAGTGCCAAACTTTGCCGATGCCCTAGATGTAGCCAACGGCATGACCGAAAAAGAACAGGAAGAATTTGCCAATCAACTGCTCGAAGACATGGGCGGGAAGCGGCTCGGTACGGAAACGCTTGGCGGGTACCAATGCGATGTAGTTTCGCTGATGGGTACGAAAGTATGGGTTTACAAAGGTGCCGCCCTTAAAACCGAAGGCAAACTTATGGGAATTGAAACCAAAGAGATGTTTTCTGAATTTAAGCCGGGTACGGCAGTTTCCGCTTCAAAATTCGCCCCGCCCGCCAATGTAAAATACCAGGATGTGAGCGCACAGCAGGAAGCTTCAGGTTTTGGCAGCTTAATGGAAGCCCTGGGCGGCATGGGCGATATGGAGGATGAGGAAGACGATGAAGAAACCGTTCCGGTAAAATATCCTTTCAGTAAATTCAAAAAAGCGGTAGAAGGCTTCACCTATCCCGGCTTTTCGCGTGTTGGCGTTAATTCGATGGAAGGCATACACGCCGCCACTTACACCAAAGGCTTTGCCTCGTCGATAATGATTGTAGCCACCTCGCGCAAAAACAGCGACCACAACGTGGAAGAAGGTTTTGAAAAATTTACCCACAACGGGCGCACCTGCTATTATGGCGAAATTGACGACGAAGAAACCGAAGGGACTGCCTTGGTCATTGAGTACCCGGCCTATGATATGTATATCGTGATTACAACCATGCCCGATATGGACAAAAAAACAATGCTCTCCATAGCCGATAAACTAAATTTTTGAAAATATAATATTGAGATAAACTCGGGGTGAATTCGGAGTGCGACTTCAGGTCGCGCTCCGAATAAAAGAATGGCTTAAAAAACAAAAAATGAAAGGAAAATATCTAATCATCGCTTTAACGCTCATTTTCGGGGTATCGCAAAGCACTGCAGGCGATACTGACCAGGAGGAGAAAAAAATAGTACCGGTAAACTACCCTTTTGAAAAATTCGAGAAAGCCGTTGACCGCCTTGTTCAGACTGACGGTTACTCCAAAATTTTTCTCGAAAGCAAAGAGGGCATACACGGTACAACGCTCAGCAAGAACCTTTTTCACTATGTTTTTATCATGGCAGAATCCCGCCAAAACAAGGCGGCAGGCGAATATAGCGGCTACGAACAATTTATTCACAAGAACAAAAAATGTCACTACTATCTCAAACCAGGTAAAGATGGGAAAAGAGGTACGGGCAGTTTAGTTATTGAGGTTCCTGAATACGATACATACATTTCTATTCATTCAACGGCAGCTGCCGGGAAAGAAGATATGGTAAACCTTTTCGATAAGCTGGATTTCTAATCAATTAATTTTGTGCAGGATACTGATACTTTTTTTCTTATTGAAATTTGTGCCCATTGCCAAAAAAGTTTTCGGCATCTCCGAAAAAGCTGTTGGAAACAGGTAAAAACAGAATATCAACAAAAAAAAATGCAAAAGCATTAAGGAAAAATAGAAAAGCAATACAGCCTGCTCCGTCATCATAGGGAAAAAATACACAGGAAACGCCGAAAAATGTCCGGGAAATGAGGAAAAAAACAAAAGTAACGAGGAAAAATCCGTAAGAAATATCAAAAACATAGTTTTCATTTATAACTAATTTTAAAATTATCAGATTTATGGCAATTACAAGCAAACTAACAGATGCCGCTACACTCGAACAATATCGTGTAGCTCTCGAAAACGCAACAAATCAGTCAGAAATTGCATCAGTCCTTGCCGACCTTGGCTACGACAGTGCCAGGATTGATGAGGGAAAAGCTCTTTTAGAAACAACCCGTAATGCTTATGACCTAAACAAAACAGAAGATGATGAAACGTCAGCAGCCTATGCCGATTTTTCAGGTAAAAAAGCTGAATTAGAGAAAATCTATTCATTACACCGTAAGAAAGCTAAGGTCGTATTCCGCAACGATACTATTACTGCCGGAAAATTGGCAATTACAGGTACGCTACCCAAAGCCTATGTAAAATGGTTAGAAACAGTAAAGAAATTTTACACCGTTTCAGCAGCCAATACGACAATTCAAACTCAATTAGCAAAGCTAAAAATCACCGTTGAAGATATTACAGCAGCTAATACCAAAGTAACCGAATTGGAAGCAGCACGAGCAGAGTATTTAAAAGAGAAGGGAGAATCACAGGATGCGACAAAATCCAAAGATGCAGCTTTTGCAACTATGGACGATTGGATGAGCGAGTTCTATGCAGTAGCAAAAATCGGATTAGAAGACAATCCGCAGCTACTCGAAGCACTCGGCAAAACAATTAAGAGTTAACCAATTATGCCTGCCCTATTTGTAAGCACATTGGCAAGCCCCACACCCCATCACATAGCCAAAGCTTGTCAATAAGCTTACAAATTTCCCTCACACTTGCCGCTAAGGCGTCATTAGGATTCCCCACCCTTCAAAAATAAATTAGAGCATTGTACAACACTTCCACAGACTTTGATAAAATATGGCTAATTTTGATGATAAAACAAAACCCAGTTGCTAACACTTTGTAAATGTCATAGCCGGAAAAGTGCATATTTGGAAGCCTGCATCCCGCATCAATATTGTGGCATCTTGAAAATGAAACTTCACGCATTCGGCTACGCCACTTACAATTTACCGTTATGGTTCATTTTGAACCCCAGGGGGGGGGTGGGAAACAGCCACGATTACTGGATTTTTAAGATGTAAAATGTTCTTTTGAATGGATTGAAATTAAAAAAGCCAAATGGTAATTTTGGCTTCCAGTCGCTGGAACGGTAGTCACCGTTGAAGACTTGCTTCATGACGTGTACGAACGTCAACAACGACTGAACGGAAGTTCGGGAAAAAAAATGACAAAGTCAAGTTTTTTTGTTCCGAACATATTGAATTTCAATAGAAGTATAGTAAAACATTTTACATAAATTCAAAAAAAGTGTTAGATTTAGAGGAGATTTTTTGAATTGGAGCAACAATTTAAAATTTATAATAATAACCAAACAGAAGAAAAATTTTAAACCATTTAACGACTTAAAAATCCGACAATACAGTAGACTATCCTTATACGTGTATAAAGTTAATATTCTGTATTTTAAAGTGGCAGTTTGGGATAGCGGACTGGTTTTCAAAACACCCGTTTTTAAATGGGAGAGGAGGAAAAATTAAAAAACGTAACCATAACAATGTGCATATTGCATACCTGGGTAAGAGAAACCCAGGAGGCCGGTTCCACGCAGTTTTTTCCTGCCACACAGTGCAGGAAACCTCCCGCAAACCGGTACGCAACATGCACCACCGTTACCGCCAATATTGAAGAAAAATGACAAGTAAACTAAAAAGAAAATCAAATCGGAAAAAACGCTGGCAGCTAAACGTTTTTGTCTGCTATTATGGACAAGAGAATGCAAAATCATACCGATTTAATATTTTAGAGTTATTAAAACATCTTGCATCCATTTATAGACTTGACTATTCGATAACGGTTGACCACCAGACTTCTTCCGACACTGATTCATCAGGGCAATCTGATGACACATGCATTTATGACCTGATTTATTTTCGTTCAAATGAGAATTCAAGATTGGAAAAGAAATACTTTCGGGAGACAATTGACTGCACGTTCCGCAAAGTGCCTTCTGCATTTTTCGAGGGAGTTGACATTTGGACTCAATTATACAAGGACTTAAAAAATTTTCCTTTTCCGACAGACTTTTACAGACCTTTAAATTATCCGTGGATTGAGCATCATACGGACTCCCAAAAAAAGCTATTAATTTATGCTGATGCGTATCTGACAGTGATTGAAGAGGAACAAGATTATACTCTAAATTAAATTGTGTTTTCATAATGATGATTTTAAATGATTTATAAAAAGAAATTAAAATACTGGCGGTAACACGTGGCATATTTCAGAGCGGGGTCGGTGGTGTGCCAGCCGCGGATTCTCGCATCGCCGTTCAGTCCTCGCGGACATGAACGCTCTCCGAAATCCGCTCCGCAACATGCCACCACCGTTACCGCCAAGTGTAAAAGAGAGAGTAACAGACAGCAAACTTTTATTGAAAATTACGTTATCCGAACTAACTTGATATGGCAAATTACGATTTCTCAACTATAAATGATAAAGACTTAGAAGTTCTGGTTTGTGACCTTTTTTCAAGAGAATTTAAAGTTCATTTCCAAAGTTTTAAATCAGGAAAGGATAAAGGAATTGACCTCAGATATTCTACAAATAATTCAGAGAATGAGATAATTGTTCAAGTAAAACATTATTTAAAGTCAGGATTTAACCAACTTTCGAATACCCTGAGAACAAATGAAAAACCAAAAGTTGACAAATTAGCACCCAAAAGATACCTTCTTGTCACTTCACTTGGACTTTCCCCATCTGACAAAGAAAAATTAAAAACGATTTTAAATCCTCACGTAAAAACCACGAATGATATTTTTGGGTGCGAAGATTTAAACACCCTAATCTCAAAATATGAAGATGTAGAAAAGAAACATTTTAAACTATGGTTTTCTAATACCAACATTATTCAAAAAATCATAAATAATGGTATTGACGGAAGGTCTGCTTTTATTGCTGAAAAGATAAAAAAGAACATCGGGCTTTATGTTGTTAATAAGAATTACAATGAATCGTTAGAAAAGCTAAACAACCATAAAGTTTTACTAATAACTGGTGTCCCTGGAATTGGAAAAACAACCTTGGCAAATTTAATCACATATCAACTTCTATCGAATGATTTTCGATTAGTATATATTGATGATAAAATTAGAGAAGGAGAAGACTTATTCGACAGTGATGTCAATGTTAAACAACTTTTCTATTTTGATGATTTTCTTGGGAGTAACTACTTAGAAATTATTAATTCCAGAAACACAGATAAATCAATAGTAAATTTCATAGAACGAGTAAAACTTACCCCGAACAAATACTTGGTTTTAACAACTCGAACAACAATATTAAATCAGGCAAGGAGCATTCATGAAAAACTGAAAAGGGCAAATCTAGATTCCTTAAAATATGAAATAGAAATTTCAAATTATAATGAATACGAGAAAGCAAAAATATTATACAATCATCTTTATTTTAATGATTTACCTAAAGATTTCATTGAAGAAATTTTTAAAGACAAAAATTACTTAAAAATCATTCATCATCGGAATTACAATCCTCGACTAATTGAGTTCTTCACCCTACTCCAGAATGTAAATCATTTGAAAACAAATGAATATTTTAACTTCATTTTATATCATCTTGAAAATCCTAGTGAAATTTGGGATTCAGCAATTACAAATCAATTAAGTGAAGAAGAAAAATATTTATTATTCACTCTATTAACATTAGGACGAAATGTCGATAAAGAAATTTTGAGTGAAGCTTTTGATGAACGGATAAACCATGAAGTAATTAAGTACGGATTTACAAGAAGAGTGAATATATTCAATATCTCATTTAAAAATTTATTGAGTGGATATATTACTAATTCATTTTATAGTCAGTGGGGAACAAAAAGTCATGTAAACTATATAAACCCTTCTTTGAGAGACTATTTGATTCAATTCTTCAATAAAAACAATTCAGAAAAATGGAGGCTGATTGAATCATTTGTTTTTATTGAGCAATTCCTTAACGTATTTAAGATTAAGCGAAAAGCCAAGTACTTCATTGCGATTGAAATTAATGAAACTAGAAAATTCATTGAACATGCAAATTCAAAAAAGCTAAAATCCACAAATAACATTGATTTAAACAACCTTTTAATTAGATATGCTTTTCTTTTCTCAGAATACCGTAATAATGTTAATAAAGATTTTATCGACAGTCTTATTCTTGAAAAGTTAGAACAAATTGACTGGAAGAACACGACTATTAATTTTTTGAGTGACTTAATTTCAATTTTTGAAAATACCGAGGAAGGAAACAACGTTTATGATTATTTCAAATCTAATTGGGATTTAATTGCGTACAAGGCTATCTCAGCAGTAAAAGAAGAGTCTGAATTAGATAGTATTAAAGAATACTTCGATACTTTAGAAATAGACTATGAGGATTATATAGTTAATGAATATTGGGAAGACACTGTTTATGGTGCTATTAACCGAATATATGAATCTGAAGCTCAAGATATCATAGAACAAGAGAAAAACAATGTATTCTCAGACAATGATTTTCAGAAAATGGAAGAAACTGTAACAGGGAGATATTATGAACTTAATGATAAATTCCTCTTAAGTAAAGACTTACATCCATCAAAAAACCCAGTTGAGGAAATTGACGTTGAAGATTTAATTTCAATCAATATGAACGCTGAAGCAGAAGCAGAGGCTCATCAAGACGATTGGAAAGAGTTTAGGTTTGGGGCAGATGATAATTCTAAGTTAATTGAGGATTTATTTTCAAACTTCGAAAAATGAAACAATATTAAAACACCAGGCGGTAACACAGTACATATTGCAGGGCGGGGTTCGGTAGTACGCCAACTGCGGATTCTCGCATCGCAGTTCCGTGTCCTTCGGACAGGAACGCTCTCCGAAATCCGCCCCGACAACATGTACCAACCGTTAACGCCAAGCAAAAATTACGCAAATTGCACATTTCGATGAACACTTTTATTTGTATTTTGCTAAATACGTTGTGCATTTTGTATATTTGTAAAAAATGGTTTAAAAATTATGAGAACTCTATATCAGAAATTTGAGACACTTTTACAAAATACGACAACGAATTTTAAGCGTTATTTATATGATAATGTTTCGTGGGAAAGCCGCATGATCGGAATTATTGGCGCTCGTGGTGTTGGAAAAACCACAATGATTCTCCAACATATCAAAGAAAAATTAGATAGCCAAAAAGCCTTATATGTTTCTGCAGATGATATGTATTTTGGCGAAAATAAATTGATTGATTTAGCTGAAGACTTCTACAAAAATGCGGGAGAATATTTATTTATTGACGAGATTCACAAATATACCGACTGGTCACGAGAACTAAAAAACATTTACGATTCATTTCCAACCTTAAAAATTGTATTTACAGGTTCTTCGGTTCTTGATATTCTTAAAGGCTCTGCCGATTTAAGTCGTCGTGCAATTATCTACAAATTACAAGGATTGTCGTTTCGTGAATATTTGAAACTATTTCATAATTACGATATAGAAGTTTTTTCTTTGGAACAAATCATAAACAATAAAGTAAAACTTGAGAATATTCAACACCCATTACCACTATTTAATGAATATTTGCAACGAGGATATTATCCATTTGGATTGGAAGATGAAATCAATTTGCGTTTAGGACAAATTATCGTTCAAACACTAGAATCTGATATTCCGCAATATGCAAACCTAAATGTAGGGACAAGTCGGAAACTAAAACGACTGCTTTCTATAATTGCAGAAAGCGTACCTTTCAAACCTAATTTTTCAAAAATATCAGAAATGATTAATGTAAGCAGGAATTCCTTAGATGATTATTTTTCATATATGGAAAAAGCTGGATTAATTGGACAGTTACGCAACGAAACGGGTGGAATTAGAGGATTAGGAAAAGTAGATAAAGTGTATTTAGACAATACAAATATCATTTTCAATTTGGTTGGAGAAAAATCAAATATTGGAAATATACGAGAAACATTCTTTTTTAATCAAATGAGAGTAAAAAATGAAGTAATTTCTTCAAAAAAATCAGATTTTGTAATTAATGATTACACATTTGAAGTTGGTGGAAAAAATAAGCAACAGAACCAGATTGACAAAGACGGCAAATCATTTATAGTGAAAGACGACATCGAATATGGTTATCTCAATGTAATTCCACTTTGGGCTTTTGGATTGAATTATTAAAAAGAAAAACAATGCCAGGCGTTAACATTTTGTATATTCCATAGGGGTTTTAGCGGTTTTCGAGCATCGTAGCTTTAATCAAATAAAAGTGTAACGGTCGACAGTGACGCTCTCCGAAATCCCCTACGTAACATACAATTTACCGTTAATGCAACAAATTGACCCGTCTAAAAAAGGCTACACAAAATGTAGCAAGTATGTATAAAAATGATGGTATCTTAAGAAGATACAGCGAGGGATTCAAACTCAAAATTTTAGCCGAACTTAGTTCAGGAAAATATTCAAAGAGAGAACTGGGAGACATTTATGGCGTTAACCGAACTACCATAAATGAATGGGTAAAAAGTACAACCGGAAAGATTTAATGAACACAAGAATTCTAGTGGAAACAGAAGGAGAAACATCCCGTCTGAAAGCCTTGCAAAAGGAAATCAAGCAACTAAAGAGTTGTTGATTAAGAAAGACCTTGACAAGTTGGCCCTGGATTCATACCTGGAAGTAGCAGCAGAAAAACTGGGGTATAAGAACGTGGATGAGTTAAAAAAAATTTAAACATCAAGCCCTGATGAAGGCTGCTGCAAAAACGAGACAAACAGGTATAGCAAGCATGTCGGAAGTATGTGCTTGCTTTAACCTTAAACGTGATGCATTTTATAAATACCAGCAGCGGTGGCAACGTTACAAGTCTGTTGAATCAAAGGTAATACAGCTGGTAAAAGAAGAACGTAAAGTGCAGCCAAGGGTTGGCGTACGCAAATTGCATGAAGCACTGCTGCCTGCTTTTGACACTGCACATATTAAGCTTGGCGAGATTCATTATTTGATATTTTAAGGGCTAATAACATGCTGGTAAAACGCAAAAGGGCTTATGCCAAAACAACCAACTCCTACCACCATTTCCACAAATACAATAACCTGATAAAGAGGTGCAGGTTACAAAGCCCAACCAGGTGTGGGTCTCGGACATAACCTATATCCGGACTGTGAAAGGCTTTTGCTACCTGGCCCTTATAACGGACATGTATTCACGGAAGATAATCGGATATGACCTCAGCGATTTGCTGGAGCTGGCGGGGTGCCTACGGGCCTCCGAAAGGCCCTGTGGCACTCAAAACCAGCGGCGAGGGCTTATACATCACTCCGACAGAGGGTGCAGTATTGCAGCCATTTGTATGTAAATGAGCTAAAAAGAAAAGGCATAGAAATCAGCATGACAGAAGAAAAACATTGCTATGAAAATGCTATTGCTGAAAGAGTTAACGGAATATTGAAAGACGAGTTTTACCTCGATCAATGTTTCTTTTCAACAGCTCATGCAAAGCGGGCAACAAAAAGTGCAATTAAAGTTTACAATAATAAAAGGCTTCATCTATCTTTAAGTACAAAACACCAAATATGGTGTTTAATGATGTAGCTAATTTAATGTTTAACCTGTAGCCGTATTCTAGGACTAGACATTGTGAAGAAAAAGAAAAAACAAAAAAAAATAAAATATGGATGAATTAGAATCAAAAGAAGAACTCAAATTTGACAGTGAAGAAACAGAACCTATTAGTGAATCGACTCCAGACGAACTTGCTAAAATTGTTTCATACAACATTGCAAATACTGTGGAAGTACTAAAGTTTAAAATCGATAATGAAGAGATTGATTTAAAACCTGAATTCCAAAGAGATTTTGTTTGGGATATGAATAGGGCAAGTCTATTCATAGACTCGCTTTTAATCGGATTACCAATTCCAAGTATTTTTTTAGGAAAAAGTAAAGAAGATGAAACCTATAAAGTAATAGACGGACAACAACGTTTGAAATCAGTCTATTTTTTCATGAATGGCAAATTCATCACAAATGGACAAGAACAGATTTTTGGATTACGGAAATTAGAAGGTCGAGATTGGGATGGAAAAACATACAATGAATTAGAAGAAAAGAATAAGAGAAGAATTAGGAATGCAGTTTTAAATACTACTGTAATCGAAGACATTGATGCAAATCCAAGAGTTGTTCACGATATTTTTCATCGGCTAAATACAGGAGGAATGACACTAACTGACCAAGAAGTTAGAAACTGTGTGTACAATGGCACTTTGAATGACGAATTAATTGACTTGAATAAAAATGAGGATTGGAGACAATTATTGGGCAAAACTTACCCAGACCGTCGGTTAAGGGATGTAGAAATGGTACTTAGATTTTATGCGCTTTTAGATTCCTTAAATTCATATCAACCGTCAATGCGGGAATTTTTAAGTCGTTTTCAGGAAAAGAACAGAAAAGTTGCGTTGGACAGAGAGTTATTTAACTCAGTTGTTGATATTCTAAATACTGAAATTGGAGAAGATGCTTTTCGTATTACTAGAACTGTGAATAAATCTGTTTGCGATGCAGTAATGGTAAGTATTGCGCAAATATTAATGGAGGGAAAGGAAATAACGGATTTAGAAACAAAGCATAAAAAGTTAGTAGCTGATGAAGAATTTGCTAAATATGTAATATCTGGAACTTCAACAGAGACAAGTGTTAAAGGCAGGATTACAATTGCAAGAAATTATTTTTTAGGTCTAAAATAATGGCATTTGAATCACCTGACATAGAAACATTCAAGCATAATCTTGATTCAACTATTCAAGCTGTTCAAAAGCATAAACTCGAGTCCCACTCGGCTATAAAAATACAATCATTGCTCAATTTGACAGTTTATGTAATGGCTACAAGATTTCTTGAGGGCAGCGTTAAACACATAATTTATAATTGTTGTGTTATGCGTGGAGATAATCAGGCAACCTTATTAGCATTGGAAGAACAATTGAAAGGCTTTAATAATCCTGAATTTAAAAATATTAAAGAATTGTTTGAAGATAAATTAGGGGTTGATATTTTGTCTGGCAAGGGAACTAAATATTCAGAAAGAGATATCACATTCCTTAATGAGATTGTCAGAAATAGACATAAAAATGTACATGCAAGTGCCGACTCAACAGAATGGTATAATCAAAATAAAAAGGACTTGTCAAATTATGAGCAAGAGTATGAAGGTCTCATAAATATTCTAGAATATCTTGATTCAAT
The DNA here is from genome assembly GCA_041393215.1 of Draconibacterium sp. Taxonomy (GTDB): domain Bacteria; phylum Bacteroidota; class Bacteroidia; order Bacteroidales; family Prolixibacteraceae; genus Draconibacterium. The sequence continues at coordinate 38,738 of JAWKKP010000034.1, forward strand.
AACATATGATTCTACAGACAAAAAATTTAAAGATTAAACAACTACCGGTAACAAATTGTATATGGCAGGCGGGGGCTTTAGCGGTCTGACAAGTCAGACCTGTCGCCCACTTTCCTGCGGGTCTGACAGGATTTCTCTTCGAAATCCCGCCCGACCACATACAAGTGACCGTTACCCACAATTAGAATGAATTTCCGAAATCTGTAAATATTACGTTGATAATTTCCGTAATATGTAAACTTTTCATATATTTGTCGAATGAATATTATTGAAATATCAACAGGAGAAAAACATTTGGTAGACATTTTACCTGTTGAAATTGATGAATTTAAAATTTTAAGAAAAGACAGGTATTTTTTTGACTGGAAAATTGAGAAGAATCATGAGGTATACAAATTGCAGATTAAGGGTTCAAGTGATATTCTTGGACTTGTTTCCATCGAAAATATTCCTCAAGAATGGAGAATACATATCAGACTTTTAACAGTTTCAAAAGAAAACAAAGGAAATGAAAAAAGATACGATAGAATTACAGGAAACTTAATTGCATTTGTAGCAAAAATTGCAATTCGAGAATTTGGAGAACTGGCGTGCGTTTCTCTTAGACCTAAAAGTCAAATTGCCCAACACTATATTGACAAATACAACATGAATATTACAGGCATGACTTTAAGCATAGAAGTTCCTGAGATTATAGACTTAATAAATTTATACGATTATGACTGATAATAAAATAAATATTATGGATACAGAATACGGTTTAGATTCGAGATATAAATCAAATAAGGAGTATGAATCTGAAGCCACTGCTTTAATGGAAGCCCGTTTAAAAAGGATGAAAAATCTTTCAAAAGACCAAATTACTAAGGCTAAACTTTTGCAATTGAAATTGAAAATGGAAGAATATATTAAACATCCGGTTTATGATAATCATAATTATTTTTCAAACTTTCTAAAATTATATATAGATTCAATTTACTCTAAGAGAAGTACTTTCGCAGAGGATATTGATGTTGCTCCAGTAAGTTTGAGCCAAGTAATAAATAACCATAGAGAACCGAAAGAAGAATTTATAATGAAATTAATGATACATTCTGAGAAAGTATATAAGAATGTTTGTGAGTTTCATAAGAAAACTTGGTATCAGGTATATTTTCACGAGAAGATTTGTGATACAATGTCAAATCAAGAACAATGGCGACCAGAGATAGAAAAACACATTCGGATAAGTGAAGCTATTTAAGGAATAACTGTGGGTAACACGCGGTATAAAATATTGGGGTTTAGGTGGTTATCCGAACTTTCTACCACACATCAAGTTCAATATAACTGGACTGGTAACCCGCAATCTAACGATTTCATACCGCCACCGTTGTGTGTAATACTGACCCGTCCTAAAAAAAGGCTACAAAATGTAGCAAGTATGTATAAAAATGATGGTATCTTAGAAGATACAGCGAGGGATTCAAACTCAAAATTTTAGCCGAACTTAGTTCAGGAAAATATTCAAAGAGAGAACTGGGAGACATTTATGGCGTTAACCGAACTACCATAAATGAATGGGTAAAAGAATTACAACCGGAAAGATTTAATGAACGCACAAGAATTCTAGTGGAAACAGAAGGAGAAACATCCCGTCTGAAAGCCTTGCAAGAAATCAAGCAACTAAAGAAGTTGTTGATTAAGAAAAGACCTTGACAAGTTGGCCTGGATTCATACCTGGAAGTAGCAGCAGAAAAACTTGGGGTATAAGAACGTGGATGAGTTAAAAAAAAATTTAAACATCAAGCCCTGATGAAGGCTGCTGCAAAAACGAGACAAACAGGTATAGCAAGCATGTCAGGTATGTGCTTGCTTTAACCTTAAACGTGATGCATTTTATAAATACCAGCAGCGGTGGCAACGTTACAAGTCTGTTGAATCAAAGGTAATACAGCTGGTAAAGAAGAGCGTAAAGTGCAACCAAGGGTTGGCGTACGCAAATTGCATGAAGCACTGCTGCCTGCGCGTACTCACACATATTAAGCAGCAGAGATTCATTATTGATATTTTAAGGCTAATAACATGCTGGTAAAACGCAAAAGGGCTTATGCCAAAACAACCAACTCCTACCATTTCCACAAATACAATAACCTGATAAAAAGGGTACAGGTTACAAAGCCCAACCAGGTGTGGGTCTCGGACATAACCTATATCCGGACTGTGAAAGGCTTTTTGCTACCTGGCCCTTATAACGGACATGTATTCACGGAAGATAATCGGATATGACCTCAGCGATTTGCTGGAGCTGGCGGGGTGCCTACGGGCCCTCCGAAAGGCCCTGTGGCACTCAAAACCAGCGGCCGGGCTTATACATCACTCCGACAGAGGGGTGCAGTATTGCAGCCATTTGTATGTAAATGAGCTAAAAAAGAAAAGGCATAGAAATCAGCATGACAGAAGAAAAAAACATTGCTGTGAAAATGCTATTGCTGAAAGAGTTAACGGAATATTGAAAGACGAGTTTTACCTCGATCAATGTTTCTTTTCAACAGCTCATGCAAAGCGGGCAACAAAAAGTGCAATTAAAGTTTACAATAATAAAAGGCTTCATCTATCTTTAAGGTACAAAACACCAAATATGGTGTTTAATGATGTAGCTTAATTTAATGTTTAACCTGTAGCCGTATTCTAGGACTAGACATGGTGAAAAAAAGGCAGCTAATCTAAAAACTAAGTTATGACAAAAGAAGAATTAAGAATTGAATGCACAAGATTTTTCAAATGCAAAACAATAAATGACAGCTATGATTTGATTGACATTTATACTGAGTTTCTGTTTAATGCAGTCAAAAATCATCACGACGAGCCAGTTTATAAACATTCAGACGCAGATGCAAAAATGGTTCTACAAATGATGATGACAAAAACCCTACATCTAAAAAGCATTGTAAAAGGTATTTCATATAAAGCTAAAGACGGTTCGACTTTAAATAATATAATTGACCCAACAATTGTTGCCTCTTTAGTGCGAAATATTTACGAAACGGTAGCAATGTTTAATTTAATCTATCGACACACAAAAACCGAAGATGAAAAAAACATCGTGTATTTACTTTGGGTTCACGCTGGACTTAAGTATCGCCAACGCTTTGAGGATGTTATTACAACAGAAGAGAACAAGGAAAAATATGAAAATGAGAAAGCACAACTTGACAAAATAGTTCAAGAAATAGAATCCATTGAATTGTATAAAAACTTGGACGAAAAAAACCAAAACAAGATTAAAACAAAGCTCAAGGAAAAGGATTATTTATTGGAATTTAATGGAACAGAAGTTAATTTTTTGCATTGGCATGAACTTGTCGATAAAATGGGAATCAAAGAAGGACTTTTAGGAAATATTTATACCTATTTTTCATTGTATTCTCATCCTTCAAATGTTTCTGTATTTCAGTTTGCGGATATGTTTAAAAAAGGAGATGAATCATTCTTAGAATTGACAAATTTTAATTTAAAATTAGCTTTTTTCCTATTCAGCATTTTTATCGCAGATTATATTAATTTATTCCCAAATGTCCTTGAAACATTTAACTCTCTTGACATTCGAGACCAAATTGTAATTAACTTTTATAATACAGTTGCTCGAAATGAGAGCTTTTCGATAAACGATTCAGCAAAAGCAGTTGAATAAAAGAATAAACCACATGCTGGTAACAAAGTACATATTGCAGGGCGGGGTTCGGTGGTACGCCAACTGCGGATTCTCGTTTCGCAGTTCCGTGTCCTTCGGACAGGAACGCTCTCCGAAATCCGCCCCGACAACATGTACCAACCGTTACCGCCAAGTGGGTAAGACAGAAAAACAGGACAAATTGCTACTTTTAGAGAAAATTGAAAACTAATGAACAGCCAATGCACAAAACAGCACATTTGCAAACCGCACAACCCTACGCAAAACCATCCCGAAAGCTTTCGGGAGCAAAAGAGCTGTTTTCTTGCCGACGCACCCACAGAGTTAAGTATCTTTGGGTTTTTTAATAAATGGACTAAAATATAGAATGGCTAAGAAAGAAATAAAAGAAAAACCAATTGAACTGACTCTTTGGGAAGCAGCTAACAAGCTGAGAGGTGGTGTAGATTCTGCTGAATACAAACACGTTGTTTTAGGACTTGTTTTCTTAAAGTTTGCAAGTGACAAATTTGAGGAACACCGAGCCAAACTCATTGCTGAAGGCAAAGAAAAATATCTGGAAATGGAAGCCTTTTACGCAAAGGACAATGTGTTTTATCTGGAAGAAGAATCCCGCTGGAATTTTATTATCAAAAAGAAAAATCAATCCAGTGCAGGGTTGCCGCTACTCATTGACACGGCTTTACACTTAATTGAAAAAGACAATAAAGCATTGAAAGGTGCTTTGCCAGACAATTACTATTCAAGGTTGGGTTTAGACACTTCCAAACTTTCATCACTCATTGACGAAATCAACAAAGTAAACACGCTCAAAGACAAAGAACAGGACATTATCGGACGAGTGTATGAATATTTCCTCGGAAAGTTCGCAATTGCCGAAGGCAAAGGAAAAGGAGAATTCTACACACCCAAAACAATTGTAAAACTAATTGCCGAAATGATTGAACCGTATAAGGGAATTATTTACGACCCTGCTTGTGGTTCGGGTGGTATGTTTGTGCAATCGGTAAAGTTTATTGAAAGTCACCACGGAAACAAAAAAGAAGTTTCCATTTACGGACAGGAATCCTCGCCCACTACATTCAAACTGGCAAAAATGAATCTTGCCATTCGTGGTATTTCTGCAAATCTTGGAGAAAAGCACGCCGACACTTTTTTGAACGACCAGCACAAAGACCTGAAAGCGGACTTTGTTATGGCAAATCCACCTTTTAATCAAAAAGATTGGAGAGCGGCAAATGAATTGTTGGACGACCCACGTTGGAGAGGTTTTGACGTACCGCCAAAAAGCAACGCCAATTACGGGTGGATTTTAAATATGGTAAGCAAACTTTCTGAAAACGGTGTGGCAGGTTTCATATTAGCAAACGGTGCTTTAAGTGGAAATGGCGAAGAATATAAAATTCGCCGTAAACTCATTGAAAATAATCTGGTTGAAGCCATTGTAATTATTCCACGAAATACCTTTTACACAACTGACATTAGTGTTACGCTCTGGATTGTAAACAAAAACAAAAAAGCCCGGACTGTTGAAGTAAACGGAAAAATGAAAAACTACCGAAACCGTGAAAAAGAAATCCTTTTTATGGATTTAAGGCGTTGGGGTCAGGAATTTGAGAAAATGTTTGTCGAACTTTCTGATGAAGATATTGTAAAAATAGCGGAGAATTACCATAACTGGCAACAAACCAATTGGCAAAACACCTACAAAAATATTCCTGAGTTTTGTTGTTCAGCGAACTTTGAACAGATAAAAGCCAACGACTTTTCTTTGGTGCCAAGCAAATACATTGAATTTGTTGACCGTGACAGCGGAATTGATTTCGACAGCGAAATGAAACGCATCCAAAAGGATTTTAAAGTATTACTCAAAGACGAAAAAGCATCGCAGGAACAATTGATTAACGCTTTTAAAGTATTGGGTTATGAGCTTTAAAAGAATTGGCGATTATATTCATTTGGTTGACAACCGCAACAAAGACTTGGCGGTTACAAACTTATTGGGAATAAACATTACCAAAAATTTTATGCCTTCGGTTGCTAATACTTCTGAAACCGATTTATCTAAATATAAAATCATTCAAAAAGGGCAGTTTGCGTACAGTGCAATGCAGGTTGGCAGAGATGAAACAATTCGGATAGCACTTTATACAGACACATTGCCAGCCATAATTTCACCAGCTTATTTAGTAATTGAAGTAAATGACGAAAATGAGTTACTGCCCGAATATATGATGATGTGGTTTCACAGACCCGAATCAGACAGATACGGCTGGTTTATCAGTGATAGCAGCGTAAGAGCAAGTTTGGATTGGGAACGGCTTTGCGATATTGAAATCCCTATCCCAGACATTGACGAACAACGGAAATTTGTTTCTCTTTACAATGGATTACTCAACAACCAAAATACATACGAAAACAGCCTTGCAGATTTGCAGTTAATTTGCGATACCTACATTGAAAACCTGATTAAAACCGAAGAACCAAAAACGCTTGGCGAATACATTGAGCAATCGGATGAACGAAATTCAGATTTGCTTATTGACAACTTGATTGGCATAAGTGTAAATAAGGTTTTTATGGAGACCAAATCAAATAAAGAGCGACTTGATTTATCAAACTATAAAATAGTTCGTCCAAGAGAATTTGGTTATGTTTCCGTTACTTCAAGAAATGGAGAAAAAATTTCAATTGCACTTTTAGACGATGAAGCAGGGCTTGTTTCAAGTACCTATACTGTTTTCAAAGTAAAAGACATAACAGAATTGTTGCCTGAATATTTGTTTTTGTTTTTTAAGAGAAGTGAATTTGACCGATACGCAAGATTCCATTCCTGGGGCAGTGCAAGAGAAACTTTTGATTGGGCGGACATGTGTAATGTGAAATTACCAATTCCCGACATCAAAGTTCAGGAAGCCATTGTAACCATTTACCACACTTTGGAAACCCGTAAACGAATTAACGAGCAATTGAAAAATACCATTAAACCGCTTTGCCCGGTTTTAATGCGGGGTGTGATAGAAAAATTGGAAACTGTAAAAGAGCCTGTGTCATGAAATTTAAAAAACTCATACAAAGCAATTCATGGCTAAGTGTTGAAGCAATTTTATTGCAATTGTATCCCGGTGAAGAAAAGAACATTTCGGGATACCAAAAAGTATTTGAACAGCTTTTGTTTATGCAGCCCGAAGATTCAGAAATTATCATTGTTGTAGCGCATCAGAAAGACGATTTTGATGGAGAAGAATATGTAGATGTTTCGGGAAAATATGCCAATCCGAAAAATGAAGAGGAAGAATTTTCGCAGGCAATTGAGTTTACTCCCTGGAATAAATGGTTAGGCATGGAGATTAGCCCGGAAAGTTTGCTGCATTTTTCTGAATTGGAAATCATTTCACATTGCCTGTACGAAATGACATTTGTTGGTTTTGAAGAAGCGGAAATACAGGAAGAGCTAAACAGCATGGAGAAAAGTATTGAAGAATATAACAACATGACCGATGAAGAAAAGATGGCAAACACAACTTCGTTGGAGGAGCTTATGAAAGATTTGGAAAACGATGAAACTGAAGAAGATTGAAACAAATACCAAAAAGCTAAAAAGCAAATAATGGATAAGGATTTACACGACCTGGCAAAATCTGTCGTTGAGCTGCAAAAGGAAGCGGTTAAACAAACTTTATTGGTTTATAAACCGAAAGTTGAAATTTTAATAAATTCCAACAGCAGCGACAAAAATGCAATTGAACATACATTAGATGCGCTTTGCGAGGTGGCTTTTGACAATGAAGTGTTATTTTTATTCAAAAAACTTTGTCGTTATTATTACAATATTGACCCGGTGGCTACTGCACAACAAATACAGTTTTACAGGGAAATGTGGGACAACGAAGAAAAACCAGAATAATGGCTGAAAAACAAAACATAGAATACAAGCAGAGCTGGCACGACGATTACCTGAAATGGGTATGCGGTTTTGCCAATGCCATTGGCGGAATGATTTACATTGGTATTGATGACAAGGGAAATGTTGTTCATCTGGCGAATTATGCAAAACTCATGGAAGATATTCCCAATAAAATCCGCAATTCGATGGGGATAATCTGCGATGTGCAGTTGGAAGATAAGGAGGGAAAGAAATATATTTCAATCAAAGTCAATCCGTATTCTGTGGCTGTTTCGTTACGGGGCAGGTACTATTACCGCACGGGCAGCACCAAAATGGAGTTAACAGGTGTTGAGCTTAACGAATTCCTGTTAAAAAAGGCAGGCAAAACCTGGGATGATGTGGTGGAGGAAGGCGCCACCATGAAGGATATTGACGAACCGAGCATTACAAAATTCATTGCGGATAGCAAAGAAAAAGGCAGGATGCCGGAAACAAAAGGCTTGTCTGCTTTTCAAATATTGGAAAAACTTCAACTTACCGAGGGGCGTAAATTAAAACGGGCTGCAATTGTTCTTTTCGGAAAAGACCCAAACCGGTTTTATCCCAATGTACAGGTTAAAATCGGACGCTTTGGTAAAGATTCAACCGATTTAAAATTTCATGAAATTGTTGAAGGCAACCTGGTTCAGATGCTTGATGAAGTTCAGGCACAACTTAATCATAAGTTTTTAACCCGACCGGTGGATTTTGTCGGGATGCAACGTGTTGAAAAAGACGAATATCCTGTGGCAGCCCTCCGAGAAATGTTACTTAACGCTTTGGTACACAGAACTTACATGGGAGCAGATATTCAAATGCGTGTTTACGATGACAAACTTTCGATATGGAATGAAGGGGGCTTGCCTTTTGGATTAACCCTTGAAGAATTGAAAGGAGAACATAATTCACGTCCGCGTAACCCTAAAATTGCCAAAGCTTGTTTTATGGCTGGATATATTGATACATGGGGTCGTGGCACTTTAAAAATATACAATTCGTGTAAAGAGCATGGTCTTCCTGAACCTGCTATTCTTGAAAAAGATGGTGGTTTTATGGTTGCTCTTTATAAGACTGCACAAGTTAGTGGTGAAGATGGTCAGGTTGGGTTAGTTGATGAGTTGGTTGATGGATTGGTTGAAAATGAAAAAACAGGTGGTCCAATAGGTGGTCCAATAGGTGGTCCAATAGGTGGTCCAATCGATGATTTAACTGACAGGCAAAGAGAAGTCTTAAGTCTTATTAAAGAAGATAATAAACTTACTAAAAGAAGACTTGCTGAAAAACTTGACATTAATGTTTCTGCTGCTCAGGGTCATTTAGATTTACTTAAAGAGAAAGGAATAATAGAAAGAATTGGTGGTACGAGAGGTTATTGGAAAATATTAATCAATCTTAGATGAAATTCACCGAAGAAAAATTAGAAAAGGCTTTTACTGAGTTGTTGGGGCAGGAAGGTTTTCCTCACCACTTGGGAATTACCATTGCCCGCAAACCCGATGAAGTTTTGATTGAAGAAGATTTGCGTAATTTTCTTTTAAACCAATATTCATCACAAGGAATTACAATCAATGAAGCCAATTCTATTATTCTTCAACTAAAATCGTTACCCGCATCCGACCTTTACGAAACCAACAAAACCTTTTTAAAAATGCTTTCGGACGGTTTTATTCTTAAAAGAGAAGACCGCAACAAAAAAGACATTTACATTCAACTCATAAACTTTGCAGGATTAAATAAACACCGTCAACCCGATGCAAAACAGTTAATTTCTGTTGTAGCTGAACCCGAAGAACAATATCCGCCCGATACCAATATTTACAAGTTTGTCAATCAACTGGAAATTATCAGCACTGAAAAACGTATTCCTGACGGAATAGTTTACATCAATGGTTTGCCTTTGGTGGTTTTTGAGTTTAAAAGTGCCATACGTGAGGAAGCCACCATTTTTGATGCGTTCAAACAATTGACGGTTCGTTACCGAAGAGATATTCCCGAACTGTTCAAATACAATGCTTTTTGCGTTATCAGCGATGGTGTAAACAATAAAGCAGGTTCGTTTTTTGCCCCATACGATTTTTTCTATGCGTGGCGTAGAGTGGCAGGTTTGGCAAAAGATGTTGATGGAATCGACAGTATATTTACGCTTGTACAGGGAATGTTTAATAAAAACCGCTTGCGTGACATTATTCGTAATTTCATTTACATTCCAGACAAGAGCAAGAAAGAAGAAAAAATTGTTTGTCGCTATCCGCAATATTACGCTGCAAGAACTTTATTCGATAATATTAAAAAGGCTCAAAAACCAGAAGGAGACGGAAAAGGCGGAACTTATTTCGGAGCAACTGGTTCAGGTAAAAGCTACACGATGCTTTATCTGACAAGGTTATTGATGAAAAGTGAATATTTTGAAAGTCCAACCATTGTTTTAATAACCGACCGAACCGATTTAGACGACCAACTTTCGGCACAATTCATAAACGCAAAAGGTTTTATTGGCGACAATGCAGTGGAAAGCGTTGAAAGCCGTGCCGACCTGAGAAACAAACTTCAAGGCAGACAGAGCGGAGGAGTTTTTCTTACTACCATTCATAAATTTACTGAAGACACAGAGTTGCTCACCGAACGAAATAATGTAATTTGTATCTCCGATGAAGCGCATCGAAGCCAGGTAAACCTCGACCAAAAAATAAAAGTAACTGAAGAAGGAGTAAAAAAGACTTTTGGCTTTGCTAAATACCTGCACGATTCGTTACCCAATGCCACTTATGTTGGATTCACAGGAACGCCCATTGATGCAACGCTTGATGTGTTTGGGAAAGTGGTTGATGCGTACACAATGACGGAATCCGTAAAAGATGAAATTACTGTTCGGATTGTCTATGAAGGCAGGGCTGCAAAAGTTGCTTTAAAAAATGGTGAGTTAGAAAAGATTGAAAAATACTACGAAGAAGTTGCCGAAGCTGGAGCAAACGAATATCAGATTGACAAGAGTAAACAGGAAACAGCAAATATGTACGCCATTTTGGGCGACCCCGACCGTTTGCAAGCCGTTGCCGAAGATTTTGTTAACCACTACGAAAACCGAATTTCAGAAGGTGCAACAGTAAAAGGAAAAGCAATGTTTGTAAGCAGCAGCCGTGAAATTGCATACGAACTTTATAAAAAAATTATCGCACTCCGTCCAGAATGGAACGATATAAGAGAAGCCGAAGAAGGAGCACAACTTACCGACAAAGACAAGCGAGAATTAAAACCAATCGAACGCATTAAATTGGTAATGACCAGAGGGAAAGACGACCCGAAAGAACTTTGGGATATGTTGGGAACTTCTGACGACCGCAAAGAACTTGACCGCCAATTCAAAAATCCGAAATCAAATTTCAAAATTGCAATTGTAGTTGATATGTGGTTAACTGGTTTTGATGTTCCCTTTCTGGATAGCATTTACATTGATAAACCAATTCAACAGCACAATTTGATTCAAACTATTTCGAGGGTTAACCGCAAGTTTGAAGGCAAAAACAAAGGTTTGGCGGTCGATTATATCGGCATCAAAAAACAAATGAATCTTGCACTTGCCAAATACAACAAAGGCGACAAAGATAATTTTGAAGAAATTGAACAATTGTTGGTTGTTGTTCGTGACCATTTGGATTTGTTGGCAAAACTGATGCACAAGTTTGACAACTCAAAATATTTTAAAGGCAGCACCATTGAGCAATTACATACTTTGAATCTGGCGGCTGAGTTTGTTCAGCAAACCAAAGAACTGGAAACCCGTTTTATGGGTTTGGTTCAACGTCTGAAAGCCGCTTATGATATTTGTGCTGGTAGCGAAAAACTGACCCAAACAGAAAGAGACTACACTCACTTTTATTTGGCTGTTCGTTCGATTGTTTTCAAACTAACCAAAGGTAACGCACCCGATACGGCACAAATGAACGCTAAAGTTCGGGAAATGATAAAAGATGCTTTGCAAAGTGATGGAGTTGAAGAAATCTTTAAACTCGGTGAAAAAGTTGAAACAGAACAGGACATTTTTGATGAAGATTATTTGGCGAAGATTGATAAAATCAAATTACCAAACACTAAAATAAAATTACTGCAACAGCTTTTAGCCAAAGTAATCGGAGAAATTAGAAAAGTAAATCGGGTAAAAGGCATTGACTTTTCAAGAAAAATGCAAGCAATCGTTGACCGATATAACAATCGTGATGCAAACGACATTTTGAGAAGTGAAGTTTACGAAGAAATGGCAGAAGCCTTGACAAACTTGATTTGGGATGTTCAAAAGGAATTTAAAGCCGGAGATGAATTAGGAATTGACTTTGAAGAAAAAGCCTTTTATGACATTCTGAAAGAACTCTGTAAAAAATACGACTTCACTTATCCAGACGACAAATTAATTGACTTGTCAAAAGCAGTTAAAGTAATCGTTGACAACCAAGCCAAATTTCCTGACTGGAATAAACGAGACGACATAAAATCGGCATTAAAAGTTGAATTGATTTTAATTTTAGATGAGTTTGGCTATCCTCCTGTGGAGAGAGACGAAGTTTATGTTGAGATTTTTGAACAAGCAGAAAACTTTAAGAAAAACAGACAATGAGCCAACGCAGCAGTCACACACATTGCCAAGTCGCACAAGCCGACACACAACCAAAACTTGTCAAAGAGTGTGCCTGCCCAACGCACGGACTGACAGAAAATGTGTAGCAAATTGAAAGGTAAAATGACTGAAAAATAAACACCAGGCGGTAACACGCGGTATAGTTAATAAGGTTTTCAGTGGTTTTCGGGGCGCAGTAACCCGCTTCAAATTTTGCTGTAACTTGACAGGTGAAAAGCCCGCAATCCCTTACTAACCATACCGCCACCGTTAGCGTTCATACTGACCCGTCCTAAAAAAAGGCTACACAAAATGTAGTAATTATGTATAAAAATGATGGTATCTTAAGAAGATACAGCGAGGGTTTTAAACTCAAAATTTTAGCCGAACTTAGTACAGGAAAATATTCTAAGAGAGAACTCGGTGACATTTATGGCGTTAACCGGACCACCATAAATGAATGGGTAAAAAAGTACAACCGGAAAGATTTAATGAACACAAGAATTCTAGTGGAAACAGAAGGAGAAACATCCCGTCTGAAAGCCTTGCAAGGAAATCAAGCAACTAAAAGAGTTGTTGATTAAGAAAGACCTTGACAAGTTGGCCCTGGATTCATACCTGGAAGTAGCAGCAGAAAAACTGGGGTATAAGAACGTGGATGAGTTAAAAAAAAATTTAAACATCAAGCCCTGATGAAGGCTGCTGCAAAAACGAGACAAACAGGTATAGCAAGCATGTCGGAAGTATGTGCTTGCTAACCTTAAACGTGATGCATTTTATAAATACCAGCAGCGGTGGCAACGTTACAAGTCTGTTGAATCAAAGGTAATACAGCTGGTAAAAGAAGAACGTAAAGTGCAGCCAAGGGTTGGCGTACGCAAATTGCATGAAGCACTGCTGCCTGCTTTTGACACTGCACATATTAAGCTTGGCAGAGATTCATTATTTGATATTTTAAGGGCTAATAACATGCTGGTAAAACGCAAAAGGGCTTATGCCAAAACAACCAACTCCTACCACCATTTCCACAAATACAATAACCTGATAAAAGAGGTGCAGGTTACAAAGCCCAACCAGGTGTGGGTCTCGGACATAACCTATATCCGGACTGTGAAAGGCTTTTGCTACCTGGCCCTTATAACGGACATGTATTCACGGAAGATAATCGGATATGACCTCAGCGATTTGCTGGAGCTGGCGGGGTGCCTACGGGCCCTCCGAAAGGCCCTGTGGCACTCAAAACCAGCGGCCGGGCTTATACATCACTCCGACAGAGGGGTGCAGTATTGCAGCCATTTGTATGTAAATGAGCTAAAAAGAAAAGGCATAGAAATCAGCATGACAGAAGAAAAACATTGCTATGAAAATGCTATTGCTGAAAGAGTTAACGGAATATTGAAAGACGAGTTTTACCTCGATCAATGTTTCTTTTCAACAGCTCATGCAAAGCGGGCAACAAAAAGTGCAATTAAAGTTTACAATAATAAAAGGCTTCATCTATCTTTAAGGTACAAAACACCAAATATGGTGTTTAATGATGTAGCTTAATTTAATGTTTAACCTGTAGCCGTATTCTAGGACTAGACATTTTGAACCCCAGGGGGGGGAAACAGCCACGATTACTGGATTTTTAAGATGTAAAATGTTCTTTTGAATGTATTGAAATTAAAAAAGCCAAATGGTAATTTTGGCTTCCTGTCGCTGGAACGGTAGTCACCGTTGAAGACTTGCTTCATGACGTGTACGAACGTCAACAACGACTGAACGGAAGTTCGGGAAAAAAAATGACAAAGTCAAGTTTTTTTGTTCCGAACATATTGAATTTCAATAGAAGTATAGTAAAACATTTTACATAAATTCAAAAAAAGTGTTAGATTTAGAGGAGATTTTTTGAATTGGAGCAACAATTTAAAATTTATAATAATAACCAAACAGAAGAAAAATTTTAAACCATTTAACGACTTAAAAATCCGACAATACAGTAGACTATCCTTATACGTGTATAAAGTTAATATTCTGTATTTTAAAGTGGCAGTTTGGGATAGCGGACTGGTTTTCAAAACACCCGTTTTTAAATGGGAGAGGAGGAAAAATTAAAAAACGTAACCATAACAATGTGCATATTGCATACCTGGGTAAGAGAAACCCAGGAGGCCGGTTCCACGCAGTTTTTTCCTGCCACACAGTGCAGGAAACCTCCCGCAAACCGGTACGCAACATGCACCACCGTTAGGTTTCATGTTGAAAAAGCAACCAATTCTAAACAAAAGTCATCTAAAAAGAAAAAACTAAACGATGAAAAAGACATTAACCTTTTTATTCATTCTTACAGTTTCATTAATAAGCTGTGAAAAAGATGAGCTAGACTTTGAAAAAGAACTTAAAGACGGTTTTTGCATTGTCGTGAATGACAGGGTTGTATTAAGTTATGATGATTTTGAATATTATGATTATTCAACTCATTTGATTTATCTGAAAGATAACAAATCATTTGTGGACGATATAGAAAGTATTGGAGAGTTTAAAGTATTTGCAGATAAAAAAGAAATTTATGTTGGACAGACAGTTCCGGGATTTCATTCTTTTCTTCCTTCTGGTCCAATAATAAGCACTCATCCCTCTGGTTATGGAGATTATATTATTCCAATCGAACTTATTCAAATAATTGACACCTTAGGAAATGTTACACCTGACTTACGAGAGGATGAAAGAATTATTAATGCTTTAAAAAGTTTTAATCAGTTTCATGCCGGATTAAGTTGTGAAATTAATTCAATTCAATATTTGTCACCAAATGACGTAAGTGTTGAGTTAAATTTAAAAAACAATGACTCATTCAGTTATTATTATTTAGACCCAGACAAAATGGGAATAAATTTATTTCATTATTTCACAAATGGGTTATTTATCACGGACTTTAGCACCCATAAATCTTATACACATAAAATTGAAACAGTTTCGGCAGACCCTTGGAATACGTGGAAAAAAGATTGGTTGTCAATAATTAATGGCAATGAGAATAAAGTCGTTACAATTATTTATGACAATTTTGAAGATGTACCCAAAGGACAGTACAAAGCAACTTTTGAGTTTCCTGGATTAAGCTTTCAGGTTGACAAGAATGATATTAAACAAAATAATGGACAAATTTGGTTGGGTGAGATTAATATGATAAAAGATATAACAATTGAATAAAAAACGCCACACAACAAAGTACATATTGCAGGGCGGGGTTAGGTGGTACGCCAACTGCGGATTCTCGTTTCGCAGTTCCATGTCCTTCGGACAGGAACGCTCTTCGAAATCCGCCCCGACAACATGTACCAACCGTTACCTGCAAGGCTAAAATGCTGCAACCATAAAATATCTCTTACGTTAAAACTGACAAAATCTGCAGAGTATTTTACTATTCTTTTTGCATACTTCGAAATCCATTTGCATGCTAAAAAAATTTAAACTTAAAAGGAATTAAATTACATTTTTTGCAACAATATTAAACTCATGCTGTCTAACTCACTAAGTGAATTTTAAAAATAATAAATATCTCGCAGACCGATTTCTGATTGACAAGGTATTAAGTGGAGACACTAATGCCTTTAAGGCAATTATTAAAAATACCGAAGGTCTGGTAACCCAAATTATTTTTAAAATGATACCAAATAAAGAAGATAGGAAGGATATTGCGCAGGATATTTATTTAAAGACTTTTCAAAATTTGGGTACCTTCAATTTTCAATCAAAACTTTCTACCTGGATTGGTCAAATTGCCTATAATACTTGCATAAACTATCTTGAAAAGAAAAAACTTGTACTCCTTGACAATAAGAACGATAGCAAAAAATCAGATGAAGAATCATTGGAAATGCTTGATAGCAAAGTTGACTATTTTAAAAGCGAAACCGAAGAACGAATTCATAAAAAAGAACTTTCTGAATTGTTAGAAGCGGAAATAAATAAACTTACACCTGTCTATAAAACACTAATAACACTCTATCATAATGAAGAATTAAACTATTCAGAGATAGCTGGAATAACCGAATTGCCGATAGGAACGGTTAAAAATTATCTGTTTAGAGCGCGAAAAATATTAAGGGATAATTTATGGTTCACCTATAAAAAAGAAGAGTAATGGAAAATAAACATCTTGATGATGATACAATTCAGCAATACATTTTGCATAAAACTAGTTGCGATGCAGAAACGATTGAACATATAAGGTATTGTACACAATGTAAAATTAAAGCAGGGCAGTACAAGCTTCTGTTTGATGTGATTAGGAAAGAGAAGAAACCAATTTTTGACTTCAATCTGGCCGAATTGGTTATGAAACAATTGCCTGAGCAACATCAAAAAGTTTCAAATGAAAAATCACTTTTTTACTTAATTGTTTTCATTGTCATTGTTCTCATTTGTGTTGGATTCTATCTTTTTGGGAACTTATTATTAAACTTGTTTTTGGGAATTAGCCCAATATTAATTGGCTTAATATTTACGACGATAACGAGCCTTATGGTATTCCTTTTTATTGATATGTATATGAAATATCAAAGACAAATGAAGGCTTTAAATTCTTATTGACTTATTGCAACATAATATATTGTTGCCTGTCTAATTAAAACATAAATATTAAAATAGATAAAATGAAAAAAATAATAATTATTACGACACTACTCTCAGCGCCAGTCTTTGTGCATGCACAAAGTAATAATTTACCTGTAATCAACGAAGATATTTTTAAAATAGGTACAACCATTTTTGTGGTTGGATTATTTATGGTATTTATTTTAGGAATCCTTAAAAGAATTATGGACTATCGTCTCAAAAACAAAATTGTAGAAAAAGGAATTCCGGAAAATATAACGTCATCAATTTTACAAACAAATCCAAAAGAAGATAAAAATAATAATATTAAATGGTTTGCTATCTTAACTGGTCTTGGAGTAGGACTTACCATTGTTAATTACACGCTTCCTTTAGGAATTCATTCGTTAGCAATTATGTCGTTTTGTATTGCGGGCAGTTTTTTAGCCTATTTCTTTTTTCTTAAGCAATCGGAGAAATAAAATTCACAAATAAATAAGATAAATATGAAAACAATTGTATTTTCCACATTGTGGAACAGGAAATGTATTACCCTTTTTATATTAGTTTTATTGTTTAGCCAAACAATATTTGCCCAACAAAAACTGCCCATAATTAGGGCAACATCAACAAAGGTGGACATACAGGACGGAGAAATTTATCAAAAATCTATATGGAATTTGTCCCCGGAAGTTAAGCTTGATATTTATAATGCTTTAAACCCCATAAACCCAAAGATAATAACCTTTTACACTGACATCGATTCAATTACATTTAACGTTACTCCCGGAAATGTTTATGACTTTATCATTTTATTAAACAACAAGGACAGTTGCCACACCCGGATATCAACAATAAAATCAAAAAAAGAATCAAATACCGTTTTACCCACCTTGATTGAACCTGACCTTTTAAAGAAAGATTTCACATTTTTTCGTGATACGTTACAAAAGGAACATGCTGGGTTATACCGCTATAAAGGCAAAATGGAATTGGATAAATTATTTGACAGTTGCTTTGTAACGTTAAACCATCCGATGTCGCAATTGGAGTATGCAAAAACCATTATGTTCTTAATAAGCTCAATAGAAGATGGACATACCGGTACAAACATACCTAAGTTGATAATGAATTATTATGGTGAGAATGAAAAAATGTTTCCTATTTATGTTTTCTATATCGATAAAAAGGCTTATGTACTTTGCAGTAGGATTGAAGAGCTTCCTGCCGGAACTGAGATTCTATCCATTGACGATATACCCACCCATGAAATCAAAAAAGAGCTATTTCAATATTTACCCTCAGATGGAAAAATTGAAACGAAAAAGGACCATATTTTAAACGATGGAGCCTTTCCTTTTCTTTACAGGTGGATTTTCGGTAATAAAGATTTATTTACTGTTAGGTATAAAACGAAACAAGGAGAAATTAAAACAACCAAAATAAATGCAGAGTTATTAAAAGATTTTGATTGCGGAAATGGACAAGAAGTATCTAATACAAAAAACTTACAATTGGATTTTTTACAGAAAAACATTGCTTTGCTTACAATCAAAACTTTTGATGATAACAGGCTTGGAAGAGAACAAAATTTCAGGGATTTTCTCGAAACATCGTTTAATGAGATTAATTCCCAAAAGGTTAAAAATTTAATTATAGACTTGCGAGGAAATGGCGGTGGGGCTGACGAATATGGAGCTTTGTTATATTCATACTTAGCAAATAAGCCTTTTAAATATTTTTCTAGTATTGAGTCTACTACAAGTAAAATTCTGTTAGAAGAAAATCCGCTTCTTGGAATTCAACAACCACAGAAAAATAGTTACAACGGAAAGGTTCTATTTTTAATTAACGGCTTATGTTTTTCCACTACCGTAGATTTTTGCTCAATTGCAAAAAGCAACAACAGAGGAAAATTTGTAGGCGAGGAGACTGGTGGTGGTTATTACGGAAATACTTCAGGACAAATCACAACTGTTGAACTGCCGAATAGCAAAATCTTAATTAAAATCCCACGATTCATGTATGTTAATGATGTGAAAAATATCAAATTTGCTGATAGAGGAGTAATTCCTGATTATACGATTTTACCAAATATCAGCGAAATCATTCAACATAAAGACATTCAATTAGATTTTGTTTGCAAATTAGCAAATGAGAATTAAAAAAATTATATTGTCATAAAGCCCAGCAGGTAACAAATTGTATATGGCAGGCGGGGTTTTTAGCGGTCTGACAAGTCAGACCTTCTGCTCACTCTCCTGCGGGTCTGACACGATTTCTTCCAGAAATCCCGCCCGACCACATACAAGTGACCGTTACCTGCAAGGTTAAAAAAAGGAACAAACAGACTGATATTAAGAGAAATAACTAAACAAAAATAAGAGAATGATGACTCCTGAAAGATTTTGTTTTGCCCACCCGCTTCTACCCTTCGGGACAGTTGGGGAAGCCTACCCACAATAGCACATTTGCAAATCACACGAGCCAACCCTAGACCAAAATTTGCAAAAGAGCTATTTATCCCACCCTCTTGGTGCGTTGTTGAAAAGTCTGTTGAAAAATTGAGACTGTCCTGCTTAAATTCAGATAATTTATTCTTAAATTTGACAAATAATGTCAAGAACTGATTTTCAAATGAATAAATTTGGCGACATAATTAGAAACAAAAGAGAAGAAAAAGGAATGCTCTTGCGACAACTTGCTGCGATGATTGATGTGGATACTGCAATATTAAGTAAAGTGGAACGTGGAGAACGAAAAGCAAGAAAAGAACAGGTTGGAAAAATTGCGAAAGCGTTAGACTTGAACGAAAAAGAACTAATGATTGAATATTTAAGCGAGAATATAGCTTACGAAATCATTGACGAAGATTCGGCAATGGATGTTTTAAAAGTTGCAGAGGATAAAATAAAATATTTTAGGCAGAATAAATAAATGGCGGATAGAAAAGAAATATTAAAAGAGTTAATTGAGAAATACCAATCTTTTAAAGAGCAGGGACGGTTAGACCTGAGTTCTGAAGAAACTATGCGTACCTGGATAAATGAGTTTCTTGCCATTTTTAGTTGGGATGTACGAGATACCTCTCAGATATTACAGGAAAAAGTACTATCAAAAGCAGAAAAAGAAAGACTTGTAGAAATCGGTTCTACGTCAACTCGACCTGATTATACATTCAAGCGAGGAAAAGATAAACTTACATTCCTTGATGCAAAAGGAACCTACATTGATTTAGAAACTGATTCAGAAGCCGCTTTTCAAATAAAGTCTTATGGTTGGTCAATTTTAGCTCCTTGTGCTTTTATTACCAACTTTGAGGAGTTTGTAATTTATGATTGCACGTATATTCCATCGCAAGAACAGCCAGTTAATTTTGGACGGATTTATTTAAAAATTGATGACTACCTAGATAATTTTGAGATTTTAGAGAATCATTTATTAAAGTCAAATATCTTAAATGGTAAACTATCTCTGATTTATTCTGACACATTAGAAGGAGAAAGAGGAATTCAAAAGCTATCTCCTGATTTCTTATTCGCACAACAGTTATCAGAGTTTAGACTAGCTCTTGCAACCCAAATTCTAACGTCAAATAAACCAACAATAAATGACAATTCTGAAATGCTTGCTTACATTACGCAAGTTGTAATCAATAGAATTATATTTATTCGCATTTGTGAAGCGAGAAAAATTGAAAAAGAAGGCTTATTGCTAGAATTTCAAAAGAATGGATTTTGGAACTCTTTCAAAGAATCTTCATACAATGATTTTTATGAGCATTATGATGGTCCTCTTTTTGATAGAATTAATAGTATACATGAAATTGAAATTCCTGATGAAGTTTTCAATAGTTTAATTGAGCTTCTTTATTATCCATCACCTTATCGTTTTGATGTTATCCCTACAAAACTCTTAAGTGATATTTATGAAATATTTCTTTCAAAAAGACTTTTTATTGAAAATGATACTGCTGAAGAAAAACTAAAGCTTGAATACATAAAAACAAACGGAGCTGTAAGTACTCCTCAATATTTAGTTCAGGATTTATTAAAAAGAACAATCGTCAAGCAAAATATAACTAATGAAGGAATTAGAAGCGTATTCAATTCAAAAGTACTTGATTTTGCTTGCGGTAGTGGGATTTTCTTGATAGAGCTATTTGACCATTTACAGAATATTATAATTGAAAGTTATTCTTTAAATCCAGAAGATGAATTTGCCCACCTCTTTTTTACAAGTGATTGCATTACAACTCTAACAATTGAAGGAAAACGCAAACTAATATCTGATTGTATTTACGCAGTTGATATTGACCCAGAAGCTGTTGAAGTAGCACGCATGTCATTATCGCTAAAAGTAATTGATACTATTGAGTTCCATGAAAACTATCAAGAACTTGGAGTCTACGGTAACCAGATTCTTAATAATGTTGGAAATAATGTTAAATGTGGAAACACATTGGTCGCATTTGATATTACAGAGAAGTACCCGAGAATTAATCAAAATGAAGAACAACTAATAAAAACAAATCCTTTTGATTGGAATTCAGAGGTTGGTTTTCAAGACATCTTCAATGTAAATGGAGGATTTGATTTTATTATAGGTAACCCACCTTATGTTGAAGTTAAAAACTACAACGTTGAATATCCTTTTATGCACCAATATATAAAGGATTTCTACCAAACAACAAAAAACGGCAAGGTTGATTTATCTGTTGCATTTATAGAAAGAGGAATCGAACTTTTAAATAAAAATGGCAAACTTGGAGTTATTGTTCAAAAGAGGTTCTTTAAAACAGAATATGGTAAAAAGATTAGGGAATATATTAGCTCAAAACAGTTGCTTTATCAAGTTATTGATTTTGACACAACAAACCTTTTTAAAGGGCGTATTACTTATATTTCTTCCCTAATATTAGATAAATCACATCCTGAAATGGTTTCATTTGTTAAAATCCCAAATGAGCCAGAAGAATTACCAGCAAGACTTAACCACATTCCTCTATTAGAGGTTAATGATTCATATTTCACAATAATTCCGTTTAATGCATTTAATTCTAATCCTTGGAATTTTGAAGATGCAGACCTTTTAAGTATTAAAACCAATCTACTTAACAGGCATGGGAATTTTGGCGCATATGCGAAAGTAAGAGTTGGTATTCAGGTTTTGTGGGATAGAGCATATCATTTAACAGTCAAAGAGTTTTATGATAATGGCACAATGCTTTGTGATTCTCATTTAGAGGAAGATTTTATAATTGAAATATCAGCATGTCGTCCTTTGCTTGTTAATGAAAGATTCTATCCTTTTTGCCCAGATGCAACGGATACTTATGTGATTTTTCCATATGATGTAACAGAAAATGAAAATACTCCGATAAGCTTTTCTAATTATTCTGACCGTTATCCTTTGGCTGGCGAGTATTTAACAAGGAACAAAGCATTAATCGTAGAAAATGTAGAGACATGGCAAGATGAAGAACTTTGGCATCAATTTACAAGAGTTCAGAACCATAAAGCCATATATCCAAAGGTTTTAATTCCAATGACAGCAAATGATACGTTTGCATCAATCACAACGAATCCATTGAACTATTGTGATAATGCAAACATGTTTTTTATTGATATTCCTGAAAAGAATGAAATCAATTTGTTTGCAATTGCTTCTATTATCAATTCAACTTTATTTTCGATATGCGCAAGGTCTATTGCAAATCCGCAACAAAATGGTTACTTCAAATTCAACAAACAGTTTATTGAACCAATTCCATTTCCTAAAGAAAACTATGAAAATAATGTCGCTTTAGTAGAAGAAATCTCAGGTATTGGAAGAAATATTGAGCAAGTGCAGAATCAATATTTAACAGCAACTCCACGTCAAAAGAACATTCATAGGAACTCGTTAAATAATCTATGGAACAGTTTAGATGAAAAGGTATATGAACTATACCAGTTGTCAGATGAAGAGAAAAACTTCTTTCGAGGACGGGGAAGAAATATTAACCGAATTCAAATATTAGATTAGTCATGCAAAAAGATATAGTTACATATTTGAGAAAATATTCGGACGACTTAAGAATATCGAACAAGTTAATTGTTGGGGCTTATTTAGCAGCTAATAATATTGAGGTTAAGCATAATAAATTAATACTTGATTGCATTAAAGATAACGATGTAAATATTGTGCAAGAGTTTACAAAACTAATTTTACACAAGAATGGCAAATACGAATTAGAAGATGTAACAGAACTATTTGAAACTACAATTCCGTCAGGTGATGTTGTAACGAATGGAGCGGTTTATACTCCAAAATTCATCAAAAATTATATCGTATCAGATGCAATTCAATCCATAGAAAAAACTGCTATAGAAAATGCGACCTTTTCAGACATTGCTTGCGGAACAGGTGCTTTTTTACAAACAGTGGCAGAGCATTTAAAGCAAAAAACGAATAAAACATATTATCAAATATTTTCAGAAAATATTTATGGGCTTGACATTTCAGATTACACTATTGAAAGAGCCAAAATTCTTTTAGCATTATTAGCAATCTCGAAAGAAGAAGATATTGAACAATTTTCGTTCAATCTTCATGTTGGAAATGCCTTGAATTACAGATGGAACAGTATTTATCCTGATTTTAAAGGATTTGATGCTGTAATTGGAAATCCGCCATATGTAAGAGCAAAACACATCAGTATAGAATCTAAAAAACTGATGCAAAACTGGGAAGTTACCAAGTCAGGTAATCCCGATTTGTATATTCCATTTTTTGAAATAGGACTGAATATCTTAAAAGAAAGTGGCTATCTTGGTTTTATTACGGTTAATACATTTAAGCGAAGTGTAAATGCACGAAACTTACGAGACTATTTCAAATCAAATAAGTTAAGCGTTTCAATTATTGATTTTGGAAGCGAACAGATATTTGAAAATAAATCAACATACACTTGCATTGTATCGGTTTCAAAAACAAAATCAGACAATGTAAGATACGTCAAAGCCTGTTCAAACGATATTAAGAACAATTCATTAAAACCAAACTCAGAAATAAAATATAAGTTTTTAAATACCAGTAAAGGTTGGTTATTAAACAAAAGCGAGGTTCTACAAAATATAGAGAAACTTGAAAATACAGGAATCTCACTTGGAAATAGATATCGGATTAAAAATGGTCTTGCGACTTTAAGCAATGATATTTTCATCTTTAAGCCAGTAGATGAGGACGATAAATATTACTATCATCAAAACGGCAAGTTGCATAAAATAGAAAAGGAAGTTTGTCGAGATATAATAAAGCCCAATAGACTAAAAAGCGAAACGGAAATTCCTGACCTCAAAGAAAAAATCATTTTTCCTTATCAAACCAATGATAAGCAGTTAAATATGTTTGAAGGGACAAAGGAAAAACTTAATGTGTTTGACGAGGAATATTTTCAAAATAGTTTTCCGAAAGCGTATGAATATTTGAAGCATAATCAGCAACAATTATTCAATCGGGATAAAGGAAAACCAAAGAAATATAAGTGGTTTGAGTTTGGTCGTTCGCAGGCAATTAATGACTATGGTAAGAAACTGCTTTTCCCTTATATGTCAAGTCAACCGTATTTTGTTTTTACAAATCAGGAGGATTTATTACTATATGCAGGATATGCTATTTTTTGTGAATCAGAGCGAGAATTACAGGTCTTAAAAAGAATCTTAGAGTCAGATGTATTTTGGTATTATATCAAAAATACAAGCAAACCTTATTCTGGAAACTTTTATGCATTAGCTAAAAACTACGTGAAAGATTTTAGTATTTGTAGTTTGACAGAAGATGAAGAAGATTTTTTGTTGAGAACAAATTCGTTAAAAGAAAGAAATCGATTTTTAACTGAAAAGTATGAAATATCAATTTAGCCAGCCCACACAGCCAAGCACATTTGCAATTCGCACAAGCCAACACTGAAATCCAAAATTGCAAAAGAGCTTTTCTGTTTTCCAACGCTTTTTTTGCCGACCCGAAAAACAAAATCAGGATAGTGCTAAATTGAGACTAAAGTAGTTCTATTGAAAAGATTAAAACCCAGCAGGTAACAATCTGTATATGTCATAGCCGGTTTTGTGAGTAATTGCAGGTTCATCACCCGCATCAACTTCATCTCGGTTTGACTGGAAAGTAGCCCGCAATCGGCTACGCCACATACAGGTGACCGTTATGCGTCAAATTGACCCGTCCTAAAAAAAGGCTACACAAAATGTAGCAAGTATGTATAAAAATGATGGTATCTTAAGAAGATACAGCGAGGGATTCAAACTCAAAATTTTAGCCGAACTTAGTTCAGGAAAATATTCAAAGAGAGAACTGGGAGACATTTATGGCGTTAACCGAACTACCATAAATGAATGGGTAAAAAAGTACAACCGGAAAGATTTAATGAACACAAGAATTCTAGTGGAAACAGAAGGAGAAACATCCCGTCTGAAAGCCTTGCAAAAGGAAATCAAGCAACTAAAAGAGTTGTTGATTAAGAAAGACCTTGACAAGTTGGCCCTGGATTCATACCTGGAAGTAGCAGCAGAAAAACTGGGGTATAAGAACGTGGATGAGTTAAAAAAAAATTTAAACATCAAGCCCTGATGAAGGCTGCTGCAAAAACGAGACAAACAGGTATAGCAAGCATGTCGGAAGTATGTGCTTGCTTTAACCTTAAACGTGATGCATTTTATAAATACCAGCAGCGGTGGCAACGTTACAAGTCTGTTGAATCAAAGGTAATACAGCTGGTAAAAGAAGAACGTAAAGTGCAGCCAAGGGTTGGCGTACGCAAATTGCATGAAGCACTGCTGCCTGCTTTTGACACTGCACATATTAAGCTTGGCAGAGATTCATTATTTGATATTTTAAGGGCTAATAACATGCTGGTAAAACGCAAAAGGGCTTATGCCAAAACAACCAACTCCTACCACCATTTCCACAAATACAATAACCTGATAAAAGAGGTGCAGGTTACAAAGCCCAACCAGGTGTGGGTCTCGGACATAACCTATATCCGGACTGTGAAAGGCTTTTGCTACCTGGCCCTTATAACGGACATGTATTCACGGAAGATAATCGGATATGACCTCAGCGATTTGCTGGAGCTGGCGGGGTGCCTACGGGCCCTCCGAAAGGCCCTGTGGCACTCAAAACCAGCGGCCGGGCTTATACATCACTCCGACAGAGGGGTGCAGTATTGCAGCCATTTGTATGTAAATGAGCTAAAAAGAAAAGGCATAGAAATCAGCATGACAGAAGAAAAACATTGCTATGAAAATGCTATTGCTGAAAGAGTTAACGGAATATTGAAAGACGAGTTTTACCTCGATCAATGTTTCTTTTCAACAGCTCATGCAAAGCGGGCAACAAAAAGTGCAATTAAAGTTTACAATAATAAAAGGCTTCATCTATCTTTAAGGTACAAAACACCAAATATGGTGTTTAATGATGTAGCTTAATTTAATGTTTAACCTGTAGCCGTATTCTAGGACTAGACAGTTTGAAGAAAATAAATTGGTGGTTATTTAAACCTTTCGTTCTTTGGCTTTTCGCTCGCTTGAAAATCGCTGTCACAAAACTTGCAGAATGCTATTTAGTTCATGTCGCCAATTTTTGGGGTTTGACAATTTCCCAAAACTGTTTCACTCCCCCACTGTTCAGCACATTTTAGGAACAGCCGGCAGTTATTTTGCCAGTTTAACTTGTGGCCGTTTTGTACCTGGCAGCTAATAAAAAATTGGCAGGAAAGTTCGGCGCAGGCAAGTTTTCCACCAGCGGCTAAAATTTGGGCTGGGTTGGCTCACGTTTCTACGGGGCAATCAACAGTAGTTGTCTGCAACCCACAAGCAACTTTGACTCTGGGGGAGAAAAAAATAAATAGAAAAAGCGGCGAGGTTATTTAAAACTATCGCTCGAAAATGATACTTTTATATTGTTAACAAACTGACAGTGAATACGAAAAACCAGCCGTTAACACAGTGCATATTACAAAGCGGGGTTTGGTGGTGCGCCAGCCGCGGATTCCTGTTTCGCAGTTCCGTGTCCTATCGGACAGGAACGCTCTTCGAAATCCGCTTCGCAACATGCACCAACCGTTAGGCACAAGCTTAAAAAAGAACAGAGAAAGTGAATTTACCGCAATCAAAAAGAGAAAAAATAAGAAATGCCAACGCACAAAGCATAAGTTTTCCAGCCCATCCCTACAATCATCGCTTCGCTGTCAAACACATGCTTTTTTGCCGACGCACACTTTTGTGCTGATTGAT
This sequence comes from Draconibacterium sp., assembly GCA_041393215.1. Lineage (GTDB taxonomy): Bacteria > Bacteroidota > Bacteroidia > Bacteroidales > Prolixibacteraceae > Draconibacterium. Next base: position 65,818 of record JAWKKP010000034.1, read on the forward strand.
TAATTTGTGCTAAAAAGAAATAGTATTTTAGTAAACTAATTTTAAACCTCAGAGAAAACCAAAATATGAGCTTGTTTCAGAAATCAGTTGAAAAGAAATATTTAAACGACCTCGATTCTGCGTTAATCGACAAAAAATTCGCTGATTTTCAAGACTATTTTGGTAATCCCGACAG
>JAWKKP010000035.1:0-59270 GCA_041393215.1 Draconibacterium sp.
GTCTTGCCGGAACTTCTCTTCCTGAACATTCAGAAACAGCAAAAGAAGGATATGGCTTTGCATTGGATACCGCTCATCAGGCAACATACAAAGCAATTCAAAAACTGGAATGGCATATCGCTTCAGAAGATCCGGATTCGCAATACATGGTTGTATTTAATCCGCACGGCTGGGAGACAAAGAAAACAGTTGAATACGATTTTAACTGGGGTACCATGCACAAATCTTCGAGGGTGGAAGATGAAAAAGGGAATGCGTTGGCACATCAGTGGGCTGCCGGAACTACAGAAACCGGAAGTCGTAGGAAACTGATAACTGAAGTTACGCTTCCTCCGTTTGGTTATCGACAGGTGAGACTTTTGGATGCTGAATCTCCGGAAATTAAAAACGGGGTAACAGCCGGAAATAATTCGTTGGAAAATGAATTCTATAAAATCAGTTTTACGCGTAATGGTGGTGTAAAAATATATGATAAACAAGCCGGTGCTGATGTTTTTGACGGAAACGAAGGCGGATGCAAAGCGATTGTTATAAACGATCCTAGTGATACCTGGAGCCACGACGTAAAAGCATTCTCCGAAGAAATCGGTGCTTTTGAAAATGCAAAAGTCAAGGTTATTCTGGAAGGACCCTTAAAATCAATCATTCGGGTTATAACTACCTATGGAAATTCTTCGATAACAACGGATTGGGCTCTAACAAAAGGTTCGAAAAATATTGAAGCTAATGTTTCGCTCGATTGGCACGAACAACTAAAAATGCTGAAATTCTCATTTCCTGTAAATGTAGAACAGCCCGCTGCAACTTTTGAAGTTCCTTATGGATTTATTGCCCGCGATAACAATGGCGACGAAAATCCCGGACAGCGATGGATTGACGTCACCGGCAAACAAAATGGTAAAACATACGGTTTAACCGTTATTAACGATGCCAAATACGGTTACAATGTAAATGGAAATGATATGCGAATTTCGGTAGCCCGTTCTGCAGTTTTTGCGCATCACCGCCCCAAAGAGCTGAACCTTGAAAATGCCTATCGATGGATGGATCAAGGAATTCATACGTTCCGAATGGCGCTGGTACCTCATACAGGAACATGGAAAGAAAATAAAATTGCACAGGTATCAGAAGAATTTATGGCGCCTCCATTGTGTATTTATCAGGGAATCCATGGCGGTAAACTTCCGAAAACGAATTCACTGCTTTCGGTTGATAGTCCGAGTGTAATTGTAACTTCTATCAAACAAGCAGAAGATAACAAGGATATGATCATTCGTTGCGTGGAAACTTCGGGAGCCTCGGCAACAGCATCACTCGATTTACGCTTTGCCAATAAAACATGGAAGGGCAGTTTCCGTCCGTGTGAGATCAAAACTTTACGAATAAATGCTGATTCAGGTAAAATTACTGAAACAAATTTATTGGAAGAAGCTTGATAATTATAGATGAGTAAGAGATAAATAAAAAAATCAAAAAAATGTATAAGTTTTTTAAAACAGCAGTACTGATAATTGCAGGTGGCCTCATAGGAACAGGTTGCACTGAAAAACAGGCTGAAAAAACAAACAACTATGTTGATTATGTCGATCCAATAATTGGGACAGATTTTCACGGTCATACTTTTCCGGGTGCAGCGTTACCCGGTGGAATGGTACAACTAAGTCCTGACACTGGAGTTGAAGACTGGGACTGGTGTTCCGGTTATCACTACAGCGATAATTCGGTGATGGGATTCAGTCATTTGCACCGCAGTGGAATGGGAGCAGGCGACTGGGGCGACATTCTTCTTATGCCAACAATTGGTGATATAAAGGTAGTTCCGGGTAGCAAGGAAAATCCTGATGAAGGGTATCGGTCGAGGTTTTCACATGATGAAGAAGTTGCTTCTCCCGGATATTATGCGGTGAATTTAAAAGACTATTCGGTTAAAGTTGAATTAACGGTTTCTGAACGGGCAGGTTTTCACCGTTACACTTTTCCAAAATCAGAAGTAGCTCATATTCTTGTTGATGTTGGTCATGGAATCCGTGAAAAATTTCGCGTTGGCAGCGAAGTTGAAATTATAAGTGATACCGAAATTGCCGGCCATCGCCATTCGCATGGTTTTGTAAAGAATAAGAACGTGTATTTCTATGCAAAATTCAGCAAACCTTTTAAAACATCAGGAACTTGGAATGGAGCCGATATTAAAAGTGGTTCAAAGGAAGATACAGGGCTCTATCTGGGAGCTTATGTCGATTATGAAACTTCCGAAAATGAAACCATCGAAGTGAAAGTTGGTATTTCATATACTAACATTGAACAGGCTCGTTTAAATCTTGAAAAAGAAATTCCGGGTTGGAATTTTGATGAAGTTAAAAAAGCTGCAGCTGAACGTTGGAATACCTCTTTAAGCAAAATTGAAGTGGAAACACCAACTGGTAATGATGAACAATATAACCACAATAAAAAAGTTACTTTCTACACGGCGCTTTATCACGCCTTGTTATTTCCTGCAACATTTAGTGATGTAGATGGAAAATACGTGGGTTTGGATGGACAGGTACACACGGCAACCAATTTTACTTATAGAAGCGATTTTTCTTTGTGGGATGTTTACCGGGCCCAAATGCCTCTTTTGGCCATTATTGAGCCACAGCGAATTGTTGATGGTGTTAATACAATGATTGCGCAATATGAACAGGGTGGTTGGCTTCCTACACCACAGCAGTTTGGGAATAGTTATACCAACGACATGATTGGTGACCACCCGGTAGATGTAATTGCTGATGCTTACAAAAAGGGAATCACTGATTTTGATGCTGAAAAAGCGTATGAAGCTGTAAGAAAAAATGCATTGGAAACGCCGCCTGCTGATCATCCGTCAAGGGGTAGGGTTGGTTTGAACTATTACATGGATTTGGGATATTTACCCTACAACAAAGTAAGAGAATCTGTTTCCAGAACTTTGGAATATGCTTACAACGATTGGTGTGTGGCACAGTTTGCTCAGGCACTTGGAAAAACCGATGATTATAACCTGTTTTTGAAACGGGCTCATAATTATATGAATCTGATGGATCCGGAAACCGGTTTGGCACGCCCGAAAGACAGCGATGGAAAATGGCTTACTCCGTTTAACCCAACTTTTGTCGGACATGGCGATCAGCGCCATTATACCGAGGCCAACGCATGGCAATACACCTGGTTTGTTCCTCACGATGTTCAGGGAATCATCAATTTTGAAGGTGGAAAAGAGCAATTCATTAGTAAACTGGATACGCTGTTTACCATGAGTTCAGAAGTACAGGAAACGGTTTCGGATGTAACTGGTTTAATCGGACAATATGCACACGGAAATGAACCAAGTCATCATACACTTTATCTCTACAATTACGCAGGAGCTCCTTGGAAGACTCAGGAACTGGCTCGTAAAGTGATGGATGAATTGTATCACTCCGGTCCTGATGGATTGTGCGGCAACGAAGATATGGGACAAATGTCGGCCTGGTATGTGTTAAGTGCAATGGGATTTTATCCGGTGGCTCCCGGTCAGAATGTATATAACATCGGAAGTCCTGAATTTGCTAAAATAACTATTCACTTGGACAAAAAATATTACCCTGCCGGCGAGTTTGTCGTCGAAGTGGAAAACAATTCAAAAGACAACAAATTTATTCAGGCTGCTACATTAAACGGTTCGGCTTTAGATAAGCCCTGGTTTGTAAATGATGCCATAAAAAATGGCGGTAAGATAACGTTACAAATGGGGCCGCAACCAAATAAAAACTGGGGAAGCAAACCGGAAGATGCCCCACCTTCAATGTCGGCAGAATAACCTGATTGATAGACAGACAATAAGATAAAATTCAAAAAAAATAAGTCAAATTAATTTTTAAATCAGTTATAATGAAGAAAGAACAACTACAAAAAATATTAGAAGATATAAGTTCAGTTAAAATTGCTGTAGTTGGCGATTTTTGCCTCGATGCCTATTGGTTTATCGATGAATCGAAAAGTGAAATATCTGTTGAAACCGGACAAATGACAAGGCCGGTAAAAGAACAACGATATTCGCTGGGTGGAGCTGGAAACGTAACCAATAATCTTTCCGCTGTCGGAGTAAAAGATGTTCGGGCTTTTGGTGTAATTGGCCGCGACCCGTACGGAACAGAAATGGTAAAAATTATGTGGGAGAACGGCATCAATCCCGAGAATTTGTTGGTTCAGGAAGAAGAGTGGTCAACACATGTTTATACAAAACCGTATGTTGGCGATGTTGAAGAAGGACGCATCGATTTTGGAAATTTTAACCAGCTCTCTAAAAAAACGGCTGACGAATTAATTCAGAATTTGAAAAATGCAGTGCCGGAAGTCGATGTAATTATCATTAATCAACAGGTACTTTCCGGAATTCATACAGAATATTTTAAGAAAGAATTGGTGGGTGTAATTCAGAGCTTTCCCGATAAAATATTTATTGTGGATAGCCGTAACTACAACGATTACTATGATGGCGCTTACCGAAAAATGAACGATACTGAAGCTGCCCGTTTATTTGGCCTTGACAAAGATGCTGCCGACGTTGTACTCTATTCCGAGGTAACAGATGCAGCCCATTATCTATACAAGAAGTTTGGCAAACCTTTGTTTATAACACGTGGTTCAAGAGGTTCGGTAATTGTGGACGAGAATGGCGTAACCGATATTTTTGGATTAATGATTATTGCTAAAGTGGACACAGTTGGTGCCGGCGATAGCTATCTTGCCGGTGCGGCATCAGCGTTGGCTGCTGGTTACAGCATGAAGGAATCTGCTGAAATTGGTTCGTATGTGGCAGGAGTTACCGTTCAGAAATTATTCCAAACAGGAACGGCTTCTCCGGAAGAAGTTTTGAATATTGGTACTGATCCCGATTACGTTTATAATTCAGAGTTAGCGGAAGACACCCGTCACGCAAAATTTCTTGAAGATTCAGAAATTGAAATTATCAATGAGTGGCCAAAAGATTTGAAAATAAGCCATGCTATTTTCGATCACGATGGAACTATTTCAACTCTTCGCGAAGGTTGGGAACACATTATGCAACCCATGATGATGAAAGCAATTTTGGGTGAGCATTTCAATGATGCTGACGAAGCTTTATATCATAAAGTTCAAACCAGGGTAGTTGAATTTATTGATAAAACAACCGGCATTCAAACACTGGTACAAATGAAAGGTTTGGTTGACCTGGTAAAAGAATTTGGGCTTGTTCCCGAAGATCAAATTCTGGATGAATTTGGTTACAAGGAAATTTATAACGACGAATTACTAAAAATGGTGCGGGTTCGCGAAGCAAAATTGTCGCGTAACGAACTTTCGCTTGAAGATGTAACATTAAAGAATGCGGTTAAATTACTTGAATCGTTACACAATGCCGGTATTACAATGTATCTGGCCAGCGGAACCGATGAAGTGGATGTGAAAAACGAAGCCCGGATTCTGGGATACGATCATCTGTTTAAGGGGGGCATTTATGGTGCAGTTGGCGATGTTACCAAAGAAGCCAAGAAAATGGTACTCGATCGTATTTTGAATGATATTGGTACCAATACCGGGCAAGTGGCCACATTTGGCGATGGACCCGTTGAGATTCGTGAAACCCGAAAAAGAAGTGGCGTTACCATTGGAATTGCAAGTAACGAATTAAAACGCCACGGCTTAAACGAGAGTAAACGTACCCGATTGATAAAGGCAGGAGCCGATATTATTGTGCCCGATTTTTCTCAGTTGGCAAAGCTTCTTCAATTGTTAAATATTCAGGCATAGTTTACTTGAAAATTGCTTAATAGAAAATTGATTTCCCCTCCCTGGTGCATCAAGGAGAGGGGAAATCTCAATACGAAATACACAAATCTGATAAAATGTCATATCCAAAATTCGACAGGACAAAACTGGATGTCAAAAAATTAACCGATCGCAAAAACAAGGTTTATATTGAGCGTGATCATATTCCGGTTGACCAATTGCCCAAAAACTTATCTGAAAAAGGAAAACTTCTAATCGAAAAAACAGCCGACAGAATCCGAAAAGCAAAGGAAATGGGCCGTTCCCGGATGCTGACATTTGGAGCTCACACCATTAAAAACGGAATGGCTCCAACGCTGATAGCATTAATGGAGGAAGGCTGGATAACACATCTGGCAACCAATGGCGCCGGAATTATTCACGATTGGGAATTTGCCTACCAGGGAAAATCGAGCGAAGATGTACGTGAAAATGTTGATCTTGGGCAGTTCGGGATTTGGGACGATACAGGTCTTTTTATCAATCTTGCAATAATCGTTGGTGGTTTTGAAGGTTTGGGTTACGGCGAATCCGTTGGAAAAATGATTCACAACGAAGGTCTTGAAATTCCTGAGCTTTCTTTTTTATACGATTTTGCAAAGAAAAACATGGAAACCGATCCTGCATCGGCAGCAGGGGCAATTGATTTGGCGGGCGCCATTCAGCAGTTTAATCTTAAACCGGGCTGGATGGGAATTCCATATCCTTTTAAAAATTATGCGGTTCAGGCGAAAGCTTTTGAGTTGGGAATTCCGTTTACTGGTCACCCCATGTTTGGGCACGATATTATTTATAATCACCCGATGAATCATGGAGCAGCCATTGGACGGACAGCACTCAACGACTTTTTGTATTTTGCAAAAAGCGTTAGTAACCTCGAAGATGGTGTTTATCTTTCAGTGGGGTCGGCAGTAATGTCACCAATGATTTTTGAAAAGTCGTTGTCCATGTCACAAAATATTGAGATTCAGAATGGGAGTCATATCAATAATCATTATATGTTGATTGTGGATTTGGCGGAATCGGATTGGGACTGGGCTAAAGACGGTGAGCCGCCGATGGATAATCCGGCTTATTATTTGCGCTACTGCAAAACATTTAATCGTATGGGGGGAGAAATGCATTACCTCACTGCCGATAACCGCGATTTCTTGCTGGCATTGTATCAGAATCTAAAAGAGAGTCAATAATTAACTTAACCAATTCGAATTACTCATTAAATTACTTTCCGAAATGCTTTTCAATAAACGTTCAAAGTCGCTTATAACTTTTGTTTTAGTGGCAGTTTTGTGTTTTTTACATAGTTCTGCTAAGTCACAAACTAATGTTCACTCGTTTGCGGATGATGAATTTATCACCGACTGGTTGATTTGTGGCCCTTTTCCGAGTGATGAAGAAGAGAATATCAATACCGATTTTCTTTTGTCCGATGGTGGTGAAACAAAGGTTATTCCCGAGGCTGGTAAAAATTATTCAAGTAATTCGGTTGAAGGAAAAGTAACTTGGCATTTTGCAAAAGCGGAGGAAAGTGGAAAATTAAATTTTCGGGAGCTGATTGAGCCCAATCAGAAAAATGTGGTTTATGCGGCAACAGTTATTAATTGCGATAATGCGCAACCGGTTATTTTTAAATTTGGAAGTAACGACAGGTTAAAAGTCTGGCTCAATGGAAAACTGATTCATTTTTATAGTCAGGTTCGTGCAGGCGGCCCCGATACGGATCAAATTCCGGCTGGCTTAAAAAAGGGGAAAAACCTTTTGCTGGCAAAAGTGGATAACGATGGTGGAAACTGGTGGTTGTATGCACGATATAAAAAACTTACCCGTGTAGATGATGATTTGTTTGTTTGGGGGCCCGATGTTAATGAAGCAGCTAAAAGAGTTTCGGAAAATGAAATAGCTGACCTTTTTAATGTGATGGTTTTCAATGCATCGGAATCGGTGTTAGGCCCTGTTTCTTTTGGTGTTGAAAAGGCAGAAGGTAGAACAGAGAAGTCACTTCGGATTGAACAACTTGCTCCGGGCGATTTTGAATGGCTTAACCTTGAATCTCCTGTGAAGGAAGATTTTCTGGGAAAAGATCTTCATGCGAAAGTTTATGTTCAGACTCCCTCAGCAAAAAAGGTATTCCCGTTGTCTGCCAAACGAAAAAATATTCAGAATGGTAAAACCTACCTGGTTCAGGGATTTCATGTCGATCCGGTTTGGCGTGATGATCAGTCCGGGTATCAGGCTCTTTCGTTTTCAAATCTTTCACAGTTTTTGAAGGCCGGACAGGTCGATCCGTTGTTTGGAATATACCTTCACGAAATACCGTATTTAAAGGCATATTATGGCGAATATGCAAAAGCGCGCCCAATAATCCGTGAGATGATTCAGACCGGACAAATTGAAACGGGTGGTTCTTATAATCAACCCAACGAAACTTCAATTTCTGGTGAGGGCATAATCCGGAATATTTTGTATGGGCGTTTATACCACGAAAATGTGCTGAAAGATTATCCCCGGGTTTATACACCCTGGGACGTCTTTGGCCACGTTATTCAATTGCCGCAGATTCTTTCGAAATCAGAATTTATTGGTACTACCTGGGAGCGGGGAAATTATCGTTCACCTTTTGTTCGCGTACCCGATATTCCTGATGTGTATTATGCAATGTCGCCGGATGGTTCTGTGGTGATGAATCGAAAAGTAATGTACAGTACCCAGGAATTTACCGGTACTAATTTTCATGATTTGGATTTAAGGGCCCGAAATCTTATGGCTGAAAAAATGCAGGAACAACAGACACAGATTCCTGGAATTGAATATAATTTCTTTTTAGATGCACTGGATGAAAAACCGCCAACACCATGGTATATTGGGCGATCAAGCGAGTTAGCAAATTTTGTTCCTGAAGTTACAACGCGTCCGGATGGTGCTGAGCAATATTTTTTGCAGGTTCAACAACAGGAGAAAAGGGACAATCTGGATATTCCGATAGTTTCCCGTGACGAATCGCAATACAACGAAGGTTGCGAGCTTTCCCGTTTCGATTTGAAAATGGGGAACCGTTTGGCTGAAAATACAATTATTTCTGCCGAGAAATTTGGAACCATTGCCAATTTGCTTGGAAATTCCTATCCTGCATTGGAACTGGATAAAGCCTGGCGGCAATTGTTGTACGGCCAGCACCACGATGGAATTACAGGTTGTGGCGCCGATGTACCCTATCTCGATTTAACCGAAGCCTATCATGAGGCTTTGGAGTTGGGAAATAATGCTTTGAAAGCTTCTCATAATTACATAGTTGGAAAAGTCAATACCACTGGGATAGCCGGGGTTCCGATAGTTGTTTTTAACCCTTTAAATTGGGAACGAAACGATTTGGTTTCTACCGTATTGAATTTTGACGAGCCGTTAAAATCATTTGAAATTGTTGATGAAAACGGAAATAAGGTAGAAACGAGTATTAAAGTTTTAGAAAAGAAAGATGGGAAAATTGCTTCAGCACAGGTCCGTTTTATGGCAAGCGGTGTTCCGTCGGTAGGGTATAAAACCTTTCGCGCTGTTTCTTCCAACGATGAAACAAAAGCATCAGAACAGCTGAATAAAAACACTTTTCAGATTGAAAACGAATATTTCAGCATAACCTGTGATAAAAATATGGGTGGTGGAATAACCAGTATCATAGATAAAGCTACCGGAAAAGAGTACATTAAAAGCAAAACCGGCCATCCGGGAAATGAACTGATTCAGTTAAAAGAAGGTGGTGGTTTTGAACCGGCCTGGCGATTTCTCACTACTGGTGAAAAGCGATTTTCGAAAGATACGGAATGCGAAATAAAGGTGGAAGAAAGTGAACTTGGCAAGAAATTGATTATTACCGGCGATATGGACCGGTTGAAAAAACGGGTTCAGGAAATTACGCTTTACAACGGTATTCAACGAATTGATTTCCGTACAACTTTGGTTGATTATACCGGCATGGACGGTAAAAACCTAATTGAAAACGACGAGGCTCCCAGGGTGAACGATCGCGATTTGTATTGCATTGGTTTCCCCATCGATTTGGATGGCGCCATTCCGGTTTTTGAAGACCGTTTTGCCACAAAAAGCTATTTTAAAAGCAAAGGTTATCTGGATTATTACAGCACCGATGTTGCCTGGACTTCGCAACATGCCATGAATTCCTGCAACAATTGGCTGGATTACAGCTATTCAGTAAAAGTTGATTTCGGAGATGCAGGTTCTGTAGCAGTCGGTCCTTCCGAAATTATTACTTCACACAACTCTTCTACACGAAAACTGGGTTTTTCGCTGATGCAGGCACTGGCGAAAAAAGGAGTTACCGCAACTCCTTCTTATGATTTGGTAGAAAGAGGAGAAGATATTCTTTATCGGCATTTTAGTTTTTCGCTTGGCGTAAAAGGCGAAAATAAATACACGAATAAATTATACGCAAAATTAAGTTCCGGTCAGAAAAAAGTTGTTGATAAGAGTTTGAAAGAAAACGGTTTTGCTGTCTTTTTTATCACCGATAATGAAATTGAAAAAGCCTGGTTTGATTTGCCTGTGCTTGCGATTATCGGGAAAGACGAGGCTTCGCTTGCCAAAGCTGTTGATTCGGTAATTGCTCAACTTGAAGAAAACAGTTCGGTTCATCTGGAGGCAAACTTGTGCATGACACAACTGGAAAACCCGGTGCCTGATTTTGGAATGGCGCTGTTAAACAAAGGAAACATTGCCGTAAGTATTGAAAACGACGGAACAATGGTGTTGCCGTTAATGCATACCGTTCCGTGGCAGTCACCTTTATTGAGTTGGACACACGATTTCCCGGAACGGAAAACCCATGTTTTTGAATACGCTCTTGTTCCACACAAAGGAAACTGGCGCGAAGCAGAGTTGGTTAAAAAAGGTATGGAATTCAATAATCCTTTACTGGCTTGTCAAACCACCATCCACGATGGGAGTTTACCTGCGTCACACAGCTTCTTTTCAACCGAAAATGAGAATGTAATTATTTCGGCTATCAAACCTAAAACAAACGGGGTAGAATCATATTCTGCAAAAGTTGCAACCGATGCGAAAAATGGTGTTGTGGTTAGGGTGTATGAGGCCAACGGAACTTCTTCCGATTTTGCATTTCAGTCATCGTTTCCAATTCAGAATGCACAAAAAACGAATTTGATGGAACGGCAGCCAAGTTCGGTAAAATACGATGTAAATCGAATTGAAGATGCGATAACTTCCAGTTCCATTGAAACTTACCTTTTAGCATTAAAAGCAGAGAATCTCAATTCAATACAGGAAATAACTTCAAAATTACCGGCCAAAATCTATTCGTCTTACTGGCAACATAACAGCGGTGCGGCTCCTATGGGAAACCTTCCGGTCACAATCAAAATATTGGGAGATTTAAAATCATTTAATGAAAACAGCGGACGAATGAAAGTTCAGTCGTTGGAAGTGGCAATTTCAAATGATTACACAGATACTGCGGTGGAAGGAACGATAAAATTGTCAACGCCACCCGGAATTCGTGCTGTTCCAACTGAATTGGAGTATAAAGTTTCGCCTGACAGTGAAATAATTCTTCCGTTCGATATCGTAATTGAAGGACATGGCGCAGAGCCCGGTTTTGTGGTTGCATCAACCGAATTAAACGGTAGCGAGGTATTTGATGCGATGGAATATATTCTGCCGGAAAAGAGATTCGGTCATAATAAACAGGAACTAAAGGATGAACAGAAAATAAGCTGGACTTCGGAACAGCGAGGAGATGAAATTCTTGTCACTCTGCAAAATCCTTTTGAACAGAAAATTTACGGGAATGTTTCGTTGATTGGCCCGGTTGAAACCTGGGGAATGCAGGAAGTAAATCCTGCAAGTTTGATGGATGTTGCCGACTGGCAGCAGGACTTTGAGTTAAAACCCAATGGCAGTATGGAGCTTCGTTTCAAGTTGAAAAATGAAAATATTCTTAGTTCAGAGGATATTGCAGCATGGTTAGTTGCCAAACTTACCTATTTTGGATACATCGATTATAAACCGGCGATGGGAAAACTGGAAATTGCGGAGGATCCCAACGGCTTGTCTGAAAATTAATAAACATAAAGACACTTCAATAATTAAATCAGATGGATAAAGAAGAAACACAAAGCACAACCACCCGAAGAAAATTTATTAAAACGGCATCCGCTGTAAGTGTAGGTTTAATGATTTTACCCAGATGCACTTTAGGGGGCAAAGGTTTTGTGCCTCCGAGCGATAAAATAAATATTGCTCTAATTGGAGCCGGAGATATTTCCAGACATCATTTGCAGGAGATTTTTAAATATGACGATACACAAATAATAAGTATTGCAGATCCGGCCAATTATTGGGATTATAAAAAACTAAGCAATAAGGAAGGTGGCCGGGCTCCAAGGAAAAAGCAAATCGAGAGCCATTATGCCGAGAAAACACCAAATTATCAAATATCGGAATATGAAGATTTCAGGGTAATGCTGGAAAAAGATAAAGCAATTGATGGTGTTATTTGCTGTTCGCCCGACAATACGCATGCATATATTTCAATTTTTTCAATGAGAGCCGGCAAACATGTTTACTGTCAAAAGCCTTTAACCCATAATATATGGGAAGCACGAAAAGTGCAGGAAGTTGCGAGAGATACGGGTTTGGCCACGCAAATGGGAAATCAGTTGCATGCCGATGATAATATCCGGCAAACCGTTGAATTTCTTCAGGCAGGTGTAATCGGGAAAGTGCATGAAGCGTATTCATGGGTTGGTGCGACTCGATATCAGAAGGGCCTCACCGGATATCCCACTGAGGCCATGAAAGTTCCCAGAGGTTTCAATTGGGATTTATGGGTTGGCCCAACAACATTTCGCCCTTATAATAGTGCATATACTCCGTTTACATGGCGCGATTTCTGGGACTTTGGCAATGGCGCTTTAGGCGATTTTGGCTGTCACGATATGGATGCGGCAACCTGGGCATTCAATCTTCAATTACCTGAAACGGTGCAGGTATTTCCGGCCGGCAACAAGGGGAGTAGCGAAGTTGTTCCTTATGGAGAAATCGGACATTTCTATTTTGCAGGCACGAATGAACTTCCTCCGTTTAAAATAAACTGGTTATCGGGTGGACTTTTACCTGAGCATCCTGCTGTTTTGCCCCGCAATGTAAAGTTAAAATCGAGAGGTGCCATGTTTGTTGGTGAGAAGGGGGTTATTTTAACCAATGGAGGAGCTACCGCTGCTCCTGAAATATTTCCTGAAAGTTTACGGGAATCTTTTACACCGCCACCTCCGTCACTTCCCCGTTCAAAAGGACATCATCGGGAATGGTTGGACGCTATAAAAGGAGGGCCGGCGCCATTGTCAAACTTTGGATATGCTTCCAAACTAACCGAAATAACTCTTCTGGGAGTTTTGTCCCTGCGCATGGGAGGAGAAAAAATATATTGGGATAGTAAAAACATGAAAGCAATCGGACTGCCGGATGCTGATCAAATTATACGGGAACCTATAAGAAACGGATGGGAAATGGGATAGATAAATATTTCATTTATAACGGATTTATACTAAAATACAGCTGACAGGCTTACGTGGTTTAGGCACGGGTTTGTTTATAAAAAATAAAGAAAACGAGATTATAAACCAGTAGTGAAAAGTCTGAAAACCAGATACGAAAAAATAACTTAAACGATAATTAAAATGGTAAAGATTGTTTCTCTTTTTGTTTTGTTTGGCATATTGTTTCAGATTAATTTATCTGCACAGAATATACTCCGCGATGGAAAATTACTCCGCGGCGAAGAATGGCAAAAGTTTGTTCCGGTAAAAGAGGCCGACTTTTATGTCTCCGAAAACGGTAATGATAACTGGTCTGGAACACTTCCTGAACCCAATGCCGGTAAAACAGACGGGCCTTTTGCTACGCTAAAAAGAGCTCAGAAAGCGGTCAGAGAATTAAAGGCAGAAGTTTATTTCCCCAAAGATGAACCGGTTGAAAAACGCTGGATTGGCTCTCCACATCCTTTGGGACGCGGAAAAGATATTTTAGTCAGCATCAGAAAAGGCTTTTATTCATTGGAAGAGCCGCTTGTTTTTGTGCCGGAAGATGGAGGTGAAAGGGTGGAAACCAATTTGCCAACCGGTGCTTTTGAATACCACAAATTAAAAGACCACTATGTAACTTATGCTGCCTATCCGGGCGAGAAACCTGTAATTTCAGGAGGAACAAAAGTTAATGGCTGGAAAAAAGAAGGAAAAATATGGAAGGCTCATTTCGATGGAGATACGGTAAAAATGCTGGTGGTAAACGGGAAACGACAAAAACTGGCAAGAACGCCAAACCAGGGATATTTTGTTCCGCCGGCTATTTCGTCTTCTACAAGTGAACTGCTTTTTAGAAAAGGCGAAATTAAAAACTGGGACGGCATGGAAGACAACCGTGTTGTGATGTTGCTTCGCTGGCATACCGGAATCAACAAGATTATAAAAGTGGATGAAAAGAAAGGAATTGCTCAATTCCAGTCACCACAGGAAGGTGTAGTAATTGTTCCCCCAAGGTATTACGTTGAAAATGTGAAGGCACTGCTCGATGCTCCCGGCGAATGGTTTTTCGATAGAAAAACAAAGGAAATCAGCTATATTCCAGAGGAAGGAATTGATGATCCGAACCAGGTTAATGTTGAAGTTCCGCTCATTAATAATCTGGTAACTGTAAAAGGCGAACTTGAAAAACCTGTACGCAATCTCCGGTTTTACGGGATTACTTTTGAGGGAGCCACAAAAGGAAGTAGTGCTATTCAGTTCGAGTTTTCCCACGCTTGCGAATTGGTGGGTAATGAAATTCGTTCGTGCAGCGGAACGGGTGTTTATGTGCGCCAGGGATGTTATCAGACACGAATTCTGGACAATCGTCTGGAAACAATTGATAGTGGCGCCATTTATGCAATGGGGCCGGCAAATTCTGCCGATGGAAGGGAAATCACTCGTGAAACGTTAATTTCGCGAAACCAATTTTATGATTGTGGAGGTATCAATATTTTGTCTCAATATACCTTAATGACCACTATTTCGCATAACTACATCACAAAAACCCGTGGGCGTTACGGAATTGATATTGGTGGCTGGGCAAACCAGGAAGAAGCCGTAGATGGCGGATATGTTGTGGAGTATAATCACTTGGACGATGTTCAAATGGATGCCGATGACTCGGGAGCTATAAAAACAGGAGGTTTAACGTTCAATTCAGTTGTCAGAAGAAACCTGATTCATAAGGTGCATGCAGGATTTTTTAACGATAATGTCGGATTCTGGTTCGATAATATGTCGTCGGGTTGGACTTCGGAGGAAAATATTTTTTATAGCCTTGAACAGGGTGAATTGAAATATTGCGCTGCGCTACCAGAAGATAATATTTACAGAAACAACTACAAAATTGAACCACCGGTAAATGCTCCTGAAATTATCATTGAAGGAACGCCTGAATTTCAGATGACAAATCTGGTGGTGGAAGCTTCTTCAAAAAATGCCTCGGGTTCTACAATTGCAGGTAGTGTTATAAAAGTTTCAGCCGATGTATTTAACAGTGGTTCAACTGGAATGGCACCGGTTCTGTTTTATGTTGACGGAAAAGTTTATACGGAGAAATTGTTCCCGGTAATTAAAAATAACAATCGTAAAATTGAGTTTGAAGTTCGTATTTACGATGAAGGCAAACATGAGTTGGCTATCGGTTCAACACCGTACCAAACCATAACGGTGGAAGGAGAAAAACCAGCCGTTGTTTTCGAAGATTTTTCGGTTTCTAACCTGCGGGTTTTAAAAGGTGAAAAATTGAAAGCCACAGCAAAGGCGGTAAACCTCCTTTCAGAAAAACAAAAAATGACTGCCGGTTTATATGTCGATAATTCAAAGATTTCTGTCCAAACTGTTGAATTGAATGGAAATGAAGCAAAGAATATAACATTTGATGTTGAACTGGAACCGGGAAAACATTCAATCAGGATTGAAAACAGTGCGGAGTTGGAATTGGAGGTTTTTGACTCGAACCCAATTGATATTTCAAAAGTTGAAATTCATGAATATTGTTCTGCTAAGGCAAAACCTTATAAAATTGAGAGTGATGGGGCAAATAACAAGTTCAAAATTACCGCAGGTGGTTCCGATTTTTTCCATGCTGAAGATTCCTATGCAGCAGCGTATGTAAAAGGAGTGAAAGGCGATTTTGTAGCCACTGTAAAAATCAGCGCTTTTGGAAATCGTACGCACGAATGGTTCCGTTCCGGCTTATTTGTAAGAAACGACATTTCGAAAAGTTTTGATGTGGAACCCGGAAGTAAAGGCTCTGTGTTGGTTTTTGCTTCTCCAGGGCGCGCGGGAATTGAGTACGACGAATTTGCCAACGGTTGCATGCACAAAGCCAGCAGCGAAAATTTGCCTGAAAATGCGGCTACTCCTATATATTTGAAATTGGTGAGGCACGGAAACAGCTTTAGTGCATACATTAGTCTTGATGGTAAAAACTGGATTATTGAACGACATACCAGTGAAATTCCGGGAGTTGCTGATTCTGTCGATTTAGGTTTGGCGGCAGGTAGTCCTGATAAAAACCAGTACTGGGTAGAATTTACCGATTGGAAAATTGAAGTTCAGAAATAACCGGGTGACGTGGTTTATTACCGCGTTGTTTAAAATTTCAAAAACCTTGAAGTCAGAACAAAACAAAATATATCGATGAAACGAAATCTTCACTTGCAAATAATCGTTTGGTTAACCGTTCTTTTGGCGGGTTGTAATCCTGTTCAAAAACCTGTTGATGATCTATGGAATTATGCGGTTTCGAGGAAAAGTGATTTTAATTTGAGTGTATATGTAACGGCTCAAACGGTTCAGAATATGTTTGCGACGGAAGAAGGGAGAAGGGAAACCGTTTCGCTTTTGCGGTGCAACGGAATTACAAAAGTATATGTGGAAGTGTATCGGAGCGGATTAGTGGTTTCCACTGATTTGTTAAAAGAAAGTGTTGCTTTTCTTCAGCAAAATGGTTTTGAGGTTGTTGGTGGAATTGCGACCGTCCCCGGCGGAGATTTTGGCGTGCCGCAGGATGGTACACTGGGGTGGTTCAACTGGCAGAATGAAAAAACACAAAATGATTTGAGAAATGTAATGAAAGACGTCGCTCCTGTTTTCGACACGTTTATTATCGATGATTTTTTGTGTACAGCCGACACCAGCCGTGAATCCAAAATTGCCAAAGGCGACAGGAGTTGGTCGGAATACCGACGTTCATTGCTCACCGGACTTGCCGAAACCGTTTTTATTCAGCCTGCAAAGGAGGCAAATCCCGATATTAAAATGATAATTAAATTTCCGCAGTGGTACGATCGTTTTCATCTGTTTGGTTACGATTTGGCCGCTGAACCTGCTTTATTCGACGGCGTTTGGGTGGGAACCGAAACCCGCGGGCAATATACGCAGCGTTTTGGTTTTGTTCAACCTTACGAAGGGTTCATCAATTATCGCTGGATTTCGACGTTTGCAGGTGATAAGATTGGAGGCGCCTGGTTCGATCATGGCGATTGCACCGATTTGGATTTTATTGAGCAGGCCTATCAGTCGGTTTTGGCAGGAGCAAACGAACTGGTAATTTTTAATTTCGGTAGCTTTATAACCGGTCACCCGGGGCATCATTTGTTACGGAAGGATTTTGAAAAACTGGCCGATTTGGCGGTTGCCGTGGACAATAATCCGGTTCATGGGGCAGTTGCCTATAAACCGGCGAACAGCGATGCAGGCGGTGATTTGTATTTGATGGATTACATGGGAATGTTTGGAATTTCGCTGGTGCCCGAATCAACTTACCCCGAAAATGCAACAGTAGTTTTTCTTCCCACGCAGGCGGCGAAAGATGAAAGCATTGTTGAAAAAGCAATTCATTCGCTGAATAATGGTGTGAAATTAGTTGTAACAACCGGTTTTCTGGCTAATGCAAAAAATGGCAGGGAACTGGCAAAGCTGGCACAAATTAAATGGCCGATGACTTCGGTGAACACAGTTGCGAATTCAGTAATAAATAATGGGGAAGAGGAACCATTGGAATTTCCAATTTTGATGGATTTTCAGATTGAAACTGAAAACAGCGCGACAACGCTGTTAAAAACCGGGGGCAAATTGAATAATGCATTTCTGGTTCAGAATGAGAACAAGAATATTTCAGTGATTAATACACATACATTTTCGCAGGAAGATTTTGATGCTGTGGGTGAAGTGTTGCTTTGTCCTCGCCAGATTGGATTGCTGGAAGTGCCTCAGAACTGGGCGAATACAATCAGGAGCTCTTTTCGTTTAAAAAATGAACCTGTAATAAATGCGCCAACAAGAGTAACTTTTCAAAACCTGGCGGATGGAAATTTTGTTGTTCATAATTATAATCAGGAGAAAACCACAGTTGAAATTCAGATAAGCGAAAATTCGGGATTTGTGGATGGTTTTACCGGAGAAATACTTCAATCTGAAGGAGAAGTTTTGAAACTTGAAATGGCGCCACGCTCAAGAGTTTGGTGTAAAAATATAAATTAGTACTTATGTTTAGAAGTCTTTTATTTACTAGTACTTTTCTGTTATTTCTGACAACAAGTGTATTGGGTCAAAATAAGATTTCAGAAAAAAATGAATCGTTTACATTTGCTTTTCTTACCGATATTCATTTAAAACCTGAAATGAATGCCCCAAAAGGCTTTCAATTGGCTATTGATAAAGTGAATGAGCTGAATCCTGACTTTGTCATTGTTGGTGGTGATTTGGTTTTCGATGCCATGCGTGGAAATCAGGCGCGTTGCGATTCACTTTTTTCGTTGTATAAGGAAATGAGTGCCGGTTTTCACATGCCGGTTTATAATTGCATGGGAAATCACGATTTATTTGCTATTTATGAAGAAAGCCCGGAAACCAGTGACCACCCCGATTATAAATATGGAATGTATGAGCGTTATATTGGGAAAACATACTATTCTTTCAATCACAAAGACTGGCATTTTATTGTGCTCAATTCACTGGATGTAACAGAAAATAAAAGATACACCGGCGTTTTTAGTGAAAGCGAGTTACAGTGGTTGAAAGAGGATCTGGCAAAAGTGGATACCTTAACACCGATTGTAATAACAAGCCACATTCCAATGATTACGGCACGTGCACAGGTAACCGGCAGCGAGGGAAAAGGGAATGTAGGCAACTCGGCAGCGGTATTAGAAATGTTGGAGAATTATAAAAACATCCTGATTTTGCAAGGGCATATCCACTGGAAAG
Organism: Draconibacterium sp.; assembly: GCA_041393215.1. Classification (GTDB taxonomy): domain Bacteria; phylum Bacteroidota; class Bacteroidia; order Bacteroidales; family Prolixibacteraceae; genus Draconibacterium. The sequence continues at coordinate 19,116 of JAWKKP010000035.1, forward strand.
AGTATGGCAATGTTAATGATCGCATTCAATATATTACGGGAGGTTCTATTGCCGGAAATGGTTGGAAAGGCAGGCGGCACAACACTAAAGAGGGTTTTGTTCTGGTAACCGTTAAGGGTAATGATTTTAACTGGGACTATATTGATCATGGCTGGGAAGCCGAACGGTTAAAAAATGCAAAACTTCAGGAATAAATAGAAAGTAGATTGTAAATAATCTGTTGGCGGAATTAATTCATAATTTATTGATTACAGTTCGACTCCGCTCACTGTGACGGTCAGGTTGAGCGAAGTCGAAGTTCGATTATTTGCCGGTTATATAATAATTCCGCCAACAGGTTTGTAAATACTTATTTTTAATAATCCGGGCAAAATAATATCAGAAAATGCCTTAATTATTTGTAGTCCTTTAGGAAAATAGGAATAGTTTTATCGCAAACATATTTTACGATGAGAACAACTTTCTTTTTTTTATTTTTGATAATACTTTCCGGAATTATTACATTTTGTAGTCAGAATAATCAACTCGATTTATCAAAATCCACGATACTGGTTTCTTCTTCCATAAAAGATCCGGTTCGCAAAACTGCTACCGATATTTTGGTGGAAGAAATAGGAAAACGTACTTCTCTGAAGTTGGGCCAAAGCGAAAGCTGGCAAGGGAAATCGGTTATTGCCCTGGCACTTTCAAGTGATAAAGAGTTAAAAGAAGTTGCGCTTCCCGTTCGTGAAGGAAATATTTCTCCTGAATTCAAAGAGGAAGGTTTCCGTATGGTTCACGAGAAAAAGGAGGGAAAAGATATTCTATGGATTATTGGAGCCGATGCCCGTGGCATTTTGTTCGGAATTGGCCAGTTGCTCCGCACGGCAGAAATGCATGACGGGAAAATAATATTGCCGCAAAATATTGATTTGGCTTCTTCTCCGGAATATCCAATCCGCGGACATCAGTTTGGCTATAGAAATACCGCCAACTCCTGGGACGCCTGGACGATTGAACAATTCGACGAGCACTTTAGGGAACAGGTACTTTTTGGCGCCAATAGTTTTGAAAATATTCCTTTTGAAGAGAAATCATTGCTGATGAAATTCACTCCCCGGGAAATGAATATTCATTTAAGTGAAATTTGTGAAAAGTATGATGCCGATTATTGGGTTTGGACTCCGGCTTCGTTTGACCTGACGGATGAAAAACTTCGGGCGGAAGAATTAAAAACGCATGAAGAGTTTTATAAAGCTTGCCCACGACTGGACGATGTTTTTATTCCGGGAGGCGATCCCGGACATAATCATCCCAGGGATGTGTTGCCTTTTATGAAAGATCTTGCAACAATTTTGCATAAATATCATCCGGATGCGGGAATCTGGGTTTCGCTTCAGGGATTTAATGAAGAGAAAGTTCAATATTTCTTTGATTATTTGAACAAAGAAAATCCAGACTGGCTGGCTGGCGTGGTTTATGGTCCAAGCAGTCCGCCCATTAAACTGGAACGCGAACTTTTACCCGAAAAATACAGGCATCGTTTTTATCCCGATCTTACGCATACCGTTCGTTGCCAATATCCGGTTCCTCACTGGGATCAGGCTTTTGCCCTAACATTGGGGCGTGAGTGCACGAACCCGATGCCGGAATATTATACCAATATTTTCCGCCAGGATTCTCCGTTTACCGATGGTTTTGTTTCCTATTCCGATGGCGTTCACGATGATGTAAACAAAGTGCTTTGGAGTCAGTTAGGGTGGGATGCACATACTGATAGTCACCAGATTATTAAAGAATACTGTCGGTTCTTTTTCGGATGGAATGTAGCTGAAAAAGCTACCGAAGGGATTTTTGCGCTGGAACAAAATTGGGTTGGCCCAATTGCAAGAAATACAACCATTGGAAAAACACTTGAACTGTGGAAAGCGCTGGAAAGTGAAAATCCTCAATTGGCCGGTAACTGGCGCTGGCAGCAATTGGTGATGCGTGCTTATTACGATGCTTACATACAACAACGTAACAATTATGAAAAAGGCCTGGAACAAAAAGCGTATGAAATATTAGCGACGGCAAGATCCATTGGAGCAGATAAGGCAATGGAAGAGGCCCTTGCCATACTGGAGAAAGCCAAAACAGAACCGGTAGCACAGGATTTGCGAAATAAGGCAGTTAAATACTGCGATGATTTATTCGTATCCATAGGTTTGCAAACAAGTGTTGAAAAATACCACGCTCGCGGCGCTGAACGGGGGTGTGTACTCGATTTTATCGATTATCCGCTAAATAATATTTGGTGGTTGGAAGATGAATTTGCCAAAGTGAGGAAAATGAGTTCGGAAATCGAAAAAGTGGCAAGGCTCGATTTTATCCGGAATTATGAAACACCTGGCCCTGGGAGTTTTTACGATAATATTTCCAGTACAGATGCCAAACATGTATTTTCGGAAACTGATGATTCTGTCGATTATCTTTGGGAAAACAATGGTCAAAGCCGGAAAAGGCTTTCCACCCAGTTATTTCAGTTTACACCGGAACTGAGGTATGATGAATTGGACCCGAATGCTGATTATCTTATTCGCGTTGCAGGTTTTGGCGAAGCTTTGTTACGTGCCAACGGCGAACAGTTGAAACCTACCAAGTATGAGAAAGGCTACGAGCAATTCAAGGAATTTCCATTGCCGAAAGAATTAGTAAAAGATGGGAGATTAATTCTTACATTTGATTTTCCGGAGTATGAAAAGGATTTCAACTGGCGAAAACAGTCAAGGGTGACTGATGTGTGGATTTTGAAACAAAATTAAGGAATAAGTGTTCAGTCTGGGTTGGCAGTTTAGCAGTTTTTAGTTGAGTATTTAACTTCAAGAGAACAAGCCCTGAAAGGGCGAAATAATATAGTTCCGGGTTTTAACCCGGGGTAAGGAATAACGTAAAAACCTCGTCCGCGAAGAAAACAGGATTGAAGTTCCTGTTCATTTGCTGATGAAATAGTTCCAATGCCGATTAAAGAAAAACGATGAAACAACTCTATCCATTAAAAGGAATCGTTACTGTTCTGAATACTCCTTTTGCTCAGGATAATTCAATTGACTTTTCTGCCTTACGGAAAAATGTGCAGTATGCACTCGGTTCCGGTGTTGGTGGTTTTCTTGTTCCTGCCATGGCATCTGAAGTGGGCAGGCTTTCTGAAAAGGAACGAATAGAAATGGTGATTTCAACGCTTGATGCGGTAAGCGGAAAAGTTCCCGTAATTGCAGGGGCCGGCGAATCCGATTTGCTTAAAAGCAAACAACTCATTAAAAAATACATTTCTTCCGGCGCTGCTAATATTCTTTTTCAAATTCCGTTTCAAAACAATGAGCAATTCAAAAAACATTTTTTTGAACTGGCAGATTTAGGTCCGGAGATGATTATGTTGCAGGATTGGGACCCCTCAGGTTACGGTTTGCCCGAAGAAATTATCCTTGAGCTTTTTGAAGAGGTTCCTGCTTTTCGTTGTTTGAAGGTTGAAACAATACCGGCAGGTGTAAAATATTCCCGGATTCTTCAACTAACAGAAGGCCGTTTAAATGTGAGCGGCGGCTGGGCGGTTACACAAATGATTGAGGGGTTGAAACGCGGGGTTCACGCATTTATGCCTACTGGAATGCACCTTGTTTATGCTTCCATTTACCGGCTTTTCAGTCAGGGAAAAATAGATGAAGCAGAAAAGCTGTTTCAGCAGATTTTACCTGTGCTGGCTTTTTCCAATCAGCATCTTGATATATCAATCAATTTTTTCAAAAGGTTATTATACCGTCAGGGAATTTATCCAACACCCAATGTCCGCCAGCCGGTTTTACCATTTGACAAAATTCATCAGGAAATTGCTGATAAATGGATTGAATATGTTATACAACTGGAATTAAATCTGAAAAATAGATAGTATGAAATATTTGGCTTTTTATATTCTTTTTGCAATTGTTGTTTCCAATTTAAGTGTGGCCCAGATTACTTCTGAAGTTTTTTATCAGGATATAAAAACAGATATTACTTTACCGGCAGAAGCAAGTAAAAATGTGCTAAAGCTTTTTGGGCTAAACAATGCTGTTAAAGTGGTTACAGCCGGCGAAATATATCATTATGAGGATGGAAACTGGGTGAAAAAAATTTCAGGTTCAGAAACTCAAACCGCTGCAATCGATAGAACAGGAACAATTTGGATGGCAACTAGTCAATTTGTTCATAATGAGAATAATACAATTAAAATCAATTTGCCTGAGTCTGTGAAAAATGATTCTGTTTTATGCCTGTTTTGGGAGGATAAAACACTTTTTGCAGGAACGAATTCAGGGTTGATAAAGTACGATGGGACCTGGAATGCAGTCTTCGGCTCCGAAGGAAAACAGGTAAGGGCCATTGCAAAAGATGATAGCGGTAATCTTTGGGCGGCAACCAACGACGGACTTTTGAAACGCTCAAACGGAGAGTGGATAAATATGGATGATTTTTTAATGGCAAATGGAACACAGAGAAATTATACAAGTTTATTCACCGTTGACGGTGATGTTTTGTTTGGCGGCCCGGTTTTTATTGGGAATATTGCGGGCGACGGGAATCACTGGCTTTGGACAGGAGCAGATGGTTTGCCTTACGGCCCGGTAACCACAATTCGCAAATATAGCGATAAACTGTGGTTGGGAACGGAAAAAGGAGCTGTCAAAAAAGATGATTCCTGGCATTATTACCTGGGAAAACGTTGGTTAACGAATGATAAAGTGAATGATATTTTGCCACTCGACGAACATACCGTTTGGATTGCTACACCTGAGGGAATCAGTCAGATTCAGGAAGTTGAGATGACGTTGGCGAAGAAAGCCTCGGTTTACGAAGATATCATTCAAAAAAGGCACGAAAGGCGAGGATTGGTAAATATTTCTCATTTGTCGGTTCCCGGTGATATTTCAACCAGTAAAACGATAAATGAAGATAACGATGGTTTATGGACGACGACTTATCTGATGGCTGAATGTTTTCGTTATGCCGTGACCGGTGAACCCGAAGCACGAAAAAATGCAGTTAGAACCTACGACGCATTGGAATGGTTGGAGCAGGTTACCGGAATCTCCGGGCTTCCGGCACGTTCGTATGCCATGAAAAGCGATAGTATTGTCCAGTCGCGTTCGCCGCACCCGAAAAAGTGGCGCCCTTCTCCAAATCCCGACTGGCAATGGCTCGACGATACCAGCTCCGATGAAATTGTCGGTCATATTTTGGGTATATCCTTGTTTTATGATTTAGTTGCTGACAATGCTCAAAAGGAAAGAGTAAAAGATTTGGTCACCCGGATTATGAATCACATTATCGATAATGATTTTCATCTAATCGATTACGATGGAAAGCCTACACGCTGGGGAATATGGCATCCGGATTCGTTAAATAATTCAATGAACTGGGCTTATGAAAAGGGTTTGTACTCGCTTGAACTTCTTTCGTTTTTAAAAGCGGCAGTTTACCTTACCGGGAACCCCAAATTTGAAAATACTTATCAACAGTTAATTAAGGAGCATCATTATGCTGAAAATACGGTTGATGCAAAGAAATACGGGCCTTACGAAAACAGCCATTCCGACGATATTCTAACTTATTTTCCTTACTACAGCATGTTCCGGTATGCCAAAAACGATGATTATTGGCCCTTGTACAGAAAAAGTTTGGAACGGACGTGGAATGTTTCGCGACCTGATAAAATGCCGGTTTGGAATATTATAGCAACTGTTGCCCTGGAAAAAGATTGCGATGTTGGCATTGCTGTAAAAGAACTTCAGGATTATCCGCTGGATTTAATCGACTGGACAATGAAAAACAGTCACCGGTGGGATTTGCAGAAAGACCCCATGGTGGACCGAAGTAAAAAAGAACAGGCCACAATTCCTATTTCTTCTGCGGAAAGCGGAATTTCGCGTTGGAATACCAACCCCCGCCGTTTTGATACCGGAACAGGAGGTGAGCGTGAAGAAACAGGCACCTACTTTTTATTTGCCTATTGGATGGCCAGATATCACGGTATAATTAATGAATAAATAAATTCAATCGATTAAGTGTGAAACGGATATTTAACTTTTTAACAGTATTGTTTTTTGCAGGATATTTTAGTCTGCATGGGGTCTGCCAGGAAGGGGCAACTCTTGACGAACTAGTAGCCGACAACGGAATTCTGACTGTTAAATTCGATCTTACCCGAGGAGGCGCAATTTCATGGATTTCGATTTCTGGTTCCAACAGAAGCCTGGTTAATATTGCAGATGAAGGAAGATACATTCAGCAATCCTATTATGCAGGAAAAAGTGTTGACCGAAAATCAGAAGGGCAGGCTCCGCGCTGGTCTCCGTGGTCGTGGAATCCGATTCAGGTGGGTGACGCATTTCGGAATCGCGCTAAAATACTCGACTATTATCAGGATTCGGATTCGGTATATGTAAAATGTATTCCCATGCAGTGGGACATGAACAATAAACCTGCTGAAGCTGAAATGGAACAATGGGTAGTATTAAAAAAGAATGTGCTTTTTGTGAAAAACCGGCTTATCTGTAACCGTACCGATTCAATTTATGGCGACAGCATTGTGAACGATCAGGAACTGCCCGCTGTTTATCCTATTTCAGCATTGCAAAACCTGTTTGCTTATTTGGGAACAAAGCCTTTTACCAATGATACGATTAGTAATCCGGACGTAATTCACCTGGAAAGTGGATTTTGGGGCAGGTATAATCAGGTTCCCGAAAACTGGATGGCTTTTGTTGATAACGATAATTTTGGAATGGCGGTTTATAATCCGCTTTGCACTCGTTTTTTGGCAGGAATGGCAGGTGAGAATGGAAAAGAGGCAAAAGATAGTGGCACTTCCTACATTGCACCGATAAAAAAAGCGATGCTAACTAAAAACTGCGTTTATGAATATGATTATTATATTTTGATTGGAGAATTAGAGCAAATGCGGAAAGCGATTTACGCATTGCATCAAAAGATATAAGTTCTGAAATATTGATTTCGGTAACATCGATGTTAAAACGATGTTTTCAGGAAGAAAAAATGAATGCAATTGTTTTTAAGAATAAGAAAATAGGAACGCATAAACATAACGATAGATGAAAAAAGCGATTTTGATTTTATTCATTCTGAGTTTTGGCATTTTTCAAAACAGAATAAATGCCAGCGAAAGTGAAATACCACTTCTGCATTTTGAAATATTGGTTTCACCAACCGCAAAGCAGTTATTTAAGCCCGGAGGGCGTTTGCTTTTGCATATTACAAAACAAAACGAAAAAGAACCTCGAAACAGTTCTGAAATTACAATTGGAATAACTCCTGAAAATTGGTCTCCCGATCAACCTTTTTCTTTCGATACGCATAACAAGAATGTTTTAACAAAGGGGTTTGATAAGCAAGAGATCCTTTCCGGGCCATGTTTTTATCAGGTAGTTTATAAGCAGAATGCGGACGATGCAAAAGAGAATATTCCCGGCAATTTGTATAGCCATGTTAAATCGGCCGATTTAACTTCCAATCCCCAAATTCAATTAGCATTGGAGGAAATAATTCAGGAACCGGAAATCGTTAAAAACAAGTTTGTTAAAACGGTTGAAATCAAAAGCAAATGTCTTTCTGAGTTTTCCGGTCATCCAAGGTATTTACGGGCTTCTATACTTTTGCCAACAGGTTACTATGATAATCCTGAAAAATATTATCCGATATGCTACAAGGTTCCGGGCTTAAATGGAAGGTACGACGCAGTAAATAGATTACTGCAAGATGATGATTTTATGGCGCAACGTTCTTCAAAAGAAGCGCCTCAGGTTATTTATGTTTTTCTTGATTCCCGTGGGCCTTATGGCGATACCTATCAAATTGACTCTGAAAATAACGGGCCTTGTGGCAAGGCATTAACCGAAGAATTAATTCCTGAAATAGAAAGCCGGGTGCGTTATAATCCGGATTCAAAAATGCGATACCTGGCCGGATGCTCAACCGGAGGCTGGGTGGTACTGGGGTTACAGATTTTTTACCCCGATTTTTTTGATGGAGCCTGGTCGTACAGCCCCGATCCGGTTACTTTTGAGCATTACGGTTTAATCAATATTTATGAAGACGATAATATTTTCTTTAATAAATACGGTTATCTGCAGCCGGGCAGGCGAACAGTTTACGGTGATCCTACTTATTCGATGAAGGACTGGATTACCCGCGAAAATATTGATAGCCGAACCGGTGATTATCGCATTTCCGGCGGACAATTTGGTGCTTATAATGCAGTATTCGGGCCACAGGGAGAAGACGGGCTTCCGACTTTAATGTTTGACCCGGTTACCGGAAAAATTGATCATGAGATTGCTCAACAATGGGAAAAATACGATTTGAAAAAGGTGTTGGAGAAAAACTGGAGTGAACTGGGGCCAAAGCTTCAGGGTAAAATATGGATTTGGACCGGCGATATGGATGGTTTGTATTCCAATGTGGCAACGCGTTTTCTGAAAATGTTTTTAGATGGAACCGAAAATCCGAAGTCGGATGCCCAAATATCATTTACGCCAATGGCCGGTCATTGCGCTGAATGGTCAGATGAAGCTGTTCTGTCTATGATTGTAAAAAAAACAACAGGTAAATAAAATTAATTCGAAATATAAAACGCAAAGGAAATAATGCATAAACGAAGACAAATAGTATTCACTTCATTGTTCTTTTTGCTGGTAATTTTTACTTCTTGCAGCATTAAGTCATTAAAAAGCACCTCGAAAGTTGAAAAGAAAATTGTTTTAAGGCTCGAACCGGGGGAGGGGAATCCGCGAAACAGTGAAGGCGATTTTATTCAGTTGAAAGATAATCGGATTCTGTTTATATACACCAAATTTACAGGCGGCTCGGGAGATCATGCAACTGCACATCTGGTAAGTCGGTTTTCAAACGATAATGGGGAAAGCTGGAGCTCGGAAGATGCGGAGGAAGTTTCCAACGAAGGAGCAATGAATGTGATGTCCGTTTCGCTGTTACGGTTAAAAGATGACCGGATTGCACTTTTTTATCTTCGTAAAAATTCAGGCACAGATTGTATTCCGTATATGCGGGTGTCAGATGATGAGGCAAAAACCTGGGGAGCTCCCGTAAAATGTATTGATGCCCCAGGGTATTATGTAATGAATAACAGTCGTGTAGTGCGGTTGAAGAGTGGAAGGATAATACTTCCGGTAGCCCTGCATAATACAACCGAAAACAAAAGGTTTGATAATGGTAAAATTAGTTGCTACTACTCTGATGACGAAGGGAAAACCTGGAATCCCGGCAATCTTGTCCCCAATCCTGATGATGTAAAATTACAGGAACCTGGAATCGTTGAACTGAAGAACAATCGGGTTATGCTGTTTTGCCGGACAGATAAAGGCGTTCAGTACATGTCGTTTTCGGATGATGGTTGTAAAAGCTGGACGCCGATAGAACCTGGGATTATAAAATCTCCGCTTTCTCCTGCATCGATAAAAAGAATTCCCAAAACAGGCGATTTACTGTTAGTTTGGAATAACAACGGTGTAGATGAGAAAGGAAGAGGGAACAGAACTCCTTTTAATGTTGCTATTTCGAAAGATGAAGGAAAAACATGGATAAAAACCAAAACCTTGGAAGATAACCCTGATGGTTGGTATTGCTATACTGCCATCGATTTTGTTGGTGATGATGTGCTTCTTGGTCATTGTGCCGGTAACCGGAAAACAAATAATGGTTTGGAAACTACACAAATAACAAAGTTCGACTTGAGTTGGATTTATAATCAATAAACATAATTAATTTAAAAGTAAGATGCAGATATTAAAGAATTTATTTCAGGTAAGTGGAGATTTAAACGGTGTTACATTCGATTTACAAGGGGCATTATGGAACGATGCCAATTCGTACATCCTAAAAACCGATGAAGGATTAATAATGTTTGACTGTGGTTGTGGCGATACCATGGAACAGATTTTCGATAATATGAAATACTGGGATTTGTCACCGGATGATATAAAATATTGCATTTTAACGCATGCCCATTACGACCATACCGGAGGTGGACATATTTTGAAAGAAAGAGGTGTTAAGTTTATTGCAATAAAAGAAACGGCAGACTCTGTAGTTTCTGGCGACGAGCGTTGTGCCGGTTACCTTTATCATAAAAAGTTTACTCCGTTTGAAGTGGATCAGGTTGTGTCTGATGGAGAAGAACTGGAAGTTTTGGGCGTAAAGTTTAAGGTAGGTCATTATCCCGGACATACAATGGGATGCACTGCTTACTCCTTTTTTTATGAAAACAAAAAAATAACGGTAAGCGGCGATATCATCGGAACTTTGCTGGCAGGTGATTTCGGTTGGGATGGCTCGTTTGATTTCGATAAGAAAAAGTACATTGAATCGTTGCGTAAATTTGCTCAGGTTGATATGGATATAATGTTGCCTGGGCACGGAATGATTTATTTCCATAAACCACAATGGCGTGTGGAAGAAGCTTATAACAGTGCACTGGTTCAGTGGCGTTAGAATATAGAGCAATAAAACAAACTTAAACTTATTATGAAAAACGTCAGATTGTTGAACGTAAACTTATTTTTTCGTTCTCCGCATCGTATTGTTGTGTTTGCTTGTTTACTTGTAATTTTTTTAGCCGGGTGCAATTCCGGTGGAGAAAAACAGAAGAAGCCCAACATCATTTTTATTATGGCCGATGATTTGGGGTACGGACATTTAGGATGTTATGGGCAACAACTGATTCAAACACCAAATATTGATAAACTGGCAGCAGAAGGAATGCGGTTTACGCAGGCATATTCAGGATGTTCGTTGTGTGCACCGGCTCGTTCTACTTTAATGACCGGAACACACAGCGGGCACACTTCTGTTCGTGGAAATGGTGGCGGTGTTTCGTTGCAAAAAGAGGATATTACGGTTGCCCAAATTTTGAAAAAGGCGGGATATACAACTGCGCTGTTTGGAAAATGGGGGTTGGGCGAAAACGGAACCGCAGGAACACCAAATAAAATGGGATTTGATGAATTCTTCGGATATCTTCATCAGTTGCATGCGCAGTTTTATTACCCCGAGTTTTTATGGCAGAACGAAGAAAAATATATTATTCCGGAAAATGCAAATAACAATCACGGTGTTTATTCTCATAATTTGATTATGGAAAAAGCTTTTGATTTTGTTCGTGAACACAAGTCGGAACCTTTCTTTTTGTATTTGCCATTTACGCTTCCGCATCATGAATTTGTGGCTCCCGAAGAGGCCATGAAAATGTATAGCGGTAAGTTTGAAGAACATCCTTTGGAACATTGGCGTGATGGTTATGCCTTACCCAAAGAACCGCGTGCAACAATGGCAGCCATGATTTCATGGATGGATAAAAGTGTTGGTGAACTGGCGGCTTTGCTGCATGATTTAAACCTCGATGAAAATACCTTGATTATTTTTACTTCCGATAACGGGGCAGCACATGGTGAACTTCCCGATCCTGAATTTTTTAAGGCAAATGGCCCGTTAAAAGGGTTAAAAGGTTCGATGTACGAAGGTGGTATCCGGGTGCCGTTTATTGCCCGCTGGATAAATCATATTCAACCCGGCAGTGAAAGCAGCCAGCCACTGTATTTCCCGGATGTGTTGCCAACTTTTGCTGAACTTGCAAATGTTTCAAATGAAGTGACGGCAAATGTTGACGGGATTTCATTTTTGCCTGCATTATTGGGTAAGGAGAATAAAGAACGCGGGTTTATGTACTGGGAAGATGCTGAATACGAACGCACTCCGCCTTTCGCTGAAATTACTTCTACCTTGCAACAAGCTGTTCGTATGGGTGAATGGAAGGCAGTAAAAAATTCTTCGGCTTCCATGGTTGAATTGTATAACCTTTCTGTAGATATTAGTGAAGAGAATAATGTTGCGGCAGAACATACCGACATTGTAAAACAGATGGAACAAATAATGAAAGAACAGCATGTTCCGGCGCCGCCGCAGGTAGATATGACTGCAGAAGAAGCTCAAAATCGATATGTACCTAAAATTAACAGTAATGAAGAATAGAACAATTTTTCTCATGGCCTTTCTGTTTGCCGTTATTTTCTCCGGCGCCGTTTTTGCCCAACGGCCTGCACAAGGACCTGTATCCGATAAAATTTACAAACCTGAAGAACTGGGATATAAACTTGTTTGGCAGGATGAATTCGAGGGAAAAGCTCTGGATACAACCAAATGGAAAGTACGGGGAATTGGTCCGCGTGCCATCGCTTATGTTTCGCCGCGTGCTGTAAAAGTCGAAGACGGGTTCTTGAAATTATATGCGTTGAACGAAAATGATACACTTTTTGGTAGCGCTGTTGGAACTCAGGGATTGTTTATGTCGAAATACGGTTGGTACGAGTGTCGGGCGCAGGTTCAAAAATCACCGGCAGGAGTTTGGGCTGCATTCTGGATACAGTCGACTGATATTGCAAAAGGAGAGGATCCCGCGGTTTACGGTGCAGAAATCGATATTATGGAATGCTTTCGGAAATTAGGCCCCGATATGGTTTCGCACAATGTTCACTGGGCTTACGGGCCAAATCAGCAGTCAACCCACGGTTACCAGAGTTATTTAAAAGGACTGGGCGAAGGTTTTCATACTTTTGCGCTGGAATGGTTTCCTGATAAATACATTTTTTATATTGATGGATACAAATTTTACGAAATAACTCAAGGCATTTCAAATATCGAAGAATACATGATTCTTAGCATGGAATACCCCGGTAAACTCGAAGAAATTGCCAAATCTGTTTTTCCTGATGTATTTCTTGTAGATTATGTGAGGGTGTATCAAAAATAGTGAACATTCAAATCGTAAATAAATCAGGTAGACAAAATTATTTGATTTTGTAAGCCATCAACGCTTCTCCATGCCGGATGTACAAAACACCTTTGGCAACCACCGGATGCGAAAAGTGCTCTTTACTTCCTTTTGTAATTTTAAAGCTTCCACCCGGAGTAAGTTTCCCTTTTTCAAAATTAAAAAGGTTAACATCGCCGTTATTGCCATAACCGATAAATTTATTGTCGGCAAAAATAAGTCCGCCATAGGGGGCTTTAATCTTTTCAATCACCGTTCCGTTGGAAGGATCAAGAATATTCAGGTTTCTATTTTCGCTTAAAACACATGGTTTGTGGTTAACAACTACAAAGCCGCCGAGGTTATTTTTTACCTGTTGGTTACTCCATATTTCTTTTACACTTTTTCCGTCTGGCGAAAGTTCGAGTTTTAGAGTGCCTTTCCCTTTATCTTCAGCAGTTACGGAATAAATATACGGAGCATCATAAACCGGGGTGTTGGAATGTTCTCCGTCGTATTTAAAAGCAATCGGGTATTTCCAAAGCAGCGTGCCGTTGCTGCAATCCACTGCAAAAATATGGTGCCGTGAAACTGAAACAAATAGTTTGCGAGAAGGGAGCTCAACCAAAATGGGTGAAACAAAGTGGGTAGTGTCGCCGGTGGTTTTTGACGTCCAAATGGTTTTGCCTGTAAAACGGTCGAGGGCGGCTACATTTATTTCTGTGCCTCCCGGAAAGCAATACAGATTTTTATCGTCGGTAACCACGGATTCCGAATAGCCAAATTCATTTAGATAACCTTTTAAATCCTTTTGCATGTCTACGGTCCAGATTTCTTTTCCTGTGTTGATGTTGAAACAGCCTATTCTACCCAGACCGGAAGTGGCATACACCAAATCACCAACAACAGTGGGAGTGGAGCGTGCTCCCGGAAAGTTGGAAGCATATCCTGAACCGGTAAATTCTTTTCCGTTGGGTGCCTTCCAAAGCAAGTTACCTTTTAGGTCGAAGGCAAATAAAATGCTGTTTCCATTCTCAACGCCCATAATCAGTAGCTTATCATTGGTAACAGCAGGGGCAGCAAAACCTGGGCCCAGGTTCTCGGTAAACCACAATAATTGAGGTCCGTTTTCCGGCCATTGCGAGAGCAGTCCTTTTTCATCGTAAATTCCATCGCGGTTTGGGCCACGCCACTGGTAAATTTCCTGGGCAAAAGCGGATTGGATAAAAAGAAGAGTTATAATCAGAAAAGTAAGTGTTTTCATTTTTTTGGTTTTTGAAGTTGTAGTAGCAAAATTAATCATGCATTATTTTGCTAAAATAACAAAATACATGTTATAAAACTCAGGTTGCCAAATCGATGCATGATGCCACTTTTTTATTTCCCAATTATTTGTAATTTTAAAACCCGGCTTTCCCCGTGCGCAGGATTTTTCAGGAAGATTTTGGAATTGCCCCGATTCGTTTTTATCATTGAGAATAGAAACGTATATGAGAAGAAGCGTTTGTTTATTGAATTTAAGTAAAAAATAGTAACAATTAAATCACGATGAAATTTAGACCACTTATCTTTTTTGTTTTCATCTTAATATTCAGCTGCAATAAGGAAAACACAGATTTGATGAATTGTGATTGTGATCCAATAGACTCATTGAATAATGATGAAGAGATTATTGATAGTGTTATAAGGTTAGATACTTTTAAAATTGGAGAATATTTCCCGGTGTATCCTAATTCAAAATGGGTTTATCTAAATCAACTTGGGGATACCGTAAAATATATGACAAGTTTGAACTATGAAAAGTGTACATTGTATCAGTGGTATACTGATAAGATAGATACTGTTTTTTATGCTACACGTTATAACGGATTTATAGTTAATAAATATGAAATATTAGAAGGTAGTTCGAGTTATCATGAAAGTCCGTGGAAAAGAATTTTACCAGATAATCTTGTACTAAATAAATATTTTGAAGAAGATTATAGGTATCCCAGCACGTATTACAGAGGCAAAATAATTGCGAAAGACACCACATTTCTAAATTTTAATTCAGTTATTTTTGTTAATGAATACATTGGGCCGGAAAGTGGAAATATTTCAATTGGAAAGACTTATTATGCAAAAAATATTGGAATAATAAGAACAGAACAATGGTATGCAGGTGAAGATAGTATAAGAGCATTTGAAGAGTTAATAGATTATAAAATAGGACAATAAAACAAAATACATGTTATCAAACTCAGGTTGCCAAACCGATGCCTGATGCCACTTTTTATTTCCCAATTATTTGTATTTTTAAAACCCGGCTTTCCCCGTGCGCAGGATTTTTTCAGGAAGATTTTGGAATTGCCCCGATTTATTTTGAATAAATAAACCATGACAGTTTATTATAAAAAGTGCATAATATATCCCATATTGGCATGTAAAGAGCACGTTAATAGAAGCTATCAGAAAATAAACGTAATACGCTTATGAACGAGTTGTGTGGCATATTGAAAAAAGCAGCAAACAATGCTAATCGCACAAATGACGTAATAATGACATAATAATGACGCAACAAGCCATAGAATATGAAAATACATTTGTCCTACCTAAAAAAATAAAGTATGAAGGACAAAGAATTAGCTAAAAGAATTAAAGAATTGAGAAGTCGAAAGGGATTCTCACAAGAGGAGTTATCTGAGAAATCTGGTTTAAGTTTGAGAACTATCCAACGAATTGAAAACGGAGAATCAGAGCCAAGAGGTGATACGTTAAAAAGACTTGCAATTGCGTTGCAAGTTTCACCTGACGAAATTTTGGATTGGCAATTAATTGAAGACAAAAATATTTTAATAATGTTAAACTTATCCCAACTTGGTTTTTTAGCATTTCCCCTACTTGGAATTATTATCCCCTTAGCTATTTGGATTTTAAAAAAGGATATAATTAAAGATGTTAATAAACAAGGCAAATCTATTCTTAATTTCCAGATTACTTGGATAATTGCGTTTTTGCCATCATTTGTAATTGGTTGGCTTTTTGGGGGGCCGCTGGGAATAATATTTCTTGTGACTCTATTATATGTCTTCAACGTTATCGTTATAATAAAAAATACTATGAAAGTTTATAAAGAGAAAAGTGTTATTTACAAACCTCGCCTTTCTATTCTTACATGAATACAAAAATACGACCACACAACAAAGTACATATTGCGGGGCGGGGTTTGGTGGTACGCCAATTGCAAATTCTCGCATCGCAGTTTCGTATCCTGCCGGACTAGAAATCGAACCGTAATCCGCTTGCAACATACAATTCTTCGTTAGTCAGAAGCTTGAAAAAGGAAATATGAGTCACGAAAAAACATAACCAATAGTGAATTAATTCACCGGATGTTTTATCTTTGAAATAAAAAACATGTATTCAAGATACTTAAGTGATATCATAAGAAAGCGAATTGGTTCAGGAAAAGCCATAATTGTAATTGGGCCAAGACAGGTAGGTAAAACAACTTTAATTGAATCAATTCTCGAAAAAGAAGAGTATCTTCTTCTTGATGGTGATGACCCTAAAACAAGAACATTACTTACTGAACCTAACACCGAACAAATTCGAACAATTCTTGGAAAATATAAATTTGTTTTTATTGACGAAGCTCAAAGAATTGAAGGAATCGGTCTGACAATGAAAATAATAACTGACCGGTTTAAAGATGTTCAACTATTTACAAGCGGTTCATCTTCATTTGACTTAACTAACAAAATTAATGAACCTTTAACCGGTCGAAAATGGGAATATCAATTATTTCCAATATCATGGGAAGAATATGAAAATCACCATGGATTTTTGTATTCTGAGCAACAATTGGAAAACCGCCTTTTATATGGACTTTACCCGGATGTATTAAATAATACCGGAGATGAAATAAGTATTCTTCGAAATCTTGTAAATAGCTATTTGTATCGTGATATTCTTTTCTACTCAGATATAAGAAAACCGGAAATACTTGACAAGTTAGTTCAGGCTCTCGCGCTTCAGGTTGGTAGTGAAGTAAATTATTCGGAGCTGGCTCAAATCGTAAATGTTGACAAAAACACAATCAGTAAATACATTGACATTTTACAAAAAGGATACATTGTTTTTAAGCTTGGCAGTTTCAGTCGAAATGTTCGAAATGAAATAAAAACCAATAAGAAAATCTATTTCTATGATAATGGAATCCGAAATATGGTAATCGGAAATTTTAATCCGATTAGTTTGAGAACGGACAAAGGAGCGCTTTGGGAAAACTTCCTGATTTCAGAGCGAATGAAACAAATAGAATATAAACAAAGTCTGGCACGTACCTATTTTTGGAGGACAAAACAGCAGCAGGAAGTTGATTTTGTTGAGGATAATGGTGGTGAAATATCTGGATTTGAGTTTAAGTGGATGAGTAAAAAAAATGTAAAATTACCAAAGACATTTACAGAAACTTACAATGCAGAAAGTAACGTAATTGACAAAGAAAATTTTAGAGAATTTGTAATAATTAATTAAAAGCCAGTGCCTAATACAATACATATTGCAGGGCGGGGTTCGATGGTACGCCAACTGCGAAACGAGAATCCGCAACGACAACTTACATTTACCATTGGACTTAAATCACCAACTTGTGATTTTCAAAAAATACTTATCAAACAGCCATGAAACCCATTATCGACCATGTCGCCATAACCGTAAAAGATTTAGCTGTTGCAGAACCTTTTTACGACAAACTAATGCCCATTCTGGGATTTAATCTCGACCTGAAATTTAAAGGTACAGTACCCGAGCACGAAATGGAAGTAATTGAGTATTGTCACCCTTTACTTCTATTTTCCATTGGCTCTCCGCGAAAAGCTTTTAAAGACGATACTATTCACCGCAGAAAACCTGGGGCGTTGCATCATCTTGCTTTTCAGGCTCAGTCGCGCAACGAAGTGGATAAGCTTTCCCTGAAAATTAAGGAGATAGGCGCAACTATTGTTGATGCGCCAAAATTCTATCCTCAACATGGCGAAAGTTATTATGCGCTGTTCTTTAAAGATTTGGAAGGCATAAAATACGAAATCGTGTATGAAGAGGGTAGGGAAAAGCTATTCTCAAAATAGTATCCTTGTTTAAAACCAGCTTCGAATCGCAAAAAGAAATACAACTTCTAAAAATGTGAAACTCACTTTGCAGCTCTGAGATTTTCAAAATAACAAAACCGTTGAATAACCATTTCAATTTTAGGTTTCCCTTTTATGACAGCCAAATATAAAGGAACAAGGTTATCAGCGACAGAATTCCCAAATGCAAACGCCAGTCGGTTAATCCTTCGAATTTTGCTACGGCAACTTTATAATTTATTGTAGTTTTTTCCAGTTTTTCCGGTGCTGTTTTGGTTGTAAAAGCTGAAACCGCAAATAAAACTCCGGTAATCAGAATTTCGGCCCAAAGTCCGCGATAACCAAAATTGAGCGTGAGTTTATGATGTAAAAAAGGGAAAACCTCTTTTCCTGTATCGGCTCCTAAAATTTGATCGATTACAAAAATGGTTGCCAAAATTACCCCAACAAAAACAGAATATGCTGCACCTTTTAAAGTTACTTTTTTACTGACAATTCCAAAGAATATCGCCGGGAAGACGGGAATAACGAGGTACGCCGATATGGTTTGGAGGTATTTGTACAAACCTTCTTCGTTTTTATAAACCAGGTAAGTGGCGCCAATTCCAAGGAAAGTGACCACCAGAATAATAATACGTCCGAATGTAACCTGTTTTTTCTCCGAGATGGAAGAACTGAACTCAACTACAAAATCGCGTACTACCAATGTTGAGACCGAGTTTAAAACAGCGATTAACGAGGTAATTAAAGCCGCCATCAATGCAGCGAGCATCAAACCACGCAACCCGCTGGGAAGTAGTTTGTTTAACAGCAAAACAAAGGTTTGTTTCGATTCTTCACCTGAAAGTTCACCCGGGAAAAGTGCAAAGGCAATAACACCGGGTAACGCAAATAAAAAGATGGGAAAAAGCTTCAGGAGCACGGCAAACATGGAACCCCAGCGCGCTTGTTTTATGTCGGGTGCCGAAAGTACACGTTGCACATTTACCTGGTCGATTCCCCAGTAAAAAATACCGGCGTAAAATGCCGTTGCCAGAATTCCCCAGAACGGATAAACCGGATCGTCATACGGAGCTGCAATGGTCATCATTTCGGGTGCTTTTTCCATTAATCCGCTCCAGCCACCAACTTTGTCGAGACCGATAAAAAGCATAATTGCCGCTCCAAATATCATCAAAACAACTTGTATTGTATCGGAATATGCTACCGCGGTAAACCCCCCGATAATGGTGAAAATGGCTACAATTATACCAATATAAAAAGCAGTTGTCATTACGTCCCAGCCCAAAATACTGTTTAAAACCAGTGCTCCTGCAAATAATGTAAACGCCAGTTTGGTCATTACGCTTATCACTAACATCAACCCGGAAAAGAAAACCCGTGCCGTGCGGTTGTACCGAAGTTCCAGAAATTCGGGAATGGTGTAAATTTTATTTTTCATATAGTAGGGGAACAGAATAGCGCAGGCAAAACCAAGGGTTATGGCGCAAGTTAGTTCCACCGAACCTGCTGAAAGTCCGTATCGATAGGAATCGCCCGACAAACCTACCAAATGTTCTGCCCCGATATTGGTGGCAAACAATGATGCCCCGATTACCGGCCATTTAATTGACCTTCCACCCAGAAAAAAATTATTGCTGTTTTGCCCTGCATTTTTTCGGTATGCCATGTATAATCCAAAAGAAAGACTGCCCACCATTACTACAGTCAAAACAATCCAGTCAAGCGAAGAAAGTGATAGATTCATCAGGTTATCGTTTGTTTAAATATGAACCGGAAATTCCGGAATAAGTTTTGTTTAAATCTTTTATTTCTGTTGTGCAATTATTAAGTCCAATCGTTGAATGCTTTGTATCATCGATCTTACAGTGTGGTAGTTAATTTTCCATGAGTGTCCCATGTGTGTCCAAATCGGCTCACCTTTTCTGGAAAGTAATGGGTACCACTCGCCAATGCCTTTATTTACCACTTTATCCATTACAAACCGATGTACATTTTTGTAAGCATCCCAGTATTTTTCATCTTCGAAAAGCAGTACGCCATCCAACATTCCAATCAGAACTTCGGCCTGTTGCCAGAACTCTTTTTCTCGGTCGTAAACACCGCCTGAGTGAGGTCCTTCCACATAAACTCCGCCAAATTCGGTGTCAATACCGTTGTCAACGGTGTGGTCGAAAATAATTTTAAAAGTTTCTGCCTCGGTTTTCGGATCGATTTTCAAAATTTCTAAAGCATGAATTAATAGCCAGGCAAATTCAGCATTGTGGCCGTAACAGGTGTTATCGGTTGCATTTCCTTTTTGTCCTTCTTCCGAAAAGCGGTCCCAGCCCCAAATAATGTCGAATTTAATCTGAGGCGCGATGGTCCAGTCTTTGAAAAATTGCGGGATTCCGGTCTTGTAAACCGGGTGGTTTATTACATTCAGTAATAAGTCGATATCTTCCAAAAGTTTTCTACGATGAACTTCTTTCCCGGTGCATTCATAAAGTGTGGTAAAAGCTTCCATCAGGTGCATGTGTACATCCAAAGTTTTGCGATCGCCGCCGGCACTTCCCGGTCCTTTCAAAGTCCAGTCGCGGTGAAACATTTCCCAGTAACCGCCATAACGACTGTCAACACAATATTTTTGGAGCATGTCGAAAACTTTCTCGGCATACTCAATTCCACGTTTGTCGCCAGTTGCCAGGGTGTATTCGCTTAATGAATAAATGGCGAAACTGTGGCCGTAAATAATTTTCTGGTCAATTTTTACATTTCCTTTTCTGTCCAGCATCCAGTAGAAACCGCCAAACTCCTTATCCCACATTTTATTGATGATAAAATCGGCTCCGTGTTTTGCCAAATCGGCAAGTTCGCCATTCCCGTATCCTGCACGATGTGCTGAAGCGATGGTATATAAACAACGGGTTTGGGCAATTAATGATTTCTCATCTTCGCCTGTATCATTTCCATCTTTATCGAAATGAGTGATGTAACCACCATTAACTTCATCTTTCATTCGGGTGGTCCAAAAGGGGAGGAGCTCAGTGGTAAGATGATGAGAGGCTTCGTCTCTGTATAATTTAAGCTCTGATAGATTCATAGCACAAATGTTTAGTCAGTTTTATGTTAAAAATATTATCGTGTCTATTTCGATGCTTTTATACAACAAAAAAAGCGTCTGAAAAAGCATGCGAAATTATCGACTAAAAATAGTTAAAATTCTTGTGTTATGTGATAATTAATATTGCTCAAAAAGCATGGTTTATTAACGGCAGTTAATGTATATGTTTGTCTTTAAATGAGAGCTTCTTTCTATTTTTTATTATCATTTTGATAAATGTATATTGCTTTTTGATAACAAATAATTGTCATAAAATTTTTAATCAGCTTGAATTCAGGGATATGAGGAAATGGCACAGAAATTGGATTTTGTTAATGTAAAGGAGGGTAGGATACTTTCTGTTTAATGATTGGTTTTTCTTAATAGGGTTTGTAAATATCGATCATCTTCAAAAATCTGCGTCAAAAGAGTTCTACCCTTTCCTTTTTTAATGAAGTTAGATAGGAAATAGAATTATATTGTGATTTCAGAGTTTGGAATTAAATTCAGACAAAGAAAAAAGAGTTACATCATTATGTTGTAACTCTTTTCTTGTAAGTCGGGGTGATCCGACTCGAACGGACGACCACCAGCACCCCATGCTGGCACGCTAGCCAACTGCGCCACACCCCGGATTGATTATTGCAAATAACTTTTAGCGCCTGCAAATGTAACAGTTGATTTTTCATTTACAAAACTTTTTTTTAAGGTTGTTATAATAAAATTGCAAACTATAGTTTTTGTCTATTCAGAAATCACTATTATTGATTGACTTTTTTATGCTGAGTTGGAGATGTTTTGTACTTTTGTGCACTAAAATTTTAAAAATATGTTTAAACCGCTTGATATTAACGAAAACGAAGGAAAAACTAATCTGGACCCAATCGATATTGAAAAGGTTAAGTGTTTGATTATTGGCTCAGGACCAGCGGGTTATACTGCTGCAATTTATGCTGCCAGGGCAAATTTGAATCCTGTTATGTACGAAGGTTTACAACCCGGAGGACAGTTAACAACAACTACTGAAGTTGAAAATTATCCAGGATATCCTCAGGGAGTTACTGGACCGGTAATGATGGAAGATTTGAAAAAACAAGCTCAGCGCTTTGGAACTGATGTTCGTTGGGGGATGGCAACAAAGACTGATTTTTCTGGTGATGTTCATAAAGTTTGGATAGATGATGAAAAACTGATTGAAGCTGAAGTGGTTATTATTGCTACTGGAGCAACTGCGAAATACCTGGGATTGGAAGATGAGAAAAAATATGCTGGAGGCGGTGTTTCTGCATGTGCTACCTGTGATGGATTTTTCTATCGTGGTAAAGACGTTGCAGTTGTAGGTGGTGGTGATACTGCCGCTGAAGAAGCAATGTATCTTGCTGGACTTTGTCGCAAAGTATATATGATTGTTCGTCGTGATGAACTTCGCGCATCGAAAGTGATGGCAGAACGTGCTATGAAAATTCCAAATATCGAAATTCTTTGGAAGCATCAGACAAAAGGTTTGTTTGGCGATAATGGAGTTGTTGAAGGAGCTACTTTGGTGAAAAATCTTGGTGAAGAAGGGGAGGAAGAAGTAACAATCAAAATCGATGGCTTTTTCCTTGCAATAGGTCACAAACCTAATTCTGATATTTTTGCTGATTATCTTGAGACCGACGAGGTTGGTTATATAAAAACTGTTCCGGGAACATCAAAAACAAAAGTACCGGGGGTATTTGCCTGTGGCGATGTTCAGGATCCTGTTTATCGTCAGGCAGTAACTGCCGCAGGTTCCGGATGTATGGCTGCAATTGATGCAGAGCGTTATCTGTCGGAAAAAAACGGATAAAATAAATCAAATTATAGTTTTCAGTTCAAAAAAAAGGGAACCCTAAAAAGGTTCCCTTTCATTTTATATTAAATTTGATTATTTATCAACTTCTACTTTTGCAAGATTTTCACTTTTATATTTTCCTGCAATTAATTTTTGCTGCACTTCCTTAAATGCTTTTAACGTGATATCGACATCCTCAAGTGTATGCATAGCAGTTGGGATCAAACGCAAAAGAATTTCTCCTTTGGGAATAACAGGATACACTACAAGCGAGCAGAAAACTCCATAGTTTTCACGTAAATCGTATACCATTTGTGTGGCCTCTGCTTCTCCACCTTTCATGTAAACCGGAGTAACCTGAGTGTTTGTTTTTCCGAGATCAAATCCGGCCTCTTTTAATCCTGTTTGCAGTGCATTAACAACGTTCCATAATTTTTGACGTAATTCGGGCATCGTACGGATCATATCCAAACGTTTCAATGCACCAATCGTCATAGCCATTGGCAACGATTTTGCAAATGTTTGCGACCGCATGTTGTATCGTAAAATGTAGCAAATATCAGTTTCGCAAGCGATAAAACCACCAATACCTGCCATTGCTTTTGCAAATGTTCCAAAGTAAAGGTCAATCCCATCCTGGACACCCAAAGCTTCGCCCGATCCTGCACCTGTTGGTCCCATAGTGCCAAAACCATGGGCATCGTCAACAAACAAACGGAAATTGAATTCTTTTTTTAGTGCAACAATTTCGTCCAGCTTTCCAACCTGACCAGTCATTCCAAAAACACCTTCTGTTATAACCAAAATGCCACCGCCGGTTTCAGATGCAATTCTTGTTGCAAAACTTAACATTTTACGACATTTATCAATATCGTTGTGTGAATACACGAAACTTTTTCCGCCTTTTGCTTTATGCAGAAATATGCCATCCATAATGCAGGCATGTGATTCCGAGTCGTACACAATAACATCCTTTCGGCTAGCCAACACATCAATTGCAGAAACCATTCCCTGGTAACCATAGTTCAATAGAAATGCATCAGGTTTACTCACAAATGCAGCTAATTCACGTTCAAGTTGCTCGTGTTTTGTTGTTTGTCCGGACATCATTCGGGCTCCCATCGGATAAGCCATGCCATACTGAGCTGCAGCTTCTGCATCGGCTTTTCTTACTTCAGGATGATTGGCAAGGCCAAGGTAATTGTTTAAACTCCAGGTTAATACCTCTTTTCCCCTAAATTTCATTCTTGCTGAAATCTCTCCTTCTAGCTTTGGGAAAGCAAAATATCCGTGAATCTGGTCCATCCATTTACCAATATCACCTTTATTTGTCCTGAATTTTTCAAATATATCCACACTCTAAGATTTAAGATTATTTAATGTGCAAATGTAAACTTTTTTAAAATTCGGGCAAATGTGTTAATTTATCCAAATTCAAAATAAATTCAATGTTAATTCCGTTTACTTTCGCGTAATGTTCTTGATGTGATAAATTGTATGAAACTCAAAATGAAGATAGTACGAAAAACAATTTCGTGAAAAATGCGTTTATTTTTACTGTTCATTTAGTTTCAGGTATGTAAAAAAAGTATATTTTTGCGCCATGTTAATGAAAATGAGATTTTTTGGATTCGGACTGGTTATTCTGTCCATGATTTTAAGCTCGTGCGGAAACTATAACAAGATTCTTAAAAGTACCGATTATGAGTTTAAGTACAAAAAGGCCGTGGAATACTACGAAGATGGTGAGTATGTAAAAGCCGGAACACTTTTTCAGGATCTGGTGAATATTTACCGGGGAACAACACACGCTGACAGAATCTACTATTACTACGCCAAAAGTATGATTGGGCAGAAGGATTATCTGATGGCGGGACACTATTTCCGGTCGCTTACAAAGGAGTTTCCGGGAAGTGAGTATGCAGAAGAAGCCTATTTTATGGTGGGATATTGTTCCTATCTTCAGTCTCCAAAGCCCAGGTTAGATCAGTCTGTAACAAAAGAAGCAATTGATGCATTGCAATTGTATATTAACCTTTATCCATACAATGAAAGGGTTGATGAAGCTAACCGGTTGATTGACGAATTGAATGAAAAACTGGTTTATAAATCGTATCTGAATGCAAGGTTGTATTACGATTTCGATAATTTTAAAGCTGCTGTAGTAGCATTAACAAATAGCCTGGAGAAATATCCTGACTCAAAATACAGGGAAGAACTAATGTTTATGTTACTTGACTCAAAATATAACCTGGCCATTGCAAGTGTGTTCGAGAAAAGACAAGAAAGACTTTCGAGCGCTTTGGATGAATATTTTACCTTTGTAGATGAATTTCCGGAAAGCAAACACCGGAAAGAGGCGGATAGATTTTATAAAACCACCTCCGAAATGTTAAATTATAAGGAAGAACAAGAGCAAACAAATATTAATTGATAATGGATTACAAAAAAACAAAAGCGGCACCATCAACCATTTCACGCGATTTAGAGGTGTTGACACAGGAAACTGGAAATATTTATGAAACGGTGATGATTTTGGCTAAAAGAGCCAACCAGATTTCATCTGAATTAAAGGAAGAACTAAATCAGAAATTACAGGAATTTGCTTCTTATACCGATAATCTTGAAGAGATATTTGAAAACAGAGAGCAAATTGAAATTTCAAAGTTTTACGAGCGTCTTCCAAAGCCAACATTAATTGCTTTTGAAGAATTGAAAGATGGTGAGATTTACCACCGGAATCCAAGCAGGGAAAACAAACAACGTATTTAAATTCAAAGCCCATGAGGCTTGAAGGAAAAAAAATAATCTTAGGAGTTACCGGAAGCATAGCCGCATATAAATCGGCTATGCTTTTGCGTTTATTGATAAAAGAAGGTGCCGAAGTTCAGGTTGTAATTACGCAAGCCGGGAAAGAATTTATTACTCCTTTAACCCTTTCCACTTTATCAGGGAAACCTGTAATCAGTGAATTTTTTGGAAAAAAAGATGGAGCATGGAATAGCCATGTTGATCTTGGTTTGTGGGCCGATGTAATGATTATTGCTCCGGCAACAGCGGCTACCATTGGTAAAATGGCCAATGGAATTGCCGATAATATGCTGGTTACAACTTATTTGTCAGCAAAATGCCCTGTGTTTGTTGCCCCGGCTATGGATTTGGATATGTTTTCTCACCCTTCAACCCAAAAGAATATTGAAGTTTTGAAAGGGTACGGTAATTTAATTATCGAACCGGGAGAAGGAGAACTTGCAAGTGGGCTTGAAGGTAAAGGAAGGATGGAAGAGCCTGAAAAAATTCTCGAAATTATTGCTGAATATTTCAGTTCAAAAAAAAAACTTCTGAATAAAACTTTTCTTGTAACAGCAGGGCCAACATTTGAGAGAATCGATCCTGTCCGCTTTATCGGAAACTATTCTTCCGGGAAAATGGGATATGCCATTGCCGAAAAACTCGCTGCGAGTGGCGCCGATGTGATACTCGTTTCAGGTCCCGTTTCAGTTTCTGCCAATAATAAAAAGATAAAAGTAATTCAGGTTGAATCGGCGGAAGAGATGTACAATGAAAGTATTAGCCGTTTCTCAAAGGTTGACGGGGCGGTAATGTGTGCTGCTGTTGCCGATTATACTCCGTTAGCTTTCACCGATAAGAAAACAAAACGAGAGAAAAGCAACTGGAACCTGGAGTTGAAACCAACGAAAGACATTGCTAAATCTTTAGGCGAAATAAAAAAGGAAAGCCAGATATTGGTTGGTTTTGCTTTGGAAACCAATGATGAACTTGAAAATGCTGCTAAAAAGCTCAAATCTAAAAACCTCGATTTTATTGTTTTAAATTCGTTAAACGAAAAAGGTGCAGGTTTTAAAGTTGACACCAATAAAATTACTATTATTGATAAGAGCAATAATCAGGAGTTTTTTGAGTTAAAAAGTAAAACCGATGTTGCAACTGATATTGTTAAAAAGATTGAAGCATTAATGAAATAGTTTGGTTGTTGTGTTTTTTGTAATTTTATGCCACGTAATATGAAGTTATTCAAGTATATATTTGCATTTGGTTTGGTTGGAATATTGCTTATTTCAGCGGTTACAGCCCAGGAATTACGTTGTAATGTTTCCATTTCGGCGCAAAAAATACAAGGGGCCAATCAGAATCTTTTTCGAACCATGCAGTCGGATATTTACGAATTCATGAATACCCGGAAATGGACTGAACATGTTTATACCTATGACGAAAAAATAAGGTGTAACATTATGATCCGTTTAGACGAACAGATATCGGCTGATGAATTTAAAGGTTCTATACAAGTGCAATTAATCAGGCCGGTTTTTAATTCAAGTTACGAATCGACGGTATTGAATATAAAGGATAATGATTTTCGTTGCAAATATGTTGAGTTTCAACCACTGGAATTTAATGAAACTTCAAACCGCGATAATCTCACCAATATTCTGGCGTTTTATGCATATGTAATTCTTGGTTTTGACTATGACACTTTTTCGCTGGAAGGAGGAACTGAGTTTTTTAGTAAGGCGCAAGCCATTGTAAATAATTCTCAGAATGCACAGGAAAAAGGTTGGAAATCATTTGAAAGTGAACGAAATCGGTACTGGCTAATGGAAAATATCCTGAATAAATCGTATAGCGATTACCGGAAGTGCATGTACAATTATCATCGGAATGGGCTGGATTTAATGGCAGATAAAACCGAACAAGGACGTTCTAATATTGCAGATTCGTTAAAAGACTTGCAGAAGGTTTTTCGCCGCAGACCTTCCACTTATATCATGCAAATGTTTTTTGATGCCAAATCCGACGAACTCGTTAAAATATTTTCAAATTCATATCCCGACGAAAGAAATCGTGTTTTAACCATTTTAAATGAAATTGATCCGTCAAATGGGACTAAATACGAACAAATAAAAGAAGCGGAAGGCTCATAATATTTCTTGTTTTTCCAAATTGTTTTTATTCCTCATTCATCTGAATAATTTGTTCGCATTCATTTGATATTTGATAATTTTAAACCATTTTCGTAAGGTCTAAAATAAATTTCTTATACAATATATGCTGACCAGATTATCCATATCGAACTACGCTTTAATCGATAAACTTGTAGTTGATTTTCATGTTGGACTGAATTCTGTTACGGGAGAAACAGGGGCAGGAAAGTCGATTATTTTAGGCGCTTTGGGATTAATACTTGGAAATCGCGCCGATTTATCGGTGTTAAAGGATAAAGATGAGAAGTGCATTGTTGAAGGTATTTTCGAAATTGGAAATTACAGATTGAACTCTTTTTTTGAAGTGAATGATTTGGACTATGATAAAACCACCATTATTCGCCGGGAGATAACACCCAACGGAAAAACACGCGCTTTTATTAATGATACACCGGTTAATTTAAAAACACTTCAGGAATTAGGCCTTTCATTAATCGACATCCATTCGCAGCATCAGAATCTGGAGTTGGGAAACCAGAAATTTCAACTGAATTTGGTTGATACGGTTTCGGGCTCGGCATATGTTCTGGCTGAGTATCAGCGTCTGTTTGGCGATTTTAAGAAATATTCAAAACAACTGCAGGAAGTAAAAGAAAAGTCGGAAAAAGCACAGGCCGATCTCGATTATTTTCAGTTTCAGTTTAATCAGCTGGATGAAGCTTCGCTGCGAATTGGAGAACAGGAAGAACTGGAATCGGAACTGGAAGTTTTAACACATGCAGAAGAAATAAAAAGTTCGTTTCAGAATATTCAGAATTTACTTGATGATGAACGGTTTTCTGTTATCCAGAATTTAAAGGAAAGTCATAAAGTAATGCAGAAAATTCAGGGTTACATTTCTGAATCGCCTGAACTTGCAAACCGGTTGGAGAGTAGCATGCTTGAATTGAAGGATATTATGGATGAAGTGGAAACACTTTCTGATAAAATTGAATACAACCCGGCCCGGATTGAACAGATAAATGACCGGCTAAACATTATTTTTGGATTGCAGCAAAAACATCATGTTGGTACCGAAGCTGAATTAATTCAATTGAAAGATTCTTTCGAGGGAAAGATAAATACCGTTACCGGTTACGAAAACGAAATAAAGCAGTTGGAGAAACAATTGAAAAGTTGTCATAAAGAATTGGAATTAAAAGCAACAGAGCTGACAACGGTTCGCAAAAAGGTTTTCCCTGATATTATTAAATCGATTATTTCTGATTTGCAAAATATGGGAATGCCAAAATCAAAATTTGAGATACAGCAATCAACATTGCCTGAATTTACATCACTTGGAAAAGACTCCATCTCATTTTTGTTTTCGGCTAATAGCGATGTTGAACCGGCTGAGATTTCCAAAATAGCTTCCGGAGGTGAGATGTCACGGTTTATGCTCGCAATAAAAAATCTTTTACGAAATTCAAAATCTCTGCCAACGGTCATCTTTGACGAAATTGATTCAGGTGTTTCAGGTGAAATTGCCTTAAAAATGGGGACAATTATTAAATCGTTTTCTTCAACAACCCAGATAATCAATATTACGCATTTACCTCAAATAGCTGCAAAGGGCGATGCTCATTTTGTAGTGTATAAATATGAGTCGGGGGGAAAAACCTTCACTTCGATAAAGCAACTTTCGGATAACGAAAGGGTACAGGAACTGGCGAAAATGGTAGGTGGCGAAAATGTGACTGATTCTATATTAAAAACAGCAAAAGAACTAATGAAATAAAGTAAAATAATTAACACGAAAATATCTGCCTAAACCATTATAAACTTTAAAATGAAAATAAGTTTTATTCTGCTTGCCTCTTTTATGCTATTCGTTTCCTGTAGCAAGGAACAAAAAAAACAACCCAATTTCATTGTTTTTATTGCTGATGATGCAGCCTGGAATGATTGTGGGCCTTATGGAAACCTGAAGATTAAAACGCCAAATATTAATAAGTTGGGAGAAGAGGGGCTGGTTTTCGATAATGCATTTTTAACAACAAGTTCCTGCAGTCCAAGTCGCTGTAGTATTTTAACGGGGCGTTATCCGCATAGCACCGGGGCACCTGAATTGCATCAAAAGCTTCCACGCAATCAGGTTTTGTTTGCAGGAGAATTGCAAAAAGTAGGTTATTACACAGCGGTAGCCGGCAAATATCATATTGGCGATCCGCGCGCTGAGTTCGACAGTATCTATGGTGGCGGGCCAAGCGGTTGTGAAAACTGGATGCGAGCCATAAAAAACAGGCCAAAAGATAAGCCTTTCTTTTTGTGGCTGGCAGCAATCGATCCACATCGCGATTATCAACCCAATACAATTCCGGAGCCGCACACGTTGGACCAGATTACTGTTCCTCCTTATTTGGCCGATAATGATTCAACACGAAAAGATTTGGGAATGTATTACGATGAAATCTCCCGCCTGGATAGTTATTTAGGTCAGGTGATGCAGGAATTAAAAGTACAGGGAGTGGATGAAAACACGCTGGTAATTTACATGACCGATAATGGAAGGCCTTTTCCAAGGTGTAAAACCCGGATGTACGATAGTGGGATAAAAACTCCATTTATTGTTCGTTGGCCCGAAAAACTAACTAAAGGACGAACGGATGCCCTGGTAAGTTCAATTGATATTGCGCCAACTTTTTGCGAACTTGCCGGTGCCGAAAAATCTGAAACATTTCAAGGCATTTCTTTCGTTCCTGTATTCAATAACTATGAAGCTGAAACACGAGATTATATTGCAGGTGAGCACAATTGGCACGATTATCAGGCATTTGAAAGGGCCGTCCGGAATAAAAATTTTCTGTATATCAGAAATACTTTTCCTGAACTAAATGCTTCTCCTCCCGCTGATGCAGTACGGAGTATAACTTACCAGGAAATGATTCGGTTGCATGAAAAAAACGAATTGAATGAGAATCAACTGGACTGTTTTGAGATTCCAAGGGTTGAAGCGGAATTATACGATGTTGTTAATGACCCGTATCAATTAAAAAATCTTGCGTTCGACAGTCGATATACTGAGGATTTGCTGAAAATGGAAAAGTTACTGTATGATTGGAAAAATATGTATAACGATACTATTCTGGGCAATCCGACCCCGGATAAATTTGACCGCTGGACGGGAGATCGTTTGTGAAATTTTACGCAAAAATGAAGTGCTTAAAAAAAGTTTGTTTGCGTAATTAACTCGAACAAGGGTGTGAAAAAGTAAGCTAAAATTAGCGACCAGATAAATATTCCTGTGATTAACATCACCATAAATTTTTTTGTATCTGTAATTAAAATTAGTCCGAGAATTAGTGAAGGAAACGGTCCTAACAAACCCGGAGTTAGTATTCCCAGCCCCCACGAACCGTATCGATTGGCGAATTGTAAAAATCTACCTTTGTTTTTTTCTATTCTTTTTTCGCCGTATAGTTTAAAAATACGTTGCCTGAAAGAGTTTCCGGCAAAATAGAGGATTAGAACTGTTGTATTTGTTCCCAATCCAGTAAGTAATCCATTATACAACGGATTCAATTTTAGGCCAATTCCTAGAGGAACGCCTTTCCAGATACCGGTTGCTCCGGCTATATAAACCAGAATAAACTTCTCTATTTCCCCCATTCTAATTCAGTAAGTATTATTCACAGCGAAGGTGTATTTTTAATTGCAAAATATAAATTTAACAGCGAAATCTTTATTATTATAACAAAAAAAGCCGTCCCAGTAATTGAGACGGCTTTGTATCGAATTTAAATTCTTACATTCTTTTTTCTTTGATACGGGCTTTTTTACCAGTAAGCTCACGTAAGTAGAACAATCTTTTTCTACGAACTTTACCGCGTTTATTTACTTCAATACTGTCGATAAAAGGAGAAAATAACGGGAATATTCTTTCAACTCCAATATTTCCTGACATTTTACGAACGGTAAAGGTTTTTGTTGTTTCTCTTCCACGAATCTGGATTACAACACCTCTGAAGTTCTGGATTCTTTCCTTGTTTCCTTCTTTAATTTTGTAACTAACTGTTACGGTATCTCCTGCGCCGAATTTTGGATGTTGCGGCTGTTCTGCTGTGAATTCAGCTTCTACTAATTTAATTAAGTCCATTTCAATATTTTTTTAGTGTTGGCAATGTATCCGCCAGTTGGCGGAAAGAGATTGCTAAAAAGTCGCGCAAAAATAGTAAAAAATTTTATTCACCAAACTTATTTACACTATAAATTCATCAATTATCTGATATTCAATTTGAAATTAGTGTCCTGCACTTCCAACAACTTTAAAATGATCGCCTGTTGCTTTCACAATGGCTTCATACCACCATTCGGGGTAACCCGCAAAAATGGGGGAGGGAGCCATCCCTGTTTCAGTGCGTTCAAATCTTCCGTCTTTTTCCCTTTTTATATTTCCATCCATATATTTAATTAACAGGTAGTGACCTAAATCTTTCCAGCGCGAAGTCATTTGATTGGCTTCATTAACTGAATATTCAGTAATAAATTGGCGTGCCTGTTTTTCTGATTTATTCGTGTAAAGTGTTTCGGCAGCTTTATCAATAACCGGAACATAAGTAACATACTTGTCTTCCAGTTCTTTTTGTACTTTCTGTACATCTTTAATCATATCAGAGTAACGTAAATACGAAAAGTTGGTAACCCAGTTAAATGCCCAGAAAGCCGATGTTTCGCTGTAAGTTAACATGTCTCCATTACCAACTTTAAAGCATTCAGGTATCTCGGTAATTCCACAATACATCGGAGCGTAGCAGGTACTGTACGTGTCGTCAACACCAAACCAAAGAATTCCTCCTATTGGATTTGGTAACCAATTACGGCTTTGTGTAACAAAAGAAAATCCGGTTTGCTGAGTTGAAATTGCTCTTTCATTGCAATATTCCACAGAATCAACTTCCCAGGTTAATCCACGCCAGCGATAAGGTAATTTGTAAGGACCTGCTCCCAAATCCTGTGTCATGTCCAATTCTGTACCTTCAAAATGGTCACGCATCATTCCCATCACATCCTGAACTGTAAGCTTTTTTTCCGGTTTTACCCACAAAGGCAGGCGGTTACTTGGAAAGTTATTAGACCCGTCATGGTTTACAAGGCCTTTTGCATAATCGGCATATTTGTCCATTCCTTCGGCAACTTTGTTGAACCCTGCCCAAACTCTTGCATCACAAAAACGGGCTCCTCCAAAATCAACAGGTGCATAAACATCTGAAAAACTAAAATCTTTGTCTTTACCACTAAACCATCCTTTTTTTCGGGCAAATGAAATTACGTCTTCGGCATAAAGGCAGTTTTCCGGATCATTTAACGGGAAGGTTGTAATTCTTGCCTGGTTGGCGTGGCCGCTGATATAACCGTCTGGTACTTTAACTGCAACCCAAACAGCTCCTTTTTCTCCTTCACCTTTTCCTATTAATTCCAATATCCAGACTTCTTCCGGATCTGAAATTGAAAATGACTCACCTGAACTGTAATAACCAAAATCTTTTACAAGGCTGGTCATTACCTGAATGGCTTCACGTGCAGTTTTAGCTCTTTGTAAAGTAACATAAATAAGACTGCCATAATCCATTATAGCGCCTTTTTGTGTCTCCAGTTCTGAGCGGCCACCAAATGTTGTTTCTCCAATGGCCAGCTGAAATTCATTCATATTGCCTATTACACTATAGGTATGAGAAGGCTGTGGAATTTGTCCAAGGAATTTTCCAGTGTCCCATTCATAAATATCGCGCATGGCTCCGGCAGTGTAATCCTGTGCCGGTTGAAAGTAAAGCTCGCCATATAATGTGTGCGAATCAGCTGCGTATGTAATCATTGTTGAACCATCAACGGTTGCTCCTTTGGTTATCAAAAAATTCGTACATCCGTTTGATACTTGATAATTTGTAAGCAATAAAACCAGAATACCAATTATTGAAATCTTTTTAATCATCCTTAATGAGTTTTTTTCTTTTGAGTTGACAAAGATACAATTTTGAACTTTTCAGATTATGATTTTTGTCGTTCATATCAGGATAGACTAATTATAAATCAATTAAAGACATTTTTTTATTCGTTTAAATGTCTCTTCTATATCATGGTCTAAGCCTACGGAGAATCGGACTAACCCTTCAGAAAGCCCCATTTCTTTTTGAACCTCTACTGGTATTTCGGAAGAGGTGCTGTGTCCTGAACAGCTAAAAAGTGTTTTAAAGTAACCCAATGAAACTGCTAAATATCCCACATCGGCATTTTGCATGCTTTGCATTATTCGATATGCATTTTCCATTGTGCCGAAATCAATGGCAAACATTCCGCCAAATCCGTATTCTTCGTTCATTAAAGATTGATGAAGCCTGTTTTGCGGGTGAGATTTCAGTCCCGGATAAATCACTTTTAATCCAATTTTTTCAAGATTTTCGGAGAGGAATAAAGCATTTCTACTGTGTTGTTTCATCCGAAGGTGCAAGGTGTTCAGATTTTTTAAAATACTGGAAGAACGAATGGGATCGAGCACTGGTCCCAGTAACATGGCTGTGCCATTATTGACGTCTGAAAGGTGACGAATAAATTCATTTGATCCGCAAATAGCTCCTGCAACACAGTCATTTTTTCCATTAATAAATTTAGTCATACTATAAACTACAAAATCGGCTCCCAACTCTGATGGAGAGATTATCATTGGGGTGAAAGTATTGTCAACCATCAACTTCGCTCCAAATCGATGCGCAATTCTTTTCAGTTCCGGGATATTGGAAACCTGTAGCAATGGGTTTGTAACACTTTCAGTATAAATTACTTTGGTGTTTGATTTCATTGCGTTGCTAACTTGTTCGAGGTTTGTAATATCTACAAACGAGACTTCAATATTAAAGCGTGGAAGCCAGTTTTTCAGAAAGGCATAAGTTCCGCCATAAGTGGTTACGCTGGTTACAATATGGTCGCCTGCGTTACAAAGCTGTAGAAGAGAACAGGTAATCGCTGCCATTCCGGAAGAGGTAATCCAGGCCGACTCTGTATTTTCCAAAGCTGCCATCGCTTCTGCCAGGTATTTATTACTTGGATTCCAATGGCGTGAATACAAAAAGCAGCCTTCCATGTGGCCGAGAAAAGTTTCCTCCATTGTTTTTCCTTCGAGGAAAGTGTAAGTAGAAGAATCGGTAATGGATGGATTAACATCCCCGAATTCACCAAACTGGTGAAGATCCTGAATTGCTTGCGCCGGATTAAATTTAGTTTGCATTTTGTTTTTCCATCAAAATACAACTTTCAATTTTGAAGAGGAATGACGAAAATCTTCTTTTTGAACTGTAGTAAATTCAAACAGGGAAAATTACACCAGAGCTACTGTCTTTTGAAGCGCCGGTAACTGAAGCCAGACAGTTGACATGCCCTTGCATTTTTAAAACTCCGAGAAAAGCAAAAATCAGAGCTTCCTTAAAATTGACGATGTAGGGTTCCGGAATTATAATTTGAGCTTTTGTAAGCTGCTGAATTCGCTCAATTAGAAATATATTAAATGCACCACCTCCCGTAATTAGTATTTTTCCCGGTGGCATAATCGACCTTGAAATTTGCATTGCAATGTGCTCGTAAACGGTTCTGAAACGGTCTGCTTTCGAAATGTTGATTGAATTCAGAGTTGGGAGAAATTTTGTTTCAACCCACTCGCGGCCCAGCGATTTTGGTGCGGCTGTTTTGTAGAAATCGATATTGTTGAGTTTATCAAGCAGTTCCAGATTTACTTTTCCCTTCTTTCCTAACTCCCCGTTTTTGTCGAATGGGAAGCCTTGTTTTTCAGCGAGAGAGTTAAGAACGAAATTTACCGGACAAATATCAAAGGCAATTCTTTTGTTTTCTCTTTCGAAAGAAATATTTGCAAAACCGCCTAAATTAAGACAGTAATCAAATTCAGAGAAAAGTAATCGATCGCCAATTGGAACCAAAGGTGCACCTTGTCCACCAAGTGCAACATCGCCAGTCCTGAAATCGGAAATAGTAGTAATCTGAGTAGTGGCAGCAATTTGAGCTCCATTTCCTAACTGAAAGGTGAACTGTTTTACGGGTTGATGAAAAATGGTATGTCCGTGTGAAGCAATAAAATCGGGTTGGAAACCAGTTTCGCTGATGAATTCATTTACTTTTTCGCCAATAAAACGCCCGTATTCAGCATGTAATTCTATTAATTTTTCACCTGGCAGAAAAGGTGCCTTTTGCAATTTATTCAGCCAGTTATTGGTATATTCAACAGTTTTAGCTGCTTCAATTGTGAACTTCCAGATATTATTTTCTTTCCAAAATTTACTGGCAGCCAAATCAAGCCCATCGCATGATGTCCCCGACATTGCCCCAATAACTTTAAACTTATTTCCAGAAGGAAGCTTCATAAACTGAAATGTTATTTTTATTGTCGGTAACCACCAGTTTAAACTCGTGGCGTTTTTTTAATTCAAAACGTTCAGAATCAAAATAATGAGTAATTAAATTGTTTTTTGCATCGTATTCAAACAATGCCCAATTCCCGTCAATTGTACCAGTGTAATTTTTAATCCCTGATAAATCATCAGAAATAATAAACCGTAACCGATCTGTTTCTGTGATTTTTGCTTTCCCTGAAATACTTAGCGGCAATATTGTGGGGGCAATTGTATCAACTCTTACAGCGTAGTCACCCAATATTCTGATATTTCCATTCACCCAGCCATTTTCGTATTTTCCTCCGGCACTCCAGTATTTTCCGGTTTTGCTATCAATAGCAACCAACAAAGCTTTTTCCTGTAATCTTTCGGGTATCAAATCTGATTTTATACTTATTGATGCATTTTTATGAAGCGGAACAGTATTATAATCTACAGAATGAATTTCAGAAAAGTACCCTTTTACTCCTGGTCGAACGGAATATACAAAACCTAAATTCTGATACAGCGTTCCTTCCTGAATTTCAATTTTAAAATCTTCAGTTTCGAAACTATTTTCCTT
Organism: Draconibacterium sp.; assembly: GCA_041393215.1. Classification (GTDB taxonomy): domain Bacteria; phylum Bacteroidota; class Bacteroidia; order Bacteroidales; family Prolixibacteraceae; genus Draconibacterium. Next base: position 55,897 of record JAWKKP010000035.1, read on the forward strand.
ATTCCAGTCAAACCATTGGTTTATTGTCTTTTGCGTTGAGTTTATTTTCCTGAAATCGCCTTTTACCGAAAATGTTAAAACCGAGGTGTTTTCATACGTGTCCTTTATTTCAATTTCAATTTGATGAGTGTTCCCGTCATTGATATTTATAATTCCATTGTTAACATTGAGTATGTAATTCTTTAATAGATTACCAGGATCTATCCATGTTTTTTGATACCAGCGACGGTTTTCAGTCCATTCCTGGTAATCTGTGAAACTGTTAATATATCGGGTTTGATCAAAAGAAAGCCGATTCAAATCAATTTCAAAATGAATGTTTCCATCCACTTTTAAAATCATGGTGTTTATCCCGCAACGATTAGCTGAAAAATCGAAGTAATCATTGGCTTCTATGGAAAAACCTATTTCGCCATAGAGTGGAATAACAGGATTATTCTGGATATGGTATTTTCCGTTATAAAAAGTTACCGGGTAGGTTTTTTTGCCTTGCTGATAGTTCACATGCGCATCGTCGGCAAGAGAACTAATTTGTAAACTGGTAATTTTAGGTGCTGTTTTATCGGTAACATCAAACCCAAAATTCAGTGGATTCATTGCTTCTTCTGATTGAGTATCCCGGATTTCGAAATGAAGATGTGGTCCGCCGGAACTTCCTGAATTGCCGCTTTTCGCCACCATTTCTCCTTTTTCAACCAAAAATAATTCGGGTGAGACCTGAATGTTTACCGCAAATGATTTTTTCAGGTACTGCATTTTCTTTACATACTTTTGGATATCTTCCCTGAACTCCTGTAAGTGGCCATACACGGATGTAGTACCATTGTAGTGGTCGATATACAGAGCATTTCCATAACCCGACGGAGAAACTGAGATGCGGGAAACAAATCCGTCTGCAACTGCAAAAACTGGTAGCCCGGTAACTCCTTGCGTTTTAATGTCAATGCCGGAATGAAAATGGTTACTTCTCAATTCAGCAAAACTGGCGCTTAAGGTTAATGGAATTTTTACAGGGGCAGTGTAATAACTATTTTGCCCGGTTGCAGCCAACGAAAAGAATAATATGAATAGACCAAAATATTTTTTCATTATCAAAAGTAACGATGCCCTGAAAGATTAATAAAAGAAACCGAAATCAGTTAGAATTCCACTTTATTGTTTCATTCACACAAACGGGCAAATTTAACTTTTTAGGCAGAACTTAACCGACAGGTGTTTGTAATATTTTGTTTCAAAAATTACAATTCCTTTTACAATAGGCTAAAAATATTAACTTTGTGCGTGAAATGCAGCTAAAATGACTGAGGAAGAACGATTGTTTCTGGTTGATTTAAAGGCAAATACGCAGCAGTTAGTTAAGAAGTACAATGAGCTGGAAAATGAGAAAATACAGCTTGAAAAGAAGGTAGGCGTATTAAACTTGGAAATAGAAGAATTAAATCAGGAAAAATTTGAACTAAATCAGAAAATTGAACAACTGAAGATAGCCTCGAATATTTTATCAGGAGTAGATGAAAACAGAGAGGCTAAGCAGAAGATAAATAGACTAATACGGGAAATTGACAAATGTATTGCATTACTAAATAAGTAATTGCAGGTGGACACTAAAAAGTTTAGAATAAATATTAAGATCGATGGTCGGAATTATCCGTTGCAAATCGATCGGAATGATGAGGAGAAATACCGGTTAGCTGCAAAAACGGTAAATGAAACAATTCGTAAATACAGGGAATTGTTTGGTGATATGGAATCACAGGATATTTTGGCGATGGCAGCATACCAGATTGCACTAAGAAATGCAGAACTGGACCAGCGTGAAAATGAAACACTCTTCATCGATGAATTGAAAAACATAAACGACGATATTTCTGATTTTTTAAAAGAAAAAGACAGAAAATAGAAGAGTTCGTGTAGATATAATTATCAAGCCCGTATCAGGTTTTTTTAAGAGAGTTAAAGAAACTTTATACGGGTTTATTTATTAACGGACAAAAGATTTAAATATGGACATGATAGGTTTACTAGTAGGCATCGCAGCCGGATTTTTAGGTGGAGGTGCGTTGGCTTATGTTATCTGGAATAAAGCTTTAACGAAGAAAAAGAACAAAATTATTTCGGAAGCACAGGCCGAAGGAGAAGTGATTAAGAAAGACAAAATTTTACAGGCAAAAGAAAAGTTTCTACAGCTCAAATCTGATCACGAAAAATACATTCAGGAAAAAAATTCTGAGATTATCGGGATGGAAAACCGTATGAAACAGAAAGACAGTGTATTAAATCAACGTCGGGATGAATTGCAGCGAAAAACCAAAGAATTTGAAACAACCAAGCGTGAAACTGAAATTATCAAGGAGAATCTGACCACTCAGCTGCAAAGGGTAGAGCACAAAACCGAAGAACTTGATAAATTGTACCGCCAAAATTTGGAGAAGCTGGAACAAATTTCGGGTTTATCGGCAGAAGAAGCAAAATCGCAATTAGTGGAGTCATTGCAGGAAGAAGCAAAAACTGAGGCTATTTCGTACATTAACGAAATTATGGAAGAAGCCAAACTTACAGCCAATAAGGAAGCTAAAAAAGTTGTAATTAAAACGATTCAAAGGGTTGCAACAGAAACAGCAATCGAAAATGCAGTAACTATTTTCCATATTGAAAGCGATGAAATTAAAGGTCGTATAATTGGTAGGGAAGGCCGAAATATCAGAGCTTTAGAAGCAGCAACCGGTGTAGAAATTGTGGTTGACGATACTCCTGAGGCAATTGTACTTTCTGCATTTGACCCGGTTCGTCGTGAAATTGCCCGTTTGGCACTTCACCAGTTGGTAACCGATGGTAGAATTCACCCCGCAAGAATTGAGGAAGTAGTTTCCAAAGTGAAAAAACAAATTGAAGAAGAAATTATTGAAACAGGAAAACGAACCACCATTGATCTTGGAATTCATGGTTTACATCCTGAATTGGTTCGTTTGATTGGTAAAATGAAATACCGTTCTTCATACGGGCAGAATCTTTTACAACATTCACGCGAGGTTGCCAATTTATCGGCAATAATGGCTTCCGAACTAGGGCTCAACCCGAAGAAAGCAAAACGTGCGGGTTTACTTCACGATATTGGAAAAGTGCCGGATGATGAGCCGGAATTACCACACGCCGTTTTGGGTATGAAACTGGCAGAGAAATTTAAAGAGAAACCCGACATTTGCAATGCAATCGGAGCGCACCACGATGAAGTGGAAATGCAGTCGTTAATTGCACCCATTGTTCAGGTTTGCGACGCGATTTCAGGTGCGCGCCCTGGTGCCCGTCGCGAGGTTGTAGAATCATACATCAAACGTTTAAAGGATTTGGAAGATTTGGCATTATCATATCCGGGG
>JAWKKP010000036.1:0-57285 GCA_041393215.1 Draconibacterium sp.
TGTTGAGGACAAACTTAGGATTAGGGAAGCCTGGCTGCAACACAACCGGAACACTATTTCGCACTTATTTGAAATGATTGAAAAAACGGTTCATGAGATTAATCCCACTTTGCCACTTGGTTTTATGACAGGCGATCGTTTCTTCGAAGGTTACGATTTTAACAACTGGGCCAACATACTTGCCGGTCCTAATCAAGTCCCGGTCATGTGGCGGCCCGGAGGAGGTTATTACAATGACATGAATACCGATGGACTGTCAGGTAAATCGCACGATATTGGACGACAGGTTTCTGTGTTGCCGGAACAAGTGGTTTCCATTCAGTCTGAGATAGAATGTTTTCCCTACCAGCGGCTAAAAAAAGCAGCTAACATTGTGGCGCTTGAAGCGGCTTCTTATATTGCTTCAGGTTGCACAGGTACAGCATTTAATGTCCTTTCCATGTACGATGAACCCCTGGACGAATATAAACTTCTTGTTTCCAAATTGCTTGAAACGAGGCCGTTCCTCGACCTGATGGCTAAATCGCTGGGGCGTTCACCGATTACCGGAGTTCAATCTTTCTGGAATAAAAGTAGTTATATTACCGGAAACCTGTATGGCGGAAACTGGACAAGCTCCGGAAATCCGGTTGTAAGCCACGAAATGTATGATATCGGTTTACCAACCTGTTATTCAAATGAACATGCAACAGTTACAATCCTGGGCAAAAGCAACATCTTTGCCCTTCCGAAGGATAAAATTGAAAATCTGCTTTCCGGAGGTGTTTATATGGATGCTGAAGCTTTGCAGCAATTAAATGAACTGGGATTTGGCGAACTGACCGGTTTTGAAGTGGTTGGTTCTGAAACTATCGACCGGATTGAAAAATTTACCGACCATCCGTTAAACGGTGAATTTGCAGGACGGCAGCGCGATAACCGGCAATCATTCTGGAAATCGGCTGCTTATACACTGAAAAAGACGAACGAAAATGCACAGGTTCTTTCTACATTGATCGATTATACAGGTGAAGAGGTTTCGGCTTGCACATCAGGAATTTTTGAAAATAAATTTGGAGGGCGTATTTGTGTGGCAGGTTATTATCCCTGGAATTTCATGGAAAACCTATCCAAAAGTTCGCAGATGAAATCCGTTTTCCGCTGGCTGTCTAAAGAAAGCCTTCCGGGATATATCGCTTCATTTCATAAAATTAACCTTTGGATTCGCGAACCGCAGGACGGAAAAATAGCGCTGGCATTGACCAATTCATCTTTCGATCCTGCAACAGATGTAACTCTGATACTACGGACTGAGAATAAGACTATCAGGCTTTATGATATGCGATGTAAAGAAACCGTTATACAGTCATCCGGAGTTGATGGCCCTTATCAGAAATTTATTATTCCTGAAGTTGAGCCCTGGCAAATGAGACTTGTAATTACAGATTAGAACATTGATCGATCAAAAGAAAATAACCTTTAAAAAACGATTTGTCATTTTGCTTTTGTCTTTTCTAATTAAAGTAAGTGTTGGTTAAAGGACAAAATTAAATAAATCAAAAATGAAGTTAAGATTATATCTCAAAAGAAACAGAAGTTTACTCATCCGTTTTTGGATGATTATTTACATCATCTTATCATTTGGATTATCAGTTCAAGGGCAAATGAATACGGACAAACTAAACTTTGGTACTGATGTTCATAAATGGGTCGAAGAGCATTTTGCTAAAGGGAAGCTACCTCCATTTTCGTTTGTATATGGCGGTAAAAGTTCCGACAGTTTTATCAAAAGCTGGAAATACAACAGTCAGCAAATCAAATCAACTGATCCCAATAAGGAGGAATTTATTTATACATACTCCGATAAACAAAGCGGCCTTGTTGTAAAATGTTTTGTTACTTGTTTTAACGATTTTCCGGCAGTTGAGTGGGTGCTGAAATTCGTCAATAATTCAGAGCAGAATACCCCGCTGATTGAAAACGCGGCTGCAATTGACCATTCATTTGTTTTTAATGAAAAGAGAACCTGCATCCTTCATCATTCTATTGGAAGTAATGCCCGGCCAAACGATTTTATGCCCCTGGACGATTCATTGCAAATCGGAAAGAGCATAATGATGATGCCGGCAGGGGCCAGGGGTTCTTCTGATGATACGGCTTTTCCGTTTTTCAATATTGAAAGCTCCGGTTCAGAAGGAGTAATGGTTGCAGTTGGATGGACAGGAAAATGGTATGCCGATGTTCAGCAAGCAGATGGAAAATCTGTTTCACTAAAGGCTGGGATGGAACGGATGAAGTTGATTTTGTATCCTGAGGAAGAAATCCGAACACCTAAAATGTGCCTGCTTTTCTGGAAAGGCGAAGACCGAATGGTTGGGCACAACCTGTTTCGCCAGTTTGTTTTGGCTCATCATTCCCGGAAAATTGACGGCCGGTTTGCTGAACTGCCGCTTGCTTCGGGTATTAGTCGTGGCGGCCCTTCTCCATGCAACGAATTTACTTGTCTAACCGAGTCTTATGCAGTTGCCACCATCGAGCGGTTTAAACAATTCGGCATTGTACCTGAGGTTTGTTGGGTCGATGCCGGATGGTACGAAGGAGGTGAAGGTTGGTGGGAAGGAGTAGGCAACTGGACGATCGATAGGAAGCGTTTCCCGAATGGATTTAAACCTGTTTCAGATGCTGCCCATGCGACAGGGGCAAAATTTCTGGTTTGGTTTGAGCCGGAGCGGGTTCGCAAAGGAACGATGATTGAAAAAGAACATCCTGAATGGTTGCTCGAATATCCTGCAACAAAGAACAAAGATGATATTTATAATTTCAATACCTATCTTTTTGATTTGGGGAACAACGATGCCCGATTGTGGCTGACCGATTATATTTCTGAATTCTTAAAAAAAGAAGGGGTTGACTATTACCGGCAGGATTTCAATTGGGTTGACGGTGAAGGTAGCTGGAAGTTGAAAGACAAACCTGGACGGGAAGGAATTTCTGAAATTAGGTACATTGAAGGTTTATATGCTTTTTGGGACAGTCTGTTGGTTCGATTTCCCAAGCTTATTATTGATAATTGTGCCAGTGGCGGCCGCCGAATCGATCTTGAAACGGTATCGCGCAGTTCGCCTTTATGGCGCAGCGATTATGGTTATGGGGAGCCTGATGGCTATCAAAATCACACCTATGGGCTGAATTTTTATTTACCGCTTCACGGAACTGGCCTTTTTAACAGTTCTATTTATGACTTTCGGTCAAGTATGAGCAGTTCGATGGTTTTGCTTTGGGATATTCACAGTTCCGGTAGCTCAATACCTCAAATGCAAAAGTGTATGCAGGACTTTAAACGCCTGCGTCCTTTTTACTATGGAGATTATTATCCCTTAACCGAAACTGAAAATCTTTTACACGACGATAGATGGTTGGCTTATCAATTGAACCGGCGAGAGCAGGGAGATGGAATTATCATGGCTTTTCGCAGAAAAAATTGTCCAGACGAATCAATTGTTGTGAAGCTAAAAGGAATAAATGAAAATGCTGATTATGAGCTGGTGGACGAAGATTCAGGTAATAACATTATACATAAGGGAGCGGAGCTAAAAAATGGAATCTCACTTACATTAATGGGAAAAAAGAAATCGTTACTAATTTCTTACAGACAAATAACAAAATAACATTTCACACTCATCTTTCCCAGGACCTTAATTAATTTAGTCTTCATTCATCTCTTTTCCTGGCTTGCTCGTTATATAAAGCATGAGCAATGCTATTTTTATAACCTTAAAAAATTATGAGAAAATTTAAATTATTATTTGTTGGCGTTATATTGATGCTTTCTGTTATTGCACAAGCCCAGGAAAAAATACTTGGTGAAGCTTTAAAATGTCAGAATTATAATAACATTGGTGTTTTTGATTTTCCCGGAGTGAGCTGTAAGCCGCTTGGTTTAGCCTATTTATCAGGGAAAGAATATCCCGATTTATTTCTGGCTTCAGATAAATGGTATCCCGGATTTTATTTTTATGAATATGTAACCCATTCTGCTGAAGGAGTACCAGTATTTTCCGCTGCAAAAGAATTTAAGGCACCTGCTTCATGTCGGAACAGGGGTTTTGTGGCCGAAATTGCAGGAAAAATTTATGGATTCTGGTATGTGGATGGAAAAATGATATCAAGTATATTCAATTCAGATTCTTTTGAATTTGAAAAGCAAAAAGAAATAGCTGTTTCATTACCCGGTTATCCCGGAGCTTTTAATGTAGAAGTAAATAAAGAAGGCAATTATGTTTTTGTTTTTTCTTTTAGCGATGGTGTGAGTACCAGTCCTCCCGGAGATGGACGGGATTCAGATTTTGTTCCTTTTGGGCCGGATGGCGTTTTTAAAGGTGGAATTTCGTATTCCGATTTATATAAAATGGAAATATCCAACAATTTTAGTTCAATAGTTTCAGGTTTAACAAAAATATCGAAAGGAGAAGTAAAAGTAAGATCCGGGCATCAGAGTATTACAAAAATAGAGGTAACCGATAAATTGCAAGGACTCATAACGGGTTCATGGTTCGGTAATTTTTATTTTTTTGAACTCTCTGAAAATTTTCTTATAGAAGAGGAGGGAATAGTGGCTGGAACCGATTTAATAACCTTGCGACAACCAACTATTTTACCAACGCCAATTGCGTATCCCGGGCCTGACGGCAAGTGGAATAATTTAATTTCTTCAGGAGAAGGCGGAATTTATTACTATAAATACCTCGGTTATTCAGAAGAGCGAAAAGCTCCGATATATGATCCAGCCCGGCATCTGTTAAACCAAAATTCTGATTTGAAGGGAGGATCGCTGGTAGTACCAACAATGGTTGACTGGGATGGAGATGGAAATATCGATATCATTTCGGGTAATTCGATGGGACAAATATTATTTTTCAGGAATATTGGGAATAATGATGTGCCACAATTTGTTGCAGGAGAACCATTAATGGCAGGAGGAAGTGAAATTCATATTCAACCTGGTTATGGCGAAGACATTCAGGGACCATTAGAGTCGAGGTGGGGTTACACCTGTCCTAATGTTATTGACTGGAATAACGATGGATTATACGATATTGTAATGGGTGACAGTCGAGGTAAACACTCTGTATATGTAAACAAGGGCACGCGGCAAAAGCCTGAACTGGAAATCGAACATCCTATTTATCTGGAAGGCCTGGAGTTACATGGAACCTGGCGCTGTAAGCCAGGTGTTGCAAAAATTGGAGACAAAATGGCTTATGTTACCCTTGACGATGATGATGAATTTCATTTGTATTGGCAGGTTGATGCATATAACCTGAAAGAAGGATTTAAACTTTGTTTGGAAGATGGAAAACCCATAGAAGGCAATTTTCTGGAAGCCGGGGGAACAGGCCGGTTAAAATTTAATATTTTGGATTGGGATCTCGACGGAGTAATGGACTTAATTGTAGGAACACCCAGGCATGGTTGCGTACCAAATCCTGAGAAAGGATTACCATGGACTTACTTAGAGGAAGGAAGACCGGGATCTTCAATACTCTTTCTTAAAAATGTAGGAACAGACGAAGAACCCAGATATCAATTTCCCAGGCTTTTAAGATACAAAGGTGAACCGATTTATTTGGGGCAGCATTCTTGTGCTCCAACGCCTTGGTATCGAAACGGAACTAAGGAACCCAGTTTGCTTGTTGGCAGAGAGAATGGGATGTTTTATTATTTTGACAGAAAATATATTAGTTGGTAGTATCCAGTAACAGTTTTTTTACCGCCTAAAGTCAGGATTATTGGGAACAAGTCCCAAGCTTCCCAGAAAATCCATACAGGCTGCCAGAATATTATAATCACGGTCTTCCATACCATGAACTTTCTTAATGGTTTCTACAAATGGCTGTTTATTGGTGGTATATAGCAAATAGTTAATTGCCATAAGCGAAATGTTAAGGTCCTTGTCTGCACAAAAGGCTTTGAGGTTTTCCATTGCAGCTTCATTTCCAAATATTTCGCAGGCAATTGCCGACGCAGTAACAGCAACCGGAGGGTAACTGTCATTCATTTTTTGAAGAATAACATCGGAATATGGCTTCAGATTTTCAGCACTTTGACTGCGAAGTCCTAAAATTGCCCAGTATCGAATGATTTTATCCTGACTTTCAAGCGCTTGTACCTGTTTTGCAGTTACTTCCTTGCCCCGGAAACCAGAAAGCGAAGCTACTTCATAAATATCTTCCAATGGGTAATTCTCCTGATTACGGCGAAATTCATAAGCAGTTGTTGTATCCGATAATAAGGCAACTTCAAACTCAGGAAGAAACATAATATCGCGCGAATTGAGCACTTCTTCTTTTAATTGGTTGCGCATTTTATTGAGTATATTTTGCGAGTCGGGATCTTTAGCCAGATTCCGGGTTTCCCAGATATCGTTTTCAATATTATATAGAAATTCCGGTGGACGATTTTCAAATAAACTTTTTTGCAAGGGATTCAAATTGCCTTCAGCCAAATCTTTACGCATTTGTTGTTTTATTTCACCAATTTCCATGTAACGGATATACCGGGCTTCGGGAATAAATGGCATAAAATTCCGGGAATACACAAATTTTCCGTCCGTAACCGTTCGAATCATATCAATTCCGTTATCCGAGCGATCAGAAGAAATATTCAGATGATCAACAGGAGCTTTTCGTTTTTTACTCAGAAAAGGCCTGCCTTTCAAATGGTTTGGTATTTCTCCGCCTGCCAAACTAATTAAAGTAGGTGCGAGGTCTGTAAAATCAACCAGTTCATCGCTTACAACTCCATTCGTTCCCCAGGGCGATAAGTGTTTGTACATTTCCGGAAACCAAATTACAAACGGAACCCTGTACCCGTAATTAATTCCGTTGGTTTTTCCACGTGGCATTCCTTCGCCGTGGTCGGCATAAAAGAATATGATGGTGCTGTCCGTGAGGTTATCATCTTTTAATTTTTCAAGAAGTTTTCCGATTTTATTATCCGTTAGTTTTATTGAATTATAAACCCTGGCAAACTGTTTTCTCATTTCTGGGCTGTCGCGGTAAAACGGTGGCATTTCAAATTCGTTCTCACCGGTTTGTTCTTCCGGTGGCAACTGCTTCAGAACATTTTCCTTATACCAGTTATAAGTCTCTGTCATGGTTCTCGACTGGTGAGAATCAATAAAATTAAAGACGGAAAAAAAGGGTTGTCCCGGTTTGCGATCCCACCAACCTGTTTTGTTGGAGCTTTCGTTCCAGGCTTCTTTGATAAAATCATTCTCATCTTTTACATTGTAATCCGTTTTAACATTGTTAGTGCAATAATATCCTTGCTTTTGCAGATAGAATGGAAATCCTTTAATGAACTCAGGAATCGGATATTTACTGCGGTGATTTCCGGTTCCGGTTTCGTAAACTTTAACGCCTGTAATAATTGCTGTACGACTGGGTGAACAAACTGTTCCTGTTGAAAAAGCGTTAGTAAAGCGAACCCCTTCTTCCGCCAGCTTATCGATAACTGGTGTTTTGGCATCTTTGTTTCCGTAGCATCCGATGAATTGTGGTGAAGTGTCTTCAATGGTAATCCAAAGAATGTTCGGTTTTTCCAGGGTTTGATTCTTTTTGTCACTTTTACATCCGCCTGGCAATAACAATATAAAAATCAGTGAAATACTATATATGATGCTTTTTATTGGGTAAGTCTTGTTGGTCATTTTAGTTCAAAATATTTTGTTTACTAAATTAAAGAAATATTGATTTAGTTATAAAATGATAACGTTAACAAATTCAAAGTTATCATTTTACAGTGTGCCGTTATTTTTATTTTTCCGATCCCAAAATTACTAATTCAAAACAATTTGAAATTTTTCTTCTGTTTGTAAGCATTTTGAAGAAGGGGTTGCGCTACAAAAATCAGTTTGAGATTAAGAAAAATATAGCAATACTGTTACAATTTGTAACAGGCAATCTATTTGATTTCTCCTGAATTTATTTTTCGAATCTTTAACAGGAATACTTTCTGAAAAACATTACTAAAGAAGAAAATGATGCCTTATTTATTTGGTTTTAATCACTTTCGAAGTATTTAAAATAACCTGCGAATTTTCATTCCTAATTTGAATCAAGTAAATACCATTTTCAAACGCACTAATATCGATTTTTACACGATTTTGTCCTTTCTCAACAAACATATTCTTTAAAATCATTCCTTGTAAATTGTACAAAGACAGCTTCAAATTGCTTTCATTTTTGCCTGGTAGCTCTATGTTAATGAAATCGTTGGCTGGATTTGGATAAATTTTATAGTCGGTTAAATCGTTGCTACCGAACAAAACTTCATTTTCAGATTCCGGACTTACTGAACCCGATTTGGCTGAAGACGTTTGATAACTACAGTAAATCGAATATTTAAAATCAGAAATTTCACTTGTTCCAAATGTAGAATTCATACCCGAAGCCCAGGTACCTGATGTGGAAGCTCTCCCCGGAATTCCAAATGTATAGCGTATACTCGTGCTATTTTCAAATAACCAGGCGAGCCAGACGGTTTGACCCGAAGAAACTGAAACTGCACTATTCAGAGCAACAGTTTGCCATCCTTCTGCTGCACTAACCGGAGTAATCGCAGTAATTCCAAGCTGTGTATCCGGTTTTCCCGATAAGTCGGAGTATACCCCAAGTAAGAAACTCCCGGTTCCACCGTCATGGTAAATTGAGATGCTTTCAATATCTCCGTTTTCACTGAAAGTAACCGGCATTGCTCTTAAATTAGCATTTGTTGAACTGTAATTGTATACATCAGGAAATCCAATGACATTCGAATTGGATTGGCTATTTTGTACAACGGTGATAACTTTGCTCGTTAATCCTTCACCGTTAATTGTAACGGTTGCTATTCTTGGCTCCGATCCTGTATTTGACGAATTTGCAGTAAGTATAATTGTCTGGTCATTTGTACCGGCTAAAGGTGTGATATCAATCCAATCAGCATCGGTAGAAATACTCCAACTGGTGTTTGCAGTAATGTCAAAAGCTCCATGGGCGCCACTGTTGTACGGCATTGAAACAGTTGGTGTTGAAATATTTAGATTTGGAGGGTAAAGGGAAGTGTAGGAGAAATACATCGAGAATTTATAACCATTCGATGTTGTTGGTCCAAAACTGGTAGGCATACCATCTTGCCATACATCCTGAGATTGGACACTTGTACCGGAAGTATAACGAACACCGGGATTATTTTCAAATATAAAGGATAACCAAATTTTTTCACTAAATGTTGTTAAAGTAACCGGACTGGTCAGCGGTACAGTTTGCCATCCTTCTGTTGCATTGACATCGGTTGGAGCAGTGATTGCAAGTAAAGAGGCGGGTGAGCCATTATTGTCGGAATAAATACCGAGCATCACTTTCCCCGATCCTCCGTTATGATACAACGATATACTGTAAATATTAACTGGATAATCATTTCCTACATTGTTTCCAACTAACATAGCATGAAGGTTGGGAGTTGTTAATGAAGAGCTGTAGACCTGTGGATTACCTTGGTAAAAGGAGGCAGAAATTGAATATTCACCTGTTGTTTGAGGATTCGATCCTTTAACTCTCAAATAATAAATACCATGTCTGTAGCTTAATCCGGGTGTTACAATCTTTGCGTTATTATCTGTCCCACTGTTATCATCTTCTGCTAATAAAAAAAGTTCTCCTGTGACTTCATCTTGACCATAAAAAGACATGTAAGTATTTGTACTTCCATATGTTTGAATTATATAATTTTCAGGAGCTGCCATACCGTACGGAGCTGAAACTTTAAACCAATCTCCTTCGCCTTCCGAATCAATTGAAGTATTAATTGTTGGGCCACCTGGAATAAGATCATATATTCCAGAAATAACATTTAGATAGTAGGATCCAAAGCCTGAATAAACTATTTTTATAAAATAGTTTTCTCTTTCAGATAATGATAGATCCAATATGTTGTAACTTGGAAAATCTTCACTAAAATCACTAGAGCCCAATTTGTGACCAATAAGAGTGGTTCGATCACTTTCATATACAAAAATTTCAGTGAGACCACCACTCGCAGTTTGTATCTGATAGTTATTACTTTCAAGAGATTGAAATTTAAACCACCGTTCTTCACCTTCTGCCAGCGGCGTGACTTCAATGGGTGCTTCGTCAACAATAGTGATTGTAGGAACAGGATATACCAATCCATACAAATCTTTTATTTGCGTGTTGGTTAAAGCATAATTATAAATTCTCGCTTCATCGATCAATCCGTCATAAAGGAGGGTCGGAAATTCTATATCACGTCCGGCTCCGATAAGAAGGTTAAAATTTGTTCCCGGTTCAATTGTTCCGGTTGCATTAATTGCAAACAGTACCTCAGAATCGAGATATATTGTCTTTTGCGAACCATTGTATGTTGCTGATAGGAGATGCCAGTTTCCATCCCACAATTCATCAACATTGTTTATAGTAGTCCACGGATTTGTGGTACCACTTGTCTTAAACGCGATGGTTTTTGTATCAGCGTTTATATAAAGTGCATATGTGTCAATATTCGGACCACCGTGCATTATTATTCCCTGATAGCCGGATGTAGTTGAACCTGGTTTAATCCATGTACTTAACGTAACTTCGTTTTTTACATTGTCACTAAAAACATTTCCGAGGTTAACATAACCACCTCCATTAATTCCCAGGCCATTATTTCGAATTCCCTGAGCCCTGGTTACATTGTTGACTAATGTTCCGTTGTTAGAAGCATTTGAATCATAAACTACAAGGCCGTCTGGTTCTTCAAATAAATATTCAGAATATGTTGGTTGGGTATTATCAGTATTGGTCAGATAAGTACAGTAAATAGAGTATTTATAGTTCGATATTCCAGCTGAGCCGAATAAAGCCGGCATTCCCGCACTCCAGGTACTTGACGAAGAAGCCCTGCCGGGAGTTCCATAGAAATATCGCACACCGGGGTTGCTTTCAAAAATCCATGCCAGCCATACGGTTTGTCCTGAAGTTACATTCACAGAAGAACTCAGAGCGACAGCCTGCCATCCCTGAGATGGATTAACAGGAGTAATTGGGGTAAATCCAAGTCGGTTACCAGGTTTCCCCGACATGTCGGAGTAAGCACCAAGTATTAAATTTCCGCTTCCGCCATTGTGATAGATGGAAACACTTTCAATTTGGCCATTTTCAGTAAAAATTACAGGCATAGCTCTCAAATTTGCATCGGTAGCGGTATAAGGATACACATCCGTGAATCCATTAAGATTGTCTGCAAAAGATTTTGGTGAATAAAAAAACCCAATAATTAAAATCAGGGAAAAAATTGTGCTCCTGTTCCAAAACAGGCTTTTGTTGTGTTCAGTGGAATTTATTGATGTCATTGTTGCCTTATTTAGTTGTTTGAGTTTATCTTAAATCTAAAGTTACGAGTTATTTGTTTGGTCAATTAAAAGAACAGTTCAAAAAAAAAAGCATAATTTGATATTTACATTAATCAGCTCAAGCTGTTACTTTCGGAGGCGAATAATTTAGTTTATTGAAACAGTTGTCAGTCGTCAGGTTCATTTTCAAATTAACCTCGAAAGCCTTAAGAATCTAAATTCCCAAATTTTTTCAAGCAAAAGGTACAAATTAATTGATAAAAGTCAAATCTGAATTTTTGACTTTCATTGCATCATTTTTAACCTTATACAGACAAACATCGGATAATCAAAAGATCTTTAAAATAAACGCTTTGTAGTGGAAGTTCTATAAGTCAACAAATTTTCATTCAGAAGAACATGATTTATTTACATTCGAAAAATTATACCTAAGTATCTGCTCTTTACTTATTTGAATTTCAAATTACCTGTATTTTACGGCAATTGACTTTAGAAATTGATTCCCAAACCGAAACATGTAAATGAAAGAGCTACTTTATTTTTAATCCAGTATTATAAAATATCACAAACTCTTTTTTTTTTGATTTATTTGCGTAATTGATTAACTTGTAAGTACATACAAAAATAGGAGCAATGCTTAGCTTTTATAAAATTGTAAAGGAAAATTTAAGTTTTAATCGATTTGAATTCAGGGAAACAGTTTGTCTGGAATATACCTGCCCGATTGATGCAGAAAAAATCGGTATTTTTTCAAGAAACGATTACCTCGTTTATGTACTGAGTGGAAAGAAAACTTATAAAACAATAAATGGAGAATGGACGCTGGTTCCGGGACAAACACTCTACCTGAAGAAGGGAGCAGAAGTAATCCACCAGTATTTTGATGATGAATATTGCATGCTGGGATTTTTTCTTTCCGACGAACTGATAAAAGAAGCTATTGAAGATATAAAAGGGAAAGTTAAATTCAATTATATTCAAAACCCATATGAATTTACCGCAAAAATGGTGAAGTCATCCGATGATGAAGGACATGATTCAAAATGTAATTGACAACGGATGTACAATAAGTGTTTGCCCACCCTGTACAAAAGTCAGAGGTTATAAACAAGAAGATCTTTTGGACGGTGTTCAGATTAAAGGTTCAGTTGTAATTCACGAACCGGTGAAGGAAGGTGCAGCAGTTTTAACATTTTAATTTCAACAGGATACGAGGAAATAAAAACTGTAGTCGGTTCTCAAAAACAAAACTACCTCACCGTAAAAAGGCGAGGTAGTTTGTTTTATAGTCATCACTAAAGTTTTAATTAATCATCATCGTCCAATCCTTCGGTTTTAAGAAATGCAGCCCTAACAGAAGGCGGACAGGGCGAATCAAGTCCTTTAACTGCTTTCCAGATCACTTCATTGAACAGGTGATCGTCAATCCTGTCTTCAATTTCAAAATTGAAGTTTTCACTCATTTCCTGCCAATAACTTGTTTCACCGTTAATTTCGTTCAAATCAACAAGACAAGGCTTCACCTTAAAACCTGACAGGTTCGGGTTATTACTCATACATCTCCATAATGGTGTGGCCGCAGCATCATACTGACTCATTGGTGGGAGCCCCAGAATCAGTTCGATAGTACGCAGAAAAGAGGCAGTTGTGTAAGGTGTGTGATCCACAAAACCTCGTTTTACGTAGCCACCGGCCAAATATCCTGTGCTGCGGTGGGCATCCACGTGGTCGGCCCCGTTTTGCGCATCGTCTTCCACAATAAGTATTAAGCTGGATTCCCAAATCGGGCTGCGGCTAAGATAATCGACAAACATACCAACAGCCAGATCGTTATCTGCCACCTGCGCAGATGGAGTTGGTTTTCCCAGACTTAACCCGACCGTGTGGTCATTCCCAAACCGAATTGTATTTAGTTGTGGCACTGCATTTACAGCCAGTAGAGAATCAAAATCTTTTTTCCATTGGTAAAAACGGCTTGTATCGCGAAATGAAAGGTCCCAGCCAATATAGCCCGGACAATAATGGTCTTTCAAAACGGGGATATTGGGTTTGTCATCATCTACAAACTCACCGTAAGAGCGATATGAAACGCCGGCACGTTTACAAAAATCCCACAGGAAACCGTCTTTGTTATTGGCAATTTCCCTTTTTCCTTCACCCGGATAAGTACCGCCTCTACCTCCATAACTGGTAGGCCAGTTTTTTTCCAGGTAGTCGGTAGCATAAGCGCCCATTGTCCAGTTATGGCCATCAGCGCTGACTTCGCCATTTACATAAAAATTATCAAGCAATACAAATTCACGGACAAGTGCATGTTGGTTGGGCGTTATTTTTTCGCCAAACAACACAAGGCTGGTATCACCGTTTCCTTCAGGAACATCGCCCAAAACCTGGTCGTATGTGCGGTTTTCTTTAATAACGTAAAAGATGTGTTTAATTGGCGATGGATCGCCTACCTTTTGTGGAACAGGATTTCCTTCGATTCCCTCAGAAACCAGTTCTTTGTCTTTGATATAGGGTGTGTTGTTGTAAACCGCTTCAGAATAGGATTCCATTTGCTCTTCATTCGGATCATTAATAATCTGAAGTGTTCCTTTAAAAAGGCCACCAATATATTGAACATTCATTTTTAGTTCCTTTCCTCCCTGCTGATAAACAACTTCAGAGCCTTTTCTGTAAGGGTTTGGACCATAGGGGTTTGGCTTTGAAATAAGCCCCTTCCCGTTACTAACCAGAATTTTATCATATGCAGTTCTTACGCAGGTTGGGTACCAGGCAGTTGGAATGAATCCTTTGCTTTTGCTGTATCCGGGCTCGCTTACATCGAAAACGGCGAGACAGTTATTATCGGCATTGGCAACATACAACGTTTTTTCATCACTGCTCAGGGCTACACTGTTTGTGGTTGAGCCTGTTGGTGCATCGGGATAAAGTGCGGCGTTAAGGGTTTCAATTACTTTCGCATTCCGGGTATCGATAACGGAAACTGAATTGTCGTTTGCATTGGCTACAAAAAGAAAGTCGCCATTTTTTGTGATACACAAATCGTTCGGATTGTCGCCGACTGAAACAGACCCGGTAACTTTTTGCCGGTCGGTATTAAATAAAACAATTTTATCGCATCCCCAGCACGAAACATAAAGCGTTTTCCCATCCGGAGATAAAATACAGGTGTAGCCTTCACCGTCGAGAAGATGTTGCGAGAGCATTTTTTTTGATTTCGTATCGAAAACATAAAGTGTATTGTTTTCTTTTGTAACCGTGTAAAGCCGATGGTTTTTATCATCAATGGTAAGTCCGGCAATGGAAATCTTTTCAGGCCACGGTTTTCCAACCATAAATGTGTCTGTAGCTCCAAATTTTTTGTTGCTAATTGCATACCGGATGATGATATTATCATTGCCACCGGAAGCATACAATTGTTTGCCATCTTCAGAAAATGCCAGCCCAAGCCAGGATTTGCCAATAATTACAGTGTCTATGGTAACTCCTTTTTTTATATCAACCAATTGAATTGTTTGTGTGCTTTGCCCGTTATTGGTTATTGCAGCCAGTTTTTCCGAAGGTGAAACGGCTATGTTTAAAGGTAAATCTCCCAAACGAACTGTTTTTCCTACTGGTGTTAAATGCCATCCATTGGGCAATGTAATCCTGTTTTCTTCTATGTTATTTTGAGATTGTACCTGAAATGGAGTTATAAAACCGAACACCAAAATAGCATTCAGAATGAAAAATGATTTAATTTTAAGATTAGTCATTATTTGTTTTTTTAGTTGATGAGCCGTAAAATCTGTCGGTTCAAGTTAAACAAAAATTGTTGATTCTATTATTCTCATCGCAGGGAAATAATATTAAGAAAGCAATAAAATTTAATTACTCTAAGATGTGATATCGGGCTTTCGATGGGTAAATATTAAAATTATAAAACAATTTTATTCCCAAATCAACGCTTTTATATATGGGTTGTAAAAATTATATTTATTGAGCGTAATTTTGTGGGATAATTTAAAATTTATCTGACACTGGTTCAAAATGAAGAAAGCTGGCAAAATCGTACTTTATATCCTTTTCTCAATCTTTTTTTTGATTGTAGTTCTCATTTTTGTTGCTTCTCTTTCTGAAGAGAAAATAGCCCAAATTGCTGTTGAACAGGTAAGTAAATCAACCGATATTCCTATTCAGGCAGATGAAATAAATTTTTCACTTATACACAATTTTCCTTACGCAACGATTAGTTGTAAAAATTTGCTGGTGAGTTCTCCACAATTATCAGAATCGTATAAAAAAGATACACTGGTGCATGTTGGACAACTATATGTTTCAGTTCAAATACGACCTTTGCTAAAAAGCATATTTAATATTCGAAAGGTGGAAGTTTCCGATGCAGAATTCTTTTACAAAGTTGATACTGCAGGAGTATGCAATTTCGACTTTTTAATGGATACAACGCAACAAAATGTGATTGATACTTCAGCCAATGTTATTTTTCTGGACATCAAGGATATGGAACTGGAAAATATAATGTGTAGCTATCGCGATGAACAGCTAAAAGCTTCAGCCACTGTGTTTGTCGAACAGCTCGATTTGTCCGGTGGAATGAAAAACGACCAATATAACGGAGAAGCGGATGGAAAAGCAATTATTTCGAACGCTGCCTTTGACACGACAAAAATTTACCTGATGAAACAGGCTGTTCTGGATTTTAAAATGGATTATGATAATGGTTTGTTAAAGGTTGAAAAATTTAATGTTGCCGTAGATGAGGATGCTCATTTTGCATTGAACGGAAAGGTAAATGCGGGTGACCGTTTATCTGCCGAAATGATTGTAAATGCTGAGAACCTGAACCTGAAAGAGCTTTCGAAATATATTCCTGAAAATTATTTTACTGAATACGGAATAAAAGAAATTTCGGGGATGCTTAATGCCGAAGCGCATATATCGGGGTTGGTCAACGATTCTGTAATTCCTTTTGTAGATGCAACTTTTCAGCTTTCCGAAGGCAATTTACAATATCAGGAATATCCGGCTCTCTCACAAATTTCGTTAAGTGGAAAAGCCACAAATGGAGAACAGAAAAGCAATGAAACTACCAGTCTTGATATTTCATCACTGAGTTTTCAAACGGCTGCCAGCAAGTTTGAACTGTCCGGGAAGATTCAAAATCCGGATAAAATCGAATATCAGTTAAAATCGGTCATTGATTTGGATTTGCAGGAAATAATGCCTTTTGTTCCGGATTCACTTGTAAAGTCGTTAAACGGCAAAATGCTGGCTGAAATTTCAACAAGCGGAACACTTCCCGATTCCATTTCAGAAGAATTTATTTACAAAGCATTGGCCAAAACACAGGCAACTTTTCAGCTTTCAGATGTAAATGCGAATTTGGATGATACGTTAAAAGTAAATGGATTGAATTTAAGGATGAATTATTGGCCAGACAAAATTGAACTTAGCAACTTTTCTGCTGAAATTCCTACTTATAATTTGGAAATTAAAGACTTAAATACATCGATTAATGGAAACCTGACTACGCCGGATTCCCTTCATTTGAAAATAGGTGGCTTTAATGCGAGTATTCCAACTTATAATCTTGATGTAAAAAAACTGGTGGCAGAATTGAACGGAAATATAACAAAACCGGAGTCACTGGATATAAAAGTTGATAGTTTAATTGCTGAATCGGGAACCAGTAAAATTGATTTAAAGGGGAAAATCAAAAATCCGATGGCGCCGGATTATTCGGTAAAAGGAAGAATAAATCTTAATCTGGATGAAATCAAAAATTTTGTGCCCGATTCGCTTGTAAATTCAATGTCGGGCAATATTGGGGCGTCATTTCAATCGTCCGCAAAAATAAATCCCGACTCGATAACTGAACAAATGTACGATTGGGCTTTCGGGAAAAGCAGTTTCGACCTGAATCTGGATAACGTTACTGTAAACATGCCCGATTCAACGATGAGTATTGCGAATCTTTCCGGGCAACTTAATTATAAGTCCGATTCTCTTTATATTCAGCAGCTTCAGGCAAATTATCTTGGATTGCAGTTTGGAATAAATTCAGTTTCGGTAGCCAATTTGTATTCTGCAGCTCTTCAAAACCAGGCAAAAGAATTAAGGGTTCATGGCAATTTTAGTATTGATGATTTGGATTATGCAATCGTGGAAAAACTCATGCAGGAAGATTCAACTGCCACACCGGATTCGGATGCCGAACCGATGAAATTTACGTATAAAATTACAGGAAATTTTAAAGCGAATAGTTTGAAGTATGAGGATGCACTTTTTAAAAATGTCAATTCAAAATTTTTGGTAAAAGAAAACTATTATGTTTTGGATAGTTTAAAACTGAGTGCGTTTGACGGTAGCGCCGTTTCATCGATAAAAGTTGAAATGCTTCCCAATGATGAAATGAATTTGTTCTTTAAAGCAAACATCAACACAATGGATGTTACCAAAGTGATGAAAAGTTTTAGGGAATATATAGAATATGAAGATATAAAAGCAGAAAATGTGCAGGGAATTCTGTCAACCAAAATGGATGGAAAAATTGTACTGAAAAATTACGAACCGGTTTACGAATCGTTAATGCTGAATGGCGATTTAACCATTGAAAATGGCGCGCTTATTAATGTTAAACCGGTAATGGAGATTGAAAAAATTCCCGGCGTTGGTCTTAAAAATATGGACAAACTGTATTTTAGCACGCTCAACAGCAGCGTTTTTCTTTTTAACAATGAACTTTATATTCCCCGTACCGAAATCCGATCAACATCGTTTGATGCCATGTTTTTAGGGATGTATAGTTTTGGCGAAGACTATGAATATCATATCCGCATGTTTCTTGGCGAAGTTCTTTCGAGTAAAAATAAGGCTAACCTAAAAAAACAGGCGCAGGATGGTGGTTTTACCGAAGAGGATGACAAAGACGTTACAAAAGGAAGAACATCGATTTATCTGATATCGAAATCGGAAAACGGAAAGGAAAAAGCAGGATTTGATAACAAACATGACAGGGCGAATATGGTAGCAAAGGTTAAGTTGCAAAAGCAAATGGTTGATATGCGTTTTAATCCGGCACTGGTAAAGTACAATACAAAAGAGTAATATGATGAAGCAATTATTTTCCTGCTTTGTGTTTGTTGGTTTGCTGGTTCTGGGTTCGTGCAGTAAAAAATCTTCTGATAAATCTTTTGAAACCATTAAACATGAAGTAACTCAAAAAAGTGGCGATGTTATTTTAAGCGACGATTCAGCTCCAAAAACTGTTTTTATCTATGCCAGTTACAACTGCGATTTTTGCCGTTATTTTTTTTCCAGGACTTATCCCGATTTGAAAAGCAATTATCTCGATAATGGGAAACTAAAACTGGTAATTAAATGGGTCGATTTTCAGGATAATCCACAGGTTTTATATTCGTTACAAGCAGCCAGCTGCATTGGTCGTTTTGGGATTTACGAGAAATTTCATCAGCTGTTGCTGGTCAACCCCGGAGTTGTTTTTACCAATGATTTTGTGGAGTTGGTTGACGATATTATGGAAGACAATTCAGAAATTGCGCAGTGTATTTTACAGAACAACGAATATGAGTATCTTCGCGGAAATGTAAAGGAATTTCGCAATAACAATTTAAGCGGAACACCAACATTTGTTTTAAATAATCACGCATATAGCGGTTTTATTTCGTATGATAACTTTAAAAAATTGCTGAAAAAAGAATTTGATATTGAATAAAAAACCATGAATATGAAAACAAAATTAGTGCTTGCAATTACACTCGCAATTTTTATGCTGGCTTCGTGCTCCGAGGTGGAATCTGATGAATTTTGTAATGATCCGGGTGCAAAATGCCCTACAACATTGACAGAAATTGAGGCAACTTCATGCTGCACAGATAAGGATTGTTACTGGACTTACAACGGGAAAAATTATGATTGTAATGGAGATGATTGCGATGCAGCTATCAAGGCAATCATAGCGAGTGCCTGTGCCTCAGCCTATGCTAATATTGATACGAAAAGTGAAGATTATGAATTGCTGAGAACTCAAATGCAGGCAGCGACAGAAAAATTATTGCTTGAAGCCCGCGAAGCTTCCGGATGTCAGTAAAAGATTGACGCTTCGGCTATGTTTAAAACATTCAGCTGGCTTTTTGAGTTAATTCAACAATTGGAGATGAGACTGAACTTTTTGTATTCCCGAAATTACAATCAAAAAAATTAGCCGAATCAATAATGAAATAATCTTTTAATTGAAAGGGTTTTAGTATTCTAATTCATTTGATAAAGAGATCCGGGTACAAAAGCTTGATTGAGGTCAAACGAAACAAAGACCATTTTTTCATAAGCATTTTCTTTTCCTGCTTCGAAGAACATACCTATTTTTCCGTTTGGTAGTTTGGTTAGGCAGGAATATGCTGCCGGGCCGGCATAAATTAGTTTGTCGTTGCTCCAACTTTGACAATTATCTAAACTTGTTTTAAGGGTCAGGTGAGTTCTTCCAATCGGAACAGCCGGATTCAGAAATAAATGTATAGGTTTTTCCTGGAAGGTACCGTAATTCAGGATGCTGGCCTGGCATTTTGATTCTACTAACTGGTAATCATGCTGAATTTCTGACCAGGTTTTTCCTCCGTCTTTACTAAAACTTATTGTCCGGCTGTATTGGTCGTTATACGATCGCATGTTCATTACCAATGTGCCGTCTGTAAGTTCTGTAACCTGGCTTTCATTGCAACCTGGCTTAATCGGCTCACTCATTTTCCAGGTTTGTCCATGGTCATCAGAAAATAGAACATGAGCACCATAACCATAAGAGCCATTTCTGATGGTTCCTTCCGGATCATTGTAACTATGATTGGCAGGAATTACCATTCTTCCTTTATACTCCCCGGTTGTGATTTGAATTCCAAAGCCCGGACCAGTGGCATACCAACCCCAGGTTGTATCGCGGCAGGTTTCATTCATATTCACTGGTTCCGACCAGGTTTTTCCATCATCGTCAGAATAACAGAGATAAGGAATTCGCGGGTATTGAGAAGTTTTATGTATGATTTCTGTTTCGTGGTCATCTCCGAGGTTCCAGGTTAAGAACAGCCAAATTCGTCCGGTTTCCTCATCAACTATGGGGCAGGGATTTCCGCAGGTATTTTTTCCGTCGTTCCAGATTATTTGCTCGTTACTCCAGGTTTTTCCATTGTCTTCCGAGCGCTTCATCAGCAAATCTATATCTCCGGCATCACCTGCTTCGCGGCCTTCACAAAAGGCAAGAAGTGTTCCCTTTGGAGTTACAATTACCGACGGAATCCGGTAGTTGTTATATTTTCCGATCCCTTGTTCCCAGAGTACCGATTTGCTTATCTCTTCTTTTTTATTGCACGACTCGAACAGACCAGCTAAAACCAACGTTGTTAGCAATATAAGTGTAGTTTTATTTAGGTATTTTTTCATGAACGATTTTCAATTTTAGTTCTTATAACGGGTAAAGTTCAATTTGATTAAGATCGTTAAACAGACTCGTATATTCATCGTCAGAAAGATTTTTTTAAGGACTACGGCAAGGTACACAATCAATTCCGAAGGACTTCATTATTGATTTTCCGGCTACGATTGCACCGTAATACCGAAGTAGAATCTCAATGACTTTTATCAAAGTTAATTGTTTCTTGCAGGCTTCCTCAATGTTTTCGTTTTTAAAATATGTCGGAAATAAATTATTTATAAAGATTCAATTTCGTTACTTCCTTTTGAAAAAGAGTTTTAGGGTCATTGTAAAATTCAATAAAGTTTTCCGAGTCGGGGCTTCCTTTGTAAGGGGAAAAAGCTCCGTGCCCTGCCGGTTGCCAGGGGTTTCGCCAAACCAAAACATAAGATAAATCGAGCGGTTTTAATGTTTTTAATACTTTTTCTGTCCACCAGGTGGTATCTTTTGCAATGGGTCCGCCGGTTTCGCTAACGGTTGCAATTTTATCTTTTTCCCGGGCAAGTTTTACAACTGTTTCCGCACATCTTTTTAATGTGGCGGGGTAATCCGGGCCACGATCGTATAAATCAAGGGCAAGAATATCAACTATATCATCTCCCGGATAGCGTTCGAGATATTCTTTCTCGCCATTAAAACGGTCGGTTGAATAAGAATACAAAATGTGGTGAATGTTCTTATCATTTTGTAAATAATTAATCGTAAACCGCCAGAGTTGCTTGTATTCATCAACAGTACACAGATTTTTGCCCCACCAAAACCAGCTTCCGGTATGTTCGTGAAACGGACGGAACAGAACCGGAATAAAAGTTCCGTCTTCCGTTTTTAATCCTGCGAAAAAACCGGCCAGTTTATCGAGATAGGTTTTAAAAAGTTCATGTTTTTCTCCGCCTGGTAAAATCGATTTTACAACTTCTTTTGATGATGTATCCCAGGAGCTTCCATCAGTAAAAGGATTTCGTAAATGCCAGCTAATTGTATTTACACCACCTCTTTTATAAACAGTTTTTATCCACCCCTGAATTTTATCGAAATGAACGGAATCCAAACTATAAGTATCACCCAATTCCAAATGACCCAGCTCCCAGCCATAAACAGCAGGGTAGTCGCCACAAGCGTCTTTTACATCCGAGCGACCTTCTTCGTAAACCCAGCCTTCACCATAAGCCAAATCATCCTGGTGTCCGAACATCAACCCTCGGTGTTGGAGTTCTTTCAGGTTTTGGTACAATTTCACGGTTTCTGTTGTTGCTTTTGGATCGGTAGGTTTTGTGCTTGCAGCTAAAATTGAAGTTGTTAAAAAGCAAAACAGTGAAAAAGGAAGAATCTTCAGAGTAAGCATAAGTTTGAGGATTTTTATTATTGAATAGTAAAAATTATTTGTTCTCCGGCTTTTAGAGTTACCTCAATTCCATTCAATAACTGGTCATCCTTGTATTTTCCGAATAGTTTTTTTTGCGAGCAAACAACCGAATATTCTTCTCCTGCTTTTGCCGTAAACCATTCGGGAAATTGGTTAATGCGGGGGTAATCAATTGGAAGATTCAAAATTGTTTTGTGCCTTTCGGAATCGAACACAATTTTTCCTTCCCAGTCTTTTTCTGCTGTAATTACAAAGCAGATCCCTTTATCAATTTTTTCCGCTCCAACAATCACATCATTTCTCCACGGTGAAATTGTGGCTCCCTGAGTTTTCCAAAAGCTGTACATAATTGCCGTACGTGCAAAGTTACCGTCGCCATGCCAACCGCCAATAATCCCATCAGGTTGCTGCATCTTAAACATTACCTGCATTTCACTGTCAATCCAGCTTTTAAGTTCGGGAACCGGCTCACGGTTGTAAAGGTTAATTCCACTTTCCAAAGCATCGGCATAACCGTCATGACTGTCACCTTCCCAACGGAAATTACGGTATTTTGTGTTTAGATTTTTAAATCCGTTTAAAACGGCATTGCGGTATTCTTCTTTCTGGTCAACCATCCAAACTGAATAGTAGGCATCAAAAACATAACCCCAGTTATCCACTACATTTGAATCGGCAACTTCGCCAGTTCTCGGATTGATTGCATTGTAAAATATTCCATCTTCATTTCTGCCAACTTCCAAAACCCGATCCAGAATTTTGTAGTAAGGTTTTTTGTATTGTTCTTTTTTTTCTTTATCGGTAAAATGAAGCGTAACATACAATTCGCTCAATCCACCGATAATTTCACATCCGTGGTCCCGAATACGCAGGTAATCCAATTGAGTTAGTTCACGATTCCCGAGCAAATAATAATCCCCGATTTTCTCCGCCCAATCGAGGTATTTTTTGTCTCCGGTCATCCAGTATATTCTTGAGAGCGTTTGCAACATTTCGCCATTGACTTCTTCTACCGAGGCTGGCCTGTTTTTAAATAGTGTTTCCAAATCTTCAGGATTTACCATGTATTCCTGCAAATCATCGAGCATTTCCATCATCCGGTTGTGCCATGGCGATGGGCCGATATATTCTTCCAGCGGAATCAATCCATCTTTTATGTATTCTGAAGTACCGAAAATTACCGATGCCATATTCAGCTCATCCGATTTAAAATTTTGCTTTGAAAATGACCAGGTATCGGGCAGTGATTTAACTCTTGACGTTAATTTTTTCTCGGTATTCAGCATATCCAACATTTGGCCATTGTACAGGTCTTTATCGAGAATATATGCAGTTAGAACCATGAAAGCATAGTTGTCTGCTGCCGAATTGTGAGGTTCCCAAACATCAGATGCTTTTGTGAGATTTGTTGGAATTAAGCCGGTTATGCTGTCGGTTTTGGTAAGCCAACCCTCAACAAATTTCAGGCTTCGGGCAAATCCCTCATTGGCAAGTTTGCCGTTTTCAATAGCTTGTTTAACAACTTCAGAATTAAATTCGGATTTAGTTCCACAGGAAATCAAAAAGAAGGTGAAAATCAGTGTTATACAAATTCGGTTCATTTTGTTTTGTTTAGTCGCTATCAAAATTAAGATTTAATGTTGAATTTCTTTGAACTTCATCAAAGATGGTTTGTGCAGAAATTTAGTTGCAAAAAGACTATAACTCAAATTTCAAGGATTTTGAACTTGTTGAACCTTTTAAGGTGCACTATAGTAGGGTTTTATTTGATGAGTTTTTTTAAATAAAGAGCAACGAACTTTAAATTTACCCCATGGAGATTAAGATTTTACCTTCTTATTTTCACAACTTATGAAATCCCGACGTAAAAGTTGAAAACAGAAACGGAATAGTCGTTTCTTATAGCCTGCAATTTGGCACGCTACAAGGTAAGTGTTGAGGGAATTAGTAAAAATGACAAGATTTGTTTTGCCACTAATCTGCTAACGGTTTCAATACCCCGGAATTAGAGTTTGCTAACAAATTCAGGATTTGCATTTTGCGGAATAGCGGCCTTTGTTTCCTGAATCCAACTTAATAATTCGTCCAGTAATTCGTCCCGGATTTCTATTTCTGAATTACAAAGGTTGTTCGATTCACTTATGTCTTCAGCCAGATTGTATAATTCCACAGCATGGTTTGATGCAATATTTTCTCTGCCGCCATCCAGCATCCACTCTTCGTAATAGACCAGTAATTTCCAGTTGTTTTTTTGAATAACACTTACCGGCCGGGTTCTGAAAGTAATATCGCGGGCGTCTTCCATTAATCCATTGTAAGCTTCCAGATATCCAGGGAAATGCCAGAAGAGTGCATCTCGTTGAAATGATTTTTCTTCTTTTAGGAGCGGAACAATGCTTTTGCCGTCAAGAATATAATTTTCAGGTTTTGGTGCATTGGCAATTTCAAGAAAAGTGGGATAAAAATCGGTGCTGATAACCGGCACATTGCAGGTAGTTCCGGCTTTAATTTTTCCGGGCCAATATGCAAACATCGGTTCCCGAATGCCGCCTTCGTAGTACATACCTTTTCCGCCACGCAAAGGTTTTTGGCATGTGTAAGTTCCATGTCCGCCATTGTCAGAGAAGAAAATTAAGATGGTGTTTTCGCTTAAATTTAAATTATCAAGCGTTTGATTGATTTTGGAAACACTTTCGTCAACACTTTCAATCATGGCAGCATATTCTGCTTTGCTATGACATTCTTCTGTTTCTTTTTCTTCATACTTCTCCGTTTTTTCTTTTTTCGCCTGAATAGGTGTATGCACGGCATGGTGAGCCAGGTATAAAAAGAAAGGTTTTTCTTTATTTTCGGTTATAAATTTTATGGCTTCATCGGTTAAGCGGTCGGTTAAATATTCACCGTCGTCTTTAAAATGTCCTCTGGGATAGCCCAAATCTCCGCGTTCCATTCCAACATCGAAACCCTGTAGCTGAGGGGAATTTCCAACATGCCATTTCCCAATTGCCGCAGATGTATATCCGGCAGGTTTTAACGCTTCTGCAATGGTTATTTTATCGAGCGGAAGTGTTTCGTTATTTTCAATTGGAATCAGTCGTCTGTTTTCCGGCTTTCCACGGTCGGAGTTGGCAACCGTAAAAACACCATGTCGCGGCGTGTACTGACCACTGAGTAAGCAGGCGCGGGTTGGTGCGCAATTCGCTGCGTTGGCGTATGCTCTTGTAAATACCATCCCGTTTTTTGCAAGTCGGTCGATATTTGGCGTTTCGTAATATTTTGCTCCCATAAAACCAACATCGGTGCAGCCCATATCATCAATTAGAATGAATACGATGTTCGGTTTTTGTACATCATCTTTTTTACAGGAACTTAAAAGAATTGATAATCCAATTAGTATTACAAGCCGTTTCATAAGTTGAATTTATTTTGAAATGTAAATAATGAAATAAAAACGAAGGGTAAAATTGCATTTTATAATTTACATTTTGTAAATCGCATCATGTAATTGAAAATAAAATTTCTCGAATTATATGCTTTGCATTCACCTTAGGAATAACAATCCCTTTTTTTGCCTCGCAGCCGAAGAGTATCTGTTAAAACAATTTAATGAGGATATTTTTATGCTTTGGCAGAGCGAAAATACAGTAGTAATTGGTAAACATCAGAATTTACCGGCTGAAATCAATTACTCTTTTGTTCGCGAGAACAACATAAAACTGTCCCGGCGAATTTCGGGTGGCGGAACGGTTTTTCACGATTCGGGAAATGTGAATTTTAGTTTCATTAAAAATGTGGAAAGTACTTCGGAAATCAGCTTTAAGCAATTTACTGCACCGGTTGTTACTGCGCTTGCGGAATTGGGAGTTCAAGCTACCACCTCGGGCAGAAACGATTTGCTGATTAATGGTTTTAAAGTTTCGGGAAACGCCGAACACGTGTTTAAAAAACGGGTTCTTCATCACGGAACATTGCTTTATAATTCCGATTTACAAAATTTAGGACAAGCAATAAAAGTTGTTCCCGGAAAATATGAGAGTAAGGCAGTGCAATCCAATAGAAGCCCGGTTGCCAATATTTCTTCGTTTCTGAAAAATGACATGTCCATTGATGATTTTATAAAGTTTTTATTCGATGTTCAGTTGAAACGGGAAGGCACAAGTTTTTATGAACTCACTGAAAATGACATTCAAAATATTCAGCAACTTTCCGGAGAAAAATTTGAAACCTGGGATTGGATTTGGGGGTACTCGCCAAAATATGCTTTTAAAAATGAGATAGAAATTAGAGGAAACACATTTTTGGTTGAAATGAGTGTTGTGAAAGGAATAATTTCTGAGATAAAAGTAGGTGGTGATTATTTCCCGGAAAAAATAAATCGTCAACTTTCCGGATTTCTTCCAGGAAAGAGACATTGTTTTGAGGATGTTCAGCAGGTTTTAAAAGAATTTTTAAATGAAGTTCCGGATAAATTGGTTTATGTTTTCTTCTAACATTTCTGTTTAACAATGTCTATGTTTTGAAGTCTATTTCCACTAAAAGTATAATTATGAAAATAAAATGGACGGTGTTTCTATTTGCAAGCATGCTGTTGATTTATATTGGCTGTACTCTGGGAAAGAACAAAAATTTTGAAGGAGAAAATGATTATGTAGTGCAGCCCGGAATTTCAATGGAAAACAGCAGAGTAATCTGGAATGTGAATGATTCTCTTCCCAGCCCGTATGCGAATAGTGATGGTACGCTGGTAAAAACGACCGATGAATGGGAAGCTCGCCGTGCCCTTCTTTTGAAAATGCTGGAGGATTATGTTTACGGGCCAAAGCCTGTATTAAAGCTTGATTCTGTTAGTACCTCAGCAGAATATCAGGATACTTTGGTTTCAGAAAATGCAATAACTTATTTCGCCAGGCTTTATTACGGGAATTCGCGTTATTTTACCATACGGGTAACCAGGCCTGAAGAAAAGAAAAATTACCCGGTAATTATTCGTTACGAAAACAATGATAGTTTTCGTTTTCCAATTGAACCGGAATACATTGGCAATAGTAAATATGTTATTGTTGCGCTTAATTTTTTAACTGTTGCTCCTGATAATGGAGAAGTTACGGAAAGATACATGTATGAAACGAAAGTGCTTATGGCATGGGCTTATGCGGCATCGCTCACAGTGGATTATTTAGAAAGCCTTGATTATGTTGATTCTGCCAATATTATAATAGCCGGAATGTCGAGGACTGGAAAAGCAGCTATTTGTGCAGGAATTTACGACAAAAGGTTCAAGATTATTGTGGCAAATAATTCAGGGGCAGCAGGTGCTTCAGGATTTCGAAATTTCGGTGAAAGAGGTACTCAGGCAATCAATATTGTAAAACACCAGCCAACGTGGGTTTCGGCAAAACTTTTGGAATATCTTGATGATGCCGGCAAATTGCCGCTGGACATGCATTTTGCACGCGCATTAATTGCGCCAAGGATTATTTTAACTACAGAGGCCGCGGATGGTGCTGATGCAATATGGGCTGGTCCGATGAGTACATTCAAAATGTGGAAAGCATCTGATTATGCATTTCAATTATATAAAATGACTGAAAATAATCTCATTCATTTACGAGCAGGAGGACATGAACAACTGGATGAAGATTACCAGCGAATGATGATGGTTGTAAATTACATTTGCTATGGTGATTCTATTGATATTTCTACATTTCGAAAATTTGAAAACGAAAAAATTAAAAACTAGCTAAGTTTTATTTTCTATTGAACCTTGATTCTTTGAGGCATAACTTTCGATTCAAAAAAAAACCGGAGTAAATAGTTACCCCGGTTAATATCAATTTATTATCTAACATTTTTATTTTGGTAACGGATATCCTTCCAGCTTTTTAAGATTTTCAGCAATTTCCGATTCAGGATATTCATAATCGTGTAATTCACCGGCAAGATATTTATTGTAACCAACGAGGTCCATTAAACCATGGCCGCTGAAGTTGAAAAGAATCACCTTTTCTTTACCTTCTTCTTTTGCTTTTTTGGCTTCGCGAATCGTTGCTGCAATAGCATGAGTGGTTTCCGGAGCGGGAATTATACCTTCCGTTTTTGCAAACAGTAAACCTGCTTCGAAGCACTCACTTTGATGAATTGCTACAGCTTCCATTAAATTATCGCGCAAAGCTGCACTAACCAGTGGCGCCATTCCATGATAACGCAAACCGCCGGCATGGATTGGAGCTGGAATAAAGTTATGTCCCAGACTGTTCATTGCCAGAAGCGGGGTCATTTGGGCCACATCGCCATTATCGTAAATAAACGGAGCTTTTGTTAAAGTTGGGCAACTAAACGGTTCGGCTCCAATAATCTGAATGTCGGCACCGTTAATTTTATCGTACATAAAAGGGAACGAAATTCCGGCAAAGTTACTACCACCACCACAGCAACCAATTACAATGTCAGGTTTATCGATACCCACTTTTTTCAATTGTTTTTTAGCTTCCTGGCCAATTACTGTTTGGTGAAGCATTACATGGTTTAATACAGAACCCAGCGAATAACGGGTCTGACCGGTTGGATCGGTAACCGCAGCTTCAACAGCTTCCGAAATAGCAATACCCAAACTTCCGGGAGTATCCGGGAACTGAGCAAGTATATCGCGGCCTGCTTTTGTTTCTGTGCTTGGGCTTGCAATACATTTTCCACCCCAGGTTTCCATCATCATTTTACGGAACGGTTTCTGATCGAAGCTAACACGCACCATATATACTTTACATTCTATCCCGCCAATTTGGGCACAAGCATAAGAGAGGGCAGAGCCCCACTGGCCGGCGCCGGTTTCGGTAGTTAATTTTTTAATACCAAATTGTTTGTTATACCAGGCCTGTGCTACGGCAGTATTTGGTTTGTGGCTTCCGGCAGGCGAAACACCTTCATTTTTATAATAAATTTTTGCCGGAGTCCCGAGTGCAGCCTCCAGTTCATAAGCACGAATTAGCGGACTTGGCCTCCATTGTATTAAAATATCCCTGATTCCGTCCGGAATATCTATCCAGCGTTCCTGGCTTACTTCCTGTTCAATTAAATTCATTGGGAAAACAGGGGCCAGCATATCCGGTGTAACCGGGTTTCCATCAGGCCCAAGTGGCGGATTTAAAGGTGTTGGCAGATCGGGTGCCAGGTTATACCATTGTTTTGGAAACTCCGACTCTTCAAGAAAAATTTTCTTTTGTCTGGTCATGATCTTATAGTTTTAATTTGATTTTAAACAAAAAGAAGGGATTCATTGCACTACGCAACAAATCCCTTCTTTTAGCCTTTATAACCCAAAAGAAATAATTTGTTCTCGCGCTTCCATTTTCACGTTGCGCCAGCTCCATTCTTTTCCGTACAAAGGCATTATATACATCTCTCTATTTTTATTGAATCGTAAAACTAATTATTTTTTCTGAAAAACATTTCTGATTTATAAACGAGTTTCTGCAGATGCCGGATAAACAGAGTGTAGCTCTTTATTGTATTTGGCAGATTAATGTTGCATTTAATAAAAGTTAGTAGAACATGAACTATTTGTATTCTGAAGGGTACGAAGCGGATGTTGGGTTTAAACAAGGTTTGAAATATTGCTCTTAAATGGACGTCTTAATTTTTACATTTACAGCAAAATTCTTTTGAGATGAATAAAACAAATGCAGCCCGATTGCTTGACAGTAAAAAAATAAGTTATAATATAGTTGAATACCAGGTAGATGAAAGCGATCTCAGTGCAACTTCCGTTGCCAATAAATTGGGGCAAAACGTGGAACAGGTTTTTAAAACGCTGGTACTACGGGGAAATGCAAACGGTGTTTTTGTTGCCATTATCCCTGGTGCCGAAGAGGTAGATTTGAAAAAAGCCGCCAAAATATCGGGAAATAAGAATGCGGAAATGGTTCAAATGAAAGAGTTGTTGGGTCTAACAGGTTACATTCGCGGGGCCTGCTCTCCTTTAGGAATGAAGAAACGGTACCCAGTATTTATCCATAAAACCTGTCTTAATTTTGATTTTATCTTTGTTAGTGCCGGACAGCGGGGGTTGCAGCTAAAGCTTGAACCAAAGGATTTAATTTCAACAACGGGAGCTGTTATTTCAGATTTGATAATGGATTAATTATATGGAAGTAATAAAAATAAGTCAGGTGATTAGCATATTATTTTTTTTAAACCGTTGTAGTTTTCGTTTTTTACTTTTCAGTTGAATGTCTATTTTTGCAGCTACTTTAAAATCAGAATATTTAAATGAACAAACCAATTGTCGTTAGCGGAATTCGTCCAACCGGATATTTACATTTAGGAAATTATTTTGGAGCGGTGCGAAATTTTATTCGCATGCAGGACGATTTTAACTGCTATTTTTTTATTGCCGATATACACTCGTTAACAACACATCCAACGCCTGAAAATTTACAGTCGGGAGTAAAACAGGTTTTAGCTGAATATCTGGCTTGCGGAATCGATCCGGAAAAAGCAACCATTTTTATTCAAAGCGATGTCCCTGAAGTTTCAGAATTGTATGCATTTTTGAATATGAATGCCTACCTTGGAGAGTTGGAACGTACCACATCGTTTAAAGATAAAGCACGCCAGCAGCCCGATAATGTAAATGCAGGTTTGCTTACTTATCCTGTTTTAATGGCTGCCGATATAATCATTCATAAAGCGAAATACGTTCCTGTTGGTAAAGATCAGGAGCAGAACCTGGAAATGGCACGCAAATTTGCCAAACGCTTTAATCACATGTATGGTAAAAAAGTGTTCCCATCTCCAAAACCATTTACGTTTGATGGCGGAGATATGATAAAAGTCCCCGGGCTGGACGGTAGCGGAAAAATGGGAAAATCAGAAGGAAACGCCATCAATTTGTACGAAGATCCGGCATCTATTCGCAAAAAAGTGATGCGTGCAGTAACTGATTCGGGACCAACAGAGATGAATCAGGAAAAGCCTGAGGTTATTCAAAATCTTTTCACTTTGATGAAAATCGTTTCCGCACCTGAAACCTTGGCTCATTTCGATGCGTTGTACAATAAATGTGAAATCCGTTATGGTGATATGAAGAAGCAGTTGGCAGAGGATATTGTTTCTTATACCGCGCCTATTCGCGAGCGGATTATTGAGATTCTGGAAGATGATGAATATTTGGCCAAAGTTGCTAAATTGGGTGCTGAAAAGGCTCGTGAGTCTGCTTCTCGAACCTTGCAGGAAGTAAAAGAAGTTATCGGATTTAGGAAATTATTTTAAATAATCATACCCTGAATTATACATAGCCGGGCTGTTGCCCGGCTTTTTTTGTCAACTTTTACTCTCATGCAGTAACCTCAAATCGATGAAATAATTATTCCTAATATTTCCGACTTTCTTTTTCACCTACTGTTTTTTAGCAAAATTCTTGATTTACTGTTAGCTTTACAGATTTCAATTTTGTTCTATAAAATGATTAAATTATCGAAAATGAGAATTTACCTTTTGCTGATTGCTTCTGTTTTAGTCCTTGCGGGATGTTCAACCCCAAACAAAAAAGCTAAAAATCAAAAACCCAACATTATATACATTTTAGCAGATGACCTGGGTTATGGCGATTTAAGTTGTTACGGACAAACCCATTTTCAAACGCCAAACCTCGATAAAATGGCGGCTGAAGGAATGATGTTTACACAACACTATGCTGGAACAACGGTTTGCGCCCCTTCGCGATCGTCATTAATGACCGGTCTGCATACCGGACATACTCCAATCCGCGGAAATAAGGAATGGAAGCCTGAAGGGCAGTGGCCTATTCCCGATTCAACATTTACGATTGCAGAAATGCTGAAAAGCGCGGGTTATACAACCGGGGCTTTTGGGAAATGGGGTTTAGGTTTTGTCGAAACCGAAGGTAGTCCGAACAAACAGGGTTTTGACGAATTTTATGGCTACAACTGCCAGCGATTGGCACACAATTATTATCCTGGTCATATTTGGGACAATGAGAAAAAAGTTGTTTTAGAAGAAAACAGTGAAGATAAATTTGGAACCTATGCCCCGGCACTGATTCATCAGCGGGCTTTGCAATTCATTGAAAAGAACAAAGACAAGCCATTTTTTCTGTATTACCCGAATATTATTCCACATGCAGAGTTATTGTTACCCGAAGAGAATCTTTCCGAATTCAGAGGAAAATTTTTACCTGAAAAAGAATATAAAGGTTCAGAGTTTGGAGATCCCAGATTCAGGGTTGGCGGTTATGGAACGCAACCTGAAAGCCATGCCGCTTTTGCTGCTATGGTAACTTTACTCGACAAACAGGTGGGTGAAGTTCTTGCTAAATTAAAAGAACTGGGACTTGATAATAACACTATTGTAATGTTCAGTTCGGATAATGGTCCGCATTTAGAAGGCGGTGCCGATCCTGATTATTTTAATAGTAACGGACCACTTCAGGGCTATAAAAGAGATTTATATGAAGGTGGAATTCGGGAACCCATGATTGTTTGGTGGCCTGGGAAAGTGGAAGCTGGTTCAAAAACCGATCATGTTTCAGCATTTTGGGATGTGATGCCAACGGTAGCCGATATCGCCGGAATTGAAGTTCCAAAGAACATTGACGGGATTTCATTTTTACCCACTTTGCTTAATCAGAATAAGCAAGTAGAACATGATTATATGTACTGGGAGTTTCATGAACAGGGAGGAAGAAAAGCACTTCGGAAGGGAAACTGGAAACTGGTTCGGTATAATCTTTTTAATCCGGAAATGACAACTACGGAGCTTTATGATCTTTCAAAAGATATCAGCGAAGAAAATAATTTAGCAGAAGAATATCCTGAACTTGTAAAAGAACTGATGGAGCTGATGAATTCTGCACACACAGAATCGGAGGTTTTTCCTTTTAAAGGCAAATGAAAATTAATTTAGTTTCGCTTATTTCAATCATTATTTGATAATAGAAACTGTTTTGTTTGCCGGGCGATAATATGCCAATCAAATTGGGCAATCATATTGTCCCTGTTTTTTAGCCCTTTCTCTGTAGTCCAGTTTTCAAGTTGATTTTCAATTGTCTCACAAACTGATTCAATTTCTTTCTCAACAAACAGAACACTGGATTCATTTTTTACTAGAAAATTATTTTTGTCAGTTGCAACGATTACAGAGCAACCACATGCACTTGCCTCAAGAATTGCATTATTTGCAGTAAAACGGAAGAGTGGAAGGAAAACAATTTTTGACTCCTGGTATAATTTCAATAACTCATCATCCTTAATGTCAGATAACAGCGTTACATTGACACCTGAAAATGAAAAATAATTATTTGGATGGGTTATAATGTTTATTGTCAAATTAACATTTCTCGAAATTAAGGATTGAAATACCTTCGCTGCAAAGTCAAAGTCTCTTAGCCAGTTGCCAACCATTATTATTTGGTTTTTCTTCGTGTCTTTAGGCTTAAAGAATGTTGTATCAATTCCGTGTGGAATATATTTTATGTCCTTTGTAGGGAATAAAGATTTAAAATACGTTTCCATTTCAGCAGACATAACGATTAGCTTATCAACCAATTTTAAACTATTAACGAATGATTTTTGCTTTTCATCAATAAAAAAAGAAGGTGGCTGGTGTAATGTGAGTGCAATTTTGTTTCCGAATTTAAATTTTCCGAGATGCTTATATGTATTTTCACCATAAATCAAGTGGAAGATTAATTGGTTTGGTCTGATAACGGACATTGCAATTAAATGTAGTTCAACCCACCAAAGCCTGTTCCCGAAGATTTTCTTTGCGATTCGGGCAAACCATGTGTTTTTTTGTATAAAGTTAAACTCCCTTTGGCATTTGATTTTTTTATCATAATCCAAATAATTAGCAATTTGGTTGTATCCTGCATGATTTCCATGATGCAAAAAAGAAAATCCAACATATATTAGTTTCTTATTTACGGTTTTATTCATAATGCGATTTATTTTTTACTACATGTAATTTTATCAAAATATTTATATAATTCTGTAGTATAGATGGTTATATTTAAATTGATGTATAGTTCGTGTTTCATCCGGAGCTTTTACTCTTGAAATATGAGAATCTTTATTGTATTCGTATTATAAGTTTGGAAGGTTAAATAAAAAGAATTACAAAACGAAAAATAAATTATTAAATTCCTGTTTTTATAATAATTTTAATCTCTCAAACTAGTTCAAATTTGAAATCAATTTGCTTTAAATGAAACAAGTTCTGATTCTCTTCATTTCTATTTTTTTTTCTTGTAATCCTATTTATAAAGACAAAAGGGTTTTAAAAAGGCCCAACGTACTGTTTATTTTAGCCGATGATTACGGATATCATGATTTGAGTATTTCAGGGAGCAAATTTTATGAAACACCTAACATTGATCGGATTGCACAGGAAGGAATGATTTTTACGGATGGCTATGCAACCTGCCAGGTTTGCAGCCCATCGCGTGCAAGCATTATGACTGGTAAATTTCCGGCAAGGCATGGAATTACCGACTGGATTGGAGCTCCAACCGGTGAACAATGGAGAAATTCAGGACGGTTTAACCAACTGCTTCCGCCTGAATATATTCATCATCTTCCGTTTGAATACACTACTTTGCCAGAGGCAATGAAAGAGGCAGGATACAAGACCTTTTTTGCAGGAAAGTGGCATCTGGGAAGCAAAGGTTCGTGGCCCGAAGATCATGGCTTTGATATTAATAAAGGCGGTTGGGATGTGGGTAGCCCTAAAGGAGGTTACTTTGCACCCTGGGAAAACCCTAATCTTCCGAGTGGACCTGACGGGGAAAACCTGGAAATGCGGCTTGCCAAAGAAACTGTACAATTTCTGAAAGAGAATAAGGATACGGCATTTTTTGCATATTTAGCGTTTTACGCAGTACATGGCCCCATTCAAACCACCCAGGAAAAATGGGCGAAATACCGTCAGAAGGCCGAAGAATTGGGGATTGCTGAAAACGGATACAAAATGGGGCATTTTCTTCCTATTCGGCAAGTTCAGGATAACCCGGTTTATGCAGGGTTGGTTGAAAGTATGGATGATGCAGTAGGTGAAGTGCTTAAAGCGCTTGAAGTGCTTGGATTAGCTGAAAACACGGTCGTTATTTTTACTTCCGACAATGGAGGTGTTGCTGCCGGCGACTCTTATTCAACATCAAACTTGCCACTTCGGGCAGGAAAAGGTTACCAGTTTGAAGGCGGCATACGGGAACCTTATTTTATTAAAGTTCCTGGTTTGGGAAACGGACAAAAAAATACTACTCCGGTTACCGGAACCGATTTTTATCCTACCATTCTCGATTTGATTGGTGCTGATTTAAAACCGGAACAACATAACGATGGGGTAAGTCTTGTCCCTCTTTTAAAAGGTAGAACAATAGCAGAACGACCACTTATTTGGCACTATCCGCATTACGGAAATCAGGGTGGTGAACCTTCTTCAATAATCCGATTAGGCGATTGGAAGCTGATTCATTATTATGAAGATAGCCACGAAGAATTGTACAACCTGAAAAATGATTTGGAAGAAACAACCGATTTGGCTTCCGAAAATCCTGAAAAAGTGAAGGAACTTAATGAGAAACTATTTTCTTATTTAAATGAAGTCGGTGCACAATTTCCATTGAAAGATCCGGAATACGACCCACAAAAAGAAAAAGAATATTTGCAGCAGGTAGTCAGTCAACAGTTACCACGTTTGGAAAAACAAAGGCTGGAATATCTTTCAAAAGATTACAATCCGGGAAATAATTGGTGGGGAAGCATGGTAACGAATGACTAGAACATAAAGGAATTAGTACTGGCCGTAAAAGTCCGATTTTTTCTTTTTTAGTAATGGGAAACAAAACGGACTCTGCTTTTTTATATTCACTTTTAATGTTTGGGAGGGGCTGACTATCCTGTAATTTAAAAGTTTGTACCCCGTATTTTGAATAAGAAAAATTCATGTTCATTTCATTTTTTATAGTTTTGTTGTTTTGCTAATAGAGAACCAATGGACAAAAAGGAGGGACAACTTCTTAGAAAAATAAGAAATAACGATGAGGTGGCATTCAAAGTTATTTACAATAATTATTACCCTCGCTTGTATTTCTTCATTCTTGAATTTATTCCTTTAAAAGATTTAGCCGAGAATATCGTACAGGACACTTTTATTACTTTGTGGAACAAAAGAAGAGAGCTCAGAGAGGACACAAATCTTGCATCCTATTTATTTTCTGTTGCAAAGAATAATTGTTTATACCGGTTGCGTGATAGCAGGTACAAACAGAAACTATTCTCAAATTCATTAAATATTGGTGAATTGCAGTTGAATACAGAAGCATTATCTGCAATCGATACATCAACTTTTGCCTTTCAGGAAATAGAACAAATCATAGAAAAAACACTTGAAGGCTTGTCCCCGCAATGCAGAAGAGTATTCGAACTTAGTCGGTTCGAAGATTTGAAAAACAGGGAAATAGCTGAAGAATTGGACGTTTCTGTAAAAACAGTTGAAGGGCATATAACTAAAAGTCTGAAAATACTAAAAGAAGCATTAAAAGATTATTTGCCCTTGGTCGCTTTTCTTTTCATCCAATAAAAAAAATAAAAATAATTGAAATTACGACAAGGGTATATGCCTTTTCGTGCAATAACTATTATAGAAATATGGGAAATACCAAAAATATAGTCAATCTGGTATCTGGGAATATAAGTCCTGATGATAAGAAGAAAGTGCTTTCCGAAATTGAAGAGAATAAGGAATACAAGGACGTATTTTTAAAGATGAAAGCAGCGTGGGCTGTTTTATCATCCACAAAAACTCTGGCGAATTATGATATTGAAAAATCATATGCAGACTTAAAAGGAAAGTTGGAAGGGAGAAAAATTTCATTTTATTCCAGGGTAACTCCAGTTCTGAAATATGCAGTCATTTTGATTATAATAATCGGCTTTTCAATATTTTGGTATCTAAATAAATCTCATTTATTATCCGGATCCAACGCTGAATTAAAATATACTTCCGTTGTTGCCGAGCAGGGGCAGATTTCAAAAATAATATTACCCGATAGTTCAATAGTTTGGTTAAATTCCGGCACAACCTTGTCTTATAACAATGGCTATTCGGTTAACAATCGCGATTTGTTTCTAAGCGGGCAGGCCTACCTTAATGTAAAAAAGGATCGCAATAATCCTTTGGTTGTTGCCTGCAATGATTTAAGAGTGAAAGTATTGGGAACCAAATTCGATGTATGTGCATACCCTGGCGACGATAAGATTGACGTTGTGCTGGAATCTGGGAGCGTTGAACTTTTACAGGCAGGTAATGATAAATTTACATACTTGCTGAAGCCGGGAGAAATGGCTCAATACAATTCCCGGTTAAAAGAGATCGTAATAAAAAATGTTGAAACTACAGATTTTACCAACTGGAAAGATGGATACCTCATATTTAAAGATAGCCCAATGGCCGAAGTGATTGGAAGATTGGAGCGGAAGTTTGACATCGAAGTAACAGTTAAAAATCAAGAGGTTTACAAGTCCATTTTCAATGCCCGGTTTAAGGATGAAAATTTGACGGAGATACTTGATTATATTAAATATTCCTGCCCGATAAAATATAAATTATCAGAAGGGAATGATATAGATAAACCAATAGTAGAGTTGTATACTCAAACAGATTAAACTTAAAATATTTTGCCTATGGGAATCTGATCGTAACTATGTGAAAAAGGAGATGCTGGTAACATCTCCTTCCGAAATCTTATTGTGCCAGAAGTATGCAACGGCTGACACAAAATTAATTTGAGTTATTTAATCAAATCATTACAAATTTATGAAAAAAAAAGATTATCAACTGATTTCCACAATCAAGTCGGTTTGGAAATCGAAAATACTAATGACCATGAGAGCAACGCTATTTGTTGTATTAATAAGTATAACGCAAGTTCTTGCAACTAGTATTTATTCTCAAAACACACGTTTAACCTTAAACCTGAAAAATACTTCAATAAAACATATTTTAGGACAAATTGAAGACAATTCAGAATTCTATTTTATTTACGATGCCACTGTCGTTGATGTAGAAAGAAAAGCAAGTATAGAATCAAAAAATGAGTTAATAACGGAAGTTCTTGACGAAATTTTTAAAGGTTCAAATGTAATCTATAAAATTAACGATAGGCAGATTGCACTCACTACTTTAGCTTCATCCGGAGGAACTCAGGAGCAAAAAACAGTAACCGGAAAAGTAGTCGATTTAAAAGGATTGCCTCTTCCGGGAGTAACAGTTGTAGTGAAAGGTACGACCAATGGAATTGTAACCAACGTTAATGGCGAATATACGCTTTCCGGTATTCATCCTGATGATGTTCTTCAATTTTCGTTTGTGGGTATGAAAACGAAAGAAACAACAGTTGGAAGTAAAACTACCATTAATATAACCATGGAAGAAGAAGCCATTGGAATTGAAGAAGTTATTGCTGTTGGATATGGTACCCAGAAAAAATCGGATTTAACGGGTTCAATTACTTCTGTAAAAGTATCCGATCTGCAGGAAAGGCCAGCTGTAAGTTTGATCGAAAAAATGCAGGGAAAAGCAACGGGTGTTGACATTGTACAAAACAGCGGAACTCCCGGCTCAATTCCAACGATAAGAATTCGGGGAAACCGTTCGTTTAGTGCATCAAACGATCCACTTTACGTAGTAGATGGTATTCCTCTTGAAGGCGGGATTAACGATATCAACCCTAATGATATTATTTCCATTGAGGTGCTTAAAGATGCGGCATCCTGTGCAATTTATGGTTCACGTGGCGCCAATGGAGTAATTATTGTTACCACAAAAAGAGGAAGCGCTTCGAAAACCAATATCTCTTACAATACTTATTATGGAGTTAGTCAAATTAGTCGTATGGTAGATATGATGAATGCAGAAGAGTTTGCAGAATATCGACGTGAAGCTTACCGGGCGACTAACTCGTATATTGATGATGAACACCTTTTTGAGACAGTTCAGCTGGAAAACCTTAGAAATGGGATATCTTATGATTATCCGGACATGATTTTTAGCCAGGGCTATAAAACCGATCACCAGTTAAGTTTTTCAGGAGGGAATGATAAAACACAGTTTGCGCTTTCGGGAGGATATTACGATGAAAAAGGAACCATTAAAAACATGTATTATAAACGATACACTTTGCGACTTAATCTCGATCATCGTTTTACGGATTGGTTTAAAGTGGGAACCTCAACGCTGCTCACCCGGAGTTTAAATGATGTGGGGACAACTGCTGCTGTTGAAAGTGCTCTACTCAATTCGCCAATTGGACAAGCCTTTGATTTGGAGACAGGTGAACCGGTTTTTCTTCCTACGACCGACGGACAATTATCAAATCCATTATTCGATATTGAATCGGAGAACTTTACGGATGAATACAAAATTAACCGCGTATTCTCTTCTGTTTATGCTGAAATTGACTTTCTGAAATATTTAAACTATCGTCTGAATTTCGGGATTGATAACCGTGATCAGCGACGTGGGCTTTTCCGTGGGACGTACACAGACTCGAACCTGGGAGGAGCCTCTGATGCGGCAGTGGAAAACACCGGAAAATTTACCTATACATTGGAAAACATTCTGAAATTCAGTAAAAATTTCGAACAAAAGCATCAGGTGGATTTTACCTTAATGCAATCGGTCCAAAGTTTTTCACAAGAGTATTATGGTTTTTCTGTAAATGACTTGCCATACGAGACCCAGAAATTTTACAATATGGATACCGGAAGTACAGTTCTTGGTGTTGACAGCCAGTTGGAGGAATGGAAGATGGCTTCGTTTATGGGAAGGATTAATTATGACTATAATGGAAAATATCTTATTCAAGGTACCCTTCGTGCTGATGGATCTTCCCGGTTATCGGAAGGGAAAAAATGGGGATATTTTCCTTCCGGGGCACTCGGTTGGAGAATTATCAATGAACCCTGGATGCAGGATTTGCCCTTTATTTCAAATTTAAAACTTCGTGCCAGTTATGGAGTTACGGGGAATACAGCCATTAGCGCTTATCAAACCCAGGGGGCACTTGCACAAACCGTTTATGACTGGGATGGTTCTCCTGGATATGGCTATGCATTAAATG
The DNA here is from genome assembly GCA_041393215.1 of Draconibacterium sp. Lineage (GTDB taxonomy): Bacteria > Bacteroidota > Bacteroidia > Bacteroidales > Prolixibacteraceae > Draconibacterium. The sequence continues at coordinate 40,361 of JAWKKP010000036.1, forward strand.
ATATCCCTAATCCGGATCTTCGGTGGGAAAGTACAGCAACGATCGATGCAGGTCTTGACTTTGGAATATTGAAAGGTCGGATTAATGGTTCTGTTGATTATTACAATGCAAAAACTTCTGATTTGCTTATGTTACGTCAGTTGCCTATAACTTCCGGGTATACCAGTATACTGGAAAATGTTGGTTCAACAAGAAACAAAGGGATTGAAATAAACCTGAACACCATAATTCTTGATAATCCAAAAGGGGTTACCTGGAAAATGGATCTCAACTGGTTTGCTAACAGAGAAGAAATACTTGAATTATATGATGGGAAAAAAGACGATGTGGGAAATAATTGGTTTATTGGCCAGCCACTATCTGTCTTTTATGATTATGAAAAAATAGGCATCTGGCAGAGCAACGAGGAAGAGGAAGCAGCTTCCTATGGATTTTACCCGGGCGAAATCAAAATAAAAGATCAGGAACCTAACGGTGTAATCGACTCGGATGACCGGGTAATTCGTGGTTCTTCGGTGCCTAAATGGAACATGGGTATTACCAACCGGTTTGAATATAAAGGATTAGACCTCTCTTGTTTTGTTTTTATCCGTCAGGGTTCAACGATATACAGCAGATTCCATCACGAATTCAGTTCGTTGGCAGGAAGGTACAATAACCTCGATGTAGATTACTGGACGCCTGACAATCCAACGAACGCTTATCCGCGTCCGAACCAAAATCAAAATTATGCACGTTACGACACGTCAAACAATTATTTTGATGGTTCTTTTGTAAAAATCAGGAATATTACCCTGGGATATACCATTCCGAGAAAACTGATTGATGCTGTTAAAATTAACAGTGTCAGAGTATATGTCACTGCCGATAATCCTTTTATGTTTACCAAATATGAAGGATGGGATCCGGAAAATGATAAAGGAATTCTTTACTACGATGTTCCCAACAGCAAAGCAATCGTTTTTGGTCTTAACGTAAACTTCTAAAATTAAAGTTATGAACAAAATAGAACAAATCACACGTATTTTATTTATTCTGCTATTCGCATTCTCTATACAGTCTTGTAATGAATATCTGAAAGAAGAAATGATTTCCGATGTAAGTTCGGAATCTTATTATACAACCGAAGCTGGATTGAATGACGCCGTTGAGGCTGCATATTCCTACCTGAAAGTGATGTATTTTGGGCAGGAAGATGGAATGAGTATGACTGTTTATGGTACCGATCTTCACGCAAATGGTTCGGACGGAGGAAAAATACTCGGGCAGTATCGTTTTGATTCCTCGGAAAAAAACTGCTGGAATGTATGGTCAACCATGTACCAGGGAATCAATCAATGCAATGCTGTTGAAGGGCGGGCAGCTGAAAATGAAGAGATGAGTGAAACATCAAAAGCCGGGTTAATTGCCCAGGCCCGTTTCCTGAGAGCGCTGTATTATTTTGTTTTGGTTCGGCAGTTTGGCGACGTTCATCTTTCGCTGGAAGAAACAGTGGGGGTTGAAACTGAAGCGAACAGAACCTCACAGGAAACGATTTATACCACTGCAATTATCCCTGACCTTGAGTATGCTATTAACAACTTGCCGGAAACTCAAAGTGAGTACGGAAGGGCAACAAAAGGGGCAGCCCAGTTTTTATTGTCAAAAGTATATCTGACCTATGGTTGGTTAACGGGTAAAACTGAAAATTTTAACAAATCTATTGAAATGGCAGAAGCTGTTATCGGTAACGCAAACTATTCGCTTCTTTCAGATTATGCCGATTTGTGGGATATCAATAACCAGAAAAACAGTGAAGTAATCTGGAGTGTACAAAATTCAACCGATCCGCTTACCCGTGGAACAGGAAACCGTTCTCATCTCTTTTTTCTGATGGGATATGATAAGCTTCCCGGGATGAAACGTACCATTGAGTATGGACGGCCTTATATCCGTTTTGCCCCTACTCCGTATGCCTTATCTCTCTGGGATCGAAAATATGATGCCCGTTATTACAAAAGTTATCAGCATGTTTGGTATGCAAATAATACGGCTAACTTACTTCCCAGTCAAGAAATAGGCGATACCGCTATTTTTCTGCCTGGTGTGAATATTGGTGAAAAATATTATTTTGCTGACGAAAACGGGAACAGAGTTGAAAGGACGCTTACCCAGGAATATGTAAGCGAAAGACACAATATATCAGCTGTTATTTACACTCCTGCTGAAAGAAATAGCCAGGCCGGAACCGGTTACACGGAAAGAGTTTATGCATCGTTAGGAAAATTTATCGATCCTACCCGGGAATCAATAAATCTTAAAGAGGGCACCCGCGATTTCTTTGTAATGCGCATGGCAGAAGCTTATCTGATTGCAGCTGAAGCGTATTTTAAGGCAGGCAATTCTGAAAAGGCCGCAAAAATGTTGAATATTGTTCGGGAACGGGCTGCATGGCCGGGCTTCGAAAAAGAAATGGATATTTCGGCAAACGAAGTTACCGCCGAGTTAATACTGGATGAACGGGGACGCGAGCTTTTGGGAGAAATGCAAAGATGGTATGATTTAACCCGCATGGGATTCTTAATTGACCGCGTGAAAGCATATTGCAACGCAACCAATAGTCCGAACTATGCAGTAGATAATATCAGTGAAAAACATCTGTTAAGGCCAATCCCTCAAAATCAGATCGACAGATGTTCAAATGACTACGGACAAAATCCGGGATATTAACATTGCTAATGCGTTATGAATAGAGATTAATTAATAGTTGGCGATTTAAAGGACAATTTATTTTTAGATACGGAAATAGGCAGATGTTGAACTTTGTAGAGCAACTTAAAGAGTTCATTATCTTTTCCATAAGCTTTTCTGCTTTTCCCTAAAAATAAAGCGTCCTTTTTTTATTTCTTTGATTTATGAATAAAGTAAAAAACAGAAACATTATTGTAGCCTTTTTGGCAACGTATCTTCTTGCAGTTGGATGTACTCAAAATCAACCGGCTCATTCAGAACGATCTGTTCAAAATAAAGGTGTACAAAAACTGGAATATAACAATCCTGAATTGCTGGTAGATTTGGATGTAGGATTCAAATCCGTTCCTATGCCCATGGATTTTGATGGCGATGGCGACCTTGATTTACTCATTTCTGAATCGGGAAGCTATGCCGAATCTGGTGTTTTTTATTTCGAAAACATTAGTGGAAATGTTGAGATGCCGGTTTACAGATATGGTATGCGGGTTAACTCCGAACGGTTTCGATTAGGATATGATGGAAAATTTTTCGAAGCTTCTGATGTTAACGGACATATACACGTGCTTACACCCGACCGCACAAATGAAGAGCTGCTTATTTACGAAGATGTGCCACAGAACGTATTTTGGAAGAAAGTGAACATGCCCTCACAGCTGAATGAATATCTAAAAGATACTGGGGCAAATACCTGGAAAATAATTGATTTTGATGGAGACTCGAAATATGATCTTATGTGTGGAATCATGTCCCGTAAAGGCAATTCACTCTTGTTTTTCAGAAATAGTGGCACAAATGAAAGCCCTGTGTATGAAAAGCCCGAAAATATTTTAACAGGCAAGGGAAATGCTTTTAAAAGTGGCTTGAACCTGGAAGTGGCACTGGCAGATTTTGATAATGACGGAGATCTGGATTATGTGGTAACCGGCAGATTTACTCATTTGGTTTATTTCGAAAATAAAGGTACTCCTCAAAAACATCAATTTTCTGACGGAGATACCATTAGTTATAAGGGAGAAAAAATACAGTTGGTTTCCCGCTCAGGAAGTAATACCAAGTTAAGAGCGATAGATTTTAACCATGATGGACTTGTGGATATCATTGCCGGAGATGAGGATGGTAAAGTTTCATTCCTCAAAAATACAGGGAAGGTTATGAATGGAATTTCTGAGTTTTTGCCACCGGTATTTCTGCAGCAGGAAGCTAAATTTGTTGATTTAGGAGCCTTGGCTACACCACGAGTTTTCGACTGGGATGGTGATGGGCTTGATGATATTCTAAGTGGAAACGGGGTGGGAAATGTTTACTTCGTGAAAAATCTTGGCGGTGACGCTCCCAAATGGGATGCACCAAAAATCCTGGAGATTGACGGAACTCCTATCCGGATTATTCCTACTGAAGTGTTGCCTAACACTGAAGACCCGCATTGGGGATATACAACTATTGATGTGGGCGACTGGGATATGGACGGACTTCCCGATATTTTAGTTAATGAACACAACGGGAATATTGTCTGGTTAAAGAACAAGGGAACAAGAACGAAACCTGAACTTTCTCAACCGCAGCCTATTGAAGTAGAATGGGAAGGTGAACCCTTGAAACCAGCCTGGACCCCCGGAGTTTCAAAAGGGAATGAGTTGCTGGCTCCCTGGCGCACTTCACCGTTTATTATGGATTTTAACAACGACGGGCTAAACGACCTGGTTATGCTCGATTATGAAGGTTATTTGGCCGTTTATCTTCGGTTTAAAAAAGATGGAAGATTGATGCTTGCCCATCCACAACGAAATTTTATTTACCCGGATGGAGAACCTATTCTCCTGAATCAACGGACCGGTTCCAGTCATGGACGCTTAAAAATTACATTTGCCGATTGGGATGGAGACGGTTTGGAAGATCTTGTTTTTTCTTCGAAACCTGCAGTGGACTGGATGAAAAACATGGGAATGAAAGACGGAAAAATGGTGCTGCAATATATGGGACGTGTAGTTTCCCGTACTTTAATGGGGCATACGGATGGTCCGGTGGTTTCTGATTTTAACAAAGATGGTATTCCCGACTTGCTGGTAGGCACTGAAACCGGGGTTTTGTATTACTGGGAACGTCCTTCGGTTGAAATTACAACAACAATGACTACCACCGGTAAACAAACACCGGCTGCATATAAATATTTCAAAAGATAAAACATCGAGAAAAGAGGATAAAAGAGGAAAACCTTAAAGAAAATGCATAAAATAAAATGGTTTTATAACCTGCAAATTTTTATTATTTGTCTTTTTGCAGCTGCAAGGCTCTCTGCACAACAAAGCGGAAATGAATCACAAGTTACAAAGTACAATTATCCGGAGGGTTTAAAGGCTCAGCAAAAAGTACTCGAAACCGATCCTTTTATTTTACGGTTTAAGAAATCCAGAGAAGCTTATAAAACTGACAGATACAGGCCAATATACCACTTCGTAAGTCCTGAAAATCGGTTAAACGACCCCAATGGGTTAAGTTACTGGAAAGGGAACTGGCATCTCTTTTATCAGGGATATCCGCCGGAAGATCCGCGTCAACACTGGGGACATGCAGTAAGTACCGATCTCATTCATTGGACAGATTTACCTTATGCAATTTATCCCGATCCGGAGAAAGCCTGTTTCTCGGGAAGCGTTTGGGTGGAAGAAGATCGTGCCGTAGCCATGTATCATGGAACAACGGTGGGGAATATGATTGCCATCGCCACCGATCCGTTACTTTTAAACTGGGAAAAACTGGAGAAGAAAGCAGTTATCCCTTTAGAAAGTACCACTGGGTTTCCTCTTCCTTATACTGTTTTCGATCCGTTTTTGTGGAAAAAGGACAGTATTTACTATTCACTTTCAGGAAGCCGATTGCCCAATGGGCCGGAGGGGAAACCCATTCGCGCACACTTTCTTTTTCGTTCGAAAGATTTGATAAACTGGGAATACATGCACGAGTTTGTAGAAGGCGACCGGTTTACCATGGTTGGCGATGATGGTGCATGTCCTTACTTTTGGCCTATTGGAGACAAACACATTCTCTTATTTTTCAGTCATAATAGTGGTGGACAATATTTGTTGGGGGATTACGACACTGTACGTAACAAGTTTGTCGCAACCTCGCATGGGAAATTTAACTTCGGGGCTTCCCGCCCTTCGGGAGTACATGCCCCTTCTGCTTTCCCCGACTGGAAAGGTGGCATAATTGTCATTTTTAACATGAATAAGGGAAAGGATCTGAAAGGGTGGGATCAAATGATGTCGCTCCCTCGTCGTTTAACTTTACTATCGAAAGATGAACTGGGAATTGAACCCGCAGGAGATATTGAATCGCTGCGATATAATGTTCAACATTTGTCATCGGTAAGATTGCCGGAAAATGAAGAAATAGTTCTGAGTAAAATAAAGGGAAACGCGATGGAACTTGTTGCTGAAATAGACATGAAGGACTCGAAAATAGTTGAATTGAATGTACTTCGCTCACCCAAGAAAGAGGAATTTACGCGAATTATTTTTTACAAAGAGAAGGGGTATTACAAAGGTTTGGAATACAAAGAAGGAACAGAAGAGGCCGAAAAGTTTAAAAGGAGACGTTACAGTAGCATCAGTCTCGAAACTTCATATTCATCTACATTGCCGGATGTTAACTTCCGCCCTCCTGAAACAGCTCCTGTATTGCTTGCTCCCGAAGAAAAACTTAAGCTCCGGGTTTTTATCGACAAAAGCATTGTGGAAGTTTTTGTAAACGGGAAACAGTGCGTAGCAGCCCGTGTTTTCCCCGGGCGTGATGATAGCATTGGTATTTCGTTCCGTTCACAGGGCAATGAAAGCGAAATTATTTCATTGGATGCTTATCAAATGAAAAATATTTACGAAGAATAAATCCATAATCTTATTATGCTGTCGGCTTAACATTATTACAATGAACAAAATCATCTTATACCTGCTTTTTCCAGTAATGTTCTGGCAGAGTTCAGAAGTTTACGCACAAAAAGGAAATACAGATTCTGAAATTGCTGTTATGTCGTTTAATATTCGGAATTCGAACGCAAAGGATAGCTTGAACTGTTGGGAAAACCGCAAAGACTGGGTCGGAGATTTAATTCATTTTTATCAGCCTGACATTATCGGGATGCAGGAGGTTTTGCATCCGCAACTGGATGATCTTCTGGAACGACTTCCTGAATACAGCTATATTGGAGTGGCTCGTAACGACGGGAAAACCGAAGGCGAATACAGCCCCGTTTTCTTCAATAAAAAGTATTTTGAACTGATAAAAAGCGCAACTTTCTGGCTGGCGGAAAATACCGAAAGTCCCAGCAAAAGTTGGGGAGCTACTTATCGTATTGTAACCTGGGGGCAGTTAAAAGATAAACGCACAGGAAATCTCTTTTATCTGTTTAATACTCATTTCGATAATAGGGAAAAAGCGCGCGAAGAAAGTGCCAGACTTTTACTTGAGAAAGTACACCAAATTGCAGGTTCCCAAATGTCCATCATAACCGGAGACTTTAATTCCAATCCGCAATCAATTCCCTATCAAATTCTTACCAACAGAAAAGGAGAGAAAGCGTTTTGGGATACAAGACTATTGGCTCAGAATTGGTATGGTCCCGAATGGACATTTCACAGTTTTGGCAAAATACCGGTAGAAAATCGCGAACAGATCGATTATATTTTTAGCAATAAAAAGGTAACCACAAAACAATACGTTAGTATTTCGGAGCAAAGAGGTGAGATTTTTCCATCAGACCATCTGCCAATTGTTGTCCGGGTTCAGTTCTAACAGATAAAGTAATTAACTTTACCAAGAAGATTCGAATAAGGTTTTAAAAAATCTAAAAAGTATTATTTTCAAATTTTAAATGTTCTATTAATCAAACTAAATTCTCGAAATAATGATGACAGTTCGGACCATAATTTTCGTTTTATGTATTTTAATTTCAAATGCTGTTTTTTCTCAGAACACCCAAATTGTATATCTCTCCGGTACCGATGCCGCTAACACCGTTGACTGGGATTTTTACTGTACCGATGGACAGAATAGCGGAGAATGGACAAAAATTCCGGTGCCTTCCAACTGGGAATTACAGGGATTCGGAACTTATAATTACGGTCACGACTGGAAAAATGAAAACATAAAACTTGGTAAGGAACATGGCCTGTATAAACATGAATTTGAAGTTCCTGCATCGCTGAAAGGCAAAACCATAAATATTGTTTTTGATGGTTCAATGACGGATACTGAAGTGAAAATTAATGGAAAGCTGGCAGGTGAAATTCATCAGGGCGCATTCTATCGGTTCAAATACGATATCTCGAAGTTGTTGAAATATGGTAAAACAAATCTTTTGGAAGTTGATGTGGCAAAACATTCTTCCAATGAATCTGTGAACCGGGCTGAGCGACAAGCCGACTTTTGGATTTTTGGCGGTATTTTTCGTCCGGTTTTTCTTGAAGTTTTACCCGAAATTCACATGAACCGCACAGCCATTAACGCAAAAGCGGATGGTTCTTTTGATATTCTTATTGAAACCAACAATGTAAAATCGGACTATTCAGTAACTATTGATTTATTCGATTTGAATGGAACGCGGGTGGGAAATTCTGTTTCTGGAGAAATGGCAAAAGGCACCTCTTCCAAAATGATTTCGGGGAAATTTGATAATGTGAAATCCTGGAATCCTGAGTGGCCAAGTTTGTACGACATAAAAATCACGCTGAAAAAAGGGAACTTGGCTCTTCACGAAGTAACAGAACGAATAGGTTTCCGCACGGTGGAGCTACGCAAACATGATGGATTTTACGTTAATAATGAAAAGGTGATTTTTAAAGGGGTCAATCGTCATTCTTTTTGGCCTGAGACCGGCCGTGCCTTAAGTGAGGCCAATCTTTTACAGGATATTCATTTAATGAAAGAAATGAACATGAATGCGGTACGCTGTTCGCATTATGTGCCCGATAAACGATTTCTGGAATTATGCGATTCTTTAGGGCTTTTTGTTTTGAACGAAGTTACAGGTTGGCAGGATGGTTATGATACAGTAGTTGGTCCAAAGTTGATAAAAGAAACCGTTCTAAAAGATGAGAATCACCCTTGTGTGGTGGTTTGGGACCACGGAAACGAAGGTGGTTGGGATTTTGCCAACGAAAAATGGCTTCATTACTGGGATATTCAGAATCGCCCGGTTCTGTGTCCTTGGTTGCTTCACAATGGCCTTGATACCCACCATTACCCGCAATTCGATTATTCGATCGGACGATTTGTTTTTGGTAACGACCCATTTATGCCAACCGAATTTTTACACGGTTTGTACGATGGAGGCCACGGCGCAGGATTGGAAGAATTTTGGCGGAGTTACCAATCTTCTCCTTTGTTGGCAGGCGCTTTTCTTTGGGTTTTTGTCGATGAAGCTGTTCTTCGAACGGATAAACCGGGAACAGTTTTCGACGGGGACAAGAATCATGCTCCCGACGGGATTCTCGGGCCACATCGCGAAAAAGAAGGAAGTTTTTATACGGTAAAAGAAATTTGGTCGCCGGTTCAGGTGCAGCCTGTTACCGTTAACCGGAAATGGAATGGAAAATTATTCCTGAAAAATGAATTTATTTATACCAACCTGAAAGACTGTGCTTTTAACTGGAGAGCTGTGAAAACCGAAGTGGGAAGCACAAAAGAAACAACAGTTGGTTCGGGTGTTATTCAATCGCCGGAAGCGATGCCTGGAGAAACCGCCATGATATCAATTGATTGCAGTAACGCATTGCAATTTGCCGATGTTTTTCAGTTTACAGCGCTCGATCCGAACGGATATGAGCTTTACAGTTGGAGTTGGCCTGTCCTTCAACCCGAAGAGATAGCGGAGGAGTTTTTAAAAGAAAGTCAAACCTCGAATTCGGAGATTGCAATTCTGGAAAAAAGTGATGCAGTTGTTGCTTCTGCTTCCGGAATTGAAATTTCGTTTAGCAAAAAAGATGGTAAGCTACTTTCTGTAAAAAACCGGAAAGGAAATGTTTCGTTTACCGGAGGACCGGCACCTGTTGGAATTGAATCGAAAGTTACCGGCACAAGTTGGAAAAAAGATAGTGATGGAAATTTTGTTTTTGAAATTACTTCAGAAGGATATCCTGAAAAAACCATCTGGAAATTAGAAAAAAGCGGTCTTTTATATTTGGAAGCCAGTCAGCTAAAAAGTGCAAAGAACATTGACTTTGTAGGAATATCTTTTAATTACCCTGAAGAAAACTGTAAAGCTGTAAAATGGATGGGGCGTGGTCCGTACCGGGTATGGAAAAACCGTTTAAAAGGGAGTAATATTGGCGTTTGGGAAAAGGATTACAACAATACCATAACCGGCGAAAGTTTTAATAACCTGGTTTATCCTGAATTTAAAGGTTATCACGGAAATTTATTTTGGGCAACTTTGGAAACCACTGAGTCGGATTTTACCGTTATTTCTGAAACACCGAATTTGTTTTTCAGGTTGTTTACACCGGCAAAACCACAATTTGTTTCAGGTGGGACTTATCCGCCGTTTCCGGAAGGCGACATCTCATTTTTGTATGATATTCCCGCAATTGGCACCAAATTTAAACAAGCTGATGCCTTAGGACCAAAAAGTCAGAAAGGAACTTACGGAAGCCACAATAATGATGATTTTTACCCGATAAAGTTATGGTTTGACTTTCGTTAATTCCGGTTCACTGGTTAAAACTCGATGATAATTCCGATGGTGGGAAGCACAGTTCCGGTTGTATTTTTAACCGTGTTTAAAACATATTTTGTTCCGTTGTCTGTGGTGATAAAATTCCCGTTTTCATCTTCGGCCCGAACAATAATATCTTGTTGTTCAGCCTGGAAATTATATAGGTTTTGAATGTCCAGATAGAATTTCATGGTAATTTTGTTGAGGTAGAACGATTTGTCGATGCGAACATCCAACTGATGAAATGATTTGAAACGTAGTGTGTTCAACATGGAGTAATCGTAATAGGGGCCGCCGGTTAAATTCCAGGCTTCAACCAAAGCACTTTTCTCCATATTCCAGGGTGTGTAAGGCAAGCCGCCAACAAACCGCCAGCGCCCTCCAACTCTCCATCCTTTTTTTAAATCGGTGGTGGATGTTATTACCAGCAGGTGCTTTGAATCCCAGCTGGATGGAATATAGGGGCCAATTCCATCATTAAATTCACTTCGAACTAACGTGTAAGAAAGATTCAGGTTGAACCCTTTTGTCGAATTTATTCTGGTTTGAAACTCGGCTCCGTAGGCTCGTCCGTCCGAGGTAGAGGTAACTTCCTCATCGCCAACTACACCAAAATCAGCGCCTTTATTGGCGAGACTAATGCTGTCGTTAACAGAATACGGATACTGGGAATAACCTTTCCAAAATCCTTCAAGCGAAAATTGAACTGTTGAATTTGGCCGATATTCAAGCCCGGCAATAAAATGATCGACAGAAATATAGTTTAGGTTGTTTTCCTTGTTTACGAGAACATCGTTCTCTTTAAAGCCGAGTGAAGTATATGACGGCAACTGGTAATATCGGCCGGTATTAAAGTTTAAACTCCATTGCGTTGTTAAACTGTAAGAAGCAGAAAATCGTGGAGAAAGCTGTTGGAACAGATTATTCATACTATTGGAATAGTTATTTGCATCGGCCCGCAACCCCAGCGAAAGTGATAATCGCTCATTAAAAACATTTTTGCTGACTTGGCCAAAAACTCCCCATTTAACCAAATTTAAATCTGTTGAATAATTAATATTGATAATTTGGTCGTCATAAAAACGCTGAGACAGGGTTGCATTCCCGTACGTAACATAATCGAAATTTGCTCCAAAGTTTAACTTGAAATCATTTAAACGGGCTGTGTTTTCAAAACGTAGTTTATTTTCAATTTCTTCGGAGGAATAATCCAGAATTTTATTGCTTTCCGAGCTGTCATCATTTTCAAGATATTTTGTATTTCCGTTGTTTAGATGACTTCTGCTGGCAACCAAAGTATAATAACTGTTTTCTGAAAAATGTTTGTAAACGGCACCAAGTGTATAATTCCATTGTTTGTTTTCAGGAAGCTGGCTTAAAATATATTTCTGTTGTTCATCCGGATTTTCGATGTCTAAATTCAGGCGATTAATATCGTAGGCGGCAAGCCCGATAAAAGTGAGCTCATTTTTTTTATCGATCCGGGTTTTAATTTTAAACTGTGTGTCGGTAAACGTTGGGAGAAATGGCAGTTCAAGCGCACTGAATAGTAATTGCAAATACGATCTTCTTGCCGAAAACACAAAGGTGGTTTTTTCGCCCAATGGCCCGTCTAATGTTGCAGCAACTTCCGATGCGCCTAAGGTTCCCTGGAACTTTAATTTATCGCTGTTTCCGTCAACCTGGTTAAATTCGAGTACCCCGCTAAGCGCATTTCCCCGATTGGCCGGGAAAGCTCCTGAGTAGTAATTTACTTCACGGATAAAGTCGGCATTTAAAACACCAACCGGCCCGCCGGAAGCTCCCTGTGTTGCAAAATGGTTGATAAAAGGAACTTCAACACCGTCGAGATAAAAACGTGTTTCAGAAGGTCCACCTCCACGAATAATAACATCATTACGGTATGCGGGTGTTGATTGAACTCCCGGAAACGACTGAATTACTTTTGAAATATCGCGGTTTGCACCCGGACTTTTTTCAATTTCGCCAATTCCAATTGTTCGCAGAGAGACCGGGCTTTCTTCTGTTTTTCGAAAAGGAGAAGCCTTTACCGTAACTTCTTCAATCTGTTCTCTTTGTTTTTCCAGTTCAATTTCGATTGAATTGGTATTGGCAACGCTCACCTCGATTTCCGAAGAAATGGCTTGTTTGTAGCCAACAAAAGACGCTTCAATTCTTAAAAAGCCCGGGTTAAGCCCGGTAAGCAGAAAATTTCCATCAACATCGGTAGTTGTCCCCTTTGTGGTACCGGAGACAATAATGTTTACAAAAGGAAGCGGCTCGTTACTTACTGCGTCAACAACCCGTCCTTTCAACGCAGCTTTTTGAGCAGTTGTAAATAGCGAAATACATAGAAGTAAAAGTGTAAAAATTAGTTTACTTTTTATTATTGACTGATATATCATTTTTGTTTTTGTTTATTTATTTTTCCGGTTAATTAAACACTAATGTAATAGAAAAGTTGAGTTTAAGCTGTGTTTTTCTATATTCGTATTGAAAATTGAACGGATGAGAATTGTAATTCAAAAAGTTTCCAAAGCTTCGGTAACAATTGAAAAAAGAGTAGTTTCTTCCATTGGCAAAGGATTGTTGGTTCTGGTTGGAATAGAAGATGCCGACACCGATGAAGACATTGACTGGCTGGTGAGAAAAATGCTCCAGCTACGAATTTTTGATGATGAAAATGGTGTGATGAACCTTTCCGTTCAGGACGTTGCCGGAGATATTATTATTGTAAGCCAGTTTACCTTGCATGCAAGTACCAAAAAGGGAAATCGCCCGTCGTATATTCGTGCATCGAAACCCGATTTTGCAGTACCGATGTACGAAAAGTTTATCAAAAAAACAGAGGAAATTCTTGGGAAAAATGTAGGAACCGGAATTTTTGGTGCCATGATGGATGTGGCGCTTGTAAACGACGGCCCGGTAACAATTATTATCGATTCAAAACAAAAAGAATTTTGAAATGAGTGACCAGAATATTACCATTTCCGACGCACAAAAAATGGTTGACGAATGGATTACAACGATTGGCGTACGCTATTTCAGTGAGTTAACAAACATGGCCATTTTAACCGAAGAAGTAGGTGAGCTGGCGCGAATTATGGCCAGGAAATATGGCGATCAATCGTTTAAAAAGTCGGATGAAGGTTATAACCTTTCAGACGAGATGGCAGATGTACTTTGGGTTTTGATTTGTTTGGCCAATCAAACCGGCGTTGATTTAAATAAAGCTTTTCTGCGAAATATGGAAAAGAAAACCATGCGGGATAAAGAAAGGCATAAGAATAATGAAAAACTAAAATGATTATTCAGTATTTTAGCCCAACAAAAAACTTAAACAATGAAACTAAATTTAATATTCCTTATTATGGTTATTTTGGTCGCAATGTCCTCCTGTTCAAATAGTAAAACTGATCCTGAAAATTGGAGTGACGAAGAAGTAAATTCATGGTTTGCAAAAAAAGAATGGTTAAATGGTTGGAATGTTTCTCCCGATGAATCGGTAAATAAAAGAAACCTGGCTATTAGTTATTATAAGAATCCCGCGCGTTGGGATCTGGCATTTCAATTTTTAAAAACAGCAAACTTAAACGAACAGCCTTTGGGAAAAAAAGAACTGGATGGCGAAAATCTTTTTGTTAGTGTGGCTGAATATAAAGCGAAAGAAAAGCCGGAAACACGCTATGAATCGCATAAAAAGTATATTGATATTCAATATATAATAAAAGGGGAAGAGTTGATGGGAATAACAACGCTTGACAAAGTAAAAGTTGTAGAACCGTATAGTGCAGAAAATGATATTACCTTTTATGAGTTCGATGGTGGCGATTACAGGAAAGCAACACCTGAGAACTTTTTTATTTATTTTCCCACTGATGTGCACCGCCCTTCAATTTCAACCGGAGATACTGCGCTGGCCAGAAAAATTGTTGTTAAAATAAGGATTGAATAATATATTACCGGGTGTTCTATTTATCACGCGTAGTAATATATTCCATTAACTCAATGAGTGAATTTCGGGCTTCACAATCATCGAATTCCATTAATCCGTTGATTGCTTTTTCCTTAAATTCATTCATTTTTTTTTCAGCGTAAACAAGACCACCTTTTTCGGTTACCATTTTAATCAACTCGCCAACAACTGCCGAATTCTTATTTTTATGTTTTATCAGGCTTAGAATTCTTTTACGCTCTGAGGATTCTGAATTGTTCAAAACGTAAAGTAGAGGAAGAGTGATCTTTTTTTCTTTTATATCGTTTCCTGTAGGCTTTCCGATTAACCCTTTCGCCTGGTAATCAAAAATGTCGTCTTTTATCTGGAAAGCAATTCCCACATTCTGTCCAATTCGGTACATTTTTTCTATTGTTTCTTCTTTTTCCGTAACTGAAGCTGTTCCAATAGCCATACTTGTAGCAATCAGTGAAGCTGTTTTCTTTCGGATTATTTCGAAGTAAGTTTCGTCGTTAATATCCAGTTTCCGGCTTTTTTTCATTTGAAGGATTTCTCCTTCGGCCATATCCTGAACAGCGCGTGAAATCAGATGGAGAAAATTATATTTTTTGTGCTCGAGCTGAAGCTGAAGCCCTTTTGCCAGAATATAATCGCCAACCAAGACCGTTAATTTATTTTTCCAAAGTGCTTTTACTGAAAATGTGCCCCTGCGTTCATAAGATTCGTCAACAACATCATCGTGTACCAATGTTGCTGTATGCAAAAGCTCTACTGAGCATGCTGCCAACTGCGAAAATTCGTTGGTCTCGCCGTGTAATTTTGCGGATAAAAAAACAAACATTGGGCGCAGTTGCTTCCCTTTGGTACGGTATAAATAATTTAAAATGGTGGATAAAAGAGGGATATCGCTTTGCAATGACTTTTTAAAATATGGCTCAAAATCCAGAAGTTCCTGTTCTATGGGTGCTTTAATTTTTTTTATCGCTGTCATCAAAATGAATTACCTTTCTGTTTCGTTGGAGCGAACATAGTTTAATTTCACCGAAAAAAAGGAAGTTTTTTACAAAAAAAAGCGAAACGTGCATTTATTTTTGAATTTCTGTAATTCGTTATTCAAATTCGTTTCAAATTAAATGAATGAATTCGCACTAATCTTAAATATTTATATATTTGCATTTGTAAAAATTAAGGATTTATGTTAAAAATCAAGGAGTTAGATACCGATAGGTTAGAAATGGCTGCGAGCATGTTAAAAGCAATGGCTCACCCGATGCGGATTGCTATTCTGCATAACCTTGAAGGTGGTAAAAAACTCACTGTTACCGAGATACATGAACTGCTTGGAATTGAGCAATCTACTACGTCGCATCATTTGGGGATTTTGAAAGATAAAGGTGTTTTATGTTCCAAGAGGGAAGGGAAAAATACCTACTACTACATGAAGTATGATATGATTGGGCAGATTATGGATTGCCTGCACGCCTGTACTTGCGAATAGGAAGCACTAATAAAATATTTAATGCCGCTTTTGGATAGTAATTCCGGCGGCATTTTTTTCAAATCGGAAATCTAAGGCTGAGAGCGATATTTTCTCTTATCTTTTTCCCTGTTTCTCTTAAATTCATGCCTTTCTCGGAATTGCTTCGTTATTTTAAAATTGTGGTCTTTTGTGTGTATTGTCCTGTCAGGGTCAGTTTTAGATCTTAATTCTGAAATGAAAGTCTTGTTTCTATGTAAAATTTCGTTTCATCAAAGTTTCAAACTTTTAAAAGCAAATCACAATGGTTTTTATTTATTTTTACCCATAATTCAGCCAAGACATTGTAATTGTCAATCGAATTTTATGAACTGAAATTGAAATCTCTTCATGGGGAAAAAAGGTCTTTTACTTTTAGTCGTAATTGCTGCATTCTGGCAAATATCTTTTCTTCAGAACGGGATGAAATGGGATTTTGTAGATGCATTTCTACCATCGCGTTATTTTTTTTCCGAATCGGTTTTAAATAACCAATTTCCACTTTGGAACCCATACTTACTTTACGGAATTCCTGTTTTTGCTGATTTGGTTTCGGTTTTTAATCCCGAATTCTGGGTTGTTGCCAATTTATTTGGTTACTCAAATATTTCATTGCAGTTTATTTTTCTGGGTTATATTTTTTTAGCAGGCATATCTTTTACTTATTTTCTTAAACAATTTAACGTTGAGCAAAACCTGTCATTAGGATTGTCGGTAGCCTATATGTTGTCAGGATTGAGCATCGGGCATGCACAACACCTGGCCTTTGTTTATAGTTATGCGCTTGTTCCTTTTGTTGTGGGTTCTTATTTCTCTTTTATCCGCGAGTTAGATAAACCAAGCTTTGTCCGTTTATCGATTTCTTTATTTCTAATGATTTTTGGTGGTTATCCGGGATTTACTATTATTTTGGGGTACTTCCTTCTAACCATCTTTATTTACTGCATAATTGCAAACTGGCCAAATAAAAAGTATCGGAGCAATTTTGTTTTTTATCATCTTATTTTAATTGT
>JAWKKP010000037.1:0-55258 GCA_041393215.1 Draconibacterium sp.
GTTCGCCTGCCCGTTCATTAAAAACCAAGGTCGATGTACTTTTTATTGAAGACAAAACAAAATTTGAAGGATTTGAGAAATACTCGTTTACTGATCCGGCAACAAAATTCTCGCCCGAAGAACAAACGGTTTTTGAAGGGAAACTGGATGAAAACGGGAAAGTTACCATCCCTGTTGATTTTGAATCGTTAAAAGATGCACCGGGAATGGTAAAAGCGTGGTTTACTTCGCGGGTTTTTGAGGAAGGCGGCGATTTCAGTATCAATGTAAAGCAAGCGCGGCTGGCTCCGTTCAAAACTTTTGTGGGTGTAAAAATGCCCGAATCGGAAGATAGCTGGTATAAAACGGATACGAATTATTCTCCCGAAATTGTATTGGTCGATGCTAACGGAAAACCAGTTTCCGGCGACAATCTGCAGGTTCGGTTATATAAAATCGATTGGCGCTGGTGGTGGGAGTCAGGCTCGGAAAGTCTCGCACATTATGTTTCCGGAAGTTATTATAAGCCGTTGAACATTTGGAATATCAAAAATGCAGAACAAAAAAATACGGTTAAAATCAATGTAAAATACAAAACCTGGGACGACAATGGGCGTTACCTGCTTTGGGTAAAAGACGAAACCAGCGGACACGCTTCCGGGGTAACTTTTTATATGTCGAAATGGGGAGGCTGGCGCTCCGATGGAATGGCTGACGGCGCCACATTGTTAACGCTCCGCACCGATAAAGAAAAATACAATGTCGGCGAAAAAATTGAAGTGACGATTCCTTCGTCAAAAGCCGGGAAAGCGTTGGTGAGCCTCGAAAACGGGACTGAAGTTGCGGATTGGTTCTGGGTGGAAACACAGGACAGTCAGACTAAATTTACCATTGATGCCAAATCGGAAATGGCGCCTAATTTTTATATTAATGTGAGCTTGATTCAGCCGTACGGACAAACCGAAAACGATGCTCCGCTGCGACTTTACGGTGTAATTCCTGTTTTGGTTGAAAACCCGGAAACCATTTTGAAGCCGATACTTGAAACGCCTTCCGAAATTGAACCCGAAAAGAAATATACGGTAAAAGTTTCTGAAGCAAATAAAAAGGAAATGACTTACACATTAGCCATTGTTGACGAAGGTTTGCTCGGGCTGACCAACTTCAAAACGCCAGATCCCCATTCTGCTTTTTATACCCGAGAGGCGCTGGGAGTGAAAACCTGGGATTTATACGATTTAGTTGCGGGGGCTTACGGAGCCCGATTGGAAAAGGCGTTTGCCGTTGGTGGTGATGCCGATATGGCGAATAAGGGGAAAAAAGAAGTCAATCGTTTTAAACCTGTGGTGCAGTTTGCCGGGCCGTTCACACTTAAAAAAGGGCAAACCAATAAGCATGAATTTACCATGCCGAATTATGTAGGTTCCGTGCATGTAATGGTGGTTGCCGGAAACAATGGTGCTTATGGAAATGCAGAGAAAGAAGTTCCGGTACGAAAAGGTTTAATGTTACTGGCAACATTACCTCGTGTTCTTGCTCCTGAAGAAGAAGTCAGCCTCCCGGTAGATGTTTTTGCCATGAAAGAAAATGTGAAGAAGGCGACAATTTCAGTAAAAACAAATGATTTGATTGAGGTTGTGGGAGAAAATCAGAAAAACATTGAATTTACTTCTCTTGGGGATAAAATGGTGTATTTCGGTTTGAAAGGCAAATCGGGAACAGGAGTTGCAAAGATTGAAATTGAAGCAAAAAGTGGCAGTGAACGGGCAACCTATGAAGTGGAACTGGAAATTCGTAATCCGAATTCTCCGGTAACGTTTGAAAAATCGGCAACAGTTGACGGGCAAAAAAGCTGGTCCGATGAACTCAAGGTGCCAGGGGCTGCAGAAGATGCTCTGGCCTGGGTTGAAATTTCAGGATTTCCATCGTTAAACCTTACAAAATATCTGGAATATTTAATAACATATCCGCACGGTTGTATTGAGCAGGTTACATCGGGTGCATTTCCACAATTGTTTTTGGCCGATCTCTCAAAACTTTCGGCAGATGAAAAGCAACGAACGGAAGATAACATTCGGGGTGCACTTCAGAAATTACCCGCTTACCAGCTCGACAACGGAGGTTTGGGTTACTGGCCGGGCGCGGTAACGGTAAGCGAATGGGGAACAAATTATGCCGGGCATTTTATGTTGAAAGCCGAAAGCGAAGGATATTCGTTGCCCATTGGGTTGAAAGACAAGTGGCTGAATTTCCAGCGTACTGCAGCCCGCAACTGGAATTCGTCAGGCAGTTACCGAAATGGAGTTTATTATCGTGGGTACGATTTTATTCAGGCGTATCGTTTATACACATTGGCATTGGCCGGTTCTCCCGACCTGGGGGCAATGAACCGCCTACGCGAAAAAGGCGATAAATCGGCTGAAGTTACGTGGCGTTTGGCTGCGGCTTATGTTTTGGCCGGGCAACCCGAAGCGGGCCGCGAATTGATAAGCCGCGTAACAACCGAGGTTGCCGATTATCGGGAGCTGGGAAGAACTTTTGGCTCGGCGCTTCGAGACAAAGCCATGATTTTGGAAACGCTGATTTTGTTAAAAGATAAGGAAAAAGCATTCAGAATGCTTCAAAATATTTCGGATGAAATAAATAAACACGACTGGCTGAGTACACAAACGGCGGCATGGTGTTTGAGTTCTGCCGGAACCTACGTCCGTGAATTTTACAAAGGAGATTCTCAAACTGAGTTTGAATTGAATGCAAACGGAGAGAGAACAAAACTGAGAACTGATATTCCGGTTCTGAAAATTCCGGTAAAAGTGAAGCCGGATGGAAAAGTGAAGGTGGAATTTGCCAATAAAGGAGAGAATACCAATTTTGTCCGGATTTTGGCAAGTGGAATTCCTGTAGGCGCAGATTCAACTTCGATGTCGAATAATTTACTACTGAACGTAAAATACATCGATTCAGGAAATATGGAAGTAAACCCAAAATCGTTAAAACAAGGTGAAGATTTTAAAATGGTGGTTACTGTAAAAAATCCGGGAAATGAGCGCGATTACGAAGAAATGGTGCTGAATACGGTATTCCCGTCGGGTTGGGAGATTATCAATAAAAGGCTGAATGACATTCCTCAAGACCAAAATTCAACTTTTGAATACCAAGATATTCGCGATGACCGGGTTTACACTTATTTCGATTTGGCAATGAACCAGCAAAAGACATTTGTAATTTATCTGAATGCAGCGTATGCCGGGCGTTTCTATCAACCTCCGGTAAATTGCGAAGCAATGTACGATAATAGTATTCGCGCACAGAAACCGGGAAAATGGGTGGAAGTGAAGAAATAAAGAGGATAGGGCATTTCTGTTTATGTGTGTAATATAATATTATAGGAATTGAAGATTATAGATTTTAATGATATAATCAATGATAGAGCTGAGTGGATGAGGTTCTAACCGGTTAAAGGAACTTTGTTTATACTTTTGGGTCAATCCCTCTATTAATAATAAAAAATAAAATTTAAATCCCTGTTTTGTATTTACTTATAGGTGTTTTGTATTTCTCGAGGGGTGTAGAAAATAGGTGTATATTTGTTCTATTTCTTGTTGTTATAAGGTTAAAAACTATAACAACAAATGCGTTTTATCTTAAGAATTGTTTGTTTTTTCAAAATTATAGATTGATATTATACAAGGCTTACATGTTAGGTTTACAACTTGAAATCAACACAATTGCCAATATAACTTCTTATAAGTATTTACTTTATCATATATATAATAGAAAAAATTACTCCTTGGTTGCACAAACTTGCCTTCCCTTCGCTATTCCCATATTCATCAGTAAATACCAAATCTTTTATGGTTGAAATAAAACCCCTATTATACTTTAATTCAAAAGCCAGGTTGTGGATAACACTATAAGAAACCCCGGCAATAACACCTAGGTCAATTTTGCTATTATAAACCGAATTTACATTAGAAGAACCGCCCCCATCTTTTGTCCTGGCTGCTAAACGGTATGAGCCTTCAGGACCCAACAGAACAGAGAATTTTTCTAACGGGGAAAATTCAAAAATAACAGGTAATATAAGATAACTAAGGTTTATTCGCGTATTGGGATTAATCGAATAGCTCAACTTTGTACCTCTTAATGCGTATCCCGGTTCGAGCCTAATCCACAGATTGTTATTGAGTCGTGATTTGAAAATTGCGTTAAGCTGTACTCCAGTCTTGTAGTCAGAATCGCTCCCGGGAACATTATTTAAAACAAGGCTTGTGTAATTTGCACCTGCCCCAATTCCAAAAGTTGAAATTTGAGAATATCCCGGAATTAGAACGAAAATCATAAGAAAGGAGAATAGAGCCTTTTTCATAATATAAGTTTAGACTTGTAAACGGACGCACAATTAGAAATATTGCGAATCTTTTAAAACTTTCGAAGCTATTTCAATTCATTTAGGTATATTTTAGGAGCAGATTCAATTATGGTTAATAAGTAAATAGTAGCATATTTTCCTATAGCAATAATAAATAACCAGCATAACCTTAATTATATTGATTGCTAATAACTGTTTCGTTTCAATATGTTGAAGAAATTACTGTTTACCTAACTGGCTCAGCATATATTTCGTATTTTGAATAACCCCCAATACTATTGTATTCTTTCAGCAGTGCAATTTTTGAAGCAGAAGTTACCCATATATATTCAGGAATAACACCTTCTTTTGTTTTTTAAAACAGATTGTTGTAAACTTCTGAAAGCGAATTATTACCGTTGCTGCTATACGTTGACGCGGAATATAACGAGTTGATATAATTAAGAAGTATTTGCCTGTCTTTTTGTGCAAAAGTAGCTTCGTTGTCGTTATTGGTGTGACGCAAAAACAGGGCAATCGAAGGAACACCATTATAAACAACTGAATAAGTAGCAAAATCATATCCTTTCGAAAAAACGCTATGATACCCCGTATTGATCATACTTGTACTAGTCACATCTTTCCAATTATAGCCCAGAAAATCTTTGTTATTTACAATATTTACCGAAACTGTATCGCTTGTCACGACCTGGTTATTTTTGTACCCAAGCAGAGCAGTTTCATATTCTGAAGGTAAAAAGAAACTGTTTGACCATTGCCATACAAAATGAGTGCTATTTCCTGAGTGTTCCAGAATCTTATATCGTTGATTTGTGTTTGAACAAATCCAAACCAGCGAATCGTATGCTTCAGTTAAATCCAGAAGTGTATAATCTTCTTCTGAATAGGAAAACAGGTTAAACTCCATTAAGTCGAATATATTACCCCCTTTTTCTTTTACATTCATCTTTACTCTCAACGGACTTTTGATTTGCACCTTCAGTGTATAGGAATTATTGTGTCCATCACTTATTGTTACAACAACATTCCCTGACGCAAGAGGTGAGAGTTTCAGATGCCCATCAATTCTGCTGATGGTCAACTTAGTATCGTCGGAATTATTTATGGAATAGGCCCCGTCGCCCCCAAATATTATCAATTCGATTCTGGGTTCATCTGGAAAATTGATTGTAAGCTGATTGTTGGTCACCAGGTTAGGTTTATCATTAAAGATAGCGTATTGCAATTGGATTGGTTGAAAGTCATTGTCATCTTTTTGACATCCGGCAAAAACAATAAAAAGCAATAAAAAGAATAGTAATTTTGTTTTCATGGTTTTCTTTTTTCTTCTTGCCATTTGAAAAGCCTACTCTGAATAAGAATCAGAGCGGGGATCACAAATAGGTATTAATTTAATACTCTTGTTGGGATTTCAATTTGCTCAAACTTGCCGTCAAGTTGGTAGGTTGAATTAACTCCCTTCATTGTAATCGCATCACCTTGAAGACTGTCGGGATAAGCTTTGGCGGGGGTTCCCCATCCGAGGTTCAGGTTTTCATCCAACCGGTGCAGCAAGAATTCGCTGCTTTGGGTAATCTCAAATTTTTGGGTAGTTGAAATAGCAGAAACATCATCGGTTAATCGTCCGTTTTCATCTGCAGGATATGTCAGAGTCAGGTAATGCTTACCTTCTTCCATCGTAAAAGAATAAGTACCTTTTCCCTTTATTATTATGCCACTACCTGTTAGCGAGTTTTCTCCGCTCCTGTCGGCAAAATACACGTCCCGCGCCTGGTTATTGATTAGATAAACAAAAGGGATTTTGCTAAAAACCGGATGTTCGTTTTTCTTAATCGTGGAAGTAGAGTCATCCCAATAAAGTGTAGATACCCAAAGAACCTCGTAGCTGTCGGTTACTTTAATTGCCAAACTTGCTGTTTCTCTGGTTCTGTTATCTGTAACAATGAGTGTTGATTCTCCTGTTAGTAAACCCCGAAGCAGGAACATTCCCTCAGGGGCAGACCAATCTTTCTCTTCCAAAGCCGAAAACATGTATGGATTTTCTATCTGAAAAGAATAGTCGCCGGAACCTGTTTGGGGGCCAATATAGCGGGTACCGTGCACCGGAACTTCATAGTAAGTGTTGTAGAAACTTAAAGGTTGCGGGTCATCATCATTGCAAGCCCCTATAAAGAGGATTACAAATGCTAGAAACAATAATTTAAATACGTTTTTTTTTGTTTTCATGGTATTTGATTTTTTATTCAGTTTTTCTGATTGATTTAACTAGCGCCTGTACTTCATCATACAATCCATAGGCATACATCGAAGAAGAAAGCACGGGAGAGAACTCACCCAATTCTTCTGAGACTGCCCTGATTTGTTTCCCACCATCGAAATCTTCTTTGAATTCGAACCAGTATTTTCCCCGGTCGGATGCTTGTAAATTGTCATTCGATAAAGAATGGAAGGTGGCAATAACAGACTTCTCTCCTGCTGAGGTATTCAGAGATACATTTTGTTCCCCTGAATAGAGAAATAGTTTTTTCTCATTTGCTTCTTTAACTGAAAGTGTTTTCCCGGTTGCAATAAAAAATGCCGATGGGATACTATCGACTCCCACAGTTAAACGGTATCCTGCATTGTCTGAAACTTTATCGGCATCGATAAATTCAAAAATAAGGTCAGTGGTCATCTTTTTTAAATCCATCGAAATGGGTTCATTTGCCCCATCGTTTGCCGTTACTTCGAATTTGGTAGTAGCATAATGAACGTAATCGTTGGGAATTTGCATCACTGCCTCGCTGTACTCCTTGGTTAAAGACGTTAAAAACACTTGAATATCAGTTCCTTTAACGGCGAAATCTTTAAACACCACAAACGTGATGTAATATTTCCCTTCCGGTAAGGAATCCGTTACTACCGCAATGTTATCTGTTGTAATATTTTTTACAGAAGAAGCACCTATCTTGCAAAGTTTTACATATTGTCCGTCGCTCTCCTGGTGAATAACATAAACTAAAGTGTTTACATCGGCTACTCCATAATCAACTTCAACCAGAACCTGATTAGTTTTTGTATCCGTTACTTTATAATTATAGTTCAACGTAACATTAAATGTTGTTTCGAAAGAAGAAACAGGAGAAACTGGTTTTGGACTATCATCATCATCATTGCACGAAACAATAGTGATAGAAAGGAACAGAAAGAAGACTACTTTAAGTGAATGTATTATTTTCATGATAATCTATTTATTATAAAAAGGTAAAAGTAATTGCCTAAAATTCTGAAATCTTTGATTACGTTCAAGACTTATTTGCTAGTGATATTTTTTTTCGTAGCCTGCTTAGTGTTTCTGGTTCAACTTTAATAAATGAAGCTATTTCTTTTAACGTAACCAGGCTTAAAATATCGGGATATTGTGCCAACAGTTTCAGATACCGTTCCTTTGGAGAGTCGCAATACAATGAAACCAACCTGCTGTAAATATCTTCGAATAGGGTTTCTGCTAATTGTCCTCTGATATTTTTTATGTGATGTTGGTAGAAGTCATTGAGATCATCGTGACTAAGGCACAATACAGTACTATTTTTAATTGCCTGGACATCAACGATAGCATTTTTTTGCCCCTGGAAAGATCCATAATCAACAACAAAGTCTTTTTCAAAGCTATAACCAACAATTTGTTCTTTTCCGTCAGAAGTATATCCTAAATATCGGAATCCCCCTTTCTGGATAAAACCTGCATAATCGTGTTTTTGTCCCTGTCTTACAAAAAAATCATTTTTCTTGTATTCTTTTATATTACCTTTCTCCAGAAAAAAGTTTCTTACGTCTTTAATTTCTTCTAATTCAAGATATCTATTCAGAAAAGTCATTTTTACCCTTATGTGTTTAATACAAAATGATTTGGTTTAAAAACTTTCATTAAAATCAATGCACTAAACACTAATTTACCACAACATCAACATCGTGTGTTTGCCCGGTGATTTCGTCGGTAACAATCAGTTTTGTTCTACCGCTTTTTAGCGGCGTTACCCGAACAACAGCCGAATTGTTTTGCTGATCAAAATAGTCCTCAGTTGGCGTAACAGACTTAACTGCAGCTATTGTTTCGTCAGCAACTTTAGCCGCATAATGCCCACTTCCCCGCCAGATAGTAATTCCGTTAATTCCGCCTATGAAAGGAAGGTCAAAAGTTAGCTGGCTGTTTTCCGACTCAGGAATAAATAAATCATACTCATCTACCACAAAAACACGGGCAGAATAGATGACCACTTTGCCTTTACAGATATTGAAAAAAGTACTGCCAACGGCCTTCGCTTCTACCTCGAACTTATTGCCTATTTCAGCACTGGCCAAAACAGTAGCAACTCCATCATTATCAATAATAGCGCTGTTATCAACTACTACGCTATAATTCTTATCAAATGTAAAAGGCAAACCAAACCTCCGGCTTTCGCCCTTTTTGAGATATACACCTACATCCATCAAAAAACGTTCGTAATCAATTGTTTCCTGTACGTTGACGTCGATTGTTTTTGTGTTTTCATCTCCGTTATCATTAAAAACAACGACTGTAACAGCAGTAGTTCCCTGGTTGTGACCGATGATGTAAAAAACATTCTCATCATTTTCGTCATAAAGTATTTCTGCAATATCCGAATCTGAAGAGGTGACCGTCAATGAACCGTCGCCTCTGTCGATTCGGATTTCAGCATAACTGGTTTCATCGTCAAGTGTGCAGGATTCAGTGTTCAATAGAAGTTTTATCTGGTCGTCATTTTCTTTTTCACAAGAAAGTAAAACGGAAGCAAGCACTAAAAGGAATAGTGATTTTTTCATTGTTTTTGTTTTCATTAAAAGCTATGCTGCAAAAATAGCTAGTCTGGGTGTCAAAACTCTTGATTCAAATCAAGGATTCTGCTGTAGTGAGATTTTGCGCCGGATTCGGCTCAGGGTTTCAGGCGTTACTTTTATTAGTGATGCAATTTCTTTTAAGCTCACCAAATTTAGTATGTCAGGATGACGGTCAATAAGCTTTTTATAGCGTTCTTCCGGCGAATCGCAGTACATTGAGAGAAGTCTGCCACTGATATCATTCAACAAGGTTTCGGCGATCGTGCTTCTAAAATTGAAAACACTGCAATTTTCAAAAAAATAATTAAGTTCATCGTATGTAAGAAGTAAAACTGTGCTGTCCCAAATAGCCTGTATGTCAATAACAGGCTTCTTTTTGATTTGGAATTTGGCATAGTCAACTACAAAATCGTTCTCGAAACTGTACCCCAAAATCTGGCTTTTCCCTTCAGAAGTATATCCCAAATACCTGAATCCACCTTTTAGTATGAACCCAACATAATTGTTTTTTAGACCTCTCCGGGTGAAAAAATCATTTTTCCTGTATTCTTTTACTATTCCTTTATCGGTAAAAAACTGACCTAACTCTTTTATTCCGTCAAGCCCCATATGTTCTTTAAGTATTGCCATATTGCAGAAAGATTAGTTGACTTTACTATATTCTCATTACAAACATTGATGCAATTATTCCCAAATGGCTGCGTCTATATTTGCTTTATGTTTAAGGGGGGTTTTCTTTCTATTGATCTTTTGGCTATGAACCTGTGCTATTAAAAGATGGGATAAATATCCTTAAAATGAATATGAAAAGCTGTTTAAACCATGAACTCAACCTGATAACAATAAGTCATTGCTATGTTAGTGAAGCAATCTGTTAAAATAATTGCATATTTACCAGCATCATGAAAAAGACTAAAAAATACAGTTTTTGGTTGAAAAGAAAGAAATTGTTGCTTTTCTTTTTAATATCAATTTCTCTTTTTTGCGTCTTCTTTTTTGCAGTTCCACGCCCGCTTTTTAACGATCCGTATTCAACGGTTGTGGAAAGTAGTGACGGAAATTTGCTGGGGGCTCGTATCGCTGCCGACCAGCAATGGCGTTTTCCTGCGCTTGATTCGGTTCCTGAAAAGTACGAGAAATGCCTGCTTCAGTTTGAGGACAGGTATTTTTATTCTCATCCGGGAATAAATCCTGTTGCTTTAGCTCGGGCAATGATTCAGAACATAAAATCAGGTAAGGTGGTTAGCGGCGGAAGTACAATTACCATGCAGGTTTGCCGAATGGCACGTGGCGAGAGACCTCGTTCCATCAAAAATAAAATCATTGAAATGATTTGGGCGCTGAACCTCGAATTACGTTTTCCAAAAAGTGAAATTCTGAATATGTATGCCTCGCACGCACCATTTGGAGGGAATGTTGTTGGATTAGACGCTGCTGCGTGGCGCTATTTTGCACGCCCGGTTTCGGAATTGTCATGGGCTGAATCGGCAACACTGGCTGTTTTACCGAATGCTCCATCGCTGATTTATCCGGGACGGCTGGATGAACGACTAAAGGAAAAACGCGACCGGCTTCTGCAAAAATTACTTGCTTCTGAAGAAATCGACTCGCTTACTTTTCAGCTTTCGGTAGCAGAACCGATTCCTGACAAAGTTCATCCGTTACCTATGAAAGCATATCATTTGGTTGAAAAAGCTGCTTCTGAAAAAAACGGACAACGAATTCATTCAACCATTGATGGCAGTTTACAGGAGCGCGTTAATACGTTGGTCGCCCGGCATCGAAAAACGCTGGAAGCCAATCATATTTATAATATTTCGGTGCTTGTAGCCGATGTTTCTTGTAAGGAAGTGAAAGCTTATGTCGGAAATTATTTCGATGGTAAAGAAACCGAACACGGAAACAGTGTGGATGTTATTCAGTCGCCAAGAAGTACTGGTAGTATTTTGAAACCATTTTTATATTGCAAAATGCTGGATGACGGTCTTCTTACGCCACAAATGCTGATTCCGGATATTCCTACCCGTTTTGGTGGTTTCACCCCAATGAATTTTGACCAGGAGTACAACGGCGCTGTTCCGGCTGCCGAGGCGTTGGCGCGATCGTTAAATATTCCGGCAGTAAAAATGTTACAAGATTATGGTGTACCTCCTTTTTATTCTTTCCTGAAAAAAACCGGGATGAAAAGTTTGGTTCATCCACCGGATTATTATGGGCTTTCACTGATTTTGGGAGGAGCTGAAGTCTCGTTATGGAACTTGTCGGGAATATACACTTCGCTGGTTTCTGTTTTGAAAAGCTGCGATGAGAATGACGGGTTTTATGCGGCTCAACCATTTTCGGAATTGAAATGGGAAAAAGAAATTAATTCGGAAAAAAGAGCAGAGGAAGAAGCTGTTCAACCGGAAGTTCGGGCAGCATCTGTTTATTTGACATTGCAGGCCTTATTAAAAGTGAAGCGTCCCGACTCGGAAGCCGGATGGCAGGAATTTGCCTCGGCACGGAATATTGCATGGAAAACAGGCACCAGTTTTGGCTTTCGGGATGCATGGGCAGTTGGATTAACCCGCGATTATGTCGTTGCCGTTTGGGCAGGAAATGCAGATGGCGAAGGCCGGCCAGGATTAATAGGCGCTGTGGCCGCTGCCCCGTTAATGTTTGATGTGTTTGAGTTGCTGCCTGCTTCCAACTGGTTTCAAATGCCGGTGGATGAAATGGAGGAAGCTGAGATATGCGCGGAAAGTGGTTGTCGACCGGGAGTGAATTGTGATTCGACTAAACTGGTTTGGCTACCGAAAGGTCTTAAAGTAGGGGTTTGTCCGTGGCACCAGAAAATTCATTTAAATGAAAGTGGAACGCAGCGGGTAACCGCCAATTGTTACCCGGTTTCGAAAATGCAACATAAAAACTGGTTTGTTTTGCCGCCGGCCATGGAATATTATTACAAACCCCGTAATCCGATGTATGCCACGTTACCTCCATTAAAATCGGGTTGTGCCGACGAAGTTGAGAATATGGAATTTGTTTATCCGCGGGAGTGGAACAACGTATTTATTCCAACCGATTTGGACGGAACTCCGGGGCAGTTGATTTTCGAACTGGTGCACCGGCAAAGAAATGCCAAAGTTTACTGGCAATTGGACGAAAAATTTCTGGGAACCACTTCCGGAATCCATCAGTTTGCCGTGCGCCCGGAAAGTGGCTGGCATGTTATAAATGTGACAGATCAACTGGGAAATAGCATGACCCGTCGGTTTTTGGTCGTTAATGAAAGAAACTAAATTCCTCCGTTCATGAGAAAAGTAAGAGAACCCTCCTTTTTTGATCCTAATTTTTGCTTTAATATTCAATTATTCCAAAAGGCAGTTATTTCATAATCTCCTTCCATTAATTTAGTGAAACCTGAAATCAATTCATCGTTCTTGAGCCAGTAAATCTCGTTGGAGTCTCTTCGTTTTATTGAAACTTTCTTGAAATCTAAGTCAGGTATTTTGAAAATACAAGATGTTCCAATCGGAATTTGAAAATTAAAAACCAGGGTTTGGTTTTCTTTTTTCCATTCTGATTTAATTTCACCGTAAGGAGAAACATAATTACTTTTTATCCATTTCAAATCGTCGGGAATTTGAGGTGTTAGATTAAACGTCTCAAAACCGGGAGTTTCGTCAATGGGTTGGATTCCGGCCAGCCAGCGGAAAAACCACTCGGTAACACTGCCAAACATTGGGTGACAGTTTGAAAAAATATTGTCACTTTCTTTCCATGTTTCCCAAATGGTGGTAGCCCCTTGGTGGATCATGTATCCCCATCCCGGGTATTGAGTATTGTTAACTACATTAAAAACTGAATTTGCATTTTCGTTACGCGAAAGTGCCTCCAATATGAATTTAGTACCAAAGATTCCGGTGGTAAAATGCCCTGAAATTCCATTGTTCAGTGCTTTCATTAACGAATCGGTTACTGCCTTGCTATCTGCTTCCGGTAAAATATCATAATAAATCAGCGATGCATAAAGTGTTTGTTTATTTATTTCGGTTGTAACGGGATTATCCCAGAACAAGGTTCTTATTTTTACCCGGAGTTCCTCGGCTAACTTTCCGTATTCCTTTTCCCGATTCGTGTCGCCCATTATTCGGGCAAAAGTTTTCATTATCCGTGCACATTGGAGATAATGGCAGGTGCCTGTCAATTGTACCGGCACAGGTTCCAGTGATTCATGGTCGCTGAGGCCTTCATTTACAACTCCTTCAGGATGGATTCGGGCTACCTTCTCCATCCATTGGGTGTCGAAATTGTAAAGTTCTTTAATAATATCTGTATCGCCGTAATACAAATAAAGGTAGTATTGTGTGGTTAAAAATGCCGATTCCCAGCTAATTCCACAATAGTTTAAGCCAACGTAGGGTGCTGTGTCTATAAAAATTGAATCGTTGATAGCATCTACCCAATCGTAAATCGTTTTCTTATAAAAAGAATGCATATCAAAATTGTAGATAAAAGATTCGCTGGTAGCATTCAGATCGCCACCGTAACCAAATTTTTCTCTTGCCGGACAGTCGGATTGCACACTAATCAGGTTCGATTGAAAAGTCCGCACAGTTGCTTCCTGAATCGAATTGATGAGTTCTGACGAGCAGGAAAAATGATTCATGTTTTCAACATCAGAATTAAAGGCTAAACCTTGTATGTCATTAATTTCAGGTTGGTATTTTAACCCGTCGATTTCCATGTAGCGAAAGGTATGAAACGTAAAAGTTGGGCTGTACCACGTGTTTTCATTTTCGCCGATGATATAACTATCCGTTTGCCACGCAATATCCGGCGCACCCGGGCCTCCGCTGCCTTTCTTTTTTATTTGCCCGCAAACTGTGGTCATCGGGTTTAATGTTCCATCTTCGTAAATGCGTTCGCCAAAACGAAAAACAATAGTATCGCCTTTTTCCCCTTTAACTCTTATTTTATAACCACCGGTGAAATTAACTCCCATATCAACGATATAAACCTCATTTTGCGGTGAAGTTATTTTAACGGGAGTTATCGTTTGCCTTACCTTAACGGGGGGAAAAAAAGCTTTTTGTAATTCGCCTCCTGGCCCGTTGCTAACCAAAGGGGTTTTCCAGTCGGCATCTCTAAAACCGGGAGTATCCCAATCTTTTATTTCTTTTCGGGCATCGTAAACATCGCCGAGGTAAACATTATTTTTAATGATTGGGCCATAAGAAAACGACCAGCTTTCATCTGAAATAATTTCTTCTGTTTCCCCATTTTCATAAATAAGAACAAGTTTTGCAATAAAGGCAGGATTTCCAACAGGCAGTTTTTCCCTGAGATTTAAATGCCCCCACATTTTCAAGGGTAGGGGATTATAAAAACCATTGCCTAAGGTTACACCCACACAGTTTGTTCCCGGCTTGATTTGCTGTTTAATATCGTATTCCGAATAATATACCCTTTTGTTAAAATTGGTCCACGCCGGAACCAGAAGAATATCACCCACTTCCTGATTGTTTATTGTAGCTTTATAATATCCGGCTGCTGTAATATAGAGTGTAGCTGACTTTAATTCTCCTTCTGTATTAAATTCTTTTCGAAAAATAGGCGCCGGTGAATCTTTAAATAGAAGTGAATCGTTTTCCGAAATAGTTATTCTATCCGTTATCCATTTCGCCTTATTAAGGGGATTCAGAGGCTCATAACTAGACTCTGTAACGCAAGAGAAACTGAAAATTAAAAGCAGAAAATAAAAAAATTTATTCATGTTTTGTTCTTTGTTGAATGTAGTTGGCATACTGGTTTTTTAATTGCTTTTGTATCAAAAAAGCTTAATTGTATTTAAAATTGTTCCTGACTCGTTATCTTTTAAAACTTTTATTGTTGATTGATACCCCAGATCGTAAAGTTCCTGTGCATGGCTCGTACTTAAAATTTCATATTTATCAATACCTTCAGGTTCGATAAAAATTGTGTTGGCTTTGTTGATCTCTTTTTTATAGGCGTTAACACTCATATAAAAAGTACGGTAAGTAATTTGAATCAGGTTTTTAAGTCTGTCGGTTGGATTTACCGGACTGATATTACTAATAATTAAATAATCGCACATGTCTTTTATCGGTTCGGTAGGTATATTATCCATCAGTCCGCCGTCAACATATAAATCGCCATTGATTTTAACCGGAGAAAATAAAGCAGGAATAGAGGAAGACGCAAGTACTGTTTCGGCCAGCGGTCCTGAATTTTTATATTCAGCAATTCCCTTATTCAGGTTCGAGACAGAAACAAAGAATGGAATTTTAAGGTCCTCTATATTTTTGACAGGAATCTCGTTCAAAATGATTTCTTTTAATCCATCCAGGCGAAGCAGCCCGTCAACAGGAAGTTGGAGTTTGGTGTATTTGAAAAGCCGGTCTTTTTTGAATATGGAAAATATTTCTTCCGGAGATTTTCCACTTGCAATAAATGCTCCAACAATAGATCCGACACTTGCACCCGAAATAATATCGGGTTGAATACCGTTTTCATTCAGCGCCGAAATTACTCCTAAATGCGCAAATCCGCGCGTTCCGCCGCCACTTAACACCAAACCTGTTTTGTATTTTTTTGCCATAGATACAAAATTATAAAATCGTTTGATTGTATTCGCTTATTCTGTATTGAAACCTGGATAGAAGTTATCGTAAAGGTTCAAAAGCTTTGTGTCGAATGTCATCAGAAAATAATAGTTTTGGCATGGAATTAAAATTTGATTAATGAAAGTAGATAAATTCATACTGGCAATTATCGGTGCAATTATATTAGCCTGGTTTTTTCCCCAATGGGGAAACCCTGAAAGCGGCGTTCCTCTTGATTTGATTGCCAGTGTTGGAATATCGCTGATTTTCTTTTTTTACGGTTTGAAATTAAGTCCGAAGCAAATTAAATATGGATTGAAAAACTGGAAACTTCATATTTTGGTTCAACTCACTACCTTTCTGGTTTTTCCGTTAATTGTGCTCGCTTTTTATCCATTCGTAAAAACTGAAAATGGGCACACCATTTGGCTGGCATTTTTGTTTCTGGCAGCTTTGCCATCAACTGTTTCGTCTTCTGTGGTAATGGTTTCCATTGCAAAAGGAAATATTCCGGCGGCCATTTTTAATGCCAGTATTTCAGGATTAATCGGAATTGTTATTACCCCGCTTTGGATGGGACTGTTTCTTCAACAATCTTCCATCGATTTCAATTTGGGTGAAATTTACATAAAGTTGATAACTGAAATTCTGCTTCCTGTAATTGTGGGGTTGGTGCTTCAACGCTACTGGGGTGAATATGCGCGCAAATATAACCGCTACCTGACATTGTTTGATAAATCGGTAATTCTGCTGATTATTTTTAAAAGTTTCTCTCATTCATTTGAGAACAAAGTTTTCAATGCCGTAGATATCTTTGATTTACTTTTGATAATGACGGCAGTAGTAGCGCTTTTCTTCTTTGTTTATTTTTTTACCGGATATATTTCACGCCTCCTTGGATTTGCAATTGAAGACAGAATAACGGCTCAGTTTAGCGGTACCAAAAAATCGTTGGTACACGGAACCGTTTTTGCAAAAATATTATTTCAGCACTCGGCTACAACTGGAATTATGTTACTTCCAATTATGATTTTTCACCCGATACAGATTCTGATTATTAGTTTTATTGCTACAAAACTTGGCAAAAGACAGATGGAGAATTAAGAGCTTTTACTATTCGCTTAATCCAGCGAAAACCAATCATTCATGAATTCCTGGTTATTTTCCTTTTTATTGCGGAAAATATTGGAACGTTTAACATGGTAATAATCATCTTTGTAAAAATCGATGTTGGCAACAATATCTTTAAGTGCAAATATCATTAAATCCACTTCGGCATCAGTCATTGTTGGATGTAACGACCAGCGAACCCAACCGGGTTTATCCGAAAGATCGCCATGATTGATTTTATCGATAATTTCCTGAGATTGTTCATAAGATACTTCTAAAAGAAAATGCCCGTAAGTTCCGGCGCAAGCGCAGCCTCCGCGGGTTTGAATTCCGTATTTGTCATTCAAAATCTGTACAACAAGGTTGTAGTGAATATTGTCGATATAAAACGAAATCACACCCAAACGGTCTCTGACATTATCAGCAAGTATCCTCAGTCCTGAAATTTCATCCAACCCTTTAAAAGCATGTTCCAGCAATTCTTTTTCCCGCTTTTTCATATTTTCGATGCCCATTTGATCCTTCAGATCGAAACAAAGCGCAGTTCTTATCGATTGCAGAAATCCTGGAGTACCGCCATCTTCCCGGGCCTCAATATCGTCAACATATTTGTATTTTCCCCAGGGATTGGTCCAATCTACGGTTCCACCGCCCGGCTGATCGGGAACTTCATTTTTATACATCGAAGCATCAAAAACCAAAACTCCTGATGAACCCGGCCCACCTAAAAATTTATGTGGAGAAAACATTACTGCATCCAGTTTTTCCATTGGATCTTCGGGGTGCATGTCAATTTTATCGTATGGGGCAGAAGCCGCAAAATCAATAAAACAAACACCGCCGTATTCGTGCATTATTCTTGCCATTTCCCCATAGGGAGTTCGAACACCGGTAACATTTGAACAAGCCGAAAACGAACCAATTTTGAAAGGTCGCGCTTTGTATTCTTCCAATGCTTTTCGCAGGTTTTCGGGTTCAACAAGTAATCCTTCTCCGGGTTCAACAACTACAACGTCGGCATTCGTTTCGTACCACGAAGTTTGATTGGAGTGGTGTTCCATATGAGTAATGAAAACAACTGGCCGCTCACGTTCTACAATGCAACTTTTACCAGAAACTTTTCCGCAATATTTCAACCCAAGAATTCGCTGAAATTTATTGATAACTGCGGTCATGCCCGAACCGGCTGTTATAATTACGTCATTTGCCCCTGCATTTACATGTTCTTTAATTAACTGATGTGATTTGTGATAAGCCTGTGTCATCCGGATTCCGGTCTCACTGGTTTCTGTGTGGGTATTTCCGACAAAAGGCCCGATGATTTTTGAAATTTTACTCTCGATAGGTTCATATAGTCGGCCGCTGGCAATCCAATCACCATAAACAATCTTTTGCTCCCCATAAGGAGAAATAAATGTTTGGTCGATTCCCACAATGTTTTTCCTGAAATTTTCGAAGTATTTTTCCAAACTACTCATTCATTCACTTTTAAGACACGGCACAAATTAAACGACTTTGAATGAATAAAAAACAGGAAATTAGTCATTTTTCCGGTCATAATTTTCATTTTTTAGAAATTAAAAATGACAATTCGTCACAAAATCCGAATGGCATGTTGTTTGAATTCTGCCCGCCAAATACGAAATAATAATAACTAAAAATAGTACAAAAATGCAAACAGGTAAAATTGGAGTAACCAGCGAAAACCTATTTCCTATTATCAAAAAGTTTCTTTATTCTGACCACGATATATTTTTAAGGGAAATAGTTTCCAACGCTGTTGATGCTACACAAAAACTGAAAACACTTGCATCAAAAGGAGAGTACAAAGGCGACCTAACCAACGCTAAAGTGGAAGTTAAACTGGATAAAGAGGCGAGAACCATTACGGTTTCCGACAATGGAATTGGGATGACTGCCGAAGAAATTGATAAATATATTAATCAGATTGCTTTCTCAGGCGCCAACGAATTTCTGGAAAAATACAAAGACGACGCTAACGCAATTATTGGTCACTTTGGGCTTGGTTTTTATAGTTCTTTTATGGTTTCCGAAAAAGTGGAAATTGTAACAAAATCATATAAAGAAGGATCAAAAGCAGTAAAATGGAGTTGTACAGGAAGTCCGGAGTTTGAACTTGACGAGGTTGAAAAAGAGGGTGTTGGAACCGACATTGTCATGTATATCAGCAAAGAAGAAGAAGGATTCCTCGATGACGCTAAAGTTTCATATATTCTCGAAAAATATTGCCGCTTTTTGCCTGTTCCGGTAGTTTACGGTAAAAAGAAAGAATGGAAAGATGGTAAGGAAGTTGAAACGACTGACGATAACCAGATAAATGATACTACTCCGGCCTGGACAAAAGCGCCAGCCGATTTAAAAGATGAAGATTACAGCAATTTTTATCATCGTTTATATCCAATGGCCGACGAGCCGCTGTTTAACATTCACCTGAATGTAGATTATCCGTTTAATTTGACGGGGATTCTGTACTTCCCGAAAATTAAAAACAATTTTGAGGTTCAAAAGAACAAAATTCAATTATATAGCAACCAGGTTTTTGTAACCGATTCTGTTGAAGGGATTGTACCGGAATTTCTTACGTTACTTCATGGTGTTATCGATTCGCCCGATATTCCGCTAAATGTGTCGCGTTCGTATTTGCAAAGCGACTCGAATGTAAAAAAGATTAGCAGCCATATCAATAAAAAAGTTGCTGACCGGTTAAATCAGATTTTTAAAGATAACCGTGCTGATTTTGAGAAAAAGTGGGACGACCTGAAAATATTTATCGAATATGGTATGCTCACCGAAGAGAAATTCTACGACAGGGCAATGAGTTTCTTTATGTTTAAAAATGCCGAAGGGAAATATTTTACTTTCGAAGAATATGAAAAACTGATTAAAGACAGCCAAACAGATAAAGACAATAACCTGATTCACCTTTATACAACCCATGCGGAAGAGCAGTATACATTTGTTGAAAGTGCCAAAGACAAAGGCTATGATGTTCTTGTTCTTGATGATGTTTTGGCGCCCCATTTAATAAACAAATTCGAACAAAAATATACTGATAAACGATTTGTTCGGGTTGATTCAGATGTAGTGGAAAACCTGATTAAAAAAGATGACACTACAAATGATACGCTAACCTGGGAGCAAAAACAAGAGCTTTCGCCCATTTTTCAGGCAGTTTGCCCTGAGAATAAGGACTACACATTTATTGTTGATTTCCAAAGTTTGGGTGAAAACGGTTCGCCAATGGTAATTACCCGAAACGAATTTATGCGTAGAATGAAAGACATGAGTGCTGCACAGGGCGGAATGAGCATGTACGGCGATTTTCCGGATAGTTTAAACCTGGTAGTAAACACAGAACACCCGTTGGTGAAGAAAGTATTTGAAACCAAAGACAAAAAACTAGGAACAAAACTTTCGAAATTGGCAGAAGATATTCAAGCCAAGAAAGTGGAAGTTGATACCTTGGAAAAAGCTAAAGAGGGTAAAAAAGAAGAAGAAATTTCACAAGCCGATAAAGAAAAATTAAACGATTTAAATAATGAACTGTCTAAGCTCGAAGAGGCAAAACGCGAGCAACTTACAGCTTTTGGTAAAGACAATAAACTTGCAAAACAAATGGTTGATTTGGCTTTATTAGCAAACGGAATGTTGAAAGGAGCTGATTTGGATAAGTTTGTAAAACGCAGTGTAGAACTGATTAAATAAAAGAATCATTTACCGAAAAGAGGTCAAGGGAAGATGATTTGTGAGCCATCCGTCAGTTGGGCGGATGGCTTTTTTATTTTCATGAATTCTTTTCAACCAAAAAATTAATAACCTGAT
The DNA here is from genome assembly GCA_041393215.1 of Draconibacterium sp. Classification (GTDB taxonomy): domain Bacteria; phylum Bacteroidota; class Bacteroidia; order Bacteroidales; family Prolixibacteraceae; genus Draconibacterium. Next base: position 20,752 of record JAWKKP010000037.1, read on the forward strand.
AAAGTTTTTCTTTTAAATCACTAAGCTGTTCAACATTTATACTTTCGGTAAGCGATGCTGCCAGCTTTTCCGGAATTTCAGCTGCATCCGTTTGCATGTTTTTACCTTTTCCGGTCAGCGTAATAATAACTTTCCTTTCATCATCGCCCGAACGCTGTCTTGTAATCAAACCCTGAGACTCCATTCTTTTTAAGAGAGGAGTAATGGTGTTGGTATTTAGTATTAATTTTTTCGTGATATCATTTACCGTTAAATTATCATTCTCCCACAGTACCATTAAAACCAGGTATTGCGGATATGTAATTCCAAGTTTGTCCAAATGGGGCTGGTATTCCCTCGTAATCAAACGCGAAGCAGCGTAGATTGGAAAACAAATTTGATTGTCAAGTTTTAATTGTTCGAATGCCATAGCGTTTTTACTGAAAGAGGCCGGGAATAATTTTTATCCCCGACCACAAAAATACATTGTTTAATTAATTCAAATAGCTTTCAAGATATTTGTCAATTTTTTCCGGCTTTGTAGTAGGGGAGAACCTTTTTACCGGATTACCATCTTTATCGACCAGAAATTTTGTAAAATTCCATTTAATTTTGCTTCCCAACGTGCCTTTTAACTCTTGCTTCAGATATTTGAAAATAGGGTGTGCCGTTTCGCCGTTTACATCTATTTTCGAGAACATCGGAAAAGTTACTCCATAATTAATCAGGCATCCTTCCGAAATCGATTTCTCATCACCCGGTTCCTGGTTTCCAAACTGGTTACACGGAAATCCAAGAATAATTAGTCCTTTCTCTTTGTATTTTTCATACAAGTTTTCCAGTCCTTCGTATTGCGGAGTTAGTCCGCATTTACTGGCAGTGTTAACCACCAAAACTGTTTTACCTTCAAACTCATTCATTTTAATTTCTTTTCCCTGAAGGCTTTTTGCTGAAAATTGATAAAAATTTGTTTTCATGTCTTTCTATTTTTTTTTAATCTTGTTCGATTGTATCGCTTGCGATTCAAAAATATGGAAAAAATATTGTATCGCACGCGATATGAATTGGTTTTTAAGTCAAATTAATATTGATTTTACATGAATGAAGGTTTACTTTCCATCAGTAAAATCCTGCAAATAGGCAAATCGTTTTGTAAGTTTCCCGTTTTTGGTGATTGAAGCGCGCTCAATAATTTCGTCAGTATCTTTTTTTAATAAACTGTGAAAAACCTTGTCGATTAAATTTCTTCCAAAATCCAGAGATGCATCTTTGGGTAATTCACAAGGCAAATTGTCAACTGCCTGAACGGTAATATTTTTTAAAGATGAAAAAGCTGGTTCCAGTTCACCTGTTTTCGGGTTATAATCGTAATAAGGTTCATCGATAGTTGCAGCTTTTTTTGTGGAAGGAATTGAGCCTTCAATGTCGCAGGTAATATCAGAAATTACCGAAATCCGGAAATTCTTTACTTTCATTTCTTCCGCAGTAAATAAAACCGGAGCTTTTGGATCCCAGTAGGCGGCAGCTATCAAAATATTAGTGGTTTGCGAAAAAGGTTGAAAAGCATTGTCATATTCTTCCGGATGACTAAAAAAGTGTTGTAATTTAAAAGGTTCCCGGTTTTTTCGTTGTACATAGTAATTTGGCGTTAGCTGGGTATAAACAGGTCGATCCGCCGAAAACATTACATATTCATCGGGCGATACACGTTTAATCTTCAAATGGTTCATGATTTCCAAAACTCCGTTGGCAACCCGTCCATCGCCGGTTACAGCAATTTTTAAAGGTGGTAATTGAACCGTAGCAAGTTGTTCAAGCATTTCGTTGATGTCGGAACACAAATAGGCAGGTTTTATTTCGAATAACTGGTTTCGCAAACCATAAGCCCGAATTCCACTGTATGCGCCAACAAGTCCGGCAAAGCGGCCAAAGCCAATAATACGGAATCCATCTTTATTGGTCAAAACTTCGTAATCAACCAACTGTATGTTTTTTTTCAAAATTGCCTGAAGCAGCTTTTGATTATATTTCTGTTTTTTAATTGTATGCGAAAAGAAAAGATAAATTTTTCCGGCAATAAGCTCTTCTATTTTAACCTCTTTAACACCAAGTAAAATATCACAGTCATTCAGGTTTTCCTTAACAAGAATTCCTGCCCTATTATATTCTTCGTCTTTAAAGCATCTGATATTGCTGGGCTGAACTACAATTGAAACTCCAAAATTTTGCTGAACTTCAACACATTGTTCCGGTGTTAATGGAACCCGTTTGTCTGGAGGCATTTTACTCTCCCGAAGTATTCCGATTTTCATCTCTGTTAAATTTTCTGAATAAAAATTAAATATAACGAATCCTGTTTAAAACAAAGATTTTTCGACTACTTGGTTTTATTTGCATTTATTTTGAAACACGTAGATATTGTAAATAAAGTGATTGTTAAAAAGATTCGTTCTTTATGAAAATATTCCAATATTTGTATATAAATCCTGAAATTATGTTGAAGCTAAAAGCTCCGTTTATATTATCACTGTTATTATTTGCTGCTGTTTCCTGTACACAAAGAAATAAAACATTACAAACTGAAAATGAGTTTGCAGGTTCTCAAAGTTGCAGGGAGTGCCATGAGCGATTTTATCAGTTATGGTCGCCTTCTTATCATGGACAGGCAATGATGCCAATTAATGCTGAATTTATGGCAAAGCATCAGTTGCCAAACAGCGAACCCATCAATGTGGAAGGTCATTTGTTTAATGTGGAATTTCAGGATTCTACCATGAAAATGTATGAAAAGGATGGAGACAAATTGATTCAGACTTACGATGTTTTGTGGGCGATGGGCGGACATAATGTTTACTGCTTTTTAACGCCTTTTGAAAAAGGGAAACTTCAGAATATACCACTTGCTTACGATGCCAATGCTAAAACCTGGTTTAATTATCCGGAAGCCGGAATGCGGCATTTTGCCGATGATACTCCTAACGATGAAGCATTGCCATGGAAAGACGCAAATTTTGCTTTTAACACAGGCTGTTATAGTTGTCATATCAGCCAGTTAAGTACCAATTTTGATTTAGCTTCAGAAACCTATCATACGACATGGAAAGAACCGGGTATTAATTGTGAAACCTGTCACGGACCAGGTGGTGAACATATTCAAATTTTCAGGAACCTGAAAGAAGGGGAACAACCCAAAGATATTGGATTAATAGTAACCAGTACTTTTACTCCTGAGCAAAATACTGATGCCTGCGCGCCATGTCATGCCAAAATGAATCCAATTACTCCCAGTTATATTCCGGGCGATAAATATTTCGATAATTACAATATTACAACATTAGAGGACCGTGATTTTTATCCCGACGGGCGTTCGCTTGGCGAAAATTATACTTTAACAGAATGGATGATGAATCCCTGTGTTGACGGGAATGAAATTAATTGCGTAACCTGTCATACTTCAAGTGGGCGGGATAGAAATAAGGATAATCCTAATTATTCATGCGTACAATGCCACAAGAAAATTGGTGAAAATGTTGTTGCACATACCGGACACAAGCCTGAAGCCGGACTTACATGTATCAGTTGCCATATGCCAAAAAGAGAGTTTGTGGGTCATTTTTTGCGCAGTGACCATTCTTTTCGGCCACCAATGCCGGAGGCAACCATTCAATTTGGATCACCAAACGCCTGTAATCAGTGCCACAAGGATAAATCGCCTGAATGGGCCAACAAAATTGTAAAGGCCAGGCCAAATGGCAATTATCAGGAAGAACCATTAAAATGGGCCGAACTGATAAAAGAAGCCCGCGAAGGGAACTGGAAAAATGCTGATAAAATGTACGAATACATCCGTAATCCAAAAACCAACGAGGTTGTTGCTAATTCATTAATTCGTTTATTGGCAAACTGCCCGTTAGAGTCGAAGTCTGATGTTTTACTTGAAGCATTAAACAATAAGTCGGAACTGGTTCGTGCTTCTGCTGCTTACGGATTATCGGGAATTGCAACAGACAAGGTAAAGAACGCTTTATTGAAGGCCTGTGCCGATGAAATTCGTTTGGTTCGTATTCAGGCAGTTAATGCCATTTTAATGTTTCCGGAAGAAAGCTTTACTCTGGAACAATCGGCCATTGTAAAAAAAGCCGAAGCCGAGTACATTACTTCAATGACTGCGCGATCTGACAACTGGAGTAATTATTACAACCTTGGAATTTATTACCAGAACAAAGGAGATGCGCAGCAAGCGCTTGAATCGTATGAAACATCTGCACGGTTGTATCCTGATGCATTAATGCCATTAATTAATGCCAGTGTGCTTTACTCTTATATTGGCAATCAGCAAAAAGCAGAGGAAAGTCTTCGCAAGGCAATTGAAGTAGAACCTAAAAATGAAGCAGCTAATTTAAATCTTGGATTATTACTGGCAGAGCGGGGAAAGATTCAGGAAGCCGAACAAGCACTGAAAGTTGTGCTGGAAACCAATCCAAAACAAGCAGTTGCCGCGTATAATCTGAGTGTAATTACAGCACAACGGGATATTCAACAAAGTTTAAAATATGCGGAAATTGCGGTAGGTGCTGAACCAGACGATCCCAAATACGCTTATACACTCGGGTTTTATCAGTTGCAAAATAACCAGAAAGATGAAGCAGTAAATACATTAAAGAAAGTGATAAAAGAACATCCGCGATATTTAAACGCAGTAAGTCTTCTTGCCGATATTTATTTCCGTGACGGAAAAAGGCAGGAAGCCATCTCGCTATTTCAACAAGCGCTGAATACAAAGGGAATTTCGGAACAGGATAAAATTGCGATTCAACAATCGATTAACTCGTTAAGTCAAAGCTTATAATTGACCTGTTATTTTCTCATCATCAGGAATATTCACGGACGATTAAGACAAAATTTATTAAAGGGAAATAGTTGTTCTTCTTAAAATACAGAGAAACATTATTTAATAAATCGGGCAATCAGTACTTCGGCTATAATAAAAAGAAGCGCTAATAAAAGAGCTAATTTCCAGAGTTGTTTCCCGTTTTGCAGTTCGCTGAAAATTTCGGAGAAACTACTTTCTGCATTCTCAACAACCGATGCATTTTTTAGTCCGGCGGTTTCAATGTTCGATTCCAGTTCGCTACTGTTATAATACCTTAAATCCGATTCTTTTCGGTTATAATTAAAAGCAAGTGCAGAAATTGGCTGGTTGCCATTTTTTATGATATAGTGTCCGGCCTGACTAATCTGGTTGCTAAAGTCAATGCGAATTCCACGATTAGTAATGTTTTTACCCGGAATGAATTTTTCGCCCGTGGCTTTATTTTCTACTTCAATAACCGAGTTCAGGTCAATATCGTTACCTGCCGGAATTTCATAAAAGGAGTCGTCTCCAACGGTGTACGACATTTCCTGGCTGGGTAAACTGTTTAATACAATGTTGTACATGGTAGGTACGAACAGAATATCGCGCGCAAACGACTCATTTTGTTTTTCAAGCGGGAATCCGAATATCCAGACTTTGCCTTTTTCAAAATTAATATACGAGAGGGCCTTATCGCCATTCTGAAACGAGAGTAGAAAATTCTCATCTGTCCGCACATTATTTTCAAAACGGAAATGGCCATTGATTTCAGGAAGGACTGCATTTTCTTCCCGTTTTTTAAATACGTCCTTGTAAAATTTATTTTCGAACTCCACACCCGATATTTTTTGTGTAGTTGTATCCAACCCGGTAATTCGGTTGGCGTTAAATCGCGACAAAAACTGATTGTTAACCAGCGGGTTATTCTTGCTGCCGGGGAGTAATACCACCGAAGTTCCTTTTTCTACGGTATTTCCCAATTCATTCATAAATCCACTTGAAAAGTTATCGGGATTGATAAGAAAAATCGTATTGTATTCTTTTAGTTTACTGATTTGCAAACTTTGAAAATTTGTTTCATCCAATTGAACATAGTCATCGTTTTTAAACAACGCCGAAACATAATTTAGTCCTTCCCGGGAATCACTGTTGTTGTTGAAAATGGCAAGCGCTTTTAGCCTTGGTTCAACATAGTAGCTAATGTACCATTGGTTGTCGTAAGTAAACGGGTAATCCGAAATCTCGATTTTCCCAAGTTGAGAGCCGCTGTTATTGTTGGTGTATTTTAACGAAGCTGTTATTTCGTTGTTGGCTAAAACTGAAAAATTCGTAATCGATTTAATCGAATCGTTCAAATAAAGATTTAAGGGAAGGTTATGAAAATCCTGCCCGGAACTGTTTTTTATCCGCACAAATATTTCTTCCTCCTGTTTTAACCGGTGGGCAGGCACTTCCACCCAGCACGAATCGATATACAAATTAGCTACCTGGTTCGGCACAAGCGGCAGTAAATAACAAAAAATATTTTTGTCGCTGAAATTGTCGATATCGGTAATGTTACGTTGAAAATCGGATATAAAATAGAGGTTCTTATCTGCTTCTCCTTCAAATGCCTGGTTTTGTAAAGAGAAACGGTTATAAACCATCGAAAGTGGAATAACCATAGGCGATGGGTGAATTTCAGAAACCTGCTGGATAAACTGCTCCTTATTAAAAATGTTCTGGTGTTTTGGTTCCAAATCATTAGTGAATAACCGAAATTTGGTGCCGGCAGGGTAGGCCAGGCAAATTTCCAGCGCTTTATTCCGGGCGGCTTCCATTAATTGTCCCTGCTCCGAAAGTGCGTTCATGCTAAACGAATTGTCAACATAAATTGCAACAATTTGGTTGGGTTGCTTTTTTGTGCTGGTATTAATTGGAATATAAGGCTGTGCAAACGCAAAAACCAGGAAAATAATAGTAAAGATTCGGGCTATCAGAATTAGTAATTGCTTAAGTCTCGATTTCTTTTGCGATTCCTTTTTTATGTTTTTCAGAAAATCTACATTGCTAAAATACACTGTTTTGTATTGCCTGAAACTAAACAGGTGAATAATAATAGGAATGGCAACTGTAAAAAGCGCAAATAAAAATGTTGGAAACAGGAATTTCATAAATTTTCAATCCGGATTATTATTCGTTTGCAAATATGGCAATTTCTTTTTCACCGTCCGACTTAATAAAACCACGAAACATTCCACTGGTATTAAACTCCATGGCGATATTTCCCTTTGCATCAACAGCAATAACACCGCCGGTGCCCTGAAGTTCAGAAAGCTTTCTTATTTCTTCGCGGCACGCTTCTTCCACACTCAGGTTTTTGTATTCCATCAATGCTGAAATATCGCGGGCAAAGCCAAGCCGTATGTAATATTCGCCGTGGCCGGTACAAGAAACAGCACAAGTTTTATTGTTGGCATAAGTTCCGGCTCCAATCACCGGAGAGTCGCCTATTCTTCCATATTTTTTGTTGGTCATTCCACCAGTTGATGTGCCGGCACAGAGATTTCCTTTTTTGTCAAGCACTGCGCAGCCAACGGTTCCCATGTTATCTTTTTGTTCACGCGCACGTTCCTGCATTTGCAGTTGCTTTAACGATTCGTATCGTGATTTGGTATAAAAGTATTTGTTAGGAACCATTTCAAGGCCTTGTTTTTTTGCAAACTCAGATGCACCCTTTCCACTTAAAAATACATGCTCTGAATGAATCATTACTTCCCGTGCTGCCGTTATCGGATTTTTTATATTGCGAACTCCGGTTACTGCTCCGGCGTTAAGGTTTTTCCCCTCCATAATGGAAGCATCCAGCTCGTTTTTCCCTTCACTGGTAAATACAGCGCCTTTCCCTGCATTAAACAAAGGCGAATCCTCCAAAATATTAATCACTTTTACAACAACGTCGGTAGCTTCGGCACCTGCCATTAACATTTTTTCGCCCGATTGCAGTGCCTCCTCTAATTTTGCCTTGTATGCTTGTTGCATCTCTTCTGTCATTTTCGATTTCGACATAACACCGGCACCACCATGAATAACGATAGCATAGTTTTGCTGGCCCGAAACACTAAGGCTAATACAGAAAAGGAATGCAAAAAAAATTCTGTTCAATTTCATGATGAAACTTTAACGTGAATACAAAAATGAAATATTCTTGTGAGGTTAGAAAATAAATTGAGGGATTTAATGTTAAAGTTTTGTTTATAATTTAGAGGTGGGTGTTTAAACAAATTGAACAGGATGACGTTTTACTGCAAAAGATATTTTATCAGAGATCTAAAGAAATGAAATAAAATGAAGCCGGACGGTTACTCTATTAAAGACCTGGAAATATTATCAGGGATAAAAGCTCATACAATACGTATATGGGAAAAGCGTTACAAGCTTTTAATACCCGACAGAACAGATACAAATATCCGTTATTACAATGATGAAGATTTAAGGAAAATCCTGAACGTTTCATTGCTTGTAAATAACGGCTACCGGATCTCAAAGGTTGCAAAACTAAATCAGGATGAAATAAGGGAAAAGATTCTTGCAATTACGAAAGATCGTACTTCTGAATCGGATTATGTTGAGCGACTCTTGCTAAAAATGTTAAATTTCGACAGCGCCGGAATTTCACAATTAATTGATGAAATTATTTCTGAAAAAGGGTTTGAAAATGCTGTTTTGAATGTATTTTTTAAACTTTTTGAACGAATTGGAACTTATTGGCAGGTTGGTTCCATTTTCCCGGCCCAAGAGCATTATTTAACCAATATTTTTCGCCAGAAAATAATTGTTGAGATCGACAAAACAGTGCCTTTGAATAAGAACGATTTAACAATGCTGTTTTTTTTACACGAAAAGGAGCTTCACGAAATGAGTTTACTGTTCTATTCATACATGGCAAAAAAATATGGTTATAACGTTATTTATCTTGGGCAATTTGTTCCGTTTGGCGATTTGGTAAAAATGCAAATGCACCTTAAAATAGATTATGTATTCTCATCGTTTATCAATTCAATTTCCAAAGAAGATTTTGAAAATTACCTGAAGGAATTGAAAAACGTTTTTCATCAACAAAAAATTTTTATAACAGGTGCACAGATTGGGTTAAACAATCCGACGCTGCCAAGGAACGTGAAAATAGTAAAAGACTATAAAGAGTTTAAAAAATATCTGGTTTATAATGAAGGTTTTTAGTTGTTGACAATGAGTGTTTTGTGCAGTCTTTTTGTGTTGTTTCCTTCTTCCGTGAGAATACGCTAAATACTGAAAAGCAAAGTTGAACGTTTTACTTAATATAATGATTAGGAAAAGTGCTGTTAGTAATTCAGCAAAAGGCCGAAAATTTGTAATAGTTCAAAAATGAGATTTTTAAACGCTAAAAATTTAAATAGATGAAGAAATCAATATTATTGGTAATTGTGATATTATCATCAGTTTCATTGTTTGCTCAACCATTTTTTGATTTGGGAATCAAGGGGGGAGCCAATTTCTCGAAAATAAGTCTGAATTTAGATGATTATTCTTCAGAATCAGTCGTAAAAACGCATTTTGGTGCTTTCAGCAGAATAGGATGGGACAGGATTTTTATACAACCCGAAGTTTATTTTAGTGGAAAAGGAGGCGATTTAAAATCGAGTGCATTGTCAACAATTACTTCGTTTGATTATAAAACGGTTGACGTTCCTGTTCTTTTAGGATTAAGGATTATTAAAGGGAAGGCTATTGATATACATGCAGTTGGTGGCCCGGTGTTCAGTAAAATTACGAAAACCGATGTAAAAGGAGATGCAGTTTTTAATGAAGATTTTTATAAAAATCATTATTTCGGAATTCAGTACGGTTTGGGAATTGATGTTTTGTTCCTGACGTTCGATGCAAGGATGGAAAATGCTTTTGACGAATTCTATTCTCAGTCAGGAAGCGGAGGTAAAAACTCAACATTTATGCTTTCCGTTGGATTTAAATTCTTGTAATTGTTCTTTTAAGAAAGTTATCATAGGCTTCGGAATTTCCGGGGCCTTTTTTATTCAACTGAAACTACACATCGAAATCCCAGATGCGACATTCCGGTATCTTCCGAATTTCTCATTCTGGCTGCTGCACGGTAACCCGAGCAATAGGAGTCACTGCATAAAAACGATCCTCCCCGGATCACTCTTTTGGAAATATTGGGTTCTCCCGGATCAAAACTTTTTTTGGGCCCTTTCGGGTTATCGGCTACTTTATTCGCGTCGAATGTCTGGTAATAGTTATGGTCGTAATAATCGGCACACCATTCCCACACATTTCCGGCAATATCGTATAATCCAAAATCGTTGGGTGCGTATTGTTTTACTGGTGCCAGTAATTCAAAACCATCACGCAGGGTGTTGTTAATAGGAAACTCGCCGTCCCAGGAATTTGCCTTTGGGGTTCCATCGTTTACTTTTTCAAACCCCCATGAATAAACATAATCATCGTGTCCTCCTCGTACTGCATATTCCCATTCGGCTTCAGTTGGCAAACGTTTTCCAGCCCATTCTGCATAGGCAGAGGCATCAAACCAACTAATGTGAACTACCGGATAATCATCCATCCCGTCAATTGAACTTCCGATTCCTTTTGGGTGTTTCCAGTTGGCTCCGCGTACCCAACTCCACCAGTTGGAAACATCGTTCAAATCCACACGATGGTCGGGTGGAGTAAAGACCAGCGACGATGCTTTTAATAAACTGTCGACGGGCTTTGGAGTTCCCGGCGGATACTGACTTTTGAACGTTTGCCAGTCGATATCTTTCTCTGCAACGGTGATGTATCCGGTTGCTGCAACAAATTTTTTAAACTGTGCATTAGTTACGGGATGAGGATCCATAAAAAAGCTATTTATTTTTACCGGATGAACAGGATATTCATCGGGGCGTGCAAAATTGGCATCTCGGGCGCCCATACGAAAAACTCCTCCCTGAATGAAAACCATATCTTTTACAACAGGTTTTACTTTTTTTAATGAATCCATATTGAAAGATGAAGTTTCCGACATGTTTTTAACGTTTACTCCAAAACGATCGGGAACATTACTTACACAGCATTCCATTAAACTGTCATTTTCTGTTTTCAATACTGCAGTCTCGACAGTGGAACCGGAGTTTTCTTTATTCTTTGTTTGGCAGCTAATCAGCGTTATCAGTGCAAATCCAAACAACAATATTTTAAGTTGATAATTCATGTTGTCGAAAATAAGACATTTAAATCTTTAAATTAAATAAAAAAATATCTTCCCAGTTCAATTGAGAAAGTTATGTATTTGCTGATTCGTCAACTGTTTGTTTCTTTTTTCGAAACCAGTTTTTGGGATTGAGTTGTTGTTTGTATTTTGTAAATAGTTCTTTCCCAGCCAGTAATCCACCAGACCAAAAAACAACTTCCATTAGAATAATACTTGTTGTTGAGGCAATTACTTTTACTCGCGTGGGTAAATCCAAAAGGGGTATAACTAAAGTTGCAGCGAAAAATACACCGGAGAAAATCATTAAAAAAATTCCAAGTTTAATCCGCCATTGCTTTGTTTTTTTCATGTTGAGATTGTATAAGTGATATAACTAAGATTGTAATGTTATTGTTTAACCGGAGAGACTAAACTCGTTCTGAAACATTGCAGCGTGAAATGAATTAACCTAAAAGATTATGATGTAAGATTGTGTAGGAGTGTGGTTTTGTTTTGCAAGTAGGGTGGAAAATTTTATTGTTTCTGTGTCTTATTAATTTGACTCAAAATGATTGGTCTCGTTAACCTGGGTGCATCTATTCCTATATTCTATATTCCGAGATTTTAACTGATTAATTTCAAGGGTAATTTTATAATTAAACTAAATAATTTTGACGAAGTTGTAGCAATACAGAAAAGGGGAAAACACCAGGTTGATTTGTATTCGTAAAAAGATTGGTTTTTTTACAATAAGTTATTCCAATAAATACCTGTCTGAAACATTGAATAAGTTAGATACCGTATTTTCGCGCGATAACAACTCTTCTTTTAAGTGCATCCACGAAGTATTATCAGCAAAAAGCAGAAATAGAGGAATGGTTACATGGGGGCGTATATTTATGTTTGCTGTTCCATAAAATGGGAAAATTGGTTAAAAACTTTTTAGAAACAATTATGCACGGAACACAGCATTTTATCCACGTTTTAATCAACATAAAAAGCTGATAATAATATGTTTATTGATGTGGTGTTTGCAGTAGATTTTTTGATTTTTTAACCAGGGATGTGAGTTTATTACCTTTAACAGAACCTGGAATGGATTTGAGCTTGTACTTGTACTCAATAGAAATCCCCTGCATTTTAGCAACTACTAAATGCAGGGGATTAAGAAATCTACCTTTTCTCTAAATTAATTCTTTTGAAATACCCGAACGTAATCTATTTCATAAATGGTTGGTAAACTTGATTCATCAACACCTTGTGCACCTCCCCAGCTACCACCCCATGCCATATTCAAAATAATATAGAAAGGGGCATCATAAGGCCAGTCGTCTTTTCCGGTGCCCGGGTTATTATACGTGTAATAAACTTTATCGTCAAGAAGAAACTTTATGCTTGTCGAAGTCCATTCCATGGCATATTTATGAAACTCGGTTTGTGCTGTAGGGCAATTAATACTACCGCTTTTCGGGTTACTACCATAATGATTTTTTGCATGGAGGCTGCCAACAATTACATTCGGATTGTAACCTACCTCCTCCATAATATCCATTTCTCCATCATCGGGCCATGCAGTATAGTTTACCGGCATCATCCAGAAAGCGGGCCAGGTTCCTAAACCTGTAGGAAGTTTTAGCCGTGCTTCAATATAGCCGTATTTCCAGCCTGTATTTTGTTTGCCGTACATACGAATGGAATAAACGTTGCCATTTATTTTAGCGGTTTTAATTTTTAACGTGCCGTTGGTAACGTATGCAAGAGTATCTCCTGAGCTTGTTATGCCATTTACATAATACTGAAGTTCGTTATTAACAAATCCCGGGTTGGCAACCTGATAAGTCCAGTCGGAACCCGGCATTGCAGGTTTTCCTCCGGCTAATAGCGCATCGTCGAATTCATCGTGCCAAACAAGAGAATATCCATCGGGAGTTTCGATGTCTTCCGAAACATCTCCGCTTTGTATGACCGTTATCGTATCGCGCGCACTTCCTGATTTTACTACCAATGAAGCTGTTCGGGAAGAAGCCTCCGTATTCTTTTCCACGATTACAGTAACGGTTTCCTCACTGTTTATGCTGGAACCTGGAGAACAACTTACCCAGTTCTCTGTGCTATAAATTGTCCATTCATTGGTAACGCTGATATCTACAGTTGCCGTATCAGCATTGCTCCCAAACGAAAGGTGGTAAGTGGAACAATTTATTGTTGGTGCTTCTTCGAAATTTTCCTGCTCGTCGTTACAGCTAAACAGAGTAGCAATTATGGTAATTAAACTTAATATATACATCTTACTTTTCATGTATCAAATTTTTATTCATTGCAGGAGGACTCTTTTACGATGATTTTGCTAACCGTGACCTCTGTATTTGTAGGATTGCCACCAAAATCCAGCACAAGGTTAACCTGATCGGCATCAATGCCTTCCATTCCCGTCATTTCAAATTTGTAATCTACATAAGCACTTAATGAAATATTATTGGTAAAAAAGAAGGTATCATCATCACCGTTTTTATAGAGTTTCACAGTAACATTCCCAATATCAGTAGTCGAGTTGAATATACAATGAAAGTCATAAGAATTTTCGGCAGAAGTTGCCATATCGGTTTTGAAAAAACATTGTGCCTGCCATTGATCCGTTGTTGCAGAAGGAAGGCTGAATGTATAAGAGTTTCCATCTTCTGTCATTACCGGATCAGCAATTTGCGACCATCCCGGAGCATAATAATAGGAATTTGTAAAAGAAGCAGTTTTCCATAAGTTACAATCTGAATTTTCATCCCAGTTTACATCGCCCGAGCCATCGTCTATAATGGTACCGTCATCGCAACTGTGTTCCTTTAATACAACGTCGCTTAAAGTAACCTCTGTTCCATCTGAATTGCCGCCAAAATCCAATACCAAACTTACATTATCAATATCCAGTCCGGTCATATCAGTTAGAATAACATAAGTGTCCTCATATGCTTTTAAGGAAATGTTTTCAACAAAATAGAATGTGTCGTTATCACCGGTTTTGAACAGTTTTACAGTTACATTACCTATGGCTTTGGTTGAATTTAGTTTGCATGAAAAGTCGTAGTTATTTGCAGAACTTGTTGCCATATCAGTATTAAAGAAACACTGAGCCTGCCACTGGTCTGATGTAGCTGTTGGTAGGCTGAACGTATATGAATTTCCATTCTGTGTTAGTACCGGGTCGGCAATTTGCGACCATCCGGGTGCATAATAATAACTGTTAGTGAAAGTTGCACTTTTCCACATGTTACAATCGCTGTTCGGGTCGTATCCCTGGCGATCGGCATCGGCACTCGATTTAGATACCAATATAAAGTGCCATGCAATACTTCCATTGTCAGCGATAAGTTCCATCCGATCGGATGTTAAACTAACAATCTGAAATTTTGGATTATTATAAGAATCGTCATAGGCAATATATGGAAATAATGTGTTTGATGCGAGCGTAAGAAATACATCATCTCCTTCCACTTGAAAACCATAACTTGAGGTCTGCTCATTAACCGGAACCGTAAAATCAGTACCTGTTGTATTGTATTCGCTGAATAATGAACTTTCTGAGTTGACGAGCACAGTACCTCCGTCGCCGGGATTGTAGGTATAAACGCTGTCGGATGAGAATGTGATTACATCGTCATAAATTCCCAATGATTTTTTCTCGTTTGCAGCAGCACTATATAAATTGGTGCCATCAGTCCCCGAGTCGCCATAAGAAATATGCCCTGCTTCATTACTTGCAATTACCCATTCTTTTGAAGATTCGCCTGCCATACGCGCTATAAAACTGCTGAAATTAACAAGCGTGTTGTCGATAGTGAAAGACTGGGTTACAGAACCGTCGCTAATACCATTGGCATTTCCCAGTTTCATTTCTACTTCATAGGTACCGTGTTTGGAATATATTTTTGATAAACCGTTAACGGTTGAATATTCCTTACCATCGAATATCCAAATTGGGTAGCACCCAACATTATTTGCTGAGAATGATACCTGGTTGATGCTTTGATCAACTGTTATTGTAGGATTTATATCTGCTGCTGATGGAATACCATCTTCCGAAGGGGTGACCCATTCTTCGGGAGCACAAGCTGTAAGTGCAAATAATATGAACAACGTGTGCAATATATTTTTTATATACTTTTTCATTGTAGTAATTTTTGTTTTTATCCTAGTTAGTACTCCGTATATTGTTCTAATATGCCGTCAGAGGCACTAATTTCGGCATCAGGAATAGGAAGATACTTTTTGTTTGGAGCCCAGTTAACGGTACGATATTCGCCAGCTGTAAGTGTCGTTGCAGCTTTATCACTACGAATTAAGTCCCAGTAACGCTTCCCTTCACCAACAAATTCAAGGTGCCGTTCTTCGATTATGTTATCGATTGATGCTGTTACAGAGCCTGCATCAAGGCCTGCTCGTGTACGTACTTGGTCGAGATAGCCCTGTGCCACGGAAGTACTTCCGCCAGTTTGAATAAGTAACTCGGCGGCATTAAGTAAAGTTTCCGAGTAACGATAAATGCGAAGGTCATTTCCGTAATTGAGCTGTGCATCAGCAATTTGTCCTTCGTTGTAACCTGCGCGGGCACAGTATTTTTTGAGCCAGAAGCCTGTGTCTTCATAACGTTTTGTGTAACTGTATTCACGTGCATCTAGAATTGTAGCATCACGACGGGTATCATTTTCTTCGTACATGTTGTAGGTTGATTCACGAACAGGACCAAATCCCCATCCTTGATTGAATCCATCAGTTCCGTCCACTAATCCGTATGGACTTATTAGCTGTGGAAGAACAGTTCCACCGGCATAGTATGGATTGTCCCAACTGCGACTGGCGCCGTCATTGAAATAGTTGATAGCAAAAATGCACTCTTCATTCCACTCACCATCTTCTGTCCATATATCATCAAAATTGGTAGTTAATCCGTAATCTCCGCTGCCAATGGTTTTTATAAGTACGATAGAAATAAGGGAGAACTTATAAAAGATGAAGAATTAAATAGAATATTCCATTCTGTGGAAAATCCAATCAAACTTGTTGAAACGCCTAAAAGTGACTTGTGGGCAATTAATGCAAAAAATCTTGCAATTGCAAAAATGGACAGTGCTGGAAAATATCAGACGGATGTACTTACTTATCGAAATATCGTTAAAAGATTGCAAATTGGCTTGGGACATGTCAGTTTTGTTGAAAATGACCACACGATTTTCAATGTTGAAAACGGGTTTATATCTGTCAACAATAATTATGTTGCCAAAAAGAATGACTCGCAAATATTAATCCGCCGTATAATAGGAACAAAATCTTCTGATACAATTCTCTATAGTGGTATTTCAAAGAATGTTTCTCAAAGCATTAAGATTCCACATAGTCAGAATTCAATTAAAATAGAGTATGTTTGGCCTGAATACAGCTCAGAAAAGTCAATATCCTATTCCTGTTTTTTGGAAAACTATGATAGCGAGTGGACTAATCAACAAGATGCCTTATCAAAAGAATATACCAAGTTAAAAAAGGGCTCTTATTTATTTCATCTCAGAGGCTATAATATGGTAAATGGTCTTACTCAAACGAAAACACTGAAAATTAGTATTCTGCCTGCGTGGTATGAAACCTGGTTTGCATACAGCATTTATTTGATTATCCTTGCTGTTATGGTATTTTTTGCAGATAAGTATATGCGGTATCGTTATGAACGTAAAATTCAGGTGATAGAAGAGAGTCGGGAGCGACAGCTTCGTGAGCGTGAGGCACAATTAGAAATCGAACGCCAGAAAAAGGAAAAGGAACTGATAAAGATGAAAAACAATCAACTGGAGACAGAATTGAAACATAAGACCAGTTTGCTTGCTGATTCTACTATGAATCTTATTCGGAAAAATGATATGCTTCAGGAACTTAATAAAAACCTTTCTGAGATTTCTGACTGTGTGCACCGTCAGGAAGCGAAGCCTGTAATTACGCGTAAAATTCAAAATATTCATCATAATATACAATCGAATATAATGGGAGATGAAAACTGGGAGAAGTTTGAAGAAAACTTTAACCTCGTTTATGTCAATTATATGAAAAAACTGAGTGACCAATTTCCTCACCTTAAGATGACTGACCGAAAACTTTGCGCATATCTGCGGATGGGCCTTACTAGTAAGGAAATGGCATCACTTCTTAATACTTCTGTAAGGAGCATTGAAACTGCCCGCTATCGGCTACGAAAAAAATTAATGCTAGAACACGATGATAACCTTTCTGAATTTATCCAATCATTGTAATTTGAGGAATTCTTTAAAATTTGAAAATACTATCTCATAAACTGTATTAATTTAAAGCCCTTTCTTTTCAAGGAAAGTAATTAAGTAGCGTATGTACCTATTCGTACAATCTATTAAAATGATTATCAAGATGTTTTCGCATGGCTTCCCTGAATTTTTTTGGACTCCCGTTCTTTAAGACTTCTATTAACTCTTTATGTGAAATATATTTCTTTTTTGCTATTGGTTTGTTAATCAGTCCACTATCGTAGGCAAATTTAAAAATAGGCAATAATGTTTTTTGAAAACTCAGAAGAGTTTTATTCCCTGTTATTTCGTACAATTTACCGTGAAATCTTATTTCATGTTCTATATCAAATAAAACATCGTCAGTAGATGTTGGTTCTGTATTAATAATTTTTTCTAGTTCTATTATATCATCTTCAGTCATATTTCTAAATATAGAATCAGCCATACCAATTTCCAGAATTAGCCTTAATTCAAATATATTTCTAAGTGTTTCGTTATCAAGGATTTTTGGAATCATAGATTTTTGAAAGATTGAAACAAGGTCTGGGCTTGTAATAACAGTGCCTTTATGTTTTATGGAATCTACTAATCCCATGGTTTTTAACCTCGTCAAAGATTCTCGAATTACCGTTCGGCTCACTCCCATCGCACTGGCAAGTTCTAATTCTTTGGGTATTAAGTCGCCAGTCTTTAGTCCTTTATTAATAAAAAATTCAAGTAATTGCATTTCCACACGGTCAACTAAACTGCTGGTGTCAATTGTAGGTATCTGATTTATCAAGTTATTGTTTGTCATATTGTAATTATAATATTATAAATATTAAAAACATACAAATTTTAAAAAACCTTTTGATATAAAAAATTAATCTATATATTTGTGTGCATTATGTATTACATAATACAAATATAAGAATCTTATTTATGAAAAAAAGTCTAACTAAAAAAACGATTTGCAAAAGGTTTTCTTTCGGTAGAAACCTTGTGATTAGGTAAACGATTGAATTTAAAAAAATCAAATTATGGGAAATTTGACAAACGTGAAATTGAAATTAAAAGGAGGTTCATTTGCTTCAAAAGGAATCTTTTTGGTAGTGTTATATCTGGTATTCTTTCAAGGCCAGATTTTTGCTCAAAGTAAAACCATTACAGGTAAGGTTACCGCCGAAAATGGTGAATTACTGCCTGGTGTATCCATTGTAAAAAAAGGGACAACTAATGGAACTATAACTAATATCGACGGTGAATATCGCCTGGATGTTGAAAGCGGAAGCACACTGGTATTTTCTTTTATTGGTATGCAAACGCAGGAAGTAAGTGTTGATGGGCAAAGCACTGTTGATGTGGTGCTCCTTACGGCAACTGAAGCATTGGATGAGGTGGTTGTTACCGGTTATGGCGGAAAACAGAAGCGAGCAAAATTAACGAACTCAATCTCTTCTGTGAAAGAAGAAACACTCACTACCGGAACGCATGCCAACCCGGCACAGGCACTTACCGGTGCGGTGTCTGGTTTGCAGGTAACCACGGTTTCTGGTAATCCCGGAGCCACACCCTCTATTTATTTACGTGGAGGTACTAATTTTAATGGAACGGGTTCTCCATTGGTATTAATTGATGGTCAGGTGGGTGAAATGAATGATATCAATCCGAATGATGTCGAATCGATTGAAGTACTGAAAGATGCAGGTGCTACAGCATTATACGGAGCTCGCGCCAATAACGGTGTAATTTTAATTACGACCAAAAAAGGAGGAAAACCGGAAGTAAACCTAAGTATTAAGTACGGTTTAAATTACCTGAATAATAACTATGAGTTTTTTGGAGCCAAAGATTACCTATACTGGGTAAGAAAGGGGTATCAAAATGCAGCTCAAATGTACCAAAACTCGCAAGGCACATGGGTAGGCTACGGCAGTGCCTCCTCACTGAATGGTGCTGCGCCTTATGGTATTGGTAACCGCTACTTCGACGACAATGGAAATCCGTTGGATGGAAACAAAACTTCTTTGGCCGTTTACAGTCCGATGGTTTATACCCAGGATTTGGCTTTCTTGCTTGACAAAGGCTGGCAAACCATGACCGATCCCGTTACAGGGCAGGAGATTATTTTTTCAGAATTTGTGAAAGAAAAAACTGCTTTTAATAATCCAGCACTAACGCAAGATTATAATGTAAATTTTAGTGGCAGCAACGACCGGGGAAAATACTATGCCGGTATTGGTTACTACAATGCTGAAGGACAACCTGTAAAAACGTGGTATAAGAGGTTGAATTTTACCTTTAACGGTGAATACAAGATTCGTCCGTGGTTTACATCTAACAGCAATTTTCAGTTTACCGATGCGAAATGGTATGATGTTTCAACAACCAATGAGAGCAACTATTTTGGACGTATTCAAAGTACACCGCCAACACAGCGGCAATATAATCCCGACGGTGAGCTAATTCTTGGAAACAATGTTGGAGATGGTAACCCGCTGGTGAATATCGATAAATTGAAAAGAGATAACAATACCAATAAGTTTATTATGGGACAAGGCTTCAGGATTGACTTTCTTTCGAATTTAAGCCTGAATGTGAACGCTCATTGGTTACTGGATCAGGGATATTACGAGTCATTTAACAAGGACTATTTGTCAAGGCCAGGAGTTTGGAGTACTAGTCGAAGCTCGTCGGCCAGCTATAATAAAGAGTTAAGCCAAACATACAACGCCGTATTAAATTACGACCTTTCAAAAGGGAATCATTCGGCAAGCGCCTTGGTGGGTTACGAATATTACGACAAACAGTGGAAAGGCTTAAGCGCCAGCGGTAGCGGCGCCCCGACCGACGATTTCAGCGACCTCGCACTTACCTCTACCGAAGAAGGAAAACGTTCCATCGACACCTATCATATCGAAGAAAGAATTCGCTCTTACTTTGGACGTGTAAATTACGATTATGCAGAAAAGTATCTAATCTCCGGAACATTCCGTTACGACGGCTATTCTCGTCTGTTAGGCGATAATCGATGGGGATTTTTCCCCGGTGTATCAGCCGGTTGGATCGTGAATAAAGAAAATTTCATGAGTGATTATAATGCGTTGATTTCTTTCTTGAAAGTGAGAGCCAGTTACGGTTTGAACGGTAATGTTTCCGATTTGAACGGAAATCCAAACGATATTGACGCTTACGTGCTGCAAGGAAGTTATGGAAATACTAATTATAATAATACAGTAGGATATGTTGTTGGAAATATTCCAAATCCAGGGATGAAATGGGAACGTTCCAAAACAGCAGAGTTTGGTGTTGATGTGAGTTTCCTCGAAAACAAGATCAATACAAATTTTACGTACTATAACCGTTTAACATTGGACAAGTACGCAAACATTCCGCTTCCAATATCATCGGGTATAAGTTCCATCAGCTCAAACAATGGTGAGTACAGAAACAAGGGGTTAGAAGTAGATATGTCGTTTAAAGCGTTAAGAAAAGGTGATTGGAAATGGGATGTTTCAGCCAATATTACCTACAATAAAAGTATTGTTGAGAAACTCCCTGATAATGGTTTGGAGAACAACCGTCAGGGAGCTTTCCAGGTGTATGATGGAACAACGGGTAATCTGATGTGGGTTGGTGGATACCAAGAAGGCCAGCAACCTGGCGATTTGTACGGATTTAAGGCTCTGGGCGTTTTTGATAACTGGGATGAGATAAACGCTGTGGCAGCAACCCGGAAAGATATTACAACCGGTATGTTTGGGTCGAATGCCCGCCCGGTTTATGGTCCCGATGCCTGGGATGCCTTGGGCGACAATAAGGGCAGTGGCCTGGCTTTAAAACCTGGCGACATGAACTGGTTAGATGTTAATGAAGACGGTGTTATTGATGACTTCGACATGGTGAAAATGGGAAATACACGTCCGAAATGGTTTGGGGGTCTTACTTCAGCCTTAACTTATAAAAGTTTTAAATTATACGCCAGAATGGACTATTCACTTGGCTTTGTACAGGTAGATGCTCAACGACCATGGTTTATGGCAATGGCGCAAGGTACATACAATTCGCTTATTGAAACAAGAAACACCTGGACACCCGAAAATCCGACAGCAGAATTTGCAGAATATCGCTGGGCCGACCAGTTGGGGTCAAGAAATTATGCACGTATGTCGTCACAATGGATTTACAAAGGCGATTTTTTAGCCTTTAGAGAGGTTTCTCTTTCTTATTCACTTCCTGAATCAGCATTGGAAGTCACTAGGTTAAAAGATGTAACTTTATCTGTAACCGGTCAAAATCTGGGCTATTTAACAGCTTCAAAACTGAACAATCCTGAAATATATGGAGCAAGTCAGCAGTGGGCCGGATACGCAAGTCCGAAAACAGTGATTTTTGGTATAAATGTTAAGTTTTAAAAAGACATTAATTTAAAATTGATAAGAAATGAAACGACCATGACAAGTTTTTGCTACATACGCAAATGAATAAAATCATGGGAGTTCCATCTTATACTTTTGAAAACAAACAATATTAATAAGATGAAAAAGCATATAATAAAAATAAAGATTTTAATTCTTCTTTTTGTTTCATTAGTGTCTTGCGATTCGCTTGATTTGGGACCGCTCGACTACTACGGAAGTGAAAACTTCTGGCAAAACGAAGCACAGGTTAATGGCTACGTATTGGGTGTTCATAGCCAGATTCGTGATCTGCACTCAACATTCTATCTTTTGGGAGAAGAAAGAGGTGGACTCCTAAAAAGCGGAACAGGTTCTACTGGTACTTCGCTGAATGATTCAAGTCCTGTTAAAGATCAGGATTTTACAAAAGATAAAACCGGAATTAGCGGATGGGGCGGATTTTATCAACGTATTCTTTCGGTAAACCTGGGGATTGCTAAACTGGAGAACGAGGTTGATTTTTTGACCGATGCCAATAAAAATTATTACCTGGGCCAGTTGTACGGGTTGAGAGCTTTCCTGTATAGTTACCTGTATAAAACATACGGAGGTGTGCCTGTTATTACCGAGCCCAAAGTTATGCAGGGCGAAAACAGTGCAGAGCCTTTGTACACTGAAAGAAGTACTCCTAAACAAGTACTCGATTTTATAAAAAGCGATATCGAAAAATCGGAAAACAATTTTGGTTCAAACGATGCTATCCAAAATCAGAAAGGAGCATGGTCCAAGTATGCAACTTTAATGCTAAAAGCTGATATCTATCTGTGGTCGGCAAAAGTTACAACCGGCGATCAGTCTCCTGTTTCAGGCGATTTAACGGTTGCCGAAAGTGCCTTGAACGAAATAAAAGGAAAATTCTCGCTGTTGGATGATTATTCTTCCGTTTTTAAATACGACAAGAAAGGAAATGATGAAATTATCTTTGCGCTTCGTTTTCTTGATACAGAAGCAACTACTTTTCACTACTTATTTCGCTATCAGCTAAACACTATTGCAACTAAATATTTAGCAGACGGTTCTGCAGCTGTAGACCCACTTGAAACCAAAGGAAATGGTTTATTGCGTCACGAATATATTTTCCCATTATTTGAAAGTTATGATGGGCTCGATTCTCGCAAGTATTCCACGTTTTTGGATATTTACGACAAGGATGGAACAACCGGAGAGCTCATCAATGGTGGGTTAATCATGCGCAAATTTATGGGGTTGATCAATGGGGATGGTAACCGGGTTTATGCTGACGACATTCCTGTTTATCGTTATGCCGATGTACTGTTGATGCTGGCGGAAGTTGAAAACATGAAAAATGGCAACCCTGCGCAGTACATCAATATGATTCGTGAAAGAGCTTATGGCGATAATTACGATGTTGCTGTTCATGGCTATGTAAATGCAGATTTTGCAACAAACGAAATTGCTATTTTATCCGAGCGCGATAAAGAATTTGTTTGCGAAGGAAAACGCTGGTTCGATGTACGTCGTATGCACGATGCATCAGGAAATCCTCTTGCATTTTCCAATCTGGTAAATTATGGAAATCCTGCTGTTTTAAATACAAGCGAGTCATACAAATTGCTGTGGCCGGTGGATGTTAATACGCTGAATGTCGATCCAAAATTGGAACAAACACCGGGATATTAGTTTCCGGGAAGCATAGATTTAGTTAGGTTAGTAGTAATCAGGGGTTATTTTGCCCCTGATTACAAATAAACAAATGCTGCAAAGGAGTTTCTATATTTGTAATAAATTAAAATCTGATAAACATGAGATATTACCTGCTTAAAGTACTGGGAGTAATAGCAGTAAGCTTTTCTGCTTGTACCGGATCAATTCAAACTCAACTGGAAGGTGTAACAAACTCTTCTGTCAGTCAAAACAGAGTTCCGTTATTTGTGGAGCGCGAGAATTCTGGAGTTTTTCAGATAAACATAGAAATTCAGCAGGGAAAAAGCTTTAAACTCAAAAAAATTACTTTACTTCTCTCTGAAGGCAGCCAGGCTGAATTTTTAAATTCAGTTGATGTTGAATGGACGGCTGCTTTAACTACCGATACACTTACTACGAACTTCTCAAAAGCCTTTCTTCTTGCCGGTAATGAAATGGAGATTAAGGGTGATGCAGAGTTTGCCTCCGGAAGTCATACGCTGGCTTTTCAGTTTCAGGTGAAAAACGATGCAGTATTAACACAGCGTTTTTCAGTTGAAAAAGCCATTTTAACATTGGGAGGAAAACGCCTCGCAATCGATGTGGAGCAACCTTTTGCTTATCGCCCTGCAAAGGTGGTGCGTGCTGCCGGACAAGACAGTTGCGACACCTATCGTATCCCCGGATTGGTAACAACCAATGAAGGTACACTAATTGCCGTTTACGATAACCGTTACAACAACAGCAAAGACTTACAGGAAGATATTGATATCGGCATGAGCCGCAGCATCGATGGCGGGCAAACCTGGGACCCGATGAACGTAATTATGGACATGGGCGAATGGGGCGGGCGTTCGGAAAGGCTTAATGGCATTGGCGATCCCTGTGTGCTTTATGACCACACAACAGAAACCCTTTGGGTGGCTGCTCTGTGGATGAGTGGTGCTACCGAAAAAGATATGTTGTGGTGGGGTTCCAAACCCGGAATGAAACCGGAAGAAACCGGCCAGTTGATGCTGGTGAAAAGTACCGATGACGGCCTAACCTGGTCAGAGCCAGTCAACATTACAAAACAAATAAAGGATCCGGCATGGCAGTTGCTTTTGCAAGGCCCAGGAAAAGGGATTACACTGGTGGACAGAACCATAGTTTTTCCGGCACAGTTTAAAGCGGATGTCGGCGAAAAATCGCTCGATGGAGGTCAATATACCGCTCATTCGACCATCGTATTCAGCAAAGACGGAGGCGAAACCTGGCACATTGGCACCGGGGCAAAACCCAATACCACCGAAGCCCAAGTAGTGGAATTAAGCGATGGCAGTCTGATGCTGAACATGCGCGACGACCGCAACCGAAAAGATAAATCGGAAACAAACGGTCGTGCAGTTGCGATTACAAAAGACCTCGGTAAAACCTGGGAGATCCATCCTTCATCGAATTCGGCATTGCCGGAACCCAATTGCATGGCCAGTTTGATTGCTACTGATTTAACCTTTGACGGGGCAGACAAACGAGTGCTGTTCTTTTCAAATCCCAATAATAAAAATCATCGTACCAACATGACCATAAAAGCAAGTCTGGATGAAGGAATGACCTGGCCCGAAGCGTATCAATTGGAATTGAATGAAGCCGATGGCTTTGGCTATTCCTGCATGACGATGGTAAACGAAAATACCGTTGGGATTCTTTATGAAGGTGTGAAGGAGCTTTATTTTCAGAGTGTTCCTGTTTCGGATATCATACCAGACTAGAAACCTAAAACCTGAATCTTGAATACAAACCTAATACATTACCAATTACTGACAGCGCTGCTGGTTGTTGGAGTGCTTTTTTCATGCAACACAGAAAAAGACCCGGTTCCTGCCTTAATACCCATGCCTCAACAAGTGGAATGGAGGTCAAAGTATTTTGATATGGCCGACAGCAGCACTTGTTTTGTACAGCATATCGTTCCGGATATTCCGGATGTTCAGCTTAATGGCGATGAAGCTTATCGATTAAGTGTTTCGGCTGATTCTGTAATTCTGGAAGCCACAAGCGAAACCGGAATTTACCGCGGCCTGCAAACCGTCAAACAGCTGGTTTTCAAAAAAAATGGGAAACGTTACCTGAAAGGCTGTGCGATTGTTGACTGGCCGGCTTTTCGCATTCGTGGTTTTATGCAGGATGTGGGCCGCAATTTCCAACCGATGGATATGCTGAAAGAGCAAATCGATGTATTGGCAGCCTACAAGTTTAACGTGTTTCATTTTCACATGACCGAAAATCCGGGTTGGCGCCTGGAGAGCAAAATCTATCCGCAGTTGAACGCGGCGGAAAGTATGACACGTGAAAAAGGGAAATTCTACACCCAGGAAGATTTTAAAGAGCTGGTTGCTTATTGCCAGGAACGAAAAATTACGCTTATTCCCGAGTTCGATATTCCCGGACACAGCGCAGCTTTCCGCAAAGCAATGGGCTTTGAAACGATGAGTGATCCGCGTGTGCAGCCGGTTTTAATCGACCTGGTTGACGAATTGTGCAGCCTGGCTCCGGCGGAGGTTATGCCTTACATTCATTTGGGAACCGACGAAGTTTGGCACGACTACGAAAGACCGGCGCCAACGCTTTTGCCGGCGCTGCTTGAGCGGGTAACGCAATACCATGGCCGCGAACTCATTGTTTGGCGTCCGGGCCAGCATATCGAAGGAGATTCGGTTTCCATTACGCAATTGTGGTCATCGAACGGGCATCCGAAACCGGGGCACCGTTACATCGACTGCCGCTTGAATTATGTGAACCATCTCGATCCGCTGTCGGGCATCACTCAGTTGTACTTCGACCGCATTAACGGCGCTGCCCAAGGCGATTCGCTGCGCATGGGTGGCATTTTCTGTTGCTGGAACGACAATAACGTGAACGAGGCTTACGACATTCTGGTGCAAAATCCGGTGTATTCGGGAATTGTTACCTACGCCGAAACGTCGTGGACCGGTCAGAAAGCCGATTTTGGCGAAAACTACCTGGCAAAACTGCCGGAAAAAGGAAGTGAACTATTCAATGAATTCAGCGCTTTTGAGGACAGAATGATCGAACATCGCGATAAATATTTTCAGGGAAAACCGTTTCCGTATGTAAAACAATCAAACATTGAATGGAAAGTTCTGGGCCCAATCGCGAATGGTGGAGATGTTGATGTTGCCTTTCCGGTAGAAGATGAGTTGTTGGAAACCTACCGTATCGACACAGCAAATTACATCTGGCAGGGGCCACTTTATGGCGGAACAATTCAGTTAACGCACTACTTTGGTTATCCGTCGCATTTCCCAAAAGAAACAGGAACTTATTATGCCTACACGCAAATTTGGTCGCCAAAAGAACAAACGGTGGGTGCCTGGATCGGATTTCACGACTGGTCGCGCTCGGCAGGACGCCGGGGAGGCCCGTTCCCGCAAAATGGCAAATGGCACAATACCCATCCGAAAGTCTGGTTGAATGGCGAACTGATTGCCGCGCCTGAATGGAATAAACCGGGGCTGGCCAGCAACACCGAAGAAATTCCATTTACCGATGAAAATTACTTTTTCAGAAAGCCGGCTTCTATTCACCTGAAAAAGGGTTGGAATACGGTGCTGCTGAAAATTCCGGTAAAAAATGAGACATGGAAACGTATGTTCACTTTTGTGCCGGTTCAGGATAATAATGGAACCATAAAAGAAGTTGAAGGTCTGAAGTTTTCAGCTGATATAAAATAAACAATTCAGAAAATGAAATTACAAAAAATAGTACTGTTGTTTATTTGCTCGATGCTTTTAACGAGTCTCGACCAACATGCGGATGCTATTTCATCACCCCAAAATGTTGAAAAGAAAATAAAGGTAGCCTGTGTGGGGAATTCAGTAACACGCGGCTATTTGTTAAAAAATCCGGAGCGTGATTCGTATCCCTCGCAGTTACAACGTTTGTTGGGCGACGCTTACGAGGTGCAGAATTTCGGGCACAGCGGAGCCACGCTTTTAACCAAAGGGCACCGTCCGTATGTGGAAATGCCCGAGTATCCCGACGCCCTGAAATTTGATGCCGACATTATTATCATTCATCTTGGTTTAAACGATACCGACCCGCGCAACTGGCCCAATTACCGCGATGAGTTTGTGCCTGATTACATGGCGCTGATTGATTCGTTCCGTACACACAACTCCAGCAATCCGCAAATGTACATTTGCAAAATGACTCCTATTTTTAATACGCACCCGCGTTTTAAATCCGGCACGCGCGACTGGTTCTGGCAAATTCAGGATGCCATTGAACAAGTGGCAAAAAACAGTAAAACCGGGTTAATCGATTTGCACCCCTCATTGTACGGCCGTCCCGGGTTATTTCCCGATGCCCTTCACCCGAATGTG
Organism: Draconibacterium sp.; assembly: GCA_041393215.1. Taxonomy (GTDB): domain Bacteria; phylum Bacteroidota; class Bacteroidia; order Bacteroidales; family Prolixibacteraceae; genus Draconibacterium. Next base: position 48,561 of record JAWKKP010000037.1, read on the forward strand.
GAAGGAGCCGGAATTTTAGCGCAAACCGTTTACGAAAATATCACGGGCGATTTTGGAGGATTGAGCCTGGCGCCGGTTTTTATGAATCACATGGTGCTGCAGCAAAAAAAGCCCATTCCGGTTTACGGAAAAGCCAACAGCGGAACAAAACTTACCTTAACTTTTGCCAGTCAAAAAAGAACCTGTACAGCCAACGAACACGGCGAATGGGCGGTTACGTTCGAAGCGGTGGCTGCCGGAGGACCTTACGAACTAAAAGTGAGTAGCGACAGTAACGAATCAATTTTGCTTGAAGATATTTTAGTGGGCGAAGTGTGGCTTTGTGCCGGGCAATCGAACATGGACTTTGAAACAAAACACGCAGTTAATGCTTCAACGCTGATTGACAATGCCGCCGACTTCTCCAATCTTCGTCTGTTCAAGATAAAAAGCCTTGCGCGTACCGATAATAAAAACTGGGACTTAACCACGCTCGAAAAAGTAAATCAACTCGATTTTTTTGACGGCGAATGGGAACCGAGTAGTTCCGATGCTGCAGCCGAATTTTCGGCAATTGGTTACACATTTGGCCGACAGCTGAATGAGAAACTGAAGGTTCCGGTTGGACTGATACAACTCAGCGTTGGTGGTGCACCGGCCGAAGCGTTTATCGATCGTAAAATGCTGGAGTTTGACCCTTACTTGGTGGATGTACTTACCGATTGGAAAAAGAACGATTTTATCCAGGGGTGGTGCCGCGAGCGGGCAGCGACCAACATTGAACTGGCCGAAAACAAACTGCAGCGTCATCCCTACGAGCCGGCTTACATTTACGAGGCTGGTATGCCATTGGTGCAGGGAATTCCGGTGGCCGGAGTCATCTGGTACCAGGGCGAATCGAATGCCCACAATGCCGAACATTTCAGACATGCTTTTTCGGCGCTGGTAAAATCGTGGCGCTCGGCGTTTAACGATGCAGAAATGCCTTTCTATTTTGCGCAGCTATCAAGTATCAACCGTCCGTCGTGGCCGTATTTCCGCGAAACCCAGCGGGAACTGGCGCTCAGCATTCCCAACACGGCAATGGTGGTAACCAGCGATTTGGGCGATTCGCTGGATGTTCATCCAAAACATAAAATCGAAATTGGCGAACGTTTTGCTAATCTGGCCTTGTCGCGCAATTACGGGATGAAAGACATTCCGGATGGCGGGCCGGAAATTAGCGACGTAACGCAGGAAAAGGATAAAGTGATTCTTACTTTTTCGCATGCAGCGCAGCTGAAAACATCGGATGGAGAAGCGCTTCGCGAACTGGAAGTGGCCGGAGAAGATGGCCTGTTTCATCCGGTTACGGCAAAGCAGAAGGACAATAAAATCATTATCGATTCGAAGAATAAAAAGATAGAACAGGTTCGTTACGGTTGGAAACCTTTTTCCAGAGCAAACCTGGTAAACGAAAACGGGTGGCCGGCATCTACCTTTCGGGTAGTCTGTCCACTGTAGCTTGACTTATACAGAATTATTGAATATAAAGAGAAGCATCTCGAAAGAGATTTTAAAAAAATTGAAAACATGAATAAATTTAACGGCCTTATCGCAGCACCCTTCACTCCAATGGACAACAAAGGAGAAGTGGTTTATGGCAAAATTCCGGATTACGTCGGATTACTGGAGAAGAATAAAGTGGTTGGCGCTTTCGTAAATGGCTCAACCGGAGAGGGAGTTTCCTTGTCGCAAAAGGAAAAGATGCAAATTACAGAGGAGTGGGTAAAAGCGGCTTCTGGTAAAAAAGAACTTAAAATTATTAACCTGATTGGCGGTACTTCCTACAAAGAATGTATTGAAAACGCCAAGCATTCGGAAGAGTGTGGAGTAGATGCCATTGCTATGCTGGCACCTTATTATTTCAAACCCGGTTCGGGTGGTCAGTTGGCCGAATATTGTGCAAAAGTAGCAGAAGCGGTTCCTGATGTACCTTTTTATTTTTACCACATTCCGGTACTCTCAGGATGCTTTGTCCCCATGTACGATTTCTTGCAGCATGCAGCAAGTATGATTCCCAACCTCGCTGGAATCAAATACACACACGAAGATTTTATGGATTTTCTGACTTGCATCCATTTTGCTGACGGAAAATACGACATGCTTTGGGGCCGCGACGAGAACCTGTTGTCGGCATTGGTGCTGGGAGCACGCGGTGGAGTAGGAAGTACTTACAACTATGCAGCGCCATTGTATTATCAGCTGATTGACGCTTTTGATAAGGGCGACCTCGCAAAAGCACGTAAATTGCAACAACAATCCATCGATATGATTCGCTTGCTGGGCAAATACGGCGGTATCGCAACCGGTAAAGCCTACATGCGCTATATTGGTTTTGAATGCGGAGAATTCCGTTTACCTATAAAAAATATGAGCAGTGAAGCCTACCAAAAGTTTGAAAAAGATGTTCAGGGACTACAAATTCAGGAACTTTTCAGTACGCTTTAAGCGAAAAGCAAGAATATTTTCAATCATCATTTTAGGGGGAGCGCTGTTTCAATGCTCTCCCGTTGAAAAAAAAGAAGCTATGAATATCAAGTGGGGAAGTTTGCCGGATATTCCGCCAACTGCGGGGCAGCAGGAACAAAGAGGGCTTGCAGGTGCATTGGCCGGAGTATCTTCAGAAATGTTGGTTGTTGCCGGAGGTTCCAACTTTCCGGATTCCTTTCCCTGGCAGGGAGGGACAAAAACCTATTACGACGATATTTTCTTTTTTAACCTGAAGGAAAATGCCGAAACATGGCAGGTGGCCGATCAAATACTTCCGGCTCCCTTGGCTTATTCGGCCTGTGTATCGGTGAATGACGAGGTTATTTGTATTGGAGGCGAAAACGTGAATGGACCGGTTTCCGGCGTTTTAAAACTGAAGTTCGAACAGGGCGAGGTGCAAATCAGCAGCCTGACAGATTTCCCGGTAGCCGTTTCAAATTGTGGCGCGGCAACTATCGGATCGGTGGTTTATGTGGCCGGAGGCTCAGGAAAGGACGGAAATATCTCGTCGTTGTATTGTGCCGATGTGGCTAAAGCTGATTTCGAATGGGAAGCACTTCCCAGCATGCCCGGCCCGTTATCGAATGCCGTGGTGGTAAGTCAGAACGACGGAAACGAGGACTGCATTTACGTTTTGGGAGGCCGCAACAGAGACGGCGAGCTAAGCACATTTTTTAGCTGGGTGTTGAAATATTCGCCTTCGAAAAAAGCGTGGGAACAGGTTGGAGATATAAGCGGTGCTAAAAATAATCAGGTACCCCTTGCCGCCGGAACCGGCGTTGCAGTGGGTAACACGCACATCGTTCTTTTGGGTGGCGACGATGGACGTCTTTTCAACAAAACCGAAGCGTTTCTGAATGCAGTAGCTGCAGCCGAAACTCCCGAAGAAAAACAAATAATAAACAATCAGAAAATAAAACACCTGGAAGGACACCCGGGGTTTAGTCGTCAATTGTTTTTATACAACACGCTTACCGGAGAATGTGTGCAAGAGGGAGAACTTCCTTTTCCGACACAGGTGACTACCCTGGCGGTAAAATTCAACAACCGGATTTACATCCCCAACGGAGAAGTAAGACCAGGGGTGCGTACTCCAAAAGTTACTTTTGCCGATATTTCTGTAAACGAACAGGAATAATACATTAAACTGAAAAAAAATGGATTTTAAAGTTTTATCGGAACAATATAAAAACGAGCTGTTAAACAAAGTGGTTCCCTTTTGGGAAGCTAATTCGCTCGACAAGGAATTTGGCGGTTATTTCACCTGTTTAGACCGTGAAGGAAAGGTGTTTGATACCGATAAATTTATTTGGCTGCAAGCCCGCCAGGTGTGGATGTTTGCCAAACTGTACAACGAAGTGGAACAAAAGCAGGAATGGTTGCAGATTGCCCTCGATGGCGCTGCCTTTTTGCAAAAATACGGACACGACGGTAACCTGAATTGGTATTTTTCGCTTACCCGCGAAGGACAACCGCTGGTGAAGCCTTACAATATTTTTTCTGATTGTTTTGCTACAATGGCATTTGGCCAGCTGAGCAAAGCCACCGGAAGCGAAGAGTTTGCCGCTATCTCAAAAGATACCTTTCAGAATATTTTAAAACGAAGCGATAATCCCAAAGGCGACTATAACAAGCTGGTGCCCGGCACACGTCCGTTAAAGGGCTTTTCATTGCCTATGATTATGTGCAATCTCGCGCTGGAAATCGAGCATCTGCTGGAGTCTGAACTGGTGAACAGTACGGTTGAAAAAGTATTGCACGAAGTAATGGAAGTTTTCTATCAGCCCGATTCCGGATTGATTCTGGAAAATGTGAATCCCGACGGAAGTTTTTCCGATTCGTTTGAAGGACGCCTGTTGAATCCGGGGCATGCCATCGAAGCGATGTGGTTTATCATGGACCTGTCGGAACGCTTAAAAAGGCCGGAGTTGGCGCAAAAAGCAGTTGATATTGCTTTGCGAACGCTGAAATATGGCTGGGATGAAAAATACGGTGGAATTTTCTATTTCCTCGATATTAAAGGAAACCCGCCGCAACAACTTGAATGGGACCAGAAACTTTGGTGGGTGCACATCGAGACATTAATCACACTGATTAAAGGGTACGCGCTTACCGGAAACGAAGAATGTTTGGCCTGGTTTGAAAAAGTACACGACTATTCATGGGCGCATTTTGCCGATGCTGAGTTTGGCGAATGGTTTGGTTATCTCAATCGTCAGGGAGAAGTATTGCTTAACCTGAAAGGCGGCAAATGGAAAGGATGTTTCCATGTTCCGCGCGGTATGTTCCAGGTTTGGAAAACGCTCGAGAAAATACATAATTACGGATAATCATAATCGAAACTAAATATCAAAAAGTATCAAATCGAAATAAAATGAACCAAAGCAAAATAAAATCAGTATATCCCTGGGTAGTAGTCGGACTTTTATGGGTGGTTGCCCTTTTGAATTATATGGATCGTCAGATGTTATCGACCATGAAGGTATCGATGATGATCGACATAAAAGAGCTGGAAACGGCTGAGAATTTTGGCCGTTTAATGGCGGTGTTTCTATGGATATATGGTTTTATGAGCCCGGTCGCCGGAATTGTGGCCGACCGGGTGAACAGAAAATGGTTGATTGTTGGAAGTTTAGCCGTTTGGTCGGCCGTAACCCTGTCGATGGGCTACTCCAATAATTTTCAGGTTTTATATGTACTTAGAGCCCTTATGGGGATTAGTGAAGCCTTGTATATTCCTGCTGCTCTCGCGCTGATTGCCGATTACCATGAAGGACGAACCCGCTCTTTAGCAATTGGTATTCACATGACCGGTCTGTATCTCGGTCAGGCCATTGGAGGCTTTGGAGCTACCGTGGCGCACGAGTTTTCGTGGCAAACCGCTTTCCATTCTTTTGGATTGATAGGAATTGTATACAGCGTTATACTCATCTTTTTCCTGCGTGAGAAAAAAGACCGTTTTGCTGCTGCTCCGGTTACGCATGACACAAAAACTGAAAAACTCAGTGGCTTTGCATCCATCACAAAAAGTTTGGGTATGTTGCTCGGAACAATTAGTTTCTGGGTGATTCTTTTCTATTTTGCTGCGCCGAGTTTTCCCGGATGGGCAACCAAAAACTGGCTGCCTACCTTATTTTCTGAAAGCCTTGGTATGGATATGTCGAAAGCAGGACCGTTGGCTACCATTACGATTGCAGCGTCTTCGTTTATCGGTGTAATCGCAGGAGGTATTCTGGCCGACCGCTGGATTGGGAAGAACGTCAGAGGACGAATTTATACCGGTGCCATCGGGCTTTCACTTACTATTCCTGCATTACTATTGCTGGGGATGGGGCATGGATTTGCCGGTATTATTGGTGGTGGAGTTTTGTTCGGAATCGGATTTGGAATGTTCGATGCCAACAATATGCCGATACTCTGTCAGTTTGTGTCGCCACGCCACCGTGCAGCGGGCTACGGATTAATGAACCTTACCGGTGTTTTTGCCGGTGCGTTTGTAACCGAATTGCTGGGTAAATCGACTGATTCGGGCAACCTTGGCAGAGACATGGCCATGCTTGCTATTCCGGTTGCCGTTGCAGTAATACTTCAGCTGATAGTGCTGAAACCAACCACTGCCAACAAGGAAAACGATTAAGCATAAAATAAATGTATTAGGTTCTGTAATACGATGTACTAAAGAATTTAAAGGAGTAATTTTTGATTTGAATGGCACTTTGGTGAATTCGCTTGAAGATATAACCGATTCAATGAATAAGGTTTTACTTAATAATCAATTCCCAACGCATTGGATGGATATAAATCATTTGTCGTTTTTAACCGGCTCATAATACAGAATGACTGCACCACCGCTAAACGTTTTGGTCTTTATAAGTGTAAGCGTGATTTTTTCGCTGATGTTTTTAAATAACGGCAAACCACTTCCTGCGATAACCGGGTGAATACAAAGTTGATATTCATCAATTAAATTAAGTTTAGTCAAAGCTACAATGAGGCTCGGACTGCACACAAATACGTCTTTACCTGATTGTTGTTTGAGTTCCAAAACTTCTTTCTCAAGGTCTTGACTTGCTAATCTTGCGCTTTCCCAATCTACATTTTTCAGTGTGCGGGAAAAAACAATCTTTGGGGTGTTGTCTATTGCGACTGCAAAGTCGTCCATTGCTTTATCTCCTGTGGGATTTTCC
>JAWKKP010000038.1:0-49811 GCA_041393215.1 Draconibacterium sp.
GCCTTTGTACATTTCAGCATAAATACGTTTACCGATATGGAGTGGGGCTACGGAAACGAGTCGCCACAGTTGTTTGACCCAAGCGATTTGGATTGCGAACAGTGGGTGAAAATCTGTAAAGATGCCGGAATGAAAGGGGTTATTTTAACGGCCAAACATCACGATGGATTTTGTCTTTGGCCCTTGGCCTACACCGAACACAGTGTAAAAAACTCACCGTGGAAAAATGGGCAGGGCGATGTGGTGCGCGAATTCTCGGACGCCTGTAAAAAGTACGGCCTGAAAATGGGGCTTTACCTTTCGCCCTGGGATTGTAACCATCCCGATTACGGAAAGCCGGCATACAATCAGTTTTTCAAAAATCAGTTAACCGAGTTGCTGACAAATTACGGCGATGTTTTCGAAATTTGGTTTGATGGCGCTAATGGTGGGCGCGGCTACTACGGTACCGATTCGCTGCACACAAGAAGCATTGCCGAAGATTTCTACGACTGGAATGGATTTATCGATATTGTTCGCGACTTACAGCCCAATTGTATTGTGCATGGCGGCGGCCGCCCCGACATTCGTTGGGTGGGTAACGAAGAAGGCCACGCGGCCAAAACGCACTGGAGTACTTTGTTGCCAAACGACCAGTTCAGCAAAGATAAACGCGCGGTGCTTCAATTAAACGAAGGCCACGAAAACGGCACACGCTGGCTACCTTCCGAAACCGATGTGTCGGTGCGCCCGGGCTGGTACTACCATGCTGCTGAAGATCACCAGGTAAAAACTTTGCCTCGCCTGATGGACATTTATTACGAAAGCGTAGGCCGAAACAGTTTGTTGCTGCTTAACCTCAGTCCGGATAAACGCGGGCTGGTACACCCCATCGATTCAGCGCGCCTGATCGAATGGAAACAGCAACTGGGTCAGGATTTTAAAGAAGATTTGGTAAGCTCAAAATGTCAGTTTTCATCCAACAACAAAAAAAATCTAAATAACGCTTTCGATAACAACTACGATTCGTACTGGCAGGCCGGCGATCAGGAAAGCTTCCTGCAAATCGATTTCAAGAAAACGGAAACCTTGAACCGCCTGCTCCTTCAGGAATACATTCCCGAAGGACAGCGCGTAAAAGCATTTCATGTTGATTATTGGCAAGATGGAAATTGGAAAGAACTGGCTCGCGAAACAACGATTGGCTACAAACGCATTTTACGTTTTCTGCCCATCAGTACGCAAAAAATACGCATCACTTTTGAAGCTGCACTGGCACCGGCAATGATAACAAAAGTTTCGGCCTACAATGCGCCCATTCTTTTGTCTGAGCCAACCATTCAGCGCGACCAGGAAGGTTTAGTGAGTATTTATTCGCCCGAGAAATTTGCCGAAGTGTTTTACACCACCGATGGTTCTTCACCTTCTCGAAATTCAGAAAAATACTCAGCGCCGTTCTTGAGCGATGGTGAAGTTACCGTAAAAGCCATTGTATATAGTGGCGAAAACCATGGCGAAGTGGGGGAGCAGACGTTTGGCTTGTCGAAAAAACAATGGACAATTCTGAACGACAATTCCGGGAAACTTTCCTTGTTTGACGGAAAACCCAACACCTCGTGGATCAGCAAAAAGGGTGAAAAGGAAGTGCGGGTTGATTTTGGCGAAGAAATTTCGTTTGCCGGATTAACTTACCTGCCCGATCAGGCGCGCTGGTCGCAGGGAATTGCACTGAATTATAAGATATACAGCAGCAACGACGGCAAAACCTGGAACGAAGTTACAGCCGGTAACTTTTCAAATATTCGCAACAATCCTATTACGCAAAGCATTCGTTTTGGCAAGCCGGTAAAAACGCGTTTTCTGAAATTTGCCACTACCGCAGTGGCAGATGGACAGCAGGTGCTGGGCGTTGCCGAACTTGACATAATTATCGAGTAGAAGGACACAGATATAATTTGACACATACGGTTTTCGGAGGACAGAAATTGGCTGTCCTGGAATTGTATTGCCATTTTTTATGAATTGAATTAATCAGTTTTAGATGAAAAGAATAAGTTTCTTTGTGGGAATACTGCTGCTTATTGGTAGCGCCGGATGTATTTCCTATACCCAAAATACAGCAACGGAAAATGCCATTGTTCCTGCTCCGGCATCGCTGGAAAAGCATGCAGGAAGTTTTGAATTTTCAGCAAAAACGCGTTGCAGCGTTGAAAATGAAATGCAGCGACAAGTGGCCGCGCAGTTTTTTAAGCGCTTTGAAACAACTGCCGGATTCAAACCCGAAATTGAGCAAAATAGCTTGCAGGCTGACATCGTATTGGTTACCGATTCGGGTTTGAAAGAAGAAGCATACCATCTGCAGGTAACGCCCGGGAAAATCCGGATTGCAGCTAACAGCGAAGCCGGATTCTTTTATGCCTTTCAATCGTTGCGCTTAATGCTGCCTTCGGCTATTGCCGGTAGCAAAAAAGTGCACGAAAGTTGGACCGTTCCGGCAGTTGAAATCAACGATGCGCCTCGTTTTGGATACCGCGGATTAATGTTGGATGTGTCGCGTTACTTCATCCCGAAAGAAACCGTGTTACGCATTATTGACAATATGTCGGTGCTAAAAATGAATAAACTTCACCTGCATTTGGTGGATGATAACGGTTGGCGTATTGAAATAAAAAAATATCCGAAGCTAACGGAAGTGGGAGCGTGGCGCGTTGAACGTGATGAACCTTTTCCTGCACGAGAAGTTGCAAAGCCCGGGGAAAAAACAACGGTAGGTGGTTTTTATACGCAGGCTGATATCCGGGAGATGGTTGCTTATGCTCAGGAGCGTCAAATCGAAATCATTCCTGAAATTGAAATGCCCGCCCATTCCAACTCAGCGCTGGCAGCTTATCCTGAGTTGGCTTGTTCGGTAGTAGAGAAACCCATTACGGTATTGCCCGGATTGAACACCAAACAGGCAGCCATTATTTACTGTGCAGGTAAGGATAAAGTATTCGATTTTCTGGAAGATGTAATTGACGAAGTGGCGGAACTTTTTCCTTCGAAATATATTCATTTAGGCGGCGACGAGGCCAACAAAACACATTGGGAAAATTGTCCCTATTGCCAGGCGCGTGTGAAAGCGGAAAAACTTCCGAACGAGGAAGAATTACAAAGCTACTTCATGAAACGCATGAGCCGTTATGTGCAAAGCAAAGGAAAAGAAGTGATGGGCTGGGATGAACTCACCAACAGCGAAATTCCTGAAGACGCGATCATTTATGGCTGGCGCGGCGAAGGCGATGCGGCTTTAGTTGCGGCCCGAAAGGGACACCGTTTTGTAATGACACCCGCTAAAAAATTATACCTGGTACGTTACCAGGGGCCACAGTGGTTTGAGCCGCTCACGTATTTTGGCAACAACACGCTTAAAGATGTGTACGATTACGAACCCGTTCAGTCCGATTGGGAAGAAGGCGTGGATACCTTATTGATGGGCATTCAGGGATCGTTGTGGACGGAATTTTGCCAAACGCCCGAAGATGTGGAATACCTGTTGTTCCCCCGTTTGGCAGCCGTTGCTGAGCGAAGCTGGTCGCCCAAAAGTTCAACCAACTGGGAGGCTTTTTTGCCAGCTCTGGACAACTACCTGGCGCAACTTGATCAGCAGGGCGTTACCTATGCCAAATCGATGTATAACCTCGATCATCTGGTGCAGCCTTCGAATGGGAAGCTAAAAGTTGCCTTGAGTTGTATTCGCCCCGACGTTGACATTCGATACACCAGCGATGGAACTGAACCCAATGAAAGCTCGGCAACATATACCGATACGCTGACAGTGGAAGCGGGCACAGTGGTGAAAACAGCAACTTTTATCGCCGGAAAACAGCAAGGCAAAACCCTGACGCTGGATGTATTGAAAAATATTGCCACGGGCAGTACCGTGATCAGCCAAAACGAATGCGCTTATGTGCTTACCAATGGGATTCGCGGAAGCGAGCGTAACAGCGATTTTGAATGGGCCGGATGGTACGGCAAAGATGCGGCTTTTGTCGTTGACCTGGGAACCACACAAAACATCTCATCGGTACAAATTGGTACGGTGTCAAATTATGGAATGGGCGTTCATCGCCCGGCAGTGCTTCGTTTGCTGGTTTCAGATGACAATAAAACCTTTACAACCATAGCCGAACTTTCCGAAAAACCGGAAAATATTTTTGAGCGGGGCACGCAAATAAAAGACCTCGACTTTGGCCAACTAAATGCCTCCGGTCGTTATATAAAAATTGAAGCCGAAAATCCGGGCCTTTGTCCAAAAGGACACCTGCGCGAAGGGCAAGGCGTATGGATGTGTTTTGATGAGTTGATAATGAATTAAAACCGCTCATCAATAGTTAGTTATCATTAAAAGCTGAAGAATAAAAATGAAGAAAATTAAATTATTACTATTTGTTTTTTTGCTGGGAACAGGAATGCTCTCCGTTTCAGCACAGGAATTGCCGGAATGGCAGAATCAGAATGCCATTGGGCTGAATAAACTGGCGCCTCACAGTTATGTGTGGCCTTTTCAAGATAAAGAATCGGTGCTGACGGGCGACTATCAGAACTCTTCGTATTACAAAAGTTTAAACGGAGCATGGAAATTTCACTGGGTAAAAAATCCCGATAATCGTCCGAAAGATTTTTACCAGCCCGATTTTTATACCGGTGGCTGGGCCAATATCCAGGTGCCCGGAAACTGGGAGCGACAAGGTTACGGAACCGCAATTTATGTGAACGAGAATTACGAGTTCGATCATGAATTATTCAATTTTAAAAAGAATCCGCCATTGGTGCCTTACGCCGAAAACGAAGTGGGATCGTACCGCCGCACTTTTACTGTGCCGGAAAACTGGGACGGTCGCCGTGTGGTGCTGTGCCTCGAAGGGGTGATTTCGTTCTACTATGTTTGGGTGAATGGCGAATTGCTGGGCTACAACCAGGGCTCAAAAACACCGGCCGAATGGGACATCACTGATTACCTGCAGGAAGGTGAAAACACGCTGGCCGTGGAAGTGTATCGCTGGAGCGCTGGTTCGTACCTCGAGTGCCAGGATTTTTGGCGACTGAGTGGCATCGAACGCGATGTGTATTTGTACAGTACACCGAAAGCGTACATTGCTGATTATACGGTTACTGCTTCGTTGGAAAAGGAAAATTACAAGGATGGCCTGTTTGGATTAAACGTTCAGGTAGAAGGTGTGAATGCAGCAGAAAAACCGGTGTTAAGCTACCAGTTGCTCGATCAGCAAAACAATGAAGTTTTTGCCGGAAAGATAGCTGGCCAATTTTCTGAGGGAACAGGAAATTATCGTTTGAACGATCTGCTGATTCCGGAAGTGAAGGCCTGGAGTGCCGAAAATCCGTACCTGTATCACCTGGTACTAAATCTTGAAACTGCCGATGGCAAACAACATTTAACCGGTCGCGAAATTGGTTTCCGCACCTCTGAAATTAAAAACGGTCAGTTTTGTGTCAACGGAAAACCCATTTTGGTGAAAGGTGTAAACCGCCACGAGCACTCCGACAAGGGGCGTACCGTAAGCAAAGAACTGATGTTGCAGGATGTGTTGCTGATGAAACAAAACAACATCAACACCGTGCGTAACTCGCACTATCCAACGCATCCGTACTGGTACGAACTGTGCAACAAATACGGTTTGTACATGATTGATGAGGCCAACATCGAATCGCACGGAATGGGTTACGGACCGGCTTCGCTGGCGAAAGACACCGCCTGGCTGGTGCCGCACATGGATCGCGTAAAACGCATGTACGAACGCTCGAAAAACCATCCGGCCATTGTTATCTGGTCGATGGGGAACGAAGCCGGAAACGGAAGCAATTTCGAGCACACCTACGATTGGCTGAAAGCAACGGATTCAACGCGTCCGGTGCAGTACGAACGTGCCGAAGAAAACTACAACACCGATATTTACTGCCGCATGTACCGCAGCATCGACGAGATTAAAGCTTACGTTGCGAGAGAAGATATTTACCGTCCGTTTATTTTGTGCGAGTACGTGCATGCCATGGGAAACAGCGTGGGCGGTTTGCAGGACTACTGGAATGTGTTTGAAAGTGAACCGATGGCTCAGGGCGGTTGTATTTGGGACTGGGTGGATCAGACCTTCCGCGAGGTGGATGAAAACGGAAAATGGTACTGGTCGTACGGTGGCGATTACGGCCCGGAAAATGTGCCGAGCTTTGGGAGTTTCTGCGCCAACGGGTTGGTAAATGCCGCTCGCGAACCGCATCCGCATTTGTACGAGGTGAAAAAAGTATATCAGAACATAAAAAGTTCGCTGGTTGATTCGAAGGACTTGACGATTTCAGTAAAAAACTGGTTCGATTTTACCAACCTGAACAACTACACATTAAACTGGAAAGTAAGGGCCGACAACGGCGAAGTGCTTGCCAGCGGAAACCGCGTTGTTGAGGCAGCGCCACAGGAAGAAGTAAGCGTTTCGTTGGGTAAAGCTTCACTTCCTAAAAATTGTAGCGAGGCTTATTTGGATTTAAGCTGGACTCCGAATGAACAACCGGTTTGGAGCGATGTGCTTCCGGAGGTAGCTTACGACCAGTTTGTAATTGAAGGAAAGCCGGCTAAAAAACAAAGCAGTGAATCGCTTGCTGCAGTGGCCATTCAGGTAGATGAAAAATCCGGAGCCTTGACTTCTTACGCCGTTGATGGTGAAGAAATGCTGGCTTCACCGGTGGTGCTGAGCCTGTACCGCCCGATTACCGAAAATGATAACCGCGACCGGAATAGTGCCCGTTTGTGGAAAGCTGCCGGACTGAATCAGTTGCAGCAAAAAGCAATTTCGGTAAGTAAAAACAGCAAAAACACAACTGCAGTGGTGGAGTTGCAAAACGGCCAAAATCAGAAAGTGGGAGAGGCCACTTTTGTTTATGCCGTGGATAAAAACGGGAAATTGAGCGTAAAAACTACGCTGGAGCCGGTGGATACTTTGGTGCAAACTTTTGCCCGCGTTGGATTGACTTTCGAAATGAAAGATGAATTTAACCGGGTAAAATACCTCGGACGTGGCGACCACGAAACACAAGCCGACCGAAAAGCATCGGGGCGCATTGGCATTTACGAAACCACAGCCGAGCGCATGTTTCATTATTACGTGGTTCCGCAGGCCACCGGAAACCGAACCGACACGCGTTGGATGAACCTGACAAACAAAGCCGGAAAAGGCGTGGCTTTCGACTCGGATGCACTTTTCCAGTTTAGCGTTCGCCCGTATACCGATCAGGTGATTGACGAAGCCCGTCACATTAACGACCTGTATAGTGCCGGAACCGTGACCGTGCATTTGGATGCTGCGCAAACCGGCGTGGGGACAGCAACCTGTGGCCCCGGCGTTTTACCGCAATACCAGGTAAATAATCGGGATTACGAATTTGATTTCACGCTTCAGCCGCTGAAGTAGCACAATTTAGTATTCGACAATAAAAAGCAGGAGTTCGTTTGCGAGCTCCTGCTTTTTTATTCTTTAGATTATCCTGTTGTGTTGTCGCCGTTTTATATTTTTGCTATGGCTGAAAAAGAATTACAAATCTCAAAACGGATGATTGAAAAATTTTAATTGGATACTTGGGGAGAATCCCCGGGAGTTGGATTCAAAATAAAAAGCAGAAAACTAAGAAAAGCGACTCTCTGCATAAAAAGAGAAGATATCGAAATCAGCTTTGAGTAAATAATTTAATAGTTTTTCTCACTTATATTGTATGGAAATAAAAGACAGCTACTCTTCGGTTTTAAGTAACTATTTTGATGAAAAAAGATGTATGAGTTTGCCATAGTATCCTTTTTTGTCACGGAAATAGATGTAACTTAAAATTAATCCCTTATTTACTTTGTAAAATAGTTTGTAATTTAAATTTAGGTGTTGTCTTATTTTTAGAATTTTGTATGAAAAATTTTTCTTTTTGAAAAAATTGTTGTCAAGATCAAATGCATTTTTTGCAAATGCAAAGTAAGCAGTTGCTTTTCTTTGGAATTTAGCAGATAATAAAATTTCATTGAGAGAATATCTTTTAGAAATAAGAAAGATGTCATAAATGTCTCGTAATCTAATATTTCCAAATAAAAAACCTTCGTTGTCAAGTTGGCTATGGATGAAATTATGAAGAATTTTATGCTTGTCGGATTCTACATAACATTTACTTTGTATGTTTAATGTTTTCCTTTCATCATAAATTACCTTATTGTTAAACCAATTGCCACAATCGTATTCGTTTGGAATTCTATGAATTTCAACATCAGCAGCAAAATCAGTATTGTAGATACGCGGATAGTGCTGAGTTTCTCTGATATTTATGTAAGTACTATTCATGTAATTTAAATAACCCGCATCAAGCATTAGTGAAATAGAAGGAAAAAAATCTTCTTCCTGAACTAAAAAGTCTATATCTCCCATGAGTCGTTCTCCAATATCAGAGTATATATTATCAATTAAATTGCCGGCACCTTTAAGATATAACGGAATGACGTCTCTTGTTTTTAAAGTCTCATTGATAGATTTTATTTGTCTTAAGATTTCATTGTTTCTCTGGAAATTTAAATCATAGATTTCTTTCAAATGCTCCGCTACTTCTTTTGGCAGATATTCCAGTAATCCGTGTGAGCGAAACCTTAAATAAATAGTAGGTAAAATAAGGTTATCACTACATATTGTAATAAATTGCACCCAATCAATTAAATCGTTTTTGAATGCGTCAATAATATCGCTCACGAATTCCGGATGCTCATGAATTATGAGGCATTTCGAAGCAAAGTAATACAATTCGCTTTTAGTCATTTTTGGAAAAGCTTATTTATGGCATCTAGGGCCTTTTCATTATTAGAATAGGTTAAGCTATAATAAGAGGCCTTCAATATTCTATCAAAAAATATTCTGATATTTTCTGGAGTTCCTGGTATCCAGGCTTCATTTAAAAGCCGATTCAATGCTTTCATTGGCTCAATCTTTTCTAACTTGAAGTCAACCGACTTATCATACTTAATAAAAACGAATTCATTAACAGGAAATATCATTTTCATCATTTTATCTTCGACGGGAAGATATTTTACCTTCTTTTGTGAATTTACAATGACTAACGGGTAGTTGTTAAGTTCAGGGAAATAAGGTTTTAACAATTCCAAAGAACCTTCTTTTATTGACATGGCAATTGGGAGAGGATAAGCATTAAAAGATGATTGCTCAATCGCGACGAAATCATCTGAAATGATTTGGTATCCATGTGCTTTTAATATAGCTGCAATTGTTGTTTTGCCACTACCCGGCGATGCAGAAAAAAGAATAGTTTTGATTCCGTTTGAAATAGCTGAAGCGTGAACTGTCATGAGCCAGTCCGACTGTTTTTTATTGTGTATTTCATTAATCAATTCAACAAATATTCTACCTTTTACAAATTCGCTTTCATTTTTTGTCCAGCTACCTTTTAATTCTCCATTTACTCTTAAAATAACTCTGTTCTTATAATTAAATAATTCAAAATATGATTTAACTGTAGAATTCGAATTTGTTTTAAGATAACTAATCATCGGATGAATATAATTCTCAAGATGCAAGGTCTCATATGAAAACACGATTTCTTTGTTAAACATATTATAACAATGTTTTGAGGAAGCATGATAAACATGTTTATTAATCTCGTCTTTATGTGTTTCAAAATATCTTTTTGCGGTAAGAGGTCGATTCATTTCTTCAATTTGTTGCCTGATTTCCACCACAAATTTGAAACTGTCCTCATAACTCAAAGAGTAACGTTGGCAAAACTCTTTTGCTATTGTCTCTGATTTGTTGCGATTAACAACTTTTCTAAAAACAAACCATGCCGGTTCTTCAAGATAAAAAAACAAATTACTGTTTTGGAACCATAATAAATATGATTTTCCAACTTTCTTTTTAACAAATAATATTTTTCCCATAAATCAGCAGTAGTAGATAAAAGATAAAAAATGCTAAAATAAGAACTATACTGATATATAAGCAAATGTTTGTTGCTTATAAGCACAGAAATAGAGGTGGATGAAAAAATATTCTTACTTATTACAGTAAATATAAGACAGTGTGTCCCAATATGATAAAAAATTTTTTTTGTTTTATTTTTTTTAGTGGTTGGTTTTTAGGTATTTAGTGAAAGTGGCATTAATGTTGCTCTTTTTAAGCTATTTATTTGAAATAAATTTCAAGTGAACATATTGTAAATAATGTATGTTATTTAATCATAATAAGAAATTGATATTAATTAGTTAACTACAAAAACAAAAAAAGTATGAAAAAAGAACTAAATGAAGTTCCAAAAGAACAGGTAAATAATTCTGGTGAAAAAATCATGACTCGAAAAGAAGCTTTAAAAAAAGCTGGTTTAGTTGCTGCATCAGCTGCTACTATGATGGTAATGTTTAGTAACAATGCTGAGGCTCATGGCAGTCATGGCGGTCATGGCAGTCATCGCAGACCTCAGGGTGGACCACCCAGAGGTGGAAATTATGATCCCAGAACTAGTCCTGGTTGTTAATTCAACTTATCATAATAGTTTGAAATTTATTTAATTTCTTCAAACTATTTATAAAAGACCATCAAGTCTAAGATTTACTTGATGGTCTTTTTTTTATACTTAAGCAGCAAAGATTATCCTTTATCAACCTTACGGGACGTTTAGATGAAGTTTACAATAAAACAATTAGACGGTGTATAAAAGCCACAGTTACAGGAATTTTAGGTTTGTATTTCTACCTATTGTAAAACACTTTGAATTTTAGATTACACAACTTTGTTGTTACCTGCATTGCAGTAGTTTTTGTCTTCTGTATAATGAAGTGGTGAATGTTAAGCTTGGCAAAGTTCAATGTATTCGAAAATCAATAATACAATGACCTGAGATATATTTTTTAGCTTTGACACCTTAAATTTAAAAAGAAATGAATCTTAGATTATTATCTGCTTTCGTATTCACCATTCTAATTTTATTTAGTTGTAACGCGCCAAAGACTTTAGTTTCGAGTAAAATAAATGCGGAAAATGCATTTACTGCTGGTAATTATGCAAAGGCAATGAAAGACTGGGAACAATATTTCAGTGAAACTACAATAGAGCAAGTTACAGGTGCAGATTTTGCAACGGCTGCAAAAATAGCTTATATGGGGGAAAATTCGTTGCAGGCAATAACCTGGTTTGACCAGGCGCGGTATAAAAGTTATAGCGACTTTGAAATGTACATAACACTTGCTGAAATCTATCGCAAACAAAAAAATATTTCAAAGGAATTAACAGCGCTGGAGTATATTAAGAATAATTATAGCGAAAAATCAAGCCTGATTAATAATCGTTTGTTTCAGATTTATGACGAAATTGGATTAATAGATAAAGCTATAAATGTTTGGGGAGAATTGGATGCAGAGTCAAAAAATGACTTCCAGAACCTCATTAGTTATTTCGAAATACAAAAACAATTAAAAGATTCTATCGTTTGTGACTCACTTGCACTTATTATTCTGGATAAAGATCAGAAGCAAGTTGATGCGTTAGAGTGGATGGCCATAAAATATTACTGGATGGGAGAGAAACGTTACCAGCGTGAAATGGAAATATACAATGAAAATAAAACGACACGACAATACCGAATTTTGCTGGAAGAGTTGAATAAATCTACCGCCGATTTTAAAACATCACTTGGATATCTCGAAAAATTATGGAATCTGGAGCCAGGAAAAAAATACGCCAGTTATTTTGCCAATATCTATGCCCGTTTCGGAGATGAACAAAAGGCAAATTATTATGAAAAATATCTGGAGTAATTTTATTGTGCTTGTATTCTTAGTTGTTTTATATCAGTATTTTATGTGTTGTCTTCTTTAAAACAGTAAGTTTTGTTCTTTTAGTGTTGTATTACTAAATTCCATTTGAGGTAATAAATCCTGACTGTTTTTTAAGCAATTTGAACCCCTTATCTAAGCCATGCTTGTTGTAGAAAAATACAAAAGGCTCTTATTTTTGTATTATTACAACCCTAAAAATTATTTAAGATGGACGCATTCAATAAGAATGGCCTTTTGTTGGAAAAGGTAGAAGCTGTTTATACACCCCCTCGAGAAAACAAATTTACATTAATGAATTGCTCAATTAGCGGTATTCATTGTAAAGACTCTGTCCTTCCCGAGATTAATCGCCTTTATGCTGAAGCTGAGATTTATCGGATTAACAAGGAGTATCAAAGGTCAATTGAATTGTTACAACAAGCGTATCAAAAGACTTTTGAATTAAAAGAATCACCTTGTACAAGGTGTGTAGCATTTTTTCAGTATAACATAAAAGAAACACTGGAAACGATGCAGGATGAACTGTATTCGATGTCGAATGGTATTTTTAGCAGAGGACGTTACGAAAACATTTTGGATCGATTGGGAAATGTTATTGGAAAAATGAATCCTTTCAAAACAGAACAATCTTTGCAATTATCGCTTCGGAAATTTCTGGGAATGTTTTAGATTTTTTTGATTTTCGATATTATTTGGATTTTCTTTTATAAAAAGAAAATCCATTTTTTTCATAAAGCTTTTCTAGTTCAGTAAAACCAGCTATTTGGTCTTCTTTATTGGTTTTTGTTACAAAATACACATCTTTGTCAATCTCGCCCATTTTCAGCCAGCCTTCATCGTAATAATTCTTGTTTTCAGGCGGTTGTAATTTTCCGTAAAAATAGATGGCATACGACTTGAAATTCAGTGTTTTTAGATAAACATCTTTATCTGCATTCGATTGATAGAATTCGATAAGAGCTCCCTGCGTGTATTTTTCAATTCTTGGAACAAACAAGTTCATGATAAAAAAGGCAGATATGATGGTAATCAACCAAAGTGAAACTGCTCGTTTTAATACTTGTTCTTTTTTTAAAAGAAGAAATACAAAAACAACTGCTAATAGAGGAATTAGTCCCAGTAGAAATTCAATGCCAGTCCAGTTTACCTCTGCCTGTAAATTTCCAACTGTAAACTCATCGTGTATCCAACCATTTGCAATGATTTCATGTTTGTATTTGTCCAGAAACTGAACTAACATGATTGGAACTGTAATGAGTGTTGTGATAATCAAAGTCAAAATTGACTGCCAAATATTCCACTTATTTTTTTGATAACTAGCGTTATAAACGAACAGTGCTGCCAGAAATGAAATAGGAAAATAGGTTAATGAGGAGTAATGGATAATTTTTGTTCTTACAATGGTGAAAAGAATCAAAACAACCCAGAATAAAATAACCATCCATTTTTTAGCTAACATAAACAAAGGTTCCTCTATTTTATCTTTTCTAAATGATTTTATGGCAAGAATTGACGAAGGAAAAACACCGAACAGAAGCACAATAACGTGAAATCCGGGAAAACCTCCGTGCCCGGCATCTTCAGTTCGAAATAACCGAATTTGGTAAGTAATAAAATCGATCACCGTTTCATAATTTCCACTCAATATTTGAATAATAAACCATGAACCACCTACCAATACAAGCACCAGAAAATAGACGAGAACATCGGTAGTCTTAATTTTTACTTTGAAACGTGTTGATATTAGAAAGATTACCAAACTAACAGAAATAAGAAGAAATCCTACGGGGCCTTTGGTTAAAATAGCAAGTCCTGCAAAAGTTGCCGATAGAATTGAATTTCTCATTTTTTGTTGATCCGCTGGTGAAAAATAAAGAATCAAAAAATAAATTCCGAGAAATATAAACAGATTGAACCAGGGATCAATAATTCCCGATTTAAAGTAAAAAAATGGCATAACAGAACCTGCGTAGGCTAAAACCCATAAAATTCCAAAACGATTATCTTTTAACTTTCTTCCAATATTAAAAAGAACCAGCAGTGTTGCAATTCCACAAATTGCATTCGGAAAACGGGCAGCAAATTCGTTGATCCCAAAAACTTTCATCGACAAAACTTGTAGCCAGATAAAAAGTGGAGGCTTTTCCCAAAACGGCAAAAAATTTATTTGAACAGTGAGATAGTCGCCACTGACAATCATTTCACGAGCCGATTCCGCAAAATTAACTTCGTCCCAGTCGAACAGATGTACTATTCCTAAAAATGGAATAAAAAGCAGTGCTGACATTAAGACAATGATGAACTGTATTTTTAGGGGACTTGGTTTGCTCATTTTCTGCGAATAATCGATTTGTCCAGCCACATTTTATCTATGTTGTTGAACCAGTTGAAAATAAACAAAGTAAGGATAACAGCGATAATTGACCCTACAACTATATCAATCATAAAGTGCTGGGAAAGATAGACTCTTGAATAAGCAACCAGGGCAGCCAAAATAAAATAAGTAAGTTTTAAAAACTTATTCTTTGTAATAATTGCAAGCGTTAAAAACACATTAAAAGAAGTTCCAGTGTGTCCTGACGGGAAGCTTTGTAATGAATGTAATTTTACACCGTCAACAAAATGAAGTTGATAGGTTTCATACAATTCAAAATATTTCGAAGGCCTGTAAATGTTATCAAGAACTATTTTTTTTAAAATATTTACAACTGCAGAAGTCAATAAACCAATAATAAGAAATGCGAATGCATACCTGAATTTCGCAAATAGAAGAATAATGAACAAAATTGCAATCATAACTCCATTACCCAAACTTGTAGCGTATTTGAAAAAGAAATCAAAAAAAACGGAATTATATTTATTGGATAAAATATGAAGTTCAGGTTTTGTGTAGATAATTAACAAAATCCCGCCGATTATCAAGGTAACTAAATATGGAATCAGAAAATATTTGTTCTCTTTGAGAAGTTGCTTCATCTGTAGTTTTTAATCTTTTTGATTTAACCCAAAAATCAGCAAAAAAATTGAAACAACCATATAGAATGTGGATAGTCTTTATTATTTATTTATTTATTTATTTATTTGACTGGTATCTTCAATCTCAAAAAAAGTTTGGTTGGAGATAAAATTTAGTTACCCGAGAAATAATTCAGATAGGTAGTGTTTTTTATATTGTATCCGCAGGAAATAATGCTGAATTTTCCGTTTTCGTAATGAATTCCTGCTCCGGCTTTAAAAGTACATTCGTTTGAACAATTAAACTTTTTTGAAGCAATTTTTACAGGTACAAAGTTCCCGGTTCTGTCAACTAATAGCGAAAATAAATCAGCGATGTTTTCTGAGTCCGGTGTTTGTCCAAGCCCAACCAAATAAAGTTTTTCGTTGATATTAAACAGGTTAATATTTTGATATGAATACCAATTTTTATCTACCCATCCATTTTTTTCCAGCTTTTCGGTGTCGATTGTACAAACAATTTTGAAATTTGGTTTTTCGGTATTCAGTAGATTTCCTGAATAGAAATCAATATGTTTTGTATCCCAATCGCCAACGGCAACCAACATTTCATTTTTATATTCTGAAATACCAATACAACCTGCTGTGCTTCTCATCGGCACACCTTCCCGAACAATTATTGCAAGAGGCTTTGTATTCAGGTTTGCAGGACTGGAAACATCGTAAATACAAACCTTCGATTTATTTCTTTCAACATTGTCTTCGATTCCAACAGCCATATATTTTTCAAAAATCTGAAATCCTCCGGCATGTTTAAATGGCTTTTCCATTAACCTGTAAACCCCGGCAACTTCATCACCCGAACCTCCCTGCTTTATAATTGCAGCATAAGCATAGGAATCAGAACTTCCTGACAAAATAAGGTAGTTCTCCGGGGTGTTGTTTAATCGTTGAATACCTTGTAAGTGTCCACCATTATTGTTGACTTCAAACGAGTTGGTAAAGCGTATTATTTGAGGTGAACTTTCAATGGATTCCAAAGCAGAAATAACTTTAGAATGCTGTGCTTCTTCCTGTTGAAAAATGAGTGTCAGGAATAAGAGATAAAAGAACAGTTGCATTTCAATTGAAAGGTTTATTATTTAATAATTTCTTCGCCAGTATCGAATTTTGCAAATCGTCCTTTGCCTTTTCCATGAACCATATCGTATCGTGGCCAGGGCCAGCCGCCAAAATGAGTCTTTTGAAAATCAGTAAACGCTTGTTGAATTTCTTCTCTCGTATTCATTACGAAAGGACCATATTGAACCACTGGTTCGTTAATCGGCTTTCCTTGTAAAAGTAACAATCTCGATTTCTTTTCTCCGTTTTTAAGAGTTACGTTTTGTTGCCAGTCCAGTTCTATTCCATATCCTGATTCGATTCTAATTTTGTTTAACTGAATACTTTCTCCTTCAAAAAAGAAAAGGGTACGATTCACTTTTTTTGAAGCCAACGGAAGTTCCCATTCAGCACTCTCATCCATTTCGATATGCCACACAGCTACTTCATTTTCGCTGTCGGCTGCCCATGAATCAGGGGCAGGGGCAGGAGCTTCTGTATTTTCCAATTTTCCGGCAACAATATCAATGGTTATTTTCTTCCCGTTTTCATCGGTAAGTTCAATCTTTGGTATGGTTTCTCCCCAAAGCATTTTATACCTTGGTTTTGCAAACTTTTTGCTTGCAGGCAAGTTTAGCCAAATCTGAAATAGCTCGAAAGTATTGGGTTCACTTTCATTAAGCAGAGGAAACATTTCGGAATGTTGAAGTCCGCTTCCGGCTGTCATCCATTGAACATCGCGGTTTCCGTATCTTCCCGCAGCTCCGTTTGAATCGGCATGATCGACCAACCCTTGCAATACAAACGTTATGGTTTCAAATCCGCGATGAGGATGAACCGGAAATCCGGGCACTTTTTTACCGTGATACATCCGCCAACCATTTTGGGTTACAAAATCGTTTCCGATATTTCTGCCTTCCAAAGAATCTGTTGGGCCTAATTCTCCGTTTCCTTTTGGATAATAATCCAGATGATGAACACAAAACAAAAAAGGATCCTGCGTTGCCCACTGAAATCCAAGTTTGTAAGTTCCTAAAATAACATTCTTTTGCATAAATTAATTTTTTAACCCGCTTTCAATGCTTTTTCAACCCTTGAAAGATAATTGTCGATTTGCTCTGTTTCTTCAAATCCAACAATCATCATATCAACGCATCCCAACCCTAAAACAAAGCGGAGCGAATCGTCTATTTTTTTGCTGTCGTTGCGAAGTTTTCCGTCGCCAACCAGTTTCATTCCAATTACACCTTTTCCTTTCTTATGCAATTGTTGAATTACATCGACAACTTCCTGCGGATCTGGTTTATCCATGGCCATTCCATAGGGATTAATGCGAACGTGAATAACATCAACCCAAGGACTGGCTAGAGCATCTTTCATTGCTTCGAGCGAATGAACCGAAACACCATGAGCCCGGATAATTCCTTTGGCTTTAAGGTCTTCCATAATGTCCATTTGTTTTTTATAGGTTTCCGTCCAGTTTTCTTCAACCATGCAATGAATCTGAACCAAATCAATATAATCTGTTCCCAATTCTTTTCGGAAACGATCAATAACAATATTGGCATCTGGTCTTTCAGGTTCAGGTATTCCGCCACTCCGGAACCAAATTTTGGAGGTAATAGTTATTTTGTCTCGATCCATCTTTTTCAAAGCTTCATTCATAAAACCATGGGTGCCGTAAGTATCGGCACAGTCAAAATTACGGATTCCTGCATCGTAGGCATGAGTCAAAAGTTTAACGCTTTTTTCGCGTCCCTGTTTCGTTAAGTACGATATTCGGTTTCCTGCATGAACTCCTGTGCCAACTCCAATTAAAGTGGTTTCAATACCTGAATTTCCCAACCTTATTTTTTGAACAGGGTCGGTGGAAGAGAACCCGTAATTACCTGCATAGAGTGGATTCGAAAGCAATACATGCGCAGTGCCGAGCCCAAGTGCGGCAACAAATTTTCTACGGTCCATTTTCAAAGTACTCATGATATTTATTTTTAGTTAATTGCAAGATATTCAGAACTTGTATCCTTTTCGTACTAAAGAAACTCAAGTTATTATTTGTAACAAATTAATTTTCTTTTGGTTGATAATGTCTTTTCAACCAGCTGGCAAGGCCATCCAAACCTGGAAACAGAACTCTTTCAGTAATATTTGCCTGGTCAAGTTTATCGCGAACTTCCCATTTTAATTTGGCCGGAATAATAATTCTCCTATACACATCAGCGTGTTTAACCAGCCAGTCATCCAAAATACCAGTTGCGTTTGTCATCATCGAAAGGAGTGCAAACTGGTTAACAATTCTGTCGTCCAACGAAGGGGGTTCGAAAAACAAAACATTTCCCGAGCCGATTATTTCATCGAATTTTTGTAGAGTTGAAAATTCTGACTCTAACATTTCTACTGTAAATGCATTACATTTTTCTGATGACAGCAGAGAATTTAATGGTTCTGGAATGAGGTTGTTTACTTTTACAAAATCCACTTTCCAGATAACACCATCACATTCGTATTTTTCAGTGTTTGAAGTGGCAAAATGCATCGCAATAAACGGTGAATAGGTCCAGTCAAGCAATCGCGTTGAAAGTCCATGGTGTTGTGCCAACACCAAAGAGCGAAGCTGGGTTGATGTTAGATTCGGTTCGTTTGTTCGCGCATATTTTCTGAAATTCCGGAGCAGGTGATATTCCAAATCGGGCCGGTTCCCGCAATTACGTAAAAAGCTATTGGCCAATTGGTAACGGCAATCTGAAAGGCCCCGAAAGGCATAATCACTGCGAAATCGCCCTAATTGTTGTTTCCATGCATCCTGATAAACTTCGTCAACCAGGTGGTTCCAACTTTTTATAACGATGTCATTCGTGGTGATTTTACAGTTCATTCAGCAGATGATTTTTTCGAAATATCTGCAACTAATTTACTAAAACAAATGGATGTTGTGTGTATTTTAATATTGGAATTGGACGAAAAATGGAAAAAGAATAATAATTATATATTTTTTCCCAAGCTTACTTAAAAGACAGATTTTAAAATGTTTAAAAATGGTTTTTATCATCCACCAAATTTCCTGCTTTGTTTGCTATTTTCAACGAATCTATTTTACAATCAGGTTTTGATTCATCTTTGAAATAGACTGTTTTTTCTGTTTGCTTTGCAGGAATGCTATGAGTTATAATTTTTTCCACAGCATTTACTTTTTTTACCACTTCAAATTTGTTGCTGATTTTTAAACCAAGAATATAAAATATGGAAGAGATGAGAATTATTGCTTTCATTTTTGTTTCTGCTTTTGTGTAGTCTTATTTCTGAAGATTCTTTAAATTCTTTACCAAATTAGGCAAAGCCTGTTTTTTAGCGAAACATTATCTGTGAATTGCCTGATTTTTTCTGCCAATAACAGAAAATCTTCTGCAATAAGCATCAAAAAGAAAGTTTGGTTTTAGCAAAAATTCAAAATAAGTAATCGGTTTGATAAAAAAATTATACAGAATTTAAACGGGGACTTCGTTTTTGAGTTTTAATTGCGCTAAATAATCATAATGTTTGCCCTCTAAAATAAGTTCACAATCAAATCCCAATTTAGCGGCAATTTTTTTCAGGTTTTCAAAATCAATAAAAAGCCATTTAAATGTTGATGTAGAATCTTTGTAGGAAACTTCATAATCCATTTCTCCATAATAATTGGGATTTGCCAAATCTACCCAAAAAGAACCATCGTCATCCTCAAATAAGTATTTTATATCTGAAGAGTCAACTAAAATCTGACCGTTTTCAGACAACAACATTTTTAAATGATCCAGCATTTTTTTTAATCCCTGAATAGTTCCGGCTATTCCGGTTCCGTTCATCAACAGTAAAATGGTATCGAATTTTTCTTCTGAGTATTTAAAGATGTCTGCAACAACGGTTTTATATATTCCTCTTTTTTTCATCACTTCAGCCGCTATCGGCGATATTTCAAGCGCTGTAACATTAAATCCTTTTTTTTGTAAAATCAAAGAATGACATCCTGCTGCTGCACCAACATCTAAAACCTTACCACGACAAAGTTTCAACGCTTCCCGTTCAATTTTTGGCATCTCTTTTTCCGTTCTGAAAAACCAGGAAGGGGGTATCTCTTCATCTTCCGTATAATTACTATTTACAATGATTTTAGAATCTTTTCCATTTTCAAAATAATCAAGAATCGCTTCTCCAAACGGGTCATTCATAATCTTTTATTTCGGGCGAAGTTAAAATTTATTTTTCTATTTTTAGCTCCCAAATAAAACCAAAATCTAAATTGAGATGACCAGAGTCCTGATTTCACTTTTATTTATTTCTGCATTTTCTGTTTCATGTAGTAACAAATCTGCAAAAACATCTTTTTCCGATTGGCGGGGCCCACACAGAAACGGAATTTATGATGAAAAAGGCTTGCTGAAAGAATGGCCGGAAAATGGCCCGGAATTGCTTTGGTCGTTTGAAGGACTTGGATATGGACACAGCAGTGCTGCCGTGGCAAATAGTAAAGTTTTTGTAACCGGAATTAAGGATACAATTGCTTCGGAAGGCACACTTTTTACTTTCGATTTGCAGGGAAATTTGTTGTGGAAAAAAAATTATGGCCCCGATTTTACCGCCAACTTTCATGGAACCCGGTCAGCTCCAGTTGTGGTTGATGAACTGATTTACATTGAAAGCGGAGTGGGAGAGGTTTACGCGTTAAATTCAGAAACGGGTGATGAAGTTTGGTCGATAGATTTCATAAAAGATCTTGGTGTTGATTCAGTTGTTCAATTTGGTTTTGCCGAATCCGTTTTAATTGATGGAGACCACCTTATTTGCGTTCCGGGTGGAAAAGAAAACAATGTAGTTGCATTAAACCGGTTTACCGGTGAAAAAATATGGAGTTCAAAAGGCAACGGCGAAATTGCAACGTATAATTCCCCGATCTTGATTAATCATAATGGTCAGCGTTTGGTGATTGCCATGACAGCAGCTTCGGTTATGGGAATTGATGCAGATTCGGGGGAAATGTACTGGCGCGTTGAGCAGACTCAGCAAAATAAGATTCATGCAAATACACCGATATATTCAAATGGGAAACTATTGATTATTTCTGCCGGACGTGAAGCAACTTCAGGAATGGTTCAACTCCAGTTGTCGGAAGATGGGAAAAGTGTAACAGAATTATGGCGAAATCGAAAATTTGTTAATTTGATGGGGGCTGCCGTTCAAATAGATACTTGCTTTTACGCTTCAACGTATCTGAAAAATGATTGGCAGGTGCTGAGCTGGAATTCGGGCGAAATGCTTGCGCAGAATAAAGATTTGGGGGGAGGTTCAATAATCTTCGCTGACGGAATGTTCTATTGTTATGCTGAGCGGGATGGGGAAATTGCACTGGCGGAAGCCGGCATGAACTATTTCAATATTGTTAGTCGGTTTAAGGTGCCACTGGGAAAAAATGAACATTGGGCACACCCTGTAATTGCTGATAAAAAATTATTTGTAAGGCACGGAGATGCATTGATGGTTTACAACATTGCTGCTAAATAAAAATTTCTCCGGTTAAATAAGTAATGGCTTTTCCGCCAATTTCAACACGCTCACCCAAATATTTACAATAAAGAATGCCCCCACGTTGCGAAACTTGCTTCGCCGCTAATTCATTTTTACCTAATTCTTTTGCCCAAAACGGAATAAGCATGGTGTGCGCCGAACCTGTTACCGGATCTTCATTTACTCCTACTGCAGGTGCAAAAAAACGCGATACAAAATCGAATTCTGTTGATTTGGCGGTTACAATTATTCCCCGGGTTTTCGATTCGATAATTTGTTGAAAATCCGGTTTTATATCTTGAATTTCAGCTTCATTTTCAAAAATCAACATATAATCGTCACGGCCCTTTATGCATTTTACAGGTTGAAATTGGAACGCTTTTCCTAAGTTTTCTGGAATTTCAACTTCAGATAAAGCGGGTGCCGGAAAATTCAGATATATCAAATCATCTTTGCGTGTTACGGTCAAAAGTCCGCTTAAAGAATCAAACCGAATTTCATTTTCAGAATAATTGAAATGATGAAAAAGCACATGTGCAGAAGCCAGGGTAGCATGTCCGCACAATTTTACTTCAGCTAAAGGTGTAAACCAGCGGATATGAAAACCATTTTCTGTTGGAATGAAAAATGCGGTTTCAGAAAGATTATTTTCCAAAGCTATTTTTTGCATTTTCTCGTCTGGAAGCCATTCATTTAATGGAACAACAGCAGCTGGATTTCCTTCAAATACAGAGGACGCAAATGCATCAACCTGGTATAACTTAAGCGACATATCTATAATATTTTTATTGTCTTTTAAACGTTTTCATTAAAAATCAAAATTACATTATGTTTTCTAAATTTTCATTGCATTTAATCGAACTACAACAAATTAAGATACACTGGAAGTTCTTTTTACGATATAACCAGTGCCAATGCAAATAACCACGAACCCCAGTGCAAAAAGTCCCCAATTGTAATCTGCCGGAATCCAGAAAGTCAGAATCTTTATAAACTGTGGATTCTCAGCAAGATTGGAAAAATCATCAAGGAAGTTGCCCTTGATTAAAATCATCCCAAAATCAACCGTGTAGGTATAATAAATTATTGCAGCTCCGGCTATTAATAAAATCCATTCCAGCGGAATTAGTTTATGCAGTTTGTTTTTTGAAATCAGGAAGTCGAAAATGAAAGAAATAATGATCATTAGAATAGAACAGAGGATTGGTGCTAAAACAGGGCCTACCCAGGTTATCGGGATTAAAAACAAAATATCCCAGGTTAACAGTGATTCGGGCCAGTTGAGAAAAACTTTTAACCCTGCATAATAAGTTATATCCCAAATACCAAAGAGAAACAAAAATACCGAAAGGCGCTTAATAAATGTTTTTCCTGACACCCAGCCTACCGAACCTAACATTAGCAGAGTGGTTATTTCTCGAGTCCATTCTACAACGATCAACCATTTGGGAAGTTCTTTCAAAGGAAACTCAAATCCTTCAGGATAG
This sequence comes from Draconibacterium sp., assembly GCA_041393215.1. Classification (GTDB taxonomy): domain Bacteria; phylum Bacteroidota; class Bacteroidia; order Bacteroidales; family Prolixibacteraceae; genus Draconibacterium. The sequence continues at coordinate 22,918 of JAWKKP010000038.1, forward strand.
TACAATTCACGAATGTAAACAACAACAATAGCCTCAAGCAGTCCCATTGAAACAGCAAAAATTAATAATGGAATGTAATTGTTTGTTCGAATGAACCGAATTAGATTCATGGCTTGTTATTTTTGATTCAACTAAAGATAAGAAAAAGCCCCAAAACATAAATTCGTAGCAATGATGTAGTCTGAGAAAAAAGTTCCTTTTCATTGCTGAATATAGTTTTACTTAATTGCATGTTGGTGTTGTCATCTTCGCAATAAACTGGCACCTTGGTTGGAATAACATTAACTCGATTAAAATTTCAGAATTAAAAATCAAAGCTATCAGAATAAAAATACCGGATTGACGAGCTAAAAACCTTAATTTGAAAGAGAATGAAGCATCCGAATTTAAATCTTGATTATTGAGTTGCTGATTTCTTATTTAGAATCTTTCCAAACACATGTTAACTGTTGTTAATTTACATGCTATCAGTTATTTTTACTCCCACAAACCTTGTTTCGCAAACCATTGAGTGGACGACAAACCATAACGGTTTTATTGACTTTATTAAAAACAATTATGCATACAAAAGCGAATGTATGCTTTTTTAGTTTAACAAAATAATGCCTTTCATTAAATTGGCATAATAGGAATTATTTCAGAATGAGCATGAAAAAGATTATTTCCTTTGTTATTTTGGTATTTGTTTGGGCTAATTCAGCTTACTGCAGTTATGTTGACACGCTAACAGCCAAAACCGTAGCCACAAATTTTTATCTGGCGCGAATTTCAGAAAGCAATCAGTTAAAATCGCAAAGTATATCAAATCAATCATTAGCAATATATTTGGCACACGAGGAATTCAGTAACTCAGAAAGCTTAAAAAGCGCTTCAGAACCGTTATTTTATATTTTCAATATCAAGGAAGACGGAGGGTTTGTTATTGTTTCTGCCGAAGATCGCACCACCCCGGTTTTGGGGTTTTCTCTCAAAGGAGAATATAAAGCGAATGAAAATACACCCCCTGCATTTAACGAATGGATGGAGAATTACAAAAGACAGATCATAAGCATTAAGTCGAATGAGTTAAAATCCTCGAATGTGGCGAATGCAGATTGGGAGATGTATTTAAACTCAGCTTCGCTTAAAAGTGCTGCTTCAATAGAAGAGGTTTCACCGATGGTTACTACCACCTGGAGTCAAAATAATTATTATAATGATTTATGTCCCGAAAATAGTTTGGGACATGCGATGACCGGTTGTGTAGCAACCGCCATGGGACAAATTATGAAATTTTGGGATTATCCGCCTTCCTGTACCGCAATTCCCGGATATGTGGATCAACCGGAATATGATCAGGACAGCAACCCTGTACCTGATACCGGTTACGGGACTATTCCGGCAGTTAGTCCAACTGCTTATAACTGGACTTCTATGCCTGATGTTCTGAATTCTGCAACTCCCGGAACAAAAGTTGATGCCGTAGCTAAACTGCTTTATCATTGTGGAGTTGCTGTACAAATGGATTATGGCCCTTATCTTTCCAGCTCTTATGTTGAAGATGCTGTTACCGCTTTTCGGAATTATTTTGATTACTCTTCTACCACAAAAATGGTATATAAAGGCAATTACTCAAATACTTCCTGGAAAAACCTTTTGGTTAACGAGTTGAATAACGGAAGGCCTGTTTTATACCGTGGTGATAATGGGATTTCCGGCCATGCTTTTGTTTGCGATGGTTACCAGGGCACCGACTTTTTTCATTTTAACTGGGGGTGGGGAGGATATCTCGATAATTATTTCTATTTAGATGATATTACTCCTGCCGATATGGATTTTTCGAGTCATCAGGGGGCGATTATTGGAATTGCACCAAAAAGTCTTGTAAATCTGGCGGATATTTCATTAAGCAATATAGCGATAACTTCTTCATCTACGGTTGATGCAGGAGGAAGTGTAGAGGTTACATCTGTGCAAAATTACAGTGGCACTTCTGGTACGGTACCCAATGTTTATCTTCGTTATTATCTTTCAACCGACTGTTCTCTTGGCAGCTCCGATGTTTTGCTCGGTGATGATTATTCCACGATTAATAATTCAACAACAAGCGAAACCGAAACCGCAACTTTGACAATTCCGGAGGAAACACCATCGGGTTCGTATAAAATACTTTTTGTTGCCGATGCCACAAATGTCGTTCAGGAAAGTAATGAAAGCAATAATGTTTATTGTATTGATATAACCGTAAACGGGATTCAAATTCCGGAAGATATTATGCTGAAAAATATTGCGGTCTCAGGAACTACCGTTGATGCTGGTGGAACAATTAGCGTAGAACTTGATCAATATTACAGTGGCAGCTCTGCAACGGTTCCCGATGTGTACCTCTATTATTGTTTGTCAACCGATTGTAATCTTGATGTTTCCGATATTTTATTGGATCAGGATTTTTCAACCATCAGCAGCAGTGATGAATATGATATGGAATCCGCAACATTGACAATTCCGGGTGAAACGGCTTCGGGAACTTATTATATCATCTTTTTTGCAGATGCTACCAATGTAGTAGATGAAAGTAACGAAGACAATAATATTGTTTGTCTTGAAATTACCGTAAATAATACAGAAATCCCGGAAGATGTTTTTTTAAGCAATGTAGCAATCAGTTCCAAAGATACAATTGCAGCCGGAGAAACAATTGAAGTTACTGCTGACCAAAATTACATTGGAAGTGAGGTTAATCTTTTTAACACGTACCTCTATTATTACTTGTCGGAGGATTGTGTACTGGACGATTCCGATATTTTTCTGGACAGTGATTACTCAAGTGTCAGCGCCGAAGATGCTTTTGATACAGAAACGGCAACATTGACAATTCCGGAATTAATTCCGGAAGGAACTTACAATATCTTATTTGTAGCCGATGCCACTGATGTGGTTGAGGAAGATAACAATGAAAATAATTATGCCTGTGTTGAATTCACCATAGAAAAAGCACAAGCAACATTGGTTTATATTTCTGTTGATGGAACGCTTGAAGCAGAAGAAAATTCCACATCATTTTTTACTTGCACCGCTACTTATTCTGATAGTTCAAAAGTAGATATTACAGAGATTGCTTCCTGGGAAACCAATTCAGTAAATGCCGAAATTACATCAGGGACACTGACAACCGGTTCTGTTAATGAAGATGAAAATATTACTGTGTCTGCACATTATGAGGGAAAATCCGCTGGTTTTGAAGTGATACTCAAAAATGGTCCTCCAATTTTAGTTTACCTCACGATTAACGGGCCGGTTGAAGCAGAAGAAAATTCCACATCATTTTTTACTTGCACCGCTACTTATTCTGATAGTTTAAAAGTAGATATTACAGAGATTGCTTCCTGGGAAACCAATTCTGCAAATGCTGAAATTACGTCAGGAACAGTAACAACCGGTTCTGTTGCTGAAGATGAAAATATTACTGTGTCTGCCAACTATGAAGGAAAATCAGCCGATTTTGAAGTAATACTCAAAGATGTTCCTCCAATTCTTGTTTACCTGATTATTGATGGGCCGGTTGAAGTGAAAGAAGAAAGCGAAGCCCTTTATACATGCACTGCTACGTATTCCGATAGTTCGAAAGTGGATATCACAGAATTTGCTTCCTGGCAAACCAGTTCACTAAACACCGAAATTACATCAGGAATATTGACAACAGGTTCTGTTTCAGAAGATGAAAATTGTACAATTTCAGTTTCTTATGAAGAGAAATCTGCTGCTTATGAATTTGCCATTCAAAATGTTCCCCCGGTTCTTGTTTCCATAAGCATCGACGGGCCGGCGGAAGTTTTTGAAGACAGCGCTGCCATTTATTCCTGCTACGCGCTTTATTCCGATAATACCGTTGTGGATATCACCGCAAATACAGCATGGGAAATAACCAACTTAAGCAATGTTCTTATTTCTTCTGGGGTTATGGAAATCGGCTCTGTTGATTTCGATGAAGCGGGTACGATTTCCGCTGTTTACAATGGGAAAGAAATCAGTTTTGAAGTAGTCGTTAAAAACACCTCTGTTGAAACTTCCGTATTGCAGTGGAAAGATAATCTTGAGAACCTTGTAAAAGTCTATCCGAATCCGGTAAGAGATTTTTTAACAATTTTATTTACGTCGCCGGAATTAGTAAACTCCAAAGTATGCATTATCAACTCGCTTGGTAGTGTGGTAATAACAGGAGAGCTTAATTCGTCGGAAACAAAAATTGATGTTTCAGGCCTGGTTTCCGGGTTTTACATCGTCAAAATTCAAAAGGATGATTTTGTTTACAATGAAAAGATAACCCGATAAGAAAATTCAAATTCTGACAGTTTTTTAGTTCGCAAATATTCCTTTATTTAAACTCCTTCCAAACTTATTTTGCTTCTTGTAAGATTGCCGGCTTTCTGTTATTTTTATCCTCAAAGCCCGGTAGCACATCGTAACGATTGGAAGCGCAAGACTGCCACCCCCGGTTTTCAAAAAATAAATACTTCGGTTATGAATAGCTTTAGTCAAATGAACAAAAGCAGAAAAACTGTAACGAAATAAACGTAATTGTACAGATGCTCACTTGTTGAAAGCAAGTTTAAAAAAGACAAAACACGATGAAAGCAAAATTTTTAGGACACGGACTTGATTCTGACAACAAATACAATGTTGGGAAGCAACTTGCTGTTTCATTTGAAAGTCCTAAATATGATGTTTTCAATGGATTTGTTGCATTCGCTGCAATTTCAGGTGTAAAATTGCTCGCACCACATATAAAAAAAGCTAAGGAAAATTTTAAGCAATTAAGGTTCTTTATTGGAGTTGATAATAGAGGAACTTCAAAAGAAGCTCTGGAGCAATTAATTAATGAAAACATTGATACATATATATATCACGACAAAAGAGAGTATATAACTTATCACCCTAAATTATTCATATTTGAAGGTCCAAAACATACCCGAATAATAATCGGTTCTTCAAATCTAACTAGTTCAGGCATTAAGAACAATATCGAATCATCTATTCAACTTGATTTTTTGACAGCCACTGACAAACAAGGAAAAAACGTACTTGCAGAGATTAAAGATTATTACGCTGACTTATTAAATCTTAACTCCGAAAAACTTAAACCTCTTGACAAAAACTTATTAAATGAGCTATTAAAAGATAACTTACTTTTTAATCAGTTTAAACGTGGAGGCAAAAAAACTGAACCCAAAACAACTGATGGAGAAAACAAAGAAAAACAAGATGAAAGTATAGAAATAACAGAATTTGATATTGAGACTGGCTTTGAACAAAAACACCAAAAAAATAAATATAAAGAACGACGTTTTACTTCAGGCGATTACGAAAGATTCGAAATATTACTCGACCGATATGTAAATTATAAAAAGGATGTCAGACCTTCAGGAATTGTGAGTAAACATACTGAGGATAAAGAACTGTTTCGCTGGTATCAGAAAATGCATGCGCTTTTCAATAAAGACGATTTACCCAAAGATATTGAAGATAAATTAAGAAGCGTTGATTTTCCATTTTCCGGAGTGGGAATTTTGCGAAAAAGATTAATTAAGTGGGATAAAGATTTTCAAAAATTGGTTGACTACAGAAACAAAGTAACCCCAACAAGTAAATACACACATGTTCCACAATTTACTAATAAATCAAATCCCTATTATCATCTTGCGACTTGGTGTGTGATGCAGAAACAAAGACGAAAAGGAAATTATACACCTTTGTGGACACAATACGAAGAGGATAAAATGAATTCAATAAAATTCTTATGGGATGCTTCCATCGCAGGTAGCAGACCTAAAGATGAAAAATGGGCTGATAATTTAGTCGAACTTGAAAATTATTATAGCAAAAAGAAAAATGCGAATACAGTACCATCTCAAAAAACAACACTTGGTCACTGGTTAAATGACCAGATGACTTTAAAAACTAGACAGGAACGGGAAAATAGAAATGATTTAATAAGCGAAATCAGAATCGAATTACTAGGAGAATTACTTGAAAAGAACGGTATTGAATGGGAATGGGAAAAACAAAAACATAGAATAGGAATAGAAAATAAAATTGAAAGTTGGAGAAAAATAGAAGAATTGACTATTAGTGGAAAAATTAAGACCTTGACTGAAAAAGAAAAGAAATTTGTTAAAAAAATGCGTGATGATGTAGCGCAACTCCGAAGTCAAAGTAAAAGGTGGAATAATGACAAACACAGATGGAAATATGAAATTCTTGATAAAGCCGGATTTCCTTATGATAAACAATAAAAAACCAGGCGTTAGCAATTTGTATATGGCAGGCAGAGTTTTTAGGATAATCACAATATCGAGTACGAGTTCTAATTACGATGCTGATACAAGGAATACCAATAAATTAACTTTTGACTATTGATTGATTTGAAATAAATACAATTAGAGACCTTAAATTAATTAGATAATCGTTTGAAACGGAAATATAAAATGAGTAAAACTTAAAATATAGATTAAATGGACTATGTAAACGAGACGACAAGTAATTTAAAACAACGACATGGTTGTGTTACGGCATGGTTAATATTTATGATTGTTGTTAATTCATTAATGGCTATTTTATATCTGTTTGCCGGAAACATAATTGCTCAAAATTTGCCCGGAGGGATTTCAAATTCAATGCTTATTCTTTTAGCAATTCTTGGCGTTGGGAATGTAATTTTCTCAATTTTATTATTTAAATGGATGAAAATTGGATTTTGGGGATTTCTTCTTACCAGTATCGCTGCTTTAGCGGTAAACCTGAATATTGGCCTGGGTGTTGTGCAATCGTTATTGGGATTAGCTGGAATTGCTGTATTGTATGGAGTTCTTCAGATTAAGAAAGATAATGTGTCTGCCTGGGCAAATCTGGGATACAAAAACAATCAAAATAAATCAGGCATGTATCCAGGTTTCAAATCAGCAAAAGCCATTAAAAAAGAAAAGTTAGAAGAGGAAGAAAAATTGAAAAAACAAGCTGAGGAGGAGGTTGAACGTATAAAAAGGCGTAAAGAGAAAGAAGACCCTAATCGATTTATGCCAAAATAACTGCCGAGCAGGGTTGGTGGTTCATCATCCGCGTATTCTCACATCGCAATTCATTTTTTCTAAATAAGAATGCGCATAGTGATTCGCTCCTACAGCGAGTGCTGTTATAAAAAAACTAAAAAACAAATGAATATGAGAACCGGCTTAATTATTTTAATTCTTGCCTTTTTCGTTGCCGGATGCAATAAACACGACTTTACAATTAATTCTGAAGCAAGTGTTGAAGGTTTAACAATGTATTGGGATCATGAAGTATTTGGAGAAGAAGGAAGAAGATTAAGATTCGAATTTCATGAAACTATGGAATTTGAAAACTCATTTGAATTAGTCTTTGAGTATAAAATTGAAGGAAAAAACATTACAATTATTCTGGCAGATAAGGTGGAAAAAGGGAAATGCGCAAGATTCCCAACCCCCAATGGCATTGATTCTTTATGCGCACCCAAAGGAAGTTTTTTTATTCCTGACAACCTGTTGGATGAAGGAGATTATTTAGTAACTCTAAAAACAGCTGGTTTTGATGTTATTTCCAATTTAACCGTGACTGGAGATAAATATGTTTTACAAATCCCGGCTAATGAGAATCTTTCAAGTTCGAGAACTACCGTTTATCCCATTCCCGAAAATCTTTTATTTGGAGGTGTTGTATTTACCGGGGCCGAAAATACGCAACATGCAATAGCATTTCTTGAAGAATTGGAATCGATTGGTTTTGTAAAAACGACAGTTCCTAACTACCCGTACAGATATTTAAGTGTTGGGGAAGACGGAAAACCGATTGATGAACATTGGGAGCCAGACAAACATAATATGAAGTTATTACGCCAAATGGACTCTGATTTTGAAAAAGCCTTTAATTTGGCCAAAGAACATTTTAGTAAAGCTAATTTAAATATCTATTTGTATAGCAGCAATGGAGACGAAGCAAGATTGAGTAAAACTGAAGGGATTACAGTTCAGTATGCAGAATAAAGAAGAATATAAAAAAGGAAAGAAAATTAATTAAAATCTTTTGGTAGGGTGAATATTTACTTACAATACAATATGCAGAAAGTTATCCTCACATTTAAAAGTATTTAGTATGACAGAAGAAAATTTTCCGGGAATATTTATAAGAATAAAAGCCGTTTTTGCTGATACTGTAGTTGTAGTTTTACTGATGGTTGGCACCTCCGTCTTTTTGATTTGTTCCCCACTGTTCCTGATTTTGTTCGTGCAGCGGCTTTTGTATTTATTTTCCTACTCTATGATCCGCTTTTTACAAGCATTTTTGGAGGCACAATTGGGCATATGGTTATGGGAATAAGAGTTTGTAAAGAAAAAGATATAACCCAAAGGATTTTCTTTCCTTTGGCAATCGTACGTTTTATAATAAAGCTTCGCTGGGGATGGCTTTTTCACTTTTAACGGTTTCAAACAAAAATAAAGGAAAAGCAATTCACGATTTGGCAACTGGATCTGTTGTCCTCTTTAAAAAATAAAGCAAGAATGATTATCTCCATTATTCTTCAAACCTTGAGATCCGGGAAAAATCGACATTAGGAAAGCCTTACGATAGTACCCAGGGGCTAACATCGACAGAACAGTTAATTGTTTTAAGCATTGCACTGGTATTAGGACTTTATGTTGCAATAAGCGTATGGATTAGTTTGAAAAAAGACAAAAGAAACGGCAAATGATAATAAAATTCCATAGTATCAATCAAACATTATTCAAAGATTGGATGAGTTGAAATTTACAGTATGATTGCTTGTTTTAATAATAATTTGAAATGCCAAAAGGAAGGGAACATAGGGTTATTCAATCTTAATTCCTTTGTTACTAATACCGAAATTATTTAATAATCTAAATCAAAAACACAAAATGAACACACAAAAACTAACTTTTAAAGACTATTTCAAATCAATTCAAGTCATTCATCTTGCTTTGATGGGAGGGGTAGTGTTTTTACTGCCATTTCAATTATTCTCCAAATGGATGGTCCTTTCGTTGATGGGGGAGCAGAAATGAATTTCGCATTGATCTACGTTGTTCCTGCATTTACTATTATGGGAATATTCACGAGCAATTTCATGTTCAAACAGCGTCTGAAGGAATCTTTATCCAAGGTAAACTTAAAAGAAAAGCTCGATCTTTATCGTTCCGCACTTATCATCAAATTTGCACTTATTGAGGGGCCATCATTTTTTGCTGTAATTGCATACATACTAACTGGTAATCTTATATATACCGGAATAATAGTTTTGCTTCTTGCTGTGTTCTGGATTTATAGACCAACAAAGGAAAAGTTAATTCTTGATTTGGAACTAACTCACACCGAGCGGCAAATTGTGGAAGACACTAATGGGATAATCGGATAATACCAACCTCTCAAGTTCAGTCGTTGAAATAAAGAGACAAACCTGAAATTTTTCACAATCCTTTTTATGAAGCTAGTTATTTCCACTTGCAAATCACTTCACTCTTTCCGGCAATCCTAACCTCGAATTTTGCCAGTGGTTCTTTTCCTTTTTCCGAAAAAGAACAGTCAAAGTTAATCGAGTGATTTCCACTGCTTACTTTCAGCAGGGTTGTGTTAATTGGTACTTCTTTTATTATATGATTAAAGGCGTTGTACACCTGAATATGATTTCCGCTGATGTATTTTGCATATTCCCCGGCTTTTAAAGAAACCGGAATATGAATTTCCCTGCTATTATCCAATTCAATTTTTACAGAAAAAACCGTGGCATCCTGTGCTGTTAAAATAAACTGAATTTTGGCATCATCTCCGGGATTTACAAATTGAAAAACAGAAGATGTAGGTTCACCCGGTTGTTTTTCTTTTGCTTCGTGCTTAAACTTATAAGAATAGATTTGTGAAAGTTCCCACTTGTTTTCCTCCAGTGTTTCCAGGTGGAATTCATTATTAATATCTTTCATCCGTTCCTTTTGTTCTTCGGTAAATGCTTTATTCATGCGGGCTTTTTCCCATTCGCCAATCAGCGAAAGAATATCGCTACTTTGTCCGTTGGTTTTTAAAGCCTTGTCGCCGGCAACAAATGCGTAGCCTGCATTAAATGCAGCGGAGCGTGCCAGCATCCATTCAATGTCTTCCACGGGTGTGTTGTCTCGCATGCTAAACCAGCCCAACATTCCCGGCATTAAATTACGTTGAAAATAAACCTGGTTTTTCAGGCGATACTCCGTCTGACTTTCACGGAATCCGGCATACCACGGTTCGCCCCAGTTCATCCGACTGTAAATGTGCCAAAAATAATGCGAGGTCCGGCTTGCATCAATTATCATCTGGCTTTTTTCGCTATCGTTAAGTTTATTCCACCATGATGTGGTAAAAAGTATTTCACCATAATTTCCCATTCCGGTAGAGCGGTTTCCTTCCAGTCCGTCGAAAGAAATCTGGCGAAGTCCGCAATAGTTATATAAATCAGCAATTCGTTCGGCCTCTTCAATGCTGAGTTCCGGGTTGGTGAGGAAAACCTTGTACCCGTGATCCGCAAGTTTGCGAATTGGATCGCCGTTACTATGCGATGCAGCTTTTGTATTCCAGGCTCCACGCTCACAATTCAATAATTTCCATGGTGTGGTCTCCGAAACTTTCTCGTATCGGATTAATTCTTCGCCAACCATTACACCATGAAGATTATTGTTTTTAAACTGCGCAAAAAAGTCTGGAGATTCGATAGGAATTTCGGTTTGATTTTCATCAATATTATCCGATAAAACAGACGAACCCACAATTCCCAGCCTTGGATCCGGAACCGGAGTTACATAAGGATCGTTGGTAGTTGTAAAATTAGAAAGTGTATGAACACCAACATAAATCCCTTCTTTTCCTGCTTTTTCCACACACATTTTTAATCCGTCCCAACCATGCGGAAATTCCTTTTCATTCAGTTCGAAATGCCCCCAGTTTTTAAATGGCCCTGAATGGTACAGATAGCGCAATCCTGCCTTTTTGGTGTAAGTAATCGCTTCTTCAATGTTTTTCTCATTAAAATCATAAATCAGGTAAGCAGCCGATGCGGTATGAGCCTGTTTTCCCCATTCTCCATCAATAGTCGGGTGGGGTAGATCTTCTGCAATCTCAATCTTTCCAATTGTTTCCAAAGTTTCAGCTACAGGGCAGCCAAACAAGGCAATTTTTGAACCGATGATTCCACCATCCTCAAAAACCGGCGAAATATATTTCTCGTGATTCAGGTTTTCAATCATTCGTTCTTTGTTTCGGTTTCTGCAATAGGCTTGCAGCGTACTTCCAAATTTCTCAGGTTTGGCAGCTTCCACCCGGTACAAAGTTTCGCGTTTATTTTCTTCGCTTAAATCGGAATAATCATCTTGTTCAAAAATATCAAACTGTGGCATGCAATCATTATCTGTCCATGGAAATCCGCCAAGTGTTTTTATGTTTAGTGCCTGAATTCCGATGGCAAATTCTTCACCGCGAACCACGCCAACGGTTTCGCCAATACTCTTTTTTATGGTGGAAGGAATAGGCCCCCAGGCCACCAGTTCCACTGTATCGGGAGAGTTAAATTCAACTAACTCAAAAGTAATATGTGTTGGTTTTTCTTCCACCTTTATTTTAGCTTCCCTGTTTCCTTTGAACTGAATTGAAAGTATATTTTCTGTAAAAGCTGCCGATTCAGGATATAAAAATTTTCCTTTAATTCTGCATGAAAGCAACGGAGCAATTGTATCTGTTGCAAGATAGTTTTTGTTATTTCCATTGTCCGTCAGTTCGTTAACATATCCTTTTTTATTAATGCCTATTTTAAAAGCGTCTGAGCTAAATTCAACCAGGGTTTGTTGTTTGGAACAGGCTGTAAAGAGCAGGATAAAAAACAGGATGGAGATAAAAATTCTGTTCATGCTTTTCATATTTAGAAGATTCATTATCAAACATACAAAATTTGGGCGCCATTTTTAGATATTCTTTCAAGGATTCCGTGCCATTTTTCATATTATTAATAGCTTTGTTTCCATCACTTAAAAAAATTGAAAAATGAAGCTGTTATTTTCTATTTCATTCCTTCTGCTGTTTCCTTTTTTGGGGATTTCTCAAACCGGAAAAGTTATGGAATCTCTGGAGTTTGAAAGCAAAATAGTTAACTACACCGTAAAATATTCCATCTATCTGCCGCCAGATTATTATACGTCGGAGCGCAGTTATCCAGTGGTGTATTTATTGCATGGCTATTCTGACGATGAAACCGGATGGATTCAGTTTGGCGAAGCAAATTCAATTGCCGACAAAGCCATAAATTCAGGCGATGCCACTTCCTGTATTATTGTGATGCCCGACGGGAAAGTAGCCTGGTATTCCAATAGCTACGATGGTAAGGACCGGTGGGAAGACATGTTTACTGATGAGTTTATTCCGTTTATTGAAAAGAACTACAGGATTCGTTCGAAAAAGGAATTCAGGGCAATTGCCGGGCTTTCGATGGGAGGTTATGGAGCGCTGACTTTATCGATGCGTCATCCGGATCTTTTTTCATCGTGTGTGGCCATGAGTTCTGGTACTTTTACTGATGAAGAGATTCTGAACGGAGATATGTACGACCGTTATTTTGGTCACATTTACGGACCAAAACCTAAAAATGAAGTTAGCGAATCGTGGAAAGCATACAATCCAATTCATCTGGCCGAAACTGTTGACAAAGAAAAACTAAAGTCGATACGTTTTTATATCGATTGTGGCGATGATGACTTTCTTTACAAAGGAAATTCAACTTTACATATTAAAATGCGCGATTTGCAGATTCCACATGAATACCGGGTTAGAAACGGTAGCCATAGCTGGAGCTACTGGAGAACCGGATTGTACGATGGACTGATGTTTATTTCAGAAAAATTTCACCGGTAGAGAAGTCGGATTCAGTAAATTTTTCTGTCAGCAAAAATTAATTCACCAGAATTATGAAAAACTATATTTTTTCAATTCTCCTGTTATGGTTATTTTTATCAGCTTGTACTAACAGTAATAAAGTTCTACCACCTGTGGCCGATAAAAAACCAAAGGGATTAACGATACATGGCGATACCCGCATTGATAATTATTATTGGCTAAGTAAACGCGATAGCCCGGCAGTAATTCAATATCTAAAAGCAGAAAACGCCTACACCGATGCAGTGATGAAACACACCGAGTCGCTGCAGGAAAAATTATATGAAGAAATAAAATCTAAGATTAAGCAGGACGACGAATCGGTGCCTTACAAAGAAAATGGCTTTTATTATTATACCCGTACAGTTCCTGAAACCGAATATTATTTGATTTGCCGTAAAAAAGGCGATATCAACGCAGAGGAAGAAGTGATGCTGGATGTAAATAAAATGGCCAAAGGACACAGCTTTTTCCAGTTAGGCGGTTCTGCTGTTAGCGAAAACAATAAAATTCTCGCTTATGGGGTTGACACGATAAGCCGGAGAAAATATACCATTTACTTTAAAAATCTGGATACCGGAGAATTGCTGGAGGATGCAATTCCGCTGACTACCGGAGGCGCTGTTTGGGCTAATGATAATAAAACGGTGTACTATGTTTTAAAGGACACAGTTACTTTGCGTTCGGCAAAAATAATGAAACATGTATTGGGAACTCCGGTTGAACAAGACAAGGAAGTTTTTTACGAAGATGACGACACTTTTAGTGCTTTTATTTATAAAACGAAATCAAAGAAATACCTGATCATCGGAAGTGAAAGCACGCTTACTTCGGAATACCGATTTCTGGATGCCGATCATCCGGAAGGCGAATTTAAAGTTATCCAGCCACGTACAAGAGGATTAGAGTATCAGGTTGATCATTTCGGAAACGACTTTTACATTCGTACAAACCTTGATGCAATAAATTTTAAACTTGTAAAAACACCGGTTACGGCTACTGAAAAAGAAAACTGGAAAGAAGTGATTGGTCATCGGGAAGATGTTTATTTTTCCGATTTCGACATTTTAAAGAACTACCTGGTAGTTAACGAAAGAATACAGGGAATCAATCGTTTGAGGGTAATACCATGGAAAGGGAGTGATGAATATTATATAAGTTTTGATGAAGAAGTTTACACTGTACGCTCAAGTACAAATGTAGATTTTGATACAGATTTGTTGCGTTTTAGTTATACATCTTTAACAACTCCAAATTCTGTTTACGATTTTAATATGAAAACCAAAGAACGGACGTTGCTGAAAGAAACGGAAGTGTTAGGTGGTTTTAATAAGGATAATTACGAAACTAAACGTATTTATGCCACAGCGATGGACGGTACAAAAATTCCGATTTCAATTGTGTACCGAAAAGGGCTAAAAAAAGATGGCAATAATCCAGCCTTGCTTTATGGTTATGGTTCATACGGTTCTACGATGGATCCTTCATTCCGGCTTTCCATTATTCCATTAATCGATCGGGGGTTTGTCTACGGAATCGCCCACATTCGGGGAGGTCAAATTAATGGCCGCAAATGGTATGAAGACGGGAAACTGCTGAAAAAAATGAACACCTTCACAGATTTTAATGATTGTGCACAGTACCTGATTGAAGATGGTTACACCAGTAGCGAAAAGCTCTTTGCCATGGGTGGAAGTGCAGGCGGCCTGTTAATGGGCGCCGTTATTAATCTTCGGCCTGAATTGTATAAAGGAGTAATTGCGGCAGTTCCGTTTGTTGATGTTGTAACTACCATGCTCGACGAAAGCATCCCGCTTACAACCGGCGAGTTTGATGAATGGGGAAATCCGAAGGAAGAAAAATACTATTACTATATGAAATCCTATTCTCCTTATGACAATGTTGAGGCAAAAGAATATCCGGCGCTACTTGTAACTACGGGTTTGCATGATTCGCAGGTGCAGTATTTTGAACCGGCGAAATGGGTAGCAAAATTAAGGGCTTTAAAAACCGATGATAATTTACTCATCTTTAAAATTAATATGGATTATGGTCATGGCGGTGCTTCCGGCCGTTTTGAATGGATAAAAGAAACTGCACTGGAATATGCATTTATTCTTGATCAGTTGGGAATAAAAGAATAAAGAAAATCGGTGAAAGCAGATGAGATACGAAAGGTCTGAATTAATGTTCAGGCCTTTTTTTGTATTCGCATAAATTGAGCAAATGAGTGTGGGCAAAAAGTTTTTCTTCTATCTTTAACCGCATTAATACAGGCTATAATCAGGCCTTAAACTTTAAACAGAACTATTTTATGGAAAATCAGCGCATCATTCCAAAAGGAATCATTTGGCCATTCATACTTCTTACTTCTTTATTTTTTGCATGGGCAGTCCCGAATAATTTAACCGATACCATGTTGGCAGCTTTTAAACGAATTATGAGCCTGACCGATTCAAAAACAGCATGGATTCAGGTCGCTTGCTATTTAATTGGATATGGATTCTTTGCGATACCGGGAGCGCTGTTTATAAAAAAATATACTTATAAGGCAGGGGTAATGCTCGGACTTGTTTTTTATGCCACAGGAGCTTTTCTGTTTTATCCTGCCATGCTACTGTCAGAAAGTAATATCGGATTGGGGTTTATGATGTTTCTTTTTGCCATTATTGTTCTGTTTGCCGGATTATCTGTTCTTGAAACATCTACCAATTCTTATGTGTATGCAATTGGGCCTGAAACAACTGCTACGCAGCGATTAAACTTTGCTCAGTCATTTAACCCGTTTGGGGCAATTACGGGAGTGGTTATTAGCCAGGTTTTTGTGCTCTCGCAGTTAAGTACAATGGGAGCAGAAGAAAGAGCTGCTTTGGCTCCGGAGGAACTAACAAAAATTCAGGGCGCTGAGTTAAGCGCGGTAACTACAACCTATATGGCAGTTGGTTTGGTAATGGTTGCTATTTTGTTGATGATTCGGTTTACGCGGATGCCCAATTTAAAAGAAGATGATAAAAAGCTCGATTTTGCAGGTACTTTTAAACGTTTGATGAAGAACAAGAATTATGTGTGGGGCGTAGTTGCACAGTTCTTTTATGTGGGAGCACAAATTGCAGTGTGGTCATTTATTATTCGTTATGTAATGCAACAATTGAACTTCGATGCTGTAATTGCCGGATTGGGGCCAAATCCTTCTTCTGAAGCAATTATTTCTGCTTTACGTTCAGTAGAACCGGTTGCAGCAGCGTTTTATAGTTTTATCGATGGCATTGGTTTGGACATGTTACTTCCAAGAACTCCGGAGCAGGCAGGGGCAACTTACTACATTATGTCGCTGATTCTTTTTGTAGTTGGAAGATTTATTTGCACCGGTCTAATGAAATTTATAAAACCACGACATCTTTTAGCAGGGCTGGCAATATTAGCCGTTATTTGTTCTCTTACTGCGATTTACAGTGATACGGCAATCGGAATTTATGCCTTAATGGGAATTTCAGGATCAATGTCATTAATGTTTCCAACCATTTACGGGCTGGGATTAAGAGGACTGGGCGATGATACCAAAATAGGTGGGGCCGGTATGGTAATGGCGATTGCCGGAGCTGCTGTTTTGACACAAATTCAGGGGATTGTTTCCGACCAGGCAGGAAGTATTAAACTTGCATACTGGGTTCCGGCCTTTGCATTTTTGGTGATTGCTTATTATGGAATTTTTGTGGCAAAAAAGCTTTGAGCGCATTCGTTTCCTTATTTAAAAATAGTGGTGACTATTTATTTAGATTTGATATTTCTTGTAAGTCGTATAGTGTTGTTTGTAGCTATCGTTTTCATTATATCAAGCTTGTATCCATAATTTGTGTTGTGGAACATGGTTTTACGCACTAAAAAATAATTAAATTTGTTTTTTTCGTGTTCGTACACGGAAAATATTACTTAAATCAACATTAATAAATTTTAATTCATACCAAGATGAAAAAAATCCTGATTTTTATTTTTCTTTCTGTTCTTCTGTTTAACGGAAGTTATGCACAAAACGATGGCTGGGTTAATCTGTTTAACGGGAAAGATTTAACCGGTTGGAAACAGCTAAATGGCGAAGCAAAATATGAAGTGGTTAACGGAATGATTGTGGGAACCACCGTTTTAAACACTCCAAATTCCTTTCTGTGCACAGAAAAGAACTACGCTGATTTTATTTTCGAAGTTGATTTACTTGTTGAAGAAAATATGAATTCAGGAATTCAGTTCCGTAGTGAAAGTAAACCCGACTATAACAATGGTCGTGTTCATGGTTACCAGTGTGAAGTGGATCCATCAGACCGTGCCTGGAGTGCAGGAATTTACGACGAAGCCCGTCGGGGATGGCTTTATCCGCTCGATTTAAATCCCGATGCCAAATCGGCGCTGAAAATGGGAGAGTGGAACCACTACCGGATTGAATGTATTGGCAATTCAATTAAAACATGGTTGAACGGTGTTGCCTGTGCTGAGGTAATTGACGATATGACTCCAACAGGATTTATTGCCTTACAGGTTCATGGAATAGGAAATAACGAAGACAAAGTGGGCCATCAGATAAAATGGAAAAACATCAGGATAAAAACCACAAACCTCCAACCTTCACCTTACGAAGGAATTTATGTGGTTAACCTTATTCCGAATAACTTAAGTAAAGACGAAAAAGAAGAAGGGTTTAAACTGCTGTTCGATGGTAAAAATACTGATACCTGGAAAAGTGCTGAAACCGGTAAATTTCCGGAACACGGATGGGAAGTAAAAGATGGTGTATTGTCGGTTTTGAGTAAAGAGCAATCGCCTGAAAGAGGAGGAAGTATTATTACGAAAGAAGAATTTGGCCCGTTTGAATTGAAGTTTGATTTTAACATTACCGAAGGTGCAAATAGTGGCGTAAAATACGGAATTGGAAATAATGGCCCCGGCTTAGGATTGGAATATCAGATTTTGGACGATGAAAGGCACCCTGACGCCAAAATGGGCGTGGTTGGCAACCGTACTGTCGCTTCATTGTATGATTTGATTCCTGCTGAGAAAGCAGGTCGGTTTGTAAATAAACCAGGAGAATGGAACAGGGGAAGAATTGTTGTTTTCCCGGACAATACAGTTCAGCACTGGTTAAACGGAAGAAAAGTGGTTGAATATAAACGTGGTGATGCCATTTACAGGGCACTTGTTGCAAGAAGTAAATATAAAGACTACGAAGGATTCGGTTTAGCTCCCAAAGGTCCAATCCTGTTACAGGATCACAGTGACAATGTTCATTACAGAAGTATTAAAATCAGAGAATTATAAACAGAATGCCAAACAGAAGAATTTTTTTTAAAACAGTAGGGTTAGGAGTTGCAGCATTTGCAATTCAAGGAATTACATCTGCCTCAGTTGCTCTGCCAACAGGAAAAATGAAGGCTTCTGACATTAAACTTGGGGTAGCATCTTATTCATTGCGCAATTTTTCTCAGGAAGAAGCTTTGGACATGACCTTGCGTTGCGGTATTAACCGGATAACGTTTAAAAGCATGCATTTACCACTGGATTCCGATAAGGAAACCATAAAGAAATCAGTGGCTCTTTGTAAAGAAAAAGGTATTGTATTGTATGGTGGTGGTGTAATTTATATGAAATCCAAAGAGGAAGTGGATCAGGGTTTTGAATATGCAAAAACTGCCGGAATGGAAATAATAATCGGTGTTCCGAATCATGAGTTGCTGGATTATGTGGAAGAAAAAGTAAAGCAATACGATATCAAGTTGGCGATTCATAATCACGGTCCTGGTGACAAATTATATCCAAGCGCCGAAAGTGCTTATGAACTGATAAAAAATCGGGATAAGCGAATGGGCCTTTGTATTGACATTGGCCATACCAAACGAATTGGCCGGGATCCAGAACAAGATTTAAAAGACTTCTTCGACCGTGTTTTTGATATGCACATTAAAGATGTTACCAAAGCAACAACCGATGGGCAAACTTGCATTATCGGTCGCGGTGTTATTAATTTTCCATCATTTTTGAAAGCTGTTATCGACTTGAATTATCAGGGAACGTTAGCATTGGAATACGAAGCGGAGGGAAAAGATCCTCTTCCTGGAATGATGGAATCTTTTGGTTATGTAAAAGGTATTTTGGCAACAATGTAAAAAACGATATAATGAATTCAAACAGAAGAGATTTTATACGGAAAGTAACAGCGGGTGCAGCAGGAGTAGCTGTAGGCAGTTCAGCTATGAGCATGTCAGCAAAAAGTTATAGCCGCATCATTGGCGCAAACGATAGATTGGGAGTCGCAATTATTGGGTTAGGACGCCGTTTGGGTGCTTATTACGAACCCATTTCTATGAAAGAAAGTAACGTTGAGTTGCTCTATTTATGTGATGTAATGAAACGTCAGCGTGAAAAAGCTGCCCAGAATTTTGCCAAGCGAATTGATTACAAACCACAGCTGGAAAATGATATTCGCAAAGTGCTTGGTGATTCAAAAGTCGATTTGATATTTAATGCAACTCCTGACCATTGGCATACTCCCGGAGCGATAATGGCAATGAAGGCCGGAAAACATGTTTATGTTGAAAAACCTTGTAGCCATAACATGAATGAAAATGAACTGATTGTTGCAGCTTCAAAGAAATTTAACAAAGTGGTACAAATGGGTAACCAGCAGCGTTCATCTGCTCATACTCAGGAAATTGTTGGCGAGATTCACAATGGTATTATTGGTGTTCCTTACCGTGCAGTTGCTTTCTATCTGAATCAGCGCGGAGAAGTTCCATTACAAAAATCTGCACCTGTACCCGAAGGACTCGACTGGGATTTATTCCAGGGGCCGGCACCAAGGCGCAGCTATACTTCGGAAACATGGGATTATAACTGGCACTGGTATGGATGGAACTATGGAACTGCCGAAACAGGGAATAATGCAACACATGAGCTTGATGTAGCCAGGTGGGCTTTAGGTGTTGATCTGCCAATGCGTGTAGATGTTGATGCCGGAAAAAGGCATTTCTTTAAAGATGGCTGGGAAATGTATGATACAATGTATGCGACTTTCAAATTTGCTGGCGATAAAGTAATTAACTGGGACGGAAGAAGCAGAAATGGTCACAACACCTATGGTATGGGCGACAGGGGAACCATTATTTACGGAAGTGAAGGTACTGTTTATGTCGATCGTGGCAAATATATTTTGTATGACAGAAGCGGAAAAGTTATTAAAGAAAGTAAAGGCGGCTCAAGTGAAGCAGGAACAGCTCTCGGAGGAGGGGGCGACATGACTACCGGGCATGTTTATAATTTCTTTCAGACCATTCGCGGAAAGGACAAACTTAATGCACCCATCGACGATGCAACCATTAGCCAGGCAATGGTACATTACTCCAATATTGCCTACCGCATTGGTAAAGGCTATGACATTGATGATGCTTCAGGTAGAATGTTTGATCGTGATGCTATGAAATTATGGGCTCGCGAATATGAACCGGGCTGGGAACCAATAATTTAATATGTCTTTTTAACTAAACAAGATGGTTTAAAGGAGATGTTTTTAAAACATAAATTTTTATAACTAAAACGTTAATGAGTTCAAGAAGAAAATTTTTAAAAAAATCAGCAGCAGCAATTGGAGCTTTAACAATAGTCCCCAGCCATGTGTTATTTGCAAAGCCTGAAGTAAAAAATAAAAAAGGTGAAATCATCCAAAAAGCATCGTATGTTCCAAGTGATAAAGTGAACATGGCATGCTGCGGAATTGGTAACCGGGGGGGCGAAATTATGCGGGATTTATATGCAACCGGGCTTGTAAATTTTGTTGCCCTTTGCGATGTAGATATGGGCGCTAAACATACATTACAGAATATAGAAGCCCATCCAAAAGCTCAGAAATTTCAGGATTTCCGGGAAATGTTTGATAAAATAGGCAACCAGTTTGATGCAGTAAGCGCAGGTGTTCCAGATTTTGCACACTTCCCGATTACCATGTTAGCCATGTCGGAAGGAAAACATATTTATGTTGAAAAACCGATGGCCCGTACTTTTAACGAAGTCGAGCTGATGATAAAAGGCGCCGAAAAATACAAAGTGGCTACTCAAATGGGAAATCAGGGACATTCCGGAGCTAATTATTTTCAATTTAAGGCTTGGGTTGATGCCGGTATTATAAAAGACGTTACGGCAATAACAGCGCACATGAATGGCCGCCGCCGCTGGCATGGCTGGGATGTTACCATGACCAAATTTCCGCCTGCTGAGCCAATTCCGGAAACGCTGGATTGGGATACATGGTTAATGACGGCTCATCATCACGATTATCAAAAAGATTTTGTCAACGGCCAATGGCGCTGTTGGTACGATTTTGGGATGGGGGCACTTGGTGACTGGGGAGCACACATTTTGGATACGGCACATCAGTTTTTGGATTTGGGTTTGCCTTACGAGGTAAATCCAGTAAAAATTGTAGGCCATAATCCACTGTTCTTCCCGCAGGAAACTACACTTGAGTTTAAGTTTCCGAAACGCGGAAAAATGCCACCTGTAACCGTTACCTGGTACGATGGAATGAACAATATTCCGCAGGTTCCCGAAGGTTACGGGGCGTTGGAAGTTGACCCGAATATTCCACCGGCAAGCAATGGGGTTATGCAACCGGCAAAACTAAATCCTGGTAAAATTATCTATTCCAAGGATTTAACTTTTAAAGGTGGTTCACACGGAAGTACTTTGTCAATTATTCCTGAAGAAAAAGCTCGGGAAATGGAATCAAAATTACCGGAAGTGCCTAAAAGTCCTTCAAACCATTTTGCCAATTTCCTTTTGGCCTGCAAAGGCGAGGAGAAATGCCGTTCTTCATTTGATATCGCTGGTCCGTTAAGCCAGGTATTTACATTAGGAACTCTCGCTCAGCGATTGAATACGAAGTTGGTTTTCGACCGGAAAAAGAAACAGATTACCAACAACGATCTGGCAAATCAACTACTGGTTGATGTGCCGCCAAGAAAGGGGTGGGAAGAATTTTATAAATTGTAATCCGATTTAAATTGAATAATTTAAACTCCCTGGTTCTGCCGGGGAGTTTTGTTTTAACTCAAAATGTAACTAAATTCGGCATTCAATTAGGTTAGTTATAACGCCTATCTACTAAATCTAGTATTATGAATAGAAACATTCTTTTAACATTGATTATTGCAATATGGGCAATATCACAAATCACTGCGCAACCTTCCAAACAGTTGGTTCAGGTTATCGTTTCTCCCGATCACGCCGACTGGACCTACAAAACCGGTGACCGTGCAGAATTCACCATTTCAGTTTTAAAGAACAATGTAAAACTCGACAACATTGAGGTGAAGTATGTAATTCAACCCGAGTTGGTTGAAAAAAGGGAAGAAGGAACCGTAACATTGAAAAAAGGTGAAGCAACAATTAAAGCTGATAAGTTTAAGGATGCAGGATTTCTTCGCTGCACAGCCTCTGTGGAAGTTGATGGTAAAACTTATTCTTCTTATGCAACAGCCGGGTTTTCGCCTGAAAAAATAAAACCTACAACAACGTTACCTGACGATTTTAAAACGTTTTGGGATAAAGGGAAAGAGGATTTGTCAAAAATACCAATAAACCCGGTAATGACTTTAATGCCGGAAAGATGTACGGACAAAGTAGATGTTTATCATGTCGGAATCAATAGTATCAAAGGGAAAATCTATGGGATTCTTTGTAAACCAAAAGCAGAAGGAAAACATCCGGCAATTCTTGAAGTTCCGGGAGCCGGCATTCGTCCGTATTACGGTGATCTATGGTTAGCAGAAAAGGGATTTATTACTTTTCAGATTGGAATACACGGCATTCCGGTAAACCTGGACAAAGGAGTTTACGACGATTTGGGACAAGGTGCGTTAAATAACTACATGTATTTTAATTTGGATGACCGCGACAATTATTACTACAAACGGGTTTATTTAGGTTGTGTTCGTTCTGTCGATTTTATTGAGACATTGGATTGCTTCGATGGTGAAACCATTGCTGTTACTGGTGGAAGTCAGGGAGGGGCACTTTCTATCATTACTGCCGGGCTGGATGACCGGATTGATTATCTGGCTGCATTTTATCCTGCATTGTCCGATTTAACCGGCTATTTAAGCGAACGTGCAGGTGGTTGGCCCCATATGTTTCGTAACGAATTCAGTAATAAGCCAGATAAAATTGAAACTTCAAAATATTTCGATGTAGTTAACTTCGCCCGCTTTGTTAAAGTTCCGGGGTGGTATAGTTGGGGATATAATGATAATGTTTGCCCGCCAACTTCAACCTATTCGGCTTACAACGTTATTCCGGGCGAGAAAGAGTTACATGTTTTCCAGGAAACACAGCACTGGACTTTTCCCGAGCAGCAGGAATTAAAAAATGCCTGGCTTATTGAGAAACTCACAAAATAGCACACCAGTTTATTTTTAGGCGATGGGTGAAATCAACATTTTTTCCGATTCCTTTTTTGCAATGGGTACGCGTTGCGATGTGGTTTTTACTTCGGTAGATACCCCAGCTGCTGAAAATGTATTTCATCTGATAAAAAATGAAGTTAAAAATCTTGAATTCCGAATGAGCCGGTTTATTCCTGATTCACCACTTTCGGTGTTAAATGCAGCCGGCAAAAATAAGTGGATTCAGGTTCCCGATGATTTGTGGGAGATTCTTTCGGTTTGTTACGATTTTTACCAGATAAGCAATGGAGCATTCGATATCACGGCATCAGCGGTAATTCAACTCTGGAAAAAGAATGATGATCCTTCGGAACTTCAAATTCAGGAAGCATTAAAAAACAGCGGGTTTAATAAGGTTGAATTCGATTTCGATAATCATAGGATCCGGTTTTTAAACGATAATATTGAATTTGATCTTGGTGCTGTAGGAAAAGGAATAGCACTCGATTTTGTGAAGCCGGTTTTAATGAACCGTGGAATTGTAAATGGAATCGTCAGCTTTGGCGAAAGTTCGGTTTTGGCTTTGGGGAATCATCCAAATGGAAAAAAATGGCCATTAGGGATTAGAAATTCATATAATCCGGCTGAATATGTGCATGTGTTTTCCGCGTGTAATGAAACCGTTACAACTTCAGGCACCATACTGAATTCTGACGATGGTGAAGTAATTTGGAGAAAGCATATTATTAGTCCGGCAACAGGTCTTCCGGTGGAGTTGAACAAGAATATCTCAGTTAAATCTGCTTCGGCAACCTGGGGTGAGTTTTTGTCGACAGTACTTTTAATTCTGCCTGAAAATGATCAGATTCTATTAACGGAAAAAATGAAGGAAATTGAAATACTGGAAGTGCAGTATTCAGAAGAAAAAGAGGTTAAAACAAAACTAACATTGCTTTAAACTGTTTAACTTCCGGACTTGAAAGTTGAGGGGATTTCAAATAATGATAAATAAACAAACAGACAGACGTGAATTTTTAAAGGAAATTGGAATTTACGCAGGCTCAACCGCATTTTTAGCATCCATTCCGTGGATGAAGGCTTTTTCACAAGAGAATGGTAAAAACAGGGCGTCATCAGACAGGGTACGATTAGCCGTTATTGGCGTTGGTAGCAGAGGACATGCTTTGTTGCTGAATTTGCTTGAAATTGAAAATGTAGAAGTTGTTGCCGTGTGCGACAATTACGAGCCACATTATAACCGGGCAATTGAAACCACAAAAGGAACTGCCCAAGCTTTTTACAATCACCGGAAATTATTGAATGAAATTAAGGATTTGGATGCAGTGGTTATTGCAACTCCATTGCACGAACACGCTCATATTACTATCGACTGCTTAAATGCCGGGCTTCATGTTTTTTGTGAGAAATCGATGGCGCGAACCATCCAGGATTCAAAATCGATGGTCGACACTTCGCATGCAACAGGTAAGATTTTGCAGATTGGTCAGCAACGGCTTTTTAATCCGGTATATCTGGATGCATTGGAACGAATTCGTGCAGGCGAAATTGGACAAATTACACAGGTTCGTGCATTCTGGCACCGCAATAACGACTGGCGTCGCCCGATTCCTTCTCCTGATCTGGAAAGGAAAATCAACTGGCGTTTATACAAGGAATATTCAGGTGGTTTAATGACAGAACTGGCATCGCATCAGATACAGGTAGCCAACTGGTTTATCGATGAAATTCCAACGCAGGTAAGAGGTTCAGGAAGTATTTGTTACTGGAAAGACGGCCGGGAAGTTTACGACCAGGTAGCGCTGGTTTATGATTATCCCAATGGCGCAAAATGCATTTACGATTCGTTGATTTCGAACAAACATTATGGGTTGGAAGAGCAAATTATGGGCGACAAAGGAACCATTGAACCCGAACTCAACCGGATTTATTCCGAAAATCCGCCCGTTTCTCCCGGGATTAAACAGTTAATTCATAACTTAAAATCGGAAGTATTTGAAGTTATACCGATTGGAGGGGCAACCTGGTTGCCGGAAGTAGCCTCATTTAACAACGGAAACCGGATTGCACAGTATGACAATAACGATACTTTTTTAGAACTAGCAGGATTTGTTAAAGCGGTAAAAGCAGGAAAACCCTATCCCAATTTATTAAGGGAGGGTTATCATGCAACGATTGCTTCGTTGTTAGGATTACAGGCTATGGAAACCAATTCAATTGTAAACTGGCCCGCGGAATATGTTATGGGAAAGGAGTCTTAGTTGAAGTAAGTAAATAGAAATGAAAGATATAACAATAACAGCTTCACGGTTACGAAAAGAGTTAATCATCTTTTTTATCTGTTTTGTGGCAGCTTTTGGTTTAAATATTTATGCGATTGCCAAATTTGAAACAGATTGGAGCGAAATGCTTGGGCAGCTACATGTTGTTCTGGCAATAGCCGCAGCTATCTACTTAATAATCGCGTTGTTCCGGTTCATTTTCATTGCCTTTATACGCTTAAATAAAAAGAAATAGAATGAAGTACGTTTTCGGATTAGTTGTTTTTTCGGTATTGGCAAATTATGGTATAGCCCAGGTTAAAATGAAAAAAGATGAAGGTGGGCTGCTTTTTACCGAGAATGGCGAAAATGTTCTTTTTTTTCAGGTAGATCCCAAAAGTGAAGGTGGAAAATATGAACGTTGCAATTATATTCATCCGCTTTGGGCAAGCGATGGCACTGTATTAACTGAAGATTTTCCTCCAGATCATTTGCACCATCGTGGTGTTTTCTGGGCGTGGCATCAGGTCTGGATTGGAGATAAACGAATTGGCGACCCCTGGGAAATAAAGAACTTCAACCAGAATGTTACCGATGTTGAATATATTGCGAAAGCAAACGGAGTTGCAGTATTAAACACACAAGTTGACTGGAAATCGCCCAACTGGAAAAAGGAGGGTAGGGAAGTGCCTTATATAAAGGAAAATACAACAATCATAATAAATCCTGAAAACGGAAATTACAGAAGAATTGATTTTGAGATTCATTTGCTGGCTTTAGAAAATGATTTAAAAATCGGGGGATCGGAAGATGCGAAAGGATACAGTGGTTTTTCGGTACGAATGAGTTTACCCAAAAACGTTTCGTTTACCGGACCAAATGGAAAAGTAGAACCCAAAAACGAAGCAGTTCAGTCTCCCGGTTATGTAAATATTTCAGGAAGCTTACTGAAAGAAGAAAAACAGGGTGGGATTGTGATTATCGATAATCCTGAAAATCCCGGATATCCGCAACCCTGGATTTTACGGGCAAAAAACAGTATGCAAAATGCAGCCTATCCCGGAAATGAAACTATTTCTCTTTCTACAACCGAACCTTTAGTTTTAAAATATTCGTTGTTGGTTTATTCCGGAAAACTGGATAATAAAAAGATTCAGAAGATTTTGGAGAAATAAATATTAAAAATGAGAATAGAATACGACATTAAATTAGGATTTAAAGATGTAATGTTTCGCCCCAA
>JAWKKP010000039.1:0-45714 GCA_041393215.1 Draconibacterium sp.
TACGCAACAGGTAACAAACGATACAGGCTGTGAAAGTACATTAACGATTATCGCCAATGTAGTGAAGAGTACTTCAGAAACTATTGAAGTAACGAACTGCAATGTTGTTTCAGTAAATGGTATCGATTATACGAAGTCAGGAACTTATACACAGATTCTGAAAAATGCTGCCGGGTGTGATAGCACATTAACAATTATTGCAACAATTACCGGAGAACAACCGCCGGTAATTATTTCAGAAGCAAGCAACAAAACAGTTGAATGCGGAGAAAATAATATGAATGAACTAAATGCCTGGTTGGAAACAATTGGTGAAACAGGTCAGGCAAACGTTGAATATGGTAATATAACATGGAGTAATAATTTTACCGAACTCACCCCTTCATGTGGTGACGCAGGAAGTGTAACAGTAACTTTCACGGCAACGGATGAATGCGGAAACACAAGCGAAACAACCGCTACATTTACCATTGAAGACACTACTGCTCCAATACTTAATTGCAGTATGTTAACCGTTTACACCGACAAAAACGGAACTTATGAATTAAATAATCAGGACATTAAAAATTTAATTGGTTCTGTTACCGACAATTGTACTCCAAGTGAAAATATTAATATTGAACTCTCAACAAATTCTTTCGAATGTACCCAAACAAGAATGAGCGAAGGAATCTCTGTTACAGTAACAGCAACCGATTTATGTGGCAACGTAGCAACTTGCACAACTTCAGTTTCAGTAATTGACACCATTGCTCCAACTGCAATTTGTAACGATTTAACAGTCCAACTAACAGCTGATGGAAATGCTGTAATAGCAGTCGAGGATGTCGACAACGGATCATTTGACAATTGCTCAATTGACACAATGTTTATCGACGTTGACAACTTCGACTGCTCCAATATTGGTGAAAATGAAATCACTCTAACTGTAATTGATGCAAGTGGCAACACAGCTACCTGTACTTCAATTGTAACAGTAGAAGCAGGTGAAGCCAATTGCGGACAAATTGAGTTATACGCAACACCAGATATCCTGACTCTTGCCTATTGTGAAGGCCACATGGTAATCGGTACCCTGGATTTATTAAGTAACGATATCGGTATAAATTCTTCAGAAATAACTATTTCCACTTCCAATTTACCTGATTTTGTTAATGTGAATTTGACTGATGGAACAATGGTTTACACGAACAATGTAACATCCGAAGCAGTAATAACATTCACATATACAATCTGTGACCCGATAAATCCGGATAACTGCTCGGAAGCAGAAGTTACAATCAGATTACTAAAAGACTCTGACTGTGATGGCATTGAAGATGAAATCGACATTGATGATGATAATGACGGTATTACTGATGAAGATGAAGGCGATCGCACTGTTGACACTGATAACGACGGAATTTGGGATAGCCTGGATATCGATTCTGATAATGACGGAATTACCGATAATGTTGAATGGCAATCAACATTAGATGAAGGAGGAGATTACAATTATATTGCACCTCTTGGTAAAGACGAAAACGGAAACGGATGGGATGCAGCTTATGATCCTGAAGAAGGTGGGACATACTACGAAGCCTGGGATACTGATTTGGATGGGAAACCGGATTATTTAGACACAGATTCTGATAATGACGAAGTTGACGACTACATAGAAGGCAATGATTTGAATTACGACCAGATTGCTGACATATTACCGTTGGGTTCAGATTCAGATAATGATGGATTAGATGATGCTTATGACAATGTAGAAGGATGGTCATTGCCATTCAATGAAACGGGCAGTAATATGCCATTGCAGGACTCTGATTCAAATGGAGTTCGCGACTGGAGGGATCCGTTAAATGATGTACCACCTCCACCACCTACTCAGGAATGCGAATACCAGTTGTTTGTTCCCGATGGCTTCTCACCAAACGGCGACAACGTTAATGAATACTTCGTAATAACTCTGTACTGCGATAATAGCGGCATCTATTCTGAAGGAGATTTCTATACTGAATATCCCAATGCGAAAATTGAAATATTTAACCGCTGGGGAAATAAGATATATGAAAAAGAAAACTATGGCAACACCGGCTTGGGAGCAACCGAAGCCTGGTGGGACGGACGCGCTAATGTTGGATGGACTGTAGGCAGCGATATTCTGCCTGCCGGAACGTACTACTACATCCTGGACTTTAATGATGGAAAGACAAAATCAAAAGCAGGATATATTTTCCTTAACAGGTAATAAATGTTTAATCGCTAAAAATTAGAACAATGAAAATTAAATTAAATATTATCAAAGGGTTAGGGATTCTGGTTTTGATTGGAACAGCTTTAACCTCTAAAGCACAACAGGATCCGATGTACACACAGTACATGTTCAATTCGCAAACCATAAATCCGGCCTACGCCGGAACATGGGAATCATTAAGTTTTATGGTTCTTGCACGCCAGCAATGGGCAGGGATTGACGGGGCACCACAAACCTACACATTCTCAATGCAGGCTCCTTTAAAGAATGAAAGAGTTGCCCTCGGGCTTAATGTGATAAATGATAAAGTGGGACGAGAAAAACGCTTCTATATGTTTGGCGACTACTCTTATCTGGTTCCTTTAAACGAAAAATCGAACCTTCGGTTAGGGTTAAAAGGTGGGTTTACCAATTATTCCAACATTCTTTCCAACTATCAGACAAATGCTCCGGGCTCCGGAATTACAGACGAATCGTTCCAGGGAGAAATCGATAAAAAATTCATTCCGAACTTTGGAGTAGGCGCTTTTATGTTTAGTAAAAGATATTATGTAGGGTTATCAATTCCCAAACTATTGAACCACGAATTTGACAATAACTACTCGAATTTATCCATTAATTCGGAAATGCGCCACTACTTTTTAATGGCAGGTTTGGTATTTAATTTAGGCGAAAATGTAAAGTTTAAACCAACAATGCTTACCAAAGCTACATTTACCTCGGAAACAGGCTCACCGGTTCAAGTAGATTTAACAGCCAACTTCCTCATAAAAGAACGTTTTTGGTTAGGGGGAATGTACCGAACAGGCGATGCTTTCGGATTTATTGCTCAATGGATAGTTGATAAAAAACTTAGAATTGGATATTCGTTTGATTACAGCACATCTGATCTGCAGACTTTCCAAAACGGCACACATGAAATAATGATTTCGTATGAGATGAAATTTCTTAAGGAATTGGTTATCTCTCCAAGATATTTCTAATACAAATGGGTGGTTACTTCAAAACCCGAAGTTCAGTTTTTGCTGATCTTTGGGTTTTTCGTTTTTAAATTTTTCCACCAACTCATCAATTTCCGGCAAACACCGGCCACATGAAGTTCCCGCCCGGGTAAAATTCTGAATATCTTCGGTTGAATTTGCCCCTTGTTGTAAAAGCTTGTTTATTTCTCTTTCATCCACAAAATTACAAATACAAATTAACCGGTTCGACATACAACTGCTGACTTTAGAGTTTTTGCGTTTCGAAATAAAACTTACCTGACCAGAATCTTATTTTCTGAAAATACTTTTATTTTACGGTGAACATCGATAATTAAATCGTTTTTAGGAAGCGTACTGTATATTATTTCCAGAAATCTGTTTTTAATCAGAAGTTCAATAGATGCTCTAAAGTTTATATCGTAAATCCACGACATTTGCATAATCTTGGCATCCATTTCTGAAACAACATTCTTTTTCGAAACCATTTTTCCACCCATAACTTCTTTTACAACCGCAGTTGAAACAACGTTCCCTTTAGGGAGTTCCCAGGTTAAGGTGTGATTTGGCTTTGCCTTCGGATTCGAATAATAATCAGTTAAAACCTTAAGAATATCAAGTTTGTCGGCGTCTCTGATCAGTCTTGAAAAAAGAGTTTCCTCCTCACCCAATCCATCTTGAATTTTATATTTATTGTGGTTCGCAACTGCTGTTAAAATCAGATTCCTTTTTGCCTGTTCCATATTTTCAAAAAACGAATCTTCTTTCAAAATCTCTATCGCAAGATCACCATGATCTACAGATTTATCGTCGCTAAAAGTATCAAATTCAGCAACCTGCCTAAACCGACCAATATCATGAAAAATTCCGATTAAATAAGCAATCTGACTCTGTTCCTCTGAGAGTTCAAGTCGGTTCGCCAAATATTGAGAAATATTCGCAACCCTTAACGAATGCTCTTTCTTAATTTCAAAGTTTTCTTGCTGACTGACTGTCAATTCCTTAAATGAACCGACATAAGCATTTAACCAATTGATTGAGATGTTAACCCACTCCTCCATTTTCAAACATCATTTTAAAAGCAGCAAATTTAGCGATATCTTATTTTAAGAAACATCTGCTCCCGTGTTTTTATTAACATTCATGCAATCTAGTATGTTGAAATTTATTTATGCGAATAAAGGAATTTTGTTATTTTTGCGCCACGAATCGGTCCCCTAGTTCAATGGATAGAATTTCAGATTCCGGTTCTGACGATATGGGTTCGAGTCCCGTGGGGATCACGTTACGGGACAAATTCAAAATTGATGAATTTGTCCCGTTTTTTTTTGCATCCTACTTGATTGTCTGCTCTTCTTTATTCATGTGGTTCGAAATAGAAATCCGTCAAATCTGAGTTTTTCGCGAAGACAGAACTGGTAATTTTCTCTTCTGTGTGATACTTCCTGTATCCAATAATGAATCAAGGCTGGAAATATTGCGGATAGTCTTGTTCAATAAAGGTTCAACACTTTGAAAATCGGTTACAGAACCATTTAATTCTGCTTAAGGCCTGGTAATTCGAATTTCAAATTCAGGTTTTGTTATGCGTAGTCTTCGGCCTCAATATCGCCACATAAAAGCAACTCTCTTGCTTTGGACAAGCCGTTTGTTTTCTTCCTGTAGTTGAAGTTTTATTTGCTGGATATCTCCCTTTTGTGCTTTGGTCTTTTCGCTATAGTGGTTTATGATAACTTCTTTATACAATTTCAATTTAGGGATTGGGCGCACATATTCGCCTATTTTATCAACAATCTTTTTGTTTAAATCAGATGCACTGTGCCAGACATTACAACCTCCCGTACAATGATAATAGTGATAATATTTCATCCTTCCTTTTGATGCGCTCCCCGATAACAGCCGTCCGCACTCTGGACAGATAAGGCCCCCCCTTAACGGAAGGTTATTATTGACAAGTATTTTTGTCCGCTGAACCTTTTTGCGCCCGTCAAGTACATCCTGTACCTTGTAAAACAAACATTTCACACGCGATTATTTTGAAAATTATATCAACGGAGAAAAAGGAAATTTATCGTTGAAAGCGTTTCTTGCAACCGAACAACGTTTTCCCGGAATTGGCAACGGCGTTTTGCAAGACATCTTATTCGATGCTGGCTTGCACCCGAAGCAAAAGCTTAACAACCTTGCCGACATTCAAAAGGAATTTCTGTACAATTCCATCGTGAAGGTTTTGTCCGATATGCTTGCCAAAGGTGGTCGCGACACCGACACCGATTTATTCGGCAACAAAGGCGGATACAAAACTATTCTGTCGAGAAACACTTACAAACAGCCATGTCCCAAATGTAACGGCGAAATCAAAAAGGAAAATTATATGGGAGGCTCGGTTTATTATTGCCCAACGTACTAGCCTGTTTAACAGGTTTTTAAACCTGATGGATTGAACATAAAAATTGGCATAAATTTCCCGTTTGTTAGAAAAAAAGGACAAAATGTTTTCGCTATCTTTGTTCTCGAATCATGATCAATTATATTTTGAACACCACTCTTAAATTGATAATTACAAAATAGACAATCTCAGGAAGCCACAGATTGATGCACTGATTTTCAGAAATTTCTTTCTGAAAGGGTTTCGTTCTATCTTAATTTAAAAAAATGTCATCCCGATTTATGGGATAACTATTATGTAATTATAAAACAGTAGAAGAATATGTTCGATATAAGAAAAATTCAGGAGCAGATGATTTTCAACGCCGTAAAAAATGAAAGCAACGAAAATACAGCCGATGAAATCGCTAATCATCCTTCAGAAAATAATCCGCTTTGGGTAGAAAATACAATGAAACGTTTGGAATACAAATTTGATGCCCCAACGGTAAAAAAAATCAGGATGAAATGCCAATGCAGCTATGGAATGAATGAGAAATTGGCGTTGGTCAAGGAACTGATGACTTCGTCTTCTAATTTGGAAGAATTTGCTAATCAGTACAAAGCGAAGGCAGCCGGTTTGTCTTATTGCAACGGAGAACTTTACCTGATGTTTCCGTTTTGTCCCTGCCCGATGCTTGCCGAAGTTGAAAAACTTCCGACGAAAACCTGGTGCCAGTGTACCACCGGCTACAGCAAAGTGCTTTTCGAGAAAGCATTTGGTTGCAAAGTTAAAGTGGAGTTGCTCAAAAGCATCAAAGCAGGCGATGAGATGTGTTTGATGAAAATTATCCCGATGGAAAAATTAAGTTTTAGTGAATAATTTGAAACTTACTGCCGTGTGTATCAACACGCGGTGGTAAGTTTACTTAATGAATATGCGAATAAATATCATAATGGCAAATAAAGAAGATTTGTCACAAATTCTGCAACTCCAGAAAGAATGCTCCCAAAGCGAAGCCGAGATTTACAATAATTTTTATATTCCGCCTTTGCAACAAGATATTTACGCCCTTGAAAATGAATACATAAAATGTACGTTTCTAAAAGCTGTGTTTGGCGAAGAAATTGTTGGTTCGGTTCGTGGATTTTCAGATGGGGCAACTTATTTTGCAGGAAAACTTATTGTGAAAAAAATTGCAATAGGATTATTATGCAACTAAAAAATCTTTTAAAAAGAAATACCGATTATTATAAAGCTGGGGGACAAAAGGAATTGTTGACGCTTGCTTTCCCGATGATTATATCGTCGGCCTGTGATGGTATAATGACCTTTACCGACAGGCTCTTTCTTGCAAAAGTCGGGTCGGAGCAAATGAATGCGTCCCTTGCCGGCGGAACGGCAATACAAATGCTTACGTTCTTCTTTATCGGACTGATAGGCTATACAACTGCGTTGTCGGCACAATACATGGGAGCCGGTGAGAAACACAATTCTTCACGGACTGCATTTCAGGCAATTATCATTGCACTGATTGCTTGGCCATTGATTCTTCTGATAAAACCATTTTTAAGTCCGCTGTTCGGTTGGCTGAATACTCCCCAATCGCAAATAAATTATCAAATAGAATATGTTTCGATATTGGCTTTGGGTAGTACCTTTCCTATGCTCCGGCATACATTTAGTTGCTTTTTTGCAGGGATTGGCCGTACTAAAATTGTAATGCTGGCTACAGTTTCTGCGATGATGACCAATGTTGTTCTGGATTATTTCCTGATTCTTGGCAAAATCGAATTTTTACCGTCGGGCATAACAGGGGCAGCCTGGGCAACTGTTTCAGGTTCGGTAGTTGCTACTGTTATTTTATCTATGGTATATCTTGGCCGCAAAAACAGCCGGGATTTTTTGGTGAAAAAATCGTTCCGTTTTTCTTCCGAAATAATGAAAAAATTGCTCTACTTTGGTTCGCCTGCCGGGCTTGAATTGTTCTTGAATTTCATTGCTTTCTTTTTTATGATTTCACTG
This sequence comes from Draconibacterium sp., assembly GCA_041393215.1. GTDB lineage: Bacteria > Bacteroidota > Bacteroidia > Bacteroidales > Prolixibacteraceae > Draconibacterium. The sequence continues at coordinate 7,616 of JAWKKP010000039.1, forward strand.
TTTCAGTCTTCTGGCGATGTAGCTTCAACAGCGACAACCATTATGTTTAACTGGGATATGGTTTCATATATCCCTCTTGTTGGCATCGAAATAAGTGTTACCAGCCTTGTCGGTCGGTATATGGGAGCAAATCGTCCGCAAGTGGCACACCGTGCAGCTTTATCCGGCATTAAAACAGGGATTATTTATTCCTCTGTTATTCTGATATTATTTTTGTTTGCCCCCAAAATGCTGGTGTCGGTTTTTCAACCCGATGTAACAAGCAGTGTTTTTAACAGTGCTGTTCCTACGGCAATCAGTATGGTACGTATCGCCTCAATGTATGTTCTGATTGAAGCTATAATGGTTGCACTTGTGGGGGCGTTACGCGGAGCAGGTGATACCCACTTTACTATGTTTGTTTCCGTTCTTTCACATTGGTTGTTTGTCCCGATACTTTATGTATGTCTCAATGTTTTAGGCTTGGGCATTTTGGCAAGCTGGTTTATTCTTATCGTGTTTTTCCTGCTTTTCAGTATGATACTGGTAATGCGTTTCAGAAGCGGAAAATGGAAAACGATAAAAGTGATAAATTAAAAATCAGAATTTTTTTTATATGGAGAAATTGATGAATCGAAATGAATAAAAAACATATCCCCAATATCTTATCGGTAATCAGAATCTTTCTGTCGTTTTTATTGCTTTTTCTTTTTAAAAATCAGGTTGTATTTATCTTGTTTTATTTTGCTATTGGGTTAACCGATATATTAGACGGTTACCTTGCCCGCAAACTAAAAGCGGAAACGACTTTGGGTGCGAGGCTGGATTCCATTGGCGATTTTGTTTTTCACATTATCCTTGTCATTTACTTAATTATTGAATATCAGCATATTGTTATATCTTTCGGAATCCCAGTTCTGCTTGTCATCATTATCCGGCTGGGCAACATTATCATTGGCTTTGTAAAGTACAAACGCCTGATAATGATACACACTATTGCTAATAAAGTTACCGGGGTATTTGTTTTCCTGCTTCCGTTTATGTTGATTTTGGAACTAAACGTTTTCTTCATTATCACTGTTTGTATGGCATTGTTGTCCTCAATTGAAGAAACTGCCATCATTTTTCGAAGTCCCAAAGAAAACATTAACTTAAATCAAAAAAGTTTCTCATGATTAACTTTGCAGAATGAAAGAAATAGATATAAACAACTGGAATAGAAAAGAACATTTTAACTTTTTCTACCGTATGGATTATCCGCAGTACAACCTTTGCATGAATGTGGATGTAACCAACTTTTTGAAATTTATAAAGAAAAACGGGTTGCCATTTTATTATTCGATGATATTTGCGACAACGGAAGCTGCAAACCATGTAGAAAATTTCCGCTACAGAATACGTGATGGCAAAGTGATATTGCACGACAATGTTCATCCTTCATTTACCGATATGAACAAAAACGACGACCTTTTTAAATTCGTTACACTTGAACTGGACGGCGACATTGAAACGTTTTGCAAAAAAGCAAAAGAAAAAAGTGAAACCCAGGTTAAAGCTTTTGATATGAGCGGTTTCGAAGGTCGCGACGATTTGCTATATATTACCAGTATTCCGTGGATTTCGTTTACACACATTTCGCATACCATTTCCATCAACCGCAACGATTCTGTACCGCGTATTTCGTGGGGAAAATACTTCGAACAGGACGGCCAAATCCTACTCCCGTTTTCAGTACAGGTCCACCATGCGCTGATGGATGGTTATCACGTGGGGAAATATGTAGAAACGCTGCAGGAAATTTTAAGCCTCCCTGAAACCTTTGTCAGGTAGAGAATTACAGGAAAAATAAATTTAACCGACAGATTGGTGTCAAATCTATTTATCAACTTCTTTCACAATTACATCATGTGCGCCACCTTCAATTATACTCGTTGAAGAAACTAAAGTAATTTTAGCTTCTAATTGTAATTCTTTTATTGTTAATACCCCGCAACTGCACATTGTAGATTTTATTTTTCCCAATGTCTGATCCAAATTATCTTTAAGCTTACCTGCATAAGGGACATAACTATCAACTCCTTCTTCGAACTTTAAATTACTGTTTCCTCCCATATCATATCTTTGCCAGTTTCTTGCCCTGTTAGAGCCTTCACCCCAATACTCTTTTACGTAGTTCCCTCCTATGAAAAGTTTACTGGTAGGACTTTCATCAAAGCGTGCAAAATACCTTCCCATCATTAAAAAGTCGGCTCCCATTGCAAGAGCAAGCGTCATATGATAGTCTTGTACAATACCACCGTCGGAACATATTGGTATATATTCACCCGTTTCTTCGAGATATTTATTTCTTGCATTCGCAACATCAATCAGTGCGGTGGCCTGACCTCTGCCAATACCTTTTTGTTCACGTGTTATGCAAATAGAGCCGCCGCCAACACCAACTTTAATAAAGTCTGCCCCTGTTTGAGCAAGGTATAAGAACCCTTCATTATCAACAACATTACCGGCTCCAATTAAAATATCATTGCCATATTTTTCTCTGACAAATTCGATCGTTTCTTTTTGCCATTCCGAAAATCCATCCGATGAATCAATACACAATACATCGACCCCTGCTTCAACAAGAGCAGGAATCCGTTCTTTGTAATCTCGTGTATTAATGCCCGCTCCAACAACTAATCGTTTTTTAGAATCCAATAACTCATTTGGATTTCTTTTATGACTGTCGTAGTCTTTTCGAAATACAAAATATCTTAAGTTTTGCTCCTTATCAACGATTGGCAATGTATTAAGCTTGTGTTCCCAAATAATATCATTTGCCTCATTCAGAGAAATGCCATCGTCGGCAGTAACCATGTTTTCAAATGGAGTCATAAATTCTGCGACTTTCTTATCGGGATTATCCCTGCTTATCCTGTAATCACGACTGGTAACAATTCCAAGAAGCTTACCAGATGACTTTCCATTGTCAGTAACGCCAACTGTTGAGAAACCTGTTTTTTCTTTTAATGCGATTATGTCTTTTAAAGTATCATCCGGTGTAATATTTGCTCTGCTTTCAACAAAACCGGCTTTATACTTTTTTACTTCCATAACCATTTTTGCCTGGTCTTCGATCGACTGAGAACCGAATATAAATGACAAACCGCCTTCTTTTGCAAGTGCAATTGCTAATTTACTATCTGAAACTGATTGCATTATGGCAGATACAAAAGGCACATTTAAACTAATTCTTGGAGTATTCCCTTTTTTAAACCTAACTAATGGTGTTTGTAAATTTGTTTTATCCAGAGTATGTATTTTTGTTGTTAACCCTGGTATTATCAGGTATTCATTGAAAGTTCTGGAAACCTCATTCATAATATTTGCCATAATTGTAATTTAAAAAATTTCGCAAAATTAAGTTAAAAAGAATCTCTGTACTAATCTAATTATAATTTTTTTGACAATTCTCAACGATGTAGATTTGGTGCAATTTGCCAATTTATAGTTAGATATTCTGATTCCTGAACTGGATAATATACAATCTGAAAGATTTCGACGAAGGGAAGTTTTTACTTTGAGAGATCTATCATATAAAAATGTAAAACTCAACAATGAACATCTTGTTTCGTTGTTGGAAGATTACCAGTATTCCAGTACGTTTGATGAAATGACTTCTTCTTTTATTATTGTATCACGGAAATGAAATATTGGCGTAGAAATGCACTCAGAGTAAATTTTTACAGAAACTTACCATTTGAAGACAGACAGATTTCATGAAATCAAAGCTCACTCAAAAGCTTTAATTCTGCTATAAAATGGTTTGAATTTTGTCCCGTTGGGATCACGATAAAAACCCTAAAGCCTCGTAATTATAGATATTGCGGGGCTTCTTTGTGTTCGAACTAAAACGAAACACTTCTCAACAAAAAAACACCAATCAACAATAATACTGCTATGTACAAAACACGAATCCCGTCGGTAATTTTGAATGATTTAATACCTTATTGTAACTATTGACCAAAATATTTCAATAACAATCCATCCTAATCTGATTACGATTCTGGTAATGGCTCAGGTCTTTTTTCAGATAGGTATTGCAAATGTTTTTCAGTTCCTGCATTACTTCACACTGCATAGCAATCGATCCGCAAATCATTACACACCCTCCCCTACTCAAAACATCGGCAATTTTGTCTCCGTCTTTTTTAATCAGATGTTGTACATATATTTTTCCCGCTTGCACACGGGAGTATGCAGGAGTAAACTGGTGAAGCCTTTTCTGAAAGAGTGCCTCGTTGATGTAAGTTTTGTAAAGCTCAAGAGATTTGGGTGTTCTGCCGCCCCAGTATAAGTAGATTTTTCTTCGGGAAGTGTTGGTAGCCGTCATTCCCAAAAAAGGCCCGATGCCCGTTCCCGTGGCAATAAGCACAACATCCTTTTTATTTTTGGGAAGATGAAAATGCTGGTTTTGGGCTATCCCGGCAGATAGTATTTTTCCTTTTTCCAGTTGTCCCAGCATATTTGAACAAATCCCGTTAGGATATTTTTTTACGCTTATGGCCAGTGTGTTGTTCCCTAAGTTTCCGATAGAATATAACCGCTCGCGTCCGTCTTCCGCGGGAATAACCGACAAGAGGTCACCTGAAACGACACTTGTTCCATTTGTATTTTTCAGTGTAAGTAAACAAGTATCTTCTTTTTCAATATCAACCCGGTCTAACACTTCAAAATCAGAAATATGACTTTTAGTAAGGGCCATTTTGGGTTTCTCAAGCTGAAGGTTTAGCCCCGTCGCCTGCGCCCATGTATTGACCCAATTCGAAAAAGCTTCAAAAGACTGGTTGTTTACCGTGTGAATTTCTCCCTGACTATCGGCATTTGGAAGTTCTTTTAAGCGGTCGGAAACCACGTAGGCAAACTGGCAATAATTTGGATAGGCAGTAGAACCAAATCCAACAACCGAATAGGAAAATGGCTGAGGTTGACGATGTTTTGTTATCAGTTCCTGAAACCGGTTGGCGCTGGCAGGCGATTCTCCCTGTCCGTAAGTGGCAGTAAAAATCATGAGTTGTTCCATCTTCCTGAACCGGCCATAATCATTCATCAGCCCTAAATAACTTTTTATACCAAGTTTTTGCAGCTGGCGATGAAATTCCCGGGCGTATTGCAGGGTGGTAGCTCCTTCGGTACCCACCAAAATAATATGAGTGCATTCATTTTGGGCGTATTTATTTTGGATACGAATCCGGGGTCTTCTAAAGTAAATAACAAAGCCCGTGAGCATCAAAAACGGAATGGAAAAGCTTCCTATTCCCAAAATGGCGCTCCAGATAATACTCCCTTCGCCGGTATGTAATACCGTTGCCCAGGATGAAGCAAGGGTTACTAAAGGATATTTTTTTTCGGTAATAATTTCCCCATTAAACTGGTTCAACAAAACTTCCCGGTTTTTCAGGCGGATGGTGTAGTAATCTTCCGCAAATTCTGAAAAAGGATATTCCAAATCACGCAATTCTCCCAACGTGGTATGATTGAGGAATTCAAAGTTCAGTAGAGGTATTTTCGATTCGTCTGTTAATGAATCGTAATCCACTTCGTGAACAATCTGTTTTTCAGGAATCAGGCCAAAACGCAGCAGCGACAGATATACTCCAGTTAATGACAACACAATAATGGGCAATAGTGTAATTCGGGAGTAAGCTACATGATTGAACTGCGAAAAGTTTTCGCGAACCACAGGCGCAAAAAAATATTTAAAGCCGCCCTGCCGTTTGGCAATCAGTACAACACCCGATACCGCAATTAAAAATAGCAATAAAGAAACAAGGCCAATAAGAAAACGCCCCGGTGTTTTAAGAAACAACGAACGGTGCAAATTGGTGCTGAACTGAAAAACCGGCGCTTTTTCAATCAGTGCCGCTAACTTCTCGCCGGTAAAAGGATTCACATAAAACTGCTCGTTTTTCCCGTTAATAATTGCCGAGACACTAACAAATCCGTCGCGGTTGTTTGATACCGAAAGAATTTCGTCGTATCTCGCGTTCAAATTTGTTAATGTCTCGCTTAACGGAAGTTCGTTTGCATGCTTAATGCTGTAGGGGCGCACCTTGTTCGATATAGGCTCAACAGCCAAAATCACCCCTGTAACCGACGCGACCAACAAGAACAAGGAGGAAACTACTGCAAGAATTAAATGGCTGTAGCGCCATATCGAAAGAACCATGTTTTACTAATTGGGTATCATTCGGATATACCGGACATATCCATTTCCGTCAACTTTATTACTGATAGTGGCTGAATTCAGCTCAAGCTCTGCATCTACAGAGTAGTATTTCTGATTTTCGACAGCAGATTCGAAACGTATTTTATAGCCGTTGTCAATCTGTGAAGAATCAAACACCAGCGAAATAATGTTTCTTTCCCCATTTCCAACTGTTGCGCCGGTAAGCGCATCAATGTCTTCTTTTTTACCATGGCTGAAAGCCCACCAGTTTTTTAAATCCGGAAACCATTCGGGGTCATTTCCCTGCACATACAGGGTTTTTACATAATTACCGCTGGCATCCATCAAAGAAACAGCCACATAGGCTTTTTCTCCTGAATAGTTGGCCATTTGTATCATACACTTGTAGGACACGGTTGAAGGTGTTTGCACAAAAGAAGAGGTGCAAAAAAGAACCAGGATAAGGCCAAAAATTGAAGCTGTCCGTTTTATTATTCTGTTCATTGGGCTTTATTTTAGAAAGTCTAAATTCACGTTGTTTTGGATTAAAAGTTCATTCTCCTGCGCCAAGTCGTAAGCGGTTTCACCAAATTCAGTAGTTGATTTGATGTCGGCACCGTTGGCAATCAGAAATTTAAGGGCTTCCGCATTGCTCGATTTCATGGCAGCGTAGTGCAAAACAGTATTTCCCTGCTTGTCTTTTGCGTTGATATCGACCCCAAAATCTTTCACTTTTTTGAGCAGTTCCAAATTGTTTTTGGCAATGGCCAAATGCCAGATGGTGCTATTGTCGGGCTGTTTTGTTTTGAAATTGAAACCAGCCGCACGCAAAGCCTTTACCTTTTCATCAAAATCGCGGGGATTGCCACGTGTGTCAAAAAGATAATAAGCCAGGTTATTTCCCTTTTTATCCAGAATATTGGTTTGGGCACCTTCTGATATCAGGTAATTTACCACATTTCCGTTGTTGTTCTGAATAGCAAGAGTTAATGCAGAGTGTCCTTCATTATTGGTATGGTTGATGTTCTCTGTTTTTTCGGCCAAATATTTTATAAGCTCCAGTTTGTTGCGGGCGGCGGCGTTCAAAAGAGGCGTATTCCCTTCTTTGTCAACCGAATTTGGATTTACCCCTTTATCGATAAAATATTTGTAAAGGGCAAGATCATCGGCAGAACGAGAAAGATTGTGCAATGGCGTAACCCCGTCATTTGACGTAATGTTGGCATCGAGCCCAAGCCCGGCCAGATATTGAAAAACCTCCAAACTATTGCTGCTGCCTCTTCCTCCACGGCTGGCAAAAAGAATGGCATTTTCGTTGGTGTTGGTGTTTTTCTCGGTAGAAACCCCTCTGGCGGCCAAAGCTTTCAGTACTTCAATATTTCCTCCCTGGGCTGCAATATTAAATATGCCGTTGCCATGGTCGTCAGTAGCATTTAAACTAAGCCCTTTGCTGATGAAATAATCAATTAAACCGAGGTTTTTTACCCTTGGAGCAGCTGCTAAAAGCACATTGCGGCCATCGTGGTCTTTTTCATTCTTTAAGTCGGCTCCGTTTTCAATAAAGAAATCGTAAATTTTTGTGTTATCCTGGCCCGATGCAGCAGTAAACTGGGTTAAAGAATTTCCATGAGAATCTCTTAAATCGGTTCTGGCGCCTTTTTTTACCAAAAGCTTTACAACTTCCAGGTTTCCCCGCGACGCTGCCCAAAAGATATAGGTTCTTGAATCGTGTGTACGTTTGTTCACATCGTTTCCTTTTTCAATAAGATAATCGATGGTGGCTGCCGGGTTTTCGCTAAAAATAGCAAAGGTAACGGCATCGTACCCGGCCCCGTTGGATTCTGTTATGGAATGCCCTTCGGCAATTTTGGCATCAATTTCCTCAAGGCTGGGGTGTGAAGCCCAATATTCCCTGTCCAGAAACAGATTTTCACTGTTTTCAGGTTGTGCCATACTTGTTACAGAAACGAGTGTGGCAACCACAAAGAGAAAGATAAATTTTATGGTCTGCGTTTTCATTTTTAATTCTGTTGAAGTTCCTGAATAAAATGTTCTTACGGTAGAAAAACTCTGTGAGAGAAAATTTCCCACAGAGTTTACTTCATATCATCATTTTTCAAAGGGTTAGAATGTCCCTATGAAATGACTTCCTGCCACATTAACCAGTTCGGCCCCTTTTGTAACTTTTCCGGTTTCGGTATCAATTACATAAATATTTCCGTTTTCGCCCACAGGAGCCTGGGTTACATAGATTTCTGTTCCATCAACGGCAAAGCCCTGGTATTGGAACAAATAAAAATCGGGGTCATACGGAATTTCGTCAATACGTGCTGCAGTTTTCGCTTTCAGGTCCACCAAGGCAAAAAAGCCCTGAGCTCCTGCTGCTCCTTCTTCAGAACCGGCATGGCGGTAAGCTAAAACGGCTTTTCCGTTTGCTGCAGGCCTCCAGGCCAAAATGTAAGCACCTTCTACACCTAAAGCATCGTCCAGGTTAAAGTCATAGGAATTGTCGTATTCGTTGTCCTCATCAATTTTCAGGATGTGTGAACCTTCCGGATCGTCCTGATTGGCCTGATAAACACTACCGTTATAAAGGAAAGCATTGATGCTGCGGTAACCGTTAGTGTTGCCATGTCCTGCGGTTGAAGTGATTACATAAGGGTTCAACAACGACGGATAATCCAGGATGATGGTCTTTGAACCCAGGATTTCATAACCTTTGTCGCTTTCTGCAGTTGCAGGATTTACCTTGCTCAAACGCGCCCCGATATACAATTTATCGCCGGCAGCATTCAACACGGGCATATCGATTCTGGAAATATAATAACCTTTGGCTTCTTCTTCTTCGCTTAAAGCGATGCTGTGCTCCTGAAATTCTTTAATTTGTGAATTCACCAAGTCTAAGGTTAGTACCCCCATGGTAGCTTCGGTACGAATATAGTTGTTGTTTTCATCAAACTCGTGTTCAGTAGAAACATACACAGCGGCGCCCGTTTTGTCTCCGTCAAATAGTTTAATCCATCTGGGAGCAGCTCCCACGTAGGGGGCAATACTGATTTCGGTACCTGTTTGAGTGAAAGTTTGTCCACCTTCTACGGTATATTTGGTATAGTTACCGCCCGTATCCCCGGCGTAACTTATATTAAAGATTGTTGTACCGTCTTCAGAAGCCTGCAAGCGGGCTGTTCTGTTTGAAGGAACAATAAAACCATTATCAAAAGGAGCGATAGACACTGTCGGGTCTTTTGCTTTTTCGCTGTCAATTGCATAAATTAATGTTCCCCCGTTTCCATCTCCGGGATCTTCACCCATTCTGGCTGCTGCCACGGTAATCCATCGTGTTTCTGCCGGTTCAGGCGGTAAAATTACATCATCGTCATCGCTACTGCAAGAGGCCAGTAGTCCGGCAATCATAAACACGGAGGATAAAATTCGAATATTTAAGAAGTTACTTTTCATGTTATAAAATATTTAAGTAATTAAAATGTATTTATTCTGTAATTCAATTTCAGGTAAACGGCCCGTCCTGCTTTTTGTACCGATAAATTGTCGTAAACCGGTTTATCGAATATATTTTTGACATCAAAGCTCATGGTAAACGTGTTGCCGGGGAAGGTATAACTCAGCCCGATATCCTGCGTTAATTGTTCGGGCACTTTAAAAAAGTCGTCGCCTACGGTGTTCGATCCCTGCGGAACCAGGTATGAAAACTCCTCGGTAAAATACATGGTATAGAAGAGGTTCATCCTCGCATTTTTTTGTATCAAATCTTTGAAAGAATACCTCAGGCTACCATTCATGGTGAAAAATGGCGTGTTGGGAACATCAATTTGCACACCTCTGTTTTCGATGGTTAAGTCGAAGCGCGAGATGTTAAAATTAAGGCCGAGGTGGTTGTTGTAGGAATAATCCAACTGCGCATCCACACCTTTTGATGTGCCACTTCCCTGGTTCACATACAGAATGAGTTCGTCATTAATATTAAGCGATGTTTCAATGGGCAGGCCAATCCTATCTTTAATATTTCGTGTGAAAAAGTTGGTCGAAACACTAAAATTGTGCTTTCTGAAAGTAAAAGTTCCCAGCCGAAAGCCAAGGTTGTAGTTGTTGCTTTGTTCCGGCTTAATGCTCGAGTTGGCAACTACGTTATCCCCGTCGTTCCCAAACACTTCGGTTTCATTCGGAAGCCGTATCGCTTTTTCTGCCGATGTTAACAGCGTAAGGTTTGAAAAAGGGGCATACGACAAAGCAAAACCATATCCGTTGTGTTCCTTATTGCTGCTTACCACTTCATCTATTATTTTGTTGTTTCCATCAGTATCCGTTTCAATGCCCGGATCAACACTAATTGTTTTTTGCTGGTAGTGTTTTCCAAATACACTGGTTTTTAATCGGTTGTCGAATGCATTAAATTCATAGGTGAAAGAATATATGTTTTTACGCAGATCTCTTGTTCCACTAAATGTATTCTCCAGTACCGATCTCATTTCATCACTATCTTCCCTGTCTATTCTGCTGAAAACGTGGTTCAGCAAAATCCGGTGACTGTTGTTGATGGCGTATGATAAACCCGTACGAACAGACGATACGTTCCTGCTAATTTTAGACAGTGTAGGGCCTCCTTCCTGTTGCGAGCCCCAGGAATACTTGTATTCATTACCTCTGAAATCAACCGCTCTCTGTCCATTCCAGCTATATGCCCAGGCCAGGGTATCGGTTACGGCACGGTTACGTTTTCCGTACAAACCGTGCACATCCATTTCCAGCCCTTTAATAAAAAGATCTGTTTTTTTATAGGTAAGGCTGGCCAACAGGGCATCCGATTCCATAAACCTGTCCTTGTAGGGGGTAATGGTCATAAAAGCACCGTGCTGAATTTCTTTGTAATCGTCAGAGCCTGTTACGCCAATAAAAAACTGATCGGCCCATTTTACATCGGTAAAACCAATTTGCGCCATGCCGCCGGAAGATCTGTAAGCATCGTTAAACCTTCGGGCGGTAATGGGTGTTTGCACTCCGCCTATGCCGGTAACCACAACACTTCTGCCCGAAACTTTATAGTCGTTATCAGAATAATTATGAAAAAAGGAGGTTTTAAAAGTAAGTCCTGATTTATCAGAGCGATAGGTACCGTTTACACTTGCCTGAAACGTGTTGAAAGACCCGTAGGAAACAGAAGCATTAAAATGGTTTTTTGCCTCTTTATGAAGCTGAATATTAATGGCGCCTCCCAGCGCATCGTCTGCCAGATGCCCGGGTACCACTCCTTTGTACACTTCAATTTGCTTAATCATCGACGGGGGAATACTGTTTAGGTTGAATGAAGATCCGTAGGTTGAAATGGGAATGCCGTCGATAAAAATACGAACAGCGCTTCCGGATAACCCGTTCAATGAATATTCAACGTTTGATCCCAGTCCCCCGCTCTGACGAATTTTAACTCCTACAGTAGTGTTCAATAAGTCATTTGCCTGTATGTTGCGCAGGCTCGCCTCTTTTGTTTTTACAGCATTTACGGCAAACCCCTGTGTTTCAAGCTCTGTTTTCTTTGTTTTCCCTTTTACTGTTACTTCATCCAGGTTTTCGGTGTTTTCTGTTAAAACAATATCAAGTTTTACCCTGTTATTGGCGGGGTTTGTTTTAATGGTTTTTGAAGCCTTGGCATAACCTATAAACGAAACAGAAATTGTATGTTCGCCAAAGGGAGCAAGAATTTCGAATTTTCCTTGTTCGTCGGTTAGTGTTCCAAGTTTTGTCCCGTTTATTACTACCGAAGCAAACACCAACGGACTACCATCTTCAGCAACGATTTTGCCAAAAACCGAACTGTTTTTCGTGTTCTGTCCGTATGCCGATACTGCAGCCAAAAAGAATAAAATCAGGGAATATTTGCTCATTCAAAATATTTTTAATTTAAAACTTGTTAAGATTAAGTTTAAGAAATCAGGAACACAGATACCTTATTTCGATGATGGTTTAGGAATGATTACCTATTCATTGTTTTAATCCGGTTAACCGTTGAGTTGCGAATTGGTATATTCCAGTTCCGGCAGGTTTCATTGTAGTTGTCGTCTCTCTTATTTTGGCACATATTTTTATGAACATTTACTGTCCTCCAGATTTTTTCTTTGCTTTTAAAGCAGCTGATTTTATCATTATCTTCTGAAGGCAAAAATAAATTTTCACTTACCGAGGCACAATCCTCATTAATGGGGATTTTCAATCTCCGGCATAGTTCTCTAGCAAAGAATTTTTCTTCATTCGACCTCCACAACAATTAATTTTAAACACTCGTTGAGCATTTTAAATAATATTGACTTTTATATTACCGATATTTTTTTTAAACATTATTTCCATAATGTATTGTATTACAGTTTAAGCTGTAATTTTAGAAAGAATGTTGATTTTGAATTGCCCGCAGAGTTGGGAAAACAAGTTTCGATTCTTTTCTCTTTTTCTGTAAAAATAAAATTGTGGCTAAAAGCTTCTATGATTCTTTTTTATTTGGCAATTGATGGAAATAGAAAGATCAGGGCAAATCCAATCCAATAAAATGTAGCAATTAATAATGACAGCTGCTGGACAAACCAGTAAAAAAAACAGTTTTCTTTATTCTGTTTTCTTTAGTTTTAATATTCAAAACATATTTAGGTGGTCAACTTAAATCGTAAAAGGGTAATCAGTTTAAGCCTTTTTTCATTATAATTATTACGAGGCTTTTAGGGTTCGATAAAAAATTAGCGATCCTGGAAAATAGCATTACTCCTGGAGTTGAAATGAATTTATATTCTGGATTAGGAATGTACTTTGAGTATATTTATACACAAAATCATAACCCGCTTATCTCAAAATCTATCTTTAGTTTTAACGAAAATAAAATTGAAATTTAAGTTTCAATAGACTGTCTTTATGATTTATTCTGAGAAATGGTAATACTATTGACGAACCGCAACTATCATACTCTTCTTCGCATGTATGCTTTCTGAACTGGAAGCCCATGAAGATTTTCAAAACCTGTGAAATACCTTTTTAGTCGGCTCATTATATCTAATTTGAATTCTTATTTCAACTTATTTTTTAATGATGTAGTTGATAAAGCCAATACATCGGCAATATTTTTTGCCATAAAAATTGATAAAACCAAATTTACAATTCTTCAAGTAAAAAAGTTTCCGGTAAAGCCCAACTAATTTTTAAATCTCTAAAGAATCTGTTGGAAGCTACCAGCTTATAATAATGGCGAATGCACCCTTTCCAATATTTACAATTGCATGTAATTTATTCATTTATAAATGATAGGAAATAATAAAAATGTTTTTAATTTTGCATCGATATCGATGAATATTTAAGCGCATACGATAATATAAAGAGATTTTTTTTAAAAGTATTGAGATATGTCTGAAATATATTTCAAAAAAAAATATAAACGATTCGTCTTATGGGATAATAAAGCAATCTCTTACGAAGATTATTACAGAATCATTGACCTTATTCATAATGATATTGGGAAACCTTATGTTTTACCCATAGTACTTCATAAACTATTTTTATTTGCAACAAATAGTAAAAAGTACATTTCAGATGTAATGCCCGTAAATATTATAAAGTTAAATTCTGAATTTATATTGTCTGCAGAAAACAACAAAAAACAACTTGTTAAAATTGTCTTGCCAAAAGATATTAAAGACAAACATGATGTATCGGTTTATAGTCCAGTCGGAGTGGCTTGCTTAGGTGCTAAAGAAAAAAGCCAAATCTCGCTTAAATACAAAGATTTTAATCAGAAATTACAAATCGAGAAAATAGTCTCTCAGCCATAAAACAGAAACATTTTATTTTCTTTTATTTTATCGATGATTTGTAATTATCTCATTATCAAAACATTGAGCACTGTTAATTTAAGTTGAATTAAAAATATTTTGCCATGGAAGGAAAAATTAAAATAACAGAACTCGACCATTTAAGGTTGAGTAAAGAAGTCATTATCGCAAGAAATGAAAAAAATATTGAGTTGAAGAATTTGGAAATGCTGGCGCATGAAATTAAAAGAGCCGAAAAGGTGGATTCCAAAGCAATTACACCAGAATTTATTACTATGAACTCAGTTGTAAAAGTGGAGAATCTGGAAACAAACAAAATAATGACAGTAAAAATTGTGTATCCGAAAGAAGCAAATTTCAAAAAAGGTCATTTGTCTGTATTCTCACCAATGGGAAGTGCCCTCCTCGGATATAAAGTTGGCGACACCGTTCAGTTTGAAGCGCCTAAGGGAATTATTGAAATAAAAATTTTGAGTATAGATTATCAGCCGGAAGCCAACGGCGATTATTTAGTATAACCGAAAGAATAAAGAATTATTCATAAAGTGAAACAACTGCAATTATTACAGGCTTCTGATTAAAGGCAGATATTACTTATGGTGATGCGCAAGCATTGCAGTGTGAGCCTGATTTACAAGTTGATAAGACCAATGACAAGAGAGAATTGTTTAACATTTCTTTCTTGTCTTATTTTTTTAAATACTTAGTAATAGCAGATTCAAATTAGAGACAAATAAAGCTGTTAATTTCGAATTCGAACTAATACAGTAACACAGATCCTTATTTTAACAGATGTAACAATACGCGAACACAAACAACATAGAAGACAATAATGTCTTTTTATTTATTGATTTTGTATTTTTGTAATCAGAAACATTAGAATAACCAGCTGTTACCTTAATTTATGTAATAAATACAAAACTTTAGCGTGGATAAAATGAAAAAAATAGGTTTAATAGGAGGACTTGGCCCGGAAGCCACAGTAGATTATTATCAAAGAATTATTAATTATTTTAAAGCAGGAAATATTAATTTGTCTTACCCTGAAATTATCATTTACAGTGTAACAATGTCAGAATTTATTGGGCTGGTGGAAATAAATGAATATGAAAAAGCTACTGATTTTTTGTTGGAAAAGATTGATATGGTAAGAAAAGCAGGCGCCGATTTCGTAGCGATAACAGCAAATACCCCGCATTTATTTTTCGATAAATTATCAGAAAAGGCCAAATTGCCTCTTATAAGTATTGTAGAAGCTACCTGTTCTGAGGCAATATCAAAAAACTTGAAAAAACCTGGGTTGTTCGGAACTGGTTTTACCATGAATGCTTCATTCTATCAGGATGTTTTTGGTAAGAGGGGAATCGAGGTAGTAGTTCCTGAAAATAACGACAGAGAATTAATAAATCATAAATTATTTACTGAAATTGAGTTGGGAATTTTTAAAGATGAAACCAAGGAAATGTTGGTCCAACTAATTCAAAAAATGGTTGATGAGCAGCAGATTGATTCTATTATCCTTGGATGTACCGAGTTTCCGTTGATTCTTACTGAAGATAATTATTGTGGAATTCCTGTATTAAACACAACTCAGATTCACATTGAAGAAATTTGTAAAAATTGTTTAGAAACATAACTTGTACTTCAAAGTTTTTTCAGGTTCAATCTCCCAATTTACATCATAAAACATCGGGTTGAACCATATTCTTATGATTTGGAGGCCACTTCTATAATAGTCAATATCTGTTATATTTGTACATTAACAAACGATATAATTAATTTTATCATGCCTTAACAAACAGGTCTGATTTATAGGGCAACTTGTTAATTAATATAACCTTATAAAATTATGGAAGGCAAATATAAAATCATTAAGCAACTGATTGAATTGTGGGAAACCTATGAAAATGAAACGAAAGAAGAACAAACGCTTCTAAATTTTTCGCAATGGATGATTGAACAAATTAAAGAGAAAACAATAGATAACACTAAATTAAGTTCGAAACATGAACCCGGCAGACTCTCCCAAAACCTTACCTACCTTAATAAACTTGACCCAAAATCCCGCTTTCAGGAATATGTCTTAAGAATTGCCCGACTGGAAGAATTTTACATTCGAAAATATTTAATTGATTTACCACTAAATTCGCGGTTCGAATATTTATTCTTATATACCGTTGACAATCTTGAAAAAGCAAAAAAAACAGACCTTATAAATATTCATTTGGTAGAATACACCACAGGAATGGATACAATAAGGCGGTTAATAAAGAATAACCTGCTGTATGAAATTTCTGATGAACAAGACAGGCGCGCAAAATTGCTTGTGTTGACAAAAGATGGTGCTGAAATTTTGAAAAAGGCAAATAAGCGGATTGAGGAAGCCAGGAATGCATTTTTGGCATGTATCAGCCCAAATAAGTGGAAAAAGACCCTCCCTGTGCTAAATGAAATTGATGAATTTCATAGCAACATTTACGCTAATCATTATGATAAACCCTTTGCAGAAATTTCCAATCTTATGGATTCTTTAAAACATTTATATAAATAGGCGAATTCGTACGAAAAGCGAAACAAGCTTTTCAGCTAATTTAGAATTTATCATTTCTGCGACTTTCATATATTTTTTGAAGGTTGTGTAGTTTCATAAACTTACAGTCGTTGCAACCACAAGTTGAATCAATTGGCGGTACAGGAATAAATATTTTTATTCGGATTTTTGCTCTTCATCTGGTATAAAATTTCAGATTCAGTTGCGCCAAAATACTCTTCTGCCTCATCTTAGGTAACAAATTTCAGTAGTACAAAAGCAGACCCGATAATTATTTCATTTATTGTTGTAAAGCAATGAAATAATTCATACATTTACATCGGATACGATATTTTAATGATGGATACGATTTTTTTAGTATGTGATAAAACATGGTTACTTAATTTATCTCACTAAACATCGATTGAAATCTAATTAGATAAGCCTTTTTTAAGTGTTGGATGAAAATTTAGAGAACAGTAATATGCTTTTAACCATTTAGTTTTTTGATAGAAAGCCAACCAGCGAAAACAGAAAATTTCAACAAAAGCATGATGTTGATGGCTATTAACAAATTAATACTTTATCACCATGGAAACATTAAATCATCAGCGTAAAAGAATCTGGCATCAAATGCCAAATGTAATTCATGAACATAGAAGACAGGACTTAATACCTGGCTATTCTATAAAAAACACCATCCCAAATACGGAAAATAAGAACAGCAACTTTATTGTTGATTGGCAACTAAATAACCCTCGTTAGAAAGAGGGGACATAAGCATCTTCTTTAATCGGGCCGCTCATAAGAGCGGCCTAATTACCAGAAAAAATGAATGATTAATTTGATTAAAACAGATAGTTATGATACAATATGCCAAAGCAATTTTACCCAAAGTATGGTTATGGGAAAAGTTGTATAAAAAGGAATTGCAAAAATGTGTTAATTGGTCTAGTACTGAAGAATTAAAAGATTTGCGTGCCTGGTGTTATGAGAATTTTAACAATTTGTATTCCGATATTCATGATGAAGTTTTTTTAAATATACCTTAAAAGAATAAATCACGCTTCATTTTCACACTGGATTTACATAAACTATCGCTATTAACAGATTGGATGGGATGACCCCGCTAATTTTATGTTTTTATGCTTTCCGAATATAAAAGGGAAAATTAAAGACGGATATAATCTGCATGTAAATCAGTGTTATGCGAAATGAAGTACGATTCAATATATCAACACAATAATATTAAAAGTAAAAACATGAAAACCAGAAGACAGGAAGATGCTATAATATCGACATTAGATTTTGAGAGAATTATGCATCTTATAAATGTAACGGAAGAAGAAAACCCAATCTCTATTGAAAACTTACAACAGCTAAAGAGAAAGGTTTTAACTGCTAAAAAAGTAAACCCGCAAGAGATGCTGGCAAACATTGTTACAATGGGGTCATTGGTCGAAATAAAAACTGATTATGACGATTTCACATTCAAAATAGAACTGGTATATCCTGAATTTGAAAATGTAAGAGAAAATAAAGTATCTGTTTTTTCAAACTTAGGTACTGCAATCTTTTTGCAAAAAGCCAATGATATTATCAGTTACTATACATGGAATAAGGAACATACAATAAAGATATTAAATATTTTTTATCAGTCTGAAGCAGCCGGAGATTTCAATTCATAGCTATGAAAACATAATCTCCTTCAGTTAATTCTCAATTTTATTAATAATCCTAATATAAAATGTTATGGCAAAAAAAAGAATTGGATTAAAGGAGCCTCAAAAAAGCATTAAAGAAAAGCGGCACGAAAAAAAACTAAAAAGACAAGAAGAAAAGATTAGCAAGAGAAAAAGTAAGTGATGATGACAATTCCAATTAACGATTTCGTAAAAATTACACAGCTTATTACCAATAAAAGTAAATTTTCAGCTTCTCCAGGAAATGTCAGGATGCTTAAAAGAAAGATTTCTTCAGCCCGGAAGGTAATATCTGCAAAAATCCCGACGAATATTGTTATTATGAATTCAATTATTGACCTCAAATGTGAGAATAACAATATAAACTTTTCCGTAAAATTGGTTTTCCCCGAAGATGAGAATATAAAGGAAAAAAGAATTTCAATTTTCTCATCTTTGGGGACTGCAATTTATCTGCATGAAATTGGAGATACTGTTAAATATTCAACATGGAAAAAAGAAAATACAATTAAAATCTTGAAAGTATCGTTTAACAAGCAACTGATGCCGAATTGAAGAAGAATGTCAGTTTTTTTCCAGAATATGGAAACAGCAAAGTTGACAAAGAACAGAAAAATTTTACTGTTTAATTTGAAAAGAATGGTTTCAGGCTACCCAGAAATTTCAGATTTATTGAATTAGCAGTTGATGGTTCAATGTAAGTTTTACACTAAATAATCCGTTTTTTCCGGGCCAGTTCAACGGCTTCAATTTTGGAATGAACCTGTAATTTTTGATAGATGTTTTCGATGTGCCGGCGCACCGTGGAAGGAGAAATGTGCAGGTTTTCGGCGATGGAAGTGTAGGGAAGTCCGGTGGACAATTGTTCCAGCACCTCAACTTCCCGGACTGAAAGCTGCACCGTTTCTTCAAAATCGTTGGTTTCTGCAGATAGCGGCGAGCGCAGGAGGTTCAGAGTTTTTAGCGCGATGGACGGTGTCATTGCCGCACCGCCTTCCAGGGTTTGCACAATTGCCTTGTACAGCTCCGGCGGTGAGGTGTCTTTCAGCAAATAGCCATCGGCTCCTGCCTGTATCGCTTTGAATATATTTTCATCATCGTCGAAAACCGTGAGCATAATAATCTTTATCTGCGGGTATTTTTGTTTGACCAGGGCAGTGGCTTCAATGCCGTTTAGCGTCGGCATTTCAATATCCATCAATATGAGTTTGGTACGCGCATCTTCCGCCAGTTTATCCATACACTGATGCCCGTCGTTGGCTGTAAATGAAATGGAAATGTCGTCGAAAAACGAAAGCTTTTCCTTTACACTTTTTATCAGGAAGTTGTTGTCGTCTACAATCGCGATTCTTGTCTTCATTTTGCCTTCTTTTAAGAAACATTAAATGCAACTCTTGTTCCATCACCGGGTTCTGAAATCAGTGCCAGCTCGCTGCCCAATTCCAACGCCCGCTTTCGCATGTTCAACAATCCGTTGCCGGGTTCCACATTTTTCTCCAGAAAACCTTTTCCATCATCTTCAATCGTAAAAAGAATGGAATCTTCGTATTTATTGATTTGAATGCGAATTTGCCCGGCTTCGGCATATTTTAACGCATTATTGGTCGCTTCCTGAATGATACGAAAGATATTCAACCCCTGCAACGATGTGAATTTCGCCGCTGCCGAAATGGTTTCGCCGGTTTCGAGCGAAACAGCAACATTCGGGTACGAATGCCTGGCTTTTTCAATAAAGTTTACAATTCGCGACTGCAAATCGTTGATAGTAACGCCCGATTTGTTCATGGCCCAAATGGTATCGCGTAACTCCTGAATGGTGTCTTTGGCAAAGGTTCCGATATTGTCGAGCCGCTTTGTCAGTTGTTCATTTTTATCCGACATGTAATATTTTATCGTATCAATTGCCGAAATAATAAACGACAGCTGTGCCCCGATGTTATCGTGCAGGTCGCGCGAAATGGCCAGCCTTTGTTCCTGCAACCTGTTCTGGTTCTCAATTTTCTCCAAAGCCAGTTTTAGTTCGTTGTCTTTTTGTTGTTTGATGTTTTTAAGTACCTGCTGTTTGTACAGCAAAAAACCTATCAAACCAATAATTACAACCAATGACGACAGCCCGAAAATCCATTGATTCCGTTTTTTTATATGAAGCTCGTTCTCAACAATTTTCGTTCGTTGTTCCAGAATTAGGTTTTCCTTTTCGGCAGTTTCGTACCTGGCGGTAATTTCTTCAACATCTTTTAGTTTCTGCGTGTTGTACAAACTGTCGTTCAGCACATTAAATGCTTTAAGGTTTTGATAGGCTTTTTTATAATTCCCCAGCAATTCGTAGTTGCTCATTATTTGCTCGTAGTTGTACTTTTGAATGTCGGGGAAATTTATTTTTTGGGCCACAGCGTTGCTTTTTTCAAAATATTCATTGGATTTCTGCGGCTGACGGGTTTGTTTGTAATACTCCCCCAATGCTGTATAATTCAGCATAATGGCAAAATCATCACCCAGTTTTTCCCGAATATCGAGTGCCTGCTTCAGATAATTTTCTGCTTTTTTATAGTCTTCAATCAGCAATTGGTTGTAACCCAGAAACTCCAGCGCATAGCCGATACCAACCGAGTCGTTTCGCTGTTGCTGGATGCGCAGGGATTTTTCAAAACGTTCGTTTGCTGTTTTATAATCTCCCTCGTCGCGGAAAACCACACCACTTTCGTTGTTGATACGCGCAATTCCTTCCAGATTATTTTCTGCCTCATATAGTTTCAGCGCTTTATCATAAAACTCCAAAGCTCGTTCGGGTTGCCTTAATTTACGGTACAAGCGGGCCATGTCGTCGTAAAGCAAACCTAGTTTCTCACTGTTTTCGGTTGGTTCAAGCTCTTCCAGCGCTTTGTAATAATAAACCGAAGCGCTGTCGATATTTCCTTTTTTACCGTAAGCACCTCCAATTGTGCGCAAAAAATCGCCTTTGTTTACCTTGTCGTTTTGCTGGTCGGCTAAGTTGTAGCCAAAGCGGGCCAGTTCAAGCGCTTCATCAAATTGGGTCATATAAATTTCCCGGATATTTTTCTGAAGCATTTCAATTTTCTCCGAATAATCATCCTGCTCTTGTACAGATTGCAGAACGCTATCCACCTGTAAAACCTTTTGAGCAAATGCATTCAGTGAAAGCATTCCGACAACAATAACCCATAAAATTCTTCTAAACTCCATTCTATTCATGCTTAGCAAACCACCGCTATTTACCAGACGGTAATGTCGAGGTTGAAAAAGATTTCTGTAATAGATTTATCGGGTTATTTAACGCCCGGAGGTATCATTATGTTCAGTTTTCAGGAGGTTTAGCGTAGAATAAAACATCCGTTTAAAACGAATGATTAGCACTTCCGGAGCCTGCTCCGTTAATCCTTCCTGAATTTCAGCATCAGGAAACCGCTGCTCCATTTCCTGTAATCGTCTGTCGATGATGGCATTGATTTGCTTTTCAGCTTCGGTAATTTCGCTTGTCTTTTTTTGTAAAGCCAAACCATTCTGCAATTCAGACTGCTGCTTGCTGTCGGGTTTATGAAGGTTGCCGTACAAATTCAAAAACTTCCGCAGCAAATAGGCCAGTATCAACAGTAAACCAATAATCAACACAAATAATAAGGTTAAAGCTATCATGCTAAATGGTTTTGTTCATCTTTCTATCGCATTTGTTTGATGGTTGTAACAAATGCACAGCACCGAAGTACTGTACATTTGAGCATTTGTGTTTCCGTTTAAGGAGCATTTCTTAGAGTGTGCAATAAACTAAACCTATTGCTTCATAATTTTTTGGGTAAGGATTTTTCCATCCGCAGTTTCGGCTTTCAGCAAATAAGTACCTGAGCTTAGAGAATGGACCTTGATTTGGTTGCTTTCGGAGCTTTGAATTAGTTTATGGCCGCTTAATGAATAGATTTCGATAGTTTTAAGTTGTTCCGAAAAGAAGAGTGCATCCGCTACCGGGTTGGGATAAAAAGAAAATTGCGAATTTAAATGGTTCTCTATTCCGGTAGAAATTCCATCTAACTTAAACACCCATACATCGTCACCTTGCGGGGCGTCAACAATGTCTCCGTCGGTTGAATGAGCTTGTCCGGCAATTACAATCTGGTTATCTGTTGATTGGATGATAGAAAACCCTTTCTCGCTTGATGTTCCTCCGAAGCATTTATTCAAAATAATGTTACCTGAATAATCGAGTTTTACGAGCCAAATATCCTTCCCTCCGTGATTATCGGTTACATCATTATCGGCCGACTCAGTTGTTCCCACCATAAAGAATCCACTTCCATCTGAAGACGCCACTATCGAACGAACTTCATCTCTTTGGGAGCCACCCAATGATTTCTCCCATTCCATGGCTCCTTCGGCATTTAGTTTCACCACCCACCAGTCGCGTTTGCCAAAACTTTCGCTGATATCTCCATTAACCGATTCGGTTTCGCCGGCAACAATATAACCGCCATCGTTGGTTTGAATAATGCATTTGGCCTCATCCTTGCCCGAACCGCCAATTACCGATTGCCATTCGATATTTGCATTGCTGTTTAATTTGGCAATCCAAAAATCGGCATAGCCCATAAATCCATCCGGATTCAGGGTGCCAATATCTCCATCGTTTGATAAGGTATAGCCTGCGGTTATATAGCCGTCATCGCTGGTATTTTGGATTGAAAACAGGGCGTCGGTCCACGAACCGCCCATTGTTTTTTGCCATACCAAATCTCCTGAAGCACTCAGCTTTATCAGCCAGCCATCGCTCATTCCCTTATTATTAACCACATCTCCGTCGGTTGAAGAAGTATAGCCAGCAAGAATAAATCCTCCGTCGGCTTCCTGCAGGATTGAATGAGCTCCTTCGTGCAAAGCTCCGCCAAGCGATTTTTGCCACTGGATTTCACCACTCGCATCAATTTTAAAAACCCATAAATCCAGGTTTCCGCGATTCTCGGTCAAATCTCCGTTATTCGATGTACTTTCTCCTGTAACCAAATATCCTCCGTCTGAAGTTTGAATAATCTTTGAATTTGCTTCGGTAAAGGGTTCGCTCCCTGTTCCGCCATAGGCTTTCTGCCATTCAATGTTTCCTGAATTGTCCAATTTCAGCACCCAAATATCGCCGCCGCCATGATTGCCGGAAACATCGCCGTTGTTATTTGTATCGGTATATCCGCTAACAACAAAACCACCATCGGACGTTTGCTGAATACAGTGCCCTCTGTCAGACCCATTTCCGCCGTACGTTTTCGACCAATTTACTGTTGTTTGTGCCCAAAGGGCCTTTCCGAAAAAGATTAGAGCGGATAAAATTACTGCCTTATATATAATTCTTCGATTCATAATTTTATGTTAGAATGTTGTTATTTGCTGAATTTGCAGTTACTAAAAAAACTTGGATTTAAACTCATTGACGTGGTGTTTCAAAAATGTCGTGATAGCTTTTTCTACGCCGTTCTCGTACTTGCCGGCATCGGCCTTAATTAACGCGGTATTTTCAACCGAAATATTTTCGGTGCGGTACATTTTTCCGAAAGCGGTTTCCGTGCCAATGTAGTCTTGCCGGGTTTTTGCGTAAGATTCAACTTTCTCCTGGGCAACTACACCGGTAATTGCCAAATCTTTTTTAAGTACTCCGGTATAAGTTCCGAGCGGTGAACCTCCGATCTTGTTTCTTCCGGCAACAAAATCGATAACAGTCCGAGCGGTTGCCGTTACTTCTTTTTTCTCCGATGCAGTGATACCAAGTTTGTCGGTGAAACTGTTTTTTCCGCTTGCCATTCTGCTGGTTAAAGCATCATAAGCACTCAGGCGCAGGTTGGTGTTGGCCGTAAGTTTTGCCCCGTTACCCTGATAGGGTTTCTTAACATCTAAAAACAACACATACATGTCGGCATTTACAATAGTAGCATCGTTCAGGTCGCGCGAAAGTTTCGGATAACTTGCTACTTCATCAAGCCGGTCAGCCAGTCCAATAACACTAAACATACCTGCACGCTTAATTTTACCCGAGTTGCTAAAACCTTTTACAAAAAATGTGGTGTTCGATGGATACACCGTAATCACTCCCGGCGCTTCCGAAAGGCTCATTTCCATATTATCGATTCGCTCATAACCTTCGTAATAAGAGGTATTTGCCGCAGCATTGCCATTGAGTACGTTAAAACCGCCAGCTTCCAAATCGGCCACAAATTCCTTGTAAGCTTCGTCGGTAATTTGCTGCAAGGTTGCCGCCGGAATATCCAATCCAACCGCCAGCGAAGCTTTGGTATCGCCGGATAAAGCACTGCCCCCAAAGCTACCTTTGGTGGAGGCGGTTCTTAAATTATACAGCTGAAAATTGACCGAAAAGCTGGCAATATAAACGTCTTTGGAAGGAAATTTTCTTGGCCCGTAAGCTCCCCGGTCTTCTTTCGGGCTGAAATCTCCCAAACTTTGGGCCTTAACAACTGTTGATAAACCTACAAAAAAGGCAAATGCAATGATTAATCGTATTCTCATAATTTTTTAATTTTTTTGCTGACATGCAAGATTAACCATACAGGCTACATCATAAAATAGGGCAAATGCCCCATTTTAAAAAAAGGGACAACCTTAATTTCTGAATTACAAAAAGACAAATACCTGAATAATCACAGAATTACAGGAAATACCTTAACATTGATATGTCACAACTATGAAGGTGTCTAAAAAGTCAAATGGAAAAAGATTTAACTTACAAAATGAAAGCAGTTCTGAGTTTACCCCTCCAAACCTCTCCGTCAGCTGACGGAAGGATAAAAGTCCCCTACTGGGGATTGAGGGGGTAAGAAGCTAAGTGGGTACTTATAAATTGTAAGTTCTTTTATCCTGAACAATACTTTTGGGGGCAGCCTCATAGCTTTAACCCTGCTAATAAATGGTTCGGATATTGTGCCGCAGGATCAAAAAAAAGAACTTCTCAAAAAGAAGCTCTTTATTAATGCTTTAAAAATGACTATTTTGTTGAATTCATTTTAACAATCGGTGCAACAAACATCGGGAACCTTGGTTAACCGTGAAGTCCGTAAAATACGATGATGGCCTAATTCGTCGCTAACAGGACTTGGTTTCTGTTCTGCTACTGTCGCAAAGGAAGCAGAACGGACACTAAAACGTTTAACATACTCCCTGCTAAATTCCGCTTTTTGTTCATCATTAAACAGGTTGGATGCTGTTGTTGCCACCTGCGGCTGATCCAAATTCGACATGTGCTCAAATATGTTTTTAATTTGCGGAAGCGTTTCAACCACTACAATACTCAATGAAGCATCAGTTGGTAATCCATACATTGAGAGTAGCTGTGTAACTTCCTTGTTATGCCAAACTGTTGTTCCATATTTTGTTGAACTTTTATTCTTTTTTGAAAAATCGATAAGTTTAATAAAGTTGCCGGTTTGTACAGCCGATGGTTGTCCCTTCTGAGTCTTCAAGGTGATTTTGTTAAGTAATAAAAGTTCATCTTTTGTGTATTTTTTAAATACATCATCATCTTTGTCCGGCTCAATTTGAATCCTCCAGTCAAGTGGCCGGTCATCCAGTAAAATATTCCGGTAATCATTATTATCAGCCTGTTTTACCTGTGCATAGAGCAACGCCCACAACTCGGTTCGCGGAGGTGTAGCCGTAACATTTTTGCCTTTATGCACGGCAACGGCGTAAGGCGCAGTTACCCAAAGTTTGTCTTTATCTCGATTCGGCATACAGGCAAGCGTAGGAGCCGGATGTTGTATTCCCTGAGATTTCAGCCTCCTTCCAAAACGCCCTTGTGCAGTAGTCCATACCTTTTCCGGTTCTTCATTTGAATTTACGGCAGGCCGCTCATAATGTCCGACTCTGAATTCATAGGTAAAGAATCCAAACATTTCATCACTGTTGGCATGCAGTCCCGGAGGTAACGGCAATATGTAATGCTTATCGCTTGTTGTGCTTTTTGTCATTGGCTGCATGGCATTTAAACCGGCCAAATCATTGGAAGATGCCGGAGAAATTACGCGTAGTAATTCCGGGTCGATTGGCAATGGCGGTTCCTGCTGGCCAATAAAAAGCGATGGATTATTATTGCTTATCAACTGGTCGGGTGAGCTGGCCAAAACCCTTGCAAAATAAGTATCCTGCGGGTCTTCAACCGGTTCGTCAAACTCAATCCAGAGAAAACGTTTGCGGGATTCGGAATTCTGATATTTTTCATCGCGTACATACGGTGAAAGTGCAAATCCTGCCGACACAATTTTGGGAACCTGGGAAGGTGGCGTTGTAATCGGTAACGTTAACTCTAAAGGCTCAATTTCATCTTTTTCAGTTGCGTGGCCTGCTTTAAAACGAGGTTCAAGCGTGTAACTCAAATCAATAGTATCGGGAAATGAAGAATTACCTCCCAAAGGACTCTTCTTTGGTTCAACCGCATCAATAAATACAATTTGGGTGGAATTCCGTTGCGGATTATCCAGCGATTCAAACGATGCGGTTCTTATCATTTTTATTCGTCCGATTTCAGCATCTTCCTCATCAGGCTGATTGTCGTGAGTAAAACCTTTGGTTCGTTTTATAATAAAACTGTCTGTTTCCAGAGCATCCCACATCCAGTCCCTGTCTAATTCAACATTGATACAGCACAACCAGTGATTAAATAAATCTGATTTGGAAGCAAATGTTATGGATGAACCATCCGGCGCCAAGGAATGACGAATACGGCTTGAACAGCCAAATACAACCCGTTTTCCTTTTGGCGAAGTAAGTGTTAATCCGCTGCTTTCCAGATTTAACTGGTCTGCCAACTGCTGAACATTTGCATTTTGACGTACAATTTCATTACCAAAGAAAAGAGTGGTTAGCTTGCCATCAAAAACGTTTTCAACGTCAGGTTGCATATATAAAGCCTGAATATTGGGAACCCCGGGTGTAAGCGCCAATAAACCGGTTTCGTCGTTTGATGGCTTGTATAATTCAACGCTAAAAGCCTCACCGTACCTGACATCCATGGTTTTACTTGAATTATCGATGACGCCGTAATAGGCTTTAGTGTCATTATCATCTGCTTTATCTTCGCAAACTGCCCGGATTGTAAGACGAATGGTTCTGGCAGTTGGCAAAACCAATTGCGGTAGATTATAGATATCATCGGTAAGGCCTAAATCCTGTACAAGATTGATTTCGTCTCCCACATTTAATACTTTGTCTGGTCCCTCAATATCTTTATATTCAATAGGAATATTTAAAGTAGCTTCATAATTATCATCATTTCCATTTATCTCAGGAAAAAAACGTCTGGTAGTGTATAAATGAACATAGTCGTCTTTTCCATTGACACTGTCGAGTTTGTCCAGTTTTAACGATTCAATTTCGACAACGATTTCCACCTGATTTACATCAGGGTCAGCAATTCCCAGTCCAACCCTGTGTTCAGCGTTATGACTATGATCAGCACTATTTACATCCAGGCTCAAATTCGACTGATTCAAAAGACGTTGAATCGGATCGCCGTATTTTCCGGTATAAACCACTGCCGGATAACCCAACTTGGGTCTTCTGATGTTAAGTTCGTTTAATTTAGAAGGCCCATCGGTACCAATAACCGGATGTACATCTCCCGGCTGCGCATTCGGAATCGCCTCAATTTCCTGTATTCTTGGTTGAATGGGTGCAATGTATCTTTTAAACAGGCATGTAGCAATATCAGAAGGAGATTCATTTACCGAGGTTCTTTCTATAGAAGGAGCGCCGCCGCTGATATCCTGCATTCGAACCCGAAACTGGTAGGTTCTGCCGTACCGAAGCTCTGCATTAACCGACCCGGGATTGTAGATTTGGTTAAGGTTATTTTTAGCTGCGCCGGTGACCCCTGTTCCGGTTGTTACAGGATTTCCGTCTTTATCCGTTGCAGGCTGTCCATCGGGGTCAGAATCTAAATTCGGATTGGTGGTTTGATACACTGTCGCCGCATCTTCATCGGGCAAAACCATACTGTGGCCGTTCCAGTTGGCAAAATACATAGGTAACCAGTAAGGTTGCATTTGCCCTAAAACCTGCTCAGTACCATCCAGTTGCTGCGGATAAACCTGGTAAGGTAACTCACCATGATAACTATCTAACTGAATAAAATCGTTATTGATATTCGGATTTCTCAGTAAACTAAGCGGCTGTTTACTGTCAACCCAATTTAATGATTCCCACGGGTTTTCAGGGTTTCCTGCGTCAGCCATTTCACGAACGTCGATTAAATAACCATAGACGCCAATTGGGGCATCCAGTCTTTTTTCAGGTCCCGCTACCGACGAATCAATGGATAATTGGCGCATGTACCAGTTCAGAATTTCCACATCATTCCAACCCAGATTAATACCGGTGTCCTTCACCGGATACGATCCATCGGCTTCTTCAACCAGCGGGTCGCGGTGTGGCGACTGATGACAATGCACTATTTTGGCAAATCCATCATCAAATTCTGCAGTTTCAATAAACAACTTATCGTAATTTCCGTCGTGAATATTTGAAACCGGATAAAGCAACGATGCAAAAACCTGTCGTGGTTCACCCGGTTTCAAAGCCGGGATTCTTGCCGCGTATCTTTTTATAAATGTATCATCGGCTGCCTGCTGCGGACTAAACGAACTTCCGTTTGCCAAATCAATGTATAAAAATCCTCCATCAGGAAAAGTATCTTCCTGAATGGGAAGGCTTGTGGAATAGATAAATCCGGCTGCCCGTGCCAATAAAGGTTGCCTCAGAATATGCGCGAAAACTTTTCCCCAGCTAATTATATTGCTGCTTTTCTTGAAACCTTTATGATATTTGGCCGCCTTTACTGCGCAATGATACTTGTCATCAGTGAAAGCATTTTTGTTTGTAATTGCTTTGTTTCCCGTTACTTTAAGATATGATTTTGGAATATGCTTGTACACACTGTACTTCATTGGCCTTGCTTTCTGAAATTGTCTTTCAGCAGGAATATTCTGAAGGTTTATATTGGAGTTAATCATACCCAGGTTAAAAATCTGGAGATGATTTGCCAATGCTTCAAAAATCTCCCTTGGATTATTGGGAGGTGTTATGTTTAACTGAATTAATTCGCTCAACGGTTTAGGCTGTGGTAAAGGATTAACTCCAAAACCCTGAATGACTTGTGCCCCAAAAGAAAAATTTGCATCGGCAAATGCGGCGGTGGCATCCGGAATTTGGGGTGCTTCACCAACAATTATCGGGTTCAATGGATTGTGGTCACGTGGTAGTACTACTATATTTATTTGAAGTTCATTCCCGTCAAAATATTGAGGGAATGTCATTATTGATAATCTTTGATTTGAATTCATAATGTTTTATTTATGCCATCCGACGTTCTTCTTTCCAGCTTTCTTCGATGTTAATATTGATAATAAATGCAATGCTGATGTCCAGTCCAAAAGTGACCTGACATTGCAAATCGGTACGGGAACCTCCACTACCGAGCGCTTTTTTGGAATATGTGCCTTTAGCTTCAATCCGTATGGTGATGGAAACAATACCGCCTAAAATTTCTGCGTGTCCCTCAAACAGCATAAATGCTGAAACTTCAACGATGCCTGAAGCAATAAAAATTTCGGCTCCAACCACAAAAAGTACGCTTACATTCCCTGCAACGGGAAGACCGACAACGATTTGTGCACCAAATCCGAATTTCATCCGAAGCGACGGGCCTATTTTGGTATCAGCAGCAATATCGACATTTGCCTGCCCTATCGCATAAATAGTAGCAGCTGAGATTGAAACGCACATTACCGACAGACGGGCATAGAAACCTAAAACGCCGCCCGCACTGGGCAATAACTCGTTGGCATCGGTCGTAACTTTTAGCGCTGCGTTAAAATAAGCGCCTATTTTTAATCCTGCCTCCAGTTTGAATGGCGTATTCGGGTCATTGTAAACCGCATCGGGAACGGGGAAGCGCAACACAGGAATTTCTTTTGAAGCCTCAAATTTATATTCCCAACTTCCGGCTTTGTTACTCATGGCCAATTTCAGACCGTTTTGTACGGCTTCTCCATAATTGCCATCCTGCAAGCTTTGCAATATTTCCAACAAATCAACCAACGGATCAAGTTCAGGTGCGAATTTTAAATCGGGTTTCGGATAGGTTGATTCTTTCCCGTTTTCCGAGTCCCAATTTCCCCGTATGGTCATCAGCCTTTTTATACCTGCCAAATCGATAACAAGGCCAATATTATTCATTTTGCTTTTCCAGCTTTCCGCAACAGAATTGATATCAAAATCAAGTGAGCCGGATGCTTCAACATTTCCGTTCTTATCTTTTTTATCGTATTCAATATAAATTCTGAAGTTTCCATCGCCAACGTCGATTAATTCGAATTCAGTAGGTAAATCGAAAGCTTCTTCCGGGTTATGCAGTAACTGAAGCCCCTGTTGTTTTACATTGTTGATGGTTTCCTGAATATCCATCAATTCAAATACATCCTTGCCTAAATCTTTAAGATTACTTGTGTTAAACGGAAAGCTTCCGTTCTTTTTCATCAGAATGGCTTCGCCAAGAACTTCTCCGGCCAGATTTTCTGCTTCGCCAACATTTGGGAAGATTCCTTTCGAGTTCACAATACGGAAAGCATCCACAAAAAGCGGGGGTGTTTTACTAAGCAGCTTTTTCGTATTCTTCTTAAACGAAGGAGTAAGGAATAAGGCCTTTTGAGTGTCGGTATTTTGCAGCAAACCGTAATTTATGGTATTGGCAACCGGTTGGCGCAATAACTCTGCAGGTTCGGCAATACGAGTCAGAACATTAGCAACAGGGGTGTCAATTTTTACCGTATTCCCATTTTTCACTACTTTCCCTTGCCTTATTACCGGGATACTCAAATTTTCGGGAACGGGGCTCACATCGCCATTTCCACGCTCATGTTTTACCATTGTCCAGCTACCGTCCTTAGGCAGCAGTACATTTCCTCTACCGGCAACGCAGAAAGTAGGGTCGGAACCGTTAGTTCCAAAAGAATTATTAAAATCGAAGCGGCTTAAACGCATCTTTTGTGTGCTATCCACCAAATCCACTTCGCAATCAATAGCTCCTCCAATGGTTCCCTGCCGTGTAACCAAAAGTTTTAAAGCTGCATTGTTGAGCGGAAAACCTTTTGGCCCGAGTTGCACAAAACCTAAAATCCTTTTCGATGGGACAACTTTTTTCTCTCCGTCGGATGTAAGTTTTGTAACCATGCCGGAGAGTACGCCTTCTACATCGACATCGGCATCAAAATAAACCGGTTGAAGTTCAATGTCGTAATTTTTTGGTGTATTTATTTCGACACCCAATTGATCTACCGATTTTTGAAAAGTTACATTTTCATTAAAAGGCTCTACTTCAGCGGTTTCAATAATATTATTTACATTATATAAAGCCTTAACCAGACCCGGGTGTATTTCAAATTCTGCTGAACGTTCTTCAGAAATGAGTTGTGGTTCCGGGTTTTCGGGTGTTCCGCCAGGGAAGTTCGGATTTGGCTTATAAATAAAATACCTGAAATCAAATTTTCCATCACTTTCTGCACGCCAACCGCTATCAAAGCGATACACATAACCTGAATTTACTCTGAATAGTGTAATTGTTCGCACTACTTTTATAGCCCACGGATACAAAATACTTTTCACCTGAATAATTTCGTGAGAACAACGACCCACAAAAACATCAAATTTCGCCTGACTGGTTTCGGCAATGGCTGCTTTTGTATTTAGCCAGTTGCTAAACATGCTTGCCCCGTAACCGCTCAAATCCATGCGGGTTACCGGTACGCCGCGCTGCTTAAATAATTCAAAAGGATAGTTGGTGTCGTAAAAGAATTCGCGGTTAAAAATGCTGGTTACACTGCCTCCCAAAGTGCTGTTTCCGGTTGCATTTCCGGTCAAATCCAGAATATTATTGATTTGAACCGTCGTACCCATAAACATTTCACTGTCGCCTTCACGAAGTGGGACACCGGCATCCATTCTTAGTTGAAGCCCTGATTTTATATCGTTTTCAAATGCAACCTTAATTTTATTGAGGTCGCCTCCATCGCGGGGAACATTATTGTAAATGTATTTTTCGCTTAACTGGGCAGCGGCTTTCATTCCAAATGGTAGTGTAAAAAATGAATACGCCTTGAAGTTATTGTCGGTATCTCTTTTATTTACTAAAAAGCTGGTAACCGGAAGTGGCGCAAGTGTAACTTTTTCAGTGCTGTTGTTCAGAATATGTGTTGGTCCTCCATCATTCGGATAATAATTGAATCCTCCCGCAGGGTCTCCAGGAATAGGGCCATCTGGCGGCGGAGCCGGTGGCGAAAGATTAAATACAGGCTCCCATGATATTTGCGGAACGGTAAAGGCTTTTACATTTGAACCTGTACTTACAACATCCATCCCTTCTACCTGAACTGGAAAAAAATTTGAAACTGCTTCTCCGGTTGTGGTATCTGTTCCGGCTGTTACTCCAAACCCCCTTTGTGAAAGAATATCGAAACTGATGCCGAAAAGGTCAGCATTAGTACTAACATCAAGTAAAGCAAACAAATCTCTTTTATATCGGTAAGTATCCTTGTCCCATTCTTGTTCATAATCGGGTAATTCCCTGGGATGTGCGGCTGCTGCTGCAGTTTTGGACGGTTCCGAAGTTGACCCGGTAGCCGAGAAATTTAGGTTTTCTGTTGTTGCAACAATCTTACTTGTTCTTTTGAGATTTTTGGCAGAAAAATTAAGGTTTGCCAGTCGGGAAACAGCGATATCGGATTCAGGATGGATTATCGAATCCGTTTTTGGCTGAACATTCATATTTCCCAACGAAGTTGAAGGAGAAATTCCGTTTACTGCGTCCGAATTATCATTCGTTGGAGAATCAAGAGAGATGTCACCAAACTGATTATTTAACGGGCCAAAATGGAATGACACATTCACATTATCGTTCTTATCTTCATCATTTGAACCAAGCCACGCAACCCTGCAAACCAACCATGCGGCTATTTGCTGGCCAAAAGCCGCGGCTCCCCTCACATTAACTTTTGTAGTTCCCCTAATTTGACGCTGCATAATTCCCAGGTTGGCAGCATATGGGTCAGGCAACGTTGGGATATAAGCCAGAAGTCCAAAGGTTAGAAACAGAAAGCCTTTTTCAACTTTACTAAAATCATCGTTCAGATTACCAAACAGCAAGCAGCCGTTAGGTTGTGTTACCTTAAACAAAGCATTCGTAAGTGCAAAGGCCATTTGTTCAGGAATAACCGGATCCTGGTTATTCATTTGTGCACTATCCAGAATCAGGTTATCATCGAATAAATAGACAAGTCTATTCGTATCATTGGCTGAAATAATCAACAAAGAATTTAATGATTGGATTGCCGGTGGTGTCCCATCTACTTTTACCGGCCGATCAATACGAAAATCGGCATCGGTATTTGTCATTATTAATTCGTTTCCATTGGCGTTACTTACATAAAAGAACGGTACATTTTCTGAAAAACTCAGATTTACCGTTGTATCCATTTCATCCTTCCAAAGCTTAAGAACCTGAGTTGAATGCGGGTTCCCGGCCGTTAGATCAGCAATAAGAATTTGCCCCGGGCCAACTAATATTCCGGGATTCTTTAATGAAAAACTTCCACCTTTTAGTTTTGCCCATTTATTGAGCAAACCTTGTTTACATTGCACATACATCTCTCCTATTCCGGCAGCTGCCGTTGGTTGGGAGGTGTCAATTGTTGCAACAGGTAAAACCCAGCCACTCTTTTGAATCGGAGCCTCGCGTTCCAAAAAATGAAAATCCGATTGATTTTGTTGAATCACGAAATTTTGTTTGTCGGGATTAAATGGGAAATAAATACGTTGCAGTTGGTTATCGTAAACCGTTTGCTGATTAGCGACCCATTCAAACTGCATTTCTTGCCCGTACAAATTCCACGATGCATTTCCCACTTTATCTATCGTTCTTCCGTTTCCAGAGAAATGAAAATTTAATATTTCAGGCAACTGAAGCTTCATCTCACGTGCATCTTTGCCGTATTCACTTTCGGCTTTTGCAGCGGTGTCTTCTGGTTGATCAAGGTTTAACGAAACACTAATATTTGTTGCAGCCGGTACAGTTAATTTATTATTGACTTCCTGTGGTGTTTGGGTTAATGTTATTTTACCGTTTAAAATTGTAAGTCCGCAGTAGGTTCCCATTGGCGAATTGGGTGCCAAAAACCGCGAATTAATCCAAATACTGCCTTTTGCAAGTGAATAAGTTTTGGTGAGGCTGGCTCTTACAACCAGATTTGGAGTGGCAACTAACCGGCCAATCGGTTTTACTTTAAACAATAGAACCGGTTCTGCAATTCCCTGAATATAAAGTGTCATTAACTTTTCCACAGGATAGAAATCGTACCAGAATTGGCGTCCGTCAATTCCAGTAAAAGGTCCAAGACTGTGGTCAACTTTAGACCCGGCAGCCCAATCTGCCACCGAATTGTATAGCAATTGTTCTCTCACAGGTACTTCTCTCCGAAATACCTTGTAATTGGTTACTGCATTTGTCTTTACCCGTTTATTTAAGATACTATCGATTGATTTTTCCTGGCTCGAAGAAATTGTTTCGTCAGAAAACAAATCGGTCTTTTCAATAGAAAAGGCAGACTCTTTAATTAATGATTCACTCGGAATTACAGATTTTGATAATGATGTTTTTAACAGGTTGAGATTTCTTTTGTCTTCAACAGTTTCAATATTTAAATGCCCGATTAAGCCTTTTAAGGCGGCAGAAATTTGCTGGGATTCCATAAAATGAAGTTTAATGGTTGTTTTCTGCGGACATTATGCCCGACAGTTTTTGTATCAAATTAATACAACCCCAACAAGTTACTATGGTATGAAATACGAATCAATTCCCATTTTTGGGTATTTTAGTCGTTTATTTAAAATTTAAAGAAGAATGGATTGAGAAGCTTCTTTTATTAATTGCGCTGTATTTTTGACCTTAAACTTTTCAATCAGATTTTTTCGATGTGCAATGGCGGTATGACTGCTAATATATAATTCTTTGGCAATTTGTTTTGATGAAAAACCTTCGGCGATCAATTGCAAAACCTCTTTTTCCCGTTTGGAAATCACAATTGATTTATAGTCGTCAAGAAGGATATGTTTCTTTTTCTCAAAAAAATATTCTATCTGCTCTTTTTGAGAGATATCGTGTAAATAATTAATAACAATAAGATTCCTTTCAATTTGATGAAATGAGATTTCATGGTTAATAAAACACCAACAATTGAAAATATTTCTAATATGATAATTAAAAGTGAAAGGCTTTAATCTTCTCGCAAAAGATGTTTTTTGAACTAAAAGATCGATTTTATTTTTGACATTACGGGCTTCAGAAGGGTCAATTTGTTTGAACCAAAACTCCCAACCTCCATTGATAATTTCATTTTTGCTAAATCCAAGGATATTTACAAAAGAGTCATTACAGTATAGAAATTTATTTCCTTTCACATCAAAAACACTAATCATCAGATTCGTTTCTTTCTTACAACACAAAGAAATTTGCTGAAGAATATGCTGAACGAAATTATCTTTCTCAACAGTTAAATCGGTTGGGTTCTGACAAACGGCCATAGTAAATAAGTCTTAGTAGCTAAAAAATAAACTATTTACTTTAGTAAAAGTTCAAGCCGATAATGCCTTGTTCTATTGAAATTACCAATTAGTTAACGATATAATTCATATGTTTTATATTAAAGAAAAGATTACAATTGCAACACAAAATTTACTCTTACTGTCATTATTATGATCACAGGTGATAACTTTAAGCTACTTACAGAAAATCAATATCTTTTAAATTTTATATTTATCATAATTCAGAATTATATTATTGTTTTAGTGACCGGAATTTTTTCCTTTTGCATAGTCTGAAAAAGCAAGATTAATCTATAAATTAATATCTCTTTTCTGCTTTTCCGTATAGATGAACCCCCAAATAGCATTAAAATCTATAGCACGAAAGTTCGACTTTTCCCCATGTGGGTTACCTGATTAATTTTCTGTGCATGATATGATAAGTGTTTACACCTCTGTTATTTTTTAATTAATTCTTTTTGACAATGCCGAACGTTTTTCTCAATAGCAATAGATGAAATATCCACATTGTTTCCGGTTTCTTTTTTTATAGGTGCTGTTACTGATTTAGTATTTATTGACAGAAAGTGGCCTGACTATAAATATTGTGACAAAATGCTTGTAATCTGCACCAATTCCGATGGCTTTATATGCACCACTTCATGGGTATGTGAAGTCATACTTTCTAAACATCTTAAATTGAACTAACCATCAGTGTTTGTCGCATTTAACCCCTGACATTGTCGTATCAGTACTGCAAGTCATTGTATATTATTTGCAAAATTTGTATCAACAGAATGATAAAACGCTCTTGTACCGTTGATAAAAAAAACTTTTTAGAATACCAAATGTAAAAAAAGAAAACGATGACAGACAAAAGAACAATTTCAAAAGGCCGTCTCTGGACAGCACGAATTATGAATGGAACCGTTATCCTGTTTATGCTGATGGACAGTGTAATGAAATTTATTCAACCTCCTTCCGTAATAGAAGGTACAGTTTCCCTTGGTTTCGCGGAGCATCATATTATTGTGATTGGAATTCTGGGTTTGCTTTCAACATTGTTGTATGCCTATCCGAGAACCTCAATTCTGGGTGCAGTATTGCTGACAGGTTACTGGGGTGGTGCCATTGCTACACATGTAAGGCTCGATAATCCTTTGTTTTCGCACATTCTTTTTCCGGTCTATCTGGCGATTTTAGCCTGGGGTGGAATCTGGCTGATAAATGAACAATTGCGCAATCTCTTTCCTTTTAAAAAATAAGACAAACTTTAATTTGAAATTTTTAATTAAAAACAGTCATATTTTTTATCCAATTAAATAGGCTTTCATGAATTAAAACATATCATCATGTCAAATAACAAAGTAACAGTGCACCGGGTCCTGGCTGCTTCTCCTGAGAAAGTATTCCGGGCCTTTTCTAATGAAGATGCTTTTGCCTCGTGGCTGCCTCCCTATGGTTTTGTTTGTAAAGTACATCAAATGGAGTTCAGGGAAAAAGGAACCTACAAAATGTCGTTTACCAATTTTTCTGCCGGTAATAGCCATTCCTTCGGAGGAGAATTTCTGGAAATTAAACCCAATGAACTGATTAAATATACCGACCGGTTTGATGCCCCCAATGTGCCCGGAGAAATGATAACTACGGTAAAGTTAAATGAAGTTTCATGTGGCACAGAACTACATATTGTACAGGAAGGAATCCCTGAAATTATTCCGGTAGAAATGTGCTACCTGGGCTGGCAAGAATCACTGGAAAAACTGAAGAAACTGGTTGAACCTGAAACTCCGGATGCATAAAACAACTCGCAGACGAACAGTAAAATTAACTTTAAATAACCGGGGAAAAGAGCATGAAAAGAATAGTTGTGGCAATCAATATGACCCTTGATGGATTTTGTGACCATACGTCAGGTGTTCCTGACGAAGAAATACATCAACATTACGCTGACCTGCTGAAAAGTGCTGATGTCGCTTTATATGGAAGGATAACCTACCACCTTATGGAGTTTTGGTGTACCATACTGGAAAATCCCACAGGAGATAAAGCAATGGACGACTTTGCAGTCGCAATAGACAACACCCCAAAGATTGTTTTTTCCCGCACACTGAAAAATGTAGATTGGGAAAGTGCAAGATTAGCAAGTCAAGACCTTGAGAAAGAAGTTTTGGAACTCAAACAACAATCAGGTAAAGACGTATTTGTGTGCAGTCCGAGCCTCATTG
>JAWKKP010000040.1:0-37708 GCA_041393215.1 Draconibacterium sp.
TTATGAAAAAGTTTTGGGGTTAAAACTAGAACGTCGTCAAATGGGGACACTGGACATGGCATGGTTTCCATGGCTGGAAGATAAACCGGGTTCACCGGGTTCGCTGGTTCATCATCCTGAATATTACAAGCCGTCAACGGATGGAGTGGTTATTTATCTGACTGCACATTCTGGAGATTTAAATAACGAACTTTCGCGTGTGGAAGAAGCCGGAGGTAAAATACTTCAACCCAAAATACAAATTTCGGAAGATTATGGTTATATGGCCCTGATTATTGACAGTGAAGGAAACAGGGTTGCCCTGCATTCACGAGCATAGAAAATAATTACTCGTGCTGGTTTTGTATATACTTTTAAGATTTATCTATCTTGATTTCATAAACCATTTTTGTTTCCGGAGTAACCTTGAACCGGTTATCGATTCGAAAACCTATAATCCAGACAATTTTATTTCCGCTGCATAAAAGCCAGGTATTTTCTTTTTCGTGTAACGGAATTTTTTCGTCGATAAAAAAATCGCTTACTTTTTTGTAGCCGGTCATTCCCAACGGTTGAAAATAATCGCCCTGCTGCCACTTTCTGATTAACAATGGAAATTCAAGCAAATTTAAATCGAGGCAAGCTACATTAGGCGATTTGTTCAATTTAAATTCAGAAACAGGAATCTTTTCCACAACAAGATTCAACGGCTCAAACAACTCATTTTCAGAATTTTCGACATAATAAATTCGTTCTTCCTGCTCTGTTACAGGAACAATAAATAAACTTTGACGATCTTTTACCAAACGATGTGTTTTTGAATAAAACTGTTTCCCTGAATCGGTGGAAAGACTTTCATAAATGGTTTTAATTACTGACGAATTATAATTAAAATCTGTAAGCATCTCGAATAAAAGAGCTTCAGGAAACGGAGTTTTTAACAGCGCTTCAATATCAATTTCCACCTTTTGGTTATCACGATGAAAGACGCGTTTTTTCTCCTTTTCAAGATAACCGGAATAAACCTGTTCTGTTTCTTTCAGGTTTTCAATACTCGCTAAAATATTTTTTTTAAAAGAAGGGTTCAGTTCCTGAAAAAGTGGTAAAATTTTATGTCGCAAAAAATTACGCTGAAAAACGACTTCGTTGTTAGTTGAATCTTCTCTGAATTCGATAAAATTTGCGTGTGCATAGTTTTCAATTTGTTTCCTGTCGGCAAACAGCAACGGACGAATAATCTTTCCTGATTTCTCCTTAATTCCGGTTAATCCTTTAATCCCTGTTTTGCGAGAAAGGTTCAGGAAAAAAGTTTCAATTAAATCGTCGATATGATGAGCCGTTGCAATACAATCAAACTCATTTTCGGAACGGACCTTTTCAAAGAATTCGTAACGTAACTCTCTGGCTGCCATTTCAATTGAGATTCCATTCAATCGGGCATATTCTTCCGTTTCGAAACTTTCAAACCAGGCAGGAACTCCATGAAGAAAAACCTGCTGCTTTACAAATTTCTCATCGCCATCCGATTCTTCGCCACGCAAATTAAAATTGCAGTGAACAATGCCGTATTCAAACTCCGATTTTTCAAAAAGATGTAAAAGAACCATGCTGTCGATTCCGCCACTAATCGCAAGAAGAACTTTTTGAGGTGGTTCAAAAAGCTGCTTTTCTTTTACAAATTCGAGAAAATCATTTAGCATTTTACTTTCTTTTGGCAACCAGTTGTGCAATATTTAAAATAACCTCGACCGATTTTACCATGGATGGTATTGGCACAAATTCGAATGGCCCGTGAAAATTATGTCCTCCGGCAAAAATATTCGGACACGGCAATCCGTCGTAAGAAAGTCTGGCACCGTCGGTACCACCACGAATGGCTTTTATTTTAGGAGTTACACCGGCTTGTTCCATCGCTGTTTTGGCTATTTCAATAATATGCATCACCGGCTCAATTTTCTTCCGCATGTTGTAATATGAATCGGTAATATCCAGTTTCACAAGTTCTTTTCCAAACTCCTGATTAACAAACTTTACTATTTTTTGCAGTAATTTTTTCTTTTCTTCAAACAAATTGAAATCATGATCGCGAATAAGATAGTGCATATCTGCTTTTTCCACGTTACCGTTTAAACTAAGCAAATGATAAAAACCTTCGTACTTTTCAGTGTGTTCGGGCCGCTGTGTAGGCGGCAGCAACGCAATTATTTTATGGGCAACCAGCAACGCATTTATCATTTTATTTTTTGAAGCTCCGGGATGAACACTTCGCCCGTTAATGGTAATTTTTGCACTTGCCGCGTTAAAATTTTCAAATTCAAGCTCACCAATTTCACCACCATCCAGAGTGTAGGCAAAGTCGGCACCAAATTTTTTAACATCAAAAAAATCAGTTCCCTTACCAATTTCTTCATCGGGAGTAAAACCAATTCTTATTTTTCCATGCTTTATTTTATCATCGCTTAATAAAATTTCAGCGGCTGTAACTATTTCGGCAACACCGGCTTTATCATCGGCCCCCAACAAAGTGGTTCCATCAGCAGTAATTATTGATTGACCTTTATATTGCTGAATTTCAGGAAATTCTTTTGGATTAATTTCAACTCCGTTTTTCAGTTTAACAACACTTCCATCATAATTTTCAATGATCTGCGGATTTACGTTTTCACCCGAAAAATCGGGGCTCGTATCCACATGAGCAATAAAACCAACAACCGGAACTTTTTCGTTGATATTTGCCGGAATGGTTGCCATTATGTAGCCATACTTATCCAACTCTACTTCCTGCAATCCAATTTCATTAAGTTCTGCAGCCAGTTTTTTCATAAAAACCATTTGTCTTTCGGTGCTTGGAAAGGTTTCACTTTCAGGATTAGAAGTTGTATATTCTTTGGCGTATTTGATAAATCTTTCTACTACTTTT
This sequence comes from Draconibacterium sp., assembly GCA_041393215.1. Classification (GTDB taxonomy): domain Bacteria; phylum Bacteroidota; class Bacteroidia; order Bacteroidales; family Prolixibacteraceae; genus Draconibacterium. The sequence goes on from JAWKKP010000040.1 coordinate 2,900, forward strand.
TCCATTTGCAATAAGTCGTTATAAAATATTTTGTTGAGTTCAAATATACAAATTTAAAACCGGCAAGTAGATTCAAAAAAAAACATCAGATATTCTTTCACTTAAAAAGTTTTAACGAAATCTTGTATAAAAGACATTGTAAAAAAACACAAAAACCCATCGAAACATGATATTTATCAAACACACCAAAACTTAATAATGAAATAAACAAGAAACTATAACCATTCATTTTGTTTAACGTAATATTTAGCGCAAATAAAAACTAAAAATCAAAATTACCATGGCTACTAATAAAGTATTATGGATGATCCTTTGGGGACTAAGTATTGTCTTTTTCTCAGGATGTGGCTCAAATTCACAAAATGGCGACGTAAAAAGCGCCCCCATTGAGAATGCTGTGAGCGAAGAACTTCATCAGGCACAATGCGATTTACTGGCCAATGCCAATGAACAACTTGCCAATATCAATCAAAAAGTCAGGGATTTGAATGTAAAAATAAAAGACAAAGGAGGCAAACTTACCGATGCACAAAATGCTGCCCTTGACGATTTTGAAGCAAAACAAATTTCAATTAATAAACGGATGCATGAAATAAAAAATATTAAGGAAGCAGACTGGGAAAGTTTCAAAGCCTCTTTTGAAAAAGACCTGGAAGAAATAAATGCTGCTATCGATAATATTCTAAAGGAATTCTAGCAATAATGAGATTCTTCAGGTGGTTTTAAAAGTCACCTAAAGAACTTCTATACTACACGTCGTCTGAATTAAATGCAAACCCCAAACGTTTTCCGGTTGTCATTTTCGAGTGGCTCATTTTTTGTCTCATTTGGTCAACGGTAGCAACTTTTATCTGATCGTAAAGCGGTACTAAAAGATCAAACTCTATACTGTACTGAATTGCCGTTTCAATAATTTGGCGAAGAATTCCGGGAGAAATGGTATCCATCGCAAAATCTTTTACCACCTCATCTACCTGCCGTTTACCTTCCACAAAAAAGTGATTGTCTTTGTTTACAAAAATACGGGCAACCAAATAACCTAAGTCATTTAATCGATTGTATTTGAATGAATCTGCCAGAAAATTATACAAATTAATTGTACCACAATAGGAGCGCAACGGATCTTCTTTAATGTAAGCAGTATTCCAAACCGGATGTTTATCGTCGAATTCGAAAACATTGGAGTGCATACTAAATACAAGCATATCGCCCCCTATTTTGAATTCGGCTTCAAAAGGACCTTTGTCTTTATAAAGCGGCAACATCGATACAGGAACTTTATCTTTTATTAATTCATGATAGTTTTGCTCCAGGCTTTTCAAGACTTTCTTTAACAAAACAAAAGTTTGTTGTGTATTTTCAAATACTTTTTGCTTTACATTCGATTTAATTACAAATGCTTCCATTAACGATTCGCGGACTTCTTTTTCAGTCATTATTTCAGGAATTAGTTTTTTGGTCTTTATGAAATTCTTTGCATAAATTTCTTGCTAAAAATAAGCAATGCAAATTTTATAAAAAAAGAAAGCAGCCCTTTTGAGCTGCTTCCCTGAAAATATTTTTTCAAACTAATAGGCAAGTGCAAAAAGAACCCGCCTCGTTGAAGGTTTACCAGAATAGATGCAGGTTCCCTCCTCTTCTTCATATTCCAGCGGCATACAGCGAATTGTGGCCTTTGTTTCGGCTTTTATCTTTTCTTCGGTTTCCGATGTTCCATCCCAATGAGCCAAAATAAAACCACCTTTATTTTTCAGAACTTCCTTAAATTCATCATAAGTATCCACTTTTACGGTGTTAGCAGCCCGAAAATCAAAAGCCTTTTTATAAATATTATTTTGAATATCATCCAACAATGTTTCAATATAGTTCTCAATGCCATTGATTTCAACAACGTTTTTCTCGAGTGTATCCCTGCGTGCAATTTCCACGGTACCATTTTCCAAATCACGCGGCCCCATTGCCAAGCGTACAGGAACACCCTTTAATTCGTACTCTGCAAATTTCCAGCCCGGTTTCTTGTTATCATTATCATCATATTTTACCGAAATACCTTTAGCTTTCAGTTTTGCGATAATTTCATCCACTTTATCGGAAATCGATGACAACTGTTCCATGCTTTTGTAAATAGGAACTATAACAACCTGAAATGGTGCTAATTTTGGAGGTAATACCAGTCCGTTATCATCGGAATGAGCCATTATCAGTGCTCCCATCAAACGGGTTGAAACTCCCCATGAAGTTGCCCATACATATTCCTCGACACCTTCTTTACTTGCAAACTTCACGTCAAAAGCTTTGGCAAAGTTTTGCCCCAAAAAATGCGAAGTTCCGGATTGTAATGCTTTTCCATCCTGCATCAGCGCTTCAATTGAATAAGTTTCAACTGCCCCGGCAAAACGTTCATTGGCTGTTTTTAGTCCTTTTACTACCGGCAACGCCATAAAATTTTCAACAAAATTTGCATAAACATCTACAATTTTTTCGGTTTCCTCTATCGCTTCCTGTTTAGTAGCATGAGCAGTGTGCCCTTCCTGCCACAAAAATTCTGCAGTACGTAAAAACAACCGTGTCCGCATTTCCCAGCGAACTACATTTGCCCACTGGTTGATAAGAATTGGTAAATCTCGATAAGACTGAATCCAGTTTTTATACGTGTTCCAGATTATTGTTTCTGAGGTTGGTCTAACAATCAATTCTTCTTCCAGTTTTGCATCAGGATCAACAACCACTCCGCCATTTTCGTCATTCTTTAACCGATAGTGAGTAACTACGGCACATTCTTTTGCAAAACCTTCAACGTGATCTGCTTCCTTACTAAAAAACGATTTCGGAATAAATAATGGGAAATACGCATTTACATGTCCTGTTTCTTTAAACATGCGATCGAGTTCAGCTTGCATTTTTTCCCAAATAGCATAACCATAAGGTTTTATAACCATACAACCTCTCACTGCCGAGTTTTCAGCGAGATCAGCCTTAATTACCAGATCCTGGTACCACTGTGAGTAATTCTCACTTCTCGAAGTTAATTCTTTAGCCATTTTTTATAAATTGGTACAGATTTTGCTAAATTTATTTTTGATTTTGAGGTTACAAATAAAGTAATTATTATTGAAAATAAATAAAGGGAGGAACAGTAATGAAATCAAGATTAACATACATTGGATTATTGGCAATTTTGCTCAGTGCCTGTACAACAGGTAGCTATGTATCGAGTCCCTACGCTGACGATATTTATTTTAATCCGGGAGATGTTCCTCCGCCAATTATGGTTGAAGAGAAGGTAGAGGCAGAGCAAGCTCCAGAAAAATCAGGTGATAAACTCATTATTAGTCAGATTGAAGAAAATGAAGATGGTTCAAATACAATGAACAACTACATTTTTGAGGGCACAGAAGAAGATGCCAATGCATTGCGTTATAATATGGATCAGATGGATTTGGAAGCCAGCGATACAACCATTTATTATAACGACGATGAAATGAAATATGTAATTAACAACTATTACGATGGCGATGACATGGATTATGCATATCGTATAAGACGTTTCCATAACCCATATTTTTATGATCCTTTTTACTGGGATTCATGGTATTATGATCCTTATTACAGTTGGGGCTACGGATGGGGATATCCGCACTATGGTTTGTCTATGTCATGGGGATGGGGCTATCCCTATTACGGCATGGGTTGGTATGATCCATGGTACAGCTGGGGCTGGGGTTATCCCGGATATGGATGGAGCTATTATTCTCCTTATTATTGGGGAGGCAGTGGTTACTACACAGGGTACCCGGTACATCCGATTTATACGGGTGGTGGAGATAACTGGGATTACGGAAAACGCAGGTCAACTGGGACCAGTGTTATCAGAGACAATAATCGTAGAGGAACATCAGCAGTTACCGCAGGTACTTCATCTGCCAGGAATAAAAGTACAACAGTGGGAAGCTCCACAAACGAAACATCAAGAAGAACTACTTCGGTTTCTGGTGCTCGCGGAGGTACTGACAGAACAACAAAATCGGCAGAAAATGGGAAGGTCTTGACAGAAAAGAGAAGGTCAACAAACAATGCGAATTATACTCGTTCTTCTCAGGCAACTGACAACACAACCCGTACGCAAAGTTATACACGACCGGGAACTACTACTCAAAGCCGTAATTACACAAGACCAAGCTCAACCTCGGCTGTGAATAATAATTACACGAAACCACGAGTTGTGACAAAGAGTTCCTCAACAAGTTCAGACTATTCACAACCTCGCTCAACTTCAAATTATAATCGTTCTTACAGATCGAGCTCAACTTACAATAAAACAACAAGCAACGGAAGCTCTTCCAGAAGTTACAGTTCACCTAATACCAACCGTTCAAGTAGTTCGAGCTACAAAAGCGGTAGTAGTTCTTCATCCTCCGGTTCAGGTTATAGAAGCAGCAGTAGCGGAAGCAGTAGAAGCAGCGGCTCATCCTATTCTGGCTCAAGTGGTGGCTCAAGGTCATCTGGTAGTAGCAGCTCATCAGGTGGCGGTGGACGTTCATCAGGAGGTGGTTCATCTTCTTCAGGTCGCAGATAAAATGTACCCTCCGTTTAATATAGAAATAACTTAAAAACAGTTGCCATGAAAAGATATTTTATTCTCTTCACGATTGCTATACTAGTGCCATTATTTATGCAATCACAAGATCTTGTCGATGCGTTAAGATATTCCAATACAATGGTGCAGGGAACGGCGCGTTCAGGAGCAATGGGAAATGCCTTTGGTGCTCTTGGAGGCGATTTTACCTCGGTTAGTATTAATCCGGCTGGTCTTGGACTGTATCGTTCCGGAGAATTTTCAATAACACCTCGTTCCAGTAGTACAGTTAATGAAAGTACTTACTATGGTAAAAAAATGGAGGACAATGATTACAAATTTATGCTGAATAATATAAGTTATGTTTCAGCAATTCCGACCGGAAACCGAAGTGAAGCAGGCATTATTAGTGTTAATATCGGGCTGGGATATAACAGGTTAAAAGATTTTAACGATTATGGAATCTATCAAGGCTCGAATGTAAATGGATCATATCTGGATTATTTTGCCGACAATGCAAATGCAGGAGACTGGAGTGACTATTACGAGGAGTTGGCATGGAACACAGATGTATTATTGTACGATGAAAACAACAATGAATACTGGCACGACATTCAGGATGCAGGCTATGGACAGTCGCAAAGAAAAACCTACTCCAGAAACGGTTCTTTAGATGAGTACATTTTTGCGGTTGGTCTAAACTTTAACCACAAAGTCTATATGGGTGCTTCTCTTTCTATTCTTGACCTTTATTACAGAGAATCAACTACCGTTTCGGAATGGGATGCAAACAACAATATTCCATATTTTGATAATTACGACTTTAATAGCTTTTTACGCACAAGCGGTTATGGTCAAAGTTTTAAATTCGGAATAATTTACAAACCTGTAAATCAGGTTAGACTTGGAGTTTCTTTAAGTACACCATCGTTTTATAAAATTCATGATTCATTTAGTACCAGTATGAAATCATATATAATTTATGAAGATGGTACAGGAAATTACAATGAATCATCTCCATATTCAGAATACGATTATCGTATTGAAACTCCGATGCGAACTACATTTAGCGGAGCTTTTATAGTAGGAAAAAAAGGGTTACTTAGTGTTGACTATGAATTATTAAACTATGGAAATTCAAAATTAAGAAGAGGTGGAGACGGATATAATTTTGCTAATGAGAATATGGATATTAAAGAAGCATATAAAACTGTTGGAAACTTAAGGATTGGAGGCGAATGGAGACTTACAGAGCCGTTTAGTATCAGAGCGGGATATCAATATCAACCATCCGCTTTTAATGCTACAGCTTTCGGAAATTCACAGCCTAATGCAGATGCAAATACAATGGTATATTCAGCAGGAATTGGCTACAGAGTTGGAGCGATGTTTTTTGATGTTGCTTATCGCTACTCAACGGTAACGAACTTTGATTTGCCTTATCCTACTCCATCCAATTATTATCCTGCGCCTCAAATGGCTGAAATTAAAAATATAAGACACGATGTTCTGTTTACGCTAGGATATCGATTCTAAAAAAATAACTTAAGCTACAAAGAAGGGCACTTTAAATATAAAACGGTGCCCTTCTTTTTTATACAAACCGGCCACCTTAATTTGATATTTCTGTAATTCAAAAAAAATTTCATACGTTTGTTGCCGTTTCACTAAATTACAGGAGTATGCTTATCCTTGTTTTACTGGCTCTTTTCTATTTTCTGGTTCCTTTTCTGCTTATTTATCTTTGTAAGATTTCACCGTTCCTCAAAAGAATTGGTGCCGTAGTATTAGCTTATGCTATTGGCTTAATTGCAGGAAACACTGGATTGATACCAACACCAGGTATCGTTTTCAGAAGTTTTCTGAAAGCTGATTCTTCTTTGCCAAAGGAAACAATTAATAACCTGATTGCAACCGGGCAACTCGTTCATCATGACTATTTAATCAATCAGATTTTGGTTTTACAGGATATTATTATAAGCATTGCCATTCCCGTTGCGATCCCCCTGCTTTTGTTCTCGTTAGATCTGCGTAAATGGTTAAAACTGGCAAAAGGTGCAGTGTTATCGCTTATTTTGGCCATGGTATCATTAATTGTTGCCGTATTTATAGGATACTATTGGTTTGGACCTAAAATTGAAGAAGCTCCCAAAGTAGCAGGAATGCTTATAGGGGTTTATACCGGTGGCACACCAAACCTGGCTGCAATAGGAAGCGCTTTAAATGTAAACCCGAATACGTTTATACTTACCCACACGTACGACCTGATAATTGGCACCGTAGCTTTACTTTTTTTAATGACCGTTGCCCAGCGACTATTTCATACTTTTTTACCCAGATTTGGGGTAGTTCATAAAGCTGAAAACAGGATGCAGCTGGAAGGCGAAGACGAGAATATAGAAAACTTCGACAAGTTGTTTCAACGAAAAGGGTTACCAGATGTTTTCAGGGCACTTGGAATTGCCATTATTATTTTTGCAATTGGCGGTGGATTAAGTTTCCTGTTCGACAAAGAGAACAGACTTCTGGTTGTAATTCTTACGATAACAACTTTGGGATTAATCGCTTCGATGAACAAACGCATTAACAAAATTCAAAATAGTTTTCCATTAGGAATGTATTTTATAATTGTGTTCTCTGTCGTTATTTCATCCATGGCAAACCTGTCGAACATGATTGACAATTTTACCAGCACTATTAATATTTTCTATTATGTTTTATTTGTTGTATTCGGTTCAATGGTAATTCATGTGGGGTTATCCAAAATATTTAAAGTAGATGCAGACACAACCATTATTGCAATTACAGCTCTTACTTATTCGCCTCCATTTGTTCCAACGGTTGCCGGTGCTATTAAAAACAAAAATGTAATAATTTCAGGGCTGGCAATTGGTATTTTAGGATACGCATTTGGCTCTTATCTTGGAATCGTTTTAGGAAGGTTGCTGTAAAAGTTAAAATAGAATCAATCCGATTTTTTTATCAACTGGCCACAATAACTCAGGCTTACCGAAATTTTATACTCACCTACCTTTACCATGTTTCCTTCCCCATAATCAACTTTAGGGAGTGAAATCAATGCAATTTCGAATACGTTCAAACCGGCTTTCAGGTAGTTGTTACATCATTTCTTTTAAAGTTATGAGAATCATCCGAATTCTTTTAAACATTTACATATGCTTCAGTTCGGCTTCAATGCCATCTTTAAAAGCTTCTTCTGAATTTACATATTTGGTTACAAATTTCTGCAGTTCGCCAGGTTTAGCTGTAAGTAAAATATAATCGCCATTATCTTCATGATGAATCCTGATTTTATTGGCCTCAATCAGTTTTTTGAGCCAATCCTGATTAAACCAGTTAATTTTCAAACGATTGCCGGAAGTCTCTAATTTTGCAAAGGTGTGAACAGGTACAATATGAAATGATGCCAGATCCAGGTTATCATCATCCGGAAAATCTTCAAGATAAAAATCGAGAAAATAATGTCCACTCAGTTGAACAATATGAACACGAAACTTGCTTTCCCCTTTATTTTTTTCTTTTAAATATAAAATATAGGAAGTGCTGTCGATATTAGCTGGATTCTCTTTGCCATTATAGGCGTGCTCGAAATTCCATAATGTACTGTCCGAATCTACCCATTTCCCGGTAAGAATTTCATTCGGAAACAAATCTTTTTCGGTATATAACGGGTAAAATGAATAAACAACACAACCCGAAAAAAATATGGTCATCATCAAAACGAAGGAAAAATTTTTTGCTTTCATTTTATTGATTTTTAATTTCCAATCAAATGTAAGCAGCTAAAAACTGAATTACTATTTTTTTCGCTGTTATATAATTTTAATCGGTGTAATAAAGATTATAAGCATTTACAAAAAAAAAGACCCGCTAATTTTGCAACGGGCCTTTATTTAACTGATTATTTCGTTTTTACTTAATTAGTGCATCTTCCACATTATTTACAAACTGAACAGCGTAACCGATGTTGAAAGGCATTAACTGGGTAAATGCAAGAATTACCATTTTATTTTCCGGGTCGGCAACAAAGTGCGTAGAAGCTGCACCACTCCATCCGTATCTGCCATTTTCCTTATTCACGGAACCACCCAGTCCATACCATCCTCCATTGTCATAATTAACACCTTCTGGCAACTGGTTCGACATTATCATTTTTACCGTTTCTTCTTTTAAAACCCGAACACCATCCAGTTCCCCACCATTAATCAGCATTCGTCCAAACTTTGAATAATCGTCAGCCGTGGAAACCATCCCCCCACCACCTGAAAACAGAATGACAGGCTTTCTAAAGTTATCATCTTCAGGATTATCAGGCCCCTTTAACTTCCCTTCGGGAGTTTTATTATACAATAAAGCCAATCTTGAATGTTTTTCTTCAGGAACATAAAAACCTGAATCTTCCATTTTTAAAGGTTCAAAAATCCGCGTTTTAAAAAACTGATCTAATGGCATTCCCGATAAAACTTCGCACAAATAACCGGCAACATCAATAGAAACGCTGTATTCATAAGTTGTTCCCGGCTGATGTTTTAACGGAATTTTAGCAAGAATTTTTATTTTTTCGCCCAGCGGTTCGTCCCAGCCACTTGCTCCTGTGGCGCGGTAAAGCGAATCGACATAAGCTTTTTGATCCCAGCCGTAAGTAAATCCAGCAGTATGTGTTAACAAGTGGCGAATGGTCATTTTTATTTTTTGAGGTTCAAGTTGTTTGGTTTCCGGATTATAAACAGGAGTCTCGTCAAACTCCGGAATATACTTGGCCACTTCGTCATCCAATTGAAATTTTCCCTCGTCATACATTGTCATTAAAGCTGCGGCTGTAATAGGTTTTGTCATGGAAAAAATTCTGAAGATGGTATTATCTTCCATGGGCTTCTTATTTTCCAAATCGGCATAACCAAAATTTCTTTTAAGCATCGTTTGGTTATTCTTAACGACCATTACAGAAATTCCGGCAGTATTTCCTTCATCAATATAAGACTGTAGTTTTTCGCAGGCTACTTCCAGCGAATCTTTCGAAAATCCATCGCTTTCAGAAGTTGACTTTTTTACAGTAGATGTACATGAAAATTGCAGTAACCCCGCAATGCAAATTAAAGATACAATGTAAACCAGTTTTTTCATTTTAATCTATTTAGGTTAGTATTTCAATTTTAAGTATCTGGTTCTTGTTTAAAACAAGTAGTTTAGTCCGATGTACATCCCCGAAGTCCCGTCACGCTCATCAGCAGCTATTCCATAATCGAGTTTTACAACAAAATTTTGGTTCATCACAACCCGCAAACCTGCACCATATGAGAAGTGCATTTTTTCGGCATCTTTGGCAAAAAAATCATCAGAATAACCGACAATATCAGGCCAACTGGCAGAGTATTTTATATCAACTTTTTTGGTTACCCGTCCGAAATCCATAAAACCATTTAATCCCAAATAGAAGTTGTTATTGATAAACTTAAATCTGACAAATTTCCAGCGGGCTTCAATATTCCCAAGGAAATATCCATCGCCTACAACCCTGTTCCTAACGATACCCCGCAATGTACTTCCACCTCCTAAACCTTCTGAAGTTGCGCCTTTTAATTCGGAAACAATAACCTGGGTCTGATAGTAAAAAGGTGTTTGTCCTCCAATTGTGGTTTGATAATTTAAACGGTAAGCCAACGAAAGATCATTTTTTATTATGGTAAAATACTGCCGGTGAGTTAAACTCAATTTTGTAAATGAACTTTCTGCCCCTAAAAAACCGGGGGCACCTTCAATAACAGCTTCTGTCCAGATTCCCTTCATCGGATTCGGACGGTTATCGCGACTATCGTAAACCAAACCTGCTTTTAACAAAGGAAGAAATCCACCATCGGCTTCTTCTTCGGAAATTATTCCCCACTCCTGATACTTTTCATATAAGCCTGGCTGCTCTGAAACAGGTGGCAATAAATCGTCATCTTTTTTTCCTTTGTTTAATCTTTCGATATCAACGGAACCTAGTTTAAAATTTAACAAATTGGTGCCGGCTACCCATTTTACATGCTCTCCGATTAGCTTTCCGTTCAAATCAACTTTTAATCGAAACATTTTGCGATTATATTTATAAAACATCCTCGACTTATAAACATCATCAGATTTAGAATCGTCAATCCAGTCGTAATTTACTACAGCATCATAACCGTTAAATCCAAAAAAATCGTATGCCTGATCTGAAAGGTAACTTAGATCCAATGACGAGAACAATCCTTTTAACAGTTGGTCCGACTCATAATAAAATCTATTAATCCCACTCCCCTTTGTGTATCTCGACACTTCGAAGTATAACTTATGATTAAAATTAGGATAGCGGCTTCCATCGCCGTAATTATACAAATCGACCAAAGCGCCATACTGAAATCCCAAATCAGTATCATAAGTAATTGTTGGCAAAGCTCCGAAATTCCATCCGTCTTTTACGACCTCTGTTTTTTCTTCTTTCTGTGAAAAAACGGAAATTGACATTATCAAAATAAGAGCAGAAAGAAACATTTTTTTCATATGAAAACAGTTTAAGTTTATGGTTTAAAACATTAAATTCTTTAGAAAAAAGTGAGTTGCAAAGGTTAGTTAATAAATAAATCGAAAACTAAGATATGAAATTATTTAATGTATTCTTTTAGCCACCTAAAAATGAATCCAATTACTGAAATAGTTACTATATTGACCTGCAAATAAATCAAAAATTTAAAAAATCATTTAAAAATGAAAACGAACAGGCGTAAATTCTTTCAAATTGCAGGGATAACAGGGGTAGGAATTGCAACAGGTGGATTATCTTCGTGCAATACACCCTCCTCAACAAGCAACAATGAAATGCTTTTGGCCAATATTAAAGAAGCTGCTTTAAAGTCACACCCTCAGCAATTTAACATGTGCGGTTATGCAGCCCCAAAAATTGAAACGGTTCGAATTGGATTTATTGGGTTGGGAAATCGTGGGCCTGGTGCAGTTGAACGCATGTCGAACATTGATGGTGTTGAAATTGTAGGCCTTTGCGATAAAGACCTCACCATGGTAGCTAAAGGTCAGAAAATACTTGAAAAACATGGGTTACCAGCCGCAAAAGAATATGGTGGAAATGAAGACGCATGGAAAGAGATGTGCCAAAATCCGGATATTGATCTAATTTATATTTGTACACCGTGGAGCTTGCATACTCCTATGGCAGTTTATGCTATGGAAAATGGCAAACACGCTGCCACTGAAGTACCTGCCGCTGTTACAGTTGAAGAAGCATGGCAATTAGTGGAAACATCGGAAAGAACAAAAAAGCACTGTATGATGCTCGAAAATTGTTGCTATGACTTTTTTGAACTTTTGACGCTAAACATGGCACGCCAGGGATTTTTCGGAGAAATTATACATGTTGAAGGTGCTTATATCCATAATTTAATAGATTCCAATTTTAGCAAAGATGGTTATTCAGATATGTGGAGGTTAAAGGAAAATCAGAACAGAAACGGAAATCTATATCCAACACATGGTTTGGGTCCTGTTTGTCAAATTCTGAATGTTAACCGGGGCGATAAAATGGAATATCTAACTTCCATGTCTTCCAATGATTTTCAAATGGGTAAAATGGCTTCAGAACTTGCTGCAAAAGATGATTTTTACAAACAGTTTGATACCAACCATTATCGTGGAAATATGAACACAACAACCGTTCGTACAGCCAAAGGAAAAACCATTATGATTCAGCATGACGTAACAAGTACAAGAGTTTACTCACGTATTCATTTGGTTAATGGAACCGATGGTGCAGCACGGAAATACCCATTACCGGGAAAAATTTCCAAAGGTCATGAGTGGTTTAACGAAGAAGAATTAAAAAAGCTGGAAGACGAATACACACCCAAGATTGTAAAACTGGTTGGCGACATGGCCAAAAAAGTTGGAGGCCATGGTGGAATGGACTTTTTAATGGACTGGCGTTTAATCGATTGCCTGCGAAACGGAATTGCACTCGACCAGGATGTTTACGATGCAGCTTTATGGAGTGTAATCGCTCCACTAAGCGAATGGTCGGTTGCCAATCGTTCCAATTCTATTGATGTTCCCGATTTCACTAATGGAGCCTGGAAAACCAACGTTCCGGTTGATGTAACTCTGTCAAAAGGTGGAACAACAAGTGTTCGTGTAATGGCTGAGGCTGGAAGCCAATTGAATATTTAATAAAGTAATATTTCGAACAAAGCGATGAATTCTTTAATCTTAAGAATTCATCGCTTCATTTAAATTAACTACAAATCTGTCAGGTTCCTAAAACACTTCATCAAATCTTCACTTGGATTTCCGTAATACTGTTTGAACAAATGTATCGTCTATTCCTTTAAATAGTAGAGGTTGCATTCAAAAAAACAAACAGAATGATTTTTAGGAAGTTAAAGTGGAGCTTATTGTTTATCTTAATCGGTAATTTAGCAATTGCCCAGGCACCTGATGTTGTTCCTTATGGCGAACCGGAACCGCTTGAACTAACCCTGTTTAACATCATCCTTTACATTGTTGTTCCTGTTTTACTTTTTACAACTTTGATTGTTCTCAGATTACGACAAAGAAAAAAAGAGAACAAAAAGCAGGAAAATAAAAAAAATTAAATTTACAATTGTGGATTGGAAAACAACAAACAATAAATTGGTTCAGGAGTTTGAATTTCAAAATTTTGTTCAGGCGGTAGATTTCGTCAACAAAATTGTTCCGTTAGCTGAAGAGGCTGATCATCATCCCGATATTCTGATTCACTCCTATAAAAAAGTAAGAGTTGAATTAATGACACATTCCGAAGGAAGAATTACCAAAAAGGATTATGATTTAGCTGACAAGATTGATAGAATTAAGTAACCTAAAAACTAGAATTTACCTGAAACTCAAATTCTCAAATTTTTAAGAAAGTTAATTTTTTCGTTAAATCCTTATAACAAACAGTTTTATCTTTCATTTAGTGCCCGGCGAATACAACAACAATGGTGCAGATAACATTATTCTGCGTTCTTAAACCTTATTTCACAATTTTATTTCACTTATAACTTAACTTTTAATCGACACACATAAAAAGCATTTCCCGCAGCTTTCAGTGCAAAACCATTATCATTCGCATTAAGAAAGGAATGCACCGGAAAAATATTATCAGGTTTTTCCAATGTATTCACTGCCTCAGAAATGTTTGAATGCAGACTGATAATTTCGACCCTCTCATTTTTAACCGTTTTTTTAATTCCTATTAAATCAATCTGAATTTCTTTAATCTCCGGTGAAGCATTCACCACCTTAACAATTAATTCGGATGTTACCTCATCAAACGACGAACTGGCGTACAAACCATCCTCGTCTGAAATACTTTTTCCCTGATAGGTAACAGGAAGCACGTGGGTACCTGAATTCCGGGCATACATTTGCTGCACATAATAATTAGGAGTTCTAACTACAGAAAGATTATCAAACCATATCATGTCGGGTTTCCACTGCCACGCATCTACATGAGCGAACAGCGGCGCATAAGTTGCCAAATGAACAACATCGGCATTTCTTTCGAGGCCGGTCATAAATGCAGCTTCGGCAATAGCAGCGATCATGTTATTGTCCCTGCTTTGGTGATGAGCGGCATATTCACCTGCAAAAACTTTTGGACCATTGCGGTCGTAACTATCGTACCGGTTTGCATTTTGAAGAAACCATTCGGGGCTCTTATAATAATGCTCATCCACCAAATCCACTTTTAATTCTCTCATTTTCGGCCACAAATAATCGAAATGTTCACCATCCGAAGAAGGACCTGAAGTTCCAATAATTTTTATTTCGGGATGCTCCTTTCTTAAAACTTCCATAAATTTCACCAGCCGTTCTACATAAACCTCACCCCACTGTTCATTCCCAATTGCTATCATTTTCAGGTTGAAAGGCTCGGGATGCCCCATGTCAGCACGAACTCTTCCCCATTTTGTGTTTACTGAACCATTCGCAAATTCAATCAAATCGACGGCGTCCTGAATGTAGGGTTGCAAATCTTCGATGGCCACACATTCATTACTTTCATACTGACAAGCCAAACCACAGCTTACCACCGGCAGCGGTTCTGCCTCTAAATCTTCACACAACTGAAAAAATTCGAAGAAGCCAAGCCCGTAACTTTGATAATAATCAGGAAAAAAACGATGTTTGAATGTGTAATTCCAGCGGTTTTCGTTTAACGGGCGATTTTCTACCGGCCCCACGCTGTTTTTCCACTGGTATCGGGTTCCAAGCGTATTCCCTTCAATAATACATCCACCCGGAAAACGAAACACTTTGGGCTGAAGATCATAAAGCGCTTCCACTAAATCCTTGCGCAAACCATTTTCACGGTTTTTCCAGGTTTCAGCCGGGAACATCGAAATATGATCGACATCCACAATTCCAGGTGTTTCAAGTACCAGGCGAAGTTTGCCTTTAGCATCTGTCAGTTCAGATATAATACTTACTGAATACCTTTTCCAGCTGTTTTCCGAAACCAAAATCTCTCCTTTACCAATAATTTCTTCTTTTGAACTCACCAGTTCAATTCTGAACTTTTTTTCACCTTCATCGAAAGAACGGGCATAAAAAGAAAAATTGTAGATATCGTTCTGTTTGAATCCCATCCTGCGGAAACCTTCATTTTCAAGCCCGGTTCCACGCCGCAAACCTTTTTCGTTCATTCGCACGTAATGCGGATTTCGCTCGAAACAGGGATTTTCATCCTGAACCTTAACATCGCCAAACGGCAACCAGCCAACAAAAGGCTGATCGAACTCGAACGAACGGTTTTTTACCAGTTCAGCATACAATCCGCCATCGGCGCCAAAGTTAATGTCTTCAAAAAATACCCCGTACATATCGGGCTGAATTGGCGCCCCCGGTTTCGACAAGTCTACCTCAAACTGCTTTTGAGCCTGCCCCCAAAAGCCAATCATTATAAATAAAAAAGCGAGTAAAAAATGGTTCATAATAAGATTATTGTTTTGTTAGTTACGTAATTCTGTTCTAGTTACAAAAAAATAGATCTATTTAGCATCTGAACAAGCTAATAAAAACCTGATAATTTCAGAAATAATTATCGCAAATACAATCATTTTACGCTGAAAGCCTAAATAAGATTAATCTTTTGGAGTCATCGTTTCGTTCAATATGGATATTGGTTATTCAATACCCGTTCATGTTTAAAAACAAAAATAATCGAATTCCACTACTTGGCTGCTTTCATGTTTCTTGATAAAGAATAGAAAATTTACAATTCCTATTTAAAATACATCAAAATTATTCTCTTTATTCTATTGAAAATATGTACTTTCAGAGCTCCTTTTATATGGAAAACCGACTAATACGAAATTGCCAAATAATAAACACAATAAGCACTTTGAAGGGCTAAAACTAATCCTGCTATTACTTTCAACCCTATTTCCATTCGGATATCTGTTATCACAGAATACAGGTACTCCCATCTCTTCCAACATCGTAAAATCAGAATTGGATAAACTTTATGGTGTCGATCAAAGATTAGTAAGTGGCGATTTTTATGCTGGCGCTCCTTTAGGCTCGGTAAGTGGCCATCCCTATTTTTTTGATGAGACCTGGAAAGAAGGAAGTGTAACAATTGAAGGAATCAAGTACAACAACCTGTTGCTAAAATTTGATGTTGCTTCTGATATGTTGGTTCTGAAAACCTATACTCTGAATAATAACACAATCCAACTCTGCCTGAAAAAGGAAAAAATCAGTGGGTTCACAATGAATGAAGCAAAATTTATCAGATTTCCGGATGAGAACAAAAGCAAAAAAATTGTTTTTGCCCAGCTCTGCTCAGAAGGAAATGTCGATTTTCTACTCGTAAGAAATAAAGTGATGACCATCACGAATGGTGGTGATTCTGATTTTATTTACAAAGAATATTTTCAAAACTACCTCAGATACAAAGGACAGGTAATCAAATTCAATAACAAAAAAACGCTTTATAAATTATTTCCTGAATATAAACCGGCATTGAAAAAATACCTATCACAGAATAATCTTTCAACCAGTAAGAAAGACACCCACAACCTGACAATGCTGGTCGATTACTGCAACTCCCTGCTAAACAATTCGAAATGAAGAAGTATTTTATTATATTATTTCTCCTTTTTACTATCCACTTAGTTGTTTCTGCCCAGGATTTCAAGCCTGTTTATATAAACGAAAATTTCAACGATACAAAATTCGAAACATTTGTTGCAACAATAAAACAACAATACGGTATCGATATTTTTTATAAAACCGATTGGGTTAAAACCGTCAGGATAAGCACCAGTGCCGACTCATTAACGCTTTCGAAAATTCTTTCAACTACTTTAGAACCACTGGGAATTAACTTTGTCAGAAGAGGAGAAAAACAGTTTTTTCTTACCGGAACGGAAAATATAACTGTCAGTTCCATTAAAACAGAAAATCGATTACCGGTTGAAAATGAAAACAATGAAAAATCTGTTGCTGACCAGTATTTTAAAAATTATTCCTATGAAAAAACGATAAGTAAAGTCGTAGTTGGCGACCGAAAACAAGGTTCCGGTACTGCTTCAAGTGTTCTTTCAGGAAGGATTTTATCCAAAACTTCAGGAGAACCGGTAATTGGAGCGACAGTAGTTATTGAAGGTACAAATAATGGCATTGTCACCGATGGAAACGGTTCATATTCCCTGTCTGTTAAAACAGGGTCAAATTTCACACTTAATGTTTCCTGCATGGGTATGGTTTCTGAATCGTTTTATGTAGAAGTGCTGAGTTCCGGAACCTTTAACATTGAAATGACAGATAAGCTTATCGACATCCAGGAAGTAGTAGTCAAATCTGGCAAACATGATAATGTGCAGGGAATGCAGATGGGGTTTCAGCGAATTGAAATGGAGGAGATTAAGTCGATACCTGTAGTATTGGGAGAAAGGGATGTTTTGAAAATTGCAAATATGATGCCTGGTGTTCAGACTGTTGGAGAAGGTTCTGCCGGCTTTAATGTGAGAGGTTCATCTGCGGATCAAAATCTTTTTCTGATTAACGAGATTCCAGTGCTTAACACAGGGCATTTATTTGGATTCTTCTCGGCATTTAACCCGGATATGATTAGCGACTTCAATCTTTATAAAAGCAATTTCCCTGCTGAATATGGCGGACGATTAGCTTCGGTTTTTGAAGTATCGACAAAAAAGGGCAATAAAAAAGAATTTGGAGCGCGCGGAGGAATAAGTCCTGTAACAGCTTCACTACTTGTAGAAACACCTTTAGTGAAAGACAAGGCTTCCCTTATTTTAGCAAGTAGGTCAACATATTCCGACTGGATTCTGAAAAGAATAGACGATCCTGACATCAGCAACAGCGAAGCAAGTTTTTACGACCTTATGGCAGGAATTCATGTTCTGAACAATGAACGCTCATCACTGCAACTTTTCTCTTATTACAGTAAAGATAAATTTACCCTCGCCCAGGCTAATGATTACAAATACGAGAATCTTGGGGCATCGCTTGTTTACGACAGAAGCCTGAGTGATAAATGGAAAATGCATGTAGCTGCCATATTCAGCAATTACACTAATTATCATACAAACAGGGAACAGGCATCCACAGCATTTGAAAACCAGTTTGATGTAATGTCCAGGGAACTCAAGTTAGATTTTTCAGGTTACCATTGGTTAAAACATAAATTCGTTTTTGGGGCCGATGTAATCCTTCATGATCTTGACCAGGGAAGCTATGACCCTTTTGGTCAGGAATCTCTTTTTGTACCCAATGATTTTGGGAAAGAACAGGGGCTCGAATCTGCAGTATTTTTATCCGATGAATTTTCAATAACCGACAGGCTCACGATTTATGCGGGGTTAAGATATAGCTTGTTCAATTATCTGGGGCCCAATATAGTTTATCAATACGCAGAAAATCTTCCTTACGAAAACGCGAATGTTACAGGTACATTAAATTACGGGAAGGGAGACAAAATTTGCACCTATTCCGGACCGGAATACCGGGTTTCCTTTAATTATGAGTTTAACAACGATATGTCGCTTAAATTCAGTTACAACCGAATGAGACAGTATTTGTTTATGCTTTCAAATACTATTTCCATTGCTCCTACCGACAGGTGGAAATTAACCGATCCTTACATCATGCCACCGGTTTCCGACCAGGTAAGCCTGGGGCTTTACAAAAACTTCAACAGAATGGCCCTTGAAACTTCTGCAGAAATCTATGTGAAAAAAGGACATGATATAGTTGAATATAAAGATGGAGCAGATCTAACAAATAGCCCTGATTTTGAAACGCTTATCTTACAGGGAGAGCAGAATTCGCATGGCGCAGAATTTATGGTAAAACGGAATGCAGGACGTTTCACTGGTTGGGTAAGTTATACCTGGTCGCGGTCGAAAATAACCGTTGATGGCCCTCAACCCTGGCAAAAAATAAATAACGGAATTACATATCCTGCTAATTACGACAAGCCACATTCATTCAACTTTGTAGGCAACATTAGAATTTCAAGGAGGCTAAACATCGCATCAAATCTGGTATATAACTCAGGAAGGCCGATTACTTACCCAACCGGAATATTTTATACCGGCAATACCCCGGTTGTTAGCTATTCCTTCAGAAATGAATACCGTATTCCCGATTATTTCAGAATGGATGTTTCGCTAAACGTGGAGGGAAACCTCCGTAAAAATAAATTTGCACACGGTTCGTGGGCTTTCTCCGTTTATAATTTAACCGGAAGAAAAAATGCTTATTCCGTTTATTTTAAGAATGAAAATGGAACGATAAATGGCTATAAACAATCTATTTATGGCGTTCCGATATTTACTGTAAGTTATAATTTCAAATTGGGTAATTATGCTGTTAAATAGAAAAATACCACTCGTTGTATTATTCTTACTGTTGTTGCAATCATGTATTGAACCGTTCATGCCTAAAACAGTAAAATACGATTACAGCGTTTTTATAGAAGCCCTGGTTACAGATGAACCCGGCTTTTTGCCAGAAGTAAGAATTTCAACGACCGTCCCTCTTCCAAACTCCAAAGAGAGTGAAATTTCAGAACAGCCTGAGCCAATAAATAATGCAGAAGTATTTCTGGTGTGCGATGATGGTTCTGAATACGAATTTAATCAGCCCGATGAATTTGACCAAGAATCGTTATACCTATTATCCGATTCCAGTTTTATCACAGAAACAGGTAAATCATATAAACTGGTTATTTACTTAGATGGAGAAACACTTGAATCAGATTTTGAAAAACTTGCTGAACCATCTCCAATCGATAGCCTTGGATATGTGGTAAAAACTCAAAAACAGACAGAAGACGGAACAACCGAGCAGGGATATCAGTTCCTGGTAAGTAATCATAACGATAACCCTGCACCTTCATATTACCGGTGGATTCCTGATGCAACTTTTTATTTTTTTGTTCCCTATGTTAGTAGCTTTATATGGAATGGACAAGAGCTAGTCCCCTATTCCTCCGCAAATGAAAAAGCATGTTGGAAAAACAAAAACATTAATGGAATTTATGTTTCAACAACCGAAGGATTATCACAAAATTCAATCATAAAAGCACCTCTTCATTATGAATCTCAATACGGCGATGAACTTACCAATATTTACAGTCTTCACGTAAAGCAACTTACAATTTCTGAATCATGTTATAATTTCTGGAACGAAATTAGTAAAATGATTTATGAGAGTGGTGGTTTATTCGAAAGACAACCATTCCGGGTTTCAGGTAATATTACCTGTACAAGTAATCCAGACTTTAGCGTGATTGGAATTTTCGAAGTAGCTGGCACAAGCGAATACAGAGCATACTTTCGAACTCCAAGAGAATTTCCGGTTTGGTGGAATAACTGTCATCTTACGATTACAAACACCCAAGATAATCCGTTGGAGAATCTACCACCAGGTTCTTTTGTGAAGTTTGATCCAGAAACATTTGAATATACAACCTCTTCCGAAGGTTGTTTTGATTGTACGATGAAAGGTGGAACAACTACAAAACCTCCTTTCTGGGCTCCTAACTAATAAAATACGAATGAGTAAAAACATAGCCATAATAGTTTTTTTATTCCTGCTTATTTTTCATAATCAGACTTTAAACGCTCAAGTCTTATTAAAAGAAACTGCATGGCTGCAAACCAACAGAGACGTTTATCTTGCCGGAGAAGAAATCTTTTTTAAAGTTAATCTGCTTGAAAACGATACGTATCATTCATCGGTGTTAAGCAAAAACATCAGAATTGAACTTATTGATGGAAACGGGAATAGTTTTGTCAGGAAGAATATTCAGCTTGAAAATTCAGAAAATTCGGATAGAATCTTATTACCTGTCAATCTTAAAACTGAAAAATATTATTTAAGGGCATATTCCAACTGGATGAGGAATTTTTCAGAAGATGATTTTTCAGAACTCGAAATCAGGGTACTAAATGTCGAAGATGCGAATCAGGACTCACTGTTGCAGAAAAATAATCATGTAAATATTAACATTTATCCTTACTCTGATCCCAATAATCCGGGACAATTAAAATGCGGCATTTTCTCAGCAGATAAGTTTGATGAAGGCATGAAAAGTAAAGGATTTGTTCTGAATAATCAGGGCGATACAGTGCTTGTATTTCACTGTGACAAAACCGGCTGGGCAAGTTCAGATTATAGACCTTCTGACATAAAACAATACCAGGTTTTTGTAAACGGCTTTCAAAAAGAAAATATCAGTTTTGAAGTAAAAATGGTCCATAATCGGAATGAACAAATCAGTTTTTCTGTCACCAAAGAAAACGGATATCTGAATGTTGCAACCAAAGGAGTTCAAACAGGTGCTAATTATAAATTGCTTCTTCACAGAACTTATTCATGGTCGTGGTTTCAGACCAATGTTGCTGAAAATAATTCGATTGCATTTCATATTCCATTAAAAGATATTCCTGTGGGCCTTTCTCAAATAGCTGTTCTTGACGAAGAAAACAAGATTATTTTTAAACAGTTGTGGGCCGAATATGATCAAAATGTTTCGGAAATAAAAATCGAAATGGATACTTCAAATATTACTACCGATTCTTATTATGATTTTAATTACGATTTCAAGGCCGCTTTTGATACAAATAATTCGGGAAGCCCGCAGCTTTTAGCTGACAAATTTCTTCCCGAAACCACCATGCAACTATATCTGCCAGGACTTCCAGGATGGCCTGCAAATTTTGAAATTCCGGCAGATAGAAACGGATTTGAAGGTTGGATAAATGCCAATCTTTACCCCGATAAAGTCACTCACTCTTTTTTTATTTCCGACACTAAATTCCCAACACCACCTGATTGGAAAAATAACCAAAACTTTATCGAACATTATCCTGAAACAAGAGGTGGTATCCTCTCCGGGAAAATATTCAATAAAAAGACCGGTGAAGCGGTGTCGCTCGTGAGCGTTGCTTTAACAGTACTGAACGACAACAGTTTTTATGCGGCCCAAACCGACACAAACGGAAGATTTGTATTTGCTTTTCCGGATCAAAACTTTTCGAAGGATTACGTTTTGAATTATGTCAATCGTCACGATTCTTTATGGCAGCTTGATATTACACCGGATTATGAGCCTTCGAAACCCGAAAAGAAAAATCATAAAGCTTTCTTTACCGCTGAGGAGCTGGAATTTCTTAAGTCACAAAATCTTACCATCCAACTACGTAATCTTTATTCTGCTAAAACTGCAAGTATTCAACCTGATAATGCCGACACAGTAAAAACAAATGAAATGTTTTATGGTAAACCAGAAATTGCTGTTCAGGTTGAAGACTATATTCATCTTCCGAATGTCAGGGAGTTGATATTTGAGGTAGTACCCAACGTTACTATTCGCCAGCAAAATGGTAAATATATACTTGGCGTTACAGGTAAAAATTTATATGCCAGTAATTATCCTACTCTCATTCTGTTTGACGGAATTCCAATTTATGATTATCAGAAACTCCTTACTCTTCCGCCTGAAAGAATTCTAAGTATTGAAGCAAAAACGAATTTTTACATTCATGGCAATACCATTTTTGGGGGAATAATTAATATTCGCTCCGTAAACAACGACTTAGCCGGACTGAATCTTCCGGAAACTGCAATTCTATCTAAATTATATCTTCCTGAAAAAGTAGAGAATAAATCGGTAAGGGCCCAAAAATCAGAATCTGAAGGAATGCCAAATCTCGACGACATTCTTGTTTGGGAAAATTTGAAGAACGCTTCAAAAGGAACGAATAAAATTTATTGTAATAACAATCCGGGGAAATACATTCTTTCTATTTATGGTTACGGTGAAGATGGAAAATGGAATTCAGGCAATTTAATTTTAGATGTTCACTAATTTACCTCTATCCTAATTTTTATAAAAAAGATTTTGCATGCACTGAAGATGCCTCGTTAAAAAAAAGTTCCGGACTTTGCCGGAACTTACTCTCTTCTTTTTTTAAGCGAAAAAATCAAATTCTCAATTTATAATCAATGAGAATGGCAAGTTAATGAAAATGTTACATACTTATTGTATTTTTCACATAAATAATTTAGATGAAAAAATTATATGCAAAATTTCAGAAAAACGTCTTAAAGCATCGTGTTTTACTTGCATAAATTCATATCTTTTATTTGCAAAGAAAGTTAGTGCAAAGCCATCTGCATTTCTTGTAAACAATACTTTCCTTTTATGATTTTCCTTACTGAAAAATTCAATATACACTATTCCTTTCTGAACAGAATAGGACGTTTTACTGCTCTATGCTGCATTTACATATGGAATTGATTAAAAGAATAAACATTTGCTTATTTCAACAAGTAATACTTTAAAGCATTCTTATATAGAATTTTTTCCTGCTCCTCTGTTGAGAATTTTGAAATCCGATTTTTGACCATCTCAAGCCAACTTCCGTATTGAGTTGCCACAAGGCAAACCGGCCAATCGGAACCAAACATTAAACGATTTGTGCCAAAAGCATCCAGAACAACATCGAAATATGGTTGTAGTTGTTCAGTTGTCCAACACTTATAATCAGCTTCGGTAACCATTCCGCTTATTTTGCACACCACATTTTCACGTTTTGCCAATTCACGAATGTTCCTTTTCCAGGCTTCAATTTCATTGATTCGAATTTTGGGCTTGGCAATATGGTCGAGTACAAACTGCTGGTTAGGATGTAAATCAACAAAACGAATCGCATTGGGTAACTGATGTTCATAAATCAGTATGTCGAAAACCAGGTTATAATTTTTTAAGCTTGAAATTCCATTATTAAACGCTTTGCCAAGGATAAATTCAGGATTGGGTTCTCCTTGTACCACATGACGCAATCCCTTTAAACTTTTATTTATTGCAAATTCATCAAGAATTTCCGGAAACTTTTTATCGGCGAGTGGAAGCCAGCCAACAACGCCTTTCATAAATTCATTTTCACCGGCATATTTTAATAGTGTTTTTGTTTCTTCAATCGTTTGTCGGGCATGAACCGATATCACTCCATCAACACCATTTTCATCGATAACCTTTTTTAAATCTTCAGGCAGAAAATTTCTACGGATAACCGACATTTCATTGTTAATCCAGCCATATTCTTCAGGATTATATTTCCAAAAATGATGATGTGTATCGATTACCATTGCCACTGCCTTTTATAAATAGGGATATTCCGGATCAATAATATTTTCCTGTTTGAGAGAATTCCAAAAGTCAGTTGGGAAATCGGTTCTTAGCACTTCTACATTGTGTTTCATCCGCGAAACTCTACTTGGATTTAGTGCCACCGCTGTAATTTGCGGAGCAGAAATTCCAAATTTCAGACAGGCATCTCCCGGCGAAATCTTGAAATCGTTACAAATACGGTGAAATTTTTCTCTCCATTCAAACAGATGCCCGGTTTTTGGTTCATCCCGACGAACCAGCTGGTAATCAAAATAATCGCCACCTGTTAAAAAGCCTGCATTAAAAATGGCCGAATTGATAATACCTACCCCGTCATTGGCAAGTTTCTGCATAAATGCGATTATTTCTCTGGGATGATGATACAAGGTAAACTTGTTTGCAAACATTACCCAATCAAACTTGATATCTTCGTAAAGCAGTTTTATGGTTAACCAGTCTTTTGACCCAATTCCAATAGCTCTCACCTCGCCTCTTTCTTTTAATTCGAATAGTGCCTTGTAAGCATCTTTTATATCTTGCAAACGTCTTGCTTTGTCCTGTTCATCAGTGGCTGCCATTAAATATTCATCGGGGTCATGAACCGAAACCAACGAAATTTTATATTTAGATCCCAGCAATTCGCATCCCTGTTCCCAACATTGTAAAATTCCGTCGTAACTAATTTTTTGAACCGCATCATATTTCAAATTCACCCATGCTCCGGGCTCGAAAGTAGGTTCCTGGGTTTTCAGCGGAACCCTGTACCATCCTAATTTATTACTTATAATTACCTGCTCAGTAGCTATTCCCAATTTTTCCAATCCATTTCCAATAGTTTCCAGTGCCAATCCTGCTCCGTATTTCCCTGCACTGTCGATGGCAACCAAACCTTCTGAAACATTAAACCATTCGCTCATCAAAGCCAGTTTTTCGTCTTCGGAAAGCTCCTTATAAAGATTTCCAAGGTAACTGGTTCCATAAATAATTTTTGGGACCGGAATTCCTGTTCTTCCTAAATAAGTTTGATTTTGGTTTGTCATTAAATGAGATATCAAAAAATATTTAATTAAACCCTATCAGGGAGAAGAAACGGCGAACGATAAATTTTTGTCAGGTATGAATCAGCCTCTGTATCATTAATAAACTTTTCCTTGTCAGGATCGAAATACAATGTTCGTTTTAACCGTGTGGCAATATTTCCCAAATGACATAACGATGTCGATAAATGTCCTTCGAGTATTTCAGCATTCAAATCCTGCAATTTGCGCGATCTCACACATTCAATAAAGTTAGAAAAGTGATTTACATTTGAACTCGGGTCGGAATCACTTGTTGAAAATGCAGGGCCTTCCTTTTCCTTATACGAAGAAAATCCGGATGGTTGAATCTGAATATCACTCAGAAATACTTTTCCGGCCCCAACATCTTCATTGTCGATACTCATCCATCCTTTCGAACCAAAAATCAAATCGCCGATTCGTATTCCCGATTCGTCATTTGTAGCAAGTCCGCGAACCTCGAACTGTAAAATTGAGCCGTCTTCATATTCAAATTCAAGCTGCTGCATATTTGGTGTTTCCTGGTCCGAATCCCATATGAAGTAATTTCCTGTACCGGTTATTCTCACCGGATGAGTTTGCTTTCCCAAAGCCCAACGGGCGACATCGCACTGGTGGATTCCCTGGTTTCCGAGATCTCCACAACCCGTATCCCAGAACCAATGCCATTTGTAATGAAATCGATTTTCATTAAACGGACGATAAGGTGCAGGCCCCAAAAAGGTATTCCAATCGACACCTTCAGGAATATTGCCATCCTGAACATGACCAATACTTCCGCGAGGTTTCAGACAAAGTCCGCGAGCCATGTATATTTCACCCAAACCACCACTTTTAATAAAATCAAGCGACTGAATGGTAGCTTTGTGGCTCCTTGCCTGTGTTCCGGTTTGAACAATCCGATTATATTTACGGGCAGCTTCAACCATTTTTCTCCCTTCTTCAACAGTATGCGACACTGGTTTTTCAACATAAACATCTTTTCCGGCCTGACAAGCCCAGATGGTTTGCAAAGCATGCCAATGATTCGGTGTGGCAATTGTTATTGCATCTATATCCTTATTTTCCAAAATTTTTCGATACTCGGTTTCTACAGCCGGCTTTTTACCTGTAAGATTTTCAATGTTAGCAACTGCTTCTGGAATAACTCTTTTGTCGATGTCGCATATAGCTACAATATTTACATTTGGAACTTTGGCTAAAGAACGGTAATGATCTTTTCCTCTTCCCCGAACTCCGATTACCGCAACATTGACACTTTCATTTGCAGAACCTGCAGATGCCTTGTTGACTAATGGCAATCCTACCATTGCACCTGTTGAAGCCATGCTTAAATCCCGGATGAAATGACGTCTGTTTACACTTTTCATAAGTCACTATTTTTTGCTGAAATTAACGAATCAGCCCATTAAATACAATAGCAGGCACAATTATTAAAAATACAGAAAAGGTTGACTTTTATCGCCTTGCCAACTTTTATAAATTCTTTTTGCAAAAAAAGGGGCATTATATTTCCAAGAAAACAATTGAACTGCTTTTGTAATTTTTATTCTTACTTAATTGAGTTTATTTCCATCTTAACATCACGAAAAAACAATTAGCAACAGCAATCTTTTCAGCATTGGTTGCTTCCGCTGCAATTGGTAAAAAAAACATATTTGTTCTAGGAGGTGAAATGATTTTTTATTTGTCAAAGCCGATAATAATGGAGCCATTGAAAGTTCGACTCCTCGCTGTTTGCAGGATTGGACATTCAAAATTTAGTTCTTATTTATTTAATAATCTTGATTTTAACAAGCCTGTGGGCAACAAAGTTTATTAAAAAATTCAGGGAGAACCTTTATCAAGATTCTCCCTGAATTTTAATTGGAAGTAATCCAACTAACAATACTTTCATCATCAGGCTTCACTTTGGGAGCTACAGTTTTTACAAGATGACCATTTTCGTCAATCAAATATTTTTGAAAGTTCCAGGTAACTTCAGAATCCAAAACTCCATTTTCACTTTTTGTAGTCAGCCATTTGTATAGCGGATCAATATCGTCTCCTTTTACTGATATTTTTGACATCATTTGAAAGGTAACACCGTAATTTTTCTCACAAAACTCGGCAATTTCATCGTTTGAGCCGGGTTCCTGCTGTCCAAAATTATTTGCAGGAAATCCGATAATGGTGAAATCCTTATTTCCATACTTTTCGTAGATTTCTTCCAACTGCTCGTATTGAGGAGTGTTTCCACATTTTGATGCAGTATTAACTACCAAAACCTTTTTTCCCTTTAATGTGGAAAGATCAAAATCATTTCCATCGATGTCTTTTACCTTAAAATCGTAAAACGACTTTTGTGCAAAACCTGTTGTTACCAAAAGAACCAAACTTATTATCGACATTAACTTTTTCATTCTCATTTATTTTAACGGTTATTGTCCCTAAAACAAAAAAACCAGTAAAAAAGTTTTTTATAATTAAATACGCAGAATTGGCCTTTTTGCACAGAAATTCATTCTAATCCAAAGCTTTTAAAATTATTTTTGCTGGTAAATTATAAGAATAATGAAAGCGGTTATAATTAAAGAAAGTGGTGCCAGGCCGGTTGTAGAAGATATTCCTGTTCCAAAACCTGCGAATGGGGAGGTTTTAATAAAAATGCATAGTTCGCCAATTAATCCCTCCGATTTATCATTCATAAAAGGCGGATATGGAGTGCAGAAGCCATATCCAGTTGTACCGGGTTTCGAAGGAAGCGGAACTGTTGTGGAAGCAGGAAAAGGAATTTTACCCAAACTTCTGGTCGGTAAAAATGTAGCTTGCTCGGCTTCTCACAAACATAACGGATGTTGGGCTGAATACATGATAACTTCAGCCAATTTATGCGTCCCCGTTTCAAAAAGCATTTCGCTGGAACAAGCTTCCATGATGTTTGTAAACCCGATGACGGCTCTGGCCTTTTTTGATATTCATAAACAGCTTTCAAAATCTTCAAAAAAAGAAATTTCGATAATAAATACAGCTGGCGCCAGCGCTTTAGGCAGAATGGTTGTAAAAACCGGGAAGAAAAATAATGTGCCTGTAATTTCGGTTATTCGTCGCACAGAACAGGTTGAAATATTAAAAAGTATTGGTGCAAAGTATATTGTAAACAGCAGCAATCCCGATTTTCAGGCTGAACTAAAAGAACTTGCTGCTGAGCTTAATGCAACAGTTATTTTTGATGCCGTAGGAGGAGAACTATCGCAACAATTGCTCGATATAGCGCCACAGGGAAGCAACCTGTTTATTTACGGGCGTTTGTCGCAAGAGCCGCTCGAAATTAACCCCGGAAATATGATTAGTACCGGAAACCATATTCACGGATTTTGGCTGGTTAACTGGCTAAAAGGCAAAAGCTTATTTCAAACGATAATGAATACCCGAAAAATTCAATCGTTACTGAAAGACGAGCTTAGTACTACAATTTACCAAAAGTTTGAACCGGAAAATATTACAGAGGCAATTGAAACCTACAAACAAAATATGAGCAAAGGAAAAGTTTTAATTCAGTTTTAAAATACTATATGTTTGGCAGCTTCCAGGGCTCCCGGTAATGTGCTTTTACCAACTCATTTGCATCATCATCATTTATAAATTTCTGGTTTTCCGAATCCCAGAAAACTTTTCGTCCCAATCGATATGAAATATTTCCCAAATGACTTATTCGTGCGATGTGTGCAGCAATTTCAATATCACAATTGGGTTTCGCACCATTTTTAATGCAATCGATAAAATTGGCAACGTGCAGTTCCAATCCTTTTCCAGTCCCCTTTTGTAACGGCACGCCTTCAAAACCATTTTTTGCGCTGGTGCTCGTTGTTTCCGGAATAACTTCCCAACCATTTCTATCCACTACAAGCGTTCCATACTCTCCGACAAAAGCAACTCCATGTCCGCGATTTCCATAGTTTGCTCCATAAATTCCGATAGTATGATCCCACAGTAAACCAAAATCACCAAAATCATAAACCGCCATTAAAGTATCAGGAGTTTCCATGGCATCATCAGGAAATGCATATTTCCCGCCGGTTGCCATCACCGATTTAGGCACATATTGATTCATTCCAAACAGAGCGTAGTCCAGCAAATGAACTCCCCAATCGGCCATTAAACCACCTGCATAATCCCAGTACCACCGAAATGTAAAATGAAACCTGTTTTTATTGAACGGACGTTTTGGAGCAGGCCCCAACCAAAAATCATAATCAACTCCAGCAGGTACTTCCGAATCCGGCAAAACCGGAATCGAACCTTTCCAGCCAACATACGACCAGGCCCTAACCGAACGAATTCTCCCTATTTTTCCATCATGCAAATATTGCACAGCATCACGCCAGTGCGGATCGCTGCGTTGCCACTGCCCTACCTGAACAATTGAGTTGTAACGCTTTTGCGCCTTTACCATCAAATTGCATTCCTGAATGCTATTTGCCAAAGGTTTTTCGGTATAAAGTGCTTTCCCCGCTTCCATGGCATAAATACCAATTAATGTATGCCAATGGTCGGGAGTTGCGTTAATTACAGCATCAATATCCTTATTATCCAATAGTTTTCGGAAGTCATCATATAAAACAGGTCTTTTCCCCTGTATTTTCTCAACTTCTGAAGCTCTCGATTCCAATATATTCCGATCTACATCGCAGATTCCGCCACATTCTACATTGGGCTGTTTCAAAAAGGCTTTTAAATCGGAAAAACCCATTCCGTTACAACCAATTAAACCCACCACCAACTTCTCGTTCGGACTTGCATTGATAATAGGTGGAAAAACACCAAGAAATGTTGTTGCGAGGGCGGTTTTTTTTATAAAACTTCTACGGCCGGAATTCATAATTTTAGTTTAATCGGTGACTAGTTGAGTAAAGATACTTTTTATTAAAGTGAATAGAAATAGTAAATAATCATGTATTAAAAATTTCCTTAAGGAATTCATAAAACCGAAAAAAACTTATCTTAGATTTTAATGAATATCAAAAAGCAAAACCCCGATCAACGAATCTTCAACAAGCCAATTACGAACAACAAGCAAGCATTTGCACCGAAAAATTAAACGTTCAATACCGTACGGCTAAATATGGACAGATTCCTCACTTCGTTCGGAATGACAAACTGGTGAGTTCTTTTGCTTCAGGAGGTGTAAACAGTTTATTTTGCGTCACTTTTTCAGAGAATATTTTCTCCAGGGAAAGTTCATAAAAACCAATAAAAATCGACCAAAACAATAACTGAAAATTCAAGTATGAACGTTTGCTAGAATATTAAAATTCCTTCCGTATCATTTTTCCCTCTTTTTCATATTCCTTTTGAATTCCCAGGAACAAATCGTTCGCTGAAATTACTTTCGATTTCTTTTCAATGGTTCTTAACCCGGCGTACTGAATTACATTTACAATGTTAGCGCCTGTAATTTCATACTTCACTGCAATATCTTTTATTGCAACTTTATCATCTAAAGAAACTGATTCCGGAATGTAATTCTCCCATAATTTTATTCGCTCTGCAACACCCGGATTTTCGAATTCAATAATGGAATTAAACCGGCGGGTAAATGAAGGATCGATATTGGATTTCATGTTTGAAGCAAGAATTACCAGTCCCGGATGAGATTCGATTCGTTGCAGAAGATATGAAACTTCCTGGTTGGCATATTTATCATGCGCATCCCGAACATCGGTCCGTTTGCCAAAAATAGAATCCGCCTCATCAAAAAACAAAATCCAGTCTTTATTTGCCGCTTTATCAAATAACTTCGAAAGATTCTTTTCCGTTTCACCAATGTATTTAGAAACCACCATGGAAAGATCGATACGAAAAACATCGTGATTGGTGTATTTTCCCAACAAACAGGCCGTCATAGTTTTTCCGGTTCCCGGCGGACCATGAAATAAAATGCGGTATCCGGGTTTTACTTTTCCTTTCATTTTCCAGCTGTTTAAC
Source organism: Draconibacterium sp. (assembly GCA_041393215.1). GTDB lineage: Bacteria > Bacteroidota > Bacteroidia > Bacteroidales > Prolixibacteraceae > Draconibacterium. The sequence goes on from JAWKKP010000040.1 coordinate 34,224, forward strand.
AACGTTTCATTGTGTTTTAGCCAGATTTCAATTTCGTTTATTTCGGCCAAAGTTTTTTCCTGCAAAACCAAATCTTTCCATTCGAGTTCAGTGGTAATTAATTCTGCAGGGAAATCGCTGCTTAACTTTGGTTTTAGAACAGACCCGGTTGTAAACTTTGCCAGGTATTCCGAATCGATGGTTAACTTTCCACTCCAAACGGGTTCACCTGTTGGTACCGATTCAATATTTAATATTTGGCGTTGAAAAAGAATCGAATTTTCAGTTATTTCTTCAAAACCATGTAACCGTTTTTGAATATCGTGACCATAAATAATGTATAGAGCTGTTTCACCGGTTGGTAAAATGCCTCGGTGATTTTTTCCCTTCACACCCCCGAATTCGGGGAAATCGCCCCCATTGGGTAAATATTCGGAAATGATATTCGAAATAAAGCTGGGTTTTATATGCGGAACCATTGCTAAAAGAAGAAAAATCAGTTCTTCATTCGATAGTTTATTGTCAATGATAAACTTTGCCAAATTCGAATTATTCGACTCCAACACAATTGACAAAGGTTTTGGGGATTCGTTCTTTAGTTCAAAAGCGAGTCGTTGTTTTACTAATAGTTCCAAATAAGCAAATATATTTTCAAGTGAACTCCCCGAACTGTAATCTTTTTTATCAGCCATAATAGTTGGAATTACGCCATGTATTTCTCGTAAGCTTTTTGAAGTTTTATGTCATACTTGTTTTGTTTGTAACCGGAGCCATTATAACCATTGGCAAAACTTTCCCAATCTTTTTCTCTTAACCAACTTATAAGTTTTTTCCCTGAAAATGATGCAACAGAAATAAACCGCCCAAAAGCATCTAAATGTTCCCGTTCGTGCTCGCTCATTTTTTCAACAAACTGAAAAACAGAATCATAACCAATATTTTTATAATGATACCCCATAATTTGAAATGCTCCCCACGATGCGGAACAATATGCAGCTTCCTTCACTGCTGCCGAAGGTGAAATGGAGATTGCTCTTTCAAGTCTCTCGTACTCTCCTGCTCCACCTTTGTAATATTGCCGGGTCCACTTTTCATACAAAATGTCCTGATTTCCTGAATTTAATACTTGCTTTGGGTCAATATTCCTTTTTACCAGTTCCCGCCAAAAAACATGTCCTTCAAAAAGAATTCGGGGTTTGCCTACAACCAAAAACCCTTTACCGCTACTCTCCACTTCATTTACAGCTTTTACAGCAGCCAGTTCAAGATTGTAGCTTGAAGCAAAATTCCTTAAATCGTTTTCTGACAAAAATTTATCAGTCGAACCTTTTAACAGATTATCCTTTTCTATTAGTTTTGTCCAGGTTTTTAGTCCGACCTGACCATCGACAATCAGATTATTTTTCAATTGAAAATCTCTGACAGCCAAATCTGTATCTGCTCCAAATGAATCGGAAACATAAACTTTGTATCCTAACTTTTCCAGAATCTCATTCAGAAAAAGTACTTCGGGGCCCCGGGAACGAATTTTTACGGTATTCATTTTAATTTATTTACTTGTATATAAAAGTTTTAATATCTCTGATTTGTTTAGTTCCAGATGATTTATCATTCATCATAAGTTGTTATTTCCGATTTCAAAAGGTTCTCAACTACAGATTTTCCATTCTTTCGGATAAAGAGTGGATGCTCGTCAATAAAATCGGAGACTGCCTTTTCCTGCATCACTTCTTTGGAAACAAACATGTTATCTGACATTTTAGATAAATCTGACTTCAGGTTTTCAAAGTCACTATTATCTTTTGCTAAAGCGGCCGCGGTTGGTTGTCCCCAGCTCATATTCTTATATTTATTCTTTAGCCATGTAACATAAGTATCTCTGCTGATAAGTCCCCAGTTTGACAATCCCCTTATTTCATCGGCTTCCATATTTAGTACAGTTGTAAAAATCGATCCGGAATCCAACGTTTTTACTTTTGCCGTAGCTTCAGCTTCTGAAGGCGGTGGCGGTGGTTTCATACTATCATCTTTCATTGCCCCCTGCTTGATAATCTTTTGTTGTTCACTTTCGCTGCTTAAATCCGGAAAGGTCAGGGCTTTTTGGTCGATGTCTCCTATTTCAGGCGTTCCATCTTTTATTGAAAGCGGTAAAGTCATACCTACTTTATAAGAATCTCCAAACTTAACACTTGCAATATCAATTTCTTCTTCCCAAATATCAATCTCGGCAAGCCACAAGTCAAGATAAACCCGGATACCACCGGATAACTTGGCAAGAAACTGGGCCATTGCTTCGATAGAAATTTCACCGTCCGTGATTTCCAATCCGTTTTTGCGGCTCCATTTTGCGGCGATTCCTGCACGGGCTTTTCCATTTGCTTCCAGACCGATGCTTCCTTTCAGGTAACCTGAAATTTTTGCAACCAGAACACTTAATGTTGCTGTCAGTTTCAGATACAATTCAAAACCCGCTTTTGCAGTAGTTGCAATAAATACTTTTCCGATAATTTCCTCCTGACTTTCTGCGGGATTCGTTATGTTAAAACCAATCAGACTTAACGACAGTTCTTCGAAATACGGTGGAGTAAACGAAGCGTAAACTTTTGCTCCTCCTTCAATTTTAAGTGTGAGGCTTGCTCCGATGGGTGGAATAACAAATAAAATTATGGGTGGAGGGCCAATTTCAAACAGAGTTTTATCCCACTTTTTCTCTTTGTCGGAAGGTTTCTGTGTGTCTTTACCAAGCGCTACTTTTCCTGATACAATAATTTGCTTGTCTGGTCGCAGTTCAACCTCGCCTTCGGCAACAATTCCTTTTCCTAATTCGATACTGGCTGTTCCTTTTCCAAACAATTTCCAGTCTTCGCTGATTTCTCCGGTAGGTTGATTATTTTCGTCGATAACCTGGTTTGTAATTCCAACTTTTAAAGTTCCACTGGCTTTACTTTCTCCAACTTCAAAGGGAACTTCGCCTTCAATTAAAAAGGCACCATCATCGTAGCTAAGTGAAATCTTAGGATTCCCTTTAATTCCCGGAATCTTAGGAACTACCGTACCATTTCCTGCAACTTTAAACCCTTCCTCTCCTTTTTTGCTAACTTTTACCGAAAAATTTGCAGACTGGATACCGGGAACATCTGCTCCTAACGAAAGATCGCCTTTTATAATTACGCCTTCTTCTTCACTATAACTAACAGTTAATTTTCCATCCTCTACTTTCGGAATATCCAGATTTACTGTTCCGTTAATACCAAACTTTTTATTCAGATAAGAAATTGTTACTTCGGCATCTTTTACACCTTTAACTGTGCCTTCCTGAATTCCTATTTTGCCTTCAAAACTCCAGACATCGTTTTCATAGGCAACTTTAACAGAGGCCGGATTAAACAGATCCGATTCAACATCAAATGAGCCCGACATGGCAAAGTTTCCGGAAGAATCAACTTTACCTTTTATCATGCCGGTTCCAACCTTATTTATTTCGAATGCTACTTCACCACCAATTC
>JAWKKP010000041.1:0-32188 GCA_041393215.1 Draconibacterium sp.
TTGAGAACTGTTTTTTATGCCCATTTCATTGGTTGAAACACCAGCCAAATCGAGGATGGTTTTGATGCTTGCATTATCACTTCTGAATATGTCGAGCATTTTTTCCCGTTGCTCGCGTAAACTGTTTTCTTGTCGGTGAATGACCTGAATTCTGGAATCCCAGGCCGTTAAATATTTTCTGAGATTTGCATTCGAAATATTTTTAAGTCCGCCGGAATTCATCAATTCTTCGAGCAGGGAGTTATTGGGGTAATAATTAATGTCGAAAGAAAATGCATTGTATAACATTTCCGAAAGTTCTTTCTCTTCAGGCTTGTTCGGATTGTGAACAAATGAAGCCAGCTTTTTTGATTCTTCATAATTTAACCGGTTCACTTCAATAAGATTCTCCAGCTTTATTTTGCTTTGCTCAAATTCACCTTTTAGCCCTTCCAGATAAAACTGTTCTTTTTCCTTTAAAATCCGGTTTTGGTTCCAGTTGTTTATTGCCAGCGCAATTAAAATCCCAAAAACGATAAGGATAATTTCGCCAATTGCATAAGTGAGGTAGCTTTTAATTTTATTTTCTTCGAGCAACTTTTTTCTTAACCGGTGAAAAATACTGGGCATTTTAAAAAGGTTTTTTAGGTCATTAACAATTATTTTCGGCCTGGTTTTTTATTCCCTGATACTGATTTTTAAGAGAGAACTTAAATTCCTTTTTTTCTGAGTAATGGTTTCAGCTTGGTTTCTACTGGTTTTCCAAAAGGCATTTCAATCCTTCGCTCGTCATCGTTGGAATAAACTCAATAATTTCATAATCAATTAAATCATTCAAATAGAAAGGATCCTGCTGAACAATGTTTTCCAGTTTATTTCTGTCTTTAATTTGCGACATAATAATTCCCCCGGTCCGGGGCACTTTTCTTCCTGATGCATGAAAATTTCCCAAAGCATAATGTTCTTTCAGAAAGTTAACATGGTTTTCCAATTGTTCTTCAATGTTTTCAATCGGGGCCTTATAAGTTAAAGAAACAATAAACATGTGTAATGTATTTTGAATTGATGTGTATTACGGTATAAATGTACGCAGGCAAAATCTGTTAAACAAGATAAACGAAGTTCGTTTATTTATTCCAACCGGTAAATTTCCATCACGTTTTCCAGAATTTTAGAGAAATCAATTTTCAAATCGATTAATTTTCCTGAATGCACATCGAAAACCCACCCATGAACAGTAAGGCTATTTTCGCGGATGGCTTTTTGTACTACCGCTGTTTTTATCACATTTACGCATTGTTCCTGTACATTTAATTCCACCAGCCGTTTGTAGCGTACATCATCATCGGTAATTTCGTCGAGTTCTGTTTTGTGCAGTCGGTAAACATCGCGAATGTTACGTAACCACGGATTTAAAATGCCCAGGTCCTGGGGTTGCATCGCAGCTTTTATTCCTCCGCAATAATAGTGTCCGCAAATTATAATGTGTTCAACGTTAAGGTGTACAACGGCATAGTCGATTACCGACATTGAACTTAAGTCGGTATTCGGTACCATGTTGGCAATGTTTCGGTGTACAAAAGCTTCACCGGGTGAAACTCCCATCATTTCTTCGGCAGTTACCCGGCTATCGGAACACCCAATGTAAAGAATATCGGGGTTCTGACCTTTTGATAGGTTTTTAAAATAATCGGCATCCAGATTTAATTTTGTTTCAACCCATTCCCGGTTGTTTTTGAAGATTTGCTGTATTTCCATTCTTTTAACTTTTCTTTCTGCGTACAAAACGAATTAAAGGAGGTTTTGTTTCCGGTTTGTGGTATCGTTTTAAAGTAAATTAATTTTTTATTTCGATTAATGAAAGGTCACTTTCCGCTGATAGTTGTAACTGCTCTTATTCTGACTGGCATGTAAAACAACTGTCGTTTTATTTCTTTTTACGAATACTTGTGTGCGATAGCCTGAATTGCTTTTTGAATAATATTGAATTATAAAACCAAAATCTGCTAAATCCTTTCCTTATTTTTTTGAGATGTTATTACTATTCTTTGGAATTTTTACCATTATTCTGCCACATACGTTCAATTTCCTCAAGAGATAATCCGGTGGTTTCAGGAACCAGCTTCCACACAATTAGCATGTAAGGAATGCACATTACTGCAAATAACCAGAAAACACCTGCCGAGGAAAGTGTATTCATTAACCACGGGGTGAGCTGTCCGATGAGATATGTTCCAATCCAAAGGGAAAAGCCGGCTGCTGACATCGCTAATCCTCTTACTTTTACCGGATACATTTCTGAAAGCAAAACCCAGATTACCACACAAATGGAAATGGCACAACTGAAAATGTACAGTAAGATAAGTATCAACAATGTCAGTGGTGGAATGACTACGGAAGTTTTATTCAATGCAAAATAGAAACCAATCAGTATCAGGGTTACAAGCATTCCAGAAACACCGTAGTAAACCAGTTTTTTTCGGCCTATTTTATCGATTACCACCATGGCAAGTATGGTAGAGCCAAAATTTACCAGACCGACAATAACCTGGTAAAACAGGGAGTCGCCCTCGGAAAGACCGATTTGCTGAAAAATGGATGGACCGTAGTACAAAACTGCGTTTACACCCATGAATTGTCCGAGTATTGCCAAGCTTACACCAATAAACAAAGCAATCCTGAATCCAGGCTGAAATAATATTTTCCAGTTGGTTTTTTCTTCTGATTTTACCAATTCTTTTACATCGGTAATTTGTTTTTTTGCGTTTTCTTCTGAAGATATACGCACCAGCGTTTTGAGTGCAAATTTTTCCTTGCTTTTTATCACCAGCCACCTCGGGCTTTCAGGTATAAAAAACAGCATCAGAAAAAACAGTAGCGCCGGGATGGCCTCGGCTCCCAGCATTCCGCGCCAGGTTTCTTCAATCATAACTTTACCCCAGACTCCGCCAGAATTACTAGCGATTTCCATTTGGACTGCGTAATCGCTAATGGCATAATTTACAAGGTAAGCACCCATAAATCCGATGGTAATAGCTAGCTGGTAGAGCGAAACAAGAATGCCACGAAAACGGGAGACTGAAATTTCAGAAATGTAAAGCGGCGAAATAACTGAAGCTACACCAATGCCAATTCCTCCAATAATCCGGTAGATAACCAGCTGCGAAATATCCGGAGAAAACATGCATCCAATGGCTGAACTTGAAAAGAGCACTGCTGAAACCAGAAGTACCGGTTTTCGACCGAAGTAATCGCTTAATTTTCCGGCTATGGCAACACCTAAAATGGATCCCAGTAAAGCACAACCTACATACCATCCGGTGCTGACATCATTCAGACCAAATTGCGATGCTACGCTTCCAATGGTTCCTGAAATTACAGCAGTGTCGTATCCAAAAAGAAATCCGCCCAGTGCAGCTACCGATGATAGGAAAATAACATATCCCAGGTTTTCCCTGCTTTTTTTCTCTGCCATGGTTTTGGTTGCTATATATTAAAGTAATCCCTGTAACGATTGTATAAGTGCCCTGCTTGCAGGTAAGCCGATTGAGGACTCATAAAGTGTGAAAATTCAAAGGTAATTCCCTTATCATATTTGGCTCGTGCAGCAGCCTCGAGCTTCATTCTTAGCTTGTCGAACTTAATCGGTAAAAATTTAATGGGCATGTCCCTGTCAAATGTTTCGGCATTGGTCCAGCACTGCATACCATATTTGTCAGCCATATTTTTATTTACTGTAAAAAAGGCGTCCAGTTCATCGTAGTCGATATGTCCGTCCTGAAAAGCACAGGCATCAACAACCTCATGAATTCCGTCAAAAATTTCATCCCATTCACGTTCGTGTTCCTGCACCGAAACAGCATTTTCTTTGGTTAAGTCTCCACCAGCAGCAGCAACTGCTTTTTTCCCGTCAATCCAGGGTGAAATAAAAGTTGGCAAACCTCCCGAAACATCTTTGCATTGTTTGCCCATTTGATAAAAGGCTCCGATAGCACCTTTCGTTTTTCTGCTTATTTCTCCACTGATATACCAACCCTGGAAGCTTTTATATTTACTTCCATAGTTCTTCCACACCTCGTCGATAACATATTTATTGTCTTCTACTTCCCCTGATAAATCGCCTGTGTCCCAGTATTTTCCGGAGTCGTATAACCCGAAATAGAATTTCATTTGGTGTTTGTCGGCCAAACGAAGAAACATATCCAGTAAATCAACTGATGGAATGTAGCAATTGTGTTTTTTCAATAGGTATTCTGATGGATAGGTTATAAATTTCCGGTACCCGGAACGAATCATAATTACAGTATCGATACCGATAGCTTTCATGTGAGAAAAGTCTTTGTCCCATTCTTTTTCTCCCCAGTTTTGATGCGGTATATCGTGTGAAATTTCATCCAGAAATGTGCCGGTAATTTTTAATCCTTGAGCTTTTGGGACTATAAATCGTTCTTCATTTTCCGTTTCAATAAAATTTGTTTCTGAAGGCAGGGAAGCACCTGTTATGGGAAAGCTTGTACCCAATGTGGTTGCAGCTCCTGCCCCGGCAATTGATTTTAAGAAATTTCTTCTGTTTTCGTTTTTCATATTATTCGAATTACGTTAGTGTCGTTTTACCATCTCAAAAAGAAAGATCGGCAAAAAATCGTTTTTTGAAGTTCGATAATTTTTCTCCAACATTTTTCAGATTTCGAACAACTCCTCATTTACATGAAAATATTCATTCCATTTTTCACCTTTGAGTTCTGACAGAGGATTTCCTTGACGATTCATATAGCCAAACCATTCTCTATATTTTTGTATCTAAAATAGTTCCATGTATGTTTTTGGATGTGTCATGTTTATTTGCACGCTTACAACTAATAGTAAAAACGTTGATAGTTTTTTTTGAACTTTTATGAAAAATTCTCTAATTCGATGGATTCATGTACTTTCGTAACAATTTGAATAATGTATTTATTTCTATGGGTTTTGAGATGTAATCGTTACATCCTATTTCTAAAAATTTATTTCTGTCGGCGGGCATTGCATAGGCTGTTTGCGCAATAATAGGAATGTTTTTATTAAAAGTTCTGATTTGCCGGATTGCTTCTTCACCGTTCATTACGGGCATTTTAATATCCATCAGTACCAGCGATATTTCATTGTCATTCTGCACCATTTCAACTGCTTCAGCGCCGTTCTTAGCATTTACAATCCGGATTCCTTTTTGCTCAAGTAGCCTTTTAAGGAACAGATAACTCATTTCATCATCTTCCGCAACTAAAATCTTACAGTTGTGTTTCAAACACTTTTCTATACTTTCCGGTTGGACTGTTTCCGGGTTCTCCGGTTTTACTTCATCCTTTGGTATGCTAAAAAAGAAAGTACTTCCTTTCCCTTCTTCCGACTCTACCCATAAATCGCCACCGAGCAACTGTGCATAAGCTTTGGCGATCGACAAGCCCAAACCTGAACCTTCGTGTGGCCTGCTTAGCGTTAAATCAGCCTGAACAAACCGGTCGAAGATAGCATCAAGTCTCTTTTCCGGTATGCCTATACCCGTATCTTTTACAAAAAATACGATATTGTTGTCCTCATTTCTGCTGCCAATTTCTATTGTCCCGTCGCTGGTAAATTTCATTGCGTTGTTCACGAGGTTCGTAAAAATACTGTTAAGCAATTTCCTGTCGGTATTCAATACTGTTTCAGAATGAAGGTATTTATTGGTACATATTATTTTATTATTCTTTTTTGTTGCCAGATAAATACCTGTATCTAAATGATTTTCCAATATTTCGAAAAGACTTACATCAGATTTGTTTACTTTTATTTGTTGCGTTTCTATTTGTGAAATATCAATCAAATCATTCACTGTAGCTAGCAGTCGTTCGCCACTCTTGTTTATTATTTCGTAGAATTGTTTCCGGGTTTCTTCATCAACAGGCGAGTCTTTCAACAGGCCGATGAATCCGATAATGCCATTCATTGGCGTGCGGATTTCGTGACTTACATTTTGCAGGAATACACTTTTTAACCGATTACTTTCTTCTGCTTTTTCCTTCGCTTCTTGCAGTTTGGCAATTATCGCATTCTTTTCGGTAATATTTTCTGCCAGGATGGATATGCCTTGTATTTTCCCTGCTCCATCTTTTAATAATGTAATGTGAGACATCACGTGGAGTATTTGATTGTCTTTGGTCCGAATTTTCTCCTCGTGATAATATACCTCTGTTTTGTTTTGTATTAATTCGCCGACAATATCTACTGCTTCTTCTTTATCATCCGACGGAACAAATAGATCAACAGCACTTTTCCCAATCAGCTCTTCCTCTGTATAGCCAGTATATTTAAGCAGGTATTTGTTGCAGGATATAAAATTGCCTTTCAAATCGAGGTTAATAAAGAACATGTTAATATTTTGCATTATTCTTGCGAACCGTTTTTCCGATTCGATAAACCGGTCTTTTGCTTTTTCATTTTCCCAGTTCTGAAGTTGCCTGTTCATTAATATTCCTAAAAGCAAGGTAATAAGCGGATATATTACCATTACCGGCAATACCAATCTTTGAAGAAAACCAAGGAAATCTTCTTTGGGTAACATGATCAGCCAAAAAAGCATAAAAGCATGTGTTAAAAGACCCAAAATATACAGCGAGAAAATACTAGTGGGCCTGCCTTTCTTTTGCTGAAAATAGCGCCAGACAATACCTGCCAGGCCTGATGATGCAATAAGCGCCAGGCCAAGTGGCATAAGCTCTCCGCCAATTGAAAAGCGGTAAATGCCCATAAACAACATGGCAACAATAGTAGGTATAGCCCCAAGGTATAAACCTGATATGGATAATAAAACTGTACGTAAATCTAAACTATACCCCGGCTGATACATCCATCGGTTATACATAAAAAAAACACCAATAAAACCCACTATGGCACCAATTAATACTTTGGGAAAAATTCGCTCTGAACGGATGCTTTCAATCCACCGTTTACCATAAAAAAAAGTAAAAACCAAAAGGAATGCGACATTCTGAACTAATTCTACGATAAACGACTTTTCCATATTTTTGTCAATTTATAACAAATTAAAGACAAAAAATAATTAGAAAAAAATAAATACTTAAAATGCATTTTTACAATTATGAGATAAAGAATATATATCTCCGGGGTGAAAAATTTAGATAAATAATTTATTCGATATTATAAACAAGCACTGTCGTATAAACTGCGTAAATGAAAATACCGGGGAGGATGTCAGGTTGGGATTAGCTGAGTTTTTGTTTGTTTTTTAATCAAATATTTCATTGACTAAGTTGTAACCATAATTTAGTGTGTGTGATGATATTTTCTGATGTGGTGCAGGTTGAGCAGGTTACGTCCTTATTCACCTTGCAAATGCCTACGGCGGGCGGGAACGCAAAGGAGCCACTTTCCCATGGCATGCTGTATGGCTCAATGTTAAAGGTTTGGTTTTTCCTTATTTTGTTACTTTATGTTACCTTTTTCGCCGGTAATGTAATTGAGTTAGTCCTGTGTCAAATGTTTTAACTCTTACAAGTTCCAGTAATTGTTCGGGTCTGCCTTCTTTGAAAAGTCTTGTCCCGCTGCCGACTAAAACAGGTATAACGGAGATAATAAACTCGTCCACAAGATCGCTTTTTAGTAATTCGTTTATTATTTCTGCCCCTCCGTCACAATAAATGTTCTTACCGCTTTCTGATTTTAGTTGTTGAATCAGTTCGCTTAGTTTTCCGGTGTAAAAAGTTGTTCTCCCTGTTCTCGGTCTTTCTGTCCTTGTTATTACGTACACGTCTCGTTGCCCGTTGTCGTAATGAGAGGAATCAATTTCTTTTAACACATAATCATAAGTTTTTCTCCCGAGAATTATGGTATCAATATTTGCTGTAAATTCGGCGTAACCATAATCTTCCCCTTCTTTTTCAACTAATTTCAGAAAACTGAGGTCGTCATTTGGTTTTGCAATGTAGCCGTCTAAACTTGTCGCTATAAAAAGGGATAATTTTCTCATTGTTGTTTACTTTTTAGTTTTCTGTTTTAATTTAGGAAGCTTTTAGTCTAATGACAAAGCTTCCTCATTCCATATACAATTTAGCAACGGTAAATTAATCATTCATTTCCATTACGAGAATCCTTTTTGTAAAGTATTCGAAGCTGTTTTTATAATTGTACAAAAGTCCATTCGCTAACATATATAAAGATATATTTCCTTCTATTTTCTTAGCATTCAGATAATTTACTATTTCAGAATCTTTTTGGGTGATAGATTCTAAGGCACGCAAGAAATTGCCTGGGGATGTTTGACTTAATTTTGGCTCTTTTTTTTAATTCATTCATCATTGAGTCAAGGTTCGGTTTGTTGATTGGAATAATCGACTGAATAGCTTCTAATTCGTTATATTTCAAATTTATCAAATCATTCTCGTCAAACTGAGTCTGGTATATTGGATCATATTGTGCAAATAAATTACTTGTATGATATTCTTTTCGTTTTAATTCATCGATTTTCCATATTTCCGGATTATTCAAGTTGGCTATTTCTTGCAAGTATTGCCTCAATGCTGAATCTGAATTTTTGTTTTTATACTTTTGGTCTAAAAAGGAGATCAAAATCACGAACAATATCATCAAGTTGTTTTGCTTCCGTTTTCCCAAGTACAGTTTTAAATTCCCTGATTTGGTTTTTTCTATTTGTCTATCTGCATTACAAGATAAAAGAAGTATTATTCAAATATAACTGAGTAGGTGTTTCATCGGGGCTTTTATTGTTTAGTCCTAAAGCGGTTACAGGTTAAACATTAAATTAAACTGCATTCTGAAACTCCGAATTAGGTGTTTTGCAACCTAAAGATACATGAAAAAATGAAGCGGGCTGGAAACCTTTTCACGCCTTCGAAACCTTTATTGATTGTATTGTGTGTTGGTGGTATGGGCATTATTTTCTATCCTATGCATTTATGGCGTTTCATAGTGCAATATATTCAGCTATAAAATAGGTAAAGCCCAAAAAACAAAATCCGGCCCTGTTTTGCAGTACCGGATTTTGTCTAATAGATAAATGGCTAAAAAGACCTGATGGCGCACACCTTCATACTCCCACTTATAAACGCCACCCGGTTCATGAAGGAGAAAGTTGTAGATAAGTGCAATTCTTCGTTACTTGGATCATCAGAAGACGACCAATAAATATAACTGCTCAGACCGCCTAATATGCTTCTGTTTTCATAAAGTTTTGTTAATTCGTCCATGCTTGGGAGGTACCAATCGTTATAACCGCCATATACTAAATCGTAACACACTTTTGCGGCATAGCTTCCGGCGCCTATAGCTGCAACTATGGTATTTGTATTCATTTCCTGAACCAATGGCTGTGCTGGTTGCTCCTGTGGCAATCCTGTCATAATGCCATTGTGTTCCTGAAGTGTAGGATTGATCGCTTGGCGTAGTTATTAAACCATGTGTTTCGCCTTCTACATAACCGGGATCGCCCGGTTGCAATATAGAATATGATACCTCCCTGATAGGTCATGCCAACCGTTGGTGTTTTTGCAGATGTTCCATCATAATTCATCCATTCTGTGCCATTATAATAATTGGGTTTATGCGTTGAAGTGTTATAAACAAACAATCCTTCTGCAGGTGTTAAAGCATCTGCTTTGGGGCTGTGTCATACTAACAACTGCATTAACCACATAGGGGCTGGCTGTGGTTCCGCTACCTGTAATGGTTACGTTTTTACCGGCTGTAAGCTTGGTTTCAGAGCCATCGACAGTCCGGTTTATTGTTTAGATTGTTGTAGTCTCCGTCAAACAGGGTAGGTTGGTTTGTCAAGTCATTGTAGTTGCCACTGGAAACTCATACGCATCAACTGTCTTTAATGCTGGGCTTGTTGGTCAGCGAGGTGTAGTTTCCGTCAAACAGGGCGGAGCTGATTGGTCAAATCATTGTAGTTTCCGCTGAAACCATATGCACCAACCGTGTCTTTTATGCTGGGCTTGTTGGTCAGCGAGGTGTAGTTTCCGTCAAACAGGGCGGGCAGATTGATTAAATCGTTGTAGTTTCCGCTGAAACCATATGCACCAAGCCGTGTCTTTTATGCTGGGTTTAGTTGCTCAACGATGTGTAGTTGCCATCAAATAAGGTAGGCTGGTTTGTCAAATCATTGTAGCTGCCGCTGAAACCATACGTAGTAACCGTGTCTTTTATACTGGGTTTGTTGGTCAGCGAAGTGTAGTTGCCGTCAAATAAGGTGGGTTGGTTTGTCAAATCATTGTAGCTGCCGCTGAAACCATACGTAGTAACCGTGTCTTTTATGCTGGGCTTGTTGCTCAGCGAGATGTAATTGCCGTCAAATAAGGTGGGCTGGTTTGTCAAATCATTGTAGTTGCCACTGAAACCATACGCGTTAACCGTGTCTTTTATGCTGGCTTGTTGGTCAGTACAAGGTGTAGTTGCCATCAAATAAAATGGGTTTGCTGGTCAACGATGTGTATTTTCCGTCAAATAAAATGGGCTTATTGGTCAAATCTTTGTAATTACCAGTGGTGGCCACTTGTGCCAATATGGGTTTGTTCTGAATAAAAGCATCCGAAGTGGTGTTGGTTTCGATCCAGTTGGCCTGAACGTTTTGTTCTGCATCAAGATTTACCTGTGAAAGTATTTTATTTTCGGTCGCCGTAATTAAATCAGTAAAAATAGGGTCATTTGCATTAACAGATCCCGAAAATGTTTCGGCTGTTTTTGGCATGCAAAGCATAAGGCACGCTTAGCAACTGGCTGGTTCCGGTAATCGTATAATTTGTACCTCCGTCAGGGTCGGTTTCAGTTTTAATAAAAAACGGCCCGTCAGCCCAGTTTATCGATGAGAAATTGCTGGTGGTGGTACCTGTTCCAATCTCCACACTTACCAGTCCGTTGGCGTTGGTCGTGGGTTCCTGGGTTTCCTGAATATATTGTTGTACCGTCGGCAGAACCTTTGGTACGATACATTTTTATGGCTATTTGTTGGTTGGTAACCAGTTGGTCGCTGCTGTTGCGGATAACGGCCTGGTAACTCATTTTGTCCGGGGCTTGTGCATCAGCCTGTCCGGGCAATAACACGCTTCACTGCGAAAATAGCAGTTAGTAATAATGTAAAAATTTGTTTCATAATGCTTTATTGTTATTTTTTTGGATTTTAAAGGTTTTTTCAGTCCCATGTTTCCCTGCTTTACTACCAACAGGTAGCTTGCCGGAACCAGTTGGCTCATGACAATCTGTGTCTGGCTACTGGTTATCTTCTCATTAAACAGGAGCTTTCCGCTCATATCAAATAATTGATACGACAAACCGGAAAGTTTAAATTCGCTGATGCTTAACGTCAGGAAATCGGTTGTGGGATTGGGATAAGCAGTAACCAAAAGGTTGATGTTTTTTGCCTGTTCAATAGCCGTTACTACTGAAATCTCATACGCTTGCTGTACCCCCTCGGCTACTGATCCGTTTGTGCCGATTTGGGTTTGATACACTAATTGTCCAACGGAATAGCTCGCTGAGCCACCGCCGCCGGAAGCGTTGCCTCCTGTAGCATTAACGTTTGTTTGTGCCTGAAGTCCTGTTAATCCCAGTCCAGGAAGAGCAGGGCACTTAATTTTAATCACTTTTTTAGCATTGTTCTTTATTTAATGATTTCTAAGGTTTAATGGGTTTATAAGGGCTGAAACTATTACAAGTCCACTTCTTTACTGTTTTTCAGCAAATGTGTGCCCTGATAATATTGATACAATGCTACTGGTAGTTTCGTCGTATTTGACTTGACCGGAGCAATTGTAACAAAGTCCATTTTAAGTATGTCCTGATCGATGGCCGCATTCTTGTCGCGGGTCTTCTGATCTTCCCAGGTGCCGGAATTGACATAAAGGCATGTTTTGCCGTCGAGGTTCGTGTAAGATTTTATCATAGGGATGTGAGTATGACCGAAAATTACAATACGGACATTGGAGATCCGGGTTTTGAAAGTACTGTACATTGGATTGTTCATCAATAAATTCGGTTTTCAGGCTGCCCACTATTGAACCGTTGATTTCGTTTTGAAAAGAAACATTGTTGTACACTTGACGTTCATCCCAATTCTCCTGTGTAAACAAACCATTATACAGGTTCATTTTTATACTCCCGTCTGTTGAACTGTTATAGGGCAAAATATCATTAATGGCGTAAGTTTTCGTATAGTTCCCTACGTTTGTTTTAATAATCGGGTCGCTAAAATTATCTTTCACGTAAATAACACTATCCAACACTTTCTTCCATACGTTATAGTAAACATATTTACTATACTGCTCTGCATTACCTGCATTGTTCAGTTTTACGGCAGGCGCTTTTGTAGCTGCTTCGATTGTGGTAGGATCGGTGAATGAGTTGGCAGCAATGCGGGCGAAAAAATACCCAGGAGGCAAGGTCGCTCCTGGTGCTTCGGTCTCGTTGGCATTTGGCGTTGCACAGCAAAAGAAATCATACCGGTGGCCATGTTCGATGGCTATTTCCGGATAATCGTCGGGATGATAAGTTCCAACGGCGTATTCATTATCGGTATCGCGCGCCTGGTTTACTCCTGGCATTGCGATATTAACATTCTCCGAAGTAAACCCCATGTCGTGATTCCCGGGCACATAGGTAAGTTTTATCTTGCTGTCCTTGATGATACCGTTCAATATATCGAAAACGCCCTGATTTGCAGCTACCGTTTTCCTGACAAAATAGGCCTGAGAACCGCCCCCGTAAGCATCGACACGTGTCGGGACATACCACTCATCGAACATATCGCCTCCTATAACCAATTCTTTGATTGTGGCCGACGACCGCACCTCATTTAGAAACTGCTCCAGTCGTTGCAAATGCTTCACGTTTTCGGAGTATGACAAGTCGTTTCCCATGTGCAAGTCGCTGATTACGACAATTTTATTTCGTTCATTATTGTTGGCTTCTCCGATGGTGTCAAATGGGTTTGCAACAATGTCATCGTCGTTTGAGTTGCACGCTCCTAAAATAAATGCCGATGCAACCAATAAAAGCAAATAGCCTGTTTTTTTCATTATGTATAAAATATTAGTGGTAAAATATTTCTATTAGACATCTTTTCATCTCATTTATATCCCCGCTTTCATAAGAATATTTGCTATGCATCTTCTGCATTCCTATTGTAATATTCAATGGTTAGTGTCTGAAAAAAATGATCTGATTTAATGGCACTAATAGATGGAACAAAAATAGTTTGTGTTCCATTTACGGATGTTTCATAATTACAAATCTATTGTTTCATAAATACAATTGATAAGAATTTTTAGGCAGGAAAGGAGAATTCAAATATCATATTGTTTATTAGATTTGCGCCTTGTTATGGAAAGCCTGTATTTAGCCACTTCGTTTGCTGCTGCAATTACCTGTTTGCTCACTTCTGTGCTGGTATTCGCCCGCAGGAAGAGTGGCGAGCGTTCGCGCGTGATACTTGCATGCATCGTTTTGTTATTAGCAGCAAGTTATATTCAGCGATTTATTGTGCTGAGCCAGGGAGAGGTGCCCAAATCGGTACTATCAGTTCCCATGTTGCTGGTTGCCAACTTCCTGATGATTTCTTACATGATGTACCCTATTGAGGTAATTTCACCAGGCTATCTCAATCTCCGGCGCATTTTCAGATTCTATAGTCCTTTGCTGCTGCTGGCCGCTATATATAATGTTATGTTGAAACTTGGGATAACGTTTCCTCATTATCATTCATTGCCCGAAATGTTGCCACAGTTCACACAATTTCATGTATGGTTTCGTTTTCTGCTTGCCATACTCATGTTCGCTCCGTTGCTATTCATCTACTTCGTTCCTTATACCCGGCGTTATAATAATACCAATAAAACATGGATACTGAAATATACCATTTGTATCATCGCCAACATATTGGTTTATATGCTTTTATTGACGTTCGATTTGCTCGTCATAAAGGTTCTCTATTATTCTGTGACGGTAGGTTGCAGTATATACATCGCTTATATGGAACTGTTTGAGAGGCTGATTGAACAAGGTCAGGAGCTCAAAGTTGCTCCCCATGGTGTTACAGTTGATGAGATCAGTTTTAGGGAAGAATTGCCTGCAAAACCCAATCAATTGTGTGAGCGGATTGTTCTTTACATGAATCGGACCAGTGATTACAGAGACCCCGACATTTCAGTGAATACGCTGGCTGCTTCAATTGGCACTAACCGAACTTCGCTGTCGAATGCGCTGCATGAATTAGGTTATACCAGTTTTAATGACTATATAAATACGTTACGCATAAAGGACTTTATTCACCGTATCGAGAACAAAGAATCCGATAATTATCAGAACGCTTTCTACGATGTAGGGTTCCGATCGCGCGCTACAGCTCTTCGCAATTTTAAGCAGTACACGGGAAAAACACCGTCCGAATATTTTGCTCATTGATTCCTGATTGAATTTTGGCATTCTGGCTAACGTTAAAAATAGGGATTGGTGCACAGAGCGTTATTGGATTCAGTTTCATCAGGTTTTATGTCAAATTTAGCCATTTGTTTTTTCTTTGTCTTTAATGTATTCTAAAATGTACGCCGGTTGGCGCCCTAATGCATTAAATGTTATTTCTCTAATGGAAAATTATTTTCGTTGGCACTTGACTATCTCATATTTATTGTTGTGTGTCTGATTAGGGCTGCCGGGTATAGTCTGAAATGTATTTGTAGGAGTTTAGTAGTGTCTTTTTCAATTCCCGTCTGTGTCAGCAGTTGTTTTCTTACTATCTAATATGCTTTGTGTCATTTATTATACTTAATAATATTACTATTTCGGTAATACTCGTTTTTACTTTTAATGTTATCAATTTTATTTAAGTTAATAAAGCAAATATGCACTGCATTTCTTAATGCTTTATTGTAGAGTAAATCAATATCATCTTTTAACATCGACCCCGATTTATATTCTAAGTATTCAATTGTTCTGAACGAGTCAATTAATTTGTTTTTATCATCGTTCAAGAAAACTTCTAATTCAACAGTTGCAAAAAAACGGTTCTTAAAGAAACGAACAGAGATTTTTTGCATTGAATTTTGAAGAATACAAGTTACTTTATAATTCTCTCCTTCATTTGTAAATTGTCTTTTTATTCCTTTTGTAATCTCTCTTTTGTGTTCCTCTGTTAATTTGGGATAAACCATATCTTCCCATCCAGGCATAGCAAATGGACCTGGTCTTTTAATCTCTCGCTCCGAAATTTGTTGTCTTAAATCAAATATCTCAATTTCAGGATATTTTCCATGTATTCGAACTACCTCAATTTCCTTGTCATTATACACAAAGCTGAGAAACTTTCCATAACACCCCGACAATGTAAACATTATGATAAGCGACAATAAAGCAGGTTTTAGTTTCATTTTACGAAATTGTTTTGTGGGTATAATTACTTTGTAGTTTATCTATTTTAAATTTTTTCTAAGCAAGAACTTTGCTGTAGGGTAGCCTTTATTTCACAATTAGCTTATTTGTTTTAATAATTTCATTGTTAATTTTAATCCGATATACATATAATCCTCTTTTTAAATGAATTAATCCAATTGGATAATGGTCAACAAAACGGTCTTTTTTTACAAGCGTTCCTAAAGAATTATATATTTCAATTATAAACGATTGATTCGTATTAGATTCGGTTCTTATCTTTGAGTTCGTCTCAATAGGATTTGGATAAACAGTGAAAAAGTAAGGTGCCGTAACCGTTTTCTCTTGAATTGCGTTAATAGGTCCTTGCGGGAATATCGTATCACAGCTGTTAAACTTACTATTTAGGTACAAAACAGAATTTTCTTCTTTCACGCAAATTAATTCACCTTCCGATGGTAAATACATCTTTGTTACACAGCCCAAACTCTCAATCCAGGTCGTGGAATCTTTAAATACAATACGTTTAAGTTTTTTATTATTTGTAATAATTGTATCAACATTTAAAACTTTGTTTTTGATGTATAGATTATCGACGATATAAATATTAAAACTGTCTCCTTTGTTTAAACTGAAATCATAAAGCAGCGCTGTCTTATTGAAATGAAAATCATGCACATAAACCTTCTTTGCAATGGTATCTTCATGAAAAAGGTAGGATACTCTTTCATTTTCTATATTTGGTTGGACTTGCTTTGTGTAAAATTTGGTATAAACTGTGTCATTCCAAATAGTATCGCCCTTGAAGTAACAGGACTCTACCCAATATGTCGTCTCGCCGCTTGTTAAAGATCCAGCTCTGACGTAAGTCCATTCCTTTGAGTTTTTTATGAATGGTTCATATTGTTGTCCGAAACTCATTCCATAAAAGAGAAGTAAGTTTGTCAATATAGCCAATCGACTTTTCATAATGATTCGTCTTTTTTTTGTTATCGACAACGGCAAAAATTGTATATGGCAGCGATCTCAACGGTTATCGGGGCTGCCAACTGCTAAAATCCCCGCCTGCCATATACATTTGTTGGCATTAGCTTTTTTATTTTTTAGTCAATTTATATCTCAAATGTGTTGTCATCTCTGATGGAATCACTTCTGCAATTTCAAGGTCATATTTGTCTTTGTCTATACTGTCAAACAGTCTAATGCCGCTACCTAAAAAAACCGGTGCAATATGAATAAAAAACTCGTCAATAAGTCCAGCATTTAAAAACTGCTGAATAGTATTTGCACCTCCTTGTATTCTTATGTCTTTTCCTTTTGCGGATTGTTTAGCCTTGTTTAACGCACTTTCAATTCCATCATTTATAAAGTAAAAAGTTGTCGTGCCTTCTTGAACCCAAGGTTCTCGTATTTCGTGTGTTAATACAAATACATCTGCTTTGTATAAGTCATTTGGCCAACTCGCTTCGCCTTCCTCAAACATTCGTTTGCCCATTATGAATGCACCCGTTCTTGCGATTGTTTCTCGAATGTATTTTCCGTCAGCACTGTCTTCTTTCCCGCCGTCAAATCCAAGGTATTCCCAAAAAGCTTTTTGATTAAACATCCACGAATGAATTTTTCCTGATACTCCGCCCATTGGATTGCCTGGGCCTCTATTATCGCCTGCGAAAAAACCATCAAGAGATATCCCGCTGTCAAAGATTATTTTGCTCATATTTTTATATTTAGTTTATTTATTCTAACCTTTTTCTCTCAATTTTAATGCACTACAACGGTCACTTGTAAGTTGTCGTTGCGGATTTCGAAGAGCGTTCCTCCACCAGTTGACGGACGGAACTGAGAAACGACAATTGACCAAAGGGAAATCGCCCCAAGTCAATCCGCAGTTGGCGCACCGCCGAACACGCCCCGCAATATGTACTGTGTTATGCCGTTTTACGTTATTTTATTTTTCTTATCATCGTCGTTTTAAAATCATATTCGTTAATCTCGTATTTTCTCAAATTAAACTGATTATTATCAAGATATTTTTCAATAAATGGCAAATCTGGAGCATAATGGAAACATCCACCAACTTTCAATGAATTCAAAATATTCATATAAGTTTTTCCATATTCAATATAGTTTCCGTCTTCTCTTAAATTATGGTGATTAAAATGATTGGAAAATCCTAGGTTACTGACTATTGTTCCCCATTTATCTTTTCCGTAATCGTATTCCAACCAATCTATAGTTATCAAATTTGAGGTTGTAAAATTAAATCTGTCAATTCCAAAAACTTCAATCCCTTTATTTTTGAGATAATTAACTAAATGTCCTTGATTTCCGCAACCTATATCTAAAACAGGTTGCATTAAATGTGCAATATCTATCTTTAAAACATTTATTTGTAAATCAGGGCTATATTCCGAACAAGCAACTGGTTTAACTTTTTTGTCATCATTTTTATAAATTTCCTCGGCAAAAGGATTACTCTTTGTAATCCACTCTTTTAGTTTTTCGTAATGATTTTTAGAGATATTTTCAATTGAATCTGTTTTTGTTTGAAAGCTTCCAAATAAATCAGAATAGATTTTTCTTAAATCATTTTTTGCTTTTGAGTTAAAAGAGTAGTATTGGTTTACTCTGCAAAATTCTTCGATTGCTTTATCTGTTGCATAATCAATTAAGAATTGTATTGAATTAAAGTTTAATCTGTCGGTATTTGAAATAGCTTTTACTGTTTCATTGGCAAATTGAAATATCTCAAGATTGTCAAGAAGAATATTTTTGCCTTGATTAAATTCTATTTGTTTATCAATATTATCTGTAAATCTGTCCATAGTAGTCAGTATGTGGTATAACGGTTGGTACATGTTGTTGGGCGGGATTTCGGAGAGAAATCCTGTCAGACCCGCAGGAAAGCAGGCACGCGGCCTGACTTGTCAGACCGCTAAAACCCCCGCCTGCCATATACAATTTGTTATGCCGTCGTGTTTTTATTTTGTTTTTCAATAATCTTATGTATTCTTGGTTGTAAAACCCATATTCCAATTGGATAAAACCAAATTAGAAAAAAGTCTCCTAAGTATTCCGAAACTTTTGCTCTTTCGTTTAATTCGGCAGACTTTAGAGTTTTTGCTGCGAAAATCATAGCATAGAATGTGAATACCATTGCAGCAATATGCATTGGCATTACAACCCATCCGTTTGTAAGTGTATAATAAATTGCAAATACAAAATATGCTAATGGGTAAAAAATTGACAACTTGAATATTAATAATTTAAACTTATTTGTCTTCATTTTATCGGTTTGCAACTTTGTCCCAATCGACCAAAGCCAAATGTAAATAGGTACTCCTAATAGGACCGACATCCAAAACACATATGAACTTTTTTTAGTGAGCATCGTTGACTACCATTTTGTTAATATTCGGTTGTATTATCCAGACTCCAATTGGGAAAAATAATAGTAAGAAAAAGTCGCCAGCAAAATCAGAAAATGATACTTCTTTTTGCAATTCAACGGTTTTATAGGTTTTTGCGACATAATAAAATGAATAAAGAAATCCGAATATTGAGAGTATGTGTAATGGAAAAATAATTGCAAAAGAAATACCCATCATTAGTCCATTTGATTTCTCTAAATTGTCAAATACCAAATCAAATAAATTAAAAACAATTGGTACATAAATCATAGGTATTAAAAGGAATATTTTAAATTTCTTTATTTTCATTTTTATTCCGTAAGGAATTCTTTCTTTCAGTCCAATTGCGATTGACCAAAACCATCCAAATAGTCCAAGAAATAAAACAAGTATTATAAATGGAGTAAAATACATCATTTTCTCTTGGTTATTATTAGTAATTGTCATAGCTAAAAATTGTAGAGAATATGGAATTATGAAAATTGCTATAAAAATTTGCCAGTGTTTTGCTCTTAAAAATTTCTCTATCATTTTATGTGTTTTTTCGGTTTTTCAACATGCGGCATAACGGTCACTTGTAAGTTGTCGTTGCGGATTTCGGAGCTCGTTCCTGTCCGACAGGACGGAACGATGTTGCGAGAATCCAGCGTACGACACACCACGAACCCTGCAATGCAATTTACAATTTGTTAGCGGTAGTATTTAATTAATTAGGTCATAGCTCGATTGTAGTACGATTACATTTTATAAAAAAATTCAAGGTGTTATATAAACTGAAGCATTAATTAAGGGGATTGAAAAATCACCATAAACATCAAAAGTCTTCGAGCCGCCACAGCATTCGTGCCAGGTTGTTTGAAAACTTCCATTAATTCGGTCACTTCCGATGTATGAAATTTGACAATAACTATCACTCGAATTTTCCCCCATATAGCGGTAAGTACTTGGATTATCAGGCACAGGAGTGTAGTACTCTATATTCATTCCTGCTTTATTCCTCCATGGATCAGCCCACCTATAATCAGCATAAGCCAAGGTAAACAGAGTATCTGTTTCAATATTAAAATAGAACATTACACTAAGGTCTTCATCTGTTTCAGAATCCGAAAAATTCACTCCTTGAGATGACATTCCAAGGCTCGGCTGTGATGGATGCCACCATACTGTCATATTCTGAGTTGTTTCAGTAAGAACTAATTCCTTACTTTCAGACGAACCATTTTCTTTAAAGTTAACACGTATATAATACTCCCCCTGATAGATATTTAAAGTATCGGGTTCAATTATTTCTTTCATATAAACTTTTGGTGGAAGTTTGTCTATTATAGACTCTTCGTCTGTCTTATTGCATGAGGCAAATAATAAAATTAGTAAAAGGGATGATATCATTTTCATAATCTAAAATTTTGAGTGTTCTTGTTTTCTTTAAAAATAATCAATGATTTATTAGAATTGTAATATGGTTGCACTATTTCAAGTCTTCATATTACCGCTAACCGTATGTATATGTCACCCTGCAACATATATTTTATTATGGATTAATTTTTAATGAATTGATTATAAGTGTTATAGTTGTTGTTTTTGGCTTAAAAAGGCTTTTTTGATTTGCAAGAGAGTTTTTCATGGGAATGATGATTTTGGTTTTAAATATAACCATTAATTCAACACCCGTTTATTTGTGAAAGGTTATTTTTCTTTGCACCAGCCCTTTCCCTGCTAAAAACCAGGTGTGGGCATTATCTTGTGCGTTGCCCCAACAATAAATAAAGGCATGGGAGTTGGCTCAAATGCCGGCCAACAGATATTTCGTGTTTTAAAAGTTTAATCAAACGTTGCCCAACCAGTACTTCATGCTTTGTAAGTTTAATCAAACGCTGCCCAACCAGTATTTCATGCTTGGTAAGTTTAATCAAACGTCGCCCAACCAGTACTTCATGCTTTGTAAGTTTAATCAAACGTTGCCCAATAGGCAAATGAAGCTTTGGGAGTTTGCCCTTGGCATTTCAAGGAAGAACGATGAAAAGATTTTAATTACAATACCGTTTAATAATATTATAAGCGCCAATAATGCCCAATTCGCCGGCACGGCTTAAATCGAGGGCACCGCCTTCCAAATCGTCCATGTAAATTTTGGTAAGCCCCCGGTTAAAATAAGCTTCTGCAAACTCGGGTTCCAGTTCAATGGCTTTATTCAGGTCATCAACGGCACTTTTGTATTCACCCAGCCGGAGTTTGATATATGCCCGGTTAAAATACCCAAAAAAGAATTTTGGGTTGATGGAAAGCGTGGTGCTGTAATCGTCCATTATTTGCAGGTAATCTGTTGACGCTTCCGGTAATGCGGAGGTTATATCAGGTAGTTTTTGGTTCATCGAAAGGCTCACGTTGCGATGGGAGCCATCCAGGGCTTCAATTTGTTCCATCATTTTATACCGGCAGTTGGCGCGGCTGAAATAGGCGATTCCCAGCGATTCGTCGATGTTGAGTGCATGATTTAAATCGGCAAGCGCTTCATTGTATTTTCCGGTAAGGCTGTAGAAAATTCCGCGGTTCAGGAAATTATTACTGTTGGCCTGAATCTTTATTCTATCGTTAAAGTAGAGAATAAAATTTTCGAAAACATTTTTAAACGAATCAACAGATTTGTTGGAAATGGTTAGCAACGGATTGTAGTTGTTTTTTTCGTTTACTTCTTCCAACGCCACATTGTAATATTGAAAGCGGTCGTAATCAACCGCATTTTTTTCAAAGGCCGAAATAATAAAAATAGGTTGCAGGTCGATAACAATATTCTTGTTCTGAATGCGCCCGTCATCTACTTCCTCTTCTTCTTCGGTAGGCAAATCTCTCGAATCTTCAATAATCAGGTTCATTTTTCTTCGATTGTGATTATTTTTTGATTCGTTACTTTGCTCCTCTTCATCATCCATATTGTTTTGCGCAATAGCATTTTGGTTACTAATACTGTCTTGCGGTGCCGAATTCGGAATATTTGCAGGCGGATTTCCCTGTGTTGAAGAACTTGCTGAACTCTGCTTCTGCCCCTGCTGATTTTGTTGTTGCTGTTGTTGCTGGTTTTGGGCAAGTTTTTCAGCATTCAGCCGGCGGGCTTCCAAATCGAACTGTGGATTTAGCTGGGCTGCAATTTTATAATCGGTTTCATAGCCCGGCCGTTTCAGAATTTCGCGGGCCATGGCACGGTTAAAATACGCGCTTGCCATTTCCGGGTTCAATTGAATGGCCATGTCATAATCCATAATCGCGCCTTCGTAGTCTTCCAGTTTATGTTTTACAATTCCACGGTTGTTAAATGCCAGTGCATTTTTCGGATCGAAATTGATGGATTGATCATAATCGCGCAATGCCGAGGCGTAATCTTCCATCTCAAAACGCGCAAGTCCGCGGTTCAAATAGGCACCTGCATAATGGGGTCTGATAATAATTACTTCGTTGAGGTCTTTTATTGCCCCTTTAATATCACCTTTCACAATTTTGGCATTGCTGCGGTTCATTAACGCATATGTCGATTTCGGATTAATTTCAAGTGCCCGGTTATAGTCTTCCACGGCCCCATCCATGTCTTTTAGCGCAAGTTTGGCAATTCCGCGGTTGTTGTAAATATTATCGTCTTCCGGATCGTACTCAAGCGCCGTATTATAATCTTCAATTGCCTTTTTAAAGTTTTTCAGATTATGATAGGCCATCCCGCGGTTTAAATAGGCCTGCGGATAAAACGGCTTTATTTCTATGGCTTTATCGTAATCCAGAATTGCTCCGCGGTAATCTTCCAATTGGTGCTTGGCAATGCCACGGTAAAAATAAGCTTCCGCTAAATAGGGCTTAAATTTGATAACGATGTTGAAATATTCAATGGCCCCGGTGTAATTACCAATTTGAGTACGGGTTTGCCCTACCCTGATATAATGGTTAATATTTAACTGCGCTTCACTCTGAAAAACCATAAGAATGAAAACCAGCAAATAGAGTAATTTCTTCATTCCTTATTAAATGTGAAGGCAAAAATAACATTTTACAAGTATAGCCCCGGTTTTGATTAATTTTATTTAACTTTTCAACCCAAAACCGATATTATGTGTGAAAGATGTAACTGGGGAACCAAAAGTGAAAATATGATTGAATACCACGATACCGAGTGGGGAGTTCCATTGCATGATGACCGGAAATTATTTGAGTTTTTTATTTTGGAGGGATTTCAGGCAGGGCTGAGCTGGCAAATTGTATTAAATAAAAGAGAGGCATTTCGTGAAGCTTTCGATAATTTCGATCCTGAAATTGTAGCCAGGTACGATGACAAAAAGCTTGAACAGCTCGTTCTGAATCCAGCCATCATCAGGAATAAGATGAAGATTGCTGCATGTGTAAATAATGCACAGCGTTTTCTTGAAGTTCAAAAAGAATTTGGAAGCTTCGATAAATATATTTGGGGTTTTGTAAACGGAAAACCCATTGTGAACCAATTTACTTCGCTTGGCCAGATACCGGCAAAAACAGAACTTTCCGATAAAATTTCGGCCGATCTGAAAAAGCGCGGGTTCAAGTTTGTCGGGTCCACGGTTATTTATGCACACATGCAGGCCACCGGAATGGTAAACGATCATCTTGTAACCTGCTTTCGATATCAGGAAGTGAATGCGATGAAATAAAACATATTTAACCAATAACCGACTTAAACTTGAAAAGATGAAAAAACTAAATCTTTTTGGAAAAACAGCCTTTTTTATTTGCTTGTTCCTGATTGTTGTTGTACTAACATCATGTGCCCATGTTGTCCCCATTGAAGATTGCATAACTGAGAAACCGGTGGGATTCTGGCATGGATTGTGGCACGGAGTAATTGCTCCGGTAAGTTTTGTAATCAGTCTTTTTAGCGATAAAGTGGCAATGTATGCCGTTAACAACAACGGCGGCTGGTACGATTTCGGATTTGTACTGGGAGCAGGCATATTGTTTGGAGGAGGCGGAAAAGCAACGAAATAGAACTTTTACTAAATCCACCATTCTTTTTGATGAAGATTTTATCCGGTGGTTTTATACCTCCTTTTGTTGATAAAAGCTTATTAACAATATAGTAATCAATGTGAACTGAATATTAACCTGTGTGCTTTTTATCACAAAACAAGGTTGATAATGTAGCTAGACCATTAAATAAGGGTTTGAAAGTTTTTCTCAGACTTTTGTTTAAGTTTAACGGATAAAGATGCTCAAAATGATGAATTTATATCCATTCTAAAAGATGAAGCTGACGAAATAGCATTTTATTTATTAATTTAGCGGTCACTCAAAAAGGGGACATTTAATTACATTTTATGAACAAATTGCGCTGCTTAATTACTGTTCTATTCGCGATTACGGGTATAAGTTCCGTATTGGCTGAAAACGGTAGCAAAGGCGATAAACCATCTTCAGCATCGGCTTATGCCTTTAATGATGAAGTTGTACTTCCGGCTACACCTGTTAAAGACCAGTACCGTTCGGGTACGTGTTGGTCGTTTTCAGGTTTATCATTTCTTGAATCGGAAATGTTGCGTTTGGGACAACCCGAAGTAGATCTTTCGGAGATGTTTGTGGTGCGGCACAGCTATTCTGAAAAGGCCGAAAAAACGATTCGTGTTCACGGAAATCTTAATTTCTCGGCAGGTGGTGCTTTTCACGATGTAACCAATGTAATTAAACGCTATGGAATTGTTCCCGAATCGGTTTATACCGGGCTTGAAAACGGCCAGACAAAACATATTCATGGCGAAATGGATCGGGTGTTAAAAGAAGAAGTGGACGAGATTATTGAAAATCCGGACAAAAAATTAAATGCGGTTTGGCGCGAAACCATTGACGAAACACTGGATAACTATCTTGGAAATATTCCTGAAAGCTTTACTTACAACGGCAAAACCTATACTCCACAAAGTTTTGCCACCGATTATATTGGTTTAAATATGAACGATTATGTAGAAATTACATCCTATACCCATCATCCGTTTTATTGCAAATTCATTCTCGAGGTACCGGATAACTGGTCGTGGGATGCCGTTTATAACGTTCCGTTAAATGAAATGGAAGAGATTATTGACTCTTCGCTTGAAAATGGTTATACAATTGCCTGGGCTGCTGATGTTAGCGAAAAGGGCTTTGAAACCAGCAATAAGGGAGTTGCAGTTTTACCGGCAAATCTTTCTGAAAAAGGCGGGAAAACTGAGAATGGCATTTCAGAATCTACACTGGAAGAAGAAAATCAGAATGAGTTATATAAGCTCAATAAAATTGTTCCTGAAGTGAATGTTACCCAGGAAATGAGACAGGAAGCTTTTGATAATTATCAAACCACGGATGATCATGGAATGCACATTATTGGCATTGCAAAAAACAGGGATGGAAAAATCTTTTATAAAGTGAAAAATTCGTGGGGCGATTATAATCAGTACAACGGATATTTCTATGCATCAAAACCATATGTGAATTATAAAACCATGTCGATTATGGTTCACAAAGATGCAATACCAAAAAATATTAGAGAAAAACTGGAGTTGTAATACAAAGGCCCTTCGGAAATTTCTGAAGGGTTTTTTTATCTTTGGCGTTTTCTGGCAGTTAAAAAATGATAAAGCGTTTATTTATCCCGTTATTTCTGTTTTTAACCATTTTTTCATTCGGACAGAACCAGAATGAAAACTACGCTTGGTGGAACGATCTTCATGGCTGGGAGCCGGGCGATCCCGGATGGCGGAACTGGATGATAGTTGCACCCGGATATCTTGGGCCAAATGCTTTGCCTGTGCCCGAATTAAAACGTGGATTTCTAAATCCGGAAACAGAAATTGAAATTACTGCATCGAATCATTTTATGAAGGGAGATCCTACTCAGGATATTTCAGGAAGGCTTTATGTACCCTTTTCTCAAGGAAAAATAGCAGTTGAAGTTTATGGTGTGGTTTTAGAACACTTCGCTTTTTCCGATGAAATAAGGAATAAACGGTTTGCCCGCATTGAAGACGGAAAAGGTTATGCTTTTGGCGATTTGTATTTTTCTACGTTAATCCAGATTTCAAAAGATCGAAAGTTTCCGAACACGCTTTTTAGAATGGCTGGCAAAACAGCATCGGGGAATAAACTGGAAGGCGCACGCTATACCGATAGCCCCGGGTACTTTTTCGATTTAAGTTTTTCGAAAGACCTGGGTAACCAGGAAAGCGGAATGTTTCGGCCAATTGCATTAATCGGGTTTTATAGCTGGCAAACCAATGATGAATTAAATCTGCAAAACGACGCTCTTTTATATGCGTTGGGAGCCGATTTTCAGAAAAATAACTGGTTACTGTCCGGTTCGTGGTCGGGTTATTCTGGTTACAAACAATGGGACAAGCCCATGCAGTTAAACGTTGAATTGCGGAAAGACTGGAATAAAAAAGCATTTCGGATACAGTATTTACACGGCTTGCGCGATTGGGAATATAAAACCGTGAAGCTTTCATTCATCTGGAAATTGAATGCCATAAATTAATCATCAATTTTTGACATCGAATTAATTACCTTTGCCGAAAATTCTGAAATATTAGTTTCAGTTAAAATAGTTAAGAAATGAAAAAACTCTCGCTGGTAATATGTGTATATAACGAGGAACCTAACATTAAACCACTTGCCGACCAGATAAAAACAGCCCTGAAAGATTATGATTTCGAGGCAATTTATGTAGATGACGGTTCTACCGATAAAACCCGTGAAGAGATTTTGAAAATTGATGACGAAAGGTTTTTACTGGTTGAGTTAAAAAGAAACTACGGACAAAGTTCTGCACTGCAGGCTGGTATTGATCAGGCAGTGGGAGAGTACGTGGTTCTTCTGGATGGCGACTTACAAAACGATCCGGCTGACGTTCCGATGATGCTAAAAATGATGGAGAAAGAGGAATGGGACATGGTAGCCGGGGTTCGTGCCAACCGGAAAGACGGGATGTTCCTGCGCAAAATTCCGTCGAAAATTGCCAATTACATGATTCGCGAAGCCACCGGAATTCATATGAAAGATTTAGGCTGTACGCTAAAAATCTTCACCAGCGAAACCATTAAAAGCATACATATTTATGGCGAGCTTCACCGGTATATTCCGGCTTTAATTGCACTGGAAGGAGCAACTAAAATCACGCAGGTTGATGTGAACCACCGGCCGCGTGAATTCGGTAGTTCGAAATACGGTTTGGGGCGTACAACCCGCGTGATGAGCGACCTGATTCTGATGGTATTCTTTAAAAAATATCTTCAACGGCCAATGCACTTCTTCGGAACTATTGGCATTGTTACTTTGGCCATCGGAGTTATTATCAATCTTTACATGTTTGTCTTGAAAATTTTAGGTCATGATATTTGGGGAAAGCCACTTTTGTTACTCGGAATTCTTTTGGTTTTGGGAGGAATTCAGTTTATTACAACCGGAATAATTGCTGAGTTACAAATGCGTACTTATTTCGAATCTCAGCGGAAAAAACCTTACCGGGTAAAAAGGGTTGTTCAGGCTATGGTGAAAAATTGACCCGTAATTTTTGCTTTATATTTGTTTTAACAGGTTTGGCAAAATAATTGAGTTTTATGTTTAAATTTGTATAAAACCAATAAAAATATCTTGCCATGAAAATAATCACCATATCAACCATAATTTTTCTTACGGTTGCACTGTTGTCATTAAACAGTAAGGGTCAGGAGCGGATTATTCACGGTAGCATTACCACATTTGACAGTATCCCTCTTATTAATGCGCAGATAAAGGTAAAAAGTTCGAAACAAGTAGTTAGTTCTGATACTCTCGGAAGATTTTCGGTTGAATGCAGTCAAAATGATATTCTCATAGTAACGGCTGAAGGATTTTACAATCAAAAAGTAAAATTGGAGCCCAATACAAAACTGGCGTTGGTGAACCTAAAACTAAAGCCCGGTGAAAAAAACAGGGAACTTGCGATTGGTTATGGACATGTAACCGATAGAGATAAATTGAATTCAATTGCCAATATGAATTCCGGGGATTTTGATTTTTCACAGTATTCAAATATGTATGATTTAATTCGCGGACGTCTTCCCGGGGTTCAGATTGTTGGAAACGAAATAATTATTAGGGGGATTAATTCGATAACCAGCAGCAATTCCGCCTTAATTGTGGTGGATGGTATCGCTATGCAAAATAGTATTCTGTCAACTTTATCTCCTTCCCAGATTAAAAGCATTAGCGTGATTAAAGATGCAAGCTCGGCAATTTATGGAGCACGCGGGGCAAATGGTGTTGTGTTAATTGAAACCAAAGACGGAAAAGACAATTAAAGTCTGGGCTTAATTTTATTACAAAATCTATCTGACAAAAATGAAGGAGATACAATATTATTTTTATTTGTATGATACATTGCGATTTGGGCAATCCGCATAGAAATCTAATAATTCAGCCTTAATTAATGCTGAAAATCGGCATCAAATAGAAATTCTTTTACCTTTTCCAGTATTTACTCATAACAAAGGATGGTTTTTCTTTTCATACATTTTTATCATCTTTAACATCAAAATAAGAATTATGAGTGTTTTAAATAAATTATACCCGCAACCTTTATTTAATTACTTCGAAGAAATTTGCCAGGTTCCACGACCTTCAAAAAAGGAAGAAAAAATAAGGCAGTTTTTACTGAACTTTGCTGAAAAAAATGGGTTGAATGCCAAAACTGACGAGGTTGGAAACGTGTTGATTTTTAAGCCGGCGACTCAGGGAAAGGAAAATTCTCCAACCGTGATTCTGCAAACACATATGGATATGGTTTGCGAG
This sequence comes from Draconibacterium sp., assembly GCA_041393215.1. Classification (GTDB taxonomy): domain Bacteria; phylum Bacteroidota; class Bacteroidia; order Bacteroidales; family Prolixibacteraceae; genus Draconibacterium. The sequence goes on from JAWKKP010000041.1 coordinate 28,611, forward strand.
AAAAACAGCGATAAAGTTTTTGATTTTGATAATGATGCCATTGAACCGGTTGTAGTTGATGGTTGGGTAAAAGCAAACGGTACAACCCTTGGTGCCGACTGCGGAATTGGAATTGCTGCCTCACTCGCTGTATTAACGTCAAATGAAATAAAACACGGGCCAATTGAATGCCTTATTACGGTTGATGAGGAAACCGGATTAACCGGGGCTTTTTCCATAAAACCCGGATTTCTTTCGGGGGCTGTTTTACTTAATCTTGATTCGGAAGATGAAGGTGAAATTTTTATTGGTTGTGCAGGAGGAATTGATACGGTTGCAATTTTTATTTATCAAAATGAACCTGTGCCTGAAAATTATACTTCACTGAAAATTTCTGTTTCAGGTTTGTTGGGAGGACATTCTGGTGATGATATTCATAAAAACAGGGGAAATGCAAATAAAATACTTACCCGTTTTTTGTGGAATTCGGCAAAAAAGTTTGATTTGCGGTTAGCTGATTTTAACGGAGGTAATTTGCGTAACGCAATTGCAAGGGAGGCTTTTGCTACAGTTTTAATTCCTCCATCTGAAGTTGAAAAGATTAAGGTCGGTTTTGAAGAATTTTCAAAAGAAGTTCGGTTTGAATTTGAACGCTCAGAACCCGGTTTGAAGATGGAAATGATACAAGCCGGGACTCCTCACTTTGTTCTTGATAAAATCACCCAGAATAATTTACTGAACGCTTTATATGCCTGCCCTCATGGAGTGTTGGAAATGAGCACGCGCATGGAAGGAATGGTTGAAACATCGACCAATCTGGCATCTGTTAAATTTATTGGGGACAACCGTATTGAAGTAACCACCAGTCAACGAAGTGAGTTGGAAACCCGGAAATATTATGCTGCTGAAATGGTGGAGTCCGTTTTTAAACTGGCTGGTGCTAAGGTTTCGCATTCCGATGGTTATCCCGGTTGGACGCCTAATCCGGATTCCGAAGTTTTGAAAATTACGGTTGAATCATACCAGAAACTGTTTGGAGTTGAACCAATAGTCCGTTCAATTCATGCAGGGCTGGAATGTGGCTTGTTTTTAGAAAAATACCCAACCCTGGATATGGTTTCTTTTGGTCCGACTATTCGTGGTGCGCATTCACCCGATGAACGCCTGAATATTGAGACTACCGGAAAATTCTGGAAACATTTAGTTGATGTGCTGGAAATGATTTAAATGATATACGGAATTTATTTATTATCACCCATATTTATAAACTCATCCAAATTATTTAGCATTATTACCTGGATAAGTGTTGCCATTACTTCGGGAGCTTCTTTTAGTTTCAGGTACGCCTGATTTGAATCTTCCTTTTTTACCCATTTATTTCCACCGGTATCGTCGGCTTCACAAACACCGCCCCCTATTTTGTCCCAATAAGTTCCAACACCGCCTTTTACGGCGTATAAAACTGCAGTTTGGTCAAAAGACGAATTATCGAGTATCTGGCCTTTAAACTGAGCTTTTATCCACGGGGCATGTTCACTGTAATATAAAAATCCCTGATAAAGGGGGGTCTGGTCGTCAATACTATTAAAAATAGCGCCGGTTTTTATCTGGCTTCCCAATTCAAATCCCGAAAAGGTGATTGGAACTTTTAATTCATTTAAAACAAATTTGGTTACCCCGGGCATATTTCCGTTAAAATTCCATTCGTTTTTCCCTTTAGGAAAATGGCCACCCATCATCACAAATTCCTTTACTTTTTTCGAAATTAATTCGGAACCCGATAAAGGAGAATATGGGTCTGGTCCCGATTTTATTAAATTCTGAATATTCATTAATGGACCTACCGTTACAATGGTTATGCTCGAATCGGCAGCATTTGAAAGAATTTTACGATAAAGTTTTACTGCATCGGGAACATCGTTGTAGGTCAGTTCCGACTCGAAATTATCGGCAATAATTTTGTTGTAACTTGCTTCACTTGTGTAGGTAGCATCTTTTCTTGTACCAATGGGGATGTTCGGATGAAGATAGAAGCGATTAATTGCATCAATGGCAGGAACGGCATAAATTTCGGTCGTCCAGCTCATAATGGCAAGTAGTTCACAGTCGCCTCGTTTTATAAATGTATGCAACATTGCCAAAGCTCCCAAATCATCTGCATCTCCACCGATATCGGTATCAAAAATAATTTTAGGTTGAGAGAACAGATTGGTTGCTAAAAGCAGCAACAAAACCAGTAATTTAATTTTTATACTTTTCATGTTTATAATTTCTTATTTGTCGTTGTTATCCATATTTACTTTCCCGGATTGAGTTAACAAAATGGCAATGGGGCGGGCTGACGGGAATTCATTCATAATAATAATGATAATTACAGTAATTGGAACGCTTAACAACATTCCGGTAATTCCCCACATTACGCCCCAAATGGCAAGTGTTAACAATACCACCAGCGGGCTTATGTTTAGAGTGTTCCCCATCAACCGGGGTTCTACAAAGTTCCCGATAACCAATTGAATGGCACCTACAATTGTTAAAACCAGGATTCCCTGGGTGAAATCACCAAACTGGAGCAAAGCAAAAATAACAGGAAACATGGTGGCAATAAGCGAACCAATTGTTGGGATAAAATTGAGTATGAATATGAGGAATGCCCAAAATACCGGAGCATCTATCCCGATAAATAGTAATGCGAAATAACTTAATAAACCTGTAAGTAAACTAACCAGGGTTTTTAGTGCAATATAACTCCCGATAGAGTGGTCGATTTTTCCAATAAGTTGATTGACGTGCTTGTATTTTTCGTCGTTAGGATACATTGCCCGAATTTTTTTAGGAAAAACGGGTTCCTCCAGCATAATGAAAATTAGGTAAAGAATAACCGTGAATGCATCGCCAAAAATACCTGTGATGGCTGAAAACAACCCAGCCAGAATTTTGGTAAACTGAAAATCCTTGGCGGCATCAGAAATCATATTCCCCAAATCAATATCAAAACGGGAGTTTATAGCGCTTGTAATTTTATTTACATTTTCCTGGTAAACCGGCATGGTTTCGGAAAGCTGACTGATACTTTGGGTAATCATTTCCACTGTCATCGCCACAAAACCCAGTAACAGCAGAGTTGAAAAAATATTAATAATCCAGTGAGGAAGCCGATCTGCAAATTTGATTCTGATGAGCGTTTTTTTTATCACCCGGATTATAAACCAGAGAATAACAGCCAGGATAAACGGAATGATAATCGATTGCGCATAAATAAAAACCAATACTGTGGTAATAACTATTAGCGTAACGTAAATCTTTTTTGAAGAATCCATGTGGAGTAATTTTAAGGCAAAATACAAAGGATTTTTTGAACGCTTGTTTTACAAGTCACAATTAATCTTAAAATTCAAGATTCAATTTTATACTTTAATTATTATGACTTTCGAATGGTTTCGAAAATTTCTGTCCATTCATCTTCAAAACTATAATCCGGAACCGGTTTTTTTGCCCTCGAGTACCAATAACCGGCATTCATAATATCGGGTTCTTTCCGATGAAGGTAGGCATGTATCCAATAGGCATGCGGATGTTCCAAACCCTGGACGATTTGA
>JAWKKP010000042.1:0-28662 GCA_041393215.1 Draconibacterium sp.
AAAATTATTTCTGATACAAAGGTAAAATACCCGTTTCTTTTAATCTGAAAATCAAGGGTGAAGTATAACTGAAACTGGAATGGAATTTTTCAGTTTTTTTCCTGTTAAAATGCAGGAATTCTGCTTAAACTCCCGGTTAATATTGAATGATTTGATATTTTTGCAAGAATAGTTCCAACAAAAATGTTCAGAACATAAATAATTTTTGAGATGAATGCAGAGCAATTCTTTCCGGAAGAATTTGAAACATTAAACAACAACAAAACAAAAATCTCCTACTTAAAAGGCGAAAATATTTTTAAACAGGGGGCTTTTGCTCCGTATATTATTTATGTTGTAAAGGGGCTTGTAAAAGTTTACCTCCAAACCGGTTACGATAAACAAATAAACATAAGCATTGCCAAAACAGGCGATTTTCTTGCTTTCTCTTCCATTTTTGGAGAAAATATTCACACCTATTCCACACAAGCAATAACGGATGCCGAAATTTGCATGATTGAAAAAGAAAGTCTGAAAGAAACTTTATTGCAACACCCCCAGTTTGCATTGCAGGTAACCTCTAAAAACTACCGGAATGAGCGCCATTTACTCGAAATCATCAAAAACGTTTCATACAAACAAATGCGGGGAAAACTTGCTTCTTCCCTATTATATCTATCTCAGGATGAATTTATTGAAGAAGACATTTTTAATTTTCTGACACGGCAGGATATTGCAGATTTTGCTTCAATATCAACCGAAAGTGCCATTAAATTTTTGAAGGAGTTCGAAAAAGAAAAAATGATAAAGCTACAAGGAAAAGACATTGTTATCCTGAATGCTGAAATGTTGGAATCGATTAGCAAAAACGGATAAAAATGAAACTTTCGGAAGAGCGCAAACAACAACTATTAACAGAGCTTGTGTTTACAGCCACAAGAAGCAGCGGCCCGGGTGGACAAAATGTAAATAAAGTCAGTTCGCGGGTTGAACTTCGCTTTTCCATTGCCAATTCTTCCTTTTTATCTGATGACGAAAAAGACAGGATTCGTAAAAAACTAAATAACCGGATTAACCTGGAAGACGAATTATTGCTTTCGTCTCAGGCAGAACGCTCTCAATTAGGAAATAAAGAAAAAGCAACAGCCCGTTTTTTCGAACTCGTCGAAAAAGCACTTACTATACCACGGAAAAGATTAAAAACTGCGCCCTCGCAAGCCTCCCGACTAAAACGACTTGACTCAAAGAAGAAAACCAGTCAGAAAAAACAATTAAGAAAACCTCCGGAGAATTTTTAAGATTCCATGTTTTTTATTTTCAACATAAAATTGTTTCTTTGTTTTAATTCAGACAGAAAGGCAGACCTAAATGAGTAACTATTTTCGAAAGATTCAAAACCTTCTTGTGCGCGTTATTGATTGGTTTTATTTCCCTTTTCTACGTTTTATTCCCCTCGAAATTTTTCGTTATGCTGCTACCGGTGGTTTTAACACTGCTCTCGATTTGTTTCTCTATTTCATCTGCTACAAATATATTTTGGATAAACAAATTGTGGAACTCGGATTTGTGGCAATAAGTCCACACATTGCGGCTTTTTTAATCGTTTTTCCCGTTACTTTTGCCACCGGTTTTTTATTTGCTAAATATATCACCTTCACCTCTTCCGAATTAAAAGGAAGAATTCAGTTGTTTAGATACGGAATTACCGTTGCAGGCTCAATCTTTTTGAATTATATTTTTCTGAAACTTTTTGTAGAGTATTTTGGGATGTTTGCAACCTTATCGAAAGGAATTACAACCATAATAGTTGTAATTTACAGCTATATCCTTCAACGGTACTTCTCTTTCAGAACCGGAAGACTAATTGTTCAGCACCAAATTGCCGACTAAATTTTAATGCCCGGTTCATTCATTTTGTATTTTCAACTGCAAAAAATATCTATATTTAGACGGCTTCAATGAATGAAATAAAACAAAAATATTACCCGGGAATATTGCAGGCAATCCACCTGATAATTTTGTATATTTTCATTCAGACCATTGTGGATTTTCCGTTAGCACTAATCGACTATTACAAGGACACTGAATATTTATATAACCCCATAAAAAAGATTGTATTGGGAGTTGGATCAACGCTTTTTATTTTAATCTATGGTTTTAAAAGATCGAAACTTTCGTTTATGGAAGTTTTTCCTTTGCGCTTTTTCAACCCGCTTTTATTAATTCCCGTTGTTACATTTTTTTGGGGTGCGCATAATTTGCTTGAAGTATCCAGCGTAATTATGGATAAATATATTCCACCACCACCGTGGTTCTGGGAGCTTTTCAACCGGATTTTTGAAGGTGATTATGGCTGGCTTGGCGCATTTATGAAGGTCGTCGTTGTGGCCCCCATTGTAGAGGAATCTATTTTCAGGGGAATTATTCTTAATGGTTTCCGGAGAAATTACAATTCATTCGTAGCGGTGTTGATGTCGGCGCTTTTGTTTGCTTTATTTCATCTAAATCCGTGGCAGTTCCCCGCTACATTTATTCTGGGCCTTTTATTGGGTTGGATGGTAATTCGAACAAACAGCATTATTGTTGCCATTTTAGGGCATTCCATTAATAACTTTTTGGTACTGCTGAATATTACTTTTTATCCTCAAATTCATTCGCATGCCATTTATCTTATGGAAAAGGAAAAGTTATACTACATCAGTGGATTACTTATGTTGGTTTCAATAATTTTAATTTATCTTTTCAGCTCCCGCTTACGTTTTCCTATTAAAAGAAAAAAACAATAAGTACTTTCATTTTAGTAAACATGGTATTAAAAATGAACGAAACTTCTAAAATATTTAATCGGCTGATAATATGGATTTTGTTTTAATTGGATTGGGAATTATTTTAATGATTACCGGAATTTTAGGTTGCGTTTTACCTATTATTCCAGGGCCACCGTTAAGTTACATTGGCATTCTCTTGCTTCATTTTACCGAACGCTATCAGTTTTCCTCGCGATTTTTACTTATTTGGGCAGTAATTACAGTTGTAATTTACGCTCTCGATTTTATAATTCCGGTTTGGGGAACAAAAAAGTTTGGAGGAAGTAAACATGGCGCCTGGGGAAGCATGATTGGTTTAATAGCCGGATTATTTTTCCCTCCGCTTGGAATTATTATTGGTCCTTTTTTGGGAGCTGTGGCTGGTGAACTTATATCAGGTAAAGAAACGCGTTATGCATTAAAATCAGGATTGGGTTCCCTTGTTGGTTTTTTGGGAGGTACAATTCTCAAGTTGATAACCTCGGGAATGATGACCTGGTACTTTATCAAAGAAATTCTCGCAGCCTAACGAAACACCTAAACTTTGGCAGGATTTTAGATATATTTTACGAACAACAATATTATTTAAGTTAATATCAGCGTTTATAAAAAATAGTTTTAACTCGATTTTTACACTGTGGCAAAAAAAATAACAAATAAAGTTTCACCTAAAAAAAGTCAGGTTGGGCAGAAAAAAAGTGGAAACAAAAAGAAGAATTCGAAATACCCGGTTTTAAAGTTTATTGGAAATGCAATTGCCGTTCTTATTCTTTTAGGAGTGATTTTCTTTTTTATGGTCTTTTTTGGCATATTAGGCCCGGTTCCTTCAAAACAGCAATTACATATTATCAATAATCCGGTAGCATCAGAAGTTTTTTCAGCCGATGGTAAAATTCTTGGCCGATATTATGTAGAAAACAGAAGTAACGTAAAATTCGATGAAATATCGCCCAATGTTATCAATGCTTTAATTGCCACCGAAGACGCCCGCTTTTATGAACATCGCGGAATTGACGAAGTTGCATTAATGCGTGTTCTTATTAAATCTATTCTCTTACAAAACAGCAGTTCCGGTGGAGGAAGCACACTAAGTCAGCAAATAGCAAAAAACCTTTTTCCGAGAGTAAATTATGGCGTTTTTTCCATGCCTGTAAATAAAATTCGCGAATCTATTATCGCTTATCGGTTAGAGCGAATTTACACCAAACAGGAAATTCTGGCTTTGTACCTGAACACGGTTCCTTTCGCTGAAAACACCTACGGAATTGAAGTGGCTGCAGAACGCTTTTTTTCAAAAGCTCCTTCTGCGCTCGATGTTGACGAAGCAGCCGTTATAATAGGAATGTTAAAGGCAAATAACTACTACAATCCGAACACACATCCTGAAAGAGCCAAAGAAAGACGCGATGTGGTAATTAATCAAATGGCTAAATATGAATATCTGACAGAAGAGCAGGCCGAAAAATATAAGTCAAAACCATTAAAACTAAAATACCGTGTTATTTCTTACAACCAGGGACCTGCACCCTATTTTCTCGAAATGCTAAAACCTCAGCTTCTTCAATGGTGCAAAAATCATAAAAATGAAGATGGGGAAAACTATAATCTTTATACCGATGGCTTAAAAATAAAAACGACACTGGATTATAATTTACAATACTATGCTCAGCAATCGGTAAAAGAGTACATGAAAAATCTGCAGCGGGTATTTGACGATCATTGGAAACACAGGGATATTTTCAAAGAAAATCCGGAAATTATTAAAAGTGCAGAACGAAGAACAAAATCGGAATACCAAAACCCGGATCTTAATTTTAATGCAGAAATAAAAACTCATCTGTTTACCTGGAACGGAGTAAAAGACACGGTTATTACCCGTCTGGATTCGCTTAAACATTATCAGAAACTTTTAAATGCTGGCTTCATCGCTTTAAGTCCACAAACAGGCGAATTAAAAGCATGGGTTGGTGGAATCGATTTTCGCTTTTTTAAATACGATCATGTCACTGCTCCCCGGCAAACAGGTTCGGTATTTAAACCTTTTGTTTATTTGTCTGCTCTTGAAAGAGGAATTCCTGCCGATAAATATTTTGTAAATCAGCTTAAAGTTTATGAAGAATATGATAATTGGGAACCTAAAAACTCACATGACGAATACGGCGGTTACTATTCGATGAAAGGAGCCCTCGCAAAGTCTTTAAACACTGTTTCTGTTGATGTTCTGCTAGAAGCCGGCATTCCTGAAACCATTGAACTGGTGAGAGATTTCGGAATTTCAGCAGATCTTCCTAAATACCCTTCACTGGCCCTCGGAGTAGCGTCAGTTTCACTTATGGAAATTGCCGAAGCATTTGCAGGAATTGCCAATGACGGCCTTCCGGTAAAAGCTTATTATCTGGTTGAAATTACCGACAGTAATGATAAAGTATTGGAAACCTTCAATTATCAACCGGAAACCAACAGAGTTGCTTCAGCAGAGAATTGTCGTGCAGTTTTAAATATGATGCAGTCGGTAGTTGAAGAAGGAACGGGAAGAGGAATTCGCACAACTTATAACATTCAAGGTGATTTTGCCGGAAAAACAGGAACGACACAAAACAACTCCGACGGTTGGTTTATAGGAATTACGCCTGATTTAGTAACAGGTTGCTGGGTTGGCGCCGATGATCCCCGCGTACATTTCAGAACAACTACACTAGGACAAGGTGCATACATGGCTTTACCAATAGTTGGAAAGTTTTATAGTAAAACATACAGCGACCCAAAGTTCTCAAAATTGAAATACAAAACCTTTGCACAACCGGAGCCCGAATTGTTGGCCATGCTGGATATACCGCAGTACAAGGAAATGCTTGATATCGATAAAAAAGAATTTGATATTGCAGGTCTTTTTAAATCAAAAGAAGAGCGGGAAAAGTTACGTGCATCGAAGGAGAGAGAAATCAATAAAAACACAGAAGAAAACAAGCCTTTCTGGAACAAAATCAAAAACATTTTCAAAAAGAAGGACAAGTAAACTGAATTTTTGCCCATTCAATGTTTTGGTTTCTGTAAAAAAGTTTAATTTTGGGCACTGAAAAAATCGGGGTGTAGCGCAGTCCGGCTAGCGCACTACGTTCGGGACGTAGGGGTCGGAGGTTCGAATCCTCTCACCCCGACTTTTTTTTCAAAAAAGCTTATTATTTTAAGTATATCTCAAAAAAATAAACACGTTTTCTAAAGAGTACTTTAAGCCTTCCCTTAATAGCTAGAAATTAATAGTCAAGCCCAGACCTTCTGATGAAGGTGTTATGGTAATTGCTTCCTCGTTTAATGCCTTTCCTGCTTTAATGAGTTGAGCGGGACCGGTTAAAGAGATTATTAAGCCAATAAGCGAAACACCAGACCCAACATATACTAAAGATTCCTGGTATTGAGCCAGACCAAAACCTGTAATTACAGCACCTCCCATGGATACGCCAAGTCCTATATAAGATCTTCTTCCGGCCCGTTGAAGATAATCGCCAGAAGTAAACACATAAGAATAAGGAGTTTTATTCAAAGCTTCATCATTATTGTTAGTATTATCAAAAGAAAATTCTCCCCTTACAATAAGCACATCATGGTTCTTTTTTTTAATTCCTTTTACAAGATAATCTGGCACTTTCCCTTCAATTTTCACAACGTCATTAATGTCCACATAATCTGCATTACTACCTGGTATATCGTTATAAAATACCAAACTGGATCCATATAAACCATCAATTTTTGCAACAAATGAAGAGCCCGATTTCATGGTAATTTTATTTTGAGCGACAAGTAAAAAAGGAATAAATAAGAAAAAGGTTAACATTATTTTTTTCATGATTTTTTTAGGTTTTAAGGTTGAATGATCATGATTCCAAGTATAACATCAATAATAATTAAAATTAAAGTAATTATTCAATCATCCTTTAAATACTTTAAGATATCTGTTATTATTTACAGTTTCTACCCCTGATTGTCTTTCTTTGATTTATTCTTACCTTTTACCATCTATTTAATTTTAACTGATTAAACATTTACAAATGAAAACAAAGGTTTTTTTTCTCACAATTGTCCTTTTTGTAACATCAAATTTAAAAGGTCAAACTGTCGATAATGACTTTACTAAATTAATTCTAACAACCTATTCTGAAAAAGCTTTTACATCTGAGCCCGTTACTGATGAACAGCTTAATATTATTCTGCGCTGTGGAATGAAGGCTCCGAGCGCAAGGAATAATCAACCCTGGAAGTTTACAATAATAAGAGATGAACCAACAATGAAAGAAATAAATGATACAGCTCTTCCCGGAAATATTATGGTTGTAGTTTCAGGACTTGAGTCAGACAATAGTACTACCTCTGATTTTGATTGCGGTCTGGCGACCGAAAATATGTTTATTGCTTTGCATGGCCTTGGTCTTGGCGGACGCATTTATGGTAGTCCTGCTGGAAAAATTAATTCCCAAAAAAATCTTTTTGAGATACCTGAGGGATATAAAGCAGTTGTTGTATTACGAATTGGTAATGTTGATAAAAGTGTGGACGCTGTTTCTGCTGCTTCTCCAAGAAAATCTCCTGAAGAAGTTATCAATTATAAAAGATAGAAAGAAGAATTCTATACCTGGATAAATAAGTATAAGAACTATTTTAGATTTTTCATATACAAAACTCCACTTGCTATCTTTATTTATATATAAATGCTGTATTGAACTGAAAGTGAACTAAGAATAAATTTGTTCACCATAAACATATGCGAAGTAAACACAGGGAGCAACAATAAATTAGCAGTATGCTACGGAAATAAGCAGGAGAAGAAAATCTCAGATTAGATTTCTTAACGAATACTACTTTTATATATTTTTTTCACTACTTGAATCTTTTGTAAATCATCGGCAACTGCATTTGTAGTAAACATCATTAAACCACTTGATTCTCCGGATAATCCACCATTCATGACAATTTCAAATTCATTTGCTGATATAATGTAAGGATTATTGTAGGCTTGAATAATCGGCCATACTTGCGGAGATGTATTTGGGTTTATATTAAGGCGATTACAAAACCAATTGATATTTTCTTCTACCCAGACAGGTTCTCGTCCCATTCTCGCGTGATAAACCATTGGCGAAAAAACATCAAACAAATCTTTTAAGAGGTCATAGTCGAGCCCAAGAATTCGTCGGCGTGCTCCTTGAAATTCCTGATCATCCCATGGACAATGATATATACCAAGCAATGCTCCGGGTTTTTGCTGATCAACAATCTTCCGAATCTGAAAAGACCAATCATAAATCACATTACATCGCCAGTCACGCCATTCATCATTCTTATTTTGTAATATCCATTTCGCTTTTTCTGCAGTATTGCCTTTTGGTATAAAAATATTTTTCTCTCTGGAAAATGTGGTTAAACAGTTTTCACAAAAGCAAGTTTCCGGCAAAATTGGTTCGGGCTCTTCAAACTGAGCATGCCAGTGTACATAATCCATCCACACTCCCTGTATATCATACTCGCTTAACAAATTACGCAATTGCTGGAATCGAAAATTACGAAAATCCGGATCTGTTGGGCAAACACCCATAAACCAGGATGCCGCTTCTACCCGTTCGCCATTTTCATTAATAGCCCATGCTTTAGGATTCTCCTGTACATAATTTTTACCATTCAAGGTTGCAAATTCAGCATAAACTTTGACGCATTCTTTCTTTGCCCGTGCAATCAGTGCAGAATCAATAGAACCACTATGAACAAAAATGGCGTTTATGCCCAACTCTGACAAAGTATATCCTTTATCCCATAGAGGTTTCGGATGCCCATAAATTCCCTTGGTTACGAATTGTCCATTTGATTTAATGAAAAACGATAATAATATTAGCGACATTGCTATGATTAAGAAATACCTTTTCTTCTTGCAAATTATATGTAATACGACCATTCTTTTTCGATACAAACAAACAATTTACTAAAAATGTTATTCTTCTTTATAAGTTATTCTTACTTAACCCACTACAAGTGCTAAAATACCTCTAAGAATTGTCACTCATCGCATTTTAAATTTTGGCATTTATTTGTGCTCTATATTTAAGTGGTTTTACCATAAAAAATGTTGTAATCAATCCTGAATGCCGTATTATTTAATGCTGAAAAAAAAAAAACGAAATGATACAAAATTACCTGAAATCGACCCGTCGGAATATCTTAAAGAACAAAATCAGTTTTGCCATTTCAATAATTGGTCTTACTGCCGGGTTAGCAGTTTGCATTCTTATTTCGCTTTATGTTTACGAGGAGCTTAGTTTTGATAAGTTTCATGAAAACCATAAAAATATTTATCGGGTGGCTGGTAATATTTACAAAAACAACCTGCTTGAATCGCAGAACGCAAGAACCTTTTCGGCCTACGGGCCTGCTTTAAAAGAAGAATATCCGGAGGTAGTGAATTTTTGCAGAATCCGGCCTTATGAACGCGGAAACAACAAGGAAGCAACCGTACAATTCGAAAATGAACAGTTTAAACTTTCGAACGTATTTTATGCCGATTCTACCTTGTTTTCAGTATTCTCATTTACGATGAATACGTGTAATTATAGTCAATTAAGGAATGTAAATACAGCCATTATTTCGAAATCGGTTGCCGAAAACCGTTTTCCCGGGGAAAATCCATTGGGTAAAACAATTACGATTAATAACCAGCAATCTGTTGAAATTACAGGTGTATTTAACGACCTTCCTTCCAATTCACATATAAAGTGCGATTTGCTTGTATCGTATGTTTCAGTAGAACAAAGTTCGCGCGATTATGAGCAACGGAAGTGGAACCATGCCTGGCAGCAGACTTACACTTACCTGCTTTTAAATCCAAATGCAAATTATAAAATCTTTGCTGAAAAACTTCCCGGTTTTATCAGTAAACATAAACCCGAACTTGCTGAGAAAAATGAAAATGAAGAACTCTTTTTGCAGCCTTTGAGGAAGATTCATCTTCATTCAAATCTACTGTTGGAAGCGGAGAAAAACGGTGATGCTTCAAGGGTTTGGTTTTTAACGGCGCTGGCAATTTTAATTATGGTAATTGCCTGGCTGAGCTACCTGAACTTGTCAACATCAATGGCCTTTGATAAACTGAAAGAAGTTAGCATCAGAAAAATTATTGGCTGCAAAAAAGTCCATTTTATAAACCAGTTTATTATCGATGGTTTGGTGGTGTATCTAATAAGCTTTGCTATTGCAATTTTAGTACTGCTGCTGGCTGAAAAAGGACTAAATCAAATCCTGGAGATTTCAATCTTCAAAACCATAAAAGAAAACCTGCTGTTTGTTGGTATTCTCCTTTTGGGCTTGGGTATCTTTTCAATAATGATAAGCTCATATCCTTCCATAATATCTGCCTCTGTTAATCCGGTCAGAATAATTTCATCAGGGAACCTGAAGTTAGGAAAGGCTAATTTCAGAAAAGCTCTGGTAGTTTTTCAATTTGCAATATTCATAGGTTTAATTATCGGGACATTAACATTGGTTAAACAGTTTAAATACATCAGGAACAAAGATTTGGGAATTGATATCGGCAATACCATTGTTGTACAGAGCATTTTGTCAAATCCTGATGATAAGGAGACTGCAAATAAAATAGAAGCCTTCAAAACCGAGTTATTCAAAAATAAAAGCATTGAAAGTATTACTTCATCAACGCAAATTGTGGGGCAGGAACCCAATATGTCGATGCCGGTAACCCGTTTAAAAAACAACGCAGGGTCGCCTGCTGAAATGTATATGATGGGTGTGGATTATAATTTTCTGGATGAATATAACATTTCACTGACTGATGGACGTGGATTTTCAAAGGAACTTGACAAGAACATGTTCGGAGCGGTTTTGATTAACGAATCGGCGATGGAGGCGCTTAAATACGAAACGTTGCAGCAATGTTTAAACGATTCGATTGATGCTGCCGGTATCCAAACAAAAATTGTAGGTGTTTTCAAAGACTTTCATCAACTGGGATTTAAATCGAAAGTGCCACCAATGCTTATAAGCCTGGCTCCTAACATCGGATATCTTTCCATAAAGTACAATACTGAAAATCATGCTGAAGTACGGGATTTTATTAAATCCAACTACGAATCGTTTTTTCCTCAATCATCCTTTGAATATTTTTATTTAAGCGAATTCTATTTTAATCAGTACAATTCCGATTTTCAGTTTGGCAAATTGTTTTATGCTTTTATGACCATTTCCATGATTATCTCTTGTCTTGCATTATTTGGCTTTTCTTATTACTCCACCAACAAACGGATGAAAGAAATTGGGATACGTAAAATTAATGGAGCAAAAATTTCAGAAATACTAACCATGCTCAACAAAGATTTTCTCCGATGGGTTACAATAGCATTTTTGATTGCTTCGCCAGTTGCCTATTTTGCGATGAATAAATGGCTCGAAAATTTTGCTTATAAAATCACTTTAAATTGGTGGATATTTGCCCTTGCAGGAGTGTTGGCTTTGGGAATTGCATTGCTGACCGTAAGTTGGCAAAGTTGGCGGGCGGCAACTAGAAATCCGGTTGAGGCGTTGAGGTATGAGTAAACAATAGAAAAAGCTGCCCTATTTTTGGGAGCATTGTGAGCCACAAGGAGTCATGCTCCATCAAAGTTGCTAAAGTGCAAAAAATTTTATTCTGGCAACTGTCTTTCTGCAGATATTAAAAATCATACTCTCATATCATTCATTTTTAGCTCTATTTCAGACGATCAAGGCTTTAATATCTGCATCTAATATTTCTGTAATTTTAATATTATTGTTTTTTATTGGTGATTGATAAAACTTTTTGTCAACCTTTGTTTAATAGTTCAAAAAAATGGATTTGTTTAATGACATTCAGCCATCTAATTAAACTTTTCATTCTTAATATCCAGTAACGGAAAATTATTAATTTCCATCCACCAAATACTTTTTAAGTATGTCAGTTTTTGGATTTTTAAGAATTTCATCAGGATTTCCTTGTTCAATAATCTCACCATAATACATAAAAACAACATGGTCGGCTAGTCGGAGTGCTTGTCGTAAAACATGTGTTACCAGAATAATCGTGTAATGCCGTTTTAGTTCTTTAAAAAGATTTTCAATGATTTTTGTTGAAATCGGGTCAAGTGCCGATGTTGGCTCGTCGGCTAGAATTATCGTTGGTTTTACTGCCAAACCTCTAGCCAAACAAAGTCGTTGTTGCTGCCCAATCGACAAACTGGTAGCCGGACTTTTCAACCGATCTTTTACTTCATTCCATAATCCTACCCTTTTCAGGTTTGTTTCCACACAATGTGAAATCAATTTTTTTGAGCGAATGCCTTTTAACTTTAATCCATAAGCCACATTTTTAGATATGGAAATAGGTAACGGGAAAGGCCTTTGCGATAGCAATCCCATCTTCTGCCGCATAACTGCAAGGTTATGATTTGCCTTCATAATATCCTGCCCGTCTATGATAATCTGTCCCGAAACTTTCAGTTCTTTGTGCAGGTCCGTCAACCGATTTAAGCTTTTTAACAACGTGGTTTTTCCACAGCCCGACGGCCCCAACAACACAACTATTTTGTTTTTCGGAATTTCGAGATTGATATTCTTCAGGATTTCTCCATCCCGGGTTCTGACGTTTAAATCTTTAATGTTGATGATGGGAGTATCATTTGTTTCTTTTATCATTTCTCTCTCGTTTTGTTTTACAAGGTTTTCCGTAGAAAGTATGGGTTGATAGGTAAAAGCCATCTGTTTCATCTCATTATAATTGTTATTCTTTTTTAGTTATCCGATTGAACTATTATGAAAATGACAATACTCCTGTTTTTGAATAATATGAATTCATAATCGTTTCATTTAATACTATTTTTTGAATACCGTTTTGAAAGTATACGTGCAGAAACACTGATGATTAAAATAATGAACGTAAGAATGACCGCGGCTGCATAAGCACGTTGCCGCACTTCCTCGATGGGGGAACTAAGTTGAAAAAATATAGACAGCGGCAAAGTTGCAACGGGTTCGTCCAGGGTAACCGGAATATTATCGGTAAACCCTGCCGTAAAAAGCACTGAGGCTGCATCGCCAATGCCTCTGCCAAAAGCAAGCAAAAGTGCGGTTATAAATCCTGCAAAACCTTGTTTTAACAACACTTTCAACGCCGTCTCAGTACGTGTTGAACCGAGCGAATATGATGCTTCCTGTAATTCTACCGGAATTGTTTTCAATACTTCATCAAAGGCACGTACCAAAATTGGGGTTATTAATAATGCCACGGTTATGATTCCTGCAATAAGTGATGCATTTAACCCCAAAAACAACATTACTGCAAAACCAAAAGCCCCGTAAACAATTGATGGAATTCCCCATAATGCATCAAGAAAAAAGCGAATGGTGTTCTGGGCACGTTTTTGCCTGATTAACTGAACATTAATAAACAATGCTGCCGGCAAGCCTATAATAACTGCAAGTGCTGTAGCGCCAATTGAGAGGTAGAAAGAACCTACAATAGCATTTAGAATTCCGCCGCCGCCGCCGAAATAGTACCCACCTTCGGGTAATGTAAACACAATTCTCCATGATAAAGCGCCAATTCCTTTTTTAAAAATAACGATCAATAAGTAAAATAGAATTAATACAACAGAATAGGCGGCGATAAACGAAACAGCTTTAAAAAACCATTCTTCAATAATTTTCCAGCGGTTCATATCTTTTCAGTTTTATAAATAAAATATCTGAAAACCAGATTGATAATCAAAATCACCACAAATAACAGCAATGCCGCAAACATAAGCGCTGAGTCGTAATCTGGAATCGACATCATTTCCCCGTAATTATTGGCAATTAAAGCTGGTAGCGGATACCCCGGTTTTAGCGGCGAAAGTGTTAGATTTAGTGTATTTCCAACCACCATTAAAACAGCAATGGTTTCACCAAAAGCCTTGGCAATTCCCAATCCAAAAGCCGAAATAATTCCCGGAAAACCTTTTCGGATGATAACGTGTTTTACCATCTCCCAGTGTGTGGCCCCCAGCGACAAAGATGCTTCTTTCATTCCCACAGGAATGGTATGAAAAACCTCGATAAGCATATTTAGCATATAAGGAATACACATAACAGCTAATACAATTCCTCCGGCCAGCAAACTGTAGCCTGAGTTGGTGGTGCCAAAAAAAGGAGCAATATTTTTTGAGACCAATGGAACAATTACTAAAATGCCCCATACACCATAAACTACTGATGGTATGCCGGCAAGAATATCAATAACAGGAAGCATAAAGTTAAGGAGACGGCGTTTACTAAACTGGGTCAGATAAATGGCGGCAAACAAACACAGGGGAGTCGATAAAATAAAAGCCAGAAGGGTTACATATACTGAACTGTAAATAAACGGCAAAAAACCAAATTCTCCTTTCATGGGGAACCATTTTGAGGAAAAAATCAGGTCTGCCGACGAATGTTCATTTAAAAGAGGAGCAGCTTTCCAATACAATCCGATTCCTATGAAAACAGGGATTGCCAATAAAATATAAAGTCCTCCCCGCATCCAAACGTTAACGAGAATATCAATAAACCTCCTTTTTTTGTTCATGCCCATTTGGTTTTCTTAAATATCTCATTAACTCTATTATTCTTCCAATTTGACAATTTGTTCATTTAGTTTAGATTGTGTTAATGGAACATATCCGGCCTCCGGCACAAACTTTTGCCCTTCAGTTATCACCCACTTCAGGAAACCAAGTGTTGCTTGTTTTGCTGGTTTTCCTTTGGCAACCAAATAGAGCTCACGTGCCGGTGGCGAAGGATATTTCCCTTCAGCAATGGCAGCCAGCACCTGAGCAAACGTGTCGTAGAAATTCTCTTCCGCATCCAGTTTCCCGTTTTCATTTACGTCAATCGGGATTACTTCAATCCCTTGGTTTTTATTTCCTGTTTTTATATCGTACAGGTAAATGGTGTTGTTAAAACCAATACCGTTTTCATCTTTCACAACCGCATCTGCCAGCCCGGGGTCACCAAACACACCAACCCCTTTCAGGTTTTCCTGCTTTCCTCCAAGATAAGTAGCCCATGTGTCAGCAGCACCACAGGCATCCGAACGGGTAAAAACACTGATAACCTGATTCGTAGCAATTCCCTGAAGTTGGTTCCAGTTTGAATATTTCCCTTCGATATAGAGTCCCTGAAATTCTGAGCGTGTTACTCCCCTATTCTTCAAAATCTTAGCAACAGGGCTGGCAGCATTTATCGTTGGAATAACGGCATCCTTTGTAACAGAAACCCACCAAACACCCTTGTCGATTTCGGCCTGTGTAATTTCGCGCGAGAACATGCCCAAATCAACTGTGCCCGAGAGTGCATCAGCCATACCTTTACCAGCTCCGCCAGCCGAAATATTAAAGCGGACTTCTGGATTTTCCTTTTGGTATTCCTCACTCCATTTAACAACCAACGGATACAGCGCAAAAGCCCCGGAAAGGCTGATGGTTTGTTCTTTCTTTTTGGATGATGTGCAGGCAGTCAACAGAATAATGACGGCTAAAATCAAGATATTTTTTGTTCTTTTCATATTCGAATATTTTACTGTTTAATACACATTAATTTTTGAATAACACTGGTGTTATCGTGAGTTGCAGGTACATAAATTGTGAAAATTTGCTATCGGGAACATTCTGAATTGCTTTTAAAGAGGGAGTTGGAAGAAAAAACGAATAACCACTTTCCAACGCACCCCAGTCTGAAAATTCATGCTTTAGCACAATATCGTTTTCAAAGCCTAATTTTTTATCAGAAGGCGTATTTTCATTGGCGTGTGCCAGGGCAAAGTAATGCCCGGTATTTTTCAGGCTGGTTTTTTGGCTTAATCTAAGCTCTGCATAAAAATAGTAGTTACCCAAACCGCCCTGTTTGGTGTGCGATGTAAAATTGCTGAAATAGTCAATCTCCCCGAAAAAGCGATGGCGGCCACCGTATAACACATCAAAAAGATGATCGGTTTTTCCGGTTGTATTTTTATTACCTGAAAGATAACTGATGCCAACTCCGGGAGTAATTTTCCATGCCTTATATGAAATGTCGGCATCGGTAAGCCAGGCACTTACATTTCTCCCCGTATTATTTTTTCCAAACTGGTAATAGATGTTGTACAATATTGAAAATCCATTTTGTTTGTAGGTTGAATATACACCGCTGGTTTGCCTGAACCAGAGTTTATTTTCGATTTCCGATTTTGTAATACCTGAAGTGACGTGCGAAAAAGAGAGTTTCCAGTCTTCCGAGAAACGATGTTTTGCCCATACAAAGCTTAACGTCTTAATGCGTTTAGAGTCATAAAAATTATCTGTTGCATTTTCGCCAGTTGAATTCCAACAACCACCAGCATGAACTTCCCAATCGTCGGAACTCCACTTATAAACTACAGCATCATACGCTATTCCGTTTTGGTTCCAGTTGCGGGCAGCAAAAATGCGCTGATTATCGTAGACCAGTTGTTGCCGGCCTACGGATAACCAACTTTTTTCGCTTGTTTTAATCTGCACAAAGGCTTCAAATAAATCAAGCGAAGCATAATCGCCAAACACCGCTGTTGTACTGCTGAGCTGTTCATCTCCCCATACTCTTACATCCTGAGGGGTAAATGTGAGTTTTACATTTTCGCTTTCGAAACCAAATGATATTCTTGTACGTTGCGAGATAAATACTGCCGGAGTTGTACCTTCTACCGCAAGATTTTTATACCCATCGCGGGCTTCAAATCGGTTTCGGTACTGAGCATTAACTAAAAACTGGGCAAATCCACTTTTTGATACGAAGTAAACTACAAAAAAAGTAAGAAAATATTTTGTTCCACGAGTTGATTTTAATTTATCCCAACTTGAAATTATTCTTAAACGCCTGTTGGTTTCAAACATAACTTTCGTATTTAATCTTTACAAAAGTATTTTGGCGAAATAAGACTGAAAACAGTCTAAAAACGTAAATCTAAGGCTACGTTTTTAGACGTAAAACAAGTATTATCAGATTTTAAGAACCCCCTTCTTAATGGCGTAGATCACCAGGTTGGCTGTGTTTTTAGATTGCGTTTTTAATAAAAGGTTTTCCCGGTGTTTGTCTACCGTTCGTTTGCTGAGCACCAACTTATCTGCAATTTCGTTGTTGGTTAGTCCTTTACAGATTAACAATAAAACTTCGGTTTCCCGTTCTGTTAGTTCATTATCAAGAACGCTAAAACTAGCTTTCTCCGGGTATTTCAAGATTTCGTTTAGTATTTCAATGGAGATATAACTTTTGTCGTTACAAACATCTATAATTGCTTTTTCTACTTCATCAAAATTGGAATTCTTCAACAGAAAACCGCAGGCTCCTGCATCTATCATGCTCAAATAATAATTTTTGTCGGAATACATGGATAGGGCAAGAATTTTGATTGATGGTTGAATTTCCTTGGCTCTTTTCGCAGCTTCAATTCCATTCATTATGGGCATTTCAATATCCAGTAAAGCAATATCAACAGGGTTGTTTTTTAATCCATTTACAAACTCTTCTCCATTATTTGCCTCAAATATTTCCCCAATAAAATTAAGGGTCGAAAGCAAAAGCTTCAGCCCATTCCTAAAGAGAGTATGGTCGTCAACGATACAAATGGAAATTTTTTTCATAGCTTACTGTTTTTTCGGGAAAAAGAATTCCATAAAAAAACCATTGTCTGGCGCTGTTACAATTGAATAATACCCATTCAATGATTTTACCCTCGAAAAAATATTATTTAGTCCCATCCCCTTATTTTTATCGTTACCCTTTAATAAATCATAGTCAAATCCTTTTCCATCATCCATATACCGAAGATGAATAAAGGCTTCATTTTCTTTTATTTCAACATAAACCTTTTGTGGATTGGCATGGACATAGCTGTTATTTATTAATTCAGAAATAATCCGGTAGAAATTAATGTTCATCTCATCGGACAATTGTTTCTCATCGATTTGAGAATCAAATTCAAAACCAATATTTTTTTGAGGAAATAGATGAGACGCCAAAGTATCGAGGGCCTGTTTCAAACCGAAATTTGTCAGAAGATGCGGACTCAGATTATTGGCAATCTCTTTTAATGCAGTGATGGAACTACTTGCAGCGTTATGTGCTGATTCGATAATTTTCTTATTTACCGGGGTCAGGTTTTCTTTATCAACAGCGCTCAAAGTCATTTTTATGGACGATAACACCGGCCCCATTCCATCGTGTAGTTCACGGGCAAAATTTTGTCTCGCTTTTTCTTCTGCCTTTATTACTGCGGCCAAAACTTTTTTTTCATTCTCTTCCCTTAGCTTCTCAATCTCGTTCTGAAGATTAAAAATCTTTTTTATAAAAATTACTCCGACGAATACAAAAAGCGAAATCGAAACTCCAATCCAACCATTTATTTCTTCTTTTGGAAATAGTTTCGATTCCCAGAAAAAGCCTGAAAATTCAAATAATCTCCGTAAAGCCATTAAAATGAATGCGCAGGAAATTAATATCCACGATATATTAAATCTTGTTCGGCGAATCAAGCTGATGGCTAGTATTGCGGCAACAACCTGAAACAGCATTGATAGAAGCAAAGCAATCTTTAATGTTGTCATTTTTCAGAATTTTAATGCAAAGGAGAATAATACTAAAAAGACACCTGTTACTTTTTCACAAAAGTAAAAAATCTAAACTCAACTTGAATGAAGTAAAGTTTGTGCTTTTCTTTTTTTAAGAAATGAAAGATTTCAATAATCACAGCAACGAATAACTGGAAGTGCTACATTTGAATGTACAGTAAGTTAAGTACTATTTTGACCTACTTACAATTATGAATCAGATGAGAAAAAAGCGGTAGAACTTTCTTATGCACGAAGCAATGCTGCAGAAATTGCAGAAGAATTAGGAATTGAAAGAGCATTACTTTACCGTTGGCGTAAAGAGTTTAAACAATATGACAAGAATAGCTTTCCAGGTCTTGGTAATCGGGTTTGCAGAAGTATGAGCAGAAAGGGAAATGGCTGGGATAATGCAGTTGCAGAAAATTTCTTTAAAACGATAAAAGTTGAGTTTGTGTATAAAAACCAGTTTTCAACTCAGTACCAGGCAAAACTATCCTTGTTCAACTGGATAGAAACATGTATAACAGAAGAAAGAAACACTCAGCTTTAGGATAAAAAACAATGGAAGAATTTGAATTAATAAATAAAAATCAGAGAATTGCAGCATGACTCTTAATTAATCGTACAGGGTTTTGTTGCATATCCATCCGTAGAAAGTTCACTAAAAAAAACTTATCTATTAGTTTTAAAGCGGATGAGTGATTTCCTGTACTGACAAAGTATAATATTCTTTACTTCTGAAAAGATCCATGTTCATTAATACACTAGTCAGTTTATTATGGGCTTGGTTATACCTTTTCGAATTAAAAAAACCACGGGACATACCATGTAATTCTTTTTGCATCGATTCCAAAGTACCTGTAATATTTGATTGAAAAAAGGCTACACAATTTGCGCAAGGAGATTCCTTTAATTCTAATGACTTATTATAAGCCTGTTCTAATTTATCTATTGATTTCTGAAATTTCTTGTTAGCATGTTCATATTCCGATTCAGCATAAAGTGCATTTATGGCCGGTAAAATATCTGTACAAAACTTGCCATTCACAGGACAACTAACTAGCTTAAACTTGTCTTTTCTTTGAAAATTACAATTATTTTCTCCGCCTTTAATAAAATATGATCCTTTTTTCAAGTTCATTACACGATTGCTCTCAATTTATAATATAAACCTTTTCAGGAGCTAAAATTAAACGATATTAATGTTCTTCTAAAATTTGTACATCTGAGATTTTAAGTAAGAATTTCTTAATCTCCTATCAGAATTTATAACCTATCCAAGTCTGCCTCGATTGAATACACGCAAATAAAATAATTAAATAATTGGAAAACAAAAAAAACTGATGGAATTTTCACCTACTTTTCAACAATATCAACCTCACATCTTCTTATTTTTAGAAAACCCAGGAAAGTTCTAAGAATCTCGCCATCAGTAATCTCCATCATTAAGGAAAGCTATTGCCTACTTTGAACATAAATATTTTTGTTCAATTCATAACAATTTATATTTCTTCGCCTGAATTAATTTACTGACGTGAAGAGACCTACTATTTTAGAGATATATTAAAACGAAATGAGAATTATTTTGAATATACCTTTACCGGTAGTTTGATAGCCCTTGCGACAATGAAAACTCCTGTCAAAATTAAAGGAATGCTGAGCCATTGTCCCATATTCAATGACATGCCAGCTTCGAATGCCTCCTGGTCTTCTTTAATAAATTCAATTAGAAAACGAGCTCCAAAAACGAAAATGAAAAACACTCCAAAAAGCAAACCTTCTTTATTCTTAACATTCGTTTTCCAATACATGAAGCTTAAAACCAGAAAAGTAATCAGATATGCCAGGGCTTCATAAATTTGAGTTGGATGCTTTGCCACGGTTTCTCCGTTGCGTTCAAAAATAAATCCCCAGGGAAGTGCAGTTTGTATTCCATAAATTTCGGAATTCATCAGATTACCTGTTCGAATAAAGGCAGCCACAAGAGCAGTTGGAACTACTATCCGATCAAGTGTCCAAAGCATAGAACGTTTGGTTATTTTTTTTGAGTAAATATACATTGCCACTAAGATACCAAACACTCCACCATGGCTGGCCAATCCGCCATGCCATACTTTTATTATTTCGCCGGGATGTTGAGAATAATAATCCCACCCATAAAAAAACACATGTCCAAGCCGTGCTCCAATAACGGTTGCAATAATCAAATAAAAGAATAAACTATCAATCCACTTCTGTGGCACATTCTCTGATTTTAGCATTCGCTCGCCAATATAATAACCGATTAAAAAGCCCGATGCAAAAAGCAGCCCGTACCAACGAACAGACAAGGAACCTAAGTGAAAAATCTCAGGCGAAACATTCCAATGAATGAAGTTTAAAAAATTAATCATTTATAGTTTTATTGAAAGATTTATTACAGACCTCTGCCATGACATTGTTTATATTTTTTTCCACTTCCGCACGGACACGGATCATTCCGGCCTACCCTTTTTTCAACTACTACCGGCTGCGGTTTTGCTTTTTCCTGAGTTTGATCATTTGCTCCCTCCATTGGATTGCTTGCCGTTGGTAGTTCCGACTTTTGTGTTTTATAGCGGCTCATATCCGTTTTCCTTCTGGCATCTGCTTCCCTCACCTGATCCGAACTATGAATCGGGATATGACCTTTCATTAGCGTGGAAACCACGTCTTTATTTACTTTTGAAATTAATTGCTTGAATAAATTAAATGATTCAAATTTATAAATCAAAAGAGGGTCTTTTTGTTCGTAAGTAGCATTCTGCACAGATTGTTTTAAATCGTCCATCTCCCGAAGTTGTTCTTTCCAGGCTTCATCGATAGTATTCAATACAATTTGTTTTTGATACGATTTTACGAGCTCTTTACCTTTATTATTATAAGCCTTTTCTAAATTGCAAATAATCTGAAAGACCCTTTTCCCATCGGAAATAGGAACTACAATATTGGTATAAATCTGTGATTTTGTTTCATAAACATTCTTAATAACCGGAAATGCCTGTTTCGAAATTGCTTCAACTTTACGATTATAATTTGCAATCATTTTGTCGTAAATCCTTTGAACTATTTCTCCCTGATTCAATCGTTTGAATTCTTCTTCAGTAACCGGAGATTCAAGTGAAAGTAACCGTAAAAGTTCCATATTGAAGTCTTCAAAGGCATCAGAACCGTGATATTCATTTACCAAATCTTCAACAGCATCATACATCATG
This sequence comes from Draconibacterium sp., assembly GCA_041393215.1. Classification (GTDB taxonomy): domain Bacteria; phylum Bacteroidota; class Bacteroidia; order Bacteroidales; family Prolixibacteraceae; genus Draconibacterium. Next base: position 21,664 of record JAWKKP010000042.1, read on the forward strand.
TTGAGAACATCGACTTCCAATCTTTCGCCAAATAGCGCGTGGCGGCGACGTTTGTAAACGACTTCACGTTGAGAGTTCATTACATCATCGTACTCCAACAATCGCTTACGAATTCCGAAGTTGTTTTCTTCCACTTTTCTTTGTGCACGTTCTATTGATTTTGAAATCATGGAATGTTGGATAACCTCACCCTCTTTCAATCCCAAACGGTCCATTACCCCTGAAATTCTATCAGAACCAAATAAACGCATCAAATCATCTTCCAACGACACATAAAACTGGGAAGATCCAGGATCTCCCTGTCGTCCGGCACGACCTCTCAGCTGCCTGTCAACGCGCCTTGAATCATGACGTTCTGTTCCAATAATCGCTAAACCACCTGCTTTTTTAACTTCATCCGTTAATTTTATATCGGTTCCACGACCCGCCATGTTTGTTGCAATTGTGACAGTTCCTGAGCGACCGGCTTCAGCAACAATTTCGGCCTCTCTGGCATGTAATTTCGCATTTAAAACATTATGCTTTATACCCTTTATTTTTAACATGCGACTAAGCAACTCCGATATTTCAACAGAAGTAGTACCCACTAACGATGGTCTTCCTTCACTATTTAAACGTACTATTTCATCAATAACTGCATTGTACTTTTCACGCTTCGTTTTATAAACCAGGTCTTCTTTATCTTTTCGAATTACCTGACGGTTAGTTGGAATAACAACTACCTCCAACTTGTAAATATCCCAGAATTCACCTGCCTCAGTCTCTGCAGTACCAGTCATACCTGATAATTTATGATACATTCTGAAGTAGTTCTGAAGCGTAATTGTTGCAAAGGTCTGCGTTGCAGCTTCGACTTTTACCTGCTCTTTAGCTTCAATTGCCTGGTGCAAACCATCGGAGTAACGACGGCCTTCCATAATACGACCGGTCTGTTCATCTACAATTTTTACCTTGTTATCTATAACCACATATTCTACATCTCTTTCGAACATGGTATAGGCTTTAAATAACTGGTTAATGGTATGCACCCTTTCTGATTTAACTGCGTAATCCTGAAGCAATTTATCTTTAGCTTCTATCAGTTCATCATGTGAAAGTCCTGAATTATCCATTTCAGCAATCCTGGCCCCCATATCAGGCAGTACAAAAAATTCAGGATCGTCAAATCCCTGAGAAATTAAATCAATTCCTTTATCTGTTAATTCTACCGAATTTTGTTTTTCTTCTATAATAAAATAGAGAGGATCGGTTACAATATGCATATTCTTATTGTTCTCCTGCATGTAAAAGTTCTCCGTTTTCTGGAGAATTGCTTTCATTCCCTCCTCGCTTAAAAATTTGATTATCGATTTATTTTTGGGCAAGCCTTTGTAAGCACGAAGTAACAACAAGCCACCTTCCTTTTTTTCATCAGAAGTTGCATCTTCTTTGGTCAGGAGTTTTTTTGCTTCAATAAAAATCTGGCTTACCAACTCGCGTTGAACCCGATATAGTTTTTCGACATATCCCTTAAGCTCTTCAAATTGTTGATCGTCACCTTTTGGAACAGGCCCCGATATAATTAATGGTGTACGAGCATCATCAATTAAAACTGAGTCAACCTCGTCAACTATTGCATAGTGATGTTTGCGCTGAACCAAATCCTCCGGATTGATTGCCATATTGTCACGTAAATAGTCAAAACCAAACTCATTATTGGTTCCAAAAGTAATATCTGCATTATAAGCTTTTCTTCTCGCTTCAGAATTTGGGCGGTGTTTATCGATGCAATCCACCGAAAGACCATGAAATTCATATATCGGCCCCATCCATTCTGCATCACGTTTCGAAAGGTAATCATTTACGGTAACCACATGAACACCTCTTCTGGCCATTGCATTTAAAAATACGGGCAAAGTTGCAACGAGCGTTTTTCCTTCACCGGTAGCCATTTCCGCAATATTTCCATTATGAAGAACAATTCCACCAATTAGCTGAACATCATAATGAACCATATTCCAGACAATTTCATTACCACCCGCCATCCAACGATTTTTCCAAATTGCCTTGTCTCCTTTAATTAATATGCTATCTCTTGCGGCAGCCAAATCACGATCAAAGTCACGAGCTGTAACTTCGATAGTTTCGTTTTCGACAAAACGCCGAGCGGTTTCTTTTATTAAGGCAAATGCAGCAGGAAGAACCTCATTCAAAACTTCTTCTATTTTAGTATTAATCTGTTCTTCCAGTTTATCAATCTTTTCATAAATCTTTTCGGAATCCTGAATATCGACCTCTTCTACCTCGGCTTTCAGTTTTGATATTTCATCTTCCTCTGGCTTAATTCTATCATCTATTATTTTCTTAATTTTATCCGATTCCTCCCGGAGCCCGTCGTTTGACAGCTGCGTTATACGATTAAATTCTTCCTTTATTTGTGCTATTATTGGAGTTACTTCCTTTATATCTCTTTCTGACTTATTCCCCAGAATTTTTCCTAAAACTTTATTTATAAAAGCCATTTCAAAATTTTGTTAATTCAAAAAATAAAAAACCTTTGCAAATGTAACTATTTGTATAGGCTAAAAAAAAACGATCGGTATCATTTTAATAATAATTATGCCAAATCAACAATAAAAAAATAGTCCGCCAATATTTCCGTTTATCATGACAAATCAATCATATTCATCAAATTTAATTCCTGAAACACATAAACAGACTATTCTCTAATTGTACAAAACACACATTCAACAACAGGTTATTATCCGGTAACTAACATAATTACTTAACGCAATATCGCACCCGTCTTGTCAATTATACAGCTTACATAAGGTAACACACATATACAAAGGCAATTCAAAAATTCAGAGTAAGCTTGTCGATTAAGAAAGAACATCCAAATTTAGAATGATTTTTTTATACTGTATTTTTTACAAAAACATTGTGCCGATAGCAAAATATTTCTCATATTTGTTTAACTAAGAAATAAACTTTTAATATTAATTAAAACTGTAAAACTATGAAATTAAAACTTTTACTTATTGTTTTAGTGTTTCTGACGGGTATCGTGAATGCTCAGGATACAATCAAAACGCTGATTATTTCAGAAGCACTTGTTTACCGTGCGGACTACAATTACATTGAACTCACCAACGTAGGTGAAGATCCAATAAATATGGGTGACTTTAAACTTGGTAAGTTGGGCCCATTCGAAGGAGAGTATTTTACAGGAACAAATGAAACATGGTTACCTGAGATTACCCTTGCACCAGGCGAAAGTTATGTTATTGCAACGGTATTGGATTTTACAGAAAAAATGCACAAGGTTGATCCGGATCATTTTGGACCACGGGTAACACCAAAAGAACTTTGGGATTTGGCCGACTGGCAAATTCATACGCAAGAAACCAACAGTATTGCAGGAATTGATAGTATTTCTCCTATTAATTCATTTATGGGTGTTTGGGATGGAAGAGATGGATGGTACCTCGAACAACATATATCAGAAACTGACTCGGTTGTTGTTGACCAGGTTAATGGTTGGTTCGATGATGATGGTGTAAATTTCAACCAGGCGTATGATGTAGCCGGTTTCACTGAAGCCACTGTTGCTTGTGTTCTTGTGCGTAAATTTAATGTAAAACAAGGGAATACAACTTTTGTAGCTGGTATCGGTGAAGATGATTCAGAATGGATACCTATACCACTGGCCAAAGATGATGAAAGTCAGTTACCATGGCGTTCACCTTACTGGACGGTTGGTAATCATGGTGACTACAATCTGGACGAAAATACATTGGTCTCAGATAAACTGGAAGTTGATTTGGTGAATAAAACGATTACAGCCCCTTGGGGGACACGAAACCTGGATGATTTCGTTCGTAGTTTTGAGATGAAACCTGGAATAGGTTGGAGATATCATTTTTCGGAAGCAAGAGAAGACTCAGCATATGTATCAGCCAGAACAGGTGATAAATTAACGGTATATGTATGCGGAAATGACGCAGATGTGGAAACCTTTAATATTATTCTGGCAGAACCAACTGCCGATGCAAACATCGTTTTACCGATGTATGATTTAGAAGAAGAGGGTTTTTACAGTGAAGATCAAGTACTTGGAAACCAGGAAGTGTATCATGTTACCGTTGACGCCCCTGTTATGGATTCCATCACCAACGATCTTTTTGGTATTCCTTATGCAACTAGTGTTGACTCTTTGCTGAAATACCTGGAAAAAGCACCAAAAGCCAGTTGGGAAATTGTTTGGGTTGATGGTATGGAACGCACAAATGTTAAAACAGGTGATATTTTGAGAGTTACTGCTGAAAATGGTTCTGCTAAAGACTATTATATCAAAACAGATATGTACAGGCCTGACGATGATGCTAATTTAAGTTCGATTACATGGCCTGACATACCCGCAGAATTAAAAGATGTTCTTGGTTGGAGTGGCGATACTATCCCGAATTTTTCCCCAACCATTTATAATTATAGCTTACAGGTACCCAGTTACGTTGATGGTATTCCTGCATTAGTTGCCAAAACACGGCAATTGAATGCCAAGGTTGAAGTTACAAGAGCTGTTTCATTGCAGGGCTCTCCGGAACAAAGAACGATAACCTTTACAGTAACCGCTGAAGATGGAACAACACAAAATGTATACTCCGTTTTGTTAACAAAGGAAAAGAGTCCAACAGATATTCAACCATTCAATGCCGAACCTTTTATCTCTGAAATTGTCTTCCAGGATATGTGGAACAACGGATTTGTTGAAATCTGTAATCCGGGTAATCAACCACTTGACTTAAGTAACTATATGCTGGTTTGTGATGGTTCAACTACACCAGCTGCAGCAATTCAAGCCTATTCAGGTGTAGATGACTGGGGTGCAAGATATCGCAAATATGTACCTGGTTATAAATGGGTTAATGAAGCCAACTGGAGTGTAAACCCAGGCAGACTGGAACAGGATATTAATGTAAGTCCAATGGTTTTTCCTGGTGATGTATTTGTAGGTGGCCACATAAATGGTGGTAATACCTGGGGGTGGGCCGATGCGAACTTTACGGGCACAGATCCAAGACTTAAAACGGATGTATTCTTAAATTCACCGGATAATCCATGGGGAGAAACTTACACAGAATGGGCCAGTGCAGTTCATGAATGGACTGGCAATAACTACTACTTATTTAAAATAGTAAATGATTCTGTTAAATCTGGAGAAAAACCAGCCAATGATCCAAACGATTTTATTTTAATCGATGTTTTTGGACATGGAGATGGCAGTCAATGGAGTCTTGCCGGTCAAACTGACTTTGGATCTGATCAGTGTTCGAATTTTATTAGAAAGCCGAGCGTAGCTGTTGGAAATCCAACTTATGGCGCTTCTATGGGGACCAATGAAGATGACTCAGAATGGTTGGTTTACAGGCCTCGCTACTGGGAAGCAAGAAATGTTGGCTGGCCAAATAATATTCTGAATGACACCAAAGATGTTGGGCAGCACTACTTAAATGAAGTTACCTTTTACAAGTCAACCGTGTCCTCAACAGTTTATAAAGTAAGTCCAGGTTATGGTAAAAATGGTCAGCTTGAAAGCATTAAAGGAATGACCACCGGTACTACTTCAGATGTATTCTTAAGCAATATTATTAAAGCCGACGAAAATCAGGATTTAAAGGTAAAAGGAATTGACGGCGAACTTGCTATGGATGCATTGTTAAGCAACAACGATACCTTGGTTGTAATGTCGGCCGACAGCATAAACACTACAAAATATTTGTTGGAAGTATCAGAAGAAGGGTTAAGTTCTGACGCTAGGCTTACATCATCACGTTACACAATTGATGTAGTGAGCGAGCCCAAAAGTGCAGGTAGTGAAGAAGCAGGTACAGCAACAATTAAAGGTTTTGAATACGGTACAACACTGAGTACGATTCTTGATAATATAACAGTTCCGGAGGGAGCAAGCCTGGATGTAATTAATGGAGATGGCGCTTATGTTTCTTTATTAATGCTGAATTTTGATACAACATATGTAAAAGTAACTGTAAATGATAATATCTTTTTTGACGTTACTGCTGAAAATGGTATAACTAAAATCATCTATCAATTAATACCTGATGTTAGTGAAAATGATGCATTCCTGACTTCTGATGTTTATACCGTTTCTCAAAAGGATTTATTAATTCAGTTTGTACCACGTGGAACTTCCGTTCAAACTTTATTGGCAAATCTCGTTCCTTCGGCTGGAGCAACAATTAAGCTGGTCGATAAATTAGGCCACGAAAGAATGGATGGACAGTTTGCTCTTGACGATAAAGTAATTGTTACTTCTCCAAATGGAATGTACACAACAGCTTATCATATTTCTGCATTGTCAGAGGAATATTTTGAAACAAAATATCTTGCATACATTTTATCCAACATGTATGAAGTCAATCAGGAAACTTATTTAGTTAGTGAAGTCGCCAGCGGAACTTCTGTTGCTGATTTCTTCTCTGCCATTACCTCTGCTGATGGTGCTACAGCAATGTTAGTCGATGCAGAAGGAGTTGAAAAAACTACCGGAAATGTTTCAAGCTCCGATATGGTAAAAGTAACATCGATGGACGGTAAAATCACAGTTACATACTCGATTGGAACATTGACTTCATCTGGTTTCACGAATTCTGCTCAAATCGGATTATATCCAAATCCAACAACCGGAAAAATCAACATCAGTGGTGTTTTAGCCGGAAATAAAATTCAGGTGTATAATTCTACAGGAGCAATGATTCGCAATATCAGTGTACAGAGAAATATTGAAACCGTTTCATTGGATAGTGAACCGGCTGGAATGTACATGATAGTTGTAAGCGACAGCAAAAATATTTTGGGTCGTTTTAAAGCTATTAAAAGATAACTCATACTGAAATTAAAAGAAAGAGTCTGCAAAATGCAGGCTCTTTTTTTTATCCGATCTGAAAATTGTACAAATAACAATAATACTTTCAAAAAAAATGAAAAGCTCAAATTTTA
>JAWKKP010000043.1:0-24070 GCA_041393215.1 Draconibacterium sp.
ATGAGCAACCTATTATTGGTTTTCCCGGTCATTGGGCGCCTAACGACCTCCATTTTTACCAGGGCGATCAGTTTCCTCTTCATTATAAAAACGGTGCTTTTATTGCTTTTCATGGCTCTACTATCCGTGCTCCGTATCCTCAGGCCGGTTACTTTGTTGCTTTTGTTGCTTTTGTGAATGGTGAGCCGGGTGATTGGGAAGTTTTTGCCGATGGATTTTCAAAGGTGGATACTATTTTTGAAACCGATAATGCCGGATACCGACCCATGGGAATTGCCGAAGGCCCCGATGGCTCGTTGTATATCAGCGAGAGTGAACACGGAAAAATCTGGCGTGTAATGTTCAAGGGAGATAAAAATAATTTCGGTCAGGCACAATTGGCACAAACAGAGAAACGCAAAATGCAGCCCAACATTAAAACCCCTGATGAAGTAAAAGACGATCTCTCTCCTCTAACGGCTGAAGCAGGAGAGAAGCTGTACGTTAAATATTGTGGGGCATGCCACATGGCCAACGGTAAAGGTGATGGCAGCAGATTTCCTTCCATCGTCGGTTCTGACTGGGTAAAGGGAGATCAGGGCAAGCTAATCGATGTTGTTATTAACGGACTAAGCGGGCCCATTGAGATAAATGGGGTAGCTTTTGACGGCGTAATGCCGCCGCTGGATTATCTGAAAGATGAAGAGATTGCGCAGATACTCACCTATGTCAGGAAAGAATTTGGCGATAATTCTCCTGCTATTGGAGAGTATTATGTAAAAGGGGGCAGAAACTACGCAAATAGGAAAAAAGCGGAAGCAATAAAAACCCGCTAAAGGTTTGTCTCATTTATTCACGATGAACTAAACATATTTATAACCATATAACCCGAATATTTCCTTTTAAATTTTCATTTCGAATTATAGTATTCCTGCTAACTTAAATTATTATATCCTATTTTATTAGTTGTAAGTTGACTATCTCCAGCCCAAAGGCATAATAATATCCTAAGGATATCAGTAATTTAATAAGAAATACACGAACACTATTACCTACTATGTTATAGAAATAGTGTTCAATAAAACAGAAATTGTTTAATTTCTGAAAAGCATTTTGTTTAGTCGAATTGCGGAATCTCAATTGAAATTCCACCTTTTAACGCCGATTCATGTGCAATTACTCCGGGAACTGTATAGGCGAGTGCTTCATGAATATCAACAGTTGGCTTTCTTTCATTTATACATGCATCAACAAATTCATGCGTAATAAATGTATGCGATCCATGATGGGAGCTATTGTGTCTTAAAGGCTCAGGAAGGAGTTCTGTTGCCCACCAATTGGGTTGGTCGTATTTTTGTTTTTTTGCATCGGTGCGTACGAACCCGCCATCATCTTTTCCAAGTTTAGTTGTTGAATTGATAATTACTGAATCGCTTCCAACCGGATTCGATGTATAAAAACTCATTTTATCTCCAATCCACTGTGCCCGTTCACAACCCATATGGGCACCTTTCCACCAAACATTTACACGAAAACTATTTCCACGGTTAGTCTTAAAAAGTGCCGATTCATTCCAAAAGGGATTATTGTAAGCATTGTCTTTCAGAATTGGATCGTCGTCACCCCATCCATTACAGCTAACCTGGGTTAGGCGCTCTCCTGTAACACTTATTAGGTGAGCGGTGCAATGGGTGGGGTAATGCATTGGTGCAACACCATGCCGCCAAGTACGTTTTCCGTTTTCAAAGTATAGTTCTTCCAAACCATCATGTTGATATTCTGATTCGCAATAGAAAAGGTTGCCAAATTTACCCTCGTTATAGAAATTCCTTGAAGAAATTGTAAACTGCTGGTAATAGCTGGTTTCTGCCATCATATAAATTAATCCGGATTTTTTTACCGCTTCCAATAGCATTTCCGCTTCGGTAATTGAGCCCCAAATAGCAGGAACTGCGCAAAGCACATGTTTACCATGTTTCAGGCATTCCAGCACATGTTTAAAATGATTTGGCCCCTCTGTAAATACAGCAACTGCTTCAATATTCTTATCCTTGACCAACTCTTCCAGCGAGTTGTAAGATTTTGAACATTTGTATGTTTTCATGAGGTCGTTCCGCCGTTCCGGTCTTAAATCACTCACTGCTTCAACAATACAGTTGGGATGTTCGTGAAACTGGAATGTACAGCCAAAGCGCCCTCCAACAATACCAATTCTCAACTTTTTATCTGAAGTGGTCAATGCAAAAGATTGATTCAAAGGAAGTGTAAAGCCAAGTGCTGCCATGCTTCCGATTTTTAGGAAGTCCCTGCGTGAATTGTTTTGTTGAGTTTGTTCTTTTAAATGTTTCATATTATTAATGTTGATGTACTTTAATATGGGTGGATATTATACTTTTATTTCTCTGTGGTTACTTTGTTTTATATCGCCAATATGGGTTTATAAATATAGCTTTTCAACTTCTGGTTTAAACGTTAACAGTTACCGTGGTTTTGTTAATATTTAAGTTCGTCATCTGCATCAACATGGCTAATGGTTTGGCTGCGAGGAATGCGTAAATTTGAAATACTTCATTTTCTGGCTTTCTTCGGGCCAATTGGTTCGTTTTTATTTTTATTGCCAATACGTCAAATACAAATTGTTGTTGTTACAGAGAACGATGGTTCAACTACCCGCTGAACACCGCTTTAAATATAGCTTTTGTTTTTTTCTTGTTTTTTATTTTACAATAATCTTTTTCTTTTTTAGATTTTAAATATAAACATAACATCAGTTCAACCACGGTTTTTCAGACTTTTGAGTTTGTATTTGCGCAATGTCCGCTTAATGGGAACACTTTTGATTCTTGTGGTAGATTCCAGTCATTTCAGCACTTTTAGAAGACTTTTAGTCCGGAGGAAGGGGAAAATTCCTGTTGGAATAAAGGTTCTGCCCTTCATCATCAGAACAATCCTGAATGGAAGGATAGATATTCCCTTTGGCAGCAATATAATTCCATAGGTAAAAACTATGGTTCCTTAGGGTAGCAATGCCCTTCCAAAGGGGAGCAAGATAATTCTCTTTGGAAGCAGAATAATTCTTTAGGTAATATCGATGATTTCCTATGGAAGAATAGGGGTTCCCCGGTTAAGATTACCGATGGTACAAAAATGAGGGTGACGAAGTTAGTGGTATTTACACCTGCGGGGAAAAGATTTCTTAAACGAAAAATGTTAATGAGCTAATTCACCTCTTCCAAAAAGATAACCTTTTCACCTGCGATTACTGTATCGCCTGAATGAAACAGTCGGATTGCACCGGTTTCACCTTCGATTAGTAAAGGCAGAATTGTGTTTTTACTTCCCTGTTTATCATTCCAAAGGTTGCAGGTAATTTCTTTGGCAATCGTTTCAACGTTTTCCTTTACTTTTCCACTTTGTATTCTTTGAAACCAGCGGTCAAGCCTTACGGTTTTGGCAAACATGGTTGATGCATTAAACTTGGTTAAGACATCGGTGCCTACATTATCGTCTTTAGAAGAAGCCACCAAATGCATGTGTGGAATCAGGAACGATTCGTGGGCCAGTTTGCCTGCCAGCAAATTCACCTGGCCGTTAGGCGTTAGGCCAATAAAAGTGTTTATATTTTCGGGGGTTGTAGCTTCAATTACTTCTTCATTCAGGGCATTGCCATAAATGCATTTGTAGCCCAGTTGTTCGGCATGACTGACCATTTCCCGATTGTTGTCGATTAACGTAACCGGTAGTTTCTTGGTAAGATATTTGGCGAGGATGAGGCTTACCGGGTTAACACCCAGAATCAAAACGCCTTTGCGTTTATCCACATAAACCAGTTCGCCACGGTTTCTGAGCCATCCTGTTGTCCATTTTAGCAAAACGGGCACGGTTAGCGTGGTGAAGATGGCCATAAATACCAGAATTGAGAAAATGGTTTTGTCGATAATTCCCATCTCAAGCCCTATTCCGGCAATAATAATCTCAACTGCGCCGCGGCCATTCATGCCTGTTCCAATGGTCAACCCTTCGCGCCACCCGTTTCGTGATGGTAAATAGAACAATGCCGTGCCGGCAATTTTACCAATTATGGCCAGTGTGGTAATTAAGATTAGCAGTCCTAAATCGGTTCTGAAAACGGCTGGGTCGACAAAGAAACCTGCCGAAACAAAAAAGATGGGCGCCATAAACCCGATGGAAACGTCGTAGAAAGCCTTGTTCAGTTCTTTGGTAATATTTTTAGGGAACAGGTTGCCTTTCAAAAATAACCCGGCCATAAAAGCGCCTAAAATACTGTGCATTCCGGCTAATTCTGCCAACTCACAGTACCCAAATGTAACAATCAGTATCATTGTAAAATAGGCAGTACTGTTATTTACTTTCGATTTTGCAAGATAGGTTCCCAGGCGCGGCAGCAGAAAAATCCCAATAGAAATGGTAACTCCAAAAAACAGGATGATTTTTCCGCTGATAAGCAATAATTTCTGCAGATCGACTGAACTGGATTCCGCGAAGTTGGTAATCCCTGAAAAAATTACCAGTGCCAGTGTATCAGAAATTAAAGCACCGGCCATCATCACATAGGCAATTCGCGTATTCAGTAGTTTTAAATCGATAAGAATCCGGCTTTTGGTTGCCAGCGAAGTTACACCGATGGCGATGGCAACAAAGAGTCCGGCCATGGGAGTTCCTCCGTACCCGACAATGGTAAAATAGCCCAGCACAAAAGGAACGAAAAATCCACCTAAAGCAGCCAGTAAACCGGCCCATGATGCTTTTTTCAGATCATGAAAATCGATTTCCATGCCAATGTACACCATTAGCAAAATGATGCCGATTTCGGAAAGAACCTTTATTGATTCGGTAAATTCCAGCAGTCCAAAAACCGCAGGACCCAGAATAATTCCGATTAAAAGTTCACCTAAAATTGCAGGGTACCCGATTTTCCGAATCAACAGGCCTCCCATATATGCAGAAAGTAAAACTGCCGAAATATTCAGTATGTTAATATGAAATTCTTCCATAATCGTTTTCAATTCGCTTAGCGCCAATATAGGGAAATTCTGGTTTATTCAGGATGAAAAAGTATTTAATAAAATGTTAATGCCACGGGACGAAAATGAAATTATGTTATTTTCCTAACAGATTGATTTTAAAACCCCCGTTAAATACAAAACCATCGGTGGGTGCCCATATATCAGGGAAAGCAGGATTGTTGTATGGAGGTAAAACCAGTGGTTCGAATTTGGATTGAACGGTGTTGGTAAAATTTTCAAAATTGATAAACACCGAAATGCGTTCAAAATGTCGCATGACCATAAAGCCCATCATCCAAAAGTCGGTTTTTTTGTTGTAATCTTCATCGAATTGCCAACCCGTATAATACAATTCATAACCAATGGACCATTTTTCCTCTTCGTCATACATCAGCACAAAACCTGCATTGTTTTTTGGTGTTAAGGGTTTTTGGTTGTTAATATTGTCGTATTTCAACTTTGTATCGATAAGCGCATAATTAAAAAACATTTTAAAGTCTTTGTACGACAGTTTCAGGTTAGTTTCAAAACCCGAGGTCAGAATATTTCCGTCAGCATTTTCAAAAAAGTATCGGTTTGCTGTTTCGTTTTCTCTTAAAACCAGTGCATGTTTTAGCTGTGTTACATAAAAAAGCTGGTTGATGGAAAAGGCCAGTTCATCAAAAAAAACGATCCGGTAGTTGATGTCGAAGTTTCCACCCATCGAAGTTTCTGCATCAGCGTCATCCATCGAAAGTGGTTCGATATTCCGGAAATAAATCCGCTCGGCATCTTCGGTAAAAATAGTGGGAAGTTTATATCCCATGGCTCCGCCAATTCGCGAAGTCAGGTTTTTGTTAACATTGTAAAGCAGCGATAAACGCGGAAGGAAAAAGCTGCCGTGCGTTATGTCGTAATCGGTCCTGAATCCACTTTCCAGCGTAATTTTTGGTGAGAAGTCGGTGGTGTTTTGGATAAATCCCCCAAAGGTGCTGTGTGAATAATCTCTTGCTGCAACCGTATCCTGTGGGTCTTCGTTAAACGATTCGTAGTAATGGTTAGCGCCAAACTGCCAGTCGGAGTTTTCGTTTTTGCGCAAAATAAAAAGCGCTTCTGTAAAACTTGATAACTGATTTCCCGAAAAACGGTAATCGGGAATTGATAGTTCCCGGTCAAAATAACTGACACTGTTTTTTATGCTGAATGTGCGCTCATCATGCGAATTTACAAATGCAAATTGTGTTGAATAGCGCTCCGATGTATTTTCTTCTGTGAACACATGTTCTGCATCCGGTTTACCATTAATCACATCCATGTCGCCACCGGTACGGTGATCAAATATTCCGTTTATCCCCAGATTAATTTCCGTGTTTGGATTGACGTACAAATAAAATTTTGGATTCAGGCTAAAAGAGCGCGCTTTCGGAATGTTCGAGAAATTATCGTCGTCTGGGTCAAAAGCCTTTTGGCTATAGATTGAACCATACAGCGACATGCCGGTTTTGCCATATTTCTGCGCATAAAAGATATTTCCGGTTGTTCCCAGTGCGCTTGTTTGGTTAAACATGATACTCAGCTCCGGATCTTCTTCAGGAACAATCGACACCAGGTTAACGATTCCGGCAATAGCCCCGCCACCATACAACGTTGAATTGCTTCCTTTAATGAGTTCCACCTGTCGCAAATCGAGTGGGGGAATCTGCATAATCGACAGCCCGCCTGCAAATCCTCCATACAACGGAAATCCGTCTTTCAGAATTTGTGTATAGCGGCCATCCAACCCTTGTATTTTAATACTTAAATTACCCGAACTCAGTGAGGTTTGCTGCATTAAAACCCCGGTGGTTTCGCGCAAAAGCATCCCGATGTTGCTGGAATTCATGGCAGCTTTTTCACCCAGTTCTTCCCCCGAAATCACTTCAATCCGGGTTGGGATATCATCGATGGTTCTGGATGAACGAGTAGTGGAAATCACTATTTCTTCCAGTTCTTCACCGGCTTCCAGTTCAATTTCAAAGGTTTTGTTGTTATCAGCCGGGAAGTTTAGTGTTATCGATTTTTCCTCAAACCCGATAAATGAAATTTTAATTTTTACTTTTCCGTAGTGTAGATTATTGAATTGCGCGGTTCCTGCACTATCGGTAACTGTTCCGGTGGTTGTTTCTGCAACAACAATATTTGCGCCTGTTAGTGGTTCATTCAAATCATCGGTAATAATAAAATACACTGTGTTCTGGGCAAGTCCATTAAAAAGAATGAAAGCTGAAAAAAGGATCGTAAGTCTATATTTCATTTTCGTTGAATTCTAACCTATGCAAAGATATGATCTTCCACTTTGCAACAGGATTGCAAACTTTAGCTGCATGATGCGCAAACGCCTTTAATTACAAAATTGGCGCTTTCAAAACGGAAGTTTTCGGGCAGACTTAAATCGGGTATTGCAAGCTCCTTTAAACAGGTAGTTTGACCACAATTGGTACATAGAAAGTGGACATGCAAATCTTCAAACGAGCAGGTACAGCCTTCGCTGCACAATGCATATTTTACTGCTCCGGTTCCGTCATCAACTTTATGAATGATGCAGTTTCGCTGAAATATTTTTAAGGTCCTGAAAATGGTTGAACGTTCCACATTTTCAAATTGCTGCTCAATTTCCAATAAACTGACTGCCTGTTGTTTTTTTAGCAGTACATCAAGCACCAACTGCCGCATGGCTGTGGGTTTTATGTTCTTTTGATGTAAAATCGTGTTAATCGCTTTTTCCATATGGATGATTAACAAGCGTTGAAATGGCTTTGTTTAATAGGTAATTTTAGTTCATCCCATGAAGAAACTAAACTTTGATTTTTTGGAGATTGTTAAGTGTGTCCCATATTTTTTTAGTTACGTTATTAATTTCAAAATAAAGAAACGACCGTACCATTTCTTTTTTTTGCAGATGTTGAGGATGAACTCGTTATATTGAACAAAATAAAAGATTGAATTGTATTAAATCTGTCACATTTTGATAAAACCGGCTATTTCGTTTCAAATAATGGATTTAAACAGCATTTGATGAAGGCTTCTTTCTTTAAAATATTCCTGGCCATTTTATTTATTTTTCAAGGGTTTTTCAATGGTAATTATATTTCTGCACAAACTGTAGAAGACAGCCTGCTGAATGTGGTTCGTACTTCGGCTGACGACAGTGTTATTGTAACCACTTACTTAACACTTTGCGATTTTAAGACCTACAACGATACAAAGAAGGCTATTGAATACGCCGACAAAGCATTGGCAATTGCCCAAAAAACAAAGTTTTACCTTGGCGTGGCCCGAAGTTATGAACGATTGGGGAATGCCCATTTTCAGCTGGGTGAAAATACGCTGGCAGCCGAAAACTACCTGAAAGCGAGAGAGGCAAATAAGCAGGTTGGAGATTATGAAATTGAAGGTTCAATTTTGTATAATCTCGGGAATATTCAGTTTGAATTGGGGAATTACGAAAAATCAACAGAATATGCCACGGAAGCCGGAGAGGTTTTTTTGTCGCACAACGATTCCATTGGTTATGGCGCCACACTCTATATGATATCAGGGAATTATGGCTCAACCGGGAATTACGATCAGGCTATTAAAGCTACACTTGAGGCTCTGGGAATTTTTCAACGGCAAAATGTACGGGCATGGGAAATTTTTTCGCTGGATAAGTTGGTGGAATTGTACAATGTTCAAAAGCAATACAATAAAAGCCTTGAAATTCTGAAAACAAGTCTGGCTTACCGCAGGAATAATAATAATGAAAAATTTACAGCAATTACTTACCGGATGCTGGGTGATATTTACCTGGAATTAAAAGATTTCGAAAAAGCCCGGGTGGCACTTGATTCTTCTTTCTATTTGAATGACACTCGCGGTTTTGAGCAGGAGAAAATAAAAACGATGTACTCGCAGGGAAAGTTGGAATTCGAGACTGAAGACTATAACATGGCGCTAAGCATTTTTGAGGAAGGGCTGCAGTTGAGCAATAAACTCAACGACGAGCTTTTCAAATGTTCCAATTACCTGGGAATCGGAAAATGTTTGTTTAAAAAAGCAGAGTATTCAGAAGCGATAAAAAATCTTAGCCGATGCATTGATCATGCTAAAAATATTGACGACGACAGCAAGCTCAGCGAAGGGTATCTTGTAATGTCGGAAGCTTATGAAGCCTTGAACCAGCCGGGTAGGGCGCTGGATAATTACAAACTTTATGCGCAGTTTAACGACAGTGTTATTGCCAACGAAAACAAACGGCAGTTTGCCGAAATGGCTTCGAAATATGAAGCCGAGAAAAAAGAACAGCAAATTAGTTCTTTGCAGTTGGAAAAGGAAACGATGCAAACCAATAAACGCAGGGTTACCGGGTTGTGGATATTAACCAGTATTATTGCCTTGCTAATTGTTTCCATTTTGGTGCTGGCCTACCGAAAAAATCGCCAGTTACTGGCCAACGAGAAAGAGCTGGACAAAATAAAATCGAGGTTTTTTGCCAATATTTCACATGAATTCCGAACGCCACTTACATT
This sequence comes from Draconibacterium sp., assembly GCA_041393215.1. GTDB lineage: Bacteria > Bacteroidota > Bacteroidia > Bacteroidales > Prolixibacteraceae > Draconibacterium. The sequence goes on from JAWKKP010000043.1 coordinate 9,533, forward strand.
GATTCTGGGACCAGTACACGATTTGCTTCAGAAAAAGGAGACACAACCTTTTCAAGGTGAATTGAAGATGGTAAAAAAACAAGCAGACCGATTGCTGGCCTTAATCAATCAGATTTTGGATTTATCGAAACTGGATGCCGGGAAATACAGGCTGCACATTACTTCCGGCGATTTTGTTGCTATGCTGAAAAGTACAGTCCTATCATTTCATTCGTTGGCGGAAACAAAAAATATTCGTCTCGGAGTTAAAACCGACAGGAATGAATTTATGGCGAATTTCGACCGCGAAAATGTAGAGACCATTATCAATAATTTGCTTTCCAACGCATTTAAATTTGAACCAGAAGGTGGTGTTATTGAAGTGGGAATGAATTCGGATGATGTTGAAAAAACAAATCGTGTACAAATTAGAGTGACTAATTCGGGGTCGTATATTCCGCCTGAATTGTGTGATAATTTGTTTGATCGTTTTTATCAGAGTGAACATGAACAAAAAGCAGGGAAGGGGACAGGAATTGGTTTGGCACTCACCAAAGAACTGGTGGAATTGCATGGCGGAAAAATAGAAGTGAAAAGCTCGAAGGAGAATGGAACCCGGTTTTTTGTAACACTTCCAACCAACCTTTCTGTTACCGATCCGGATGAAATAGCCACACAAAAAGTATCAACACTCCAGCCTGTATCAGAAGAAAACGAAGTTAGTAAAATTACCGTCACAGATTCGAAAACTAAAATTGGAGTGCCTGTTATTCTTATAGTCGAAGATCATCCGGAGGTTTCTTCATACATTCAATCTGTTCTTCAGGCCGATTATCAAATTGAAACTGCCATGAACGGAAAAGAAGGAATCGAACGTGCGCTGGAGTTGGTTCCCGATGTAATTATCAGCGATGTGATGATGCCCGAAAAAGACGGCATTGAAGTTACGCACACCTTGAAGAATAATGAACTTACCAGCCATATCCCAATTATCCTGTTAACTGCAAAAGCTTCGGTGGAAAATCGTTTGGAAGGTTTGGGTGCCAAAGCCGATGCCTATTTAACCAAACCATTTAATGCGGGTGAACTTCAGATACGGGTAAAGAATATGTTAGACGCCCGTGATAAACTTCGCGAAAAATATTCGCGGGAGCTGATTATTAAACCCAATAACCTGGTGGTAAAGTCGCTTGAAGAAGTGTTTATTGAAAAGATTTGCCAAATCATAGAAGATAATATGGGCAATGAAGAGTTCACTGTTGAAGAACTTGCCGGTAAAATTGGGTTAAGCCGGAGTCAGCTTCACCGAAAACTTGAAGCCACAACTGGAAAAACTGCCAGCCAGTTTATTCGTGAATACCGTTTGGAAAGAGCGCGCGGGTTAATCGAAAAAAATGTTGGAACCATAGCTGAAATTTCTTATCAGGTGGGGTTTAACAATCCGGCATATTTCAATAAATGTTTCAAAGAATATTTTAAAATCACTCCCGGTGAACTTCGGAATAGCCTGAATTTACAGCTGTTGTAGCCCGATGCAACATTTGTGTAATACTATGCAACATATTTGTAATCAATAAAATACCGATTAGTCCTAATTTGGTGATAGTATTAAATTTTAAAATCTATCATCATGAAAAAAGTTTATTCATCCGACAATTTTGCTTACAAGAATAATAAAAGCAAAAAGAAATTTTCCCCGTTTTTGACAGTTACGATTGCACTTACAGTTTTTCTGATTTTTGGATGCCAGAAAGACGATATGCCCGATTTCAGTGTAGAAATCAACGACTATATTCTGAGTTTACCACCTGTTCAGTTTCCTTCTGAAAAAAATGCAACCGTTGATAGTATAACAACCGAGCAGGATCAGGAATATGATTATACAATAAGCTATTATTCAGCTGCTGCCGGGTATGATGAGCAGATTGTGCTTAATCCGCAAACGGATGTTATTTATCCCGGAGCGTTAATAAAAGGAGAAAGTATTCTGGATGGAAGCTATCTTCCGATTTCTGTTAAACGCAAACCAATTACAATTTCAACTTCTTTACAGGGTTCCGGAAAAGTTTCAGTGGAGGTGGACGATCCGAAATTAAGTACCGTTCGTGAAGCCGTAAACAGCCTGATGAACCAGGAATATGATGTTCCGCCCGCTAATCTTGGTTTTACGGTGGAAAATGTTTACAGCCGCGAACAGATGAATCTGGCTTTGCACGCTAGTTATACTTCCGGAGTAACCGATGTGTACGGTAGTTTTAACTATTCGAATACAAAAGTGAAGTCGCGGGTGGTGGCAAAGTTCATCCAAAATTATTATACTCTTGATCTTGATTTGCCATCGAAACCTTCCGATTTGATTGACGGAGAACCTGGCTCCGCTAATTTTGGTGCTATGATGCCGATGTACATTTCAACCGTTACTTTTGGGAGAATGGCTTTATTTACTGTGGAGTCGGAATTGACAGAATCAGAAGTTCACACGTATCTGGAGGGCTCATACGGAGACGTTAGCGGTGATGCTTCGGCCGATTTTGAAAAACTAAGTTCTTCTTCAACAATGAAAGTGTATGTTTTGGGTGGATCAGGCGCTGACGCAGGCGCCGCTATCAACAGTTTTCAGGATTTTAAAAAGTACATCACACAAGGTGGAAATTATTCCAAATCCTCGCCCGGTGCACCCATTTCTTACAAATTGCGTTATATCAGCGATAACACCATTGCAAAAGTTGTTTTTGCCGCTTCGTACCCGGTTCGTTCCGCCATTCCGCGTACCGATAATGTTCGTTACGATATTTCAGTTCGCCTCTACCAAATGCAACCTTATTTTGAAGATGGTAACGGAAGTCCCAATGAACTTTATGGAAGTGTGAAGTGCTGGGCCGCGAGTAATCCGGATAAAAGTTATTTAAATTGGAATGTAGGCTCAGGAGGTTCGTATTTAAAGTTAGGTAAAAACAGTACACACACATTCTCAAATAATACAACTACCAACCGAAAGTTTACTAATTTGAAAGGGAGTGATAAAATTTCAATACGGCTTGCTGTAAAAGAAAGTGATTTGTGGCCGGATGCTGATGATGACCTTGGTGTCAGCTATTATACCGTTCCGCTTGTCGACATTATTAACAAAGGAACTTACACTTACACCATTAAAAACTACGGTGCCGGATCATCATATATGGATGTAACATTTATTCTGAATATGGAAAGTATGAAACGTCTCTGATTTTTATAGGATTTCGATTATCCTACGATTTGTAGAAATAGATTTTACATGATGGTAAATTCAATAATTGGGCTGTCTGATCGCATTGCGGGAAGATGGCCCTTTTCTATACCTGGAATCCATAATTCTTTTCATGCTTGAGATATCCCCTTTTTAATGTTTTCTCATTAGAGCAAAACAGGTACGATTACCCATTCATTATTTGTTATATCGATTTCGAAAATTTGGCCTTTAAAAGGCTGAGGCTAATCTTAAGAATTTGCGTGATTCTTAAAGTGTGAGTTTTTACACTAACCCGGAAAATCCCATAAAAGCCATAGCCAGAATTCCGGCAGTAATTAATGCAATAGGCGTTCCTTTTAATCCTTTTGGAATATTTCCTAAATCCAGCTGTTCACGGATACCGGCAAAAATAGTAAGAGCCAGGCCAAAACCTACTGCATTAGAAATTGCGAAAACAACACCTTCCAGTAAATTAAAGTCTTTTTGAATGGTTAAAATTGCTACACCAAGAATGGCGCAGTTGGTCGTAATCAGCGGAAGAAAAATACCCAAAGCCTGATATAAAGCAGGACTCACTTTTTTCAGAATAATTTCGACCAATTGTACTAAAGCAGCAATAACCAGGATAAATGCAATAGTTTGCAAATAAGCCAGACCTAACCTGTTCAATATATAATTCTGAATTAAATAGGTAACAATGGTAGCAAGTACCATTACAAAGGCAACAGCGCCTGCCATTCCAATAGCTGTTGAAATACGTTTGGAAACTCCCAGAAAAGGGCAGATTCCCAAAAACTGCATTAATACAATATTGTTTACTAATACGGCTGATATAATGATAATTATGTAGCTCATGATTTATCTCCTTCTAATTTTTTCTGATACGGTTAATTAATGCAATCAAGTAACCTAAAACAATAAAAGCACCGGGTGCCAAAACAAAGAGCAGTGTTACGTAATGTTCCGGATAAATAGTAAAATTGAATAATTTTCCGCTACCCAGAATTTCGCGAATACTACCTAATAATACCAGGGCAAATGTAAAACCAAGGCCAATGCTTAATCCATCAATAGCGGATGAAACAATGTTATTTTTTGAAGCAAAGGCTTCGGCGCGTCCCAGTACAATACAGTTAACAACAATAAGCGGGATGAAAAGCCCCAGACTTTTGTATAGCGCCGGAACATAAGCCTGCATTGCCAACTGAACAACAGTTACAAATGCAGCAATAATTACAATAAAACTCGGTATTCTTACCTTTTCTGGAATTACACTTTTAACAGATGAAATAACAATATTCGACATTATTAAAACAAAAGTTGTAGCCAATCCCATTCCAAGTCCGTTTATCGCTGATGATGTTACACCTAATGTGGGGCACATTCCCAATACCAGAACAAAAATTGGGTTTTCTTTAATAAATCCTTTGGTAAAGTTTTTCCACTGATTCATAACTGCTTTATTAATTGCCGGCAATACCGGTAGATTTATTTAAATTTTGCTCGTAAGAATTATAGGCTCTGGTGAGCGCATCTAAAAATGCGCGAGACGAAATTGTTGAAGCAGTAATTGCATCAATATCACCGCCATCTTTTGTTACCTGAAATTTAGTTGTTTTCGGGCTTTTACCAATTACGTTTTGTTTGGGTTTATCTGTGGCTTTAAACCAGTCACCCATTTTAGAGCCTAACCCAGGTGTTTCAGCATGTTCTAAAACTTCGTATCCTGAAAAATTTCCTTCTTTGTCAACGCCGGCCATCACGGTAATCAAGCCGCTAAAACCTTTTTTTGTATAAGTTTGAATTGCAACCCCGACAAGTTCAGTTCCATTGTAGGCCGGAAAGAATTCAAGACTGTCAGCACCTGATTCAGCAGGCACTTTGTAAGAATCTCCCAACGTTTCGAATGGAGGAAGTACTTTTTTTATTGCCTCCTGCTGTGCTTTCAGTTTTGCAATTTCAATAGGGCCTTTGGTTAAATCGTAAACATAGCCCAAAATTGCAGCGGCAACGAGTGTAACAACCAGGAGGGTTAACACCATGTTTGTAAATGTCGATTCACGTTTTGCCATTTCTATTTTCCTCCAAATCGTTTAGGTTTTACATAGGTATTAATGAGTGGCGTAAACGCGTTCATAATAAGAATAGCAAATGAAATCCCTTCAGGATAGGCGCCAAACATACGGATGCTGATGGTAATAACTCCAATACCAATTCCAAAGATAATCTGGCCTTTCGGTGTCATTGGAGATGTAACCATATCGGTTGCCATAAAAATAGCACCGAGCATAAGACCACCGGACAAAATATGATAAACCGGATTAATATATGCATCCGGATTTATCAACCAGAAAATAGTGGAAATAATTGCAACGGTGAGTAAAATAGAAGTTGGAATATGCCAGGTAATTACTTTTTTCCAAAGCATATACAAGCCTCCAATGATTAAAAGAATAGCAGAAATTTCACCCAGCGAACCACCAATATTTCCAAAGAGCATGTCGGTCATTGAAGGCAGATTTTTGGATATTTCTGAAATGGAACTACCATTTAGAACACCTTCTTTGATTACACTTAAAGGAGTGGCAGCAGTAACTGCATCAATTCCGCTTCTGTGGTTTGCCGGCCAGGATGTCATTTGAACGGGGAATGAAATCAGCATGAATACCCTTCCCACAAGCGCCGGGTTGAAAATGTTGTTTCCCAATCCTCCAAAAGATAATTTGCCAATTCCCACGGCTGCCAAAGAACCAATAATGATAATCCACCACGGAAGATTCGACGGAACGTTGAATGCCAGCAGAATACCGGTTATTAAAGCAGAACCGTCAGTTATTGTCTGATTAATTTTCAGAATGTATTTCTGAATAAGCCATTCGAATGCCAAACAGGCTGCAACTGCAATTAATGTTACGCGCAATGCATCGAATCCAAACACAAAAACCGACCATGCCAACGCTGGAATCATGGCGTAAACAACCCGGTACATTATCTTCTGGGTTGAATCGCCGGAATGGACATGCGGCGAAGGTGAAACTGTTAGTAAATTACTCATTTCAAGTTTTATCTTTTATTTATGTCATTTCGAATCTGCCGCTTTGCGGAGAGAAATCTGTTTCTTCGAGTTAGAGATTTTTCCTCCTGCGTCGTCGAAATGACAGTTTTGCCTTTATTTTTTTCTTGAACGTATTATTGCTCCAACTTTGCCTTTCCCAAAACGGATATAATCCAGCAAAGGCCGGTTCGAAGGGCAGGTATAACTACAGGAACCACATTCGATACAATCCATAACGCGGTTGGTTTCAGCGCGGTCGTAAATCTGTTTTTGTCCTAAAGTCATTAACAGGTAAGGTTCCAAACCCATCGGGCAGACAGATACGCATCGTGAACAGCGGATACACTCTGAGTATTCCTTACGTTTCGATTCCTCTTGCTGCATCAGTAAAATTCCGGATGTTCCTTTGGTTACAGGAACGTCTAACGACGCAATTGCACGTCCCATCATCGGGCCTCCGCTTATAATTTTTCCTGTATTTTCAGGAAGTCCTCCCGCAGCTTCAATTAGTTCTGATGTTGCAGTACCTATTCGCACCTTGAAGTTTGATGGTGTAGCAACTCCCTTTCCGGTTACGGTTACAACCCGTTCAAAAAGTGGCTTGTTTTTTTGTATCGCTTCGTAAACAGCAAAAGCAGTACCCACGTTACTAACAACGGCGCCAACTGCAATTGGCAGTCCGCCGGAAGGAACTTCTTTTCCTGTAACAGCTTTTATCAATTGTTTTTCACCGCCTTGAGGATATTTTACCTTTAAGGCGGTAACATTTATTCCTTTGTAATTTTTTGATTTTTCAGTTAAAAGCTGAATGGCGTCGGGTTTATTATTTTCAATCCCGATAACTGCTTTGTCAACATCCATTGCTTTCATCAAAAGTTGTATCCCTACCAGAATTTCGTCTGTTTTCTCCAGCATTAACCGATGGTCAGAGGTCAGGTATGGTTCACATTCCACGCCGTTAATGAGCAAAACATCGGCTTTCATTCCTTTTGGCGGAACCAGCTTTACATGAGTTGGGAAGGTAGCTCCACCTAAACCCACAATTCCTGCATCCTGGATTTTCTGAACGATTTCCTTTCCATCTAATTCAAAATTGCTGATTAGTGCTTCAGAACGGTCAATTTCTTCCATCCATTCATCACCTTCAACATCAATAAAAATGCCTTGTTTCGGATAACCCGAGCTATCGGCGGAAAAATCAACTTTTTTTACTTTTCCTGAAACCGATGAATGAATATTTGTGGAAACAAAACTACTGCTTTTGGCAATTACCTGCCCAACTTTAACTGAGTCGCCTTTATTTACTACCGGAGTAGAAGGTGCTCCAATGTGTTGGGCTACAGGTATAAAAACTGATTTTGGAATAGCCAGATCTTCGATTTTTTTGCCGGCAGAGAGTTTATTTTCAGGAGGATGAACACCTCCAAGTTTGAACGTTTTTAACATTCTCCTTTTTATTTAGCAGTACTACATTCTTCTTTTTCTTCCGTCACAATTTTTCTGGGAGGGAAGTTTAGTTCGATGATTGAATTTGTCGGGCAAACCGAAACACATTTCCGACAAAGTTTACATTTGTCAGAATCAATGAATGCCAGGTTATTGGCAATGGTAATGGCATCGAATTTACATTCTTTCTCACATTTGCCACAGCCTATGCAAGCCACACTACATGCTTTTCGTGCAATTCCTCCTTTGTCTTCATTCCTACAGGCAACAACAATTTTTCTGTCTTTTGGAAATTTTTTACGTAATTCAATCAGGTTTTTGGGGCAGGCATCGACACAAGCTCCACAGGCAACACATTTATCGTCCAGAATTAACGGAACGCCCATTCCTTCGCGTAAATCAATTGCGCCGAAATCGCAGGCATCGTAACAGTCGCCATAACCTAAACAACCGAACTGGCAATCGCTTTCGCCACTATAAACCGAACTGGCAATCGCGCATGTTGTGGCACCGTCGAACGTACTTGTTTTTGGACGATGATCGCATGTTCCGTTACAACGGATATAAGCAACTCTTGGATCCTTTTTGATGGCTTCCAAACCTAAAATAGAAGCTACACTGGCCATGGTGTCATTTCCACCCACCGGGCAGTTCAAATCGGAAAGGTTATCGGCTTTTACACACGCTTCGGCAAAAGCCCTGCAGCCTGCAAATCCGCAACCACCACAATTGGCACTGGGAAGCGCCTGTTCAACTTCATCAATTCGCGGATCTTCGACTACCTTGAATTTTTGTGCAACAAAATAAAGGATTACCGCGGCTGATGTCCCAATCACACTTAATGTGGCAATGGTATATATAATGGTAATGCTCATGTGTTAATAATTTTCCTCCAGTTCGAATTTGAAAACTTTTTTTAATAAATGCCTAAAGAAATATAATGTTATATAGTATGGAATTAAAATTGCCAAAGCCAGCAATCCTCCAATCAATTCGTTTTTGGAAACAGAAACAGCAATGATTAATGTTAAAAGCACCAGCATGAATGGCAAAATATAACCAAATAGCAATGCAGTAAAACCTTGAGATTCGCGGAATAAAATGGTTACTTCCTGGCCAGGCGTATATTTTTTTGTAAAATGGTAGATTTCGATTTCCTTGTCCTGAAAGTCTGCAACTGTACAAGCACCCTGTGCATGACAGGAAGAACAGGCTGATTGATTTACAATGTTTACTATCACAGAATCTGCATTAACCTTCTTCACGAACCCTCTATGTCGAATGTCTGTTTTCGTTTTATTGTTCTTTTTGTAATTTACAGGTTGCAAATTTAGCCATTTCTGTTAATCTCGGTATGCCAAAATTCAGAATTATTTGAAATTCCGCAATTTATAAACAGTCTAATTTAAACGTATTTATCTGTTTTGTCGCTTTCGTTTTTCGAAACAGCTTCTTCAATTATGGTGGTTACATCCCAGGCACAATCAGTTTCGTGAATCGAATAATTCTTTTCGGCTTGCAGTGTTTCTGACAATTGTTCGGAAAAACGCCTCGATTCCTGAATAAAATGTTTTTTATCGGTTTTCCAAAGCTCATATAAATCTTCCAAAACCTGTTCTTCGTGATGCTTAAAAGTTCGGGTTGCTTTGTATGCTTCATACTTCGAAAATCCGAGGCTGGTCAAGACCATTTCTCCAAGTTCTGCTGCAGAGTGAAAAACTTCAGGTTGCACCGTTTTAATGTTCAGATTGAAAAAATCGAAGGCATGAAAAAGATCCTTGGCGCGGGCAAAAATTTTCACTTTGGGGTAATTTTTCCGGATAAAATCGGCGACTTTCACTGCATCATCGTATTCAGCCATACTTAGAATCACCAGTTTTGCATTTTTAATTCCCGCTTTCTCAATTACTCTTGGGCGGGTAACATCACCATAATAAAGTTTAAACCCGAATTTTCGGAGTATTTCAACATTGGTCGGATTACTGTCAATAATTGTTACCTTAAAACCATTTGCCAGCAAAAGACGCCCCACAACGAGACCAAAACGCCCAAAGCCCGCAATAATTATCGGATTTTCCGGTTCTTCCACTTCTTCATATTCCATTTTGTTTTGCCAGCGTGCCAGCAAAGGGCTGATAGCTTTGTCGTTAAAAATAAGCAGTAGAGGCGAAATAGCCATTGAAAGTATTACAATGAGCAGAAGTAGTTCCGAAATCTCAGATGTGAAAAGCTGGCTTTGTTTGGAAAAGGAAATTAGAACAAAAGCAAACTCACTGGATTGTGCGAGCAGAAAAGCAAATAAAAATTCATACCCTTTTCGTAACCTGAAAATTTTTCCCAGAATTATCAAAACAATAAATTTCAACAATATAAGCAGAACTACATAGCCAAGAATGGTAAACGGCGTTTCGATAAACAATTTAAAATTCAGGCTTGCCCCGACAGAAATAAAGAAAAGCCCCAGCAACAACCCTTTAAAAGGGTCTATGGTAGTTTCGAGTTCATGCCGGTACTCATTATCGGCCAATACAACACCTGCGATAAAAGTTCCGAGTGCCGGAGACAGGCCAATTCTGTCCATTGCCAAAGCAGTTCCAATAACCAGTAAGAGAGCCAATGCCGTAAATACTTCGTGAAGGCCGGTTTCTGCAACAATTCTAAAAAAATATCGCGATATAAATCTTCCTAAAATAATGATTGAAGAAATTGCAGCTACAATAATTAACAGTTGCAACCAACCTGATAATGCAGCGAAACCGGAAATGTTGTTCAATTCGGAACTTTCAATAATTTCTGCACCTGAAAGTGTTGCCAGAACCGGAATAATAGCCAGAATAGGAACTACTGCAATATCCTGGAACAAAAGAACAGAGAATGCTGAACGTCCGGCAGTATTGCCAATTAATCCTTTTTCGGTGAGGGTTTGCAAAACGATTGCCGTTGATGACAAGGCAAGAATTAACCCAATTCCAATTGCCTGGTTGATTTGAAAATCAAAAGCCAAAGCAACGGCAGCAATTACTATCGATGTTATAAGTACTTGTAATCCACCTAATCCGAAAATTGATTTCCGCATCTTCCAAAGCAGGGAAGGTTTCAGTTCAAGACCAATTACAAAAAGCATTAATACAACCCCGAATTCGGCAAAATGCATTACTTTATCTGTATTCTTTCCAACTAATCCGAGAATAAATGGACCAATAATTATTCCTGCCACGAGGTAACCCAAAACCGAACCTAAACCAAGTTTTTTTGCCAGCGGCACAGAGACAACTGCTGCCGCCAGGTAAATTAATGCCTGAAAAAATAAATCCTGGTTATACATAACTTATTTATAAAGCTCGTTAAAGTATTCCATTTCAGAAAGCTTATCGTAATCAATTTTTTCGTCGCGCAAATTCAATAACAGCTTCTTGTATTTTTCTGCATATTCAATTATCTCACCTCTTGTAATGGTATGCGAGCCGTGTATAACAAAAGGAGGTAAGTATTCCATGCGGCACAATACTGCTGATTGTTTGAAAGAAACCAGAAACTCATTTATTGTATAATGGTGTTTTCCTGTTTCGGAATATACTTCCGGTTGTCCGCCTGTTGAAATCACAGATAAAGCTTTTTTCCCTTCCAGCGCTCTTCCATTCATGCCATATGCGAACCCATGCTGCAAAACAAGATCAAACCATTCTATTAACAACGCAGGTGCATTGTACCAATAAAACGGATGATGCCAAACAATAATATCATGAAGTTGTAAAAGTTGTTGTTCTCTTACAATGTCGATATAAAAGTCCGGGTAATGTTCATATAAATCATTTACAGTAATACCTTCAATATCCTTTATCGAATCGATAAGAACCTTATTGACTCTCGATTTTTCAATGGCGGGATGCGAAAAAAGTATGAGTATCCTTTTCATTCCATTTTTTCAAATTCAGTAGGACTAAATATAGTTTTTTCAGGAGCAAAATTCAAAAGGATCACAGTGTGTATTTTTAAAATTATTATTCAAGTAAATAAACCAGTAGCTTAATTAAATGAATTCAAGATGTTTAACGTTCAGATTCTGACGAATGAAAGTAAGTAGGATTTAATAAATTTCCGCTTCTTTGTTTTTCATTAGCAAGATTCTATCCGAAATTTTCTGATAATTTTAAAAGTGAAAGGTTTTACTCCTTTGTGAAATAAAGAAAAAACAAGAGCCGCAATTATCTTGAAAATAACTATCAGTCGGGCAGTCATTTTTTTCTTTTTAATCCAATGTTTTAACTATTGCAACCATGATATAGGCTTTTGATACATTAATAATTTGTTGATGAATTTCTTATGACTTCCCACCTGTTTATTTGTACATTTGGTTACCAAATATTTATTTAAAGAAAAACGTGTGAAAAAGTTATTATTCCCTTTCGTTATTGTGCTGATTTTCTTTTTAACCGGTTGTCAATCAAATAAAAAGGAAGATGCAACTGATGTTGCGTTCGGAAGATATGTTCAGGCTTTTACCAGCGGTACCATTTCCACAGAAGCTAACATTACTGTTTATCTGGCACAACCAGTAAGTGAAAAGTTAAATGAGGATGAACAGTTATTTAGCTTTAAACCTGCAATTAGTGGTAAAACGGTTTTGGTCGGAAATCGCATTGTAGAATTTCGCCCTTCTGAACCATTAAAAGCGGGCATATCCTATTCCGCGCAATTTTGTCTGGGCAAAATTTTGAAAACCGAAAAGAAAATGGAAACAATGCCTTTTTCGTTTTCAACCATAAAACAGTCGTTTTCGGTTACGCTTGACGGACTGAGAAATTATGGAAGCGGTTCGCCTGGTAAAATGCAATTTACGGGGTATATGTTAACGGCCGATGTTGCAAATCCGGCTGAAGCCGAAAAAGTGGTTACCGCAACTTACGAAGGAAATGAAGTGGCATTGCATTGGACACATGATGTGGATCGTCGCAAACATTTTTTCACCATTGACAGTCTTCAGCGTGCAGAGAGCAACTCCCGTGAATTGGTTATTTCCTGGGATGGAAAGCCGCTTGATGTCGATAAAAAAGAGGAAGAAAAAATAGAAGTTCCGGCAATGAATGTATTTAATATTCTTGATGCTAAAGTTGTTCAGGAACCCGAACAATATATTCAAATTGAATTCTCGGATCCGGTACAAAAAAATCAGGATTTAACAGGTTTGATAACGCTTGCCGACGGAACAGAGTTACGCTTAACCACGGAATTAAACGTTATAAAAGCCTATCCTGCAAACCAGCTTTCAGGCGAAATCGATTTAACCGTTTTTGAGGGAATCCAGAATATTAATTATGCGAAGATTAAAGAACAGCAAACTTTTCGCTTGCAGTTTAGCAGTATAAAACCTGCTGTCCGTTTAATCGGAAAAGGTGTGATTGTGCCTCAAAACACAACCCTTGAAATGCCTTTCGAAGCGGTGAGTTTGAATGCCGTTGAAGTTCGTATCGTTCAAATATTTAAGAATAACATTTTGCAGTTTTTTCAAGACAATCAGTTCGATAACGATTCGGAACTAAAGAAAGTTGGCCGCTTGGTTTATTCAGGCAAAATTCCTCTAAACGGAGAAAAACCGGGTGATCTTTTGCGTTGGAGGACTTATAAAGTCAATCTTGCCAATTTGATAACTATTGAGCAGGGAGCCATTTATAATGTGCAGTTCCGGTTTAAAAAAGAATTCTCGTTATACAACTGCGGAGAAGAGAAAGAAGAATCAACTTTGGAAGAAACCGAAATTTCGACTGCAGAACCGTATCAAACAGAATGGGATGAACCAGGCTGGTATTACGATTATTATTATCCTCCTGGATTTGAATGGGATGAGCGTGAAAATCCCTGTCATGTTTCTTACTACACCAATTCGCATTTTGTTTCGCGGAATATTTTTGCGTCGGAACTGGGAATTATTGCCAAGGAAGGACGAAATCATGTGATGGATTTTGCAGTTACAAATTTGCGTTCCACCAATCCGGAATCAGGAGTTGAGCTAAAATTGTTTAATTATCAGAACCAGTTAATTGAAACCGTAACAACCGACAATAGCGGTTTTGCCAAAGTGGACTTAAAGAAAAAGCCTTTTTTGCTGGTGGCTCAAAAAGGAAAGCAGTTTGGCTATCTGCGGCTGGACGACGGAAGTGCCCTTTCAACCAGTAACTTCAACATTTCGGGCGAAGTTATTACCGATGGTCTGAAAGGATTTATTTATGGCGAACGCGGTGTTTGGCGGCCCGGTGATACGCTTTTTCTGAATTTAATTGTTGAAAAGGAAAATGCACAATTTCCCGAAGATTATCCGGTTATTTTTCAGTTGATCAATCCCAACGGACAAGTGGTTGAGAAACTCGTTCAAACTGAAAATATGAATGGGTTTTATTCCTTTAAAATAAAAACGGAAAGTGATGCACCCACCGGAAATTGGCGCGCAGAAGCCAAAGTAGGAAATGCAGTTTTCTCGCAACGGGTAAAAATTGAAACCGTAAAACCTAATCGTTTGAAAGTGGATTTAAAATTGCCTGAAAAGGCGCTGACGCTTGACACGAAGTCTATTCCCCTGGAATCGATGTGGTTGTTTGGTTCGCCTGCCCGTTCATTAAAAACCAAGGTCGATGTACTCTTTGTTGAAGACAAAACAAAGTTTGAAGGCTTTGAGAAATACTCGTTTTCCGATCCGGCAACAAAATTCTCGCCCGAAGAACAAACGGTTTTTGAAGGGAAACTGGATGAAAACGGGAAAGTTACCATCCCTGTTGATTTTGAATCGTTAAAAGATGCGCCGGGAATGGTAAAAGCGTGGTTTACTTCGCGGGTT
>JAWKKP010000044.1:0-21098 GCA_041393215.1 Draconibacterium sp.
ACCATTATTGCGCTTTCCTGCGATGAAGAAAATGCCGAAATATATTACACGCTCGATGGCTCAGAGCCCACAAATCAATCCAGATTATATACAAAACCATTTCATGTTTCAGAATCATGTTTGATGAAAATAAATGCTTTCAAAAAAGATTTTGATTCGGGTCTTTCTGTTTCTTATAAACTGAAAAAGGCCGATTACAAAGAGCCCGTTTCAATTGAAAAAGCAGTGTCTGGCATTGCTTTCGATTATTATGAACGTTTTTTTGTAACCACAGAAGATTTGGATAAAGTAACGCCTCTTTTTTCCGGAACGGCAGATAAAATCGGCCTGGAACCGGCGGTGGTAAATAGTTATTTCGGATTAAAATTCAAAGGTCTGATAAAAGTGCCGCGAGACGGTATTTATTCCTTCTTTTTAAGTTCGAACGATGGCAGCCGTTTGTTTATCGACGATGTGGAATTAATAGAAAACGATGCCAATCATGGCAGTGTTGAAGAACCGGGCAGAGTAGCACTAAAGGCCGGATTTCATAAAATAACGGTAAATTACATGCAGTGCGCCGGCGGAAAATCTTTACAGTTGAGCTGGTCAGGGCCTGGAATTAATAAGCAGGAAGTTCCTGCACAAGTATTATTTCATGAAAACTAAGAAAATCAAAATATCATGAAAAGAGTTGTTTTTTCAGTATTGAATTTTTTGTTGATCTTTTGCAGTATTGCTATACAAGCAAATTCAGTATCTACACCAACCAACGTTGGAGATGTTCAAAAATGGGTAAAGGAGAATTTTGCAAAAGGTAAAATTCCTCCGTTTTCATTTGTTTACGATGGAAAAAGCTCAGATTCATTTTTAAAGTCGTGGCAATATAAATCTGAAAAGCTTATTGCAAAAGAGCCCGGTTCAGAAGAAACACTGATAACTTACAAGGATAAAAAGACAGGTCTTGCGGTGAAATGCCATATTACCGTTTTTTCTGATTTTCCGGCGGTTGAGTGGGTGCTTAATTTTTCCAATACTTCGGGGGCTAATTCACCGGTTATTGAAAAGGTAGCTGTTGCGGATAAATCGTTCAAAACTAACGGTGACGGGAATATCATTCTTCACCATGCCAATGGAAGTGATGCCGCGAGGACCGATTTTCAGCCGCTGGATGACGAATTACAACCCGGCAAAAATATTTATATGACACCGGTTGGAGGGCGTTCTTCTGATAAAACTGCATTTCCTTTTTTCAATATCGAAATGCCTGGCGGACAGGGAATAGTTGTGGCCGTTGGCTGGACCGGAAAATGGTACGCTAACGTAATGCAACCGGATGAGAAGTCGGTTACACTGACATCGGGGATGGAAAAAATGAAGTTGATTTTGTATCCGGGTGAAGAAATCCGTACTCCAAAAGTATGTTTGCTGTTTTGGAAGGGCGACAACAGAATGATTGGTCACAACCAGTTTCGGCAGTTCGTACTAGCCCACCATTCGCGAAAAATAAACGGAAAGTTCGCCGAGTATCCGCTGTCGGGTAGTTTTGATTATGGCGATCCGGCTCCCTGTGGTGAGTATAATTGTCTTACTGCCGAATATGCCATTGCATTGGTCGATCGCTACAGGCGATTTAATATTCTGCCCGAACTTTTTTGGCTCGATGCTGGTTGGTACACGGGCTGCGGCTGGGATAAAAAGAATGGCGAATGGCATCAGAACGTAGGGAACTGGACGGTTGATAACGACCGTTTTCCTGATGGATTGCGGCCGGTAGCTGATGCGGTTCATAAAACCGGTGCAAAATTCATGGTTTGGTTTGAACCGGAACGTGTGCGACCTGAAACACAAATTGACAAAGAACACCCTGAATGGCTGATTAAACTTCCGAATAACAACAATTATTTGTTTAACCTTGGAAACAAAGATGCGCTGAAATGGCTGACGGACTATATCTCAGACTTTATAAAAAAAGAAGGAATTGATTATTACCGGCAGGATTTCAACTTCGATCCAAAACCTTACTGGGAGGCCAATGATGAGCCCAATCGTATCGGGATGTCGGAAATCAGGCATATTGAAGGGTTGTATGCTTTCTGGGACAGTCTGTTGGTGAGGTTCCCTAATTTGCTGATTGACAATTGCGCCAGTGGCGGCCGCCGGCTGGATCTGGAAACAACTTCACGCAGTGCTCCACTTTGGCGAACCGATTATCAGTATGGCGAACCCAATGGTTACCAGTGCCATACTTTCGGGTTGAATTTCTACCTGCCTATTCACGGAACAGCCATTTACAAAACGGATGGATACACATTTCGTTCAGGACTGGGAGCTACTACCGTTTTAAACTGGGAAGTTACCGGAAGGAATTCGGAATCCATTCCCTCAATTCAGAAGCGGATACAGGATTACAAAAAGCTGCGGCCTTATTTTTATGCCGATTATTATCCTTTGACAGAGAGCCTGAACAATACAGGTGATGATGTTTGGCTGGCTTACCAGTTAAATCGTCCGGAACAGAAAGACGGAATTGTGATTGCTTTCAGAAGGGGTGAATGTGTGAAGGAAATGATTGAAGTGAAGTTGCAGGGGCTGGTTGCCGGGGCGGATTATGAAATTACTGATGATGATTCAGGTAAAAAAGTAGTTGTTAAAGGAGCCGAACTAAATAATGGCTTGTCGCTTTCGGTAACCGAAAAGCCGGGTTCGCTTTTACTTTGGTATAAAAAGCTGGAAAATTGAAATTTGAATTTAACCATATGAAACCAGTATTAGTATCCGGTCTGTTGGGAGGAATTCTTCTGTTTTCGGGCTGTAAAAAAATGGAACAAAAATTTGATTCTCAGAAACCGAACATTCTTTTTATTGTGGTTGACGATTTGGGATGGTCGGATTTGGGATGTTATGGCGCCGATCTTCATGAAACCCCGAATATCGACCGTTTTGCGGAAGAGAGTGTGGTATTTACAAACAGTTATGCAGCGGCTCCGGTTTGTTCTCCAACACGTGCTTCGATAATGACCGGGAAATATCCTGCGCGGCTTAATTTTACCATTTGGAGCGAAGCTGCATCGCCAGCCGAGCGGAAGGACCAGAGTATTTACAAATATCTGCCTCCGCAAACCGTCGAGAATTTACCTTTTGAAGAGGTGACCCTGGCCGAGAAGTTAAAAGAGAACGGATATTTAACCGCACATATCGGGAAGTGGCATATTGGCGATTTGGTGCATTTTCCCGAAACCCAGGGATTTGATGTAAGTGTAGCTGCAAGCCAGCGCGGTGCGCCACCAACTTTCTTTTATCCGTACAAAGGATTTGCTTTTGGAGAACTTCGATTTGTTGGGCAGTTGGGCAGCGATCCTGAAGGAAGGTATTTTACCGACAGAAAAGGGGAGTACCTTACCGATCGCTTAACCGATGAGGCCTTGAAAATTATTGAAGATGCAGGATCGCATCCGTTTTTCCTGAATCTGTGTTACTATTCTGTGCACACTCCCATCGAAGCAAAAGAACAGGATATTGAACACTTCAAAAGTAAATTGTCTTCGGAATTACATCACCAAAATGCGACGTATGCAGGCATGGTTAAAGCAGTTGACGACAATGTGGGCCGGATTCTGAAAAAACTAAAAGAAACCGGTGCTGATGAGAATACTATTGTCTTTTTGCTTTCCGATAATGGCGGTTATATCAATAAATTTAAGGACAATACGGTTACCAATAATTATCCGTTGAATTCCGGTAAAGGAAGTTTGTATGAAGGAGGCGTCCGGATTCCAACTATTGTTTCATTGCCGCATAATTCATTTAACGGGAAGGTTGAAACACCGGTTAGTACCATCGATTTTTACCCAACCCTAATGGACATACTAAGTGTAAAAGATTATCCGAAAATGGATGGAAAGAGTTTTCTTTCATTGTTAAAGGGAGGAACAAATGAAGAACTTCAAGCCCGGAAAATGTTTTGGCATTATCCGCATTATTATCCAACAACAACGCCTGTAAGTGCTATTCGGGATGGAAACTGGAAAATGCTGGAATATTTGGGAGACGAACGTTTGGAATTATATGATTTGTCAACCGATTTGGGTGAAACAAAAAATCAGGCTGATGAAATGCCGGAAAAGGCTGCCGAATTACTTGAGAAATTACATGCCTGGCAGGAAGAAACAAATGCCGGAAAAGTAACGTTGAATCCGGACTTTCCGGGTAACGAAAAGAAATAAAAATAAATTGTTCGTAACAATAAAATGCAGAGACGGGATAGAAATCGAACTTAGCGTTTTTGCAAGAAAAGGAAGTATATGAAACCAACAAAATTTAGTTTTATTATTGTTCTTACAATCCTTCTTTTGTCTGTAAATCAGGGGAAAAGTCAAAACCGGATGGCACCGGTTGATTATGTTAATCCATTTATCGGTACCGATTTTTTTGGGAATGTTTTTCCCGGGGCTTCGTTGCCAAATGCATTGATTCATGTAAGCCCGGATACGCATAACGAAGGTTGGCTTTACCGGAAAGGATATGTTTACACGGATGATAACATTATCGGTTTTAGTCATAGCCATGGAGCCGGAAGTGGCGGCGAAATTTTGCTGATGCCAACCGTACATCAGAAAATACAGTTTGTTCCCGGCGATAAGGATAATCCTGATTCAGGTTATCGTTCCCGTTTCAGCCATAAACAGGAAAAAGCATCGGCAGGGTATTATCAGGTGAAGTTACTAGATTATGATGTGAATGTGGAATTAACTACTACTCCCCGGGTGGCTTTTCATCGCTATACTTTTCCTGAGTCTGAATTTTCTCGTATCATCCTTGATTTGGGATACAACATCCGTGGAAAAGGGAAGAAGAAAGACGGGGTGTTGAATTTTGTGAACGATACCACGATTGAAGGTTACCGAAATTCAATCAATACATCCGGGAAAATATATTTTGTTATACGTTTCAGCAAGCCTTTTGAATATTACGGAACTTTTGATACCGGTTATAATTCACCGGAATCGGGCAGTGGATTTTACCCGATGAAAAGTGGCGAGAAAGGTGAAAATATTGGCGCTTTTGTTCGCTATACGACCCATGAAAATGAAAAGGTTCTGGTTAAGGTGGCCATTTCGTATGTAAGCCTTGAAGGTGCACGAAAAAATATGGCAGCAGAAATTCCCGGCTGGGATTTCGATAACATCCGAAAAAAGGCCGAAGAAATATGGAATAATGCCCTTGACAGGATTCGGGTGGAAGGCGAAGAAAAGGATAAAATTAAGTTTTACACGGCAATATACCGGACATTGCTGTCACAATATATTTTTCAGGATGTGGATGGCAAATACTGGGGAATGGACAGCCAGGTTCATACGGCAAAAGATTTCGATCTTTTTAGTACAATCTTTACCTGGGATACTTACCGCACGGCGCATCCTTTATTAACACTGGCAGCGCCAAATCTGGTGAATGATTTAATGAAGTCGGTTGAAGCAAAAATTCGCGAAGCGGACTGGGTGCCGGGTTTACATAGCTACAACCTTTTTAGTGACGGAATGATTGGCGACCATCTGGTTCCCATTGTTGTGGATGCCTATCTTAAAGGTTTTCGCGATTTTGATGTTGAATATGTGTACCAGATGATGAAAAAAAAGGCAACAGAATTTCCAAAACCTCCGGTCCCTGAAAGTGCAGCCCGTGCCGGTTTAAAGGAGTACATGGATTTGGGTTATGTTGCAGCCGATAGAAATAAGGAATCGGTTTCCTGTACTTTGGAATTCGCCTATGACGACTGGTGTTTGGCGCAATGGGCAAAAGCATTGAATAAAACCGACGACTACCATTATTTTATGAAACGCGCGGGAAATTATGCCAATGTTTGGGACACGGAAACAGAATTTATGCGGCCTAGATTAGCGAATGGAAATTTTTTGCCACAATTAACTGATGAAAGCAAATTATTGGAAACGATAACCAATGAATATCGCTCATATTACGCATGGTTTGAGCCGTTACTGATTGGGCGGAGCCCAAACCGGCATTACACCGAATCTAATGCGTGGCCTTATATTTGGGCGGTTCAGCAGGATATTCCGGGGTTAATAAAATTATTTGGCGGAAATGAAAAGTTCAATGCAAAACTGGATAGCTTTTTTACCATGTCGCCTTGCGAGGAAGGTTATAAATACGTTGGAACCGTAGGAACAATCGGACAATATGTGCAGGGAAACCAGCCATCGCATCATGTGGCTTATCTGTATTCTTATTCCGGAGAACCCTGGAAAACGCAATATTACACCCGTTTAATCTGTGAAAATATTTACAAAGCCGGACCCGGAGGGCTGCCCGGAAATGATGATATGGGATCAATGTCGTCGTGGTACAATTTCAGTTCCATGGGCTTTTATCCGGTAACGCCATGCAGTAATACTTATGTTTTAGGCTCGCCGGTTTTTAACGAAGTTGATATAAAATTAGATAACGGAAAAACATTTCAGGTAAAGACCTTGAGCAACTCAAAAACAAATATTTATGTGCAGTCGGTTTCATTAAACGGGAAAGAACTGAACAGAAACTGGATAACGCATGATGAGATTATGAATGGAGGAGTATTGGAATTTGAAATGGGAAAAGAACCCCTTAAAATGTCAATCCAAAATTGATTTGGACCCAGGTCGTTTTTTATAAGCCTGATTCGTTTTTTTGAAGGAAATTCTTGCAAAATCGTGAGCCTTACTCAAGCGATTTTAGCAAATAACTTGGCTATTTCTCCATATAAATTTTATAAAGTTGATAAGATTCTTTGCTATTTTCCAACACACAAAAGACCAAATCTGTGGATGCTTTTTATCTTCTCGTTAATTGTTAAAAATAACCACTTTAGCGTAAATAATAGCATTGTTTTACTTTGTAGTACAGAAAAACTTATAATTTTATGAATTGATCTTAATCCCGTCTAATTTATCTCAAACATAAAAAATAGTCAGTGGTAAAGAAAGTAAGTTGGTCCCTAATATTGGTGTTATTATTAATAACTGTAATTATATATTCTAACTTTAATAGAAGAAAAGAATTAAGTGGGCATGGGGCTATCGAATATGCCCTGCAAATTGCAGGAAATAATCGAAGAGAATTGGGAAAGGTACTACAACATTATAAAGATGATTCAACTACCATGATCAAAATGGGAAACTTGATGACAGAATTTTCTCCAGAGCAGAAAAAATTATATTCTGTAGTGATGGATGTGTTTAAATAGCCTTACCCTGATTATGACAAACCAACAATTGCCGCTTTGATGCCATGTGCGGCAAATATATTTAGAGAAGTTGCGGGTTCTGGAAATTAGAAAATTACTACAATAGAATTATATATCATGAAAAAGTTGATTTTTATTTTAGGAATGATATTGAGTTTTAGCTACATACATGCACAGGTAGAGGCTGACTCAACGATTATAGTACGTACTACTGAATATAGCAATCGGTATAGTTATAAAAATGTTGACCATTCTGGTCCTAATAGAAAACCCGGCTGGGCATCACCAGACATTTTTGTGGATACGCCCCCGGATGTACATCCAAAATTGCAGGAAGCATTAAATAAAAGTTTATTGCCTGAGACATTGAATAAACTCAACGGGAAGTCAATTTCATTTTCATTTAATATTTATGGTAATGGAAAAATTAAAAGTATTGAAATAATTGTACCTAAAAAAAGGCTTGTTGAATTAAGCAAAAAAGAATGTCATGAATTAATTACAAACATAAAAAAGGCAAATATTGTATTTATCACAGATGAAAATACGAAAAAGAAAAGTGATGTTTTTATTGCTATAATTCATAAAGTAGAATAAAAATTCGAAAAATGAAAAAACAATTATTTATATTATTCCTAATAATGCATGGTTTTAACACATTTGCACAGGAAGTTATTGATACCACTGATATTGTAATAAGCCGAGGGAAATCAGATTCCTATGTTCCAATATGGTACCATTTAAAGAATCAAAATAGCTTTGATGCGAAAGACAGGTTAGCATCTCCCTATGAAACTCATGGTGAAGTATCACTTTCGGAAGATTCCAGAAAAACTCTGTCCTCAATTGTTCATAATAGCATATCAACTGAGACATTAAGTGTCCTACACGGGAAGAAAATTATTTTGAATGTGGGAGTTAATAGTTCAGGAAGTATTACAAATGTTATGGTTGGTTTAAGAAAAGAAGTAGCGGATAAGGTTGTCTTTACCAAGTCGGAATGCATGCAGATTATTCATGACATAAAGAAAGATGTGAAATTTAATATAGTACAGGTATTTGAAAACAAAAGTGGACATATATCAATGACTGTTCCAATCAAAATAGAATGAGCATATTCTCTTATTGTATATAATAACTGCCTCAATAAAGTAGGGGCAGTTATTTTTTTATGAAACGTATTATCGCCTTATAATGGAAGGCAATGCAAAATAAATGTAACTTTTCATGGGGAAGGGGTTCAGGTAATTTTCCATAGTTGTTGAATAATAAAGCAGAAAATAATTTCACAAAAATTATCGAACTTTGGAAGATTAGGGATTAAGATGTTTTTACTTGCAGCAAAGTCTGTTAGGGGATGAAATTTTTTAGTTTTGTATTTCAAGATTTATTCGAATGAAGAAGATATTAAAATCTGCCGGAATTTTATTAATTCTGTTAATCATTGGGTTGGTAGTTTGGATGTACTCAAACCTGAAAGACCGGCATCCGGGGTATTCAGCCAATCATGAAGTTTTTAATGAAAATTCGTCGGCACTGAAAGCGGGGTTTGCGGCTGTTCCGATTACACCCGAAGTTCCTGACCGCTGGGTAGATAAAAACAACGATGCCAAGTATAAACCCAAAGATGGCGATACGTTTATCGACGGGAACGGAAACGGAAAGTTTGACCCCGTCTGGATTGCGGGGTTTAGTAACAGCAAACCTGCCAACGGAATTCATGATGATACATGGGCAAGAACGATGATCATCGACGATGGAAAAACACGTTTGGCTATTGTAATTCTGGATGCTGTCGGATTTATGAACGATGATGTTATTGATGCCCGGGAAATGATTCCCGAAGAAGCCGGAGTTACTTATACCATAATTGCATCAACACATACACACGAAGCTGTCGATTTAATTGGCCTTTGGGGAAAATCGCCGTTTGAATGTGGCGTAAATCCCGATTATATGGCCTTTGTAAAAAAGCAGATTGTAAAATCGGTAACCGAAGCAGTACAAAATTTACGTCCGGCAAAACTTGAAATTTCAGAAGATTTAACCGGAGCAATCCCATTGGTAAAAGACACGCGAAAACCTGAAGTTTTTGATTCGGGGCTGCGCATGATAAAAGCTATCGATAAAGAAAACGGGGCTGTTCTTGGAACGGTTGTGGCATGGGGAAACCACCCTGAAACTTTGTGGAGCCGAAACTTACTGATTTCTTCTGATTTCCCGCATTTTGTGCGCGAAGGTGTTGAAAAAGGGGTTTTTAGCGGCGACAGTTTAATGAAACCCGGTGTTGGCGGGGTTTGCATTTATATGAACGGCGCTCTGGGAGGCTTAATGTGTACTCATCCTTCGCTTTCGGTAAAAGATCCTTTTACCGGAGAGGAATTCGCGGAGCCGTCGTTTGAAAAAGCTGCTGCTGAAGGAAAACAGCTTTCGTTGCTGGCATTAAATGCTATGGAAACCCCTTCGGAAGTTATCGATAGCGGAAGTATTTCCTTGTTGGTCCGTACAATTACACTTCCTATTGAAAATAATTTATTTAAACTGGCCACCGCACTTGGTGTTATGGACAGGGGAACCACCGGTTGGATGAATATGCGCTCTGAACTTTCGGCGTTTAAGTTTGGCCCTGTATCATTTGTCACTATTCCCGGGGAACTTTACCCTGAACTGGCTAATGGCGGAGTAGAAGCCCCTGAAGGTGGCGATTTTGGAATCGAAGCCCTGGAAGTTCCGCCAATCCGGGAAATGATGGATGGGAAATTCAAGTTCATTATGGGATTGGCCAACGATGAAATCGGGTATATTATTCCGAAAAGCCAGTGGGATGTGAAAGCACCATACACTTACGGAAGGGATAATTCGCCTTATGGTGAAGAGAATTCGCTCGGTAAGGAAACTGCTTCCCTGTTGCATCGTAACTTAAAAGAAATGCTTTCGGTATTGAACGGGATGTAGTTTGGAACAGTTAGGCAGTTTTCATGAAAACTAAGAATATGGCAAAGAAAATAGTAAAACGAATAGTAAAAGGACTTTTAATTGTATTAATTCTTTTTGTTGTTCTGATGTTAACACCTCGTATTATCGGATTTTTATTTCCCCAAAAGGCTCCCATTGGTTATCATTTTGAGGCGCTGGATTATCTTGCTATCGGTGTAGGCCTTGAAAAACTTATTGATACGGAGCCTGAAGTACCCTCAAATATTCAGGGTTTTAAAGATGTAGAGTACAAAAATGTAAACAGAAAATCGTTACAAATTGATGTTTATAAAAAGAAGGAATTAAAGGAAAAAGCACCATTGCTGGTT
This sequence comes from Draconibacterium sp., assembly GCA_041393215.1. Lineage (GTDB taxonomy): Bacteria > Bacteroidota > Bacteroidia > Bacteroidales > Prolixibacteraceae > Draconibacterium. Next base: position 10,528 of record JAWKKP010000044.1, read on the forward strand.
TTTATTCACGGTGGAGGATGGCGGAGCGGAAAACGCCAGGATTACCTGGTTTATTTGTTGGATTATGCAGAAAAAGGTTATGTTACTGCAACTATTTCTTATCGGTTGAAGAAAGATAGTATCTATCCTGCAGCTATCGAAGATGTGATGGATGGCATTGATTTTCTTTTTCAGCATGGAGAAACTTATGGTTATGATACTTCAAGAGTAGCTTTGATTGGGGGTTCTGCCGGGGCACATCTGTCGATGCTGGCAGGGTACGGCTGGGAAAAACCGCAGAAGCATAAAGTGAAAGCGGTTGTTGATATTTACGGACCGGTGGACATGACGACTCCCTACGCTCAAACACAGTTTATGGTGAATGATTTTATAGGCCATCCTTACAGCGAAAAGCCGGAACTGTACTGGGAAGCATCGCCGGCAAAATACTTAAACAAAAATTTGCCTCCAACGCTTATTTTACAAGGAACTTCGGACAACCTGCTTCCTCCGAGCCAGTCGGATACGTTGCATGCAAGATTAGACAGGTTAGGAGTCCCCAATATTTACCATCGATTGCCACTCTGGCCGCATGCCATGGACATAGCTGTTCGTCCTAACGTTTATATGCAAAAGAAAATGGACGAATTTTTTGAGAAGTATCTATAAAAAAACTATTTCTCTGGATGTAATTTGAAAGGATTTTCATTTTTATCGATGCACCCTTCTGCCTGGATTAGAGCATTTGAATTTAGTACTGAAATTGGTTCATCTGCTGTATAGTCTCTCATACGGCAGCCAAACATACTTATTGTGCACTTTTCATTTCCGCGAACGGTCATAAAGTCCCATGAATGACCAAAATTGCTTAGAGCCGCATTTCCACCTGAAAATGCTTCTACATTAGACAGTGCCGTATGTCCTTCCCCTTCAACGATAATCGGATGCACGTCTTCCAATGCAGGCCAGGTATTGGCAATGATAGAGCCCGTGCGATCATCCAGTTTCGGTTTTTTGCATTATCACCCGATTTATGAATTCCAACGGTTACACAATCAAGATTGAAATTGGTTAGTTGACCAAGTAGCTGCTCCAAGCCAGATACCTCCATAATTTCAAAAGTGAAAACATCCATAATTTGGGCATTATCGGTGTGATTGATGGCATACGAATATTTTTGTTTACCAACAACTGCATCAACCATATCCCGGGGATACTGACCGCCTAACTGTCGTTGAACAGCCGGATTGACGTGGCAATGTAAAATTCGCGGAATGTCATAGCAATAATCAATTCGAATAAATTCACCACCCAAAGGATATCCATGGCAATTTTCAAACTGGATTAGTTCGCATGGATGTTCACTTGATGCATTGAAATCCATTGCCAGATATTCACCATAAAACGTCAGGTTTTTAAGAAGGACACCTTCTGTATTCGAGGTTTGTGAAACCTGAATCGTTGGCGGAAAAGCAATCACTTTACGGGGATCTTTTATACTTTGTTCAGGATACCAGAATTGAATTCCCCTTGATTTGAGTACTGCTCTCAACGGTGATGAAAGGCTTTTCTATGTCGCGTATGGCAAAAACACTGCCAACGGGCTGATCTATTTCAGGATGCTTCGTACCGCGAAGGGACAGGACCGTTGACCCCAATCAAAGAAACGTTCTTTTTCAGGATAATTCCACCGAAACTTCATGAGTTTTTCCGTTGGTTCCACATAAAGAGCGGCACCGCTCAATGCTGCCCAGTCTATTGCCTTTTGCAGATTTTCCTGGTTGACGTTTGCCGTATTTTTCGGCAGTACTCCAAATGAACGAATACTTTTCGAATGTATTTCAACAACATCCTGGGCCTTTGTATAACAAGCCGATAGTGAAATTAAGAATAAGAAAAATAGTTTTGAATTCATAGATATAATATCTGTTTAGTGTTTAAAGCACTCACTTGACAACATGCACAGAACGCCACAATATAAATTACAATTTATTATGGTGTGGGTAGTTTTTTAATTGAATCCTTTAAGAAATCATTATCAATTTCGTAAACAGTTATTGGCTTAGCCCCAATTGATATTTTTCAAATAACTCAACTAATCTTTCACCGTCAATGAGTTCTATAGGTGTTACACCGTCTCTGTTTGCCTCATTCTTAGCTTCTTTTGTGAATCTACCAGTTGTAATTATTAAACCCTTCTCTCCGCGACCTTGCATTGCTCCTCGAAAATCTCTTACATGATGAGGAGCTACAGAGTCTTTATATCTTTTGCATTGGAATACAATATTCAAACTGACAACGTCATTAAGTTTAACTAGGCCAAGCCCGTCAATTCCTTGGTCACCTGAACCACCAGTAATTACAATATCATGGATTCCAATTTCCGTCAAGAGTCTTTTGCATAGTTTCTCAAATCCTGAAGGAGGTAAATTTTTAATAATATGTAACAATTCAGCAGAATGTTCCTCATCTTCAGTTGAAGTATCATCGAATAATGTTTTATTTTAGTTTCTTCTTTAGTTGATTTTGGTTTTCCGACATTTCCTGAACCGATTTAAATATTTTATAGACATCGTTCTCTTGTTAATTTCGCTTCAAGGCCGTCTTTTGTTAATCTCCAAATTCCTTGTTGTGAATTGTCTATTAAACCACTTTTTGAACAAATAGAATTGAGCCCATTGAATTTGATTTCTAATTCTCGATTGTCCATTGAAGTAGTTTCAGCTAAATCTTCTTCTGAATTCCTAAATCTTCAATAACTTGGTCAATTACACTGGTTGAATTTCCTGCACCTCCATTTGCTTGAGAATATTTAAAATTGGATTACATACTGTAAAAATTGAGGTCCCTTCATGCTTTTGGGTTTAGTGTACTTCCATTTTGAAACTACGCAAAACTGGTGAATAAATATAGTATTTATTTATCAGCAGCCGGGTTTTCTTTTATAAATCTCAAAGCTTCCTGCTCGTAAATTTCTGCTGTCATTTCGCCTAAAGAGGTTCTTGAAATGTAATTGTAACGCTCAAAGCTATTGAAATCTTCTTTGGTGAGCATGTAGCCAAAAGCGTCGTTGGTTAAACCAAAAAGAAAGGGTTGGTTGGTCTTCATGTGCCGTTTTACATAGAACCCGACATTAGGCAGTGCCTCCCCGGGAATGGTTAAAACCTGTGCTGTTCCAACATTTAAAAGATTGATTTGTGTAGTTATTTTGCTGAAATCTTGCACTTTCTTTTCTGCCATTTTTGCCACCGGTGAATATTTAAATACAAACTGCATCGCTTCGTTTTCAACCGGAAGTTCAATCATTTTGGAAGCGCAATATAGCTGTGGATTCTCCTGGATTGGAGCCGGTTCAACAATTCGTAATGCTTCATCAGCCATTAAATTGCCTATACGGATACATTCGTTCCAGTCATTGGCTTCTTCGCCATTATCCAGACGGGTATCGGCGGTTACCATTCCTCCCTGTGCGCTATTCATAAAAATGGCAATTCCCCCGCCTTTTTCCTCGATTCTGTCATATAACGGGCCAGCCAAATCGGGACTGATATGTTTTCCATTGGTTCCCAGAATCTCGGGGTGAGTAGCGTAATTTACCAGTGTTGCTATTGGCTTTCCTTTGTTTTCTCCTGTTGTGGCAATGGCCTGAATAACTCCCATACGGTGATCGTACAGTGCTGGCGCATAGTAGTTATAGGCTATTTTTCCTTTGGCTTCGCCTACGGCGGTTTTTAATTCGGCAGGCTGAACTTTTGATGCCGCTTCATTTACCGCGTCGGCAATTTGTTTTACACACCAATTCAGGTAATCCAGGTCGGCACCGGTATTTCCTTTTTCATCGGGGAACCCATATGCATCCGGTGCGCTGTGTGTATGCGTTACTCCAATCAAAACGTTTTCAGGTACAATGCCTTTGATTAATTTGCGTGAACGGTCGCCAAGGTAAGCTGGCCAGCCAATATTGTCAACACTAACGATGGCGACTTTGGTTTCTCCTTTTTCCAAAACCAGTGCCCGGACTGTAAGTTTTCCCATTGTTCCGGTTGGCATCGTTGGTTCGCCCATTCCGCCTGAAATTGGAATTAGATGATCGGGGGTAATATCCCGAATTGTTGCTCCGGCTTTAAAATTCTGGGCGTTTATCTGGGTTGTAAGGAATAGTAGAAGAATAAGAAAAGAAAAACTTGTTTTCATTTTGAACTGATTTTTTTGATTAATAAACATAAATGGGGTTCGAATAAATCCAGGGAACATACTTCCCGTTTAATTTGATATGCGCTTCAATACGATAGGCTCCTTTTTTCACGGGGCCGGTCCATGAATAACTGTATCCGTCAATTGTGGAATTATCCACTTTTTCACCATTATAAATTAATCGAAACTGGCAGGGCAGGGGAGTAACTGAATTTAACGATTGAATTTTACCGATTTGAATAGAATCTCCTAAAATGGCATTTATTTTTCCTGCCTCATTTTTACTGAAATAATTAAATCCTTCTGCATCTCCCAGACTTTTAAATGCGGTGTACAGATGCCCTTTTTTTATGTTTTCGGCAAGCGAAGTGGTGGAAAGTGTATCGGCAAAAACGTAGTTGGTAATGTAATTAAAACCCTCTTTGTAAGTGTCGATCATTAAGCGGAATATCCATCCGTTTTCATCGGGCTCGTGAAACATCCACTTGTTGAATAATGTTACTTCGGCAGTATCAATTATATCGGCATTGGGGCCAACCCACTCCACTCTTCCATCGGGAAGATAGCGTGCCCTGATATTTTGGTTTTCATGTGTATCGACTGCCGAAAATCCGACAATGTGGCGATAATTATTTAGTGAATCCCATCGGGCAAGAATCGTGGTTTGTTCGTCAAACATCTCACGCAATGCCCATATTCTGTAGCTTTTGCCATTTACAATAAAATTGAAAATATTCGGGAGTAGTTTTTCATCTTTGGTATCGGTATGAAAGTTATACATTTCCATTCCCTGGTACCATGGATTTCCCCAGTTGCGTTTTTCCTCGGTGTGCGAAAAGAAAACAATTCCACCATGTTGAACCACATTTTTTGCAATAGTGTCGGGGTTGGTTTTTAAATTGATAACCATTGAATCAAGCGGCCAGCAAACATAACCGTGTTTTTCACTTCCTGGTTCAATTAAAATTCCATCGTAATTGCCATGATAACCGCGGGGAAAACTGTCTAAATCAAACCGCGGATGGTCGGTTAGAAATATAAAATCGATGCCATCATTTTTAGCTGCCGAAACCAAATCGTTTAGTGTTCCTTCGCTATCGTGCGAAAGATAACTGTGCACGTGCATTACTCCTCGATACGTGTTTAAAGCTGTAGTTTTAGGTGTTTCTTTTCGAAGTAAATCGAATTCGGCAACTTCTTTTTCCAGTCTTGGATACGTAACCCAATTATGCCACAATGGCTTAGCAAACCCAATTATCAGCAAAAGGGCCACAATAATCAGAAATGAATACAGAATATACTTCAGAATTTTGAAAATTCTTTTTATTGTTTTCCCGATACTCATTTTACATTACAATTTCGGTTAACTGGTAGATTAAATCTATGGTGTAATCGCCCATATTCGGGCCAAACCACCCCATATCCTTGGGTTCGTATTTATTCAGGTAGAAATATCGGCCCGGAATGATATAGCCTAAATAATTCCCGTTAAAGCTGGTTATATTGGCATCGAAACCTTTTACCGCCAGCGCATTTTTTATCTGAAGTGCGTATTCGCCGCTAAAATCGGATGGTGTGGTAATCCAAATCATATTTTCAAGGCGAACTGCCTGCAAATACGAATTATCAGGAACCGGATTAATTTTTTGACAAACCGAAGTGGCAAGATTTCTTTTTGTACTTAAGCGAATATGGTAATCGGGCAGTTCCATTTTTAGCGAAACTGTAGAAAGCGTAAGTTCCCGTTCAGGCGTAACTTTTTTCAGATAGACATTTAAACTGTCGGCTAATGATTCTCCAATATATTTTGGCTTTTCAAAACCTTCACCTTCACCGCGATTGGTTTGGCTCCCAACAGAACCAGCGAAAAATATGGCATAATCCACCGAAGTGTTTTCCATCTTTCGTTCCCAGTAACCCGGATAATCGCCACTGATTTGCATATTCTCGTCACCCATGGTGGTGGCATGTGCAGCAAACGAACCAATCACTGCTTTTTTGCCATTTTGCTGTTCAAGATAAATAAAACTGAAATCGTCGTTTTTAGTAGCGCGTTCTCCAATTAACCGGTTTCGTGTATAGTCGGCGGCATTAAAATTGCCGGTTGCAATTGCTGCCGGTTTTAAATCGGCGATAGCTTTTATTACTGCTGTGGAGATTTGATTGCTCAGCCAATTTACGAGGTTGGGATTATACTCACCGGCAAATTGTTCTCCCACCCAACTGTTTCCCCACGCGCCTAAACTGGAATGCGTATGTGTTGCTGAGAAAAAAAGCTGTTCGCGGCTAAATCCTTTTTTTGAAAGAATTACCATCACCGAGTCAGTAACATTTGGAGGGACAATCAATAAATCGGTTCCAACAAAAACAACCAGTTGTTTACCTACTTTCAGTGCTGCGGCTTTTACAAATAAGCTGTCATGAATTCCAGAGGAAGGAGCACCTTTTCTGGCGCCAAAACCGGCAAGAGGAACTTTTATAAACCGACCGTTTTCAATGTCGTCGGTTTCACTTCCCAGTTGAGGAGTAATGCTTACTTTTGAAAAACCTGCCAGCAGTGAATCATCAGAAAGGGAAATATTTTTTTTCAAACTGTCAATTTTCGTACAGCTTGTTTTGTAGTAGTCGGTTTCGAAATAAGGTGTCCGGCTAACAGGACCGGTAAAAATAAAATACAAAACCAACAGAATTGTTATTAACCCTCCGATGATAATTCCTGCCTTTTTCATTTTGAAAGTAAAAATAAAGGCTGCGTAACTTGTAAGTTGGCAGCCTTCTGTTTATTTTTTTTATTCTCCTCTATTCAAAAATACTTTCTTACTATCCATTAAGAATGTTCGTGTACTTTGTGTATAATCATTTCCAAAAGGAGCCTTGTATTTTAAATCGACATAAAATGCTTCATAGCCCGATTCCGGGTATTTTAATGTAACGGTGAATTCTTTTTCTCCCTTTTTGCCAAGGCTTTTCGATGTCCATTCTTCATCCCTGATATCGCGATCGTCAGAATCCGCACTCCATAAGATGGCATCTTCCAGAATTTTTGAATCAGCACTTATTTTTAATGTAACTACCCCGTTACTTTCTGAAATGGTATAATCACATTTGGGATGTTGGTTCCCTGTAATTGCTTCTCCGAAGAATGCACTCAGGGTGGTTAGTGCCTGAATTTTGTCACCTAAACCATGTCCTGCGTTTGGAATGTAGCAGAGATGATTATCGCCTGGGATACTATCGATATAATTTTTCATGGCATCTACCGGCCAGTATTCATCGTTAGTTCCGTTAAAAATCATTTTAGGCATGGTCAGCATTTTCCGGTAAGAATAAGGGTCAACCATTTGCACAAGTGCGTTTCCATCTTCGGAACCTACCTGCTGAGCTACACCAAGTTTTACGTAATCTTCAATTTGGATACTGTATTCGCCCCATGCCGTTTTATGGTAAGGGATATTTACCTGCATATTCAGCATATCGATAACCATTGGTCCAATTGCTTTTACACGTTTGTCGCTTGCACCTGTTAACCAGGTTGTCCACCCGCGTTTTGACGCACCTGAAACCACAAATTCGTTTACCTTGGTTTTCAATTCTTTTTTTGCAAATTCCTGAATGGCATCCATTGCCCGGATGGCACTTTTTGCCATAGGGAATAAAAGTGGCCATGTATAGTCATGATCTCCCTGAAAGTTGTGAAAAGTGTAAGAAATAATCTCGTCCTCTGTTTTTCCGTCGAAAATGGGTTGGTTCGGTATTTGCCATACAATTGCAGTAATTGCTTTGTTTGTTATCGCAATCTGGCTAAACATTTTAATTTCGTCTTTATCCCAATTGTGGATGTTGGGTTCTCCGTTTTTCACTGCACCCCCGGTAACAAATAAGAGCGCATCATTATATTTTAGTTCATCGGGAACCATAACGGTTAATTCATGTTTCCAAACTAAATCGCGCCAGGTTTGTGATACAAAAATAAGCCGGTAAAGCGTTACGCCGTCGGCTTTCATTTTATCCTGAACTTCCCATTTAAATGATTTATCGCCATTATTCAAATAAGATTGAAGCGCATTCTGAGGAGTTACTTCATTTTTATTTCCTGCAAAAACTAAAGTTGCCGAATAAATAATTACAAAGAAGATTAATGTCAGTTTTCTCATTTTCGAAATATGTTTTAAATTTTATACAATAATAAGCAGGCAACTGTAAAAATTGCCTGCTTATTATAAAAATGGGATGGAACTGCTTTAATAGGGTTTATTTGTCCCTTGCAATAACCACATTTTCGACCAGGCGCTGTTTTTTGTTTGATCGTTCCCCTGGTATTGAGTAGCTTCCAGCTTTTCGATAGCTGCATTCGCATTTTCAGTATTTCTGGATATTTCGTCATTAAGGCCATAATAAAAACGAAGCGGTAATTTTACCCTTTTTGCCGATTCACCGGTTTGTAGATCGGGCAATCCAGTTCTTCTGTAGTCAAACCATGATTCGGCTGCTGCAGTCCAGCTTGCAATCCATTTTTGTTGGATAATACTTTCGAGCCCGGAATATGGCGCTCCTTCAATATAATTGTCGAAAGAGCTTCCTACTCCCCATGCATTCAACGATTGTTTAATACCTTCAGCATAATATTGTTCCGGAGAACCAGGAGCCCAGCCATACAAAGCGGCTTCAGCAAGAATCAGATTAACCTCGGCGGCTGACATAATTCTCATTAGTAAAAGCGGACCTTCCGACTCCTTATACATATTATTCAACTGTGAACAGTGAGGATTGTAAACTCCCTGTTCCAGATTTGGATTTAAATTGTATTGAGGGGCAGCAAAAACCGAAGGAGGTATTCCTACATATTCTGGATCGAAGTCAACGTCAAGGCTCCATGCCTCTTTATATTCATCTATTATATCCTGTGAAACATATCTTTTCCCATCTTCAATAAAATCAATGTTTGTGCCAGTGGCTAAAACTAAGGGTATCTCTATTTTATTTGCCCAGACTCCAAGTCTTGGGTCGTTTAATTCCTGTAGGGCATTTACCAGAGTAGCGCACAGTTTATTTCTCATATAGTTACCACTTGGATCCGGATCAAAAGCCATAGTAGATGGCCACGAATCGGATGGTGAATTTCCGATATAACCAACATTTGCATCATCAACAGCCGTTGTAATTAAGGGATACATTTGCGGAGCAGAAGTTATTTTTTGAATTCCTTGTTGTGCTATTGCCGGCTCTTTTACTGATAACCTCATGTAATACCTCAAAGCAAGCGAATTTGCAAATTTTCGCCATTTTGAAGCATCTCCATTGTATAATAAGTCCTGAGTTGTGCTAATATTCATGTAAGAATCAGTACTCTTGGAAAGTAGTGTATTTGCACTTTCCAGGTCGGCAAGAATTCCTGTATAGATGTCTTTTTGAGGATCAAAAACAGGTAAGAAAAACTCGGGGCCTTCTTCAACCCTTAAGGCCTCAGAATATGGTGCATCTCCCCACAAATCGGCAATCAATCCAAAAGTATAGGCCTTCATTATTAAGGCAACACCCTGATGAAATTCATATCCGCCTTCAACCGCCTTTTTATAAAATTCGTCGTTATTTCTAAGGATACCGTAGTATCCCGACCAGCTTTGACTGCTCCAATCGTAATCATTATGTCCACTTGACCATCCATCGAACTGAGTATGCTGCATTACACCTGCAATGTCTCCAAATCCTAAATTAACAACTGTTTGACCGATTCCGGTAATTATTGTCGGTAGTAATAAGTTGAGATCAGCATTCGCCGGATCCACTCCATTTGGATTAATATTTAATTCATCCAGATCTTTACATGAAATAACTAAAGTAAAAACTAAAGCTAAAGCTATTATAAAGCTATTTTTTATTTTATTCATGATCTTTAAATTTTAATTCTTAAAATGAAAAACCGACTTTAAACCCAATAGGTACAACCCAAGGTTCTACATTGTATCTTTCAACTCCTTGTTTAAACTGGCCGCTTCCTTCGGCCTGATACGCTCTTTCCGGATCGACTCCCAATTTAGAGTCTTTTGTCCAAAGCATAATGTTGCGGCTGTAAACAGAGAAATTTACATCTTCCAATCCCCAGCTTCGTGAAATTTTATTAGGTAAGCTATAACTTAATGCAACCTCCCTAAGCTTTATATAGTCAGCATCAAATAGTTTTGTCTCTCCAAGGTCCCAAGGATTACTTACAACGTAAGGTAAAAATACGGTTCCTTCATTACCCAGATTCTCATGTTCCAGAATAAATTTCCCATTTTCATCATAGTGTCCCATTACGCCCGGGGCAAATGTACCGTCGTGCACTGTAAAGCCGCTAAAGCTTTCTGGGAAACCACCATATTCCGGTGTTGGGCCGCCAACCGGCCGTACATTATCTG
>JAWKKP010000045.1:0-20353 GCA_041393215.1 Draconibacterium sp.
TCCTGGCTCCACCCATATAAATTAATCATGAGAAGTATAATTAGTGATAAATTAGCTTTATTCATAGTTTACTTTTTTGAAAATTAAAAATTATCTGCCTATTCTATAATACGATAGTACTACTCCTGAATTACTTTTAAGTGTACATGTTTAATTGTTTCTCTCTTATAAGTGTACGTAATATGAACTGAACCGTCACTTGCCTGAATTACTGCCGGATAAGAATATTCACCGGGGGCATCCTCAAGGGTATAAACAGACTTCCAGTTTGAGCCATCTTTGGAAACGGCTATTTCCAAAGGAGTTCTGGGACCACCCCATTTACCTTCTGTTTTTCTGGTTGGATTGAAAACAATTAGTTGTAGCCCGTTTTTTAAAGTAATGGCATCGGTTCCCGAATTTGGATTGAGGAGTTCGGTTGCTACGGGCTGACTCCAATTTTCACCATTATCATCTGACCAACTACTTATAACAAAATTCTCTTTGCTCCGGGCTAGCATCTGTAATTGCCCGTTTTTATGAAATAAAATACTTGGCTGTATAATATTAAACTTTCCTTCTTTATCGATTAAATCAACTTTCTTCCAGGTCATACCTAAATCATCTGAAATTTCGAAATGAACCTTCCACTTGTCAGTTATTGGATTCTCCGTACTTGAAGGACAGATTAATCGCAGGTTCTTGGTCAAAACAGGTTTATTCTTTATCGGGCCAAGGAAATCCTCAGGTAAACGACTGGCTTCTGACCATGTCCTTCCCTGATCCTTTGAAGTTTTAAGCATCCCCCACCATTCCTGTGCACTGGGACCTACTTTATAAAACAACATGACAGTACCATCCGGTATTTGAAAAAGAACCGGATTCCAGCAGGGATAACGAAGTGTATCGTTGATTATCCCGTCAGCAACCATCGCAGGTTCACTCCACTTTCCATCTATTTTGGCTGAGGTATATATGCAAACATCAGGATTCTTTTCACGTGTACCACCAAACCACGCTGCTAATAACCTTTCTTTAGTTTCAGTTATGGTGGAAGCATGGCATTGGGGGAAAGGAGCATTTGTATAAATAAATTCCGAAGTTAAAATTTTGACTTTACCTCCGAAGTTATTTTCTCCACTAGCAATAAACGAATTTATCAATATTGATATTGATAATAAGAAATAGTTTATACCTGATTTTCTATCTTCAAATTGTACTTTCATTTTGCGGAATATTTCATTTTTTGTTAAACTCTACATCTACATCTTTTTCCCATTTAATCAACTTGTCCCTCAGCTCTGTAACTTTTTGAGGATATTGCGAGGAAAGATCAGTCTTTTCACCTATATCTTGCTTTAGATTGTATAGTTCATAGAAGTTTTTCTGATTATTGACAACAAGTTTCCAGACTCCATCTCGAATAGCGATCTGATTGGTCATTCGCCAAAATAAAGGCCTACTCTTAAGAGGTGTATTATTTTCCCAGAGAGGTAATAGACTTACTCCATCCAATGCATTATTGCTATTTGGAGATGGCAATGGGATATTTAATATATCTAAAATTGTTGGTAATAAATCAAAAGTCATAGCTGGTTGAGCACAGACAGATAGTGGTTGTATTTTTCCTGGCCACCAAGCAATTGCCGGTACACGATGACCACCTTCATACAATTGTCCTTTTTGTCCTTTTAGTGGCCCATTGGAACCAACTCTAGGCCAAATTTCACCAGCATAATGTATGTATCCTCCATTATCAGAAGTAACAAAAACCAAGGTATTATTTTCTAATTTCTCGTCGTGTATTGCTTGTAATATTCTTCCTATTCCTTCATCCATTTCCTCTATCATTTTAATCAGCACCGATGGAACTTCTTCAGGCCCATGTGGTCCAAGTTTACTTTTATTGCCGGGATAAATACTTGTATAGTCTTCTCCTTCCTGAATAGTCTCAAGTTGATAATCCTCCGAAGTTTGCCAAGGGAAATGTATTGCAGAGTAGGCTACGTAAAGAAAAAAGGGATTATCCTTATTTGATTCTATATATTGAACAGAATTGTTAGTTATTACATTTGTAGCATAGCCCTCTTGAAAATTTAATGTATCGTTGTGCCACCAGTCTTTGAACCCATTCCGATCATTTTTAGAAAAGTAATCACCACTACCACATGTAAGTCCCCTAAATTCGTCGAATCCGTGAAGAACTGGATTTGCACATGGTGCTTTTCCTAAATGCCACTTTCCAAAAATTGCAGTTTTGTAACCTACTTCCTTTAAATAAGCAGCTATTGTTTTTTCGTTTGAGTTCTTCTTACTTCCAATTCCTTCATCATCCCAATCTGTAGAAAGTGCTGTTTCAATTCCAAGACGTTGCGGATATCGACCGGTAAGCAAAGATGCACGTGTTGGAGAACACATTGGGCCATTACTATGAAAATCGGTAAACAACATACCCTGGCGAGCCAAACTGTTTAGATTAGGAGTTTGAGCTTTCCCTCCAAAATATCCACCTAAGTCTCCGTAACCCAAATCATCCACTACTACTACTATTATATTTGGCTTCTCCCCTAAATCGTTTATATGTGATTTGCTTTTGAATGAGACGAAGATGAAATATATAGTAGTAATTACTACCAAAATGAACATAGACCATCCCCTACTAAATAGAGATTTAATAATATAATTTTTCATAACCGAGTTTTTACAATTCTTTAATTTGTCCAACTAAATCGATCCTTACAACATTGACCGAATTGTCTGGAATTACTTTGGGCAGCTCAACTGTTAAGTCATTTCCTTTTGAAGAGATTTTTAATCTTTCTGAAGTGGACAACAAACTAGCGGAAAAAACCTGACTGCCAATACCTTGGATTGTCAGATTAGATTCTTTGGGCCATTCAAAAATTGAGAGATACAATATGGTTCCTGTTTCCAATTTTTTTTGCGTGCACCTTCCCCATGATAGCCCATTTATAGGGCAAGAGCTTGTACCATAAATCGCTTCTCCATTGACATCCATCCATTCTCCAATTTCATTCAAAATCAGTATACTTTCCTCAGGAAAAGTTCCATCCGGTTTTGGCCCTACGTTTAATAATAGATTTCCTCCCTTCGAGGCAACGTCGACTAAAGTTCGTATAATATCATTCGCAGATTTCCACTGATTATCCTGGCGATATCCCCACGAAGTATTCATCGTCATACATATTTCCCAATTATTGAAAAATAATTTTTCTTGATTGGGTGCTCTTTGTTCCCGAGTGGTAAAATCACCTTTAAAATTTGGACTTTTTAGCCTATCATTGGTAATAATTGAAGGATAGTTTTTCAATTCATCCTGAAGCTTAGAAGCAGCGCCATCAGTCATTCCATTAGGTGTATCCCACCATAAAATAGATATATTATTATAATTCGATAAGATCTCTCGAACCTGAGGAACTGCAATATGGTCGATATAATGATTAAAGCTCTTCGACTCTTGGATCGGATCCCAATGTCCATTATGTTCCTCTGTGTATTTGTCAATCATAGTTGAATCAGGATTTGGCCATCCACTATTTGTTAGTCTACGATAAGCATTTCCTCCAGGATGAACCCAATCTTGGTTTTGTGAATAATAAATACCAAAATTTACCCCATATTTATTACAAGCTTCAGCTAGCGGACCCAACAAATCCTTGCCATAAGGGGTGGCATCCACTATATCCCAATCACTCACTTTGCTGTCGAATAAAGCAAAACCATCATGATGCTTTGCGGTGATTACAATATACCTCATCCCTGCATCTCTTGCCATCTTCACCCATTGTTCCGGGTTATATTTAGTTGGATTAAACTCGTTTGCTGTTGTTCTATATTCCAATACCGGAATTTTACAACGATTCATGATCCATTCTGCTCCAGGATCGACTTGTTCATACCCATTATATTTTCCTCCATACAGAGAATATATACCCCAATGGATAAACATGCCGAAACGTGCATCCTCCCACCACTCCATGCGGGATTGATTTTTGTTAAAAACATGATTAGAGCTACTTTGAGAGAAACCGAAAAACGAAACAGGAAGCAAGAAGAACAATATGAAATATTTACTTTTCATTTGATAAAAAGATATTAATTGAAGGCAGCAAAAGATCACTACCTTCATTATTTTTTAGACAATAGGGAAAGAAAAAGATTTTATAGATTTTTTTTAGTACCCTGGATTTTGCCCTAATTCTGCTCCAAAGTTTGCATCAATTGCAGATTGCGGTATAGGATAGAATTCGTGATAATCCTTTATTGAGGTTCTCGTAATTTCGAGCAGATTGTATTTTCTTACACGCTCAACCAATTTTCCCATTCTAATTAGTGTCCGTCTTCTGGGCTCTTCCACCATTAACTCTCTGGCACGTTCATCTAAAATATAATCTAATGTAACGTTCACCGCGTCTACTGGTGTTGCGTGAGCTCTATCTCGTACTACATTTATATCAGTAGCTGCTTCGTCGAGCATTCCATTTCTAAAATAGGCTTCGGCTCGCAATAAATAAGTTTCCGCTAAACGATAGACAATTATATCTTTACTCGTTCTGCCTGATGAAATATCTCCTAACCAAGCCTTACCTTCAATTTTCCTGGGATAAGCATACATGTTTCTAAGAGTATCTTCGGCAACGGTCCTTTTTTCAACCTCTTGTCCATAATATGCAGACTTTGGGTTATTATAATAAAAGTTACGTCTCATATTATATGCTGAATTCCGAATATCATTATCCCAGTTATCCTTCCAAATATCGTATAAAAGATAGTTCGATCCACGGCAAGCTCCAACTCCTCTATTAAGGCTATCAGAAGCTAAGATTGGAATTCCATCTGGGGCTTTTATTTTAACTAAAAACGGCCCCCATTGTCTGATGTGGGAGTTACCACTGTATGTTCCGGATCCACCAACTGTGTATTCCTCAATTTGCCATACATAAATTGTTTCCAAGTTTCCGGAACTTCTGTTTTGATTTCCATCCTGGAATAGATCTGAATAAACATCACCGGGTCCATTTCTATTGATCCCGAAACGACTAGTCATCAACTGGTATTTACCTGAGTCAATTACTTTACTTGCACTCTCTATAGCATTATCATATTCACCTAAACTAATGTATACCTCACTTAATAAATGATTAGCAGCAGCTTTCACAATTCTTCCCTCATCTTCGACCGTTTCTGGAAGCCATTCAGATGCAAATTCTAAATCTTTTTTTGCTAATTCATAAGTCTCCTGTCTGCTAGCCCTTTCAAAATTCACATTTGGCTCTGAGTAGAATTCGGTTACTAATGGAACTCCTCCGTAAGTATTCGCTAAAAGGTTATAGGTGTATGCTCTATAAAAACGAGCCTCTGCTATTACTGCATTCCTTTCCTGTTCCGAATTCCATATTCCTGATAATTCTTCCTTTTCTGCATAGCCGATAACCGTATTTGCAGGCATTATCATTTCCATATAAGCCCAGTCCCAAACAGTTTCTGTAAAATTTAATGCTGGGGTAAGATATGTTGTATAATCCTTAAAAAAGACATGTTCAACACCGGCTGCACTAGCAATATCTGTTCCAATGCAGTTCATAACATAACTTTTATCGTCCATAGTCATTTCCTCTCTCGCTGCACGACTCAATGCCACCAAATAATTCTGAAAACCTTCGGGGCTAGTTAAAACATTATCGGAACTTAAAGAGTCTAAAGGGATTTCGTCTAATATATCCTGATCACAGGATAAAAAGAATAAAACAATAAATAATACCTTTATTAATGCTTTTAATTGTGTATATAATATCGTTATAAGTTTCATTTTTGATACATTTTGTTGTTTACTATTTCAAACGCTTAAAAACTAATATTTACACCCATTGATATAGTTCTTGGCATTGGATAAAATTCATCCGGCTCTATTCCTCCACTTTCAGGATCAGAACCAAGCCAATTCGTAAATGTGTATAAATTTTTTCCGCTTAAATAAACTAGTAGATTTGAAATCTTAAGTTTCTCGACGATCTCTGTAGAAAATTCATATGATAATGATACATCTTGTATTCTCAAGAAATTCCGGCTCATATACCACCCATGAGAATATGGATTATTATATACGAGAGAGGGACGAGTATTTGAACTATTTTCTTGTGTCCAATATCCTGCATCAAGCTGATTCAATCCCCTTCCTGGCGCATTAGGACTTACTGAAGTATTTAACAACGGAAATGGAGAAATCCACCCTAACATTGAGTTAGCAAATATCGATAGACTTATGTCTCCATATTTAAAAGTATTTCCTAGTCCAATTCTAAAATCTGGTTCTCCTCCTGAACCAATTATCGTACGGTCGTCTGTAGTTATACCATCGATTCCATCCAAATCCTTGAGTTGAACAAATCCAGGTTGATAGCCTGAGGGGATATCTGTATCTCCCTCTTGATAAATACCATCAATTACATAATCATAATAAGAAGTAATTGGGTGTCCAACAAACCAATTATTTGAGATATCACTATCTTCAACACCGTCTCCATCAGCATCAGAATTATATAGATGAACAATCTTGTTCCGATTAGCCGAAAATGACAAGCTTGAAGTCCATTCAAACTTATTAGATTGCACATTAATGGTGTTCAGTGATAATTCTATCCCTTTATTGTTTGTTTGACCAATATTTGTGTAAATATGATCAAATCCGTTCATTGCAGGTATAGATCGTTGGACAATCAAATCGTGAGTATTTATATCGTAAAATTCCATTGTACCGTTAAGTCTTCCTTTGAATAGACTAAAATCAATTGCAGCATTAGCGGTGTAAGTTGTTTCCCATTTCAAATCCGAATTTCCCATCCTTGATGGATAAATTCCAATTGATGTTGAACCTCCATCACCATAGACATATTGATTTATACCTGACAAGCTTAATGATTGATATGGTGAAATCGCTTTGTTCCCAACAGAACCATAAGAAAGTCGAATTTTTAATAAATCTATGACTGAAATATTTTTAATAATCGATTCTTCTGATGCTATCCAGGCAATCGCGGCTGATGGGAAAGTCGCATATTTATTATTTTCCGAAAATACTGAACTACCATCACGACGTGCAGTAAGAGTTAAGAGATATTTATCTTTTAATGTATAATTTAAACGAAACATTGATGACACCCCTTCTGAAGATGACGCGGAAGATTTAGCTAATAATACATCCCCTAAACTCAGATTATTATACCCTAAAACATCTATTATTAATTGATTGGCAGTTGCTGTAGTCGATTCAACCTTTAGATGCTCTCGACCATATAATAAAGTAAGATTTATTCGATGATTTTCCCCTATATATTTATCGTACGTGATAATGTTTTCCAAAAACCAATTAACTGATTCTTGGTTCAACTTAGAAGCATTTACAATATTGTCGTCTCTATGGGGATCCTGATTTACAGAATTGTAATTATGGTTCCATCGCAAATTTGGAGCAAAATTAATTCGATAATTTAATCCTTTTATAAATGGGACATCAAATATTGCATATAGATTACTGAATAACTGACGGTAGATTATTTCACTATTGGTAAGAATTGACCGATAAAGTGGATTCCCCGATACAACATCTTCTGGAACTAGATATTGAGTTGGATTTCCGTCGTCGTAGTTATAAGTTCCATAAGGACTTGCGTGGTATACATTCAGAAGGTTTGCACTAACTCCAGAAACATCTCTTTGAGAAAAATTTGCATTTATTCCCAATTTTAGCCAATCAGTTATCGTTGCATCCATATTAACTTTGGATGATATGCGCTCCTGATTATCATTGTAAATTACTCCTTTCTCATCCGAATATGAACCTGATATATAATAGGAGTAGTTTTTATTCCGTCCGGCCATACTTAAATTGTATGTGCTAATACCTCCGTCTTGACTTGCCATATCCCATGGATCACTTATTATTCCATTCATATAATTATCTGCCTCAGATGCATTCATAAATGAGCCAATATCTGAAGGATCTACCTCTTCCCCAGATTGCCTGAGAAAATCAATTTTACTTTGCAAATATCTTTCAGGATTAAATAACTTGACTTTATAACCCATTTCGGATACTCCATAAAGTGCGCTAAAATTAATAACAGGTTTTTCTGATATACCCGATTTCGATGTAACAAGTATCACTCCATTCGCCGCTCTTGAACCATATATAGCTGTTGAACTAGCATCCTTGAGAATTTCTATTGATTGAATATCATGTGGATTAATATTAGCCATTGAACCATTAAAAATTATTCCATCAAGAACGATTAATGGGTCATTGGAAGCGGCCAAGGATCTGGGGCCACGAATAAGTATTGTCCCTTCCTGACCGGGTCTCCCATTGTCAGTAACTTGAACTCCTGCAACACTCCCTCTAAGTGATTGTACAACATTAGTATTGGCGAAAGTCTCTGATTTTTCCATATCAACCTTACTTATCGATCCTGTCACCCAACGTTTTGATTGAGTACCATACCCAACTGCAACGACTTCATCCAGACCGATAGCATCTTCGGTCATTACCAAGTCAATTACTTTCCGTTCGGAGACTGCAACTTCTTGCGTTTTCATACCAATAAAAGAAAAAACAAGTATAGCATCTTCGGAAACCTCTTCTAAAGAATAGCTTCCATCAGCACTAGTAACTGTTCCTTTTGTTGTTCCTTTCACTATAATTGTAACTCCTGGCAAAGGATGACCATTCGAATCGCTAACAACACCTGAAATAGATCTTTGTGCTTGTATGCTTTTAAGTGACATTCCAGAATCTTCTGGCGATAGAATAATTTGACGCCCCATAACTTCGTACTTAATGTTAACCTCTTTTGCTATTTCATCAAGGATTTCGGTTATTTTACGATTCTGAAAGTCACCGTTTATTTGGTGCTCAACATCAATCTTCCCTGTATAAAAAAAACGAAATTCACTCTGATTTTCTATTTTTATTAGAAATTCTTCCAGTGATAAATTGTCTGCTGAGAGTGTAAGTCGGGTTGTTTGAGAATAACTTTCCGTCGCAAATGCTCCAATAAAAGAAATCAATATCAACAAAAATGTTAGTTTCATAATTCTTAACATTTTAAATACACACGAGTTTAGCTCATGGATACTTCGGTTTTTTTCCATAATTTTGAAATGGTTTGAATAAGTAACTATGATTATTTATCAACTACTTTTTAAAGAAGCGGAAAGTGCCATTTTCTGCTTCTTTGCTTTTCCTGAGTAGCATAAAACAGGTTAATTCGTTTAGTTCATATCATACACATCATATTTAGGTTAGACTTATTGATTTATTTCGGTTTAATAGTAAATACCCTTGTTTTATTATTAAAGCTGTAGCTTACCGGGGATGCTTTGCTAATCATCTCCATTACTTCGCTTATGCTTTCCATTTCAATGGTACCGGTGTACCATATTTGATTTAATTTAGGATCGTTATATTCTATTTTTACATTGTACCAGCGTTCCAGCTTTTTTATTAAGGTAGGGAACGGTTCTTTTGAAAAGATAAGTTTGCCTTCTTTCCATGAGGTATAAAATCTGGTTTCAACATTCTCGACGGAAAACCCTTTATTTGTTTGCTCGGCCATTTGTCCGGGACTAAGGGTAACTTCATCTTCTGTATTTTTCCCCTTTAAGGATACAATTCCTTCTTCCAAGGTTACAATAAAAGAATTGTCATCGGGAAAGGCTTTTACATTAAATGAAGTACCCTTTACTTCCACTTCGCCATATTGAGTTGAAACAATAAATGGTTGGTCGCTTTTTGCCACCTTAAAGTATGCTTCACCTACAAGTTCTACCGGCCGAATTTTGCAAAACCGTGAGGGAAATGAAAGCGTTGTCCCGGAATTTAACCAAACTATTGAACCATCGGGTAGTGTAATATTTGTTCTTGCGCCATAAGGACTTGTTATCGTCTGCATATTTTCGCTCAACAATCCCTGATATTTTACATCTTGCCTTAAAAAGAAAACAGTGCTGATAATTAGTCCTAAAATTAAAACAGCTGCAATTTTTAATCCCCAGGAATAGATACCTATTTTTCGCTGATATGCATTACGTTCCTCAACATGGATAGCTTCCTTTATATTCAGAAATAATGATTGGTTGGGCTCAACCAATCCGGCAGCTTTGTTAAGACTTTCATGCCAAAATGGTTTTATCTCGCTAAATATTGTCGATTCATTCCCTTTTTTACTAATGAATTCCGTGATTTTTTGAAATTCATCCGGACGTAAGGTAGAATTAAAATATTTGCTGAATAAATTTTTCATTATTGTGTTTTCGTATTAATAATACACAACAATGGGGACTATCCCTGGTGAGAATTAAAGAATTTTATAAAAAAAGATAAAAATAAAGTAAAGCTACTAATCCTAGTTCCTTAATTTTTCCCTTTAAAAAACTGATAGACTGAGTAATATGATATTCGACTGTTTTGGGAGAGATACCCAGTTTTTCTGCAATTTCTTTATGAGTCAAACCTTCCTTTCGACTGAGAATATAAACTTCTTTTTGTCGATCAGGCAATTCATTAATAATATGTTCAATTTTTTCTTTCAGGTCATTATATTCCACGTTATCAAAATCCCTGTATTCTTCCGCGACTGAAAGTTTCTGTATATTATCTTTTATTTTTTCGTTATTAAGGCGTCTTCTGATTTCGTTTAGCAGCAGATTTTTTGTAATAGTAAAAATGTAAGCATTGAAAGTAGAAACAGATGTAATTTTTTTTCGATTTTGCCATACCTTCAAAAAAACTTCCTGAAGAATATCATCAATGCCTGTTTCAATTTTTAAAAATGATTTAGAAAAATGATACAATCTTGGATAATAATAATTGAATAAAACCTCCAGAGATGATTCGTTACTTTTAGTTAATTCCGTTATTTCCTTGTTTAGATTAGGTTTTTGTACCATGTTTAACGCCAGAACTTATTTGGACAAACTTTTCCATAAACTTAAGAGATACTTTTTACATTTAAAATTATTGTTAACGATAATTTTCCCTAACTCTTTCAAATGTATCTAAGTTTGAGCGAATAACGGCAAAAGGATGGCAAAGGTTTTAACAACAGCTTAGGAGACAACTGAACTTTTTCTCATGAATTAGAATAAAAATGAGTACCTAAATAAGTACTCATTTTTTATTCAACTATGCTTTTTTTGTGAAAGACGAATTGTTCTAGAAACAATCAACATCTATTCGGTAGATTCTATCTACCATATAAAACTCACCCAACCCCATTTACTTGCACCAATTAAAGTCTTAAACGAAACACTTTTTTGCACGGCAGGTATCGGTATGTCATAGATGTGCTGTGTTCCACCATCCGATAAGTTCTTATATGGGAAATTGTGATAATTCGGACATTCATTATGTAATTCAAAGTTTACCAAACCTTCAAATGTTCCTACATATAAATATGACCCTCCAAGATTATCTTTAAGCATATCATATTTAGTGTTAATTTCAACTGTTATCATGTCACCATCGTCACTCACTACTACATTACCAGCATTATCTCCCGGGAAATGAATACCATTAACAAGCAGATATTCGTCACCGTCACCGCCTATATCATAGAAATTATATCCTAGATAATCACACCAGATACCTGTTGGCACGCCACCTTTTATATTATCAATGTAACTAATGCCATCCGATTCTGCATTCTTGCCCTCCGGAAATTTTACTTTTACAGCAACAACAGGTTTATAATCACAATTACTCCATGCTGTTTCTTCCTTGTCAAGACTTTCATTATACACAACTGCATGGGCTGCAATAATGCAATGTTCTTCAGGATCAAGTTCTGCTAATGGTACAACAAATTCCCAGGTTTCAACACCGCTTAAATTTTCCTTTGAATAAGGAAAATGCCCAACCTTAACCGCTTTGTTGTTAACCGGAAGTCCATCCGGTGAACCAACATAAAGGTGTACCTCTTTTAAACCCCAGCCATTCATAGCTAGATAAGTAACAACAATATTTTCACCCACTTTTTCAAAGGTAACATACCCAGCATTAATATACTGCCCGGCGGTCAGTTCACATTCAACAACTTCAGGAAGAATATTCTCCTCAACAACAGGAAGTGTACCAGGGAAAATATCCCCATTTTTTAGTGCTAGGTTCAAATCAAGAACATCTATTGGTTCCTCTTTACTACAGGAAAGGATAAAAATGCTTAAAAATAAAGCAAATACGATCCCAAGCTTTTTAAAATCCCAAATTTTCTTCATAACTGTCATGTTTTAGTTTATTTATAAAAAGTTAGCCAAAATTAAATCCAAATTCAACCGAATTCCGGACTAATTAGTGTACTTATGTTCTTAAAAATATTTTAGACTTCAGTTAATTATAAAAAATTTGAAGTCGTAATTTTATTTTAAAATCTACTGTAAACTAAAATTTTATGACTTAATGGTAGTTGATTTAAAATCTACAATCAATAAAAAAGGAGTTCTTATTATATTGCATCAAAAATCAAGCCCCATTACGCATTTACGAGAATAACAGGCAATTAAACAAATATTATATGTTTCAAATTTGGAAATTATGTCTGAAATCTATCCTATTAATCCATATTCAAAAAATAAATTCCTTTTTATAATCAGGAATTATATAATCCTGCCAGCCAAATCCAATCATAAAACCACGAAAAGTTCTAGTACGGTTTATTGACTTTTATTTATCTTTCAGAAAATTAAAATAAACCTGACTATTTCTGAAATAAAACAAGATATGAGAAACTTTATTTTTATAGCAATCCTGGTTATTTTATCTTCTTGTGCAAATAGAACTACAATTCAAATTCAAACTCCTGATAATAAAACCACCATCTATTTTGGAATCAATGAGTCGAAGGAAATGTACTATTCCATATTATATGAAGATTCAGTAATTCTCCGGCAATCTTTAATGGGTTTTCAAATTGAAAATGAACCAGGCTTTATGAAAAATGTCAAGATTGTTTCATATTCCGAAATGACGGTAAACCAAACATGGACTCCGGTTTACGGTGAAAGAAACGTGATAAGCGATAAATATAACCAAGTAGCTATTCATTTAAAACAAGAGAATGAACCACACAGGGAATTTGAAGTTACATTTCGCGCCTACAATGAAGGTATTGCCTTTAACTATACTTTATTGCCAAATACTGAAAATGAAGCATTAACGGTTCAAAAAGAAAAGACTGAATTTAATTTTAAAAAAGATTATTTGTGCTGGGCATCGGAATGGGCACAATCTGAGATTCACAAAATTCCTATTAGCTTAATTAAAAAGCCTGTTGAGCGCCCGTTAGTAATTGAAACCGAAACCCATACAATCGCGTTGGGGGAAGCCAAACTGGTTGATTTTGCAAGAATGAAATTTATCAACAGTGGAAAAGAACATTCGCTAGTTGCAAATCTGGATGGAGAAGCAAAATTAAAGTTGCCATATACAACGCCCTGGAGAACAATTATGATTGCAAAAAATCCGGCGGAGTTGCTGGCGAACAATTTCTTTTATGAAAATTTGAATGCTCCTTGCGCTATAAATGATTTTTCATGGATTAAACCAGGAAAAGTAATCCGGGAGGTTACTTTAACCACAAAAGGTGGCTTGGCCTGTGTTGATTTTGCGGTCGAAAATGGGCTTCAATATGTTGAATTTGATGCCGGATGGTACGGGCCTGAGGGAGATGAAAATTCGGATGCAACCACAATCACAGTTGACCCGAAACGCTCATCCGGGCCACTGGATTTGCATAAAGTGATTAACTATGCCAACTCAAAGGGAATCGGAATTATTGTTTACGTAAACCGCCGTGCATTGGAGAAACAATTGGATACGATTTTGCCATTGTATCATTCGTGGGGCATAAAAGGGGTAAAATATGGTTTTGTCCAGGTGGGTTCGCAGGAATGGACAACATGGTTGCACAAAGCGGTAAAAAAAGCTGCAGAAAACCAGTTAATGGTTGATATTCATGATGAATATCGGCCAACCGGGTTTTCCAGAACTTATCCGAATTTACTTACACAAGAGGGAATTCGCGGCGATGAAGAAAGCCCGACGAATGAACATACATTGAAAACACTTTTTACGCGAATGCTGGCCGGTGCCGGCGATAATACCATTTGTTATTATGCTCCCCGGGTGACTGAAAAAATGGGGGGACATGTTTCACAACTGGCAAAAGCAGTGATGCTATACAGTCCCTGGCAGTTTTTATATTGGTACGATCGTCCGCAGGGTTCACCGGGGAAAAAAGGTGGCGCCGGAAATTCGGATGGTTTTATTCAGAATGACCCTGAATTACAATTTTATAAAGAACTGCCCACCGTATGGGACAATTCCAAAATTATTGAAGGAAAAATTGGTGAATATGCAACTATTGCCAGAAAATCAGGCAGCAAGTGGTTTGTTGGTTCACTTACCGGAAAAGAACCACATTCGTTAAAATTGAATTTTTCATTTCTGGATACAGATAAAAATTATGAGGCTACTGTTTATTCGTATGATCCACAATCAACATCATCAACCAACGTAAAAATTGAAAAGCAAAATGTAAGTTCAACAACAATTTTGGACTTTAATATTCAGGCAAATTCAGGGCTTGCATTGCAAATAAATCCGGAATAAATTATGAATTAATTGATGGTCCAGTAAAGCATGCTGCCTTTCAGTTCAAGTGTCTCAAAATCATAGGTATTATATATAAAGTTGATGGGAAAAGCCTGTAAAAAGTTTACATTTTTGTGTTCTAAAACTGCGGGGGTCCAACTGCCCTTAACAGTTCTGAAAGCATTTATCGCAATTTGATTCACCGTTGGAGCAATTCCTTTTATTATCCGCACCGCATCAATTGTCCCGTCAGTTTTTACTACAAACCCAACCACAATTTTGCCTTCTACCGTAGTGAAATCAAAATCATAGTCTTTAAATGTTTGTAAAATATGTTTGTGCAGTTCCCCCAATCCCGGATTATATGCGGGTTCCCGATCAACCGAATAAAAAATATTATCTACTGTTTTATCTCCATTCGGTAACCAGTTGATATTCGAAATTAATTCGTTGTTTTTATATTGCGAAATAGATTTTATCCTTCCCTCGGGATAAAACTCGGTTACCTCGCCATCAAAAATCAAAGGAATTTTAGAAGTTGTAAAGCCTGTTCTTTTAATTTTTCCGCCAAGCCAGTCGGTGAATTTCCACGTTTCATTTTCTGCACGTTGAAAAACCCTTTTTATCCTGCCTGAAAACTCGTCTCCCTTCATTTCAATGTCATAAACCGAATCGTTTACGACTTTAATTTTTTCTGAATAAAGCAGAATCCATTCATCTTCGTTTGCTTTGAAGGTTCTTACCGTTATTTTTTTAGGAGAATGAGACGTAATTTCTTTTTTTATGTCCTTCTTCTTAATGTCAAGTGTTTTACCATTCACCCCGTAATAAACAACTCTTTTAGCCTGACTAAAACCAGCAAGAGGTAGTAAAAGAATGATTATCAGAAACAGGTTTTTCATACAGCTAAGTTATTCATTTCTATTTAAAATCAAGAACGAGCTGCTCATCAAGTAACCGAAACGATTTTCGGTGAAAACATGTAACTCCATGTTTCTTAATACATTCACGATGTTTCAAAGTTGGATAGCCTTTGTTTTTGTTCCAATCATATTGCGGGTATTTCAAATGAATCTCCGCCATGTAATCATCTCGATACGTTTTTGCCAAAACCGAAGCAGCAGCTATCGAGAAAAAACGTCCATCTCCTTTAATCATGCAGGTAAAAGGAATATCGGTTTGAGGCCGGAAGCGATTTCCATCAATTAATAAATGTTCTGGTTTTATTTTTAACTTTTTCACTGCACGATTCATTGCCAGAAATGAAGCGTTTAAAATGTTTACCTCGTCAATTTCTTCGTTTGAAACCGCTTCAACCGCCCATGCCAAAGCCACTTCTTCAATGACCGGACGAAGCTGATAACGTTGTTTTTCTGTTAGTTTTTTTGAATCATTCAGCAGCTCATTTTCAAAATCAGGAGGTAAAATTACGGCGGCTGCAAATACAGGCCCTGCCAAACAACCACGCCCCGCCTCATCGCAACCGGCTTCAATTGTGTTTTTATTAAAATATGGAAGTAGTTTCGTCTTTGTCATAACCTAATTGAAAACGGAGACTGTTCACTGCGACTTTCACTGGAGTGCCCTTTCAATGCTCATCCACAGCAATCTTGCTGTTTCATCCCAGCTAAATTTATTTTTTTGCTCAAAACCCTTTTGAATCAATTCTTCTCGGAGCTCTTTGTCATCAGCCAATTTTATCATAGCGTCGGTAATCTGCTCAATTTTAATAGGATCGGCATACATCACTGCATTTCCACCTACTTCAGGGATTGATGTTGTATTGGAGCAAATTACCGGAACTCCTGAGCTCATGGCTTCTACCACCGGAATTCCAAATCCCTCAAAAAAAGGGACAAAAGTAAGTGCCAGCGCAGAACCAATAATATCACGGAGTTCTACTGTAGAAACACGCCCCGTAAAAACCACATCTTTTTTGTTTCTCATGTTGTCGAAGGTATCAAAAATATCTCCTGTTTTATGCATTTCACCCCCAACTACTACCATTTTAACATTTTGGTTATCAATGCTTTTAAATGCATCGAATGCTTTGAGCAAACCGGCAACATTTTTTCGCGGATGAAGCGCTCCCACAAACAGAAAATACGCTGCCCCATCAGTATATTTATTTCGTACCCGTACCTTCTCTTTCTCTGAGATGGGCTCGAAAATTTGGTTTATACCATCGTAAACCACGTCTATTTTATCGTAATCAACTTTAAACGAACGCGTAATATCTTCCTTCGAATAAAACGAAACCGTTGCAATTCGTTTGGCAATCCGGGCAAATTTCGGGAAAAAGAAATTGTAATATTTGGCAATCAGCCATGGTAAATCATCAGGCCGGTGAACGAAATTAATGTCGTGAATAACCCCCAGTTGAGGTACTTTCGTTCTTAATGATAAATATCCGTCGGGTGACAAAAAAAGATCGACTTTGTATTTCCTCAAAACCCGGGGAATCTGAAAATCGAACCAGGCATAAAATAAAAAAGGATGCCTTGCCTGTGGCCCGATTACAACAGGCGTTATATTATCTGAAAAAATATATTCCTGATTAAATGGCCTGTCGAAAATAAAAATGAATTCGTGTTCGGGGTGATTTCTTGTAATCCTTTTTAATGTTTCAAGAGTAAACCATCCGATGCCTTCAAGTTTTCCTTTTAACAACAATCTTGTATTTACTGCAATCCTCATAAATAAGTGTAAAATAGAAATTAATTTCTAATATC
Source organism: Draconibacterium sp. (assembly GCA_041393215.1). Taxonomy (GTDB): domain Bacteria; phylum Bacteroidota; class Bacteroidia; order Bacteroidales; family Prolixibacteraceae; genus Draconibacterium. The sequence continues at coordinate 17,377 of JAWKKP010000045.1, forward strand.
TTTACGCCAAAGTTAGAAGTTAATGAAGACATTCGTAAAATATATTCTTCAAAAAATTCTTGGCCTTAAAACCTATCTTTATGTATTTGCACGCTTCATAATTGTAAAACTTAAATGGGACAAAAAGGAAAAAGATTTTTTCCACTTCCTGAAACTTTTACCCGACAATGGCATTGTGCTCGATTTAGGTGCAAACATTGGCGTAACCAGCTATCATTTAGCAAAAAAGCTACCTTCAAGTAAAATTTACTCGTTTGAACCTTTAGCCTTAAATATGAATACGCTGAAACGAATTAAAAAGAAATTTAAGCTTGAAAATATTCGTGAGTACGAAATGGCAGTTGGCGAAAAAACCGGGACACTTGAGATGGTAATGCCAGTAATTAAAAATGTTCCAATGCATGGGTTAAGCCATGTTTTGAGCGAGGAAAACACTGAAAACAACCATGGGTTCACTTATAAAGTGCCAGTTGTTAGGCTCGACGAATTCGATGACTTAACGCAAGAGGGAGCGAGAATAACAGGTATAAAAATTGATATCGAAAATTTTGAATACTATGCGCTAAAAGGAGGCGAAAAATTAATTCAACAAAATAAACCTGTTATTTATTGCGAACTTTGGGAAAATGAAAACCGGGAAAAATGTATTTCTTTATTAAATAATATGGGATATTCCACGTTACTTTTACAAAACAATAAATTAGTACCGGTTGAAAAAGCGACGGTAAAAAAGCACAATTTCTTTTTTCTGCCGAATTAATAACTATTAATTCAATGTTTTGAAACGCAAGTTTGTAACCAATTTAATATTGTTGCTTTTTCTGAATCTCCTGATTAAACCATTCTGGATTTTCGGAATCGACCGCACGGTACAAAACCTTGTTGGTGACCAAGAATACGGATTATACTTCTCGCTGTTCAATTTCTCGATGCTGTTGAATATTTTACTTGACGTTGGAATTACCAATTACAACAGTAGAAATATTGCACAGCATAATTTTTTACTACCAAAACACGTCTCAAACATTGTTGGGCTAAAATTTTTACTGGCCATTGTTTATGCGGTTTTCAGCCTGATTGTTGCTGCCATTATCGGTTATAATAAAATCCAATTTCACCTGCTTTTCTTTTTAATTTTTAACCAGTTTCTGATTTCGTTTACCGTTTATCTGCGTTCAAATATTTCAGCATTACACCTTTTTCGAACCGACAGTTTTTTATCGGTACTCGATCGTACGATCTTAATTGCCATTTGCAGTGTTTTGCTTTTTAATCAATCGTTCCGATCATCATTTACCATTCAATGGTTTGTTTATGCTCAAACGGTGTCTTATGCTTTGGGGGCGTTAACCGTATTTTTTATTGTTCTAAAAAAATCAGGGAAAATTAAAATTCGCTTCAACATCTCCTTTTTCCTGGTTTTTCTGAGAAAATCGTACCCGTACGCACTTTTGATTTTACTGATGTCGTTTTATAACCGGATTGATTCTGTAATGCTTGAACGGCTTCTCCCCGAACCTTACGGGAAGGAACAGGCAGGGATTTATGCACAGGCGTTCAGATTATTGGACGCACTTTCCATGTTCGCCGCATTATTTTCAGTTCTGCTTTTACCTATTTTCTCCAAAATGATTAAACAAAAAGAACCCGTTGGAGAAATGGTGAAATTATCCTTTTCGTTGTTAATTGTACCTGCCATAATAATTGCGGTTTCGAGTATTTATTATAACCACCAGATAATGGCTGTTCTCTATAAATCGAATACGGCACATTCATCCGAAATTCTGGGAATATTAATGACCGGGTTTATCGGAATTGCAACTACCTACATTTTCGGAACGCTGTTAACCGCGAACGGAAGTATGAAACAACTAAACATAATGGCTTTTGCAGGAATGCTTTTAAATGTGGTTTTAAACCTGATTTTAATTCCCAGGCTGTTCGCTTTTGGGTCAGCTTATGCCAGCATGACCACTCAACTTTTTACCGCTTTCACGCAAGTGGTTTTAACCTTGTATATTTTCAAGCTCAAACCCAATGTCCGCATTATTTTTCAATTACTTATGTTTGTAGGAATAACCGTTGTTTTGGCGACAATCTCAAAAAGTATTTCGAACTGGTTTTACGGATACCTGTTTATGATTTCAGCTTCAATTATTGCAGCCTTTTTACTAAGATTAATCAGTTTAAAAGATTTATACACCATTATCCGGAATGAATAATCATGGCAAATCCAACCATTAAAGATCTTCAGGAATCACCGGAATATGAATTGATAGCCCAACTTAGTCACAATGAAATCAAGGATTTTGTAATTGACCAACTCACTCAAAAAGGGAAAATCGTTCGGTTTTATATGTTTTACCAGGTCGCAATGATTCTTATAGGAATCTTCTTTTTAATCAGGGCAATTGTACTGGCATTCAAAGATTATTTCCTGCCTTTTTGGATTTCGTTGGCAGCTTTAATTTTTTCCATTTCCCTTTTAATCATCATTCACGAATTACTTCATGGAATTGCATTAAAATTTACAGGTGCTAAAAAAGTAAATTTTGGCGGCTATCTTAAAAGATTCATTTTCTATGCCGAAGCCGACCGACATGTGTTAAACCGGAAGCAATTTGCATTTATCGCTTTGGCTCCGTTGGTTACAGTACAAATTGTTACGTTGCTTGGAATCGGTCTCTCATTCCATCAACCGTGGGTTTATTTCTGGATTACTTTAATGAGCGCCCACAGTTTGTTTTGCGCAGGGGATATTGCATTGCTCTCATTGTTTTATCGTGAACGGGATTCCGAGGTTTTTACTTTTGACGTAAAAGCCGAAAAAACAAGTTATTACTTTCGAAGAATTATTGAGGAGAAAAATGAACTTAAAGCCTATCATTAATTAGTTCGACCAAGGCCTTCCGGTCAATTTTAAACGATTTATTTCGGGGAAAGTTATCGATAAAATAAACGTCTTTGGGAAGAAGTT
>JAWKKP010000046.1:0-15297 GCA_041393215.1 Draconibacterium sp.
CCCTTCTCTAACTGAAAAATTATTGACTAATGAAAATACACGATGATCATTTTTACCACGGCTCAGCTTTAATTCAAATAGCAGAACATCCCCTTTTTACTGCGATAAATTCAATGCAAATTGGTTCTGTTACACTGAGAAGTTCATATAAAATTAATCAGCAAATAGGTATTTATCTTAAGTATTCTGTTGTTCCAGTCACAAGATATGGAGTAGATGAATACTCATTTACTTTTCATTTCGAAAATATAAACGAATTGGCGGAAATATATAAACAAGTTGAAAAACTTTTTTTAATATTTGTTTGTGTTCAGGACAGAGAGATATGTTGTATTAATCATGGCGAATTGGTTGAAATGATAGCGAAAAGAATGGTAGAAAAAAAAGAGGTAGAAAATCAATATACAGTTTTAGTTTCGGTTCAAAGCGGGAAGAGTCTGAAAGTATATGTTAATTATCCTGGACAGAAAGGATACAGATTAGGCCATCCTCTAATTGTACCGAGGAATAACTTTCCCAAAATACTGTTTATGTAGATTAAAAATACATGTATCGACAATTCTGGCAAACCGTGTCTTTCATCAAATGCTAAGAATGAATAAACGGTATCTCCAATTATTCCTTACCGCGAAAAAGAGTAAAAGATAATTTTTATTTTTAAAAAATCAATTTTGAAAAACAAACCATATGACAAATCAAAAACCTGCATTGTTAATTCTGGCTTTCATTTTTTCTCTTTCATTTACTGTGAAATCACAAAACTGGCCTTGTTGGAGAGGGCCAAATGGCGATGGAACGAGTTCTGAAACCAATCTTCCAACCGAATGGAGTTTTGAAAAAAATGTACTTTGGAAAACGGAAGTCCCCGGCACAGGCTATTCATCGCCAATTATTTGGGAAAACAAACTTTTCCTGACCTCTGCATTGATGGATACACACGAGCGTTTGCTATTGTGTTTCGATAAAAATAGTGGAAATTTATTATGGCAGAAAATGGTTTTAAACTCGCCTTTCGAAGGAAAACACAATGATAATAGTTATGCATCGGGAACACCTTCAACTGACGGGAAACTTGTTTTTGTTTCGTTTTTGGATGGCGAAGATGCTTTTGTTGCAGCATACGATTTCTCAGGAAATAAAGTATGGGAACAACGTCCCGGCAAATTTTCAAGCCCACACGGGTACAGTTGTTCGCCCGTAATTTATAACGAAAAACTGATCATAAACGGAAACAGCCACAGTGAAGATTCATTTTTAGCAGCACTGAATAAAAACGATGGAAGTATAATTTGGAAGGTACATCAGGACAATCCTGCGCATAGTTTTACTACTCCCATATTCCGGGAAATGGCTGGGGAAATGCAAATGATTTTTGGAGGAAACAAACAAATTACCTCTTACAATCCTGATGATGGAAGTCAATACTGGTGGGTAAACGGGCCATCGGAAGACTTCTGTTCAACTCCGGTTTACAGTAAAAAGCATGATTTAATTCTTATCAGCAGTGCCTGGCCGCAACGAATTTTGCTGGCTATAAAACCGGATGGTTCGGGTGATGTTACCAACAGTAACGTAGTTTGGCAAACGAAAGAAGGTGCGTGTTATGTTCCGTCGCCGCTTTGTATTGATAATTATTTATTTTCGACCATGACCAACGGAAATGTTCATTGTATTGATATTGCAACGGGTGATATACTCTGGAAAGAAAATCTGGGGAAACAATATCCGTCTCCGGTTTTAGCTGATGGTTTGGTTTATATGCCAAATGATGAAGGCGTGGTAACCATAATTAAACCAGGTCCGGTTTTCGAAGCGATTGCAAAAAACTCAATTGGTGAACAGATGAATGCATCACCAGCAATTAGTGCTGGAAAAATTTATTTACGCGGAGATAAACATCTTTTCTGTATTGGTAAATAAATTCTAACATTAGTATTTAGCTGCGAGCTGTTAAAATGTAAATGGATGAAAGCAATAAAAGTAAATTTTAAAATCCGGATCATATTTGGTACTGTTTTCATTCCCTTTTTTATGGATTAAAAGACATTTGCAAGAGTCTGTAACCCTCTTGTTCTTGAACTATATATGTCTCAAAAATTCGGATTGTAAAAATTAAAAATTGAAATATTTTTTTGCGGATAAATGGCTAAACAATATTGTTGTAAAAATAAAGCGGGCTACCAGAGTTTCCTCCGAATAGCCCGCCAATTTATTATAAAGGTTAAGTTAAAGACTTATTCTGTTGGTCTTCCGGCAGCCATGTTTTTACTTCTTTCAATCGATTGAAGTGCCAGGTAATTATCGCCAAACTTGGCAAGATTTTCCATTTCAATATCATATTGGTCTCCGTGGCGTTCTTCATCGGCAACCAGTGCCTCGAAAAGTTTTTTCGAAACTGAGTCGGCATTGGCCGAGCATTCGTTTGCCCAAAGATTATAATCACGGGCACTTGATTCCTCCATTTGAACAGCTGTTTCAAGCATGGCTTTTACGTCGTGTATCTTTTTGACTTCTTCAGAAGCATTCATTTCCACTTCGCCTTTCAAAAATAATACTCGCTCTGCAAGCTGTTCAATATGCATCATCTCTTCAATTGCGGTTTTTTTAAAAAGAGCAGCCAGTAAATCATATCCCTGATCGTCGCAGTGAAAATGAAAATACATGTACTGGTGAACAGCAGAGAGTTCATCGGCAATGGCTTTGTTTAGTAATTCAATACTTTTTTCTTTCATGGTATTTAATAAATAGTTGATTCGTCGGGTGAAGTTAATAAAAAAAACATGCCTTATTTTTTATAAAAACTGATTTTGTATTTAAATAAAAATGGTTTGTTTGCGTTCGTATCGCTAAAACAAACTTTTACGCTTTTTAATCAGCATCGTAACTTTACAAAAAATGTTCCGGTTGAAATTCTGCCAACGCATTTACTGAATAATTTCCCAGACAATGCCGATTCTTTTTTGTATTTCAATTAATTGAGGGTTTAAACTTAGTTCCATTTTGGCGTTGCTACTATCTTCAACCCTATAAAAAACTGCATCGTTTTCTACTGTTAACATATCGCGTGAGAAACCTGAAGTGCCAAAATTAATGTTACGAATTTCACCTAGTTTGATGTTCATGGCTTTTGCAATCATTTTTGCTTTATTGGAAGCATCTTTAACCGCCATGTTAATCGCTTCTTCAAGCTGTTCGCTTTTTTGTTTTTCGCTGAGTTTAAACGAAATATTGTATCCAAATTTGAATTCATCGCTTTTTAAGGTTTCAATTACCGCCGAGAGTTTTTCAACGGTATATTCCTGTTCAACAGTTACCTGAATGTTGCCAACATAACCATCGAATTTACGTTCGCGCTCATCCCATATGTAACTTTCGTTTACGCTCAAACTATTGGATTGAATGTATTCAGCTTTTATCTTGTTTTTTACCAGTGCATTCTTTAATTGGTTGTATTTGGCTACCAAAAGTTTTGTACAGTTCTCGTAAACCGAATCCTTTATTTGAATTGGGATATTCACTACAAAAATTTCGGGTGTAACCTTGAAAATCGCTTCACCCTGAACATTAATTACATTGGTTTTTTCCTGCGAAAATGAGTTCGTTGCCATTATCAGCAATAAACCTAAAACGACCATTGTTACCTTGTTTTTCATGCTTCTAAATTAAATTGTTTAACTGAAATAAAAATACACAGAAAACAAATGCAGTGCCAAAAAACAAGATAATTTATGCACAACCGTAGATGGTTATTCGTACCTTAATGTGTTTGCCGGGTTTGTTTTTACCGATTGCAACGTTTTGTAACTAATTGTAACAATAGCAATGGTAATTGCAAGTGCAAATCCAATAAAAAATTCAAACAACTGAAGGTGGATACGATAGTAATAATTGTTGAGCCAGTTTTTTGCAGCAAAGTAAATTAGTGGCCAGGCAACCAATGTGGCCACACAAACCAGAGCTACAATTTCTTTTGAAATCAAATAAAATATACTTATTTCCGAGGCCCCCAAAGCTTTTCTAACGCCTACTTCTTTCGTACGTTGCTCAATGGTAAATGAGGTTAATCCAAACAATCCCAAGGCTGCAATAAAAATTCCGAGTATGGCAAACAGTACTGAAAGTTCCGCATTTTGCCGCTCGGTTTTATACATTTTTGAAAAATCATCGTTCATGAAAAAATATTGCAACGGATTGTTGGATGCAAACTTTTTCCATACATCTTCTATTTGTTTAACTGTTTGGCTGGTAGCGCCCGAACTCAACTTAACTGAAATATAGCCCCAATTATATCCTGTATGTTTGAATCGTAAAATGTAAGGATCGATGCGGCTGTGGAGCGATTTAAAATGAAAATCATTACAAACCCCAATAACGGGAATGTATTGTATTTCGTTATTGTTACCAAACGAATTCAAGAAACGGGCATGTGTAAAATCCGTAATACTGAATTCTTCAATTGTTTTCTGATTTACAACACAAGCCTGCTCATCTGAACCATATGAACGGTCGAAAAAGCGTCCATCGGTTAATTTTATATTGTATGTTTCCAGAAAATCGTAATCCACATAGGCCGTTTGCATAAGAAAGGTTTCACCATCGCGCCCGTCAAGCATGTAACCGTTGTTATTATTGTTGTGCCCAGGCACGGCAGTGGAGGCCGAAACGTTTTCAATTCCGGGCAACCTCAGTAGTTCTTCTTTAAATGTTGTTACCTGGTCTCCAATTGTACCGGCCTGTTTTATTACCAGTAGCTCGTTTTTATCGAACCCAAGATCTTTATTTACCATATATTTTAATTGCCGGTACATAATTAAGGTACCAATAATTAGAACGATAGAAATCAGAAACTGAACAGAGACCAAAATGCTTCGGAGTTTACTGTTTTTTGCACCATCTCTTACTTTACCTCTTAACACGTAATTCGGATTAAAGGATGAAAGATAAAATGCCGGATATGCACCTGCCATCATTCCAACTAACACTGCAAAGCCAATTAATACAGGAATGTAATAAAACCTGCCCAATAAATCGAACTTTACTTTGGCGTCTAACAGGTTATTAAAAAACGGAAGTGCCAGTAGAACAATAACTACCGCCAAAACCAGTGCAAAAAGTGAGATAAGTGTTGAATCGGTTAAAAACTGAAAAATAAGCGCCCCTTTGGAAGAACCACTTACTTTTTTTACACCAATTTCTTTCGCTCTCTTTGTAGCTTGCGCAGTAGAAAGATTCATGAAATTAATGGAAGCAATTACAATAATTAAAATGGCAATACTTCCAAAAATGACAAGATATTTGGGGTCCGTGGCGGGTTTTACCTCGTGTTCAATTGTTGGATCAAGATGAATTTTTGTTACAGGTTGCAAATGAAAATTGTATTTGTTTCCCTGAGCCAGAAAATCGGATAAAGAAACATGAAATAATTCCTGAACTCTCGGGCCCACGTATTTTTCAACCATCCCCGGGAATTTCTTTTCCAAATCGGTAACGTTTGTGTTTGGCTTTAAAAGAATATAACATGAAAAGCTATTGTTTAGCCATTCTGTATCTTTTGATCTTGGATTGGTTACAAACGAAGTTAGAATATCAGCGTTAAAATGGGTTGTTTCCGGAAAATCAGCCATTATTCCGGTAATCCGATATGGTTCCTTTTCGGTATTAACTTTTAGCATCTTATTCATTGGGTCTTCATCTCCAAATATTTTTCTTGCTGTCGATTCGGAAAGAACCATTTCGTGAGGTTCATTTAAAACTGTTTTTACATCACCCTGAATTAACGGAATTGAAAATATCTCGAAAAAAGAAGAGTCAACCTCGGCAAAATCATTGACAATGAAATTGATATCTTCATTCTTGATAACGGTTTCACCGGAAAAGTCCATTCGGCAAAACTTTTCTACTTCAGGAAAGTCGGCCTTCATTGTTGGGCCAATTATTGCAGCTGTGTAAGCAGCATTTACTTCCTGATCGCCAATTTTACCGTCTAATGTTAACCGGAATATTCTGTCTTTTTTTGCATGGTATTGGTCGTAACTTAACTGGTGGATTACAAAAAGAGCGATGATAAGGCTGCAGGCAATGCCAATGGCTAATCCGGAAATATTAATGGCTACATATCCTTTTTGCTTTTTTAACGAACGGAGACTGTGTTTCAACAAGTTTTTAATCATGGCTTAAAAGAATTAAGAATAGAAATTAGTCTGAAGAATCAGATGTTTTTATGACGCCGGGTAAATTGAAAGGTTACACCCGACAATAAAGAAGTTCTTTTAGCGGCCAAATAGAAAGGATTAAAAATGAGAAAGACTGGTTGAATTTACGGGGGTGGCAGATAAAAAAAGCACCAGTCAGGAAACTGACCGGTGCTTTTTTTATTTAGTAATGTTTTTTAAAAATCAGTAAAATCCCACTTTCCACGAATTGGGCGGGAAAGCATCATGTTGGCGTAATCGTCGCCGGTAAATTTTTCAGCTTTAGGATCCCATAAAAGCGGACGCTGCAACTCGTAAGCGATGTTGGTAATATTACAAACCGAAGCAGTGCGATGTCCTGTTTCAACATCCGAAATTGGTTTCGTCCTTTTCTTCATTGCATCAATCCAGTCCTGGTAATGATTGTCGCTAAAATAAACGCGTTTATCCGAAGATTTCAATTCGCCTTTTGCCAACGATTCGTTCGGGAAAGTACGAAGGAACCCACGGCTTACTTCAATTCGCCCTTCTGTACCAATAAACTGAACTCCGTTTCCATCGTCTTTGCCGCCCCATAATTTATGGTTTACGCGTACACCATTTGCATAAATCATTGTTAAACCATGTGTTTGTTCTGGTTCCTGTGGAGGAAGGAATTGTACCGGGCCCGATTTATCCATATCCAATGCCCACTGTGCAATATCAAACATGTGAGCGCCCCAGTCGGTTACCAAACCACCGCCAAAATCGCGGTATCCGCGCCACCAGGCCCATGGTCCTTCAACCGTTTTTGGCGCCAGAATTTCATTGTAACCTCTGTATAAAGAAGGTCCAATCCATTCATTCCAGTCTAATCCTTCCGGAACTTCTTGGGTAGGAAGATCGCATTGTTTTACCGGTTCGCCAACACTTACATTAACTTCTTTTATTTCGCCTATGTAGCCATTTCTTACCAATTCAACTGCATGACGGAAATCGCGCCACGAACGCTGCATATTTCCGGTTTGAAAAACGCGGTCATATTTTCGCGTCGCATTTACCATGGCACGTCCTTCGGCAACCGTTAATGCCATTGGTTTTTCGCAGTAAATATCTTTTCCTGCTTTTGCAGCATCCACAACAATTTGTGCATGCCAGTGGTCGGGAGTAGCAATAACAACGGCGTCAATATCTTTTCTTTCAAGCAGTTCGCGATAGTAGTGGTAGCCATCAATTTTTGCATCAATATTTTTCTTGCTGTTATTCTTTTTTGCAGCGCCTACAAATGCATCAAGTTTTTTCTGGAAAACATCGCAAGCTGCAACTGCAACTGTTTCTTTGCATCCACCAATACCATCAAGCAAAGTGTAGATTTGTTTTCCGTTTCCGATGTAACCAAGGTTAACACGGTCGTTAGCGGCAACAAAACCGTTTCCGCCCAAAACATGACGCGGAATTACCGTAACTGCAACAGCACTGGCAGCAGTTTTTCCAATAAAATTTCTCCTGTTCATTTTTGTCATTGTTGAAATAGGTTTTAATATTTAAAATTTGATTTAAGTTATTTCTTCAAACTTACAATTAATCTTTATCCTTCTCATCTTTTGCACACCGAAAACCTGTATTAAATAAAGAAGTTTCGAGTGAGTTCATCGATCTACCGCTAACGGTAAAACTGTTTTCGCCATATTGGTCGAAAAAGAATGAACCACCACGAATAACTTTTACATTCGAATCTTCGGGGATTGCAATTTGTCCGCCGGGATAAGCTTGGTAAACATCGGCGCACCACTGCCACACATTTCCGCCCATATCAGTTAATCCGGCTTCATTTTCACCAAAAATACCCACAGGCGATGTAAACAAAAATCCGTCGCTCGTTTCCGGCGATTGCAAGGTTCCCTGCCATGTGTTGGCAAAATATTTTCCATTTACAGCTACTTTGTTTCCCCAGCTAAATTTATTGGGCGAATTTTTTCCGCTTCGTGCGGCATATTCCCATTCTGCTTCGGTTGGTAACCGTTTTCCCGCCCAAACAGCAAAAGCTACGGCATCATTCCAGCTAACGTGTGTAACCGGATGATCTTCTTCTGCATCTGGTCCGCTGGGACCAAATGGTTTTTTCCAGTAGGCGCCTGGTAAAAGCTCCCAGTTTTGCCCGTCGAGATTAAATACACCGGAATCGCCAAACTTTTCGGCATCGGTTTTATATTGAGTCGCTTCAATAAATTCTCTGAACTGCTGAACAGTAACCAGATTTTTGTCAATACTAAATGGTTTCACAATTACTTCATGAACCGGTTGTTCATCTGGCATTCCGTTTTCAGAACCCATTAAAAAAGCACCACCTCCGAAAAAAATCATATCCGTTTCTACCCGTTCTTTTTTGTTTGATTCTGTATTGGCAGAGGGCAATTCAGCCTGAATATCTTGATTTGGTGAAAGCGTTTCTTGCTTCAATTTTTCTGTTGCAGGTTTATTCTTTTCTTTTGGCCCGGAACAAGAGAAAAACGCCAGGGGAAATACTAAAATCAAAAATTTGTTCATTGTAAAAATGTGAGATGTAAAAATGGCGGTTTTTATTGTTTAATCAAAATGAAAGAAAGCTATTTTTAGGGTTTAGAAAGCGATACGTGCTAATTTTTATTTTTGATTAAACTCGATTAGAAGTATACATAATTTTAAAACGAATTTGTAATTTAACCGCATTGAGTAATTTTTATGTAATATTGTGCTTGATACAAGAACATGTACTTGTTGAGTAAATATCAAGTGTAAGTTTTACAACGTGTATCAATCAAAAGACTAAACAATCGGGGAGCAACCTATCATTAAAAGTTTCAGATGCTTTTGAAATGTTCCTGAAATGAAAATGAATTGTTCCTTCAAAAACGAACATAAATGAAACTAACTACTCTCGACATTGTTATTATTTTTCTTTATCTGATTTCCACTGTTGTCATTGGGCTTGTGCTCAAAAAAGTAGCTCAACGAAGCAAATCGAATTATATGCTTGGGGGAAACAAACTTCCATGGTATATGTTGGGTTTATCTAACGCATCCGGAATGTTTGATATTTCGGGTACCATGTGGCTGGTAACCCTTTTGTTTGTTTATGGTCTTAAAAGTATTTGGATTCCATGGCTTTGGCCGGTTTTCAACCAAATTTTTTTAATGGTATTTTTAAGCATTTGGCTTCGTCGGTCGAAAGTTACAACGGGCGCCGAATGGATTAATACCCGCTTTGGACGAACACGCGATAGTAACCTTTCTCATGGTGTTGTAGTTGTTTTCGCCCTTATTATGTGCCTGGGGTATCTTGCCTACGGCTTTATTGGTCTTGGTAAATTTGTAATGATATTTATTCCGTGGGAAATTGTTCAGCCCCACATTCCGTTTCACGTTCCAATTGAATATGTGCCCCATATTTACGGAATTGCTTTTACCATGTTTGCCGTTTTCTATGCCGTTTTAGGAGGTATGACAAGTATAGTTTGGGCCGATGTTTTGCAATATATTATTATGACAATTTCGGCAATTTTAATTGGTGTACTTGCCATGAAAGCTATGGCAGTAGAAACGCTGAATGTTCCGGAAGGCTGGCATTCGCCATTTTTTGGATGGAATCTTAACGATGTTAACTGGACCGGAATTATAGATGAAGTCAACCATAAAATTGCAAGTGACGGATATTCTCTTTTTACCATCTTTTTTATGATGATGGTTTTTAAGGGTGTGCTTGTTTCACTGGCAGGACCCGCCCCTACTTACGATATGCAGAAGATTCTTTCAACAAAGTCGCCGAAAGAAGCTGCTAAAATGAGCGGTTTTGTTTCTGTGGTTTTAATGCCGATTCGTTATTTTATGATTGCAGGTTTTGCCATTCTTGCATTGTTATATTACGATAGGTTAAATTTACTGGTAGCCGGAGAAATCGACTTTGAACAGATCTTACCGTCTTCCATTGCCGAATTTGTACCTGTAGGATTTATGGGATTGTTGCTGGCCGGACTACTCGCGGCGTTTAATTCCACTTTTGCCGGAACATTAAATGCAGCCCAGGCTTACATTGTAAACGACATTTACCTTCGTTATGTAAGGCCGGAAGCCGACAACCGACAGATTAAAAATATGAACTACATAACGGGTGTTGTTGTGGTAATCGTGAGCATTATTTTCGGAGTTTTTGCGGAAGACGTTAACAGCGTTTTGCAATGGATTGTTTCTGCACTTTACGGAAGTTATGTTGTGTCGAATGTGTTGAAATGGTACTGGTGGCGATTTAATGGTTATGGATATTTCTGGGGAATGGTATTCGGTTTGATTCCCGCGCTTATTTTCCCTTATGTATTTACCCAAACGCTCGATTTGTATTATTTTCCATGGTTGCTGGCGATTTCTCTGGCAGGAGCTCTGCTCGGAACTTTGCTTACGAAACCAACCAAAGAGGAAACACTCATCGAGTTTTACAAGAGTGTTCGGCCCTGGGGATTCTGGGGGCCGGTGAAAGAAAAAGTAATGGCATTGGATCCAAACTTCAAACCCAACAAAAACTTTAAAATGGATATGTTTAATGTAGTCATCGGTACTATTGCCCAAACTGCTTTGGTCGCTTTGCCGATTTATATCATTTTAAAGGAGTCTCTTCCAATTTGGATAACCATTATTATTACCATAGTTTGTGCTATTATTTTGAAAAGAACCTGGTGGAATAAACTACCTGAAGATTAAATCAGTTTGAAGTTTCGGATTCAAAGTTCACAGGATGAACAATAAACAAAAAGAAACTTGAAATTTTACATTTTACACTTTGAGCTCTATGTTACCTACAAAAAAGGAATTTGAAAAAAGGCTGAAAAAGCTAGAGGAGGGGCATGAAAAATTGCTTTCGAAAAAGAATAAAAAAACTACCCAAAAATACAATGGTATTTATTATCGCTACAAGCGGCCGGTTTTAACTGCGGAACATGCACCATTGCATTGGCGCTACGATCTGAACTACGAAACCAACCCGTTTTTAATGCAGCGAATTGGTGTAAATGCGGCGTTCAATAGCGGAGCAATTTATTTGGATGGAAAATTTCTTCTGGTGGTTCGGGTTGAAGGCTGGGATCGAAAATCCTATTTCGCAGTGGCGGAAAGCGAAAATGGCATTGATAACTGGCGGTTCTGGGATCGCCCGTTGACCATGCCCGAAACTGAAGAGCCGGAAACCAATGTTTATGACATGCGATTAACTCAGCATGAAGATGGTTGGATTTACGGCGTTTTTTGTGCTGAACGAAAAGACCCGAAAGCGTCCAAAGGTGATACATCTCAGGCAACGGCAAGTGGCGGAATTGCACGTACAAAAGATCTGATAACATGGGAAAGACTACCTGATTTTATTTCTCATCACGGGCAACAACGTAATCTTGTTCTCCACCCCGAATTTGTGGATGGTAAATATGCTTTTTACACCCGCCCGCAGGATGGTTTTATTGAAGTTGGCGGTGGAGGTGGAATCGGTTGGGCGCTGGTTGACGATATCACAAAAGCAGAAGCACCCGAAGAAACGATTATCGATGAAAAAATTTATCATACCATTAAAGAGCTGAAGAACGGACAGGGACCGGCTCCGTTAAAAACGGAAAAAGGTTGGTTGCATCTGGCACACGGTGTTCGTGGCTGTGCTGCCGGACTGCGTTATGTGTTGTTTATGTTTATGACCGATTTGGAAGATCCGTCAAAAGTAGTTGCCCGCCCAGCAGGATATTTTCTGGCACCTGAAGGCGAAGAAAGAATCGGCGATGTATCAAATGTAGTTTTTACAAATGGTTGGATACGAACAGAAAAAGATGAGGTTTTTATTTATTATGCTTCCTCTGATACACGAATGCACGTGGCAACCACCACTGTAGAGCAGTTGATTGATTATTGCATGAATACTCCGCAAGATGGTTTTCGCTCCGCAGAAAGTGTTAAAACGATCAATAAACTAATTGATAAAAATAAAGGACTGTATTAATTTATTCACCATAAAATGAAAGACGGATTACCTGTTATACTTTTTGAAACAGAGGAAGAGTGGAGTAACTGGCTGGAAGAAAATATCAGTGAGGCCGGTGTGTGGATGCGGATTGCAAAAAAGAACAGTGGTGTAACTTCCATTTCGTATCAGCAGGCGGTTGACATAGGTTTGTGTTACGGCTGGATTGACGGGCAAAAACAAAAGTATGATGATAAAACTTTTGCACAGCGTTTCACGCCAAGGAAGCCCAAAAGCAACTGGTCGAAAATAAATAAGAACAAAGTTCTACAGTTTATAAAAGAGGGAAAAATGAAGCCTTCCGGTTTGGCTACGGTCGAACAAGCGAAAAAAACAGGTGCCTGGGACAAAGCTTACGAGTCGCAGAGTAACATTAAAGTTCCGGCTGATTTCAACAAGGCCTTAAACGAAAATCCGGCTGCAATGGAATTTTTTAAAACGCTGAAAAGTGTTAATCGTTTTGCGATTTTATACCGGATTCACGCTGCGAAAACAGAAGAATTACGTTCAGCAAAAATTAAAATGTTCGTTACCATGTTGGCGAACGGTGAGAAGATTTACAATTAATTCTGAAAAAACGAAAATGGGCAAAACTTATAATTGGGCGGTGTTGGGTTGTGGTAAAATTGCAGGAAAATTTATACGTGATTTAAAGTTGTTACCCAATGCACGGTTATATGCTGCTTCTTCCAGAGATATTCAACGAGCGGAGGAATTTAAAAATGAGTTTGGCTTTGAAGTAGCTTATGGAAGTTATGAAGAAATGGTAAATGATCCGAAAGTAGATGTTGTTTACATCGCCACTCCTCACTCGCATCATCACGAACACGCGTTGTTATGCCTGAACCATAAAAAAGCTGTTTTGTGCGAAAAGGCCTTTGCCATCAATAAAAACGAAGCAGAGGAAATGATTGCCTCTGCCAAAGAAAACAATACGTTTTTAATGGAGGCTTTCTGGACCCGTTTTCAACCCAGTTACATAAAAGCCATGGAAATTCTGAACTCAGGTGAGTTGGGCAAGATAAAGGTAATCCGTTCTGATTTTGCCTTTAAAGCAATTTTTGATGAGAGCAAAAGATTATACAATGTGAAGTTGGGTGCCGGTTCGTTGCTGGATATTGGAATTTATCCGGTTTTTGCAGCGTTAACAGCTCTCGGAAAACCCAAAATGATAAAAACATTTGCAGATTTTAGTACTACCGGGTCGGAAGAAAGCATCAGTATGATTTTTAAATACGAAGGTGGCGAAATGGCGAATCTAACATCAAGCTTTTCGTCTGCATCGCCTACCCAAACCGAATACTGGTGTGAAAAAGGCTATCTTATTTTAAACCCACGGTGGTTTACGCCAACCAAAATTACGGTTGTAAAAAATGGTGAGGAACCGCAGCATTTTCATTCCGGACATTTTGAAGGTACCGGCTACCAGTACGAAGCGGCCCATGTAATGGAATGTTTGGATGCAGGGATGATTGAAAGTGACAAACGTACATGGAAAGATACTTTGGATTTGATGGAAACTTTGGACAGAATCAGAATCGACGCCGGGATATTTTTCCCTGAACACGATAAGAATCTGTTCTTTTAATTGGAAATACAATTTTAGACGTAAACTTTAAACTGAATTCTATGGGTCTGTTAAAATTAAAAAAAGAGTTTGAAAACGAACTAACGGATAACATCCTGAATTTTTGGGTAAAAGAAGTTTATGATATTAATCGCCGAACTTTTTTCGGACGAATAACCAATGAAGGGAAGAAGTTTCCGGAAGCGCCGCTTTCTGCAGTTTTTACCACTAGGATTATGTGGACATTTTCAGCGGCTTACCGGATTTATCCTACAGCTATTTACAAGAAAATGGCGGATGAAGCTTTTCGGATTTTGATGGAAACATTTTGGGATAACGAAAACGGTGGCATTTATTGGAGTGTTTACCCCGATGGAAAACCACAAGACACCAAAAAACAGTTTTATGCCGAGGCGTTTTTTATCTACGCACTTTCAGAATATTACCTGGCTTTTGCCGATGAGCATGCAAAACAGATTGCCGTTTCCATGTTCATGCTGATGGAAAAATATGCTTACGATCCGGAATTTGGAGGATATTTTGAGGCAAAAACGGCAGACTGGAAAGAAACAGACGATCAACGGTTAAGCCCAAAGGAAATGAACGTGAAAAAGTCGATGAATACTTCTTTGCATATTCTGGAAGGGTTCACCAACCTGTATCGAATATGGAAAGATGATACTTTGAAAAAACAACTTCATGGAATGATCCGTATTTTTCTCGATAAAATTATCAATCATGAAACCTCGCACTTTCAGTTGTTTTTTGAAAAAGACTGGATGGTAAAATCGGAAATTGATTCTTACGGACACGATATTGAAGGAAGCTGGCTTCTGTTTGAGGCCGCTGAAGTTTTAGGTGACGAGAAAATTATAGATGAGGTAAAAGCGGTTTCAATAAAAATGGCCGACGTTACGGCTAAAGAGGGTTTTGATAAGAGTGGCGGATTGTGTTACGAAAAAGCTGAGGGACATCTGCAGGAACAGTTTGACTGGTGGCCCCAGGCAGAATCGGTGGTAGGTTTTTTTAACACCTGGCAAATTACGAAAGAGGATAAATATTTCGATTTGTCAAAACGGAGTTGGCTTTTTATTCAGGAATATATTATTGATAAAAAGAATGGTGAATGGTTCTGGGGCGTAAACAAGCAGTTGGAAACCATATCAACCGACAAGATTAACGGTTGGAAAGCACCGTATCATAACGGAAGAATGTGTATGGAAATGATACGCCGGATCGATCATCTTTAATACGATTTTGTTGAACATCATTGATTTTGAATTTGTTGGAATGGTAGCGCTCAACTTTGAAAAACAATAAAATGAGGAGTTCAATTATAATTGCATTTTTTATATTAT
This sequence comes from Draconibacterium sp., assembly GCA_041393215.1. Taxonomy (GTDB): domain Bacteria; phylum Bacteroidota; class Bacteroidia; order Bacteroidales; family Prolixibacteraceae; genus Draconibacterium. The sequence goes on from JAWKKP010000046.1 coordinate 15,124, forward strand.
TTTGTAACGGATGCAAATCAGGAAACGAAATTATGAATATATCAACAATTCAACAGCTCGATTTACAGCAATATTTGGGAACCTGGTATGAAGTTGCCCGTTACGATCATCGTTTTGAAAGAGGGTTGGTCGGAGTTACGGCTACTTATTCTCTTCGCGATGATGGCAAAATCA
>JAWKKP010000047.1:0-15285 GCA_041393215.1 Draconibacterium sp.
TGAAATCAGGAGCATGGAAACCATATAAAGTACAGCACTGATTTTTAGTTGTGTTTTGGGTTTAAAAAGTCTGTTAATCCGTTTTAGTTGAGAAGAAGTTAACGCAGTTACTACCGAAAATCCTGACATAAACAACCCAATTACAAGAGAATTGGCCTGCATTCTTTCTGTTAATAATTGTGGAAAGTAAGAAAGATAAGCGCCATATAAAATCACAAACAAAAGCACATTAATAATAAACAGTCCCCAAACAGTTTTCTGATTAATGTTTTTCCATGTTCTTTTTAGATATGATTTCAGGTTCGATTTTTTATCCGGTTCCGGATTTTTCAACCAGAATATAACCATTAAAGCGGTTGGGATTCCAACAAAAGTTAACAGAAAAGGATATTGCCAGCCTGCCATTGCCAGGGCGCCGCCAACTGCCGGATAGCTTGCAGTTCCAATGCTTAAAACGCTGGCGTTGTACCCCATAATTTCGCCTCGTTTGGGGCCATCAAAAAGATCGCCGATTAATGTAACATTAAGCATTCCAAGCGATGCTGCCCCTATTCCCTGTATAAAACGAAGAATGAGCAAAACGTGCCAGTCGTCTGTGAAAAAACATCCCAATCCGGCAATCCCAAACAAAAAAAGCGAAGGAATTAAAATCGTCTTTCGCCCAAAATTATCAGCTAAAACACCGATTATTGGTGCAAGAAAAATGCCCGGGAAAGTAAAAACTGTGATGAGCAAAGTAACTTGGGTAGGTGTAATTCCGAAGTGTTTAATGATGGAGGGAAAAGCAGGGGTAATACTTGCAACTCCCATAACCCCGGTTAGCGTAATTAAAAAAATTACCGTTAAGTTTCGTTTTTGCATAATCTGATTTTGATTAGACTAAAGTAATCGATTCAAATTTGAATGAGTTATATCCAATCTTTTTTTCACCTGAATTAAGAATTAATTCTCTGCAATATTTTTAATCATGCCGTTAAAAATAAAAAAGTGAAACGGCGATGTTGCAATCCAGTACAGCCGTCCCCAGATACCCCGCGGACGAAACGTTGCCGATTGGTGTAAAATATTGTTTTCATCAATTTTAAATTCAAGCCAGGCTTCTCCCGGAAGTTTCATTTCAGCAAAGAGCAATAATCTCTTTTTCTCGCGACTGGCATACAAAACCCGCCAAAAGTCAAGTGCATCGCCCGGATTAATTTCCTTTGGAGAAGTTCGTCCGCGTTTCAATCCTACACCTCCTACAATCTGGTCGAAAAAACCGCGTATCTTCCACAACCAGTTCGCATAATAATATCCTTTATCCCCGCCAATAGTCCATATATTTTGAATGACACGCTCTACATCTTCAATCTTGTGTTTTTTTATGTTTTTATAGCAGCCAAACTGGGGAACTTCAATAAAATCGGATAACGAAAGCCCCAAACTACTGCTGATTATCGAATCTTTCCAACTGCTTAAAACCAGGTGTTGTTTAATTTTTTGAAACGCATTTTTTAACGCCTCCTGATAGGTAATGGGATGTATTTTAAGAATTTGCTCTAAATCATCGTTTCTGCAAACCACTTCGGTTTTCATACTTTCTACCAGGCTAATTGCCAGTTTGTACGAAACTGAAGTAATAAAAAACAGCCAATACGACGATACTTTCGGACTAATTAATGAGGTGGTGTAAAACGGCCGTTTCAGTTTACGTTCTTTGGCATACCGAACCATCATTTCCTTGTAAGTTAATATTTCCGGACCGCCAATATCAAAGGTTTTATTCATACATTTCTCATTTCCCAGAACACCGTTTAAATACGAAATAACATCTCGAATTGCAATGGGTTGTGTTTTGGTAAGAATCCATTTGGGAGCAATTATTACCGGCAGCTTTTCTACAATGTCGCGAATAATTTCAAAGGAAGCGCTTCCTGAACCAACAATGATTCCGGCTCTCAAAACCGTTAGCGAGTAAGATTCCGATTTTAGGATATCTTCCACTTTACGGCGCGATGCCAGATGTCGCGAAAGTTTTAGGGTATTGGTAATTCCACTCAGGTAAACCACCTGTTTCACTTTTGTTGCTTCCATCAGTTTCTTGAAATGGGTAGCCGCCTTCGATTCCAGCAAATCAAATTTTTCGGAAGAAGTTGTCATCGAATGAATGAGATAATAAGCTGCATCAATGTTTTTGGGGATAATTTTTAAATCAGGTTCATTCAAAAAATCAACTTCAATAACCTCAACTTTGCTAAGCAGATTTTTGTGAAAATTCAGCCTGCTTTTTTCGCGTACACAACAAATTACCTGGTGTTCTTTTTCGATTAGAACGGGGAGTAGTCTTTTTCCTACATAGCCGGTTACGCCTGTTAAAAGTATTCTCATAATTTATTGATTCAGAAATAGAACAAATAAAATGATGGCAAAGTTTGTATAACTTCAAATAGCTTTTTGAATTTGCGATGGATAAATATATTACTGCCCAATTTCTTTCTTTACGCAACCATCACCTAAATTTAAACATCTTAAAATAAAAATTATGAGAATCACAAAATTTTTAGTTATGGTAATTGCAGTCTTCCTTTTTGTAATTGCTGGTTGTTACAAAGACGATAAAAGTAAATTAGGGGATTGCAAACTTGAGAAATCAATGAAGTCAGCAAGTGATTTAGAAGGTACAATTTGGTACGATAATCTATCACAGCGATATTCGGTTTTTTCAAGTCTGGATGGCACTTATGATTCTCAGGATGTTGGGATTTGCTGTAATCTGCCTGATGATTTTCAAACCGATGGCCTTGAAGTTTTGTTTAGCGGGAATTATTATGAATGTGTTGAGTTTTCTCCTGCTATTGTCGGACAAACATATTATTTTCTGGAAATTACTAAAATTAAGCAAGTTTCAAGAGAATAATTTATAGCCAACGAAATCACTTTATTTTTTCCAATACTTGATCGTACTGTTTTCATTCCCGCAAAAGTTTAAATGTCGTTGCCGTTAACTTTTGTTCTTTCCATAGGGTTTCATAAAAGGTAATTTGTATGAAATAAGGTAAAGTGTATGAAGAGAAACTATTTTAGAGGTTGGCAAAAATCGGTAATTTTTGAAATAACCAAATGTTTAGTATGGTGTTGGGTTTTAAATACCTTTTTATAACTTTGGAACAAAAAGCATTTTATAACCCGAAAACCAATTTTTATGAAAATATAATCCACAAACAAATCATTAAATTTATGATTAGCCGGCAACAATCCCCGATTTCTATCAGGGAAAGTTTCAGATGAATTCCGTTGATGATTTTGATGTGAATTTCAGCACCCGTTGGGTGACATTTTCCAAAGAAAGTTTCAGACAAACGAATTTTACTTTCTTGAAGACCTTCCGTTACACGACAGGCAAAATCTGAATCCGGTATTTTTCTTATAATGAAAAGTATTTCGAGTCCGTTTTTCAGAAATACGGGTTGCTCCCCGATTTAAAATATCTGTTTGGTGTGATTTCGGCAATGAACACCAATTTTACCGGTCCAGACAGAAAAGCCGGAATCTGGCAAATCACCCATTTCGATGCCATTTTAAACGGACTCCGGGTGAACCGTTTGGTCGATGATGATTAAACGAGTACATTTTGCAACACCTATTTACGTCCGGATTATTCAGCAAAATCAAAAGAATCTTGGTTCCGTTGAACTAAGGTTTTAGCACAGTGGTTTGGCGGTAAAAAATAGGAATGCGATAAGCTTCGCCGGTAACGATAAATCGCTGAAGAATTGCTGGAATTTCTTCCTGATCTAAACATTAAAATACATTGGTGCTTTCTCAGGCAACTGCACTTTTTTTGAATAAGAACAAATTTAAACCGGCTGTAGACCTCCTCGCTAAAAAAGGATCGCCGGACATGCTGCAATTAACAGACAAATCCACTTTTACAGATTAGCCAGATTTTACCTGTTACTGAAGGCCAACTAAAGTTTTTAAATCCGGCAATCTGGTTTGAAATTGTTCCGGGGAACAGGAAGATGCAGAAACTGTGATACCGGCAGAATTTTATGACGATTTTGTCATCTGGCAGGATCGATTTATAAAACGTACGATCTAACCCTGTTCGCTATTGTTGCTCAGAAAATTGGAATATCCGCTGGCGCCGAATCGCCAGTATTTGGGCGAACCTGTAAGATTTGGAGATTTCAGGAAAAAACTAAGATCCAGTATCGTTTAGAAACGGGTGATGTTTTGGGAATTGTCGCCGAGAAATACGATGTGCGGGTTGAAGATTTAAAATACTGGAATAACATCATCAACGAAAGAAGAATTCAGGCTGGTAAAAAAGCTTGATATTTTTGTGGATGACGATAAAGCTGATTGTCGGGAATATTGACAATGACGGAGAACCGGACAATTTCAACGGAAAATATGGTGGAAAAAATTCAGCAAAGCGCCTCGCTAAATGTTTTTAAAGATTTAAATTTATGGCCAAAATTGACATATCATAAAAAGTGGTGAATCGCCGTTTACAATTGCAAAAAGTATGAAGGTGTTACTGCTGACGACATTCTGAATGAACAATATTGATGATGCAAGGAAAATTCAGATAGGACAGAAATTGATTATTTATCAGAAAAAATAAGTGATAAAATATGTTTCGGGTTAAAAAATAAGTTGGTAATAACAAAAACAGGGAGTTCAAATGAAGCCATTTAAAACATTGCTGTTTACCTTGTTTGTGTTTGTATAAATGGCAGGCGCCATGTGGATAACCCCGACGATGGGCTGGAAGTTGCAGGCTTTACGTTTCACATGCCTACTGCTACGAAATGTTTATTCCCGAAGATGGAATATGCCGATATTTCCGACATTCTTGATCATCAGGTTGACATTGATCCTATGGCGGAACTTGAAATTAACCTGTTTTCGGAAGATGATACCATTGCAGAAGAGATTGCCCGTGCGTTATGATCTGTTGGTGCAATCGATCCATCAAATTGAATTAACCGATGAGGGAAGGCAAAACCTGAAGCAGTTTTTTGATAAATTTCATACGGAAAGCTGGGTCAGGATAATGCATTACGGCGCGACAGCCAACTGGAAGGCGACAGATTACAGCATTTTTACGGAATAAGCTTCAAACGCGGTTTGGTGGCACCGGTCCGGACTTCGGCCCGCCCTTCAACCTTACGATTATGTTTCTTTTAGCGCCGTGCAGGAAAACGGTCAATTTGGCAACGATATCCCATTTACGGAAAGTGGACAGCACCGTTGAACATAACCGATATGGAGTAATGGCTGCATTTTCGAGGTATGCGCCTCCTTGCAAGCGATAGCATTCCGTTTGTTGAATCGGTGCTATACAGCGCTTATCTGAGTATCTCGAAATCGAATGTTTCTTTAAAAAACTCAGGAATACCGAAGGCTCAGAATGTTTATGGAACGAAAAAGCCCGGCAGTACATTTTCAACTTTTTGCCAACGATCTGCAGGTTATGGAAGGAACGCTGCCTGCCAACCTGATTATGGTGTGGTAAGCTCTCTTTTTGCCTGATCTCAACTGATAGAATTTCCATCGCTTTACGGGTTTTGACAGCCCCGATTTGTACGGGATTGAACTTGCCGGACACCTGGCCGGGGTAGATAATATTGCTTTGCGTGGAAGCTCGGGAGTGTTTTTACAAAACGATTTTGTACACACAGCAAAAATGTATCGCGATCAACCGGACTTGTTATTTTACAATTTGGCGGAAACGTGATGCCATACATCAAAGACGAAAAAGGCGGCTAAGAATTACGACGCTGGTTTGGCCAGCAAATTCAACGGTGAAACAATATTGCCCCACGCGGCTGTGCTGGTGATTGGCCCCAGCGACATGTCAACCAAGGTGAAAGATAAATATGTAACCTACGAACTTTTACCGGATGTGGTAAGTGCCTTGAAGGATGTTGCCCTTGCCAATGGTTGTGGCTACTGTGGATATGTACCAGGCCATGGGCGGACACAACAGCATGCCGGGTGGGTGGGAATGCAGTTCCGAACTCGCCCGGCCCGGATTATGCATTTCTCGGCGAAGGAGCGCGTTTAATTGCCAATATGTTTTACAATGCAACTTTTGCTGAATACAACAAATATCTGGAGGAAAATAAGTGAAATACCTTTTCAGCATAGTAATTCTTTTGGCCGGTTTTTGGGTTTGCCCAGGATGAATACGATATGTATCATATTAATCCGCTAAATTTTGAAACCGAAACGATTTAAATGAACTTCATCATTTTGTTCCCGACCCTTATTCTGCGCAATTTTTCGAAAAGCTTGAAAAGTTGGTTAGGACCGGATAAGGACGGATTAATGTAGTTCAAATTGGCGGTTCGCATATTCAGGCCGGAACTTTTTTCGGGGCACAGCAACCGGATGCAACAAATAAATGGCGATAGAACGCGGGTTGGGGATTTATGTTTCCATACCGGATTGCCCGAACGAATTCACCTTACGGATATTATATCCGTTATACCGGTCGCTGGACAAGTTGCCGGAATGTGGGAGCTGACGTAAAGTTTGTAATCTCGGCGTCGGGGAATCTCTGCTACCACATATCCGGCGATGCTAAACTAACGATCTTGTTAGAGGATGAAAATCAGCTTGACTACCGTTTTAATAACGTAAGAGTTTACTGCGAAACAACAGGCGTGAATTTGATGTTGTGGTAGATCCAACCTAGTTTGAAAGGAATTACAAACCGGGATGATTATTAAGCAGGAATTCGAACTAAACTCGCATGTGGACAGTCTGGATATTCTGACCAAAAGAAAGACGCAGCAGCAGGGAATTTTACGTTACACGGAATTGTAACAGAATCGGCTCCGAATGGAATTTTATATCACAGCATTGGAATCAACGGGGCGCATGTTCCAGCTTTTGCGCTGCCAGCTGTTTGAAGAGCAACTTGCAACGCTAAACCCTGATTTGGTAATTCTCGGGTCTTTGGGTCAACGATGCTTATGTAAAACGATTCCTCACAAAGTAGTTTTGAAGATAATTACGCGAACTGATGCCTGTTCCATCTGGCGCGCTTTGCCTAAGACCGCCATTATTATGGTTACCAACAACGACAGTTATATGTACCGAGATACACAAAAACAGCAGAAAAGTGGAGCAAAGTATGTTTCATTTGTCGATAAGTTTGATACCGGTGTTTGGGATATGTATGCTGTAATGGGAGGGGTTGAATTCGTTAGTTTTGTGGAAAAAACGGATGGCACAACACGATAAAGTCTGTTTTGTTCATGAAGGTATCTTACTTTGGGCGACCTATGTTTTTTACGGCGTTCATGCAAAGTTTCGAGAAATATATTGAAGTAAAAGAACAACTGACAACCAATTAAAAATCAACGCTTGGATTTATTAAAACAATTGGATATTGTATAGGCTTTACGAAGCATTTTTCATACAACGAAAGTGCTCCGTTAATTTTTACCCGTTTTTTCTTCTGGGCATTTTTTGCCATTGTTTTGGTGGGTTATTCTGTAGTTTATAAAAGCAAAAACAGAAGCATTCGTGCCGGATATCTTTTTCTGGCGAGCCTGTTTTTCTATTATAAATCGAGTTGGTTTTTTTTTCTTTTTTTGTTCCGCTGTTCACCCTGGATCGATTATTTTATTGAAAGTGGATTTATACCTCGAACAATGAATTAAAGCGAAAATTATTGGTGACCACAAGCGTTGTGGTAAATTTGTTGGTGCTGGCCTATTTTAAATATTCATATTTCTTTATCGATAGTATTAATCTGCTTTTCGGAACCGGATGTATGTGTTGAACCACTTGGCAATATTGGCCAATAAAACAGCCGGAACACATTTCAATGTAAACCAGATTTGTTGCCGGTGGGAATTTCGTTTTTTACCTTTCAAACCATCAGTTACTCGGTTGATGTTTATCGAAGGGAAACGGAGCCCAAAGTGAAACCTGATTGATTTTGAAGTTTTATGTTTCGTTTTTTCCGCAGTTGGTAGCCGGGCCACACGCGCTTCGGGTTTATTAAGCGATTTATGAAGATTATCAGGTTTCGAAAGCCGGAATTTGGCTGGGCTGTTTTTATGATTCTGAAAGGGTTGATTAAAAAGATATTTATTGGCGACTATATTGCTGTGAACTTTGTTGACCGGGTGTTCTCCGACCCCATTACACATTCGGGTTTTGAAAACCTGATGGCGCTGTTTGGTTATTCGTTGCAGGTTTATGTCGATTTTTCGGGTTATACCGACATTGCTATCGGAGTGGCTTTGCTGATGGGGTTCCGGCTGCCGCAAAACTTTAATTCGCCTTACAAAGCCCAAAATGTTGGCGAATTCTGGAAACGCTGGCACATGTCGCTTTCATCGTGGTTAAAAGATTACCTGTATATTCCAATTGGAGGAAACCGCAACGGTTCTGTGTTCAGTTATATTAGTTTGGGGGTAATTTTAGCAATTATTGTTTTGCTTGCCGGAAAGCTGATTCTGGTGCCGATTTTTGCAGGAGTTGTTCTCATCTTTGCTGTGCTTGTCCGGTTTTTCCCGAGCCTGAAAAGGAATATCGATACCAACATCAATTTAATGCTTACCATGTTGCTGGGGGGCTTGTGGCACGGAGCTTCGTGGCAGTTTATTATTTGGGGCGGTTTAAACGGAATTGGTTTGGTGGTTTATAAATTCTGGCGGAAAATAAGTCCGTGGGAAAAGAAAAACAACCGGATTGCAGTTATCTGGAAGATTGCGATCACCTTCACCTTTATTACGGCTACACGAATCTTTTTCCGTTCCGAATCCATGCGCGTGGTTCGCGGTATGATTCACCAGATTAGCAACGACTTCAACCTGAAAATTATTCCTGACGTTTTGTGGGCATACAAATGGGTTTTTCTGGTCATGCTGTTTGGTTTTATTACCCACTGGCTCAGTTACAATTTCAAAGAAAAAATGCTGAACTGGTTTATAAAAACGCCACTTTGGGCAAAAGCCGTAATTGCTGCGGTGGTAGTTATTGTGGTTTACCAATCCATTTCTTCCGATATGCAGGCGTTTATTTATTTCCAGTTTTAGCCCTGCAGCTCTTCTCTTACAATATCGCTGATTTGAGCAAAGTTTTCTTCCAATCTCAGCATATTCTCGATAAAGAAGTTATAGATGTCGGGCCACTGATTTTGCCGGTGGATATCCACGTTTTCAAGGGTGGTAAAAATGCGGCAAACTTCCTGTCCACTATCTTCGCGCTGATGGTAAAATTCCCAGGTTAACCCGTTTTCAAAACCTTCTTCCATAATTACTTTGTATCGCTCAATAATTTCGAAAGCTTTTAAACGGGTATCTTCGCTTCGGTGATGGATTTCGAGCATCACTTTTGCATTGTTGCGGTTGGCTTCAAAACGGAAAGCAACACCCCTTATTTTTGTACGATGAAGCATAAATTTCTTTTTTTTATGCTGAAGTTCAGGATGCACTTCACAGCGTTTCCTGAACAATTCCCAAAAATCGAGATGAAGTTTTTTTATTTCCTCTTTTGAATACATAAATCAATACCGTATTTTACAGGATAAAGAAAATTCTATTTTCGCTATTTTTGAAATTATAATTGCATTTCATACTCAAAAACGTAGCTAAACATGTTTAAACCGGCCTTCCTGATTTTATTCGTTTTTATTTTTTCAGGTATAAAAGCTCAGCTTGCCCAAGTGGAATATTATTTCAGCGGCGCAGGCGATTGTATTTTTGGCGCCACAAACGAAATGAAAACGCCCGTTTTTTTGAATATCGATTTTGAATATATCAACAACTCAACATTCAATGAGCCCTTGCCCTATGTAAAAGAGCTTGAGCCGGGCTATAACTCTCTTTTTACGTTAAACCCGAACACAAGGCTTAGCGGCATTAGTTTCAATTTTCACATCAAAACCTTTCGGTCGAATCCTTTGGCCGATGTGAATCTCGATTTTCCCTACTTACTTCCGTTTGCTCCCGGAACAAAAGCAACTGTGTTTGATGTAAAAAACATCGATGGTTTTTTGGGCATGTCAACACCAAAATCGTGGCGGGCCACCGGTTTTACGGCAAAACCCGGCGAACCTGTTTATGCCGTCAGAACCGGAACGGTGGTTGAAATTGCCGGGCGCGAAAAAAGTGAAAACACCAGGTCGTGGTATAACGGATGGGGTAACAGCATTACTCTGCTTCAACCCGATGGCACTTTAATTTGCTATAAAAATGTAGTTGACCCGCTGAATAAACTCAAATTGAACCAAAAAGTGTTTGCCGGTGAAATTCTGGGTGAAGTTGCTCCGGGTACTTCTGAACTTGTTCTTCTGATTTATCACAATACCCTGCTGTCGGATGATTTTTCGTTTATTATTCCACAATTTCAAATCGGGCCGGGCAAAATAGGAATGGTAACCCCGTCAATGCCTGTTGAGGTAATTCACCCGGTGGAAATAAGAGGCCTGGAAATGACTAAAAAAGAACAAAAGCGGTTACTAAAGACGAAATAAAAACCACAAAAAAACAAAACGATGCAACAACCAACAACCTTCCTGTTTCTATGTGTTTTTCTGTTCTTTGCCATTGCATCCGAAAAAGCCGGGGCCAAAGGGGAAAAGCCGAATATCGTTTTTATTCTGGCCGATGACATGGGCTGGGCCGATTTGCCCTGCTATGGAAATACTTTTAATGAAGCGCCGAATATCGATAAGCTGGCAAAGAGCGGGATGCGGTTTACCAATGCGTATGCTGCCTGTCCGGTTTGCTCGCCAACACGGGCCAGTATTCAAAGCGGGCAATATCCGGCGAGGGTAGGGGTTATCGACTTTATTACGGGGCATTGGCGGCCGTATGAAGAGGTGATTGTTCCCAAAAACCGAACCCAATATCTTCCTTCCGAAATTGAAACACTGGCCGAGTCACTAAAAAAGGCTGGCTACACAACCGGGTATTTTGGAAAGTGGCATTTAGGATCTTCAGAAGAAACAAGTCCTTTACATCAGGGCTACGATAAAGTGCATGAATACACGGGTGGCGGGTATTTCAATCCGAAATTTAATCCGGAACCGGAAAAAGAATACAACGGAAGGTTGAGTGAAGTATTAACTCAAATGAGCACTGAGTTTATGGAGGAGAACCGGGAAAAGCCCTTCTTTTTGTTTTTGGCACATTACGATGTTCATGTGCAGCTGGATGCCGAACGGAAACTGATTGAGAAATATCTGAAAAAGGAACGAAAGGATGCATATCCGGGAAACGCGGTTTATGCAGCCATGGTTGAACATGTAGATAATAGTGTTGGAAAGGTTATCTCTAAGCTGGAGGAACTCGGATTGGATGAAAATACAATTGTGTTTTATTTCTCCGATAATGGCGGGTTAATTGGCCGTTTCGATAAGATTCCGCTGTTAGCCGAAGGAAGTTTGCCTGTTTATGAAGACAGCCCGTTAAAATATATCGCTTCTTCAAATGCTCCGCTCCGGGCAGAAAAAGGCACCGTTTACGAAGGCGGCATCCGTGAGCCGTTAATCGTAAAATGGCCGGGTAAAATAAAACCGGGCGTAGTTTCCGGGGCCATTGTCAGCAGTGTTGATTTTTATCCGACTTTGCTGGAACTTGCAGGCGTTGAAAGGCCTGCCCAGGTTTTGGATGGAAAATCGATTTTGCCGGAACTGTTGGAGAATACATTCGATTTTGAACGGGCCATATTCTGGCACTATCCGGTTTATCATCACGAGCAGCCAATGGGCGCCATTCGGAAGGGAGACTGGAAACTGGTTCAGAATTTTGTGACCGGAAAATTCAGCTTATACAATTTACGGGCTGATATTAGTGAGGCGATGGATTTATCGACGGTATATCCGGAGAAAACAGCGGAACTAAAACAACTGTTGCAGAACTGGCAAAAGGATGTAAAAGCCGAGTTTCCGGTGCCCAACCCGAATTTCGATAAAACAAGAAGGGATGAATGGGGAACTCATCCCGACCGGTAATTCAGGTAATTCTGCGCTGGAATAACAAGGCTGTTTTGGTTTGAGCAGGCTATCGTTATGGTGACGTTGCTCCACTTTTGAGTTGGGGGGCTATCGTTATGGTGACGTTGCTCCACTTTTGTGTTGGGGAACTATCGTTATGGTGACGTTGCTCCACTTTTGCGTTGGGGAGTTATCGTTATGGTGACGTTGCCCCACTTTTGCGTTGGGGGATGATCGTTATAATAACGATGCCTTTCTTTTACGCTGTGCGATAATTGTTAAAATAACGATGGTTTACTTCTCAAAAATTATTTTTACTTTTAAAGCACTGAAATCCAAAAACCTTGAATACATAAAAACAAACAAAACAACAAGCAAAAAAACACGGGACAACGGGTACCTGAACAAAAACTACATTTATATACCCATGTTGGAACGGTAACCCAAATGACAACAAGGAAATAAATGTAATTGTACACATACACGTATGTTAGGCACAAGCTTAAAACGCAACTAAATTGACAGATAAAACATCATATTTAAAACAATAACAATTCACAAAAGATATGAAGCTATTCAATAACCTAACATTTGGATTAATTGGTATTTGCTTTTTACTTGTTTTAAGTAGTTGCTTGACTAATGAAGAGTCTGACCCAGAGAATAATTATGTTGCTGGAGAAGTTTTATTCACACCTAAAGATTCTGTACCCTTAGAAGATTTATTTAATTCTTTAAATGCGTATAACCTTGAATTCGGGATGGTTTATTTATATAAATATGAATATTTAATTGACAATCCCACTTACAGCATTGAACACTACTCCGACATCATTACATCAAAGGATTATTTACAAAATGACGGTATGGTTTCAACTGTCAATCAAATGGACACTCAAATGAAATTTACCATCAGATTTTTTGATATGGATAATGGGAAAGTGATGGATTGGGTTAACTCTCGAAATGAAATGAAATTGGAACAAATTGAAAGTAGTTTGACAATTGGATTGTTGCATGTAGAACAAGGAACAGAAACAGATTGGGTGGAAAGATTAAGTTCAAATTCTCATATAAAATTTGCACAATTGAATCACGATATTACAATTAGATGACAAATTTAATTAAAGTAAAAAATAAAAGCCAGTGGCTAACAAATTGTATATGGCAGGCGGGGGTTTTAGCGGTCTGACACTCCTGATTGCATCGGGACCGCCCGACTACATACAAATGACCGTTATGAAATAATTATAAAAAAAACCAAAAATGAAACAAACACTATTTTTATTATTTATGACAATCATTCTTTTGTCATGCAGAAAAGAGGAAGAAATTCCTATTGAAATTAAAGCTTGTTTTTCGTTTAATTACAATGGAGTAATAAATGACGGAGAAATTCAATTTGTAAATTGTTCAGAAAATGCTACCAATTTTCATTGGGATTTTGGAGATGGACAAACTTCCACTGAAAAAGAACCTTTGCATTTTTTTGAAAGTGTAAATGGCGAGTTTCCTTATTTTGTTACTTTAATTGCTTACAATGGAAATGAGACGGACACTATAAAAAGACCAATTTATGATGATATTCTTACAGAAAAACCAAACATATACATCTATCCAAATTCTCAACTAAATCTTTGTTTAAAAATTAATTTCCCTATCGGTGGAAATATTGTGAAATCAATTCCGGAATATGGGAATGGATGGTGTTTTAACGTTGATAAAAATGGAATTATTGACAATCAATATACCTATCTATTTTACGAAAGTATACAACCAGATATTTACCAATATGAAAAAGGATGGTGTATAAAAAAGGATTCTTTATCTTCTTTTTTTGAGAAAAATATGGAAATTTATAACTTTTCAAATGCAGAAATTCAAGACTTTATTGATTATTGGATTCCTTTATTGGACAAAGCAGATTATTATAAAATTTATCCTCAAACAAATAGAATTATCGATAACATAATACAATTAGATTTTTCTAAAAAACCAGATAATGTAAATCGTTTGTTTTATGGAATTGTTGAAACAGACCAATATTATGAATTAGAAAAACCAACAATTATCGCATTTAATCGAAACGGATTTTACGTTGTTGAATGGGGAGTATTTAGAAAATAACTATTGCTAACACGGTACATATTGCGGGGGGGCGCCAACTGCGGATTGACTTGGGTTGATTTCCCTTTTGGTCAATTCTCGTTTCGCCACTTTGAAATCCGTCCCGACAACTTGCAAGTGACCGTTAGCGACAAACGTAAACAGCCAAAATGAGAATGTTTAGCTATAATATGACAAAAACTATTCTACGAGCAAAAATGATTTTTATATTCTTCTTTTTTGCAAATGGTGTTATAGCACAGAAAAATATTGCTTTTTTAGAAAAAGTTCAGGCGTATCAAGATTCTGTAAAACTAATTATGACTGGAGAATTTCCAGACCAAATTGATACGTCAACATTTAATATCAATAATTATTTCAGATTCTTTGACAATTTAAGTTTACCAACAGACTCAAAGCTTCAATATATTTTTTGCGATGACAAACTAAGCGGCAATCCAATTTTATTCGTTAAAAAGGATTCCATTAAAATGGAAAATTATTGGAAAAGAAAATTTGGAGAATATATTAAACAATACAACTTAGATAAAAATAATATTAATCAGGAGTTTATAAATTCTATGAAAAATGAGATTTTATGCAGATTTGCGGCAACTTTTAATGCTCGAAAATTTATAATACCTGAAGACAGTGAGGTCGGGTATTTACAATTCTTATTTTTCAATCAATTTGGTGAGCAGTTTGCATTAAAATGGCATTCTAATTATGGGCAGAAATCAGTTATCTTTTCAAAAAGTGAAATGGGTAGACATTTCAATTATTATTCAGGGACAGACTTGTTCTCTTGTGATTTAGAGAAATTTAAAACTCTTCTTAGAATCAATCCGAAACCAAAAATAAAAATGAAAAAAGACAATTGTTTAATAACTTGGTATGAAATAGCGACTCATTCTGGAATATATAAACGGACATATGAAATTAAACGTTCAACGCCATATTCTATTGAGAAAATAGAAGATATTAAAATACTGAAAATTAATAGGGAATTTATTTATTAAATAGGATTAATGATTAAAACGTCAGTCGCTAACACAATACATATTGCAGGGCGGGGTTCGGTGATGCGTCAACCGCGGATTTACTTCGGATGATTTCCTTTTGGTCAATTCTCGTTTCGCCACTTTGAAATCCGTCCCGACAACTTGCAAGTAACCGTTGTCATAATTCAACAAAGTCTGAGAATTCATTAATTTAGCGAAGGCTTTAAA
>JAWKKP010000048.1:0-15249 GCA_041393215.1 Draconibacterium sp.
GATAATGTAATTTCCTTTCAGGACGTGATGCCTACTCTTGCAGAACTAACAGGGGCAAAAATCCCCAAAAATATTGATGGGATATCAATGGTTAATGCCTTTTTAGGAAGAACACAAGAACGTCAACACAAATACCTTTATTGGGACTATGGTCATTGTCGCAATCGGTATGATCAGGCAGTTCGGATGGGAAAATGGAAGGGCATTCGTCTTGGCAAGAGAGAAAACATTCAATTATATGATTTGGAAACTGACATTGGGGAAGAAAAAGATCTTGCTAAAGAGCATCCTGAAATTGTAATGGAGATAGAAAAATTAATGAAAGAGGCTTACGTTCCCAATAAGCGTTATCCTATTGGAATTAAATACACTGGAAGTCCTATATGGAAAAAAGATGAACAAAAATAAAATTTTATAAATCAGAAATAAAATGAATATTCGATTAAACTATAGTTTGATAATTGGATTGCTGTTATTATCATGCAGTGCCAAAACTGATAAAAATATTCAGGCAACTCCTGAAAGTATACAACATGGAGTTATCTATTATGAAGATGGAAAATTTGCCGGTTGGCCGGCAAATAATGGAATATGGAGTTGGGATAATGAAATATTGGTAGGATTTGTAGTTGCCGATCATAAAGATAAAACTGGACATACATATGAGCCATTAACAGCCCGTAATAAATATGCCCGAAGTAAAGATGGTGGGTTAAATTAGATAATTGAGGATGCCTATGAACATGGGCAAACAGCTTGGGGACACGACAATAATGTTAGTAAAGAAAAAGCAGTTATCCCTTCTCCCTTACAGAAAAGTATTGAAGACTTTACTAATCCTGATTTTATCATCACATTTCAAAGGCAGAATAACCACAATGGTCCTTCACATTTTTATTTTTCTAACGATAGAGGTAACAAATGGAATGGCCCTTATATCTTTCCTAACTTGAACACGGATGGAGTTGCAACCCGTACCGACTATCTGATCAATGGGAAAAAAGAACTTAGTGCATTCTTGACTGTAGCCAAGTCAAATAAGAAGGAAGGTAGGGTTGTATTTTCACGAACAGCAGATGGTGGCATAACTTGGGAGATAGTTTCATGGATTGGGTCAGAACCTGATGGTTTTAATATTATGCCTTCATCTTTACAATTGTCTCCATCCGAACTTATTACTGTTATTCGGACAAGGACCGGGAATGGTCAGGATTTATTGACGAGTTATGTTTCAGAAGATAATGGTAAAACATGGATAAAGTTAAAGGATCCTGTAGCTGATACTGGAAAAGGAGGATCTCCGCCAGCACTAGTTAAATTGAACGATGGAAGATTAGCATTAGGATACATTTATCGTAGTAAGTATGGTTCAAGAGTGAATGTTCGATTTAGTTCTGATAATGGAAGAAACTGGAGTGATGAGATAGTATTAAGTTGTGGCGATGGTGCAACAGGAGATGTGGGCTACCCGAGAATGGTTCAGCGACCTGATGGGAAATTGGTCATCATATATTATTGGAACAATGCAAGCCAAGAAGGAGCTAAACCCTATCATTATATTGCATATACCATTTTTGACCCTAATCAATGGGAATAAATTTTCATGGTTAGAGAATATTAAATAAAAAAAATAATTGATGAAAAATAAAATAAATTTATCTATACGAGGTTATTCCTCCATTGGTAACTCCACTACTTGATAACGAAACTCTTGATGTTGAATGGTTGGAACGATTAATTGAGCATGTGATTTCTGGTGGTGTACATGGCATTTTTATTTTGGGGACTACAGGTGAGTTTGCATGCCTTAGTCATAAATTAAGAAGAGAGTTAATTCAAAAGACTTGTTACCTCGTAAATAAACGTTTTCTATTTCTTGCAGGTGTTTAATATTTACTTTCATTGAGAGTTCAAATCTGTCTCAATTTGCCGCAGGAAACGGGGTTGATGCAGAAGATGAAGTACCTAATTATATTGGATTCAGCTGCTTTTAAATAGGTGTTTGAAAAGAAAGACTGCGACTGGCTATTGGGATTAAATAGTATTTAAAGTCCAAAGGAATAAGAGTCTTACAGGGTAACGCACGGATAGTTGGCGGCATTATACAGATAACCTTTTTAGGCCCAGGGGAAAGACACAATACTAGGTCACGTAAGAACATTATGAAGGTAATTCTGAAAAAGTACAAAAAGCAAAAAAAATGCTTTTATAAATAAAAGTTACAAGGTCCCAGATAAAGATCTGTGCTCAAAATAAGAAAAGTTCAATTAGGTCCTTTTATTTTTAGTTGCTTGTATAAGTAATATACAGTTACCTTTCATTAATTTATTATGGTTGACTAAAAGAAAAACGAACATCAGTATGATATTCGTTTATAGTTAATTAGGTATATTATTTGTGGAGATTACCGGAATCGAACCGGTGACCTTTTGACTGCCAGTCAAACGCTCTAGCCAACTGAGCTAAACCCCCTTACGAGGCTGCAAATATAAAAATATTTTTCTTTTACCCTTCAACTTTAATTAAAAGTGGTAAAGTTTTTGCAGTATTTAAGAAAACTCTGCAGACAACAGAAATTTCGCCGGCGTTCTTTGTTTATTGTTTCACTTTAAATGAATTAGCCATGAAAAACAAGAAGTCTAAAAAAGCTGATCTTGAAAACAAAAAAGGAGTTTTCTTTTTATTAGGTCTGGTTATTTCACTAGGAATGGTTCTTTTGGCATTTCAATGGAAAACACCTGTGAATAAAGCGATAGTTTATGAAAATACTGATTATGTTTCAGATGATTATTTATTTATTCCTCCTACAAAAAATGAAGAAAGGAAACCTTTGTCAAAGCCAGTAATTGCTCCAATAATTGAACTCGTAAGTAATAATACTAATACAACAGCAGATCCTGATTTGTTTGAAACTGAACCAGGTCAGGATTTATTATTTAATTATAATGAGATTGTGTATTCTTCAGGGAAAAAGGAAATTGAAAAAGAAGAAGAAATCTTTATTCGTGTTGAGGAAATGCCAGAGTTCCCTGGTGGTGATATTTCGCTGCAACGTTACATCGCAAATGCAATAAAATATCCGATAGTTGCGCAGGAAATTGGAATTCAGGGAAAAGTATTTGTGAGTTTTGTAATTGACGAATTGGGTAAAATTACCGATGTAAGTATTGTTCGGGGTGTAGATTCCTCCCTCTACAACGAAGCTCTGCGTGTTATTCGATCGCTTCCGAAATGGAAACCCGGGAAACAAGGCGGGAAAGCTGTAAAAGTAAGATGCTATGTTCCTATAAATTTTGAATTGCGTTAAAATTTAATTTCGATTTTTTTTTCATTTGCAATTGACAATTATTTTTTATCTTTAAGCCCCATTTTATAGGTATAGGTATCTAATAAAAAACAAATAAAAATAAGAGATATGGAAGTAAAAAAATCACAAAAAGCCGACCTGGAGAATAAAAGAAATGTGTTTCTCTGGATTGGATTGGTTGTGGCTTTGGGTATTACCTTGCTTGCTTTTGAGTGGACAACGAAACCTTCGAAAGCCGATTCATTAGGTTCTATTCAGGCTCAGGCTGTAGAAGAGGAGATTATTCCTATTACGCGTGAGCAGGAAATAAAACCACCACCACCACCACCACCACCACAAGTTATTGAAGTTTTGAACATTGTTGATGATGATGTGGAAATTGAAGATGAACTTGAAATTGAAGATTCTGAAGCAGACGATCAAACTGTAATTGATGTTGCACCGGTTGTAGTTGCTCAGCAAGAAGAAGAGGAGGAAGAGGCTGAAGTTTTCTTTATTGTTGAGGAAATGCCAGAATTTCCTGGTGGTGAGCCTGCACTTAGAAACTGGCTTGCAAGTCAGGTTAAGTATCCTGTTATTGCTCAGGAAAACGGAATTCAGGGTAAAGTTTATGTAACTTTCGTTGTGGGAAAAGATGGTTCAATAAGCAATGCAACTGTTGCAAGGGGTGTTGACCCATCTTTAGACAAAGAAGCTTTACGTGTTGTAAACAATCTTCCAAAATGGAAACCTGGAAAACAACGCGGAAAACCTGTGAATGTTTCTTATACTGTGCCGATTAACTTCGTATTGCAGTAAACAGATAAAAAAGATATTTTTGCACTCCTGATCCAGATTTGGGTCAGGAGTTTTTTATGTTATTAACAGAAATATGATAGAAACAGCGCCAATTACAGAAAAAGCGGTTTTGGTTGGGTTAATTAATAGCAACCAGGATGAGAAGCAGGCCATGGAATATCTGGATGAACTTGAATTTTTGGCAGATACAGCCGGTGCTGTTGTTGAGAAAAAATTTACTCAAAGGCTCGATATTCCTAATAAAGCAACATTTGTTGGTCCTGGTAAACTGGATGAGATAGGTGATTATATAAAAATGATGGAGGTTGATACCATTATTTTTGATGATGAACTTTCACCAACGCAACTTCGGAATATCGAAAAAACGCTTGAAGTGAAAGTGATTGATCGTACAAATTTAATCCTCGATATTTTTGCAAAACGGGCACAAACGGCTCATGCAAAAACTCAAGTCGAACTTGCACAGTATCAATATTTATTGCCACGACTTACGCGAATGTGGACTCACCTTGAAAGGCAACGTGGTGGTATCGGAATGCGTGGTCCCGGGGAAACTCAGATTGAAACGGACCGTCGGATTATTCTGGATAAGATTGCCAAGTTAAAGGAGCAACTCAAAAAAATTGACAAACAAAAAGCTACTCAACGAAAAAATCGGGGGAAATTGGTTCGCGTTGCTCTGGTAGGTTATACAAATGTTGGAAAATCAACCATAATGAATTTGTTGTCAAAGTCGGAGGTATTTGCCGAAAATAAGCTATTTGCAACTTTGGATACAACGGTTCGGAAGGTTGTGGTCGGAAACCTTCCTTTTTTGTTGACCGACACGGTTGGTTTTATCCGGAAGCTGCCTCATGGACTGGTTGAATCGTTTAAATCTACGCTGGATGAGGTACGTGAAGCTGATATTCTTTTGCACATTGTTGATATTTCGCATCCGGGGTTTGAAGAACAGATTGATACCGTAAATAATACATTAAAAGAGATTAATGCCGGTGATAAAAGGGTGCTCTATATTTTTAATAAAATAGATGCATTTAGTTATGTCGAAAAAGATGAAGATGATTTAAGTCCGCGAACCAAAGAGAACTTTAGTTTACAGGAATGGGAGAATTCTTGGATGGCAAAAAATAATACACCGTCTTTGTTTATCTCGGCAAAAGAAAAGGATAATATCGAGGAATTTAAGAATCTTCTTTATGAAGAAGTGAAGAAAATTCATTCACAACGTTTTCCTTACAACGACTATTTATACGAGGTTCCCGATGAAGAAGAATAAAAAAAAGTCCGGTTATTGCCGGACTTTCTTTTTATATTCAAATTCTGTTAAACTTCATCATTTTCAATTAACCACTCCGCAATTTGAACTGCATTTAGTGCTGCGCCTTTTTTTATCTGGTCGCCAACACACCAAAATGTAATACAATTAGGGTCAGTAATATCTTTTCGTATTCTGCCTACATAAACATCATCTTTCCCCGAAATAAACAAAGGCATTGGGTATTGTTTTTCAGCCGGATTATCAATAACAGTTAATCCCTTAAAACTATTGAAAGCTGATTTCACTTCTTCTACCGAAAGTGGTTTTTCAGTTTCAACCCAAATAGCTTCTGAATGTGCACGTGCCACCGGAATCCGAACGCAGGTTGCGCTTACTTCAGCATCGGTGTGCATAATTTTTTTGGTTTCCCAGTTCATTTTCATCTCTTCCTTGGTATAATCGTTTTCAAGGAAAACATCAATATGAGGGATAATATTCATGGCAATCTGGTAAGGAAACTTATTAACAGTTACATCATTTCCTGCGGCAACGTCTTTAATTTGTTGTTCCAGTTCTGCAATTCCCTGAGCGCCGGCTCCACTTGCAGCCTGGTAGGTTGCAACACGAATTCGCTTAATCGGCGAAAGTTGTTCGATTGGCTTTAAAGCTACAACCATCTGTATAGTTGAACAGTTCGGATTTGCAATAATGTTTCTGGGACGTATTTTCGAATCTTCCGGATTTACTTCGGGTACCACCAATGGCACATCTTCATCATAACGAAATGCGCTGGAATTGTCAATCATAATTGCACCGTATTTTGTAATAGTTGGAGCAAATTCTTTTGAAATTCCTGCACCGGCAGAAGTTAAAGCAATGTCGATATCCTTAAAGTCGTCGCCATGTTTTAATTCCTTTACCGTCAGCTTTTTTCCCCGAAACTCATAAGTTGTTCCTGCACTCCTCGCTGAACCGAATAGAACCAACTCGTCCAGCGGAAAATTTCGCTCATCCAGTACCCGTAGAAATTCTTGTCCTACAGCACCGCTGGCACCTACAATAGCAACTTTCATTCTAATTTTTTTTATTAAATTAAACTCCTTAAATTTTTAAAACGGGGTTAAAGTTAATATTTTGCTTCTAATTGTAAATGTGATGTTTAACAATATTCCCAAATTAATAATATTCCTGATTTTTCTGAGTGTTTATGGGCATTCGCAAGAGATTTGGCACGAGAGTTTTTCTGTTCCTGAAAAAGGAGTTTGGGGAGGGAATGGTGTTTCTGATATTCAAAAAGATTTTGAGGGAATCTCAACATGGACGTTGAATTATTCCGGTATAACCCTGGTTGATTCGGAAGATTATGCCAAAACAGTTGCTACTTCGGGAGGCCGGTTTGAATGCCGGGGGTTAAACGGCGAGGTTGTTTGGTATTCAGAGGAGATTGATATTTCTGATTACAAAAATGTTCGGGTTCAGCTTATTGCACAGGAAACCGGAAGCGGGGCAAATGAGGATAAAAAGTTTCTGGCGGCATTTTATACATTGGATAACAATAGCGAAATTCTTTTTGAAACTAATGGACATAACTTGGGGGACTGGGGGTTAGATACCGCTTCCCAGTCAGGGATAAATGGAAATAAATTGCAGATTGTGGTTTATATGCGTAATTTTTATTCTTCGGATAAGGTGATTTTAGATGAAGTAGTTGTTAATGGTGAAGAAAAAAATCCGGTTGTTATTGAACCCAATGATGTTTTAATCAGCGAAGTTCTTTTTAACCCGCTTCCCGAAGGTGCAGATTATGTTGAAATCTATAACAATTCAGCGAAGGAAATTTCGTTAAACCGATTGTATCTGGCTTCCAGAGATGATGATCTTGAACTGACTCAGGTTTATCTGTTGTCAACTTTAAAAAAGAAATTTATGCCACAAGATTATCTGGTTTTAACAAAAGATACAAATGAGGTTTTTCCCTGGTTTACCATAAAATGCAAAGAGTGCTTTCTTCAAATGCCGAAGTTTCCATCATTCAATAATGATGAAGATTACGTAGTATTGTTAAATGAAAATCTGAAGGTAATTGACGAGTTGCATTATACCGATAAATTGCATTCCCCGCTTTTGGCAGATGAAGAGGGTATCTCGTTGGAACGGATTTCGTTTAGTAAAGAAACAAATAATCAGGAAAACTGGCATTCCGCTTCTTCTACTTCCGGCTACGGAACCCCGGGGTATAAGAACTCCCAATTTGAAATAGAAGATGTGGCCAAATCATTAGTTACTTTTTCTCCTGAATCGTTTTCTCCTAATTCCGATGGTTACAATGATGAGTTTAAAATTCATTACGAATTGGAAAAGGCCGGGTATATTGCCAATGCGTGGATTTTTGACTCAATGGGGCGTTTGGTTTTAAAGCTGGCTCAAAACGAGATTTTAGGCACAAATGGTGATATGATTTGGACTGGAGAAGATGAAACAGGTCAACGGCAGAATTTGGGAGCTTACATTGTATTGCTTGAAATATTTGACACCACGGGTAAAGTTCACCGGTTTAAAAACGGCGTGGTTTTAACCGGAATTATGGAGTAAACAAGGGCAAAGTTCAATGTTACTATGAATGAAGATACTGGCATATAAATTTGCTTTGTAACTTTATCAGCAATTTTATTACAAACAAGTAAATCAAGAATCTCAATACTAAAATCACAATATTCACATCTGTAAAATGAAACGCAACTTTTTTTATTTTGCCTGGCGCGAACTTACCCGTTCTGCATACTTCAGTAAGAATATGGCAGCGAAGGGAGTTTTGGTTTTCCTGGTTATTTATTTTTCGGCAGTGGCACTTTTTATGGGATTCAATCTAAGTACTTACATTGAAAAAACATTTCCGGGAGAATCGAAGATTGCTGTATTTAATTCACTCATTTTTGTTTACGTTGGCTTTGAATTCGTTCTGCGGATAATGGCACAAAATCTTCCAACCTTTGGATTTCAGCCTTTTTTAATTGTACCGGTAGAACGAAAACGAATTGCAAGGTACATGCTTAACAAATCGTTGTTCCATTTTTTTAATGTACTTCCATTATTTTTAATCCTTCCTTTTACATTTAAGTCAGCAGTTTATGAACTGGAAACTCCGGTTTTAGCTGTTTGGCTGGCTTCATTGATACTGATGATTTTTGTAAATCATTTTATGGCCATTTACATTAAATGGCGAACAAATGAATCAAACTGGTTTTTTTATGGTTTTATGGCATTAGCAGCAGCTGTTTTTGCCATTGATTATTTTAAAATATTTGATATAACTGCCGCGTTTGGAAGTTTCTTCGATTTTGTAATTCAAACTCCTGTTGCCATTGTTGTTTTTCCGGTAGTAATTGTTGCGTTGTATTTTCTGAACCGAAGTTATTTGTTGAGCCGTTTTTACATCGACGAAATTTCTCAAAAAAAGGAACAAACAAAAGTGTACAACTTTTCATGGCTTAATCAGGTTGGGGAATACGGGAAAATGTTATCGCTCGAAGTAAAAATGATTGCCCGGAATAAGCGGCCGCGCACTGCAGCTATGATGTCGGTGTTGTTTATTTTGTACGGTTTAGCAATTTATCAGGATTATTCCCCCGATAAGCCCGAATTTATTTTCGTTTTTGGAGGCATGTTTATGACCGGAATTTTCGGGATGATGTACGGTCAGTTTTTTCCTGCCTGGCACAGTCGGTACTATTCGTTGTTAATGGCACAAAATGTTAAAATGAAACAGGTATTGCAATCTGCATTTTTTTTGATGGCAGGAACCAATATCATTTTTTATCTGCTTTCATTAGGATATATGTTTATTACACCGAAGGTTTTTTACATCCACTTGGTTGTTATGCTTTATAATATAGGCGTGAACTCGTTTGTTATTTTTGCCTTGGGGCTTTCAAGCAGGAAAGCAATTGACTTAGAACAGCGGGCCATGTTTAACTACCAGGGAATGGGAGCAACACAATGGCTGATTGCTTTCCCGATTTTATTTGGCCCAATGGCGGTATATGGAATAATTGCAGCATTTTTTGGTAACATGGTTGCTTACATAACGTTAGGAGTTTTAGGAATAATCGGGATTATTTTACACCCGCGTTTAATCGATTATTTTTCCAAAGAATATTTAAGACGTAAACATAAAATGATTGCAGCTTACAGGAAAACCTGATAGGTGAAACGTACTACATGTTTTAAGAATATAACGATAAACAAATAACAACATGATACATATTAATAACTTACAAAAAGAATATAATGGTACAGTCGTTCTCGAATTGGATGATTTGAAAATTGAAAATGGCGAAGTTTTTGGTTTGGTCGGGAATAACGGGGCCGGAAAAACAACACTCTTTTCTTTAATTCTCGATTTAATTCGGGCTACCCGTGGGAAAGTATTGATTAATGAAATTCCGGTCGCAAAATCGGAAGAATGGAAAGTTTTAACAAGTGCTTACATCGATGAAAGTTTTACTATTGGTTATCTAACGGCCGAAGAGTATTTCAATTTTATTGGTGAACTCAGAGAGATGAATGCCAACGATATTTCAAAGTTTCTTAATGATTTTAAAGAATTTTTTAATGATGAAATTCTGGGTAAAAAGAAATTCATTCGCGATATGTCTAAAGGAAACCAGAAAAAGGTTGGAGTTGTTGGCGCATTAATGGGAAATCCTGAAGTGGTAATTTTGGATGAACCTTTTGCTAATCTCGACCCGACTTCACAGTTCAAACTCAGGGCAATAATCAAAAATTTTGCTTCTCAGCAAGGGAAAACATTTTTGATTTCGAGCCACGATCTGGATCATGTTGCCGATGTTTGTACCCGGATTGTTATTCTCGAAAAAGGGAAAATTGTTCGAGATGTTCAAAAAACAGAAACTACACTGACGGAACTGGAAGAGTTTTTTACCGGAGTAAAAGTAGAAAGATCATATTTGGATGAATTATAATTTAGTTCAAAGCAAAACCATTTCAGTTGAATTGAACATAGGATTCTGAAAGTTTTTTCCCTAAATTTAAAGAGTAATTCAAAATCAGTTCATTTGCATGGAAAATCGGGAAGTTATCGTAAAAGAGGCATATTCTAAAATGGCGCAGTTATGCAGTCGTTCTGAACAATGTTCCGTCGACATCAGGCGAAAAATGATTACCTACGATTTAGTAAACGAAGTAGTTGAAGAAATAATAGAAAAACTTAAAGAAGAAAAGTTTATTGACGATGAACGTTTCGTAAAGGCTTATGTTTCTGATAAATTCAGGCTAAACAAATGGGGGAAAATAAAAATGCAGCACTACCTGAAAATGAAAGGGTTGTCTGATAAATTAATTCAACTGGGGATGGACTCAATTGATGACGAAAAATACAAATTGGTGCTGATAAAAACGATGAAAGACAAGGCGAAAACTATTCGAAATAAGAATAAATTTGAAAAAATGGGGCAGATTATCCGATTTACCCAAAGTCGTGGTTTCGAAGCCGAACTAATCCATCGTTATATGAACGAAGTGTTAGAATAACACTGGAATTGTCATCAAAATACTCTAAATTCTCATTACCTTTGCCACCCAAATAAAAAATAATTTTAATGATTTTTAAAGACCAGGTTGATGATTTACTGGAGCGCAGGAATGCGCTAAGGAGGCATCTTTGACTACGATGTCAAATTAATTCAATTACAGGAAGAAGAGCTAAAAACTCAGGATCCCGATTTCTGGAATAATCCAAAGGAAGCTGAAACCCAAATGAAAAATATCCGGGCCATCAAGGTCTGGACAGATGGCTTTTCGAATATTAACCAGCTTGTTGAAGACTTTTTGGTGTTGTACGAATTTTTTGAGGCAGAAGAGGCTACCGAAGATGAAGTGGATAAAAGTTATGCCGAAACCATCGAAAAAGTAGAAGAGCTTGAGGCAAAGAACATGCTTCGGAATGAGGAAGATAAACTGGGAGCTGTCTTAAAAATTAATGCCGGAGCCGGTGGAACAGAGAGTAACGACTGGGCAGATATGCTTTTCCGAATGTACACCCGATATGCCGAAAAACAAGGATATAAACTAAAAATAGCCGATATGCAACCCGGCGATGAAGTTGGTATAAAAAGTTGCACAATCGAAATTGAAGGAGATTATGCTTATGGCTATTTGAAAAGCGAAAATGGTGTACACCGGTTGGTACGCCTTTCTCCGTTTAATGCCCAAAACAAGCGAATGACTTCCTTTACATCAGTTTATGTGGCGCCGTTAGTTGATGATACCATCGAAATTGAAATTAACATGGCTGACATAACATGGGATACATTCCGTAGTAGTGGGGCCGGCGGACAAAATGTAAATAAAGTTGAAACCGGGGTTCGGCTTCGCCATGCACCAACAGGAATTATAATCGAAAATACAGAAAGCCGTTCGCAGTTGGGAAATAAGGAAAATGCATTAAGGTTGCTCAAGTCGCAACTTTATGAAATGGAGCTTCGGAAACGAAATGAAAAAACAGCAGAAATAGAAGCTTCGAAAAAGAAAATTGAATGGGGCTCGCAAATTCGGTCTTATGTTTTGCAACCTTATAAAATGGTAAAAGATTTACGAACTAATTTCGAAACAGGAAACGTAAATGCGGTTTTGGATGGAGAATTGGATGGATTTATAAAAGCCTACCTAATGCAGTTTGGTGGTGAATAATTGTTAAGATTTTCTTCTTTTTATTTGAAATTTCAATTCGTTTTATCATATTGGAGGATTCCGTTAAAAACTTGAATTATGGATTCCGAACTTCAATTTATAAATCGCGAAATTAGTTGGCTCTCTTTTAACGAAAGAGTTTTACAGGAGGCAGAAGACCCCAACACTCCATTATTCGAGCGGATTCGTTTTATCGGTATTTTTTCAAATAATCTCGATGAATTTTTCCGGGTACGAGTTGCTACAGTTAGCCGGATGGTTGACTTTGGGAAAGACGAAGAAAACCTGCTCGGAAATTATACACCAAAAGAATTACACGACAAAATTCACAAAATTGTCCTTAGTCAGCAAAATAAGGTTCAGGAAATATTCAAAAATATTCTCGACGAACTGAAGGAGAACAATATATTTTTAATCAATGAAAATGATTTGACTCATTCGCAGGGGGTATTTGTAAAAAAATATTTTTACGATAAAGTTCTTCCAAATCTTGTTCCAATAATGCTGAGCAAAAAAAACAAGTTTCCGTATTTGCGGGATCGCTCGGCATATCTTGCTGTAAAACTTTCAAAGAAATCAGATCCTGCTGATGCTGCTTACTCTCTAATTCGCATTCCTGGCCGTTCTGTTCCACGGTTTTTGGTTTTGCCAAAAATGGGAAAACGAAAGTATATAATGATACTTGATGATGTTATCCGCTTTTGTTTAAAAGATCTTTTCTTCTATTTCGATTACGATGTTTATCAGGCCTATACACTAAAGATAACACGTGATGCCGAACTGGATATCGATGACGATATTTCGAAAAGTTTTATGGAGAAAATGAGTTACAGCCTGAAAAAACGAAAGGTTGGAAAACCGGTTCGTCTGTTATACGACAGAGAAATGCCGGAAGATTTGCGGGATTTTATTTTCAAAAAAATGAAAATAAATGCCGACGAAAATGCAACTCCCGGAGGAAGATATCACAATCATAAAGATTTTATGAATTTCCCTGAAGTTGGGAAAAGAAAACACTATTATCCGAAGTTGCCACCTTTCCGGCATAAGGATTTGAGACCCAATACCAGCGTTTTACGGGTACTTCGTCGCAAAGATATCATGTTACATTTTCCGTATCAGACTTTTAATCATTTTATCGATTTTCTGCGTGAAGCGGCTATTGATCCTCAGGTGAAGGAAATTGGGATTACGGTTTATCGGGTAGCAAGCGATTCGAAGGTGATTAACGCACTGTTAAACGCAATCCGGAATGGGAAGATTGTTACGGTAGTTATTGAATTGCAGGCTCGTTTTGATGAGGAGGCTAATATTTTCTGGTCAAATAAATTACAGGAAGAAGGTGCAAATGTTATTAACGGGGTGCCCGGAATGAAAGTACACAGTAAGCTTGCCTGGGTAAAACGCCAGGAAAACAAAACGTATAAAAATTATGCCTACATCGGAACCGGAAACTTCCATGAAGGAACAGCACAGATTTATGCCGATAATGGTTTGATGACTTCCGACCCGCGCCTGGCTGACGAAGTGGAGAATGTTTTTGAATTCTTCAAGCAAAATTACAAGCATTTCAGGTATAAACATTTGGTGGTTAGCCCGTTTTATATGCGCGATTTTTTTAACGATTGTGTTGATGAAGAGATTGATCGGGCAAAAAAGGGCAAAAAGGCCTGGATGATTTTAAAAATGAATAGTTTGATTGATCCCCAAATGATGTATAAAATATATGAAGCCGCTCAGAGTGGGGTGAAAATACAACTAATTATACGTGGAATTTTCGGGATGCAAATTCCCAAAGAAGGATGGGGTAAGAATATTTCCGCCATAAGCATTGTTGACAAGTATCTTGAACATTCAAGAATATTTCTTTTTGGAAATGGTGGAGATGAAAAAATATTTATTTCTTCGGCAGATTGGATGCCGCGTAATTTAAACCGACGAATTGAAGTTGCCTGTCCGATTTATGAGCCCTCGATAAAAAGTGTGATAAAGGAAATGCTTAATATCCAGTTGAAAGACAATTCAAAGGCACGTATTTTGGATCCTGATTTATTGAATGAATACAGTGCCGGCGATCCGGACAAAACCTACAGAGCACAGGAAGATTACTACAATTTTATTAAAAACAAACATCACATACTCATGAAAATATATCACAATCCGCGTTGTGCGAAAAGCAGGGCAGGACTAAAATATCTGGAAGAACAGGCCTACGACATCGAAATAAAAAAATATATGACGGAAGGTCTGACTGAAAAAGAATTAAAAGAAATAATTGTGCTTTCGGGCTACAAACCTTTTGATTTAGTGAGGACGCAAGAGAAAGAATACGTTCAGAATTATAAAGGGAAAAAAATTACAGATAGTGAATGGATTAAAATACTGGCAGAAAATCCAAAATTGTTGCAGCGGCCGATCGTTGTGAACGGAAATAAAGCAGTGCTGGCAAATCCACCTGAAAAAATTGACGATATCGTTTAATTACTGCGAAATATTTACCTTTTTCTGAAGGCTCTGAATTTCTTTTTCCAGTTTCAATTTTTGATTTATGGCTTTCGAAAGTGCCAGCGCATCGCGAACGGCAATTTTATCGTAGTCTTCTAAAATAATGTAATAATATTCTTTGCCAATAAAAACGGCTTTCAGTCGCCGGTCCACATGGTTGGCAATGAATTCAATGACGCCATTATCCGCGCCGTTGCGATAAGAAACTTTTTCCCATTTGGCTTCCATAAAATCACTGTGATGATTATTGGGATTATTTAATGGAATGGAGTCGGTTTTTGCGTCGTCACCTGCATCGTAAACACGCAAAGCAACATGGTTAAGCCAGTTTTTTCCATGATAGTTACTACTTAAATACAAATCGCCGCGTTCATCCAAATGCACTTGTATATACGAACGATCCCATGCCCGCTGGAAAGTTTGCCGTTTGTGAATATATTGCGTGTAACGGTCGAAGTCGGTTTTTTCTTTCACAAACGATTTTTCAAGGTTTTCAACTTTTACCTTAACAGAATCAAGTTCAATCTCGCTTTTTTGCAGCAAACTAAAGTTTACCTCATTTGCCATATTTTTTGCTGCATTAATCGAATAAACCGCTTCCGGATATAATTTTGAGATACTATCGAGCTGAAGTAGGGCCAATGTAGTATCCTGTTTTTCCAGTAGATTT
>JAWKKP010000049.1:0-14282 GCA_041393215.1 Draconibacterium sp.
AAATAAAGTGGGTGGTTCTGGATGAGGCTGATGAAATGCTCTCAATGGGGTTTAAAGATGATTTGGATGCCATTTTAGAAAACTCACCGGAAGAAAAACAGACGTTGCTGTTTTCTGCAACCATGCCTAACGAAATTGTCGCTATTTCTCAGAAATACATGAAAAATATTTTTGAGATTTCGGTTGGAAAAAGAAATACCGGTGCAGAAAATGTGGAACATCACTACTACGTGGTGCACGCAAAAGATCGTTACATTGCCTTAAAAAGGGTAGCCGATATTAACCCGAATATTTACGGAATAATATTTTGCCGAACCCGGGCCGAAACCAAAGATGTAGCCGATAATTTGATGCAGGACGGATACAATGCCGATGCACTTCACGGCGATTTATCGCAGGCACAGCGCGACCATGTAATGAACCGTTTCAGAAGTAAGCATTTACAAATGCTTGTTGCTACCGATGTTGCTGCTCGCGGGCTCGATGTTAATGATTTAACGCATGTAATTAATTACAATCTTCCCGATGATTCGGAAGTTTATGTACACCGTAGCGGACGTACCGGGCGTGCCGGGAAAAAAGGAACTTCGGTTACACTTATTCACCTGCGCGAAAAGGGAAAGCTGAAACAGGTAGAAAAAATCATCAACAAGCAATTTATAAAAAAGGATGTTCCATCGGGTAAGGAAATCTGTGAAAAACAATTGTTTAGCTTAATCGACAAAGTTGAAAAGATTGAAGTTAACGATACCCAGATTTCGGAGTTTATGCCGGTAATTTATAAAAAACTTGCCTGGCTCGATCGCGAGGAATTGATCAAACATTTTGTTTCGGTAGAGTTTAACCGGTTTTTGCAATACTACGAAAATGCTCCTGATATTAATGTTGATGAATCGCACCATAACGAACGTGATTTTGAAAGTAGTGGCCGGAGAAACCGTGGTGAAAGGAGACGTGGTGAAAAAAGTTCACGCAGGGAACGCGGAGACCGGGAAGATCGCGGTAACCGGGGAGGAAGAAGCAACAACGAATATTCCCGATTTTTCTTTAACATGGGTAAAAAGAATGGTATTGCAAAGCGCACCATTATTGATTTAATCAATCAGAACCTGCCCGGGAAAAATGTTGATATCGGAAGTATTGAGGTGTTAAAAGGATTTTCATTTTTCGAAGTGGATAAACGGCATGAAAGAGAAGTTTTAAAAGCTTTCAAAAATGCCACTTACAAAGGACAGCGAATTGGTATTGATATTGCCAACGCAAAAGGGAAATAGAGAAAAAATCAGTATAGATGTTGAAAAGCTGCTAATGATATGGCAGCTTTTTTTGTGCCGTAATTTTATTTCTTTTTATTCGATTTTGCTTTGGGATTGAATTCAAGACAGCGTTTTATCCATTTATCCAAATCCGAATCCAGATCAAGCGCTTCGGGAGAAACATATAAATATCCTTTCATCGGGCGTTTCGCAAAGTCCATGGGGCGGCAACCTTTTTCCTGAAGAAAGGCTTTCTCGTTTTCCGGATCAATCCGGGCCATTAATTCATCTTTAATGATTCCGACACACATTTTGTCATCCACCATAAAACAAATTCCGCCAAACATCAGCTTTTCTTCAAAAGAAGCATTGTTTTCTTTTAAAGAGCCGCGAATCCGGTCGGCTAAAAATTCACTAAAAGCCATTTGCTGAATTTATTGATTTACCAATTCTATAACTTTTGGATGAAGGGTTTTGTTTGAGCAAATAATAGTGAAATTCCGATCGTAATTCTTTTCATTAATAGTAAAATCGAGAGAATTTCCGTTAAAATCTGATACGATTCCGCCTGCCTCTTCAATAATTAACTTTGGTCCTGCAATGTCCCAAATCTTTGTAGTTTGATTCAGGCAGGCACCCAGTTTTCCGTCGGCAGTATAACAAAAGTCGAGTAAAGAATTGGTCGATCTCAAATTTCTGACATGTTGAACCAAACGTCCGATGGTTTTTGTTTCTTGCTCTGTTTTTCCGGGTTCATCGGAATAGTCGAGTGAGTAAGCTGCCAAAATATTCCTTAGTTCAGTTTCTTTTGAAACAGAAATCTTCTTTTCATTCAGCAGTGCTCCTTTTCCTTTTTCAGCAAAGTAAACCTGAAGTTTGTAGGGAATATAGCAGGTAGCAAGTATGGGTTCATTGTTTTTCAGCACACAAATAATAATGCCAAACCACGGTAATCCAGCGGCAAAGTTCGATGTTCCATCCAGCGGGTCAACCACCCAGGTATATTCCGAATTTCGATACTGAAAACCGGTTTCTTCCCCCAGCGTGTTATGATCGGGAAATTTTTCGCCAATAATTTGCATAATTTTTTTCTCCGCTGCCAAATCTGCAATTGTTACTATGCTACTTTGGCTTTCCTTGGTTTTATAATCCGAGATTTTGCCAACGTATTTCATCAGAATATCGCCGGCTTCGTAGGTTGCTTTTAAGAGAGTATCTTCCATCTTCATATTTTTCGGTAAGTCAAATATAGGCGTATTTCTGTAGTTACAGTCTGTACTTAAACTTTAAGCCCATGAAGGGAAATGATATTACTATCTTATTCCCGGATTGTTTAATTGAATGGATAAATAGTTGCAAACTGCCTCTAGCTTCAGGAACCCGCCTGAAGCTAGAGGCCGGTAGCCAGAAGCTATTCTTTTTCAAGAATTGCTACCCAGCCTCCGCCGGGAGCCATTTCTATTTTTACATTAGAAGTATTGGTAACTTTTAATTCCTCTTTTTTATAATCAGCGGCATGTTTGTCTGCGTTTATTCCGTCTTTCCAAACTGTCATTTTATAATTTCCCTGAGGAAGGAAATTAAGGTTTAAATCCAGCGATCGGGAATCCCAGTCAGTCATAGCGCCAACAAACCATTTTTCACCTGATTTACGTGCAGCCAGTATGTAGTCGCTGACTTTTGCATCTAAAATTTTTGTGTCGTCCCAAACCGATGGAACTGCACTTAGAAACTCCATGCATTCCGGTTCGCGATAATAATTGGAAGGATTGTCAGCAAGCATTTGTAGCGGGCTTTCAAACACTACGTACATTCCCAGTTGATGGCAACGGGTGCCCGGGCTCATCGGCTCTGTAAACACATGGTTGAAATTTTCTTTTGTTGCATTTAACATGGCACCGGGAGTAAAATCCATCGGACCGGCAACCATCCGAATAAAAGGAAGTGTTACATTATGTTCCGGATCAGGCATGTTCGACCACTTTGCATTTTCAAGCCCTTTCACGCCTTCGTTGGAAATAAAATTTGGATATTTTCTTTGTAGTCCTGCCGGTTTATAGGCTCCATGAAAATCAACCAGAAGTTTTCTATTGGCACATTCACGGGCAATTTTTTCGTAAAAGTTAACCATCCACTGATCGTCGCGCTGCATAAAATCCATTTTTATACCTTTTACGCCCCATTTTTCAAACTGGTCTAAAGATTCGGTGAGTTTATCTTCAACAGCTTTCCAAACCACCCAGAGAATAACACCAACATTTTTCTTTTTTCCATAATCCACTAATTCCTGAATATTAATGTCGTCAACAACATGCATAACATCATCTAAATGATACCAACCTTCGTCGAGAATAATATATTCAAGACCATATTTCGAAGCAAAATCAATGTAATATTTATAGGTTTCGTTATTTACCCCCGATTCAAAATCAACTCCGTAAATGTTGTTGGCATTCCACCAGTCCCATGCCACTTTTCCCGGTTTAATCCAATCGGTATTTTCCAGTACATTTTCAGGGGCCAGTTTATAAATTAATTCCGATTGAACTAAATCTGCGTCTTTTTCAGAAATAACCATTGCCCTCCA
This sequence comes from Draconibacterium sp., assembly GCA_041393215.1. Lineage (GTDB taxonomy): Bacteria > Bacteroidota > Bacteroidia > Bacteroidales > Prolixibacteraceae > Draconibacterium. The sequence continues at coordinate 3,844 of JAWKKP010000049.1, forward strand.
CGGAAAAGTTCGCGTTCCGTTGCACTCTGCAATGTAATCGGCATATTTGATTGGTTTTACATCACGGTCATTCATTTGTTTGGTTTCCAAAACAACAGCCGGATATTTTCCAACCAAGGCATTCTTGTTGTCGGCGCTACCTTTTAAATACATTCCCGGATAATCCATTAAATCCGATTCCGAAATGTAAACTTTTACATTGTTGCCACAATCCACCAGCATTCCGGTCGAACAAAAACGGTCGGGTGTGATATCCGATAATTTTAACCGAAGATACTCACGCTCCTGATGAGACATCATGCTTTCTTCTTCCGGAAACCAAATATTATGGTCGTTTGGAAAAGCAAAAGTGGCTTTTTCACTTATCACTTTAAACGGCCCTTTTCTTTTCACGTTCCAACGATATGCCACACCATCATCATAGACTTTTACTTCAAGGCTATAATTCTTAAAAGGAATTGTTATGGCATTATAAACATCCGGAATTTTTGCATACTTCTGCTGAACAACTGGGGTAATTTCACTGTTCACCGATACAGTTTTAGCTTTTCCTGCTTTTGCATTTTTGCCTAAAACAGTTCCGTCGTCCAACGTCATTGAAATTTCAGAAGGGGATACAATTAAAGTATTATTCAATAAAACCGAATAAGTAATATTTTCGTTTACTGAAACTTTAACAGTCAGTTTTTCTGAAGGAGAAGAAACTGTAAAATCTTTTGCTGATAAATTTAATAGCAAAAAAAGTGAAAGGAGTGTAGCGAAATATTTTTTCATACCGATAGGTTTTTCGTTTATTGACGGCAATTTAGAATTAATTTTTTGCTTTTTGCTTAGTTTAATTTTTTGCTTTTTTTTTAGAAACATTCTTAACGTTGAAAAAACTCTCCAGTTATGAAGAAATAATAAATCCAATTATCATGAAAGCAACAATTTCAATGATAGTATTTGTTTTGATTTTTGTAATACCTACGCTTCAAACCTCAGCTTTTGAGAAAGAATCCATTAAAACTCCGGAAGGCAACTTAATCATCACTTTTATCGGTCACGGAACTTTAATGATGGAACATAACGGGAAAGTTATTCGAAACAGCAAATCAGTTGATTTAGCAGGAATAAAAATAGTTGCAGTTCAGTCTTATAATATTAAAAATAAACATGAGATTGAAAACCCGTCCCATCCGAAGGGATCCGGAAACAGACATGTACTTCATTTTGGAGACACCAACATTTATGTTGCAGGTGATACAAAAAAAATTACATGATTTTATAGAAGATTAGAACAAAGTGGAAAAACGAATTGGAAAGTTGAATTGAAAGATTTAATATTTACGCAAGGATCGATGTTTTAAACATTTCAGGCTTTTTCACCTTTTCGGCAACCTTTAACAACGCAAAGGGATGTTGTTGTAATTCCTAAAGCTGCAAATGCAATCAGTGATATATAAAATACATCTTCTGATAAATTTGCACAACAAGAAATAAATCCGAATATCAGTGTAACGAAAAATCCTAAAATTCCCCAAAGCCCCAGATAGTAGCAAATTAAGCTCAATGGACGTTTCATAACTTTATTTTTTTGTAAAGATACGTACAAAAAGAACATATGTTTGAAAACAAAATTGAATTATATCTCGTACACTTGTGATATTTATTACATTGTTGATAGAATTAAACATGGATAACGAAAACAGTGGGTGCGTAAATTGTATTTTAAAATCAAATGTAATTTGTGTATTAAATACTTCAGAACTTGACATTCTTGAGGACGGATGTTTGAGAACAAATTTCAAAAAGGGAGAAACAATTTTTAAAGAAGGAACCCCCTCAGAAAGTATAGTTTATATTCGCGAGGGTTTTGTAAAGCTTATAAAAAAGGGAATTAGCGGAAAGGATTTTATATTAAGTATTTCAAAAAAAGGGGCATTTATTGGAATTCAAAATCTAAATGGAAAACGTCGGGAGAATTATTATTCTGCTGTGGCTGTAACCGATTCATCTGTTTGTTTTATCAGCAAAATTCATTTTGAGAATTTACTGAAACAAAACGGAACATTTGCCATGGAAGTAATTTCCTACATTTTTAATGACGAAATGAATTATTTTGAAAGATTGCTTAATAATGTTCAGCAACAGTTACCGGGCAGACTGGCAAACGCCCTTATTTATTTTAGCCAAAAAGTTTATAATGAGAAGAAATTTAATTTAAACCTGACCAAGACGGAACTTGGTTCATTAATCGGAACATCGCGTGAAAGTGTAACCCGGTTGTTAAAGGAATTTCATGAATCGGAATTGATAGTGTTGGATAAGAATGTTATTACGATTTCAAATGAAGAAAGGCTCGAAAAACTGATGGCTAAAGGATAGTAAAAAGGCTGCATCTAAAAAGATTACAGCCTTTTAAAAACGTTCAATTATTCGATGTTATTTGTTGATATCTTTCAATGTCATTGCTCCTGGGATTGTGAGTTGCAGCTCAGATGATTTGATGATTGAATTGTAGTCGTTGATGTCAACCGATTTTTTTGCAGCAAAATCAGCTGGTAAAACCACTATTCTGAAGATTTGGTCATCGGTTTCTTCAGGCAGAAGATCTGCATAGTTTATTGTAGTTTCGAGGAATATCTTAACATCGTTCACTGTGTAATCAAAGTTGTATTGAATAACATCTGTTTCCGGATAGCTGTCGTTAATTGTTTTTAGAACAACCGTTTGCGGCATAAGTCTCCAAATGTCTATACCGTTAGACTGATCCCATAAAATGTAAACCAAAACAACATCGGTGTCGTAAATTTCAAAATTGGAAGGAAATTCATAAAACAAAGAATAACTATTGTTTGCTGTAAAATCTCCCTGAATTTCGAAAACTGAACCGATAAAAGAGTCTCCATCAAAACCCGGAAGACCCTGCGGACCTTGTGGCCCCTCGCAGGAGGTTGCAATAACAATCGCAAATAGTAAAAGAGCTTTAGTAATTGTTTTCATGATTATAATTTTGTTTATCTTTTGATTAAATGTCAAATGCTAAGCAAGTATAGTGCCAAACATTTTTATTTTCAATTATAGTAGATTACGGCAAATTTGAAAGACTTGTTCAAGCTTTACATTTTTCTAACAACATTTTTTACCCGGAAAAACAAGAATATACGGTAAGCGCCAAAAACAATAAACGAAATGCCTAACCAAATAGAAATTGCTTTTCCGGCAATGTTGGGTCTAATAATTAAAATGCTGCTAATTAAAAGTAAAACTATTCCTATTCCCAAAACCCATTTCCACCCTCTGGGATTAGCTGATTTTAGCTGAACTGCTTTTCGTATTAGTACAATTCCCTGGAAGATTAAAAGTAAACTGATTAGCAGCGTCACAATAATCAGAATTATTTTTGGATTTGAAACAAGCACCAACCCTAAGCCCAGATCAATTAAACCGGAGAAAATAAGTAATCCGTCAATCTTGTTCTTTCGATTTGCGATGGTTAAATAAATCTCGTAGATTCCACTAATAATAAGTGGTATGCCAGCAATAATGCAAAGCGTGTAAAAGGAGGTCAACGGATTTTTAATCATCAGAACTCCTACTATTGTATAAATAACACCAATCGATAATGTTAACCACCAAAAATTATTCATTCTTTTTGGTGCAGTTGTTATATTTCCTGTCATTATTTTTGGATTAAAGTTAATACTTAAAAGTTAAGGGTAATTCCCGTATTAATCTGCATTTTTTAGCTCTCGAAATTTTCTGTGAATTAATCAACAACTCTAAATATCAATAGTTTAAAATTTTTCACTTGAAAGGGGAAAATACATTGTCATAACAGAAGTGCAGAATCTATGTTTTCGAATAAGTTAAATTCGGCAAAACTTATCTGATACCGTGAGATGCCTTCTTAGCATCTCTTTAGCCAGGAGTAAATTATCAAATTGTCTGTAAAAATCAACATGAAAAATTATTTTCAGGGGCTTGATAACTTATACGTTTTTAATTGTGTTCAAAGGTATTTGAACTCAACCAAAATTACACCTTCTGGGTACCGGCTCAAAGTGGCAGTGCTCAAGGTGAAGATAAATGAAAAGGGTGCCAAATTATAGCACCCTTTCTTGTATTGTTGTGAATCTACATCTCAAATTTATTTATAAAAAGGCAAAACAAAATAAGTATATAAAAGACAACCTACACACACTGCCAGCGCAAATTCCAAAGTGGCAAAAAACACCAAAACGCCTGCAACTATAAATGCTGCTGTGTGAAGTTGAAGTACTGTGAACAAGATTATTATTAATGTGAAGATAAAACCGAGGCGGGCAGCAAAAATCTTTGGCGCTTTGTCAATGCTCTTTTTATTCAGTTTTAATGCGTTGGCTGCATAATAACTTACATAACTCAACGGGCTAAATTTTAGTTTTGTAAAAGCCCTGATATAAAAGTCAGCAAGTAAAAACACAAAGAAAAAAACAGAATTAAAGGCAAACCCGGATATAACAAGTAAAATGCTTAAAAATGCATTAATCCGGGTTACTTGTTCATTTACCCGCTGGTCTGAAATAGGGCAGATCAATTGTTTCATATTTTTCATCTCTAATTTTTTAAATTATAAAAATCGGTTAATAGAATTTGTTAAAAAAAAAGCCCCTCCAAAACGGAAGAGCTAGTTACTTATGCAAATATCTTTAAATCTAATCTCTTCCGTAAAATCAAGTTGAACACATGCACATCATTGTGCAGGCACCCTTTTTTTTGTTTACGAAAGAATTAAGCATGTTTTAATCTTTAATTGGTTCAAATATAAGAACTGTTTTTCAAAAAGCAAGTCCGGGTGAAAATTTATTTGAGAATATTCTTCTATTTGAAAGGTGTAAATTTTGACAATGTAATCTATATTTCACGCTAAAAAAAAAGGGAGCCTCTGCTTCCCTTTTTTCGCTGTTTAAATCACTATTTCTATTTTATTGGAATAAAATGCATTTAATATTGGACCAAGTTCGATCAAATCAGTTGAATATTTTTATGCTGTAAAACATATAGTCTATGTCTATTAGATTTTTAATTACTAACAATTGGTAATAATTTTATTCAATTATATTCCATTTTATTAGCTTGAATGGCGTATTCGCTTTCAGATATCTAAAATAAAATCAAATATTTTTTTTAAAGATAAATGTGTGAATATTTTTAAAAAAATACCTTTTTATGCTTTATTAACATTTAAAGTAGAAGAATTCAGCTTATTTATTGAATAATGGAGTCAGTTGTTTGAAAGATGTGCAAATTGCGATTCGGATTTGGTTTTGATCATTAATTCTTGTCCTTAATAACAGTGAGCGGTATTTTACTGGTTTTTATGTCTTTTCTATTTAACAGGTTGTTTAAATACTGCATCATTGATGTTTTCATTAAATTTTATATCCTCATATACAATTTCAACATTGCCCATGGGCGAGTTTGATACAATTAAAGTTGGCATAGTTATACCGTCAAATGTTTTATAATTGCTCATTTTCTGTTCTATGCTCATTGTTTGACCTTGTGCCAAAACTGAAGCCTTAACGCTATTAATATAGTACGAGTTGGCATCTACGAAAAAGTCTTTGGCACTATTGTCATTGGTTGTTAATTTAATTCTATAAGCTTCTTTGCCGTCAATATTAACTTTTCCAATTAGCTCGGCTACACTGCCTTTTTCTTTATAATTATACAAATCTCCTTCCAGGTTTACCTGCTGTTGAGCCAGTCTTAACTGGTCTCCTGTCAATTCCTGTGGATCTGGGCTAATCCATGGTGCAATTACCCACCCTTTTTCACCATCAAATGCTTGAATCATTTTCTGGCCTTGCATATCGAACGAAACAATAAATTTATTTGGTTTTTTAACTTGCATTTCCAATGGCATCTCCATTCCCATCTGTTTAATTTTTGCAGTTATTATAATGGTTTTTGCTGCAATTAATTTGTCCAGACCAACGGCTTTGAAGTGTTTAGACAGGATATCTTCTAACGTTTGAGATTGAGCAATATTAGTGAGACCAACGAAGGCTATTGCACATAAAATTAGAATTGATTTTTTCATTGAGATTTGGTTTTTGTAAATAATTCATCATGAGAAAATTTAAAACAAAAGGGCTACATTGCATCGCCTGAATTTAGCTTCAAAACTAAAAATAAATTTCCGAAAGGATATTTTCGAAGTGAACACCTTTTTCTATTAAAAAGTCTCTTACATCAACAACCATCAAAGCCTGTCCGCAAATAAAATATTTGATATCGGGCAAAATATCGATGGTTTTTAAATAATCGGTAACCCGGCCCGGAAAAATATTGCATGATGACTCCTTCGAACAGCACCTGATATAATTATCGTTTAGCGCCCATTCAAGTTCATCCTCGAAATAAAACTGGTTTAAGTGTCTTACTCCGTGAATTAAGGTTTTGTTTTTGCTTAACCCTGATTTTAGCATGCTATAAAAAGGAGCAACACCTGTTCCTGTAGCAATCCACACTGCTTTTTCTTTTGAACCAAGGAAGCTGCCGTATGGTTCCGAGGCCAGGATTTTATCACCCGGAATTAACGATGCCAGCTTGGGTGTTAAATAACCACCTTCTTTAATATTAAATAGAATACTTACTTCTTGATCCTGATTTCCACTGCAAATACTGTAAATTCTTGGTGGCATTTTTCGGTCGATTCCAATTTTTACCACCTGCCCGGGAATAAATTCAAAGTTGCGTTTAAACGAAGTTACATAAACTCCCGGGGAAATTTCTATGTTGTTGGAGATGGTGTATTCAATTAGTGCAGTTTCCTTTTTTTGCATGAAATTGTTCTGGCTTTTAAAACTTGTCAAATGTTTTGTATAGAAAATGTTACAATTAAATTTTCGTCAACTCCAACAACAAGATTTTTTACCTTGTAGTAAATATTAAGATTTTTCATCAGATTAACTTCGTCCGAATTTCCGGTAAGTTCAAAAGAAACAATCCTGTGCGAAGGTAGTTTTATTTCTGTCGGCGCATCGAATCCTACGCCCGGCTGAACTAGTTCCAGTTCGTAATCAATATCAGAGTTGTTTTTAATTGAAATGGTTTTTGTAACCTCATTTTCGAGTTTTAATGGGGTATTTTGATATTCAAGCGATGCAAAAAAGATTTGGTCAAGCAGGGTTGATTCGCCCACTAAAGTATTTCCGAAATAACTTATCGTTCTTTTACTAAACAAGGCTTCCCTGATTCCTCCGGCAGTTCGGCTTTTGGAAAATACAATTGTCATTGGGCGATGCCCTTCGCCGGTTTTTATTGGACCATGTGCATCAGTATTGGCAAACATTGTGAGTTTTTTTTTCAAAGCCCAGTCGAGTGCCTCCGGATAGAATTCATTGCTGTTATAAACTTCTATTCCATGCAGCATTCTGTTTTTAAGCAGATAGGTGTGTTCATCCCACCAAACTGTTGAATCCGGTTGCTGTACTTTCCACCCCGGATGATTCCATAAAATAAAAGCACCCTGGTCGTGGGCTTCTTTTATGGCATCGTTTACATCCTCCCGATCCAATAAATTTGCGTTCCTTATAAAAAGTGCATTCAAATGCCCGGGAGGCATATCGCGCGTAATTTCAGCTGCCCTGATTAAAATGATATTTTTTTCTTTGGAAAGCGGCTCTGCAATTTCAAAAGATGTGTTATGATTTCCGGTTACATTTTTAGAATGTGGCCGGTATTCGATGTGGTCCGAAATGGCGATCGCATCCAGACCTTCTTCCCAGGCTTCGTTAACTCTTACTGTGGGCCAAACCGTTCCGTCGGAAAAAATGGTGTGCATATGAAAATCGCACTTTAAAGTTTGATAGCCGGGGATATTGGGTATATTAATAATTTTTCGCGATTGTGATGATGAAATTTCAAAAATCAACATCAGTAAAATGAAGAAAAAAAGGCGATTAAGTTTCATAAAGTTACGTATTTAAACGTGATTATAATAACCATATAAATATCGATTTTTTTATTGGATAATAAAAAGATGCAACTCCGAATTCAAATTTTATAATTCAATGTTTAATATTGGTTAAACAATGCAAATCTTTTTAATATTTTTAAAAAGATTCTTGGGCGATATGTAAATTATCCTGATCTTTGTTTGATTATTATGGAAAACTTATTTAAATATTCGGGAAATCAAAGCTTAGGTGTTGAGTCGAAAAAAATAGGGCACAAGAAGTATATTCTTAGGGCTATTTATTTCAACGGGCCGCTTTCGAATTCAGATTTATCGAAACATATCAATCTGAGTACTCCAAAAATAAATAGTCTTTTACTCGAATTAATTGATGACGGGCTCGTGCAGGAATTAGGACGAGGGGGCTCGAGTGGCGGCAGGCGCCCCAATATTTACGGGTTAGTAAACGATGGTTTTTATGTTGTTGGTATAACAATTAACATCAATCGAACCATTATCTCAATTTTTAACAGCAATAACGAAGAAGTTAGTGGGCCGCATTATTTTCCCATAAAGATGCATTCGGATATTACGCTTTTTAATAAGGTAAGCGAAAAGCTTGAGCAGGTACTTACAGAGAGTAAAATACCAGGTGATAAAATACTTGTAGCCGGTATTGAACTTCCCGGATTAATTAATCTGAAAAAGGGAATTAACAAAACCTATTTTCCACAGGTTGACAATTTGTTTGATGAACTTAGAAAGATTTTTGGTATTCCCGTTTTTTTTAATCACGATGCAAAAGTGCGAACTTTTGTAGAGCAGCATTTTGGACTTGCTAAAAACAAAAAACATGTTTTAATGCTTCAGGCCGATTGGGGACTTGGATTGGGAATTATCATTAACGGAAAACTGTATTCAGGGAAATCGGGTTATTCCGGTGAATTTGGCCACTTGCCGATTGTTGATAACGGAGTTCTATGCACTTGCGGGAAACAGGGTTGTTTGGAAACCATGGTTTCTGCAGTGGCAATTGCGAGAATGGCGAAAGAAGGAATCATGAAAGGAAAATCGTCACTGATAAACGAATTGGTGAACAATGATTTGGATAAGATTGACATTTCAACAGTAATTCAAGCGGCAAATTCTGGCGATCAGTTTGCGATTTCATTATTTACCGAAGCAGGATATTGGCTGGGAAGAGGAATCGCCTATCTTCTTCAGATTTTTAATCCCGAATTGGTAATAATTGGAGGAAGAGTTGCTGAAGCAAGCCAGTTTATTTCAGCACCTATTCGACAGGCTATTCATACATTTAGCAACCAGGATATTGGTAATAATACAGAAATTAAGTTTTCGGAGTTGGGTACAAAGGCAGGAACGATGGGAGCTGCAGCGTATGCACTTGAGAAACTGGCATCGTCAAATTGAAAATAATAGGAAAGCATGAGTTTGGGATTCGTAATATTTGAAGCAAATAATTCTAAAATTCCGATGGATTTGAATTCTGAGCAAAGGTCTTAAATAAAAAATTATAAAAGAATGAAAATCAATTTCACAAAGGTTGAAGAAGCTTTTTATAAAGAAGCAATATTGAAGGACATTACAACCAAAATCCCTTATTTAACTGTTGAAAGTTTTCCAAAACTCGGACTGCTTTCAGCACTAAGTTTTATCGAATGGGTAAACGAAAATCCGGAAGGCGTAGTTAGTTTGCCAACAGGGAAAACCGCCCAGTATTTTATTCGTTTTTTACATTTAATTTTAGACAACTGGGATACTAAAAAAGGAGTGGATTTGCTTGAAAAGTATAATCTGAAAGGAATGAAAAAGCCTGATTTCAGCCAGCTCCACTTTGTTCAGATGGGTGAGTTTTATCCGATTAACTCAAGCCAACATAACAGCTTATACAATTTTGCCGTAACAAATTATATTGAAGGATTTGGTTTCGATAAAAGTAAAGCACTTCTGATGAACTCGGAAGATATTAAACTGGCCGAAGAAAAATCCTTCAGCGAAATTTTTCCTGATTATATTATTGATTTGACACTTCGTTTCAGGGAGGCAAAATCGCATATTGAAAAATTACAGCAGGAATCAATATTTAAAATTGACAACTGGTGTACAGAATACGAAAATGAAATTCGTGAAAAAGGTGGAATCGGATTTTTTCTGAGCGGAATAGGGCCGGACGGACATATTGCATTTAATACGCAGGGAACCGATCATTTTTCTTCAACTCGTTTAACAAGAACGAATTTTGAAACACAAGCTGTTGTTGCAGCAGATTTGGGTGGTATCGAGGTTTCCCGTAAAAGACTTGTTATTACGGTTGGCCTCGGAACAATTAATTATAATCCGAAAAACAAGGCTATTATTTATGCTGCGGGCGAGGCAATTGCTGATACCGTTAAGTTGGCATTGGAAAGCGAGCCTACTGTTATTGCGCCGGCAACATCGCTGCAAAAATTGAAAAACGGCCGGTTTTATTTAACTGATGGTGCAACCG
>JAWKKP010000050.1:0-14225 GCA_041393215.1 Draconibacterium sp.
TAGTCCTAAATCTGCTGTAAATTCAGGCACAACTTCTGTCGGATTGAACGTGTCGTATCCTAAAATATTAATGAATGGAAGTGTGAAAGCGTGTTTTGTCGATTCTTCAGTATCGATTTTGTCTTTCAATTGGTCGACTTTTTCTGCAAGTCCTTTAAGTTGGCTATGTAATTCCATATTTTTTATTTTATGTTCTATGTTTCTTCAAAATTGTTTACAACGGATGGCGGTATGGTTAGTTGCCGATTTCGAAGCACTTCCCTGTCAAGTTACAAGTACTTTTGATACGAGCTGTGCCGCTCGAATACCCACTGCACCGGCAATTAACTATACCGCGTGTTGGTAACTGGTGTTTATTCATATCCGCCTGTTTATCATTCATTTAGCATAATTTTTAAGTCGCTATCAAACTGCACCAATCTATCTACGAAGCACAAATTTATTTTGTTTTTTTGAGCGTGACCAAATGCGAAGTATTCACGAACACCATTAAAAATAAACAAACAGTGAGTAATCCTAAAACCGTCCTGAAATGCGGTTACGTGGGCTGTAAAGGCGGAAGCTCTTCCCGTAAATTTTGGATTTAGCAGGGGTATATGAACGGTTTACGGGATGTGCTTACGACTGTGGGTTGGCTATTAAACCGTATCAACAATATCCCAAACAAAAGCCCTCAAACCTTGTTCTTCTACACTTTTATTAAATGATTTCAACTTGTTTAGCAAGGTATCAACCTGAGCATCTTCAATAATGGTTAAGTGAGCATTATTTAATTCCGGCCAGGTATGCGTTCCCTCGTGGGGTTCACCTTTTACAGAGCCTCTACCTGTTACGCCAGTCCATTGTGTATAGCCCCTAATAGAGAGTTTATCTAATATCTCCTGTATCTCCTCGGTAAGCGATTGATTGTATATGATATAAACTGCTTTCATTGTTATATTAATTAGTTTGAATTTTTTTATTAGTTCTACGCTCTCTTTTAATTTTACCTATTCCAAAAATGGTATAGATGGTAGGAATTAAAACAAGAGTTACTACGGTGGAAAAAGTTAAGCCGCCAAAAATAGCAATTGCCATAGGCCGCCACATTTCCGAGCCACTACCTTTTGTAACAATCATAGGAATCATGGCTAAAATCATCGTCAGCGAAGTCATTAGCACCGGTCTCAATCGTGAGCGTCCGGCAGAAATGGTTGCTTGTTTTAAAGAGTAGCCGCGGTCAACTAATAAATTAGTGTAATCCACCAAAATAATTCCATTTTTTACCACGATACCGATAAGCATCACAATTCCAATTAAAGAAATAACATTAATAGTTGAACCAAAAATGTATAATGCTAAAAATACGCCGGAAAATGCAAACGGAATCGAAAACATTATAATAAAAGGCTCTGTTAATGATTCGAATTGAGATGCCATAACAATATAAACAAGAACTAATGACAATACTATTATCATGATAAGGTCTCTAAAAGAATCTGCCATATTTTCCGCACTGCCTCCGAATTCAATGTCCACATCATTGGGGATGTCCATGTTTTTCATATCATTCTGTACAGTTGCTATTACAGTTCCCACATCAGTACCTGATAGAGCAGATGATACTTTTACCATTCTCACTTTATTTTCTCTTTCTATATTAGGGGGAGAATAAAATCGTTTTAAACTTGCAATTTCACTCAGTTTAATCAACTTACCCAAAGGTGTCATAATGCTGATATTATTAATGTCTTCGGTTGATTGTCGATATTGCTCATCATAGCGAACAATTACTTCATATTCATTTCCATCTTCTTTGTATTTTGTAGATACAACGCCATTAATACGGCTACGAATTGCTGTTGCAACAGAAGCTGTATTTAAACCAAACGAGGTCATTTTTGCATTATCCAGAACTAATTGCAATTCTGTTTTTTCTTTGTCACGACTTATTAAAACATCTTTCGTACCTTCTATATTTTTCAATGATTTGGATATTTTTTCGGATATAATATTGGTTTCGTCAAAATCGTTCCCGTATATTTTAATTTCGAGGTTACTGCCGCCTCCCATACCCATTGCAGCAGACATTCTTGAACTTCCCGGGTCAACATAAAATTTTTCGACTTCCGGCAATTTTTCAATGTCTTTTCGCATTTCATCAGCAATCTGAAAGATGTCTCTTTGACGTTCTTTCATTGGTTTCATTTTAAAAGTATAATTAATAATATAATTTCCTGTTTCAGAAAAAATAGCCGATAAACTATTTTCATCGCCAACGCCGGCACTTGTAGAAACTATATCAACTTCAGAATATTTTTCTCTGAAAATAGAATCTAAATATTGGGCAGTTAAAACGGTTACGTCTAATTTTGTTCCTTGGGCTAATTTTACTTGTGCTGAAATTTGGTCATTATCGGATGCCGGCATAAATTCAGTTCCAATTAATTTAACAAAGAACATCGACGAAATAAATACAACAGATGCTATACCAATCACAGCCCAACGATGACCAACAGCCCAAGAGAGAATTTTCTCAAAAAAGATGTCCAATTTCTCAAGTAAATTTTGAGAAAACCAATAAATTTTGCCTCCTATTTTTTTTCTATCGGGGGTGTTTATTTTTAAAATTTTTGTAGATAGCATTGGCACAAGGGTCAAGGATACAATTACTGAGGTAATAACAGAAATTGTAACCACCCATCCCAGCGGTCGGAAAAGAATACCGGTTACTCCACCTAACATAGTTAAAGGAAGAAAAACAGCTATAATGGTTAATGTGGATGCTATAACAGCCAAACTAACTTCACTTGTTCCATAAATGGCAGATTCTCGGGCAAAGCCTCCTCTTTCAAGTTTTTTGGTAATATTTTCAAGAACCACAATAGAGTCGTCAACTACCATCCCAATGGCAATGGAAAGTGATGAAAGGGTAATTATATTAATCGTACCGCCGGAAAGGTACATATAAATAAAACCCGAAATAAGCGAAATAGGTATTGATAAACTGATAATCAGCGTTGCTCTGCCTCGACCTAAAAAGAGCAGAACCACAAGCACAACAAATAGCAATGCGTAAATTAAGGTTTCAGAAAGATTATTTATAGAAGCTATGGTATTGGTTGATGTGTCTAATAGAATATTAACTTTTACATCGGAAGGCAATTTTTGTTCTAGCTGTGTAAGTTTTTCCTTTACTTTATCTGCGACAGTAACAGTATTGGCATCGGACTGTTTTTGAATCATGATACGAACGTTTTTCCCACCATTAGCACGTTCATAGGTTTTTACATCTTTTAAACCATCGCTAACCGTTGCTACATCTTTCAAATAAACCGTTTTTCCATTACGATTGCTTATGATAATATTTTTAATAATATCACTATTTTCAAATTGACCTTGTAAGCGAAGTGGCAAATCAGAGTTCCCCATTTCAAGATTTCCTGATGGAAGATTGAGATTATTTGCTGCCAGAATACCTGATATCTGTTCTACGGTTAAGTTATAAGCATCTAATTTTCTTGGGTCAACATCTACCATAATAGCCCTTGTGGGGGCTCCCATTTGTATAATATTTCCTACACCCTCTATGCGGTTAAGTGGTTGAACAAGTTTTTTATCTATTATATCTTTAATCCCTTCATAACTTTCTGTAGAAGTAACGGAAAGCACAATTACGGGAATCATCCCTGTGTTAATTTTCAAAATAGTAGGGCTTTCTACTTCTTCCGGCAAATTTCGTTCTGCCATTCCTACGGCATTTCGTACTTCGTTGGTTGCTTCATCCAAGTTAGATCCCCACTCAAATTCCAGTGTTATTGAAGATAAATTATCTTTAGATTTAGATGTTATTTTTTTCAAGTTGCTAAGTGAACCAAATCCATCTTCTAATTTACGTGTAATATTTTCTTCCACATCGGCAGCATTGGCACCGGGATAAAAGGTAAATACAGTAATAATAGGCGGATCCATTTTTGGGAAAAAATCGACCGGTAACTGCAAATATGAAAAAATACCTAAAATCACCACTCCGATAGTTATCATAATGGTACTTATAGGTTTTTTTACTGCTGTGCTATATAAACTCATAAAATATTATTTTAATTCATTAAATTTTAATCACTAATTTAAGTACTATTTGGTAACGGATAAATGTGATTGGTCTTCCAATTTATTTTGGCCTACAACCACTATTTCGTCCCCTTCATTTAACCCTTTTATTATCTCAATTTTATCATCAATCATTTGTCCGGTTTTAACAGGCGTTTTAACGGCGATGTTATTTTTATTAACAAAAACATACATATCGTTGGTGCCGGTTTGTTTAATCAATGCAATATTGGGAACAAGAATTGCCTTTCCATCTCCAAGGTCAAGTTGTATTTTTGAAAACATTCCGGGACGTAATTTCAGCTTATCATTTTGAATTTTTACTTCCACAGTAAACGTTTTTGTAGCGTTATCAATGGTTGGATAGATATTGAAAATTTCTCCGTTAAAAACTAAGTCGGGATAAATTTCAGATTGAATTTTTGCTTTCATTCCTTTAGTAATCAGGGGATAATAATTTGAAGATATACCTATTAATGCTTTAAGTTGATTAATTTGTACAATCGAAAGTATCGCAGATTTACCAACCGAGGGAATCGGTGCACCGGAATATATTTCTCCGTCTTCGAAATATTTACCTGAAACAACTCCGCTAAAGGGTGCTTTTAGCTGTGTGTTCTCTTGAAGAAATTGGTAACTATTCTTAGCTATTTCGTAAGCAGATTTTATTTGGTCGTATTGCTGTTCAGCAATGCTCCCTGTTTTTTTCAAAGTATCTAATCGTTTGTAGTCTATTTCTAATTTCATCAGATTAATTCGTGCCTGCTCAAGATTGGTTCTATCCATATTAGCCACGATTTGACCGCTGCTGACATTGTCGCCAATTTCAACGTTTATTTTTTCTATCCTTCCCGGTGCCGCCGGTGCAAGATGCACTTCTTCAAAAGGAATTAAAGTAGCCGTAAATTCAATGTTACGGGTAATTAATTCATGCTTAACTACTGCGGTTTTTACAGGTATAGATTTTATGGAATCAGATTGTGTTCTGTCTGAATTAACTTCTTGTTTTGAGGTACAAGATGTTCCTATTGTTATCATTCCGGCAATAATAATCAAAGTCGAAAATTTCATTAAGTTCATATATTATTAGTTTTTAAAGTTTACTATTTATTTTACGTAAAGACAATTCGGCATTGAGCAATTGAAGCGCTATGCTTGTATAATTGGTTTCAGCTGTTAAATAATCACTATTGGCACTGGTAAGTTCCAAACTGGACACAATTCCTTGCTGAAATTTTAAAGTCATATTTTCGAGTATTTCTTTGGCAATATCTACATTTGCCTTTTGATTTTGATATTGTTCAAAAAGATTATTGTAGTTGTATCTAAGTTGTTTTTCTTGTGTTGTTAACTGTTGAGATACTAATGCTTTTGTGTTTTCACTAACATTATAATCTATTTTTGCCTGATTATATTGTGCTAAACGCAGACCTCCTGAAAAAATTGGAATATTTAATGTTAATCCAAGTACATGGTTAGGTGTCATATTAAAAACGGGTTCTTTAATTTGTTTTGTATATGAATAAAAAGCAACTAATGAGGGTAAATAACTTGCCTGCTTCAGTTTAATACTTTTTTTTGCAATTTCTCCTTGCATAGATATTAATTTATAATCCATATTATTTTGAATATTAAATATATCGGCAATTACAGGTTGCATAATATTTTTTTGGGCAATATCGTCGAAAGTGGAACTTAACTTAATTACTTGATTGGGTTCTAATCCTAAATGCAAACGTAAAAGATTATATCCCATTTCAACCTGCCTTTCGGTCGATTTTAGGGCATTGTCAACCGATGTTACCATAACCGATAGTTTTTTTGCTTGGGTTTGCTCAATCATACCGGCATTGGCAAGATTTTGTGTTTTTTCGTAAATGAGTTGAACATTTGCTTTATTTTCTTTAATAACGCTCAATATTCTTTCACTTGCCAATATTAGATAATAGGCTTGTATGGTTTGTTCCTTTACATTTTGCTCATCTTTTTGATAACTTAGTTCTGACATTGTTTGAGCCAATTTAGAAAGTTGCACCCCAACATAATAATTTCCGTTAAAAATCAATTGAGAGGCACTTGCTTTAAAATTGCTTGTCGGGTTAAATTCAATAACTGCGGGTGGAGCCATTGGATTTAATTGAATGGATGTTTCAGCTCCTAAAAAGTTGGTATAATCTACCGATGCGTTAATTTGCGGTAATCCTTGTGCAATGGTTTCTTTAATTTTTTGTGATGATTTATCAATCGCTAACTTTGAATTAATCAATGTTTTATTGTGATTAATGGAATAATTAATGGCACTATCCAAAGATAAAATCAATGGTTCTTGAGCAAACAGTGAGAGCTTATTCAAAATTAGTAAAGCTAATAATAGCGTTTTAAAAGTTTTTCTCATTTTTATATTCATTTAATTTATTTTCTAATATTTCGTGTCCTTTAATCGTTGTTATTCCAATTAAGCCAATAACAACGAATTCAAAAAAAATTGGATTGGCAATAGATTTTTCCGGTAAAAGTGAACCTTCAATAACAGCGTTCATTCTGTTAATATGTAATTTATAAATGATATTTTCATCTATGTTTTCTCTAAATAATCCTTCTGTTTTACCTTGTTTAATAAGATTTGTTATCAAAAAATTCAACTCTTTATCCCTGAATTCAATAAATAATTCATATACATCTGGGTAGAATTTTTGAATATCATAAATAAAACTTGGGTTACATGAATTAAATTGAGAAAGCATCTTTTTGTAAATTTTCAAGAGTTTGTAAAAGACATCCGTTTTTTCTTCAACGATTTCTTTATTAAACACTTTGATTTTATTTATAAATTGATTGGTAATTGCTTTAACTACATCATTTTTGTTTTCAAAATGTTCATAGAAAGTTTTTTTTGATATGCCGGTGCTAAAAGAAATATCATCTACAGAAATACTTTTAATTCCATATTTATAGAATAGTTCTGCGCAATTTTTTAATATTTTGTTTTTTATTTCTATACTCATAAAACCATAGAGTTTTTTTTTAGTTTTCAAAAAGATAAAAAAAATTTAAGAATTATATTTTTCCAACATGATTAAGCCTTCATTTGTGGCAAGGCCTCTAATAAAATTGATAGCAATATTTTCAAAAATTTCTACTTTTGAAAATTTATTTTCAGGAAATATTTCTTGGTTACCCATCATTTTAAACTGTTCTAAAATTAATAAGGCTACTATTTCAACGTTAATCTCACTCCTAAATATCTTTTCTTGTATTCCTCTATTTAATATATCACTAATACGGGTTAAGTTTCTTTTCCTATTTTTTTTAATTTTTACCTCGAATAATTCAGAATAATATTTTTGAATATCAAAAGAGAATACCGGATTTATTAATTTTAAGGTATTAACGTTATGTTTAATTATTTTTATAAGTGCTTCAATAAGATTTTCCGAATTATTTAGTATTTCGTCCACAATCTTATTTTGTTCTAACGTATTAGCTTCGAGACAATATGTTAATAATTCATCTTTATCTTTAAAGTTTTCGTAAATAGTACGCTTTGAAATTCCCAAATCTTCGGCTATCGCATCCATTGTTATATTACGAATACCGTATTTAAAAAACAATTTACCTGAACTTAAAACTATTTTATCTTTAATCTCCATATCAAATATATTTAGCGTGCAAATGTAATCAAACTATTAAAACCTGCAAGGTTTTTTAAGTTTTTTAACAAAAAAACAATTTACTCAAATAGTAGTGCGAAGATTAATTGCATTCTTTGACAAAGTTTTAGCTATGCTGATTTTTGCTTAGTTCGGCAGGCCTCAAACAAGTTTGACCCTGCTCTCACTTAACGCAAAAATTGGTTGAAGTGTTGGCTTGAGTGGCTTTAGCCATGTGTGCAATGTGGGTGGGTTTCTTTTTTCTTTTTTTTGCGGAGGAAGAAAAAAACAAAATAAATTTGGCTCCGCCGAACTCCACTTCGTTCCGGTTCCATCAAATTTGCACTGTCCTGTCAAAAAGCTAAATCCTTACTTTTATCAAATTTATCACTATCGTATCTGTCAGTAGTCTGTCTTTACACTTGTTGCCAACGGTCGGCGGTATGTTTAGTTTGGCGGCAGCGGTTTTCCAACCGCTGTGGCACAGGTTTTTGCCAGAGTTTTCCTGATGGTGCGGTTTCGATCATACCGTTGATCGTTTTATTAATGGTTGGTTTACAGACTTTAATTATAACTAAGGTATAAATTATTTTAAGATCTTCCTCTCATTGGAGCAGTTTGCAAAAACTGTGACAAGCCTATTAAACATACCGCTTGTTAGGCAATAGTTGCCCCGTCAAGCCTCTTAAAGGTAGAACGATAGGCGACAGCGTCGGTGGCTTGCCAGCCTCAGTTCGTTTTTGTACTTTTTTAAGAACAAAAACGAGAGCGGGTAGGAGAGGCAAGCAGCGTTTCGGATCGCCGGATTTTCCAATCGTAAACTTTATTAATGGCACGATGGGGCGTTGGTCACGCCGCGTGTGTCGGAAAATGATCATAATGTAACCAAGGTTTTCTAATTACCAGGTATTTGATTAAGTATTGAATTCTGGCAAGGACCCGAGCGAATTCTGAGTCGAAGCAATCCTGTAAATTCTTAGAGCAATTATATTTTGTTCCAACGCCCCGGCAATTTTGCCTAACGGTCAGCGGTATGTGCAGTTTTTGGCAACGGCCTTCCGGCCGTTGTGGCGCGTGTTTTTGCCTGGTACTTTCAAGTTACACCGTTCCTTTCACACCGTTAAGACCTTTATTAGTGGTTGTTGTACGTACTTATATTATTACTAAGTTCTATATTCTTTTGCGATCTTCCAACTTACTGGCAATGAGCGAAAACCGTGCCAAAAAAATTGCATATAACGCTTGTTATGCGGTCGTGCTTTTTTACTCTAATTTATGAGTTTGGCAATCGCAATACCGAGTGCTCCACCCAAAATAACTGTCATAAATATAATTGGTATCAATGATTTTGGTTCTTTCCAACCTATAAGGATTGATGCAGGTAATAGAGTAAGCAGTGCGATCAGAATTCCCTCAGGGATAGGATGTATATTCAGGTCGACTACTGAGATAAAGAAGCCAACGACAACCCACATAAAAAATGCAGAAATATTCGCATCCCAGGACAGTTTTTTAATGATCATAGGAATCACATCTATTATACCTGCTACAGTTCCTAGTAGGATTCCTGCGACTATTGGATTCATAACTTCATCTTTTAGTTTTGGTTTTTCTTGCATGCCGCATAACGGTTGGCGGTATGGACAGTAAGGGATTGCGGGCGATGTCCTATCAAGTTACACGAAAATTGAAGTGGGCAACAAACCTTCGCATACCACTGAAACCCTTATTGGCTATACCGCGTGTTAGCTGCTGTATTTTTATAAATTAATTGTTCTTTCTATGTTTATTTGCTCTAAAAAAGTTTCATCGTGCGAAATGACAATCAATGTACCCTGATAATCATTGATGGCATTTGTTAGTATTTCTATGTTATAAATATCCAAATTATTGGTCGGTTCGTCCAAGATTATGATGTCTGGCGATTGATTGTAAATGCTTAAACAACATAACATCAAACGCATTCTTTCCCCACCACTTAAAGCATTGCAAGGCTTGTCCCAATCTTCTTTTGGGAACAAAAACCTATTTAGTCTTATTTTTATTTCGTGTTCCTGCAATGCAAAAGTATTAAATTGCTGTGACTGCTCATAAACTTTTCGGTTGTTATCTATTAACGAATAATCTTGGTCAATATAAACCGATTTGTTTTCTGCAATAAAGACTGTGCCGATTTGCGGTACAAGATATCCCAAAATCATTTTTATTAAAGTCGTTTTACCAGAACCGTTTGCTCCTTTTACAGATATTCGTTCCCCACTAACAATTTGAAAATTCAAATTTTCTCTCCATAAATAGTTTTCGGTTGTGTACCCGAAATTAATACTATTTGCAATAAAAAGATTTTTGCCTCTATGAAGTTTTGAATTGTCAAATCCAAACTTCATTTGGTTAATTTCAGAAAGGGAAGAACGCAACTTTTGTAATTCAGTTCTGACAATTCCTATTTTTTCTGTGTGAACACCCGCTATTTTAGCAGTACTTAACTCTGCACTGTTTTTCATAGCATTGGAAACTATTTTAGGAAGCCCCGCTTTACCACTACTTTTTTTTGCTCGTGTGTCCAGTTTTCTTTGACGTTCCAAAGTTTCACGTTGTTTCTCTTTGGCTTTTTTCAAGTCCTTTTCCTTGCTTTGAATATCTTGGTTAAGCGCATTTATTTCAATTTGTTTTTGTTCCTTATAAAAGTCGTAATCACCACCATAGACTTTAATTCCATTTGAGTTTAATTCGCAAACGGTATCTAAGAGGTTCAGTAATTTTCTGTCGTGGCTTACGATAACCAAAGTACTTTCTGTAGATTGAATATAATCATACAACAGTTGCCTGCCAAAAATATCCAAATGATTGCTTGGTTCGTCCAGCAAAACCAACTCATATTGATGGATAGAAATGCCTGCGAGAAAAACTTTTGTCTTCTGTCCTCCACTAAGGGTGTCCATTTTTTGAGACAAGTCTAAATTGGATAAATGCCAATAGTTCAGAGCATCTTTACAACGGTCTTCTAATGTCCAGTCATCATTAAGCAGGTTGAAATTTTCTTCACTTATGTTTCCGTTCAAAATTTCATTTAAGGCATTTAACTTATTTTCAATCCTTAATGCCTGAGCAATGCTCAAATGGTTAAACTGTCCGCAAATTTGTGGGATATAATACGGTTCCGCATCAACATTTATTTTACCCCCTGACGGTTCTAATTCTTTAGCAATAATTTTCAACAACGTTGATTTTCCAACTCCGTTGCTACCAATCAAAGCTATTTTGTCGTGGTTGTTTATCGTTAGGTTGATGTCAGTAAACAGCAAATCTTTATTAGGGTGTGTATATGATACACTATGTAAAGTCAACATAATTTCTTTCTTTATAAAAAATGAAACACTCACAGCAAAATATTCTACTGTACTTTTTTATCTATATGTGAAAGAAATTATTTTTTCATCCCTACTGACTGTTTAGTTTTAGATTTTGCAAATATATAAAATTATGTGGCAGCTTCCTAATATTGCAGCTAACGTTCCGCGTATATGATTAGGTGCGGATTGCGGGATGCTTTCCTGTCGAAAAGCACCGAGGCTGATGCGGGAGATAATGCTGATTATCAGCACCGAAACCGCACTTAATTATATACGCTGTTGGCAACTGGGCTTTTTTACATCCAAATTCAGACTATTTATTTCTTCAAATTTAAAAAAATATTTCCTACCTTTGTGCGGTTATTTCCAATAAATTATACAACAAATGGCAAAGCCTTGGATAAAATAATAGGGTAATTCTCAAAATACCCACATTTTTTTAGATAGCTCTTCTCAGTGCTATCCATTTATTGTTGTATAATTTAATCAAGTTTATTTCATGGAGAACCAAAAATGGTTTAACACCTATATATTTATATGGGCTGGGCAATTTGTTTCAATGTTGACAAGTTATGCAGTCCAATTTGCTATTGTCATATGGCTTAGTCTGGAGTATCAATCCGCCGAGGTTTTAGCATATGCAGGTATAGCTGGAATATTGCCACAAGCTATTATTGGCCCGTTAGCAGGGGTATATATAGACCGTACTAATCGAAAACGTATCATGATTCTTTCTGATACTTTCATTGCTGTATGTGCTATTGTCTTGATATTTATCCTTAACAAGGAAACGGTAAATCTTGTATGGATTTATATCATGTTAGGTTTACGTTCGGTTGGCAATGCCTTTCATTCACCGGCTCTACAAGCTTTGGCTCCGCTAATTGTGCCTAAAAAAGAATTGCTAAGAGTTGCTGGTATTAATCAAATGTTACATTCGATTTGTAGTATTGGTGGTCCTGCACTTGGTACAGTGGCAATTGCCATATTGCCTATTTCAAATGTTTTGTATCTTGATTTGATTGGAGCATTACTGGCAATTTCTTCGCTTATGATGGTAAGAATACCACAGACAATAAAAGGTTCTAAATTTTCTGTTCATACAATATCAACCGAATTTATAGATGGGTTACATATCGTATCTAAAAATAGAGGTTTAAGTTACCTTTTTCTTTATGCCATGGCTATCACCTTTGTCATCATGCCTGCTGCAATTATGTTCCCACTACTGACAACAGGACATTATGGAGGAGGAAAATGGGAAATGGGCCTTGTTGAGATAGTTTGGGGGGGAGGCATGCTGATTGGTGGAGCTGTTTTAGGCTTGTTCAAAGTTGGGATGTCAAAGATTGTATTGGTTAATTCAATGTATATCATATTGGGGTTAACATTCCTTCTTAGCGGAGTTTTCCCAAAAGAATGGTTCATTGGATTTGTTCTGGTAACAGCAATTGGAGGTATTGGTTTATCTGTTTTTTATGCATGTTTTACTGCTATTGTCCAGATAACAGTAAAACCTGAAATGCTGGGACGAGTCTTTTCTCTTTATTACAGTTTGGCGGTATTGCCAAGTATAATCGGTTTATTGTTCACAGGCGTGATTGCAGAAAATATAGGTATAAACATCACTTTTATCATAAGTGGATGTTTGGCTATCGTTATTGGGTTGCTTTCGTATGGCTCTGAGAAACTTATGCAGTTAGGTAATAATTTAAAAAAATAAAACAAATGAAAAATACAGACATTCAGAAACTTGCAGAAAGACATGGTTTAATGCTTTCAGACAAGATGAAATTCAACGAAATGGGAATAGATTTCAAGGTTGGTTTTGCAACAGACAAAGATGAAAATCAATGGCTGTTGCGTATTCCCAGAAGACCCGATTTGGGTAAGCAGATTGCAAAGGAAAAACTAATTCTACAGTTAGTTTGCAAACATCTCACTGCGCAAGTTCCAGATTGGAAAATTGCGAACGAAGAGCTGGTAGCGTATCCATTATTGGATGGAAAACCCGCTTTGACTTATGATGCTGAAACTTATGAGGTTTCTTGGAATATGGATAAAGATAGTCCAAACTACATTCAGTCATTGGCTAAAATTTTGGTGCAACTCCATGCTATTCCGAAAGAAGAAGTTGTTCTGAATGGATTGGAAGTTACTACACCTGAAAGTCTGAGAAGCGAGATTTCCGAACGATTACGCTTGGTAAAATCCGAACTGGGCATAAGTAATGATTTAGAAAATCGTTACAAAAAGTGGTTGGATAATGATACACTGTGGCCGAACTTCACAAAATTCATTCATGGTGATTTGTATGCAGGACATATTCTAACATATGCCGATGGTAATGTATGTGGAATTATTGACTGGTCAACAGCCCGAATCAGTGATATTTCCCAAGATTTTTCAGGACATCTCACTGTTTTCGGAGAAGAAAGTCTCAAGTCTTTAATTTCAGAGTATGAAAAACAAGGTGGCAAAATATGGAATATGATTTTTGAGCAGGCCGTTGAGCGAGCTGCGGCTGCACCCTTGGCTTATGGTTATTTTGCTGTTGAAACACAGGATGAAGTCCATATAAACGGTGCTAAAGTCCAGTTAGGTGTTCAGCGATAATCGTGATTAACTTTTTATTATTTAGGGCTGGTCTTATTTTTTTGACCAGTCCTTTTATTAATCGAAACTTAATCTTTTTTCCTGGGGTTGATGTGTGTCGCTCTTAGCCTTGTTGCCAACGGTCAGCGGTATGATTCAGTTGCCGGTAGCGGCCTTAGCCGCTATGGCGCAGTTTTTGCCAAAAGCATCTGGATGGCAACGTTCCTTTCATATCGTTGACAGTTCTTGATTGGTTTTAGTTTAACAGACTTTTCTTATTACTAAGATACTAATTATTTATTTGTTATTCTTTCATTTTATACTGTGCAAAAAACTGTGACACAGGCAATTGATTATACCGCATGTTATCACAAGTTATAAGTTTAGGTTTAGTTTCAATTGTTGAATTAGCAATTTTGTTTGGCTAGGGAAGATTGCTTCTGACTCCACGATCTCACCCTCTTTATTAACTATAATGTATGTGGGATATTTAGTGACCTCTGCTCCATGTCTTACTAGATCTTCATAAAAGCTATCA
>JAWKKP010000051.1:0-12809 GCA_041393215.1 Draconibacterium sp.
GAGGTCGTTCTGGTGCTGGGGCGTACTTGCCAATACCCACGACTGCCTTGTTTTTAACGAGATTGATGTTTTCGTACCTTCAAAGTCATCGATATAGGCAGTTCCTGTTGAGCCGGTCTTATCTATCGTTTTAGCATGACCCGGCATTAGTTTTGCAACTTCCGCATCTACATTAATAGTGGAAACCGCTTTGGTAGAATAAAACGGTAATGCATCTAACGCTTTTGTAAGCAACATGCTTTCTGTTGAATACCGGGTATCCATTCCCAGTACCAGGTTTGAAATCGGATCGCTTCCATAATCCACTTTCTCTGTTAATGGCCTTTCGTGCATGTAAAGCAAAGTTCCACCTACATTAAAGTTATCGGAAAAAGCATAATTCGCGTAAGACCCCATTAATGTTTTACGCTGCATGGTAAACAAATCCTGGCTTTCTGTAGAAACCTGAATCGGAGTTCCGGCTTCCAAAAGTGCCTGATTAATAACTTTTACCCGGCCTAAAGTATAATCTACGGTATAATCAACATTTTCAACCAGCTCCCTGCCTCCTGCGGTTACTTTTACCGAACCTTGTGCAAGATTCAAAGCATTTATCATAATATCGGAGCCGGAGGCGCCTTTGTAACTCCCCACTAATTTGAACTTGTTATGTTCGGCATCTTGTTCGGCATAAACTTTAGTGGAGTCGTACAGAGACTGGAAAGTATATTTCTCTATTAAAGCCGGATCCTGAATCGAATCAGCCAAATGACTTCCAAAAGGCTCAAGAACCGGAAAAATAATTCGTCCGCTGTTGGACAAAACAGTAGTTCCTTCGATGTAGTCAAACAACCCGTCTTTATATGGATCAAGTTGTTTGTTCAGTTTATCGAGATTCATTACCCGCAGCAGAATATGCCCGTTAATCCTGCCTTCCGGAATATAATTGATGTAAGTGCCTGTTGAATCATTCTGATAAACAACATCCAATGTAAAATCATCATTGGTTAGCTGGTATGCATTCAGATTATAAATGTTCTTCATCATTAACTTCCAGGTAGGAAATTTGGGCGTTAAATTTGTTCCCTTTATTAACTTTAACATTAAAGTATTAGGCGCACTAATACCGTCGGTGGAAAATTCCCCCACCTGATACGTCTGTCCGTTTGAGGTATAATTAAATGCAACTGCCAAAACCTCATCGGCGTTTAACGAAGTTGAAAGTGAAATATAACCTAACCGCGCGTTAAGCGTATATTCCGACTCATTAAGTTTTCGTGCCTGTTCAATTTTTTCAAAATCCCGCCCCCCAACAAATTCGCCAGCAAATTGCGACATTATCTGAGTAATATTCTGAACATCGCGGACATCGCTGTAAGTATTTGTCATTTCATAATACAATCCGTTTGCATCGTTAAACGGGTAAATATTTTGCGGATAAGGCAATCCGGTAGTTTCCTGAAACTGAGGAATCCGGTTGTAGATATTTGAGGCATGTTCACCTAAATCCTGAAGTGCCAGAATATTTCGGGCATTCTCAAAATTATTCGACTTGTTGGTAACCCAGACTTCAATTTTGTTTATGGTTATCGGCGATGTTGGAACCGCCGTATTCCGAAGCCACTCATCATAATGATCGCGAAAATACTGCGCCAGAAAGAAGTGACGGTTAGCATCGTAATTATTGGCTGTAATATCGAAAGAAGTAACCTGCGCCCCTCCTTCGGTTTCCACCGTTTGCGATTCACCTTTATTCTGCGAAAAAATTGTGGTTAACGATAACTTTCCGAATTGCATTTCAGCTTTTACCCCAAACAAATTGGATGCTCCGGTTATTAACGAACCATTTAGCGGAAGAGAAACGTTACCGGCTTCAATTTTCTTCAGAATTTCATCCTCCTCGCCGGTATATTCCAGGTTCATCTTATTTTCGTAATCAAACGTTGCCTCGGTGTTGTAGTTAACCCGCATGTTCATTTTAGTACCAATCTGTCCCATCACATTCATCTGAATTTTCTCATCGAAATCAAATGTTGGTACTTTGCGCAAACGTTCCGGAATCGAAGGATTTTCGGTGGCATTCATTTGGTAACCAAAACTAACTTCCACATATCCTTGTGGTTGAATATTAATGGTATTTCCACCAAAAATCCGGTTGAATGCTTCTCCTCCAATTGTAAGTTCAGGGATTAGCGAATTTCTTTTATCCAAATCCTGAATCCGTGATCTTTCTTTCCAGTAACTTTTTACCGATCGTTCGAAGTCGTAATCAATATAATCGTCAATCGACATGGTCTGCGGAAGCCTGTAATTGAGAGTTCCCACCTTTTCGTAGAAAACGTACTTCCCGGTTATGGGGTCGAATTCAACTTCGTATTTAATGTTGCTGGGCTGATTTAAGAACAGTTTAACCGAATCGGGAAGCGGCTCGCCAAACGCAGGCTGATCTTTAAAAGGATAAGGAAGCTGCCCTGTAGTATCTATCGCAACCGTGTCCTGAGGTGCGACATTGGCAAAACGATCACCTGCACCATCCGCTGTAATACCAATTTTGGTAAGAGTCAGGAAAAGTGTAAGTGTTAATAAGAAATATATTTTTCGTAAGCTTCGGCCCAATTCCAATCCAGTTTATAACCTTTTTAATGCCATTTTAATTACACTCTCTACAGTTGATTCCGGCTGCTCCTGAAGAATTTTCGTTACTATCTTCTCTGCGTCTTTTTTAACGAATCCGAGCATAACTAAAGCAGATAACGATTCATTTCGGATAGTATTGTTTGGCGAAACCAAAATTTGGTCGGTTTCATGTAATTTTCCGAGTTTATCTTTCAAATCGATAATAATGCGTTGTGCAGTCTTTGCTCCTATTCCTTTCACAGCTTTTAAAACGGCTACATTTTCGGTTGTAATTGCTGCAATAATCTCATCGGGATTTAACGACGAAAGCATCATAATTGCAGTCCCCGAACCAACACCATTTACGGATATCAGGTTCCGGAAAAGGCTTCTTTCATTTTTATCGGCAAAACCATACAAAGTATGTGCATCTTCGCGAACTACCTGGTGTAAAAAAACCTGTTGTTCCTTTTGCGTGGTAACTTTGCTATAGGTATTCAATGATATATTTACAAAATAACCAACCCCTCCGGCTTCAATAACAAGACTTGCCGGATTACGCTCAATAATAATTCCCCGGATAAACTCGTACATATTGTTCTGGCTAACTTAGTTGTGTTCGTCTTCTGCCTCAATATCAACACTTTCGTCAACCTGGTTCGGATTAATGTGATATTTTTTTAACGGATTCGCACTTATCTCCTCATAAATTTTCCGATTTTTATGAATGTCGATGGCCAGGTACAATGCCTGGCGGAAAGATTCCTCCGAAGCTTTGTCTTCACCGGCAATTGTATAAGCTGTTCCATGCGCCGGCGATGTCCGAACAATGGGAAGACCGGCCGTATAATTCACACCTCTTTCAAACGAAGCAAGTTTAAACGGAATAAGACCCTGATCGTGGTACATAGCCAGAATTGCATCGAATTTTCGGTAATCTTCCGAACCAAAAAATCCATCGGCAGGATAAGGCCCCAATGCAATAATTCCTTCCTTTTTCGCCTGAATAATGGCAGGAAGAATAATATCCTTTTCTTCGTTTCCGAGCAAGCCATTGTCTCCTGCATGAGGATTTAAACCAAATACTGCAATTCTTGGCTTTGTAACCGAAAAATCCTGCTGAAGTGTTTTTGCGATGATTCTTAATTTCGAAAGAACTAATTCCTTTGATAACGACGATGCTACCTTCGAAAGTGGTAAATGTGTTGTTACAACACCCATTTTCATGGTTTCGCTTACCATAAGCATAGCGTATTCATCAGCGTGAAAACGCTCAGCCAAATATTCCGTATGTCCCGGAAAATTAAAGTGCTCGCTCTGAATATTGTCTTTATTAATAGGGGCAGTTATCAAAACATCAATATACCCTTCTTCTAAATCTTTGCAAGCTGCATCCAATGCATTAAATGATGATTCTCCGGCTTCGCGGGTTGATTTCCCCAATTCAACGCGGACATTATCGTCAACGCAATTGATGATATTTATTTTTCGGGAATAAACCTCGTTGGCATTTCGGATATGATTAAAACTAAGGTTATTTATATTTAATGCTTTTCTATGATAAGCCGCCACTTTTGGTGATCCGTAGATGATTGGAGTGCACATTTCGAGAATTCGAGGATCAAGTAATGTTTTCATTATCACTTCGTATCCAATTCCGTTAATGTCACCGTGTGTAATTCCAACTCTTATTGTATCGTGTTGTACCATTCCTTTTCTGTTTCAGATATTTATGATTCCCGTTGAGAACGGGGGCAAAGTTAAGTTTTTTAATTGAATTTTTTCAGAAAGTTATAGAGTAGTCGAGTTCCCACGCCTGTTCCTCCAACCGGCAGGTAATCGTCTTTTTCAAACAGAAACGAAACCCCTGCGCTATCCAAATGAATCCAGTTATAATCTGTAAAATGTTCCAGAAATTTTCCGGCAATTGTTGATTGGGCTTCGCGAACTCCCAAATTATTCAAATCGGCTATCGGCGATTTCAGAGGTTTTGCATATTCTTCCCAAAGCGGAACTTCAATAATTCGCTCGTAAGTTTCAAATCCTGTCGCTTTTAATTTTTGAAGATAATCCTCGGTGTTACCCATTCCTACTATTGCATGGCTCCCCGCTACAATTTCAGCGGCACCGGTTAATGTAGCAATGTCGATAACCAGTTCCGGATTGTACTTCTTTGCATAACTCAGTGCATCGGCTAAAATTAAACGTCCTTCAGCGTCGGTATTTTTAACTTCAACGGTTGTTCCGTCGAACATGGTAATTACATCTCCCGGCACATACGCATTTCCATCGGGTCGGTTATCTGTTGAAGGAACCAGTCCGATAACATGAACCGGCGCTTTATTCATTGCCAGTGCATAAATTGTTGCGGCAACAACTGCACCACCAGCCATATCGCTTTTCATATAATCCATCGACCTGGGAGTTGGTTTCAAACTCATTCCGCCGGTGTCATAAACAATCCCTTTTCCTACCAATACAACTGGCTTTTTATTCGAAGCATTTTCAGGTTTCCATTCCAGAATATTAAATGTTGGAGGGTCGATACTTCCTTTGTTCACTGCTAGCAAACCCCCCATTTTCAGGGTTTCAATTTTCTTTTTGTTGAATACTTCCACCGAAAATCCTGCTTCCTCCCCCATCTTCACCATTTCCTTTGAAAACTGCTGAGCAGTTAAAAAAGAAAGTGGCTCATTCACCAGCGTACGTGCGCAAAAAACTGCCTTTACAAGATTTTTCAGTTCCTCTATTTCAATATCTGAAATATCGCTTTCAACCAGATATATATTTTTCACTGCGAATTCTTCCTTCTCTTTTTTGTATTTATCAAAAGAGTATCCCGTTAAAAAAAGTCCCTCCAAAAATGCGAGAACATGCTCCCTTTCAGAAACAGCCTGAATTTGAAAACGCTCAATTTTATTTAGCTTAAGCAATTCAAATAGTTTTGCTCCTGCTTTTCTGGATGCTTCCAGCTTAATATATTCCTTTTTGTTTTCTTTTACCTGATGAATAAAAACGAGATTGGGAAATTGATTGATTATACATTCACTTTCTTTCTCCAGTGTTTTTTTGATAAAGTCTTTCTCCCCATTAGAAAAACCGGTGAGCAGAAACTGGCTATCCGACTTCTGCAAAATGATTTTTGACAATTTATCTTCCGGGTTGCTTATTTTTTGAATTTCAGGAAACATAGTCGTAAATTTTTGGCAAAAATAACATATTCAGAGGTTTTAGAACCTTAATCTGGAATAAACAGGATTGTTAATCTTATAATGACGAAAATCAAAAAGAACTATGCTGGATAATTTTTGTTGACATAATCAATAACATGCTGCAACTGCAACATTTTAAACCCATTAAGCAAATAGTTTCGAATAAAGCTATACACATTTTTATTTTTATTCACTGCCGGCAAAACAATATCTACCGCTTTAATGTACGCATCTTCGCGCTGCTTTTGACTGAATTCCGGAATGTTGTAACTAACCAAATATTCAAATACCTTATCGGTATAAACAGAAGATTGAATCAAGCGCTCGTCGCTAAAATCAAGTACTTTAAAAAAATCTTTTCGATACACTTCGTTTCGTTCATCTTTCGTTAAATAGCCATCCAGAACGGGCAATCGCTGGTTATAAATTATCGCAGAAACCAATAAACTACTGTTGGTTTTTGCCAGTTCCTGGATAAACAAATCGCGGGCTATCTGCAATGTATTGTATTCGTTGGCCACTTTATCTAAATTATCTGAATCGTTGTTCGATAAATAATAATCGATTTGCGTTTCCAAACTCTTAATCTCATCTTTCAGAATCTTGTCTTTTGCAAGAAATTCAAACCAAATATCGTTTTCTGCCGATTTAACCACTACCAGTTTTTGCATCGGTTCCTTGTAATCAGTCTTCAAAACAATATTTTCCTTATTGAAAATAAAATCGACTTGTTGAGGAGGCTCATCCATTACTTTTGCATAAGTGGTTTTGCCAAGTACAACTCTGTAAACTCCAATGTGACTTTCAGAATTAAATCGAAATACAACCTTCCGGCTGTCAGGATAAATAAAAGTGCTGTCGATTGGAGTAAAATCATCACCTTTAACCGAACCAAAAACAATGCGATTATCCGGTTGATTGGTGATAAAAACTTCAACTGTATATTCTTGTGCATTTGCCAAAACTCCGGCAAATGTGAATAAACAAAAATGAATTATAAAAAGAATATTCTTTTTCAATGTTTACTTTTTTATGGTTGTTTCCAGTGAAACATAAAGGTAGCAATTTTACGAATTTATCGTTATCCTGTGAACCCCAGCTACAAAAATGATATGATAAATATCAAAAAACAATATTGAAAAGTTAACTTCGCTAAAGTGAGAAAAGATTTTTTGCAAAAAATTTTTTCTTTTACGAAAAGCTATTATTTTTGCAACGCTTTTGAAAAAGCAAACGTTCAAGAAATAAACATTCCCTAGTAGCTCAGTCGGTTAGAGCGGCGGACTGTTAATCCGTAGGTCGTAGGTTCAAGTCCTACCTGGGGAGCCACAAAAAAGACAAAAACTATCAAAAAAACAAAAAACCGTGTAAGTCAGATACTTGCACGGTTTTTTATTAGGGAGTAAGTACAAAAACACAAAAATTGCAAAACAAATAAAATCAATAAAAATCAAACACTTACACATTTCCTCCTTCTTTAAAGACCTTTAAAAGTCTATGAAAGGCCTGTTTTGCTTATATATTTTGAATTAGTATCCTTTTTACATTTCAGGAACCCTATTCCCAAAATTATTTACTGAGTATTCATTATCGATTTTGGGTATGCCGGATAATTATAATTGTTTTGCCCTAAATCTATACCATTAATTTGGTTAATCTGGAAACCGGAAAACTGGTAAATATCATCAAACCCTTTTCCTCCTGGTCGGTCTGAGCTGAAGAAACCTTCCGTGTCAGAAAGAAAAACAATGCCAAAGTCATCGTAAGATGAATTTATTGGACTTTGAAGATTTACCGGGACTGTCCAGGTATCTTTACTGCAATTTGTTTTGTATATATCCAATCCTCCATATCCCATACGACTATCGGATGAAAAGAATAGTGTTGAATCATTAAACCAGCCCGGAAATACTTCATTGCCAAAGGTATTAATTTCTTTTCCCAGGTTTTGCGGAGTTGTCCATTCCCCATTTTCCAACCTCGATATATATAGATCACTCCCGCCTTCCCCGCCAGACATATCGCTGGAAAAAACCAGTTTGACACCATCCGGGGAGATGGCAGGGTGACAGACTGAATAATCTTCACTATTATAAGGAAAGGGTTTAAAATCAGGTTTTTCCTCATTTATATTTGCATAGTAAATAGCGAGTAAGTCGGTTCTCATTTTTTTTCTTTTACTTAAATCCTTCTGTGTTCGCGTAATAAAAACAAATTTATTGTCCTTAGTGAAACAGGCCGGCCCGTCGTGAAAAGGTTTATTAAAATATTTGGATAATTTTTCAGGAACACTCATCTTTCCCAGATAACTATTTTCTGTTTCTGGTTTAGAAGAATATAAATCAAGATATGCATTGCCTGTCCATGTATAATTATTATTATCCAGCATATCAACACCTCGGTCCGATGTAAAAACAACGCTTCCGTTATCAATTACCGGAGAGAAATCAGATTTTTCGCTGTTTAGGTCATCTTTGTTTTTAATTGTAGCAGTGGAAATGTCTTTCCATTTTTCAATATCTTCACAAAACCCAGCAAACTTTTTACCACGAGGATCGCTTGGTTTTAATTCTGCAAATTTCAGAAAAGCCACCTTGGCTTCATCATAGTGTGATAAATTTCTCAAAACCGTTCCAAGGTAAAAATAATTAATTGTATCTGTTTCCGGATTTTTAACTGCTTCCTGGTACCAGTAAACCGACTGTTCGTAATTATTTATAAGACGATAACATTCAGCTAGCCTTGATATAGCGGCATCTCTTTTCCCATCATCTTTCGAATTCGCAATTTTAAGGTAGTAAGGAATTGCTTTGCTGTATGCAAAACGGTTATAGAGTTTATCCGCAGTTTTTATTTGAGCAAAACCAATCTGCATAAACAATAAAAAAACGATTGGAATCAAAAGTAATGTGTTTTTCTTCATTGGTCTTAATTTTAAATCAAGTTAGAAGTATCGTGGAGTAAGCATTCTCGATTCTGACATTTTCAGGTCGAACTCAAGTCTGATTTCGTGAGAACCATAGTTATAAAGCTGAAGTTCATTAAAATACATGTCATAAGAATAGCTTAACCTTATACTATTTGTTATCCCGATTTCCATCATTGCGGTAATGGCATTTTGGGTACGATATGAAACACCAACCATAAATTGTTGATTAAACAAAACACTTGCATTTAAATCAATCTGTACCGGTGTATTTTGTACAAACTTAACAAGCGTCGATGGCCTGAACATTATTTTATCGGCAATAGGGAAAACGGTACCTGACATAAAAAAGAAATGCCTGACCAATTTATCAAACGATGTTCTTTCATTATATTGCGTAAAACCCACTTCGTTTTCAAGCAGTTGTTTGGAAGACAATCCTGCAAAAAAACGATTTGACTGATAGTAAACTCCGATATTAAAATCGGGTGTAATGCTCCGCACATCACTTGGATCGTATACATAATCGGCATCTTTAAGATTCATTAATGCCCAGTTATAATCGAAATATCTTAATCCTCCCTGAAGTCCGAAAGAAAAAGCACTGTTGTCCATTAGAATACGATACGAATAAGTACCCATTAACGATGTATTCACCACAGGGCCAATAGCATCGCGCGTTAAATATGCACCAAGTCCTACTCTTTTTTCTCGAAAAGAACCATGAGCACTTAAAACCATCGTATTAGGCGCACCATCTATATTTACCCATTGTGCTCTGTTGATAACATTTACGGTTACTCCTTCGCGCGAACCGGCATAAGCGGGATTTACCAGGAGCTTGTTAAACGTATACTGGGTAAACAACGGGTCTTGTTGTGCAAACACGGCAACATTGTAGAACAGTGAAATCAGAATTAACAGCTTTGCCTTTTTCATATGGTTGTACGTCTTATATCTATTAAAAAAATCATTTATCATCTCAGAAATATTAAATATTTATTGTTCAGGTTACCTGCTTCCTCGTACCTGTATCCATCCTGTATATGTTTTCACATTGCGTATTTCCAGAATGTAATAATAGGTGCCATCAGGAACATTCTTGCCTTTACTATTCTTACCGTCCCAGTAAACTGTGGTATTATCATAATTTCTAAATTCAATTATCTTATCTCCCCATCGGTTGAATATGGCAACCCGATTATCCGGGAAGTTTTCAATTCCTTCGATATACCATACATCGTTATTTCCATCGAAGTTTGGAGAAATACCATTTTTAATACTTAGCATATTATCATCGATGGTTTCCTTAACCACTATGAAAATACTGTCTGTTGCCTGACAACCAGATTCATTATCAGTTACAGTAACTGTAAACATTGTATTCTCCTGAAGAGCGACAGTATAAGTTGTACTTCCGGAAGGATTGTCAACCAGTTCCGCCGGCGACCATGAGTAGCTGTAGTCTCTGTCAGTAGGTAGAACATCTGCAATAAGATTTGCCTGCGAATTATAGGTAATTGTATCTGAATTGCCTGCATCTGCAATAATTTCTGGTGCGTAATCAATTGTTACGGTTGCAGTGACCGTTTCCGACGAACAGGTTCCTGTACCAAAAACGGTGATTACCATTTCAATAGCCCCTTCTTCATTTTCGGCTGGAATATAAGTTGGAGTTATGGAATTTTCTCCGAGTATTTCGCCACTACCGCTAGTTGTCCAGCTAACAGAGCTATAATCTGAAACCGAAACATCACTTATTAATACTTCTTCTCCATAACACGCTGAAATTTCACTATCGACAACAACTGTTGATGACTGGCTGACTATAATTACAATTGTATCTGCCACACATATTGGTTCAGCATAGCTGTCGCAGATTTCAACAACAATCACTTCTGTTCCTTTAAATCCTTCTTCAGATGTATAGGTGAAATCACCATTGCCATTTATAGTAAATGTTCCATGTCCTGCTTCAGCAATTACAGCGTTTGCCAATAGTGCGTCTCCATCCGGATCCGAATCATTGGTCAGGATATTGCCTTCCAGAGTTGAACTGCTACAAATGGAATATTCTTCGTCATTAATTTCCGGGGCATCATTTCCTTCGATGGTGATAATGATTATCACGGCTGAGTCTGTGCCTCCGTTTCCGTCACTAATTTCATAGGTAATTGCCGGTACTTCTCCATTAAAGTTAGCAACAGGGGTAAATATGATATCTCCGTTGCTGTCAATTTTTACTGTACCAACTCCATCGATTGTAATATCTTCACCCGTGGAATAAGAATTACCACCAACAGTTATCTGAGTTATTTCAAGCTCATCATCATCCGGATCATAGTCATTGGACAGAATGTTGCCATTAAGCGATGAATCTTCAGATATTGTGAAGGAATCATCCACTGCAACTGGTTTGTCATTTTCTTCAGTAGCGATAATATTAATTACTGCTGTATCGGAACCTCCTTTTCCATCACTAATTTCATAGGTAATTGCCGGAACTTCGCCATTAAAGTTAGCAACAGGTGTAAATATAATATTTCCGGTGCTGTCAATTCTTACTGTACCAACTCCATCGATTGTAATATCCTCGCCAGTGGAATAAGAGCTGCCTCCAACAGATACTCCTGTAACCTGAATTTCATCACCTTCAACGTCATAATCGTTTGAAAGAATGTTGCCATTAACAGATGAATCTTCGGAAATAGTGAAAATATCACCAACTGCAACCGGATTATCATTTTCTTCGGTTGTTGTAATTGAAATTACTGCTGTGTCGGTACCTCCGTTTCCATCACTAATTTCATAGGTAATTGCCGGAACTTCGCCATTAAAGTTAGCAACAGGTGTAAATATAATATCTCCGTTGCTGTCAATTCTTACTGTACCAACTCCATCGATTGTAATATCCTCGCCAGTGGAATAAGAGCTGCCTCCAACAGATACCCCTGTCACCTGAATTTCATCACCCTCGACATCATAATCGTTTGAAAGAATGTTGCCATTAACGGATGAATCTTCTAAAATAGTGAATATGTCATCCACAGCAACCGGATTATCGTTTTCTTCGGTTACACTAATTGTGATTACTGCTGTGTCCGTACCTCCGTTTCCATCATTAATTTTATAGGTTATTGTTGGTACTCTTCCATTGAAATCTGGTTCAGTAGTAAATACAATATTTCCATTACTTTCGATTCTCAGAATACCAACACCGTCAAGTTCGATGTCGGTACCTGCGGAGTAAGACTGGCCATTGACAACTATTTGAGTTACCTGCAAGTCATCTCCGTCAATATCTTTATCATTTGCAATTACATTACCTTCCACATAAGAATCTTCTGGAATTGTAAAAGAATCATCTTCTGCGACAGGCACATCATTTACGCTTAAGATTGAGATATGAACGATTGCAGAATCTTCGGCCCAATTGGTTCCATCAAATGCGTTATACACAAAATCTGTTTCTCCAAACCAGTTTGCATCGGGACTGAATTTCATACTATTCAAATCAGAGCTGCTCAATTCCTGATTTAATGTTATAGCGGTATTATTCAAATAAAGAATTCCATTTTCAGGCAACGACATTACTCTCAAAGTATCAAGAATGTCTCCATCTTCATCTGTAAATACTGAAGTAAAATCAGTTTGTGCGAAGTTTATATCCGTATCCTCATTCCCTGATATACTGATATCACCAATTACCGGATTATGATCATCATTGAATATGGTTCCTGTGCCCGATGCCGATTCAATTATAATATTCTGACCATTATTCTGAAGATTAATAAGATTTATCACGATGATTTCATCAGCTTCTGCTTTAGAATCATCTACAATAGTAACAGTAATTGTTTTTTCATTATCTCCCGGCACAAATAACAGAGTACCGTTTACTGAAATATAATCGCTGTCTTCAACCGTTGCAGTTCCATCGACGGATTCATAGTCAATGCTAAATGCGTTTTGAGCTTCCCCATCTAAAGTAATGGTGAATACCATTGTCCCGTCGGTTTCTTTTGCTCCAACATTGTCGATTGACAGGAAGGATAATGTGACTGAATCGTCATCCA
>JAWKKP010000052.1:0-12606 GCA_041393215.1 Draconibacterium sp.
ATGAGGGCGGGTGTTCATTGAAAACGAATTCGTAACTTTAATCGCTGAGCGCCCACACCCGCTCCTATGGTGCAATAATAACCCGGGCCGGCCGCTGCGCTCGAACGTTGTATGCAAGTGTAAAACCGATACGATACATTAATACAATAAAAAAGATTGAAATAATTACAAAAAACGGATTGATTGGATTGGTGCTCCGTTGACAGGGCGGTGCAGTTTGAGGGGAATTTATTTTGTTTTTTTCTCCCCCCACACAAAGAAAAAGGAAACCCCGCCCACAAAACAACACATTTGCAAACCGTAGCAAGCCAGCTCTGCAAACCAAAGTTTACAAAAGAGTTGTTTTTTTGCCAACGCACCGCTGCTAATTTGATAGCAATTCTTCTTTTTTATGATTATCCGGTTTTAAAATAAATTTCTCATCTATTGTTACTTTTAGATTAATTATATCTTTATGTAAAATTCAAATGTTTTGTTAGATGCTTTCTTACATATAAATATTGCACAAACCTTGTTTGCTGCCATATTAATTGTTGTTACAAAAAGACCACTTAATATAACCGACAAGCTGCTTTCTGCCTGGTTAATTTTTGTAATGTGTTCTTTTATAATGAAACTAATCAATATTGATTTTCAAGACCAGTTTGAATTCGATCTTATTGGTAGAGGAGCTATAATTACATTGTCGTTTCCATCATTTTTATATTTGTATGTGAAATATTTAATATCCGGAGTTGACAAATTCAAACCATTCGATTTGGTTCATTTTTTACCTTTTGTGTTTATCAGTTTTTATGTTTTGTTCTTATCTTATTACAATCCGAAGTTTTCGGCTTTGTTATACTCTGATGGTGATATAGGATTATTGCTTATCTTATTTGGAATTATTTCTATATCTACTTTTGCTATATATGGTTACATAACTATTCGCCAGTTGAACCAATATCGTAAAATCGTCGATAATTTATATTCTTTCCATAATACTAATGTAAGTTTAAAATGGCTATGGACACTGGTACTTATTTTTTACTCATATTATTTTCTGGCCATTATAATAAATGGTTTCAATAAAGTCGTTGGAATTGATTTCAAGATGTCAAATATCCTAATACCTGTTTATACTTTTTTTATTTATGTAATAAGTTTTCGAGGTTATGTTCAGCCCAGACTTTTAGCTCAAAAAGAAGAAGTTGAAGATGATAAGCCAAAAGAATCGTATCAAAAGTCAGGATTAAAAAGAAACGATGCTGTAAAGTATGCCCAAACAATCACAAAATTGATGCAAGTAGAGAAATTGTGGTTAAATCCCGAAGTAAATTTAAAAGAAATATCGCAACACACAGGCATACAGCAACATTATATTACCCAGATTTTAAATGAACAATTGAATAAAAACCTTTATACATTCGTGAATGAGTTTCGTGCCAACGAAGTAATCCGTTTGTTTAAAGAAGAAAAATATAAAAATTGGAGTATTATAGCCATTGCATTTGAGGCAGGATTCAATTCCAAGTCATCATTCAACACTTTTTTCAAAAAATTTACAGGAAAAACACCTTCCGAATATCGAAAAGAGCTAGCTTCCGGATAGTCTTCGTAAAAAAATGCAATTCAACTATCACAACTTATGTATCAGTATATCTGTATTTTATATGTCGCTGCTTTAAAGGTCGAACTTGTAAATAGTACGTCCTTTGTAGTTAGGTCGTAGTTACTATTGTATTGCAGTTTCTTTGCTCTCAGTAAATTTTAAAAAGTGAGAAGCATGAAGAAATTGTTTTTAATATTGATTAATGGGCTACTCTTTACAGGTGTTCTTTATTCA
This sequence comes from Draconibacterium sp., assembly GCA_041393215.1. Classification (GTDB taxonomy): domain Bacteria; phylum Bacteroidota; class Bacteroidia; order Bacteroidales; family Prolixibacteraceae; genus Draconibacterium. Next base: position 1,826 of record JAWKKP010000052.1, read on the forward strand.
CAAGTAGATGATGTTCATAAAGAACTGCTCCGGATGGCCCTTGAAAATAATTACGAAATCCAAAAAGCAGAATTAGATATTGCTAACAGTGAACAGCAAGTTAAACAAGTTCAGTCCTATACACTTCCTCAATTATCAGGAGCAATTGAAGCAAAGCATTATATTGAATTGCCCACTGTGATTCTTCCGGGAGAAATGCTTGGTGCTCCCAGTGATATTGAAACACACATGGGAAGACCCAACAATGGCGATGTCGGTATTAGCGCATCATATTTAATACCAAATATTTCATTGCTTACCGATTTAAAAACAGCAAAAGAGTCAACGGAATTATACAAACTTTTAAAAATTAAAACTGAAGAAGATGTAATCTATCAGGTGAGCTACTCATATTATTATTATTTAGCAAGTTTGGAGAGCTTAAAAATTATAAAAGAAAATATTGAGATATTAAAAGAAAATAAAAGAATTGCTGCGAATCTGGTAAATAACGATATGGCTTTGCCAACCGACACAAACCGAATTGTTGTAAAAATTAATGATTTGGAGAAACAAGTTAACCTAATAGAAGCATCGTTATTTGAGCAGAAAAACAGGATAAGATTACTAATAGGCAATGAAGACTATCCATTTCCTGAGCCCAATTTAGATATTGAATTCAATCAAAACAATCAGAAAATTGGATTGATAGATTCTGTAAAAAGTACCGATATTCAAATTCTTGAAAAGCAACTTGAAATACAAAATCTTCAGATAAAAAAATCAAAAGCAGCTTACCGCCCAACTACATTGCTTTATGCTTCGTATGCCTATAATGTTCAACAGAACGATTTTGCCGATGTGTTCAAAGTTAACGATTGGAATAACATTTCGCTTGTAGGTCTTAAAATGACAATACCCATTTTTTCGGGTGGCAGAAACAAAGCAAAAGTGCAACAATCGAAGCTCAATTCTCAAATTGTAGAAAAGAACATTGAACAAGCAACACAAAACTTTAATCAAGAACGACAACAAACATTAAATAAATACTTTTCACTAAAAGAAAACTGTGAAATTCAGTTCGACAACATAAAACAAACCGATGATATCTATAATGTTTCATCGCTTAAATACGAAGAAGGATTACTCCCCCTAACTGAATTATTAATCTCAACTTCAGACTTAAGCAATGCTAAATTAAGTTACACAAAAAGCTTATTAGAACTCTTCATGGCCGAGCTCGATGTGTTAAAATCGAATTGCAATTTAAATACTTTAACGAATAAATAAATTTTTAATAAGATGAAAAAGATAATAAAACATATTTTGCCCGCATTCATCATATTACTGGTAATAACAGCAATTTGTTGGAAATTAAAAGCAAACAAGGAAAAAAATAAAGCAGAAGCGGAACTTGCTAATGTAAAAGCAACTGCCATACCTGTAAAAGTTGACACGGTAAAGGCTGCAAATTACATCCAAAATATCGAGATGTCAGGAGCAATAAAAAATAAAACCGATTTGTTTCTTTTTGCCGAAACACAAGGACGAATTATTAAAATATACAAGGAAAAAGGCAGCTGGGTAAACAAAGGCGAAACTATTCTTGAAATAGATAATTCAGTATTGAAAGAGCAATACGAACTTGCAAAAACAAATTACGAGCACAGCAAACTTGACTACGAAAGAATGAAAAAGTTGGTTGAAAACAATGCTGTAACTCAAAAAAATCTCGAAGATATTACTTTAAAATATACACAATCGAAAGCTGAGCTTGCAAGAATTACAAAAATGCTCAACGACACTAAAGTTACTTCTCCTGTATCGGGTTTTATTAACGATAGCTATTACGAAGAAGGAATGCTTATTTCGGGAAGTGTTAAACTGTGCAACATTATTAGTAAAAACAATCTGATTATTACCACTGAGGTTAATAGCAAGGATGTTTTGTCAATAGAAAGCGGAGATATTGTTACTTTAAAAGTAGATGAGTATCCAAACAACTGTTTTACGGGAAGCATTACAAATATCGCTGAAAAAGCACTGTCAAACAGTCGGTTTGCCATTGAAATTTCTATTGACGAAAACAACTATCTGAAAGCAGGAATGTTTGCAGAAGCAACTATCGAAAAAACTCAGCCCAAAGCAATTATTGTTGACAGAAATGCTATTTCGGGTTCCTTGCAAAATGCTTCGATGTATATTGTTGAAAACAATGAGCTGGTAGAACAAGAGGTTAAAATAAATAAAACATTGGGTAGCAGTGTTGAAATCATCGATGGTTTAAATCTAAACCAGATTTATGTAGTATCGGGAACCATTAACCTTTACGAATCGGCGAAAGTAAAAATTATAGATTAAAAAATATCTAGCATGAAGAAGACGATAAGTACAATAATAATATCATTGTTTTTAGTTGTGACCGCATATTCTCAACAAGAAAACATAGTTGGCACATATCTTACTGCAAACAAAAAAATGAAGGTTGAATTCTATCAAACAAATGGCCAATACAATGCAAAAGTAGTGTGGAAAGCTAAAGATGCTGACAAAGATGTGAATATAGGGGATGTTATCATTAAAGACCTGACCTATAATTCTAAATTAAAACAGTATGAAAGTGGCATTTTAACAGCTAAAGGAAAAACACTTGACTGCATGACCAAATTTCATAATACTAATCAAATAAAGATTTTTATGAAATATGGATTTATTAAAAAAGAAGTTATTTGGACACGAGTTTAAAATTTTGAAAATATGAATATATCAGATATATCAATCAAGCGACCAACAATTCCACTAGTTCTGCTCATAATAACCTTATTGGCAGGATTGTTTTTAGGTACAAAACTAAAGTATGAATTGATTCCCGATATTAGTGCGCCGGTAGTTGTTGTAACTACAGTGTATCCAGGTGCAGGTGCAAGCGATATCGAAAAATCAGTAACCATTCCACTCGAAAATGCACTGGCACAAGTTGAAGGAATCGATGAAATAATTTCAGCTTCAATGGAAGGTGTTTCAAGTGTAAGACTTATGATGAGTATGGATATTGCCCCCAAGGATGCCTTACAAGATGTAAAAGCAAAACTTGACAAAATCCGTCGGACACTGCCAAAAGACATTTACGAACCATCTGTTTCGGCAATTGATTTAAGTGAATTGCCAATTATTACTATTGGTGCAACATCAGCTTTGTCGAATACCGATTTTTTTGACCTTATCGATAAGACAATACAGCCGACTTTATCGCAAATTAAAGGAGTGGCAAATGTGAATATGGTTGGCGGTATGCAAAAGGAAATTAAGGTAAACATCGACAAAAACAAACTGGATGCTTTTAACCTTACTATAAAGCAAGTTGTTCAACTTGTTGGAGCTTCAAATATAGAATTCCCGGCCGGTAAAATTGAAGACGAACAAACTCAAATGAAGGTGCGATTATCCGGAAAATACCAATCTATCGACCAGTTAAGAAAAACCGTGGCAGGGTATTCAAATACCGGCAATGCTATTTACCTTGAAGAAATTGCCGATGTATATGAAGGAATTTCAGACATAAAAACAATTGCAAAAATCAATGGTGTCGAAGCCATTGGTATTGAAGTTTCAAAACAAAAAGAAGCCAATGCTGTAGATGTAAGCCGACTTGTTCAGGAAAAACTGGAACAACTAAAAGTAGATTATGCCGATTCCGGATTAGATTTTACAATTGCCAACGATAATTCAGTATTTACACTCAATGCAGCAAATGCTGTTGGTAAAGACCTAATGATGGCAATTATCCTTGTCTCACTTATTATGCTTTTGTTCTTAAAAAGTTACCGAAACACCCTTTTTGTTCTGGTTACTATTCCAACATCATTAATAGGGACATTCATTGTTATGTACCTGCTCGATTTTTCGCTCGACCTTATTAGTTTAACCTCGCTTTCGTTGGTTGTTGGTACTGTAGTCGACGATGCTATTGTTATAATCGAAAACATCCACCGCCATATGGAAATGGGCAAAAACAGGTTTGATGCCACAAAAGACAGCATGAAAGAAATAGGTCTTACACTTGTTTCAACTACTGCTGTTTTATCAGCTGTATTTATTCCAATATCAATGGTTACAGGAATCACAGGTCAAATTTTGCACGAGTATGCAATTGTTATTGTGGCATCTATGCTTTTTAGTTTGCTATTTACATTTACACTTGTGCCTTTATTAACCTCGAGATATGCTAAAATTGAAACACCAAAGAAAAATGCCGTAAGCAAAGTACTCGATGGTTTTGAAAAACTATTGGAAAAATTTGCTGTTTGGATAACAAATATGCTTAAGTGGGCATTACACCACAAAATGCTTACAACAGGCTTTGTGATTGTTGCGTTTGTTCTTAGCGTTTGGCTTATTCCGGCAGGTTTTATTGGCACTTCGTTTATGGAATCGGGTGACAGGGGAAATGCTATTTTAAGAATTGAATTGCCAAAATCGACAAAAATACACGAGAATTTAAAAGTTACTTCGCAAGTTGAAGAGCTTATCCTTTCACAACCTGAAGTTGAAAATTTATATACAACTATTGGTAAACGAACAGGAAACGCTATTGCAACTGATAATAGTACACCTTATTTTACCGAGTTTAATGTAATTTTTGTTCCTTTAGAAGAACGCGAAATGAGTTCACAAAATATTGCTCGAACATTACGTGCCAAAATTGAGGAAACAGTGCCCGGCATTAAAGTTAGTGCTGCCAATGTTAACATTATGGGCAACGAAGACATTCCTATAAAATTCTATGTAAAAGGTAGTAATATTGATAGTATTTACAAAGCTTCCGAAATGTTTTGCGATTTGCTTCGCTCTATTGAAGGAACTACAGAAGTAGAAAATTCACTGAATTTTGGTAATCCTGAATACCAGGTATTTTTTGACAGAGAAAAGCTGGCATATTATGGACTTACAATAGGCGAAATTTCAAAAGATATTCAACTGGCATTTGCCGGGAACACCGATAATAAATACCGGATTGGAGATAACGAATATGATATCAACATTCGTCTCGACGAATTTAATCGAAAAGACAAATCTGATTTAGAATCGTTAAAATTTAAAACTCACAAAGGCATTGTTACTTTATCGCAATTTGCAACTATTGAACAAGGACTGGGTCCAAGCGTTTTAGAAAGATATAACCGCGGCTCGTCGGCAACTATTACCTGCCAGTTGGTAGGTGTTTCGCAAGGTACTGCAACTGAACAATTCGAAAATTTAGTAGAACAGGCAAATTTCCCACAAGGTACAAGTCATGAATATTCGAAAATGTCGAAAATGATGAGCGAATCGTTTGCGTCGCTCGCAATTGCATTTATTGCCGCAATTCTTTTTATGTACTTAATTATGGTTCTGCTTTACAATAACTGGCTGCATCCTTTCGTGGTGCTGTTTACCATTCCTTTAGCAATTATCGGGGCATTGTTTGCACTGGCATTAGCAAACGAAAACCTTAGCTTGTTTACCATTTTGGGTATTATTATGCTTGCCGGACTGGTAGCCAAAAATGCCATTCTTGTAATCGACTTTGCCAACGACCTAATAAAGGAAGGAAAAGCATTGGTGGATGCCATACTCGAAGCTGTACTATTGCGTTTTAGAGCCATTCTTATGACCAATATTTCAATGATTATTGGGCTTATTCCTCTTGCCGTTTCTGCCAGTGCCGGAGCTGAATGGAAAAACGGAATCGGTTGGGTATTAATTGGAGGTTTGACAGTTTCTATGTTCTTGTCAATGATTATTGTACCTATGATTTATTATACATTTGAGAAATTGAAAATAAAAATAATGGGACAAGCTAAAGGTATGTAAATATCATAATTTTTTTAACCAATCAGCCCTATTTGTTAGCACATTGGCAAGTCACACGAGCCACGCTCAAACCAAAACTTGCCAAAGAGCTAACAAATACCAGCCTTGTTACCGCCTTTAAGGGCGGTTTGGGGTTTGCCCTCCCACAAAAAACAAAATAAATTAATGCTCCGTATCAAGTTCAGTGCAGATTGATAAGATAAAATATTAGATTTGTAAAAACTTGAAACAGATTGTCTTTGAACAATAAACACCAGCATACAACACGCGGTCATAAGTAATGCGGGGTAATGTGGTAAATTCAACATGAGTACATTTAATAAACATAGCAACGGTTTGATAAGTAAGTGCTTCGAAATCCCGCACTACTCATACCGCCAACCGTTGGGCAACATGCAGAAAAGCCGACCGCACATTCAGGCACATTTGGTTTTGCCGACACACAAAGCCAACGCTAAAAACCAAAAGAGCCTGAATTTTTGCCAACGCTCGACAGGAAATTGATAAATTGACAAAGGAATAATGGAGTGAAATGAAAAAGGACAAATACTTACAAATATTTAACTACCTCAAAGAGTTTTCGAAACTTAGAAGTAACCCTGTCCGCGACATTGACGCTCAAGAAACACAATATCCTGAGAAATTTTGGCTGGACGACATTCCCGAAAATGAGCTTTTTGAAAACATTATCAGAATCGACTTCAATGAAGACAACGACTATTGGTTAAAAGTAAGAAAGCCTAAAGAACCCGCGAAACCAGAATTTGCCCAGCTTACTGAAAACTTGGAAAAATGGATTGACAAACCAACTTTATTAAATGAAGAAGATGAACCCAAATTAAAAGAAGAACTTGAAATCAATGGAGAAACTCTTTCGATTGAAGACTTCCCGGGACTTGAAAAAGAATTACAGCATTACATTGACAAAAAATGGATTGATGACCTGATAGAATACAACGAGAAACTCGAAGCATACAGAATTGAACATGAGAAGTATGAAAAACTAAATGTTGTCTACAAACAGCTTTTCCGAATATTCAACAAAACCCAGCAATTTGGAGAAGAGTACGAGTTAGTTGTTGGTGTCGGACTCTTGAACTTCAAAGAGAATGATGAAAGACCGAAGATTTTCAGACATATTTTAACCCAAAGAGTAGATATCAACTTTGAGTATTCTCAAAAGGATTCACAAATTTTCGTTTCACCAAACTTAGAATCTGCGCCCCAAATTGAAACGGATTCCATCCTTGACTTATTTGACCAGTTTGATTCGCAAAACATCATAGATGCCGAGAAGTCGGTAGAGAACTACATTAAAGAGAAAAACATTGAATCAATTTTCAGCAACACAGAAGATGCTCTTCAAATGTTTGCAGAAAGGGTTTCTCCTGATGGTAGCTATAACCATTTAATTGAAAAGCCAAATAGAACACCTTCAAAACCAAACATCACTTTTTCTCCTGCTCTCTTATTGAGAAAAAGAAATACTCGAAGTTTTACCGCACTATATGAGAAGATATTAGAGAATATTGAAAATGGTGAAGATAGCCTTGAAATCCCGACAATAAATGACCTTATAGGTATCCACCCAAATATTGAAGATGACAATTATTCGCCTGATAACTCATTTAATGGTTCACAGAATGAGCCAATATTTTTCCCTAAGGAATACAATGACGAACAATTAGAGATAGTAGAAAAAGCTAAAAGAAACAATAAAGTTCTCGTTCAAGGCCCTCCAGGCACAGGAAAGTCACACACTATTGCCAATTTGATTTGTCACTTGCTCGCAAACGGTAAGAAGGTTCTAATTACCGCCTATACAAAAAGAGCATTGGAAGTTCTAAAAGATAAACTCCCTCCTGAATTTCAGGATTTGGCAGTAAACCTTTTAAGTGGGGACTCATCTTCCATCCAAGACTTACAATCAAGTGTCAATGCCATAAATGATGAGTTGTCAAGAGCCAATCTAACTCAATATCAATCACAAATTGATGAGTTTGAAAATGATTTAAAGAATACGAGAGAATCAATCGCTGAAACCTCAAATAGTCTTATCAAGATTAAGGAAAAAGCGACAAGAAAACAGGAGGTTAACGAGAAATACAAAGGAACTCTAACTCAAATTGCTGAAAATCTTGAAAGAGATACACCATTATTCGAATGGTACGAAGACGATTTCAGCAATATTGAAAATAATGAGTTGCTATCTCGTCTAACGGAATTTATTCAACTGCATGAAAACTACAAGCAAATTGAAACCGATGAATTTGATTTTAAAATCCCTGACACAAATAAATTACTTACTGCTAACCAGTTAAAGGAATATTCAAATCTTACTGCCAAGCTTGCCAATGGCTCTTTTCCAAAAGATGCTAACCTAAAAATTTCATGTTCAGATTTTGAGCAACTATTTCAACAGCTAAATAATCTTCAAAACTTTTACAACGAAGTAGATAAATTCCAGATTGACTTTACCTCTTCTGTAATAGAATCCTTTTTGAAAGGCAGAAATCAGGAATGGTTGCAAATATTGAATCAGTCAAAGTCAGTGCTCGAAAAGTTCGAAAAGTATGATTTACGGCAGATAGACAAGGATATTGAAGTCTCTTATCCTCAGGACAAAAGTTTAAAGCAGCTTAAAAATGATGCTCAAGTACTTCTTGCATACTTAAATGAAGGTAATCCGTTATCAGGATTTACTTTTTCAATTAAAAAGCCCTTTCTACCAAGAGAAATAAAAGAACGTCTTTATTTTATTGAAGCGGTTCGTGTCAATGGAAGTCCTTGCGATACCATTGAAGAGTATGAAACTGTATTGAAGGATATTTCTTTTCGCCAAGACTTTATTGAGCTATCAGAAATTTGGGGAAAAGAAGAGCCAAAAGGAAACTTACTGTTCAAGAAGATTTCATTTTTCAAGCAAATTCACAATGAAGTGCTACGCTTATCAAAGTTAATAGAAGAAGCAAAAGCAGTGAAATTGGCTATTGAATCCATTAGCAATTTGCAGATAAAACTTTTTGATAATGAAGACCTAAAGACATCTTTTCTCAAAGCCGAGTACAGCAAACTAAAAGAGAGCATTTCGGAGTTTGAAGAGCTAATTAATCAATCTACCGCATATCTGAATAATTATGTTCCAAAAGGCTACCACCCAATTAAGGAAAACATAATTGAAGCATACAACAACCTTGACTTCCACACTTATGAAGAATTACTGAACAGAATTGAAAAGCTAGCTTATGGAAAAGAGAATTTTCTGAATTTCAAAAATTTACGTTCAGAGCTTTATTCTAAAATCCCATCCACAACAAAATTGGTAGAGGACGATTCCTTTTCAGCTAAGGATGTAGAAAATTTAAAACAAGCAATCTATTTCAGAAATGCTCAACATCAACTTGAAAAGCTGATGGATGTGAATTATGAAAATCAACTCATTCAAAACCTTAATGAATTAGAACGAAAGGAAAGGAGACTGACTGCAAAGCTCGCTTCAAAGAAAGCATGGTATAAAGTTGTTGAAGGTTTACAACAAAACCGCTCTTTAAGACAGCATTTAGATGCTTGGGTAATGGCAGTTAAGAAAATTGGTAAGACAGGAAAAGGAAAAAGAGCAATGAAGTTTCGGAAAATTGCTCAACAAGAAATGGAACATTGTAAAGATTCTGTGCCTTGTTGGATTATGCCTTTATACAAGGTTGCCGAAACGATACAGCCTGAACAAGAAATGTACGACTATGTAATAATTGATGAGGCCAGTCAACTTGGCCCTGATGCGATATTCCTACTCTACATTACAAAGAATATTATAATTGTTGGAGATGACAAGCAGACTTCACCTGAATATGTTGGTGTTGATGCAAATACAATGACACCTCACATAAAGCGTCATCTAAATGGAATCCCGTTTTCTGATTATTACGGTACGGAGTTTAGCTTTTTCGACCATGCTAAATTTTTCTGTGATGGAGTTACCGTTCTTAGAGAACATTTCAGATGTATGCCTGAAATAATTGAATTTTCAAATCGTCATTTTTATGCCCCTGATGGAAAAGGGCTTTATCCACTTAAACAATATTCCGAAAATCGTCTTGAACCATTGGTGGCAGAGTTTTGTCCCAATGGCTACACAGAAGGCAGAGGCGCAAGAATTATAAATGAGCCAGAGGCAAATCACATTGCTGAAACAATTGGGAAGTTAGTCGAAGACGAAAACTATAATGGGAAGTCAATCGGAGTGATAACCCTTCAGGGAAATCAACAAGCAAATGTGATTGAAAACCTACTCCTGAAAAGAATTGGAGAAAAGGAATTTCATAAACGTAAAATTGTTTGTGGGAACTCTTCATCCTTTCAGGGTGATGAAAGGGATATTATCTTTTTAAGCTTGGTAACAGCTCACAATCACAATAGGTCAGCACTTGTTAAACCAGAAGACGAAAGACGGTTCAATGTTGCTGTAAGTCGAGCCAAAGAGCAGATTTATTTATTCCATTCAGTTCAGTTGGACGATTTGAGTAATACAAATGATTTACGTTACAAACTATTAGACCATTTCAAAAATTACAACTCCTATCAACCGATTTTCAACACGCCAATAGAAAGGCGAATGGGTACACAACCTGAGCCTTTCGACAGTTGGTTTGAAGTTGACGTTTACAATGATATTGTAAGGAAGCAACTTAGTATTATACCTCAATACGAAGTGGCGAAAGGTCGATACAAGATTGATATGGTTGCACTATTACCTGATGGAACTAAAATAGCCATAGAATGTGATGGTGATAAATGGCATGGCCCCGAACAGCATCAAAATGACATAATGCGCCAAAAAGTACTTGAAAGATGCGGTTGGCAGTTCTTCAGAGTTCGTGGCTATGAATATTACACCAATAGAGAGAAAGCTTTAGAACCCCTTTGGAACATGATTCCTGTATTTGAAGAAA
>JAWKKP010000053.1:0-12042 GCA_041393215.1 Draconibacterium sp.
TATATCAAGGTTGGATGTATTCAAAAGTATTAATCATACGGAAAATGATGATGAAAATTTCCCATATACTGAATTCAAGTTTGATTTTGATTCATTTGAGTTATTTAGTGGAATATCTTACAATATTGAAAATATTGAATTGGGCTTTGGCTATAGATTCTTTAATTTTCAAAAAATTGATAAAATTTTGTTTTTTAGTGCCTTAAGAGATCCAAGAGGCGATCAAAAATATGAAACTGTCAATCCATTAAAAGTTGAGTTTTCAATAGGATATAAATTAGGAAAAAGGACATAACAATGTGGATGACGATAATAGCCTCCTATCGTCGGCTACTCCGCATCCACCAATCGTTAGCAACAAGGTTAACAAAAAACATCAATGATGAGAATGACAATGAAAAATATTACTTGACAACCAAAACAAAGACAAAGAATCCTTTAATGAAAAGGCACTGCAAACTTGAAGGAATTTATTTTTCCCTCCCCGCTTTTGCCCTATCGGGCAATTGAAATTTGGGACAGCATTTCAAATAAGCAGCCTTCGCACATTGCAGCACATTTGCAAGCCCCACGAGCCAACGCTCAAAACCAGAGCTTGCAAAAGAGCTTCAATTTTACCTTCGCACCCGTGCTAAATTGCTACTTTTGAGCAATCAAGAAATGAACGAAATAATGAAAAAAGATTTTGACAACAAACTTCAATCCCGGAATATCAAACCAACCGCCATGCGCCAGTTGGTTTTGCAGGTGTTGACCGACCAAAAAACAGCCATAAGCTTACCGGAACTGGAAAACAAATTTGAAAAAGCAGACAAGACCACATTATACCGTACACTAAAAACATTTGAGGAAAACAAACTTATCCACAGCATCGATGACGGAACAGGTTCAGTAAAATATGCTTTGTGCCGGGAAGCCTGTAAATGCCACCCCGAAGACCTTCATGTTCATTTTTTATGTGCCGTTTGTGGACAGACTTATTGCCTCAATGACATACCCATTCCAAATATTAATTTACCGGCAAAATTTCAGCTCGAAAGCGTGAATATGGTTGTGAAAGGAGTTTGTTCCAATTGCGACAAATAAACTCTGCAACCCGGTTGCATCAACTTTTTTATACCTTTGCCGTTGTATAATTGATTAATTTCTAGAAATCGGTGAATTTAAAAGGACAACATACAGGAAGCTTTTTTACCTTTTTGGCCGGGCTGATTATTTTGGCTCATACTGTTGTGCCGCACCATCACCATTCTGAGATTACGCACTCATCAAAAGAGGAATCAGCCTGTGAAACTCCTGCTCAGGGGCAAAATCCGGAAAAAACAGATTCCCATTGCCATGCATTTAATGTACTGGTGTCGGAAAAGACAAGCACTACATCATTAAATCAATTATCCGACCATTTCAATTTCTTCCCGGCTGGAATTATTGTTCAAAGTGAAATTCCGCCTGTAAAAGACATTACCACAACTATCTTTGGCAATCATGCCATTTTCATAAAACAATTTTTCTATACCGCTCACTCACTCCGGGCGCCTCCTGCAATTGCTTAACTTTTGTTTGAATTAACAGACCGGTAAAACAGCCGGCCTATATGTTTACTTAATCTTTTCGCTATGAAAAAGAAGAAGTTAAGCAAGTTACAATTGCGGGAAAAACAAAAAATCGAAGACAAAAAGTTTAATCGAAATCTGATTATCAGTTTTAGTTTACTGATAGTCGCAACAGTTTCTGTTCTGACTTTCTACACCTATGGCTGCGATACCAGGTTTCTGTATCACAAATGGGCTTGGTATGGTAAGGAAATTCCCGGTGAATGGGCTTGTATGAATGGCAATAATTTAACGATGCATAAATCTTCAAAAGTCGCTTATAATAAAAAGGCATACTATTTCTGTAGCCAGGAATGTTTCAATCACCTAACAAAACACTTTGCAGAAGTTGCGATGGTTCCCGATGCTTTTTCAGGCGATTCAATCAACAAAGCCGATGCCTTAATCGGGTTAAAAGAAAAAGGAAGACCTGAATTGGCTTACTTTAAAAATCAGCAAACATTTAAAAAGTATTATGAGTAGGATAAATAGAGTTTTAACAAATAAAATCAATAAGAAATGATAAACAGAATCATATCTTTTTCAATAAAGAACAAAGCCCTCATTGGTTTAATGACCATAGGACTTATCATCGGGGGCATCTGGTCGATGACCAAAGTGCCATTGGATGCAGTCCCCGACATTACCAATAACCAGGTGCAGGTAATTACCACCGCACCCAATTTGGGAACCGAAGACATAGAGCAGTTTGTAACCTATCAGGTGGAACTTTCGGTGGCTAACTTGCCGGGGGTTACCGAAATCCGCTCTGTTTCACGGTTTGGATTGTCGGTGGTTACCATCGTTTTCGAAGACGATATGGGGACATACCTTCCACGACAGTTGGTGAGTGAGGCATTGGCCGAAATTAAAGAGAACATCCCTGAAGGATTTGCCGAGCCGTTTATGGCTCCCATTAGTACCGGATTGGGTGAGATTTACCAGTACACCCTCGAAGTACAACCCGGCTATGATACCATTTACGATGACATGGAACTGCGCACCATGCAGGAATGGATTGTAAAACGCCAGATGGCAATGGTTCCGGGCGTAGTTGAAGTAAACTCCTTTGGTGGACGTGGCAAACAATACGAAATCTCCATAAACCCCGATAAACTTCGCAGCATGAACCTCACCATTGCCGACATTTTCGAGGCTTTGGAAGATAATAATCAGAATACGGGAGGGGCTTACATTGAGAAAAATTTTCAAGCCAACTTTATCCGTGGCGAAGGTTTGATGCGTTCGCTCGATGACATCCGCAATACCCCGGTTGCCAATGTAAAAGGGCAACCTGTTTTTATACGTGATGTGGCTGAAGTAAAATACGGCAGTTTTGTTCGCTATGGGGCATTCACCAAAAATGGTAAAGGCGAAGCCATGGGGGGTATTGTAATGATGCTTAAAGGCGAAAACTCCAACGATGTTATCAAGGATGTGAAGGAACGTATGGCGTTAATCCAAAAATCGTTGCCGGAAGGTGTGAAAATTGAATCTTTCCTCGACCGCAGTAAACTTATTAAAAGTACCACCTCTACCGTAGCCGAAAACCTTTCACTTGGGGCTCTCATTGTAATTTTTGTCCTTGTCATCTTTTTGGGCAATTTACGGGGCGGTTTGTTGGTAGCCTCTACCATACCGCTTGCACTGCTTTTTTCATTTATCATGATGAAAGTGTTTGGCGTTTGGGCAAACTTGATGAGCCTCGGGGCTATCGACTTCGGGATTCTTGTCGACGGGGCGGTAATCATCGTTGAAAGCATGATTTTTTACCTACACCGGAATGAATTTATCGGAAAAAAACTGGGGCTGCCCCGGCGAAACGAAATAGCCTATAATTCAGCCAGTAAAATGATGAACTCAGCGTTTTTTGGGCAGCTGATTATCCTTATAGTCTTTATCCCTGTACTGGCATTGCAGGGTGTGGAAGGAAAAATGTTTATACCCATGGCCATGACCTTTGGTTTTGCCGTGTTGGGTGTTATGGTGCTATGTCTTACTTACATCCCTATGATGGCAGCACTTTTCCTGAAACCTCCGAAAACAGATAAAAAAACATGGGGAGAGAAATTTATTACGAAGCTTGAAAACCTGTATGAACCGGTAATTGCCTGGGCTTTACGCAAAGGTAAGCTTGTATTGGGAATTGCCTTGGTGCTCTTAATTTCCGGAGGATTCCTTTTCTCACGTATGGGAGCCGAATTTATCCCTCAGTTGGACGAAGGCGATTTTGCTTTTCAGGCTTTCCTGAAGCCCGGAACATCGCTATCTGAGGTAGAAAAAGCCTCTACCCGTATCGAACAAATAGTATTGGAAAATTTTCCGGACGAGATAGCATCCATACAAAGCCGTATTGGGGTGGCAGATTTGCCTACCGACCCCATGCCGATTGATATTGCCGATATATTTGTCATACTTACACCAGAGGATGAATGGACAAAGGTTGAATCAAAACAGGAACTGATTGATAAGGTAAAAGAAAAGGTAAGTGTTTTGCCAGGTATAAACTATGAGTTTACCCAGCCAATCGAGATGCGATTCAACGAACTTCTAACCGGAATTCGTGAAGATGTGGCTATTAAATTATACGGTGATGACCTGAATATGCTAGCCGACAAAGCCGAAGAAATTTCCGGCTTAATTGCAGGGATTGAAGGAATTGAAGGCATCAAAGCCGAAGCAACCCGTGGGCTGCCTCAAATTACGGTAAAATACAATCGTACCAAACTGGGGCAGTACGGGTTAAAAATAAAAGACCTGAATACTGTGGTAGAGACTGCATTTAGCGGTGGCGTTGCCGGGGTTATCTATGAAGGTGAACGCATGTTTGACCTTGTGGTTCGACTTGATGAAGCACACCGACAGAGTATTGACGACCTTCGGAATTTATTTGTAAATACTCCCGATGGAAACCAGGTTCCCTTAAAAGAAGTAGCTGAAATCAGTTACCAACCCGGCCCGATGCAAATAAGCCGCGACAATACCAACAGGCGTACTTATGTAGGTATTAACGTGGAAGGCAGGGACATTAAATCGCTGGTAGAAGAAATTCAACAGACGCTCGATGAAAAATTGGAACTGCCTTCGGGTTATTACATTCGCTACGGTGGTGCTTTTGAAAATCTCGAACGGGCATCAAAGCGTCTTACTCTGGTTGTGCCGCTTGCGTTGGCATTGATATTTATGCTTGTTTTCTTTGCCATAAAATCGTTTAAACAAACCCTGATGATTTATGTGGCCATTCCTTTTGCAGCAGTGGGGGGTATTTTTTCGCTTTACCTGCGCGATATGCCTTTCAGTATTTCGGCAGGGGTCGGCTTTATTGTACTATTTGGTGTGGCAGTATTGAACGGGCTGGTTTTGATAAGCGGTTTTAACGAGTTGAAAGAAGAAGGCAAACTCAGCCTTGGCGAAATTATTAAACAGGGTTCCCTTCGCCGGATACGTCCTATATTCCTGACTGCATCAACCGATATACTGGGTTTCCTGCCTATGGCTATTTCCACATCGGCAGGGGCAGAAGTGCAACGCCCACTTGCCACCGTGGTTATTGGCGGTATGTTAACATCTACACTTCTGACACTGGTTGTGCTGCCCGTATTGTACAAAATGGTTGAATCGGGAAAAACCAAACTGAAAGTACCTAAACTCAATACCACGATAATAACCGTCCTGCTCATCATTGGCGGTCTTGGTGTTTCAGGAAGCTTAAAAGCACAGGAAAATTCAGTTACCCTCGAGCAGGCAATTGAACGGGCAAAAGAAAACTACCCTTCGTTAAAAGCAGCTTCGCTCGATGTGGAGAAACAAAAAGCCCTGAAAGCTACAGCTTTCGATTTGGGCAATACGTCCATCTACACCGGTAAAGAAGAAACAGGCAACGGGGCGGTGGGTATTCAAAACAAAATTGGGATAACGCAATCGGAAATTGACCTGTTTGGCATACCTGCCAAAAGTAAACTGAATGAGTCACGCACCGACCTTGCCGTTTCAAGACTTGAACTGACAGAAAATGAACTGGTAAGAAACGTGAGCCTTGCGTGGTACAGGTCACTGGTTGCAAAAAAGCAAACAGAATTGTATAAACAGCTCGATAGTATTTATGCCAATTTCCTGAAAGCTGCCGAATTGCGGTTTAAAACACAGCAAACATCGAAAATGGAGTATCTTTCTGCCTCGGCGAAGTATAAAGAGTTAATGGTGAATATGAAACGGGCTGAGATTGAATACCTGGCTTCGCTGCAAATTCTGAACCAGTACCTGATGTACCCTGGCGGTGTAGAAATTACCGATGTCGGACAAGAGTGGGATAAATCGATTCATGCTGCCTTTTCAGGTGATTCGTTAAACAATGTTCCTTTATTGAATTATTACAGGCAGCAGCTTGATGTATCCGAAGCAGAGTGGAAAGCCGAAAAAGCAAATTTTTTACCTAAACTCGGTTTGGGTTACTCCCGGCAATCGGTCGATGGTACTTCGGGTTTTTATGGTTGGGAAGCAGGTGTTTCCGTTCCTTTACTGTTCTTTTCCCAGTCGGGAAAAACAAAAGCCGCCCATATAAATTACCAGATTACCGGACAGGAATACAAGCAAAGGGAATTGGAGCTGAATGCCTCTTACAAGGAACTTTTAAACCGTTACAGGGTAATGAGCGAAGTGCTGGAATATTATAAAAGCGAAGCCCTGCCGCTTGCTGCCGAGCAAATTGAAGCAGCCAACCTGGGTTATCGCCTGGGAAGCCTCAGTTATATTGAATTTATCCAGAATACAGAATCAGCCATAAAAACCAGGCAGGAATATTTATCCCGGCTGTCGGATTTCTTCGAAATTAAAGAACAATTGGAATACATAACAGGTCAATAATTATAAAAACAGATAATAATGAAAACGAAAATATTTTTAGCACTTCTTGCAGTAGTAATGCTCATGTCGTGCAACAGCAACAAAAAAGAAAACAGTGAAGCCGGGGAACATGCGGAGCATGAAGGCCCCGAAGGTGTGGTAATGCTGAACGAACTTCAGCGTGAAGCCTTAAATCTGCAATTGGGTAATTTTCAAATGCGAAACCTTACCACACTGGTAAAAACAAACGGACAACTTGAAGTACCACCTGCTGCAAGTGCTGATGTTACGGCTATTATTGGTGGCAATGTGAAAGAAATAAAGGTTTTTCACGGCGATAAAGTAAATAAAGGCCAGGTGTTGGCCATACTGGAGCATCCGGATTACATTGTCCTTCAGGAAGAATTTGCCGAAACAGCCAACAAACTCGAATTTCTTGAACAGGAATATGCCCGTCAGAAAGAACTTTTCGAGAACAACGTGGGTGCAGGTAAAGACTTCCAACAGGTCAAATCGGAATACAACACCGCCAAAGCACGTTACGAAGGTTTAAAATCAAGGCTTCAACTGCTCAATCTTTCGCCCGATAAAGTAAAAGAAGGAAGCATTTCAAACACCATTTCCATACTTTCACCCATCAACGGCTTTGTTAATGATGTGAATATTAAGGTGGGAACCTATGTTGATGCCAAAGACCAGCTTCTTAGCATTACCGATAACAGGGAAATACACGCCGACTTTATGGTGTATGAAAATGATGTACACCTTATAGAAAACGGGCAAAAAGTTGATTTTACCGTTTCCAATCGTCCGGGCGAAGAACTGAGTGCAACCATTTTTGCCATCGGCAAAGAGTTTGAACCCAACACCAGGGCAGTACACATCCATGCACGACTCGATAAAAATCCGGGCAACCTGATTCCGGGCATGTATGTTTCGGGGCATATCCATACCGATGAAAATACCACCCGCACCCTTCCTAACAATGCGGTGGTTGCCGAAGGAACTAAATCCTATATCTTTATTTTGGATGAATCGGTTGAAGCAGAAGAACACGAGGGACATGAACATGAAGCAGTAGCAGAAAACGAAGAAAGACACGACCATGAGGCTGAGGAAAACCATGAGGAACATGAGGGCGAAGCGGGACACGAGGAAGAAAATGGTGGTCATGTAATGGCTTTCCGCATGGTAGAAGTAATAACCGGAAAGCAAGACGATGGCTACACCGAAATAAAGTTGCTCAATCCCTTAGCTGATGATACTCAAATTGTAATGAACGCAGCATACTATCTGCTGGCCGATATGAAAAAAGAGGAAACAGAACACGAACATTAAAAACCAGGATTATGAAACGAACTTAAATTTTCAGCATTCTAAATTCAAAAACAAGAATGATTAAAATTTATGTGAGTTCCTGAATGGATTCAAATTTTTTAAACATTTAGAAATTAAAAAATTTTAAACAGATGAAAGAAATAAAAGCATTTATACGCCCCAATAAAGTGAATGATATTGTTCACCATTTAAAAGATGCAGGTTTTGAGAACATGACCATTTCATCGGCAGAGGGAACGGGAAAATTGCAGGATGAAGCCGCATTTGTTTCCCAAAAATTTTCAATTACCGACAGCGAGGTGGCCAAACTTGAACTTGTTGTCAATAAAAACGATGTGGACAAAGTAGTACATATTATTTCGGAGCAGGGCAAAACCTTAAATCCCGGCGATGGTATTATTTATGTTTCGGATGTAAACCAAATTTACCGGGTGAAAGATGGTTTGAAAAATGGAAATTAATTAGATAAATAGCCGTGGCGGCTTCCGGGTTGCCACGGTTTTTTATAATTTTAGTGCAATGCAAAAATCACATTACCATATTTCAAAAATGGACTGCCCCTCGGAGGAGAACCTAATCCGCATGAAGCTGGATGGTTTTGACGGCATCCGTCAATTGGAATTTGATATTGAAAATCGTAAGCTTTCCGTCATTCATTCGGGCGGAAACGAAGAAATCACAAAACAACTGGAAAGCCTGAAGCTGGGTGCAAATCTGTTACAAACTGAGAAGATTGAAGAGTTTGAAATGAAAACAGAGAGTAATTCAGACCAGACCAAATTACTATGGACAGTATTGCTCATTAATTTCAGTTTTTTTGTTATTGAAATCACAACCGGTTTTATTTCACGTTCTATGGGGCTGGTTGCCGATTCGCTTGACATGCTTGCCGATGCTGCTGTTTATGGCTTGAGTTTGTGGGCTGTGGGGACAGCGGTTACCCGTAAAAAGAAAGTAGCAACATTAAGCGGGTATTTTCAACTGGCGTTGGCAGGTGTTGGTATGTTAGAAGTAATCCGAAGGTTTATCGGGGCAGAAGAAACGCCTGATTTCAGGATGATGATTGGAATTTCGATATTGGCACTTATAGCCAATTCCGTTTGCCTGTACCTGCTTCAAAAATCAAAAAGCAATGAAGCACACATGAAAGCCAGCATGATTTTCACCTCAAACGATGTGATTATTAATATAGGTGTTATCGTTGCCGGAGTTTTGGTATTGCTGACGCAATCGAAATACCCCGACTTGATTATCGGAGCAATCGTCTTTTTGATTGTGGTAAGGGGGGCTTTCAGGATTTTAAAACTAGGAAAATAGATTTTTATGAAAGTAGTATATTCCGTATTCCTTTTTGTTGTAGCCGGACTTTGCGAAATTGGCGGTGGTTACTTGGTTTGGCTCTGGCTAAGGGAGCAAAAACCCTGGTGGTTTGGGGCAATCGGCGGTATTATCTTGTTTTTATATGGTGTGATTGCTACACTCCAATCCGCCAATTTCGGGCGGGTTTATGCTGCTTACGGTGGTATATTTATTATTATGGCCATATTGTGGGGTTGGAAAGTTGATGGCTTTGTCCCCGACAGGTACGATATAATTGGAGGAATCGTGGCGCTTATCGGGATGGGAATCATCATGTACGCACCAAGAAATTAAATCAGTAAAATTATGGCACATTCACACGGACATTCACATGCAACAAACAAAAGTTACGGAAAAGCCTTTGCCCTGGGCATTGGATTAAATGTAATCTTTATTGCCGTTGAAATCATTTATGGTTTAATTGCCAACTCATCTGCTCTGCTCGCTGATGCAGGACATAATGCAAGCGATGTGCTCGGCCTTGTTTTTGCATGGACGGCCATGTGGCTTGCATCCATCAAACCAAGGGGCAAATACACCTACGGGCTTCGAAAAACAACCATCCTTGTTTCTATTTTAAATGCCCTTCTGCTGTTTGGTGCAGTAGCAGTTATCGGCTGGGATGCCATTGGTAAATTTAAAAACCCTGAACCTGTGGCTGGCAGTCAGGTTATGATTGTTGCAGCCATTGGTGTAGTTATCAACACCCTAACTGCCTTACTCTTTATGAAAGGACAGAAAGACGACCTGAACATAAAAGGCGCATTTCTGCACATGGCAGCCGATGCCGGTGTGTCGCTGGGTGTTGTTGTGGCAGGTTTGTTAATCAACCTCACCGGAAAACAATGGATTGACCCGGTTACAAGTTTCCTTATCATAGCGGTTATCGTTTGGGGAACTTGGCGTTTGTTTACCGATTCAGTCGATTTAGCCTTAGATGCCGTACCCAAACATATTAACCTTGAAAAAGTCAGGGAATTTCTGCTGGCACAAAAAGGAGTGGAAAACATTCACGACCTGCACATTTGGGCAATGAGTACTACAAAGGTGGCATTGACAGCACACCTGATAATACCTGAAGGCATTAATGACAATTTTATAGGCGATTTACAACATGAACTCGAACACGAGTTTGGTATCAACCATACCACGCTTCAAATCGAAAATAAAAGTATAGAAGAAGATTGTGAAATAGATTGCTAAATCTGTCTTATGGAAATAAAATATAAATCAACAATCACTTGTCCCGACTGCGGATACCAAAAAGAAGAAACAATGCCTGAGGATTCCTGTCAGTTCTTTTATGAATGTGAAAATTGCAAAACCATACTAAAACCAAGGCAGGGAGATTGTTGCGTGTTTTGTTCGTATGGTTCGGTTAAGTGCCCTTCGATACAAAAGAATGAAAGTTGTTGCTGATTTTTTTAACAAAATGGAAATGCAACGTGTTCTGGCAAAAGTATTTTCGTTATATTTAACATTTCGTTTTATAAACGCTTTTACAAATAGGAATAAAGCAAATGTTAGTTTGGAAAACACAATTGAATAAGGGAAAATCAGATTTGTAAGCAAGGAAAGCTTAAAAGTGAGAATGTAAAACTCAAATGCAAATCGGAAAGTTAACGATGTTAGTGGGGAAAAAGCAATTGTAAATCCGGAAAACATAATTGTAAAAAGGAATTTCGTAATTGTAAAATAATAAAAACCCAAATCAAAAAATTATGGCATCACGTACAAAACTTACCGACACAGAAACATTGGAATTATACCGTGTAGCATTGGAAAATGCAGAGTCTCAACCTGAAATTGCTACTATCATGGCAGACCTGGGCTACGATTCAGAAAAAATCGCCGAAGGCAAAGCGTTATTAACAGAAACAAGGACTGCTTATGATGCGAATAAAACTGAGGACGATGAAACCTCTGCTGCATATGCAGATTTTTCGAGTAAAAAAGAACAAATTGAGAATACCTACAATATTCACAGAAAAAAAGCAAAGGTTGTATTTCGTAACGATTCATTAACTGCCGACAAGTTGGCAATTACCGGAATAATGCCCCGGACTTATATAAAATGGCTCGAAGCTGCAAAGAAATTTTACAGCGTGGCATCAACCGATACTGAAATTCAGAGTAAACTTGCTCGTTTAAAAATATCCGCTGAAGACTTGACAACAGCAAACACGTTGATTTCTGAATTAGAAGCAGCAAGAGCAGTTTACCTAAAAGAAAAAGGAGAATCGCAAGACGCAACCAAAGCAAAAGATTCAGCCTTTGCAAAGATAGATGACTGGATGAGTGAATTCTATGCAGTTGCTCGGATTGGATTAGAAGATAATCCACAGCTATTAGAAGCATTAGGCAAAGTAGTTAAATAATAACAGGAAAGCCCACCCTATTTGTAAGCACATTGGCAAGTCGCACAAGCTCCCCTCTGCCAAAACTTGCCAATAAGCTTACAAATTGCCCACGCATTTAGCCCTTAATGGGCTATCAGGATTGCCAAACGCACAAATAAATTGGTGCTCCGTATCGAGCAGACAAAAAGGGTCGAAACGGACGATACTGCAAAACATGAAAAGACATCACATTGATGGAACACTAAACCCAGTTGCTAACAATCTGTATATGTCATAGCCGGTTTTGTGGGTAATTGTAGGTTCATCTCCCGCTTCTACTTCATCTCGGTTTGACAGGAAAGAAGCCCGCAGTCGGCTACGCCACATACAGTTAACCGTCAGAGTGCGCAAAAACCTATAAATAAATATTAATAACAATTTGTATATGTTATTATATTTTCGTATCTTGTAGCAAAATACAAATAGAATTATTCAAATTATATGATACCTCATAGTGCTGCTCATAATCTTTTTTACTAATTTTGAATTTATTTTTGGAGTTTATGCGCGAA
>JAWKKP010000054.1:0-10577 GCA_041393215.1 Draconibacterium sp.
GGCCAAACGGTGCAGGAAAAACTACTCTGTTCAAATTAATTATGAAGCAGTTGCAGGCTGATAAAGGTAATATTGAAATTGGAGATACAGTAAAAATTAGTTATGTTGACCAAACTCACAAAGCCATCGATCCTAGTAAATCGGTTTTTGAAGTTATAACAGACGGAACAGAAACAATGATGCTTGGAAACCGCATGGTGAATTCGCGAGCTTATGTTGGCCGTTTTAATTTTACCGGCGCCGACCAGGAAAAAAAATGCGGAGTTTTATCGGGTGGAGAGCGAAATCGCCTGCATTTGGCATTGGCCTTAAAAGCTGAAGGAAATGTACTTTTGCTTGACGAACCAACCAACGACATTGATGTAAATACACTCCGTGCCTTGGAAGAAGGCCTGGATAATTTTGCCGGTTGTGCCGTTGTTATTTCCCACGACCGCTGGTTTTTGGATAGAATTGCCACACACATCCTCGCTTTTGAAGGAAACTCGGAAGTTTACTTTTTTGAGGGCTCCTTTACTGAATATGAAGAAAACCGTAAAAAACGATTGGGTGATGAAGTTCCCAAACGCGTGAAATATAAAAAACTGATGAATTAGATTAAATCATAAAAAAAAACGCTCTGTTTATAGCAGAGCGTTTTTTTTATGATAGTAAATTCTAATTTTTACAGAACTGCTTTACAAGCATCTAATAGAGTTTGTGCATTTGCATTTGATGCGTCCAATGCTTTTGCTTTTTCATTTTCTTTTGAAATCCACTATAGAACTGGATACTAATTTTTCCCATTCATGCTTAAAAGATTCTCGTAAGCAATAAGACCTTATTGTTTCGATCCATCAAGGATACTGCCGTTCCATAAGTTCTTCCGAAGCACGTTCAAATATCGAGATTAGAACAGAATAAAGAGCCTGCTCTTTCCTGATTTCATCCATTGAAAGTTGTCTGTTAGCATCGGCTGGAACTGAAAATAAATCCAGATTAGGATGCTCGGCGCATTAGTAAATAAGCTCAAGATATTTATCGTCAAGCTCACAGTATGTCCCATATTCGCGTTCCAGCATTTCATTTTTACACTCTTTGCGATATGTTAGAAAAGTAAGAGTTAATCCAATCAGACAAAAAAATAAACTAAAAGCTGTAACGAAATTAGCTGCAGCTTCCAATATATCCTGAAACTCCATTGATATCATTTTTTTGTTTTTGTTAATTTTTATCTATTATAATTTGCTCCTAACATTCAAATTCTAAAGGTCTTTTATTCAAATAAGTTACAATGGGGACAGGAGAATATTTATATTAATAAATTCCTTTTTCCTGTTGTAAAGATTGTCTGCCTTCTAATAATCTAACGATGTTCTCACGCATGGTTTCAAGCGTTCTTTTATCGCATTTTATTTCTTCTTTAAAAAATTTTCTGATATCAAGCCTTGGTAATTTGCCAATATCACTTGTACTATTTTCATTTATAAGTTCAGTAAAATAAAAAGGTTGTTCTTCTATTTTTTTATCACAATAATTGAAAATTATCTTATTGTTTGGACTTATTTCCATTTCAATATAATAAGTATAAGTCTTTGTCTCATATTTGTCTTGTGAATAAATAAATGTCCCGTCATACGAATAATCTGTCCCTGCATAAACTTTTTCAGAGTCATAGTATGTTTTATTAACTTTTATAGTGTTTTCCCCTAAAATAGAGTGGCAGTATTTATCAACATAATAGAGGTAGTATAAAAAAATACATTCAATGTTTATATTTTTTACGTGGTTCAAAGGATCGTATATCAAATCAAAATCACCCTCACACAATAACCGATACTCTTCTTCATTATAATAGTTATCATAACTACTTGCTTGTATATTCGAATAAGTTCTTGTTGCATACTTATCCCCCGTTCCCAAAACTGATTCTATGTCTACATCTACCTGGGCTATAACAGGGCTGGTTAAGAGTAAGAATGATGCAATAATTAGTAAAGTTTTCATTTTTCATGCTTGATTAGAGTATTAATAATGCAATTTCGGACTATGCTTGGTACATGAGCTTCGTAAAATTATGTAGCTTGTATTATTTTTATTCTACCGAATTAAAGGAATCTACTTTTTACTTTAAATTTCCCAGTTTATCTAATTTTATTATCCAAACATCTTTAAGCTTATATTTTATTTTGGAATGCCAATCTAATGCGTTTCGATATCGATCTATCTTAGTCTCAGTCCCAGTTGTAAAACCGGTAACAGCATAACCTTCGTCAGTTGTTTGAATAATTGAATTAGCAACGTCGTCATTTTCTTTACCAAAAGACTTGTCCCATTGTAAGTCTCCACTAACGCTCAATTTTAAAACCCAGAAATCCTTTTCGCCATTTCCTTTAGATTTGGTATATCCTGCTAATATATATCCACCATCGGTTGTTTGAACGATTGAATTTGCACCATCATCATAGTCTCCTCCAAAACTTTGCTCCCATTGCTTTTCCCCATTGGAGTTAAGTTTTAATACCCATAAATCATTATTTATATAAGAATTTAAGATTTGAGTGGTATTTCCCTTAAAAATAAAACCAGTAACGACATATCCTCCATCCTTTGTTTGGATTATTGATTGTGCTTCATCTGAATTAGCACCACCTGCATAAGTTTTACTCCAAAGCAATGTTCCTTGTTTGTCTATCTTGATGATCTGAAATCCGGAATTTTCATAGTATCCTTTTATCCAAACAAAACCAGCAACAGCTAATCCTCCATCGGTTGTTTGGATGATGGAGTTCGCCTGATAACCTTCAAAAGTTTTATCCCATTGTAAAATGCCATTACTATCTAATTTTACAACCCATAAACCTTTCTTTTCTTCAGATCGAATTCTACCTGCAAGAGCATAACCGCCATCAATAGTTTGTACAATTGAATATGCCGCTCCCTCTAACTCCTTTTCCCATTGTAGTGTTCCGTTACTGTCCAATTTTTTGAGTAATTTTAATCCAGCCACTGCAAAGCCGCCATCTTTGGTTTCAATGATATCGTATGCATGTCCTTTTTTAAAAGTCTTGTCCCATAGCAGGTATCCCAAATTATCCAATTTCATAATCCAGAAATCCGTACCTCGATCTAAGTTGGAAACAGAAGTGACGCCTGCAATTGCATATCCGCCATCTGAGGTCTGTATTATTGCGTCTGCCTCGTCTTCATTATCCGGTACACCATAAGATTTTATCCATTTTTCAGGGTTTTGATTTTTACTTAACTCTTTCGCAATTGCACTTCTTCTTGCATTAATTTTTACTCGTACATCTTCAATTATTGGACTATCTGAATTTTCTAGCAGATTTAAGTATTTATCTTGTTTTGCAGCTAATTCATTGAAATTGTCAGTGTTTTCGATCTCTGATTCAATAGCGTTTAACTGATTCCCAATTTTTGTAATTTTCGCATTTATAACCTTTTTCTTTGCCTCAATAACTGGTTCTTTAAATCTATAATCCTTATATGTTGTTTCAAGATTTTCATACAGCTTATCTAATTGGTCAAAATTTAAAGATGGTAAGTTTTTTAATTCATTATTTATCAATTTTTCTAATAATTGATTTTTGATGTCATTAATCTGTGATCGTACTAGTTCTTGTGTTTCACTGCTTGAACTATTAAAAAGAATTTCATTTTCTTTATAGAATGAGTTTAAAACCTGGAAAGAAGAAAAACGAATTTCTAAATTTTTTAATTCCTCTACTTTAGAATTTAGGGTAACATCTCCCGCCTTTGCTTCTTGTTCCAAAAGAAGTGTATTGATTAAAGCTAATTCCGACGGCATCAACATTCCATATTCCTGGCGAATTTTTTTCCTTTTTTCCCTTAATGAATAAAAATCCAATTCGCCATTTTTGATTTTTTCTAAATCAGCGTAATATTTTACACGCGCTGCATTTAATTTGCTCACATCCTCAGAGTTCAACCATATATATATGGATAGATACTTGGCCCATTGATTGTTTCTTGCTATCGATTGAAATTTATTATCAAGCTTCGTTTTTTGGGATTTTGTTAATTCAGAATATTTTTTACCGAATACTGGTTCAAAATACGCATCGGATAACAAATTGTATCTTAATTGAAAATCTTGATGATTCACAAATTGTTTTAAGCTTTTATCCTGAAACTCATGAGCAACGGAATTATACCAATTTTCAATATCAGAAGCTTTTTGAGCGAATACGGTTTGAGTTGTGAGTAAAAAGAAAATAATGTATTTTGAGGATTTCATATGAAATTAGTTATTATGATTTCGAGTATTTGTTTACTTCATAAATATAAAATTGGCTAATAAATTTTCACCGTGAAATATATTAATCTTTTGTTAATTTTTAGCCTTTCCCCTTAGAATAGCTGAAATGGAAATGATGATTGGATATTTGTTTGCCAACGACAAATTGACTACTGGAAAATACTTAGTTATAGAAGACCATTCAAACAAAAATGACTATATCAACGAATCTAATAAATTAAAGGATTTGTTAAACGAAAAATACGGATTACCGAAAAAAGATGAAAATATTGGAAAGATGATTTGTATAAGGATAAATACCTTGATTGGGGATTTGCAGTAAGTTAATGGCATTTGATTTATTATACCAATTATGAAAACGAAAAAACAGAAATAACATTAATGTTGCGTGGCGAGAATTATGAAATTTCCTTAATAATAGAAGCCGAAAGCAAAGAACTAAAAGATCTTGAAAGAAAAATCTAAAGAAAAAAAGTTTTAGACGATTTTTTAAAGTAACACAGTAAGTAGCAATTTCTTTTCATTAATTGAAACCTGCTCTAAACAAAAATACCAGGCAATACTAACCTGGTATTTTGACTATTGTAATAAAAAACTTTAAACTAAAGGGCAGAAAGCTGAGCATTACAAGCATCCAACAAAGTTTTTGCGTTTGCATTCGAAGCATCTAACGCTTTAGCTTTTTCAAGTACCTCCAATGCTTTTTTTAACTCAACTTTAGTTTTTTCAACCTCTTTTGTATAAGCCTCATCCGCTGTGGTCAAACTACCCGCGCTAATTTTTTCGTTAGCTGCAATTAAAATTGCTGTACCGGATTTGTAAAGTTCATTTCCTTCTTTTACATAAACATTTGCTAAGCTTTCTGCGAGTAAGCTTTTATTTTCTTCGCTAAGGTCTACATCACCAACCTCAGTTTTTCCTTCCGCTGCTAACCCCTCGGCCACTTTATTTAAAGAACCTTTTTTAAATTTCTCTGATTTGTCGTTATTAAATTCCTTTTCAGAAATTGTAAAACATTTTGCTGCTCCAAGATATTCTTCACTTTTATAATTTTTAATTCCTTCGTTATAAAAACTCACACCTGCTGCGTCTGCAATGCTATTTTTATCATTCGGGAACTCTTCCATTGCTGCTTTATAAAGCTCAACTGCCTTTTCGTAGTTTTTTGCTCCAATTGCATCACTGGCTTTACTTTGAGCAACAATCGGTTTTAATTGGCTGAGAACATTATTTATTTTCTCCGCATCTTGACCATGATCAGGTATTGCTAATACTGATTCAAATAATTCAACTGCTTTTTCATAATCTTTGCTTTCTACTGCTGCATTTGCTTTTTCTACCAATTCACCAACATTTTGCTCCTGTGCAAAAGAAAACACAGTTACAAAAACTGCAATAAAGAATAATAATACTTTTTTCATCTTTTCAACTTTACTTTAATTAAACGAACTTTAATTTATAGATTTTTTACATATTTTTTTATCTGTTCCAAAAATAACAATAATGAATTAAAATCCTAATTCTATTGTGAACTTTAATGATTTGACATACACCAAGTTAAAAATATTTAAGATGATGTAAATCATTCAGAATTTGTCATGTTTATATTACTAAAACTCTAAGGGTTAAACGTTTCAGGATTCCAAAAGTTTAAAATATTCTGAATGAATTGCAGGCTGTTTTTTGCTTCTTTGTTATCGGAATCTAAAGTTAAAATTTTGTTGTATGCATTAATTGCACTACCCCACCGTTGGAATTTCTGGTCGATATTTCCCTTTGTTAAGAGGTATTCAACTGTTTCTTCCGGATCTATTTTATCAAACAATTCCTGTGCATCTTCTGATCTTTCTGCCTGAAGTAACAAGTTCACTCTTTCAAGTTTATTTATGTTCATGAAAATATGCAGAATTAAGCTTTAATTGATTTAGCAAATTCAAAAGCCAAATTATATAAATGTTCTTTCGGATTATTTATCGCCATTTCTTTACTTACTTTTTCATTTACAAGTGTGTAAATACCATCAAATACTTCCGATTTTAGTTTCTCTGCAATACCGGCGAATGCGTAAACCGGTATATTTAATTTCTTTGCTGCTAATGCAACGGCATAAGGTGCTTTATTACTTAATGTTTGCGAATCGATTTTTCCTTCGCCTGTAATTACCATATCTGCCCATTTTAAGTGCTCGTTAAAATCAAGTTTTGATAAAACAAAATTGGCCCCTTCCACAATCTCTGTTTCGAAAAACGCCAGCAATGGAACAGATAAACCTCCGGCGGCTCCGGTCCCTTTTATATTCGCTAAATCTTTACCTGTTTCTACGCGTAGAATTTCCGACCAGTTTTTTAATCCTTTCTCCAGTTGAATAACCATTTCGGGAGTAGCCCCTTTTTGCGGCCCAAAAACTGCTGCTGCCCCGTTTTCTCCAAGTAACGGATTGTCAACATCACAAATAATCTTTATTGAAAATTCACGTTCACTTCGGGATGTTCTGATTGAATGAATCTTACTGAGGTTACTTCCGTTCCCGGAAAGTTTTTTCTTTTGTACATCGAAAAATTCAAACCCCAGTGCTTCCATCATTCCCATCCCCCCATCAACCGTCGCACTTCCTCCAATGGCCAGTAGAATTTCAGTACAACCATTTTTTAATGCTTCCTGAATTAATTGCCCGGTTCCATAAGAAGTTGCCTTTAATGGATTTAGCGATGATTGTTCAACTAACTTCATTCCCGAAGCATCGGCCATTTCAATTATGGCTGTATTTTCATAGACTGCAAATTTCGATTGAACTTTTTTACCCAAAGGACCAATGACTTCAGTTTGAATAATTTCTGCATTGTTTGCTCTTTGAAGAACCTCGCCTGTAAAATCACCACCATCGGCAACCGGTACCTTTTTGGTTTTGAATGCATGCGAACAATCTAAAAAAGCTTTTTCTACTGTGTCGGAAAAATCAAATGCACTCAAGCTGCCTTTCATCGAATTTGGTGCGATTAAAATATTCATTGTTCTCCTCTTGTTACTGATATAATACCTTTTACTTTTTTGATTTTATGAATCAGAAAATCGAGATGCTCGACATTGTAAACGAGTATTCTCAGCTGTCCTTCAAATTTCCCTTTATCCGATTCAATGTTGATAGAACGAATTTGAGTTCCCAAATCTTTCGAAATAATATGAGTAATTTCAGAAACAATACCCGGTTCATCTATTCCTGAAATATATAAAGTAGTTAAAAATGAGCTTTTCGTTGTTGTATCGCGCCATCTTGCTTTAATTACCCGATATGGAAATCGTTCTTTCATCGAAGGTGCATTCGGACAACCGTTTCGGTGAATTTTAATTCCGTCGTTAATCGTTACAAAACCAAATATTGAATCGCCGAAAACAGGATTACAGCATTGGGCAAGTTTGTAATTCACATTTTTCAGGTTATTGTCAATTACAAGAAAATCATCTCCACTCTCAAAGTTTAAATCTTTTACTTCTTTAACCGGCAGAAGTTCCTCCAGTTTTGTACGTGTCGTTACTTCTTCTTTCTCTGTAAAAATCGACTTAACATCAAGCGGATCGATTTTACCAACGGCAACGTCGTAGTAAAAATCAACGGCGTATTTAAACCCATACTTTTTGAGTATTTTCCGAATTGCTTCATCGTTCAATTCCAGCTTCCAGTTTTTAAATTTTCGCAGAAGTATTTCTCTGCCCTGGGCTGCCTGATTATTTCGTTCCTCATTCAGCCTTGCTTTTACCCTGTTTTTCGCTTTTGAAGTAACCAAAAATTCGAGCCAGTCCAGTTTTGGTTTTTGGTTTGGCGATGTATCAATTTCAATATGATCACCGTTTTTCAGTTTGTGTTTCAGCGTAACTTTTTTCCCGTTTACTTTACCACCAACACAGGTATCTCCCAGTTTCGAATGAATTTCATAGGCAAAATCGAGCATGGTTGCGCCATTCGATAATTTTTTAAGGTCACCTTTCGGGGTAAACACAAAAATTTCGTCGCTATAAATATCCGTACTGAATTGATCAATAAAATCAACAACATTTAACTCCGGGTTTTCCAAAATATCTCTTATACCGGCCAGCCAGGAATCGTATCCTGAACTCCCCTTCCCTCCTTTGTATTTCCAGTGAGCGGCCAATCCTTTTTCGGCTATTTCATCCATTCTTTTGGTACGAATCTGAATTTCCACCCACTTTCCTTGAGGACCTAAAACAGTGGTATGTAATGATTCGTATCCATTCGATTTTGGATTTGTAATCCAGTCGCGCAAACGACTTGTGTCGGTTTGGTATTCTTCGGTTACAATGGAATATGCAATCCAGCAATCCGACTTTTCATCTTCAGGTTTCGAATCGAGTATAATACGAATAGCAAACAAATCCATCACTTCATCATACGAAACATTCTTCTTATTCATTTTATTATGAATAGATGAAATGGATTTAGTGCGGGCTTTCATTGAGAATTCCAACCCCTTTTTTTTAAGGTTCTCTTCAACCGGCTTTACAAATTCGGCAACAAAATTGGCTCGTTCTTTTTCTGTTTCTCTTAAACGATTTACCACATAATTGTATGCTTCCGGTTTTTCGTATTTAAGGCACAAATCAAGCATCTCTGAATTTACATAATACAACCCCAGTCGATGTGCCAGCGGTGCATACAGATGCGAAGTTTCGGTAACAATACGCCTTCTTCTTTCTTCGTCGTAAACATCCAGATTTCTCATTACCTGCAAGCGGTCGGCTATTTTTATAATGATAACCCGAACATCACCGGCAAGTGCCAATAGTAATTTTCTGTAATTTTCAGGATGAATATCTACGGTATCGGTACCAAGGGCGTTAATTTTCGACATTCCTTCCAATATCGAATAAACCCGCGTGCCAAAATGTTGCTCAATATCCTGCTGGTTGGCTTTATCGCTTAATCCGGCATAGGTTACATTATGTAATAAGCCCGAGACAATGGAATCGGGCCCCAGTCCAATTTCCTGAGCAATTATTGTAGCAACTTCAAGCGAATGTAAAAGAATTGTTTCTCCTGTATTAAATCTGCTCTCTCCCAGAATTTTTTTGGAAAAGATAAATGCCCGCTCTATTTTGTCAATATCATCTGGTTCCCAAACAAACTGGCACAGTTCTTTTAAATGCTCAAAATGTGCAACTATTTTTTCCTGAATATCCATACTATACATAATAAAAAAGGCTACAAATTTTGCAGCCTTTTAAAGATATTTATTAATAAGTTTACCTTATTCTGCTGCTTGCGTTGAATCAACAAACTTACGCTGACGCATTTCGCGATCCAGCATAAAAATTCCATTTCCCTGGCCACTAATTAACCTCAGTGTGTCGAGAATTTCCTGTACGTTGGCTTCTTCCTCTACTTGTTCGTCAACAAACCATTTTAAAAAACTTTGAGAAGCATGGTCTTTTTCTTCGATGGCAATATCAACCAAATTATGAATTAAACTGGTAACATGTTGTTCGTGTTTAAGCGTTTTTTCAAAAGCATCTATCACACCATCAAATTCAGTTGGCATTTGTTCAATAGCCTTTAAAACAACTTTACCACTTCGGTCTGTTAAATACTTGAAAAATTTATTAGCGTGTGTTAGCTCTTCCTGATATTGAATATACATCCAGTTGGCAAATCCTGGTAATCCTTGTTCATAGAAGTATGCTGACATAGAAAGATATAGTAATGCTGAATATTGTTCCGCATTAATTTGTTCATTAATTGCGTTTAACATTTTTTCTTTTATCATGACTTAAGATTTTTTTGTTCGCGTTAAAATTAGGAAAAAGATAAGAGATAAAAAAAAAGAAAGACCCGTTTTCAGGTCTTTCTTAATAATTGGTTACAACTAATATTTCAAATTCATTTACAGGTTATACAAAACAATTTTATTTTTTATTTCTGATGAACAACTTTCCCATTAAATATCTTTTCTCCGATCACTACTCGGTAAATATAAATCGTACTTGTAGCGTCACTCGGATTGAAGTCAACGTTGTAAATCAAATTTTCATCTATTTTGCTATCAAAGATAGATTCTATTTTACGCCCTGTTAAATCGAAAATATCAATCTGCGCATGAGTCTTTTCTGTCGACATGAACTCAAAATGAAGTTTGGTTGTAAAAGGATTTGGATAAAATTTCATTTCAGCCCTTACTAATTGCTGCTGAATATCTGTTGAAATTTCAGCAGATTTTGAAACATCGGTTGTATACGTGCAGAAAATAGAGTATTTGTAATCAGACACAGAGGATGTTCCAAACAGGGC
>JAWKKP010000055.1:0-9665 GCA_041393215.1 Draconibacterium sp.
TCCGGCACATTAAAATAATAACCTCCGTTATGTATGTTTATTATTGTGCTGATAAGTTCTTTTGAACTACAACCTTTAATTAAGTATCCATCAACTCCGATTTTTTGACAACGCCTGATAAATCCCCTTTCTCCATATTGGGACAATATGATGATTTTTAATTTGCTAAATTGCTTTTTCAATATTTTAGCTGCATCAATTCCATCTAATTCAGGCATCCTTATGTCAAGTAAAGCCAGGTCAGGTTTTTTAGTTTTAACAAGTTCTATGGCTTCAAGTCCGTTTTTTGCTTCCCCAATTATCTTGATTTCACTGCAGTCTGTCAATGCGTTTTTAATTCCATCGATCATTAGTGGGTGGTCGTCGGCAATGATAATTTTTATTTGGTTTTCCATAATTAGGTCCCTTTAGTTTAATTGTCGGTTCTGTTTTTATTTTTCTTTCATTTTTTTAGTCAATGGTTTTATTCAATTAAAGGCCTGTGCGGTTGCAGAAAGCATGTGTAATGCAGATCCATTGGGCTGACTTTAGCGTTGGAACTTGCATTACTCTTGCTTTGTGTGTCACGATGTTCTTTAGCATGTTTTTAATATTTGCTAACGTTGGCCATATGCGCCGTTGGCGATTCGAAGCTATAAATTTCAATTAACAGATAAACTATGATAGAGCAACAAACATCAAATAAACACTTAAACGCCAATGGAGTATATGGCGTGTTGAACTAAATCCCGCCCAGGCGGGATAGCTTATACAAAATTACCCGATTCTTTCTATAATTAGAAATTTATTCACTTTAAAATTACTGATATGAGAAAGAAATCGGGTTTAACTATTGTTGAGCAGGCCATTGTGCTTGTTCCTGAATTTGAAAAAGTTGTCCGCAAACTGGAGCAACAGGTTACCTTACGCGGACAAAGCAAAAGTACTTTAAATAATTACATCAGGCGCATCGCCTTGTTTGTAATTAACTTTGGCAAGATGCCCGAGCAGATTGATGCCGAAGAGATCAATGAATACCTGGCTGCCCTGGCCTGCGACCCTAAATCGCCATCACGAAGTAGCTTTAAACACATGGTTTACGGGCTTCGCTATTATTACCGCCTGCTGGGGATGAACAAAAATGCCATTGCACTGCCTTCGTTGAAGAAAGACACGAAACTCCCCGTTATCCTGAACCACCAGGAACTGAAAGCGCTTTTTAGTGCCCCAACGCTTCTTAAACAACGTATTGTACTTACATTAATTTACTCGGCCGG
This sequence comes from Draconibacterium sp., assembly GCA_041393215.1. Classification (GTDB taxonomy): domain Bacteria; phylum Bacteroidota; class Bacteroidia; order Bacteroidales; family Prolixibacteraceae; genus Draconibacterium. Next base: position 1,257 of record JAWKKP010000055.1, read on the forward strand.
CCTGCGCGGACAGGAGGTGATCAACCTGAAAATCTCCGATGTGGATTTTGAACGCAAAACCATTCACATCCGCCAGAGCAAATACAAGAAAGACCGCATTGTTCCGCTGGCCGAAAGCATGGCTGTCGGGCTGAAAAAGTACCTGAAAGCCGAAAACCCCCACATCTGGTTGTTCAATGGGAAAGACCCCGGTGGCAGGTACAGCGTGCGTGGCCTGTCGTGGGTGATGCGCGAAAACCTGAAAAAAACATCCATTACCAAGGATGTGAACCTTCATTCGCTCAGGCATGCTTATGCCACCCACCTGCTCGAACAGGGGATCAATATTGTAACCCTTAAAGAACTGCTGGGCCATGCCGAGATTACCACCACCATGATTTATTTGCATGTGGCCCAGTGTGAACTGATAAAGCCGCACAGCCCGCTGGATACGCTTTATAACTTCCCGAAACATGCGGACAAGGTTTGAACTGGCCGATGTGGTAAACCTTTTTGGTGCCGGCCTGTATGCCAAAGGCAAGATTACCCCCATGCAACTAAAGGTGCTGGGCAAAATAGCAAGCTGTCGTTCGGCTGCCCTTGGCGGACATGAAGAAGCCTGTGTAAGCTGCGGTTCTGTCCGCTACAGTTACAACAGTTGTGGCGACAGGCATTGTCCCAAATGCCAGGCAGCCAAACAGGCCTTTTGGGTTGATGACCTGATGCACAGCACCATGCCCATCAAGCACTATCACATTATATTTACAGTGCCGCATCAATTGAATGCTGTGTGTTTGCATAACCAAAGAATGTATTACGAGCTGCTTTTTGCAGCGGTATGGAATACGCTTCGTTCATTCGGTTACTCGCATTATGGTGTTGAAAGCGGGGCCGTCTGTGTGCTTCATACCTGGGGGCAGAACCTGTCATTGCACCCGCACATCCACTGCATTGTCCCGGCTGCCGGCTATACCCTTGATGGCAGCTGGAAAAACATTGGCCATGAAGGCAAGTTCCTGTATCCCGTACATCAACTCAGCGAGGCCTTTAAGGGTAAGTTCCTCCACAGCCTGAAGCGTGCCCTGCGAAAACGAAACGAACGCTCTCTTTTTGATGACTCCGTGCAGCAGGCTTATAACACCCGCTGGGTGGTGCATGGCCGTCCTTCGCTGGCAAGCGCTGAACATGTGGTAAAATACTTAGGCCAATACACCCACCGCGTGGCCATTACAAACCAGCGCATTTTAAACATTGCCGGTGGCAAAGTAACTTTCATGGCCAAAGATTACAACGACAGGGGTGTTAATAAGCCGGTAACCCTCGATGGCGTTGAGTTCATGCGCCGGTTTACCATGCACATCCTGCCTGGGCGCTTTGTCAAAATCCGCCGGTATGGAATTTACAACCATACTTTCATTCGCAACAACATGCTGCAGTTTGTACCGCAAGAAAAGCCCGGTATTGATGCAATCGTAAAAAAACAAAAAGGCCCGGAGACTAACCTGGAGCGTCTGGAAAGGCTCACCGGTGTGAACCCCTGCCTGTGCCCGGTGTGCAAAACAGGCCGAATGGTGGTGGTATGTGAGCTTCCACGAATACGCTCTCCAGCCTGGTTCGTTCCCAAACAATCGCCTGCATGCAATTAGTCAACCTCCCCGGTTTGCCCGATAAAGGGCAAGAGGGCAAACTATGCCTGTATGCGAATAAAAAGACATCTTGACTTCTGTTTTTAACGAACCCGTCAGAAAACATAATCTCAAAAAGCTCAACAATCTGCATCATTTCAAATTACGGTTAGCCTGTTCATCTCCCGGAAATATCCAAAACCCTCATTAAGTGCATAGAAAAATACGACTCCAGTACCGTGGTATGGGATGTAGTTCAACACCGACTCCTCGCTGGGTCTTGCAGACCGCTCAGAGTCCTATTTATTACCAGCTGGGCTTTACTCTGTTATCATTTCTTTCACTTTTTGTTCTAATACTTTCCTGTCTGGAAGATACAATTGGTATTTAGAAACAAAAATATTATTTGAAATCCCACCGATTGCATATTCGACAAGTATATCGTTTTTATCAGCTCCAAGAACAATTCCAATGGGTTGATTGTCCCCTTCTGTATTTTCCTCGGCTTTAAAATAGTTCAGATACATATTCATCTGACCAATATCCTGATGCTTAACATGTTTTGTTTTCAAGTCGATAAGCACAAAACATTTCAAAATCCTATGATAAAAAACCAAGTCAACGTAATAATGGTCATTATCCAAAGTTATCCGATATTGTCTGCCAACAAATGAAAATCCTTTGCCTAATTCAAGTAAAAAAGTCTGAAGATTATCAATAATCCGCTGCTCCAATTTACTTTCTGTCATTCTATGCTCAGATGGAATTTGCAGAAACTCCAAAACGTATGGGTCTTTTACAATATCTTTTGGTGCTGTAACTATTTGACCTTGTTCAGCTAACTTTAAAACACCGTCTTTATCTTGACTTAATGCTAACCTTTCAAATAATGATGAGCTAATCTGCCTTTTCAGTTCTCGTACACTCCAATTTTCATGTATAGATTGATTTTCATAAAATCCTCTGGCATTGTCATCCGAAACACTCAATAATTCAGCATAATGAGTCCATGTTAATTTTCCAGTCAGTGACTGGAAAATCTGATATTTGAGATAAAATTGTCTCATTAAGTAAATGTTACTCTTGCTAAACCCCTTTCCAAATCGTGCTTTCAGGTCTTTTGCTAAATTGGTCAACAACGCACTTCCATACTCAGCTTTTTCATTTCCATGTTGCTCGTATTCTACGATATACTTACCAATCTCCCAATTTGCTCTTAGCAGCTCATTATTAACAGCTTGAATTGCTTTTTGTCTAGCACTTTCAATTGTCACTCCAATTGTGTCGACTAGTTTTTGGTATATTTCTGTTCTTTGTAATTTCTTATCCATGTTTCAAAAGTACAAAATCAAATCAAGTTGCCTATTTTTTGCAGAATGCTCTTTTAGCCTTGCTGGTAACGGTGAAGTATAAGAATAGTAGCCGACTGCGTGGCATGTTCCTGTCAAGTTGCCAGAAAGTTGAAGCGGACTACAACCCTTGTATTTACTAATATCTCGGCTATTATTTTTATACATTGTTACCTGCTGGCATTTTTTGTTTCATTTCAAATACTTTTCCTTTTTATTCTTGTAAAGGAAAATTAAATTTTTCAGAATATTCATTTAAAATATTTCCGATTTCCAATAATTTGAAATCTTCATATCTTTTACCAATAACCTGAATACCTATTGGTAAACTGTCTTTTGATAAAGCAATTGGCATTGATAACACAGGGCTCTCGGTCAATGTGAAAGGAGTTGTATATGCTTGTGTTGCCATATAATAGTGGATTTCTTTATTGTTGACAGGTAAAGGGTTATTGTAAATACTGAAATTGCCGTATGATTTACTCGGAGCATGATGTTTGAATGCCTTTACAGAACTAACTGGACAAATGAAAACATCATACTCGTTTAAGAAATTTTCCATAATTGTAATCATAGTGTCTTGAATATTCATGGCAATCATATATTTTTCTACTGAAGTAGGTTTCACAATATTTTGATGCATTGGCACATTTTTTAAAACACCTTTTGTAAAAGGTAATCCCAACCATTTTACGAAATTTGAAGTATTATATCCGCCTTGCATTCCTACAAAACTGCCCCAAGTTTTCCATACCTGATAAAAATCTAATTCGGGAACAGTTTTAACTACTGTTGCTCCTGCTTTTTCCAATTTCTCAACATAGTTTTTAATTGTAGTTTTTATTTCATTATCAACCGGAACACCGCCAAATTCATCTGTCCACGCTATTTTTAGTTTTTTGATGTCAAAAGTATCAGTACATGGATTGAGCGGAACAAGTCTTTGGTCGGTAGTTGTGGTTTGAGCAATAATTTGCAAGGCAAGTTCCAAATCATTAATATTTCTTGCCAAAGGCCCTGCAACTGCAAGTGATTTTAGTCCATTGGTTTTCTGTTTTGGGTCTGTTTGAATTCCATTTAATGAAACTAAACCAAAAGAAGGTTTAAATCCGTACACACCGCAATATGCCGAAGGCAGGCGAATGGAACCAGCAAGGTCATTTCCGAAAGACAAAGGTGTCATCCCTGTTGCCAATGCAGTTGCACAGCCACCACTACTACCACCGCTCGTTCGAGTTGTATCCCAGGGATTATTTGTTTTACCGAAAATCGGATTATCAGCTTGCATATCCATTGCCAAAATGGAAAGATTAGTTTTTCCAATAACTATAGCTCCTTCCGACAAAAGAAGTTTCACGAGTTCTGCATTTTCGTCAGGTACATTATCTTTTAAAGGCAAATATCCTGCTGTTGTTATCAATCCTTTGGTTCTGTAATTGTCCTTTATTGTGATTGGTACTCCATGAAGTTTACCCCAAATTTCACCGTTTGCAAGTGCCGAATCGGCTTCTTTGGCTCTTTCGAGTGCTTGTTCTTTGTTGAGTAACACAATGGCGTTATAAGTGTCGTTTTGCTTTTCAATTTGTTCGATATATGCCGTCACTACCTGATAAGAACTGATTTTTCCTTCTCTGATCTCTGCTGCAAGATTGCGTGCAGATTCAAATAAAATACTACTTTGTCCCATTGCTTGATTGATTAATAAGGTTAGAAGAATAAATAAAATTGTTTGTCTCATTGTAATTACTTTCCATTTAATTAAAATGCAAAGTTGACAAACCGTTTTCCCAAATTCATTCAACTATTTTAATAAATCATTTTTTTTCGGATTTGACTTAAATATTGTGGTGTGATATTTAGAAAGGATGCTATGAGATACTGTGGGACTCTTTGTAAAATGTCGGGGCGGTTTTTTATAAGTTTTCTGTATCGCTCTGTAGGTGATAAAAATATGTTATCTCTTAGTTTCGCCTCCCAACTGGTAAAAAGATATTCTGCAATCAAGCGTCCTGCCCTTTCATAGGCTGGATTTGATAAATATAATTCATCCAATTCCTTTTTTGAAATAGTTAGCAATTGAGTATTTTCCAACGCCTTAAAGTTCTTTTTAGCAGCAGTATTGTTAATAAAAGCAGGGTAGTCGGCAAGGAAACAACCTTCTAAACAAAAGTCTTCAATAATATCATTGTCATCCTTTTGATAATAGGAATAGAATGCACCTTTGGTTAATAATGCAATATTTCTACATAAATCACCTTCTTTTAAAAAATAATCACCTTTATTGATGCGAACTGGTTTCAATTTATTGAGAAAATCATTTAATAACTCAGAAGGTAGATTTAAAATACTATTTATTTCTTTTGTTATTTTTTCGTTCATGTTCTATTCATTATGCTTGCAGGTAACGCTTGTTATGGGCTTCCTTTCTTCTGTCTGATTAGTGCAACTCCCAATGTCAAAAGTCCAAAAATTAGTATGCCAATGCCAAAATACAAAATTAAAATTAGTCTTGTCGGTTCGGTAATTTGTTTGCCGATAGCTGCTGCAAAAAACCCCAAACTAATTATAATTGCGGAAATTGGGAATGAAAGCCGGGCAATCCATTTCCAATTTTTTGAAAGTGAAGCGTGGTCAACAAACAACTGAACCAACAAAGCAAAAATTACTAAAACTCCTGCATGGGCGTGTCCTGCACGAAACATTGTCTTCTGAAAGTCCGTTAATTGCATATGTTCCTGTTGTCCGATCAAAACGGTGAGTAAAAAATACCCACCGTAAATAATAGTCGGAACAGAAAGCAAAATGAAACCGCATATTTTTCTTGCTTCGTTTGTCATTGTAGTTATTGTTTAAAGGTTGTCGGTGCTTTGTCCAATTTGCTATTAACGAATATCAAAGCGGTTTCTTCGTTTTTCATAAACGGTGTTTCTTTTCCGTCTTTCTCTTTTATGAGTTCAACCGTTTCGGTCAGCACACCTTCTTCGTAATTGTAGTTTTGCGTAATTCTAAACTTGTTATACGGCATAAACTTACTTGCATTTGGGACATACATTGTTAAAACAGATTTGCGAAATTCAGTATCAGTTGTTCCTGTTCCGTTACCCAACGAAGAATTGATAATTGCTTGTACCTTTCCGTCAATCAAGTTTTTGTAAGCAACTTCAAAATACATTGTTTGGTCTCTGTTGCCCGCTTTACCGTCATAGTCGGGATGAATACGATTTAGTGACTTTACAGACTTCCAATGATTATCGTATCGTTTTTGCACTACATTGAATTGATAATCGTAATTCGCAGCTCTTAACCATTGCCCGTTTTCATAACGGTATGCCTTGCTGATACCATTCCAAATAATGGTGTAAGTGTCGTCCAGCTCAATGAAGTCGCTAAACGGAACGATTATTTGCTTTGACGAACTGCAACTTGCCAAAATCATTGAAGCGATTGTAAGGGCGGAAATAATTAATCTTTTCATTTTAAGACTTTTTAAGTGAATAATAAGTTTTACACTGTAAAAGTCTAAAAGTTAGGTGGTGAAAAAATTGATAAATGTTACAATCGTTATTTACCTGCAATTTTTTTCCGTAAGCGGCTCAAACTTTCTCGTTCAAGTCCTAAATATGAGGCAATATGATATAGTGGTATTCTGTCAAGGATATGCGACTGATTTTTGAGTAAATCAATGTAACGTTGTTCTCCGTCTAAGAACAAAAAGCTTTCAACTCGTTGGGTTGTCAATTTGTAAGATTGTTCAGCTATCATTCTGCCAAAGCGTTCCCAATTTATCGATTGGTTGTAGGCGTTTTGTAAAGCGGATAAATTGAATGTTACAATTTCAGCGTCTTCCAATGCCTGAATGAAATAACGGCTTGGCTTACTCTGCAAAAAACTGTCATATTCTGTTACAAATTCGTTTTCAAATGCAAAATGCGTGTTGATTTCTTTTCCGTCAGACAAGTAATATGTTCGGAAACAGCCATGATTTATAAAACCAATTTCGCGACAAATTTTTCCTTCGCTCAAAAAGTAATCTTTCGCTTTGAGTTTTTTTGTGTTTAAAAAAGGCTGAAAAAGTGAACAGTCCTTATCAGTCAGAAAAGAAACCTTTGTCAGCCATTTTTTAAATATTTTAAATTCGTCCATTGTTTCGAGTTTATTTGTTTGTCGGAGTGTCATTTAAGGATACCCATAACCATAAGTGTATGGTGTTTTAAGGGGTTCCGGGCTTCAAACCTATCAATTTACCACCCAAAATTAAAGCGAGCGACACCGCTCGAAAACCTCTGAAACCCTTATTCACTAGACACATTGTTACCTGCTGGGCTTTTTGATTATCCTATTTCTTTGTCGTCATTAAAAATAGTGTTCCAATTATAATTACGTCTTGTAAAAAATGTATAAACCAAGCCCAAAAGAAGCCGTTTGTTTCGTAAAGTGATTTGGCTAAAACTAGTCCTAGTAATCCTGCCATAGTTGCACCAATTAAGCCACTTGGCATTCCTGCCAAATGTGGAATTCCAAATAAAATAGCCGAAATGATAAATATAGTCATTGGTTGCAAAAGTCCTTTTAGTGGCGATACTATTCCCATTCTATAAATCATTTCTTCTCCATATGAGTTGGTTAATGAAAAAAGCAAAATCCACAAAATACCACCTTGTAACAAAGCCCAATTAACTTGTGCTTGTTTCAGTTGAAAATACATAAAAGTAGCTGTTGCTAAACTTATAAATATTGATAATGAAATTCCTGTTTTCAGCCAACTGTCGTTTGCTTTAATACCAAACAATTTCAATTCTTGCGCAGGAACAGAAATGTTTCCAAATGAAAAATAGTTTAAAAAATTCCCTCTGTTCAAAAAATAGTTAGCTGACAACGATAGAATTGTAACTAATAAAAGAACAAATTGGTAGTTGAATTGAAAGTTTACATATTCGTTTTGCGAAACATCAAACAACTTTGAGGTTTTAAGTTGTTGAGAAGCCAATAAAATCATTGCTGTAAATACTACAACAAGAATTATCGGTAATGCTATTTTATACTTTTCCATTTTTATACTTGATTAAATTACTCGCAAAAATGAAAACATGATTTTTAAAAAAACATATCGTATGGTAAGAAATGAAAATCAAGAAATCTTTTTTCTTATTCGGCTAAAACTTTCTGGTGTAATTCCCAAATATGAAGCAATGTATTTGTTTGGCGTTCTCTGTATAATGTTTGGTTGCTTTTTAAACATTTCAAGATAGCGTTGTTCTGCTGTCTTAGAGAGTAATTCCAATTGTTGAGTTTGTTTGTGTATGTACAAACTTTCGGAAGCAATTTGGCATATTAGTCTTCCATATTCAGTTTTTGCTAATAGTTCAAAATTTTGTTTGTCTATTCTAAAAAGGGTGGAAGGCTCAAAGCAAATAACTTCAAGTTCTGTCGTCTGATTGGTAAGAAATGAAAAATAG
>JAWKKP010000056.1:0-8805 GCA_041393215.1 Draconibacterium sp.
CAAATTGAACATTGAAAATCTACAGATATCTAAAATACTGGATATTATTGAACAGGTTTCTTTTAAAGGTGCCGGAGTTGAAACAAAGGCCAATTCACTGGAAGCAAAAATTGTTCAGGATGCCGACCGGTTGGATGCGATTGGAGCTATAGGAATTGCAAGAACGTTTGCATTTGGAGGAAATAAGGGACGTTTGATTTATCACCCTGAAATTACCCCCGAACTGCATCAATCATTCGCCGAATATAAGAAGACGACAGCCCCAACAATTAATCATTTTTACGAAAAGCTACTTTTGTTAAAAAATAGGTTAAATACGAAAACGGCCTTTGCAATTGCTGAAAATCGTCATACATTTATGGAAGATTTTTTAACCCGCTTTTTTGCCGAATGGGAAGGAAATATGTAGGTATATTTTCTTTTTGTTTTTTTAATATTTGAAATTTTAAATGATGAAAATCGATCATATAGCCATTTGGACCAACAACCTTGAAGGACTTCGCAACTTTTACATGCACTATTTTGATGCCTCGTGCAACGAGATCTACTACAATCATTCGAAAGAATTTCGCTCTTATTTCCTGACATTCGACGACGATTGTAAATTGGAAATCATGGAAATGCCCAATATTCCAAAATCAAAGAATGATGCATTAAAACAACATACCGGGCTTATTCACTTCGCCATTAGTACGGGTTCAAAAAGCCAGGTTGACCATATAACCGAGTTATTAAGAAAAGATGGATTCAGAATTATTGGAGAACCCCGTACAACCGGTGATGGAAATTATGAAAGTGTTGTACTCGATCCCGACGGAAACCGGGTTGAAATTATGAACTAATTCGAAAAATAACCTTTTACTTTTCAAAAAAAATCCCTCAATATTCCTTTAGGTTCTTATCATTGATTATTTTTATTGCTTATTTAAACCAACGCTGATGAAACCGAATAATCAATCCAGAATTGTATTAGTATTTCTTTTAGTCTTACTGCTTTGTGCATTTATCAGTTGCAAAGAAAAAGTTACACAGGAACTCCCTAATATTTTATGGCTAACCAGTGAAGACAACAGCCCGTTTGCAGGTTGCTACGGCGACACATTTGCCACTACCCCAAATCTCGACAAACTGGCATCGGAAGGATTTTTATATACACATGCCTATGCAAATGCACCGGTTTGTGCCCCCGCAAGAAATACAATTCTGACTGGTGTTTACGCCTGTTCCGGAGGGAACCAGAACATGCGTAGTTATTATCCAAAATCCGATATCGTAAAAACGTATCCTGAATATTTAAGAGCTGCCGGATATTATTGCACCAACAATGTAAAAACCGATTATAATCTGGGCGATTTTGATGACAAAGCGATTTGGGACGAGTGCAGCAATAAAGCTCATTACAGAAACCGACCGGAAAGGAAACCTTTTTTTGCCGTATTCAACACAACCATTTCGCATGAAAGTTCAATTCATAAATGGGTTCCTAACAAAGATCTTCGCCATAAACTAGAAGATGTTAAGTTACCCCCTTATCATCCGGATACGCCCGAAATGAGACACGACTGGGCACAGTATTATGATAAAGTCGAAGATATGGATACTCAGGTTGGTGTTTGGTTAAAAGAGCTGGAGGATTCAGGGCTGGCCGATAATACCATTGTTTTTTATTACGGCGACCACGGTGGTGTTTTGGCCCGAAGCAAACGTTATGTTTACGAAACCGGCACACATGTCCCGTTTATTATACGCATTCCTGAAAAATATAAATATCTTTTCCCGGCTGCAAAACCTGGCTCAAAAGTAGACAGGCTGGTCAGTTTTGTTGATTTGGTTCCAACTTTACTGAGTATTGCCGGGGTTGAAATTCCTGACTATCTGCAAGGAAATGCCTTTCTTGGAAAACAAAAAACGGAAGATCCGGAATACGCTTTTATGTTTCGCGAAAGGATGGATGAACGTTATGATATGTGCCGTGCAGTTCGAGACCAAAAATATCGTTACATAAGAAATTACATGCCCTATCGGATTTACGGACAACACTTGGAATATCTTTGGAGAGCGCCCTCGATTGGCTCATGGGAAAATGCCTATTTAAACGGCGAGTGCAACAAAACACAAAGTATTTTCTGGGAGCCCAAACCCTCCGAAGAATTATATGACACCGAAAACGATCCTTGGGAGGTAAACAATCTTGCCGAAAACCCTGATTATAAAGATGTACTTGACAGAATGCGTACTGCAAATAAAAACTGGTTAACAAGAATTTACGACACTGGATTTATACCCGAAGCAGACCAAATCAACCGCACTAACGGAATAGCGATGTATGATTATATGCGCTCTGGTGCAGTAAATTTCCCTGAAATAATGGAAGCTGCAGAAACAGCAACTTTGGGTAAAGCAGAAAACATTGATAAACTGAAAAACTATTTGCAAAGCGATGAAAGTGCAATTCGTTACTGGGGAGCATCCGGACTGCTTATTTTAAAAGATAAAGCTGCACCTGCAACAGAAGAATTGAAAAAAGCAATTAATGATCTATCACCGAATGTGGTAGTAGTTGCTGCCGAAGCATTGTACAAGTTAGGAGAAAAAGAAGAAGGGAAAAAAGCACTACTCGGTGTTTTAAATAATCCGAATGAATTTGCTCGTTGTCATGCACTAAATGCTATCGACTGTATTGAAGATAATAGTAAAGAAATTATTGATGGCACAATAGAAATGATTAAGCAACTACCGGAAATGAACCGCAACCGGTACGATTTAAGAGCAGCACGCGGTTTATTGGAGAAATGGGAAATCGATCCGCTAAAATATAATCTTGTTTTCAACTGGTAATTATGAAGTTTCTTTTAACCGGACAAGAATCAGAACGCTTAATATTCCGCAAGTTAGAAGAAAGCGACTTTGACTGGTGGATGGGGTTTGCATCAAACAAGATGGCTACCCGCTATTTTTCATTTGCAGAAAACTCTAACCCCAGAAAGTTTTGCCAATTTTGGTTCGACAAGGTTTTTGAACGTTATAAAAATAATACAGGCGGACACAATGTTCTTGTAAATAAATTTACGAATGAAAGAGTTGGAATGTGTGGACTTTTAGTTCAGGAAATAGATGGAACAAAAGAGCTTGAAATAGGATATTCGCTTCACCCCGATTTTTGGAAACAAGGTTATGCAACCGAGGCAGCAATAAAATGTAAAGTGTTTGCTTTTGAAAATAGTTTTGCTGATTCTTTGATTTCTATTATCCACAAAGAAAATGCTGCTTCTATGAAAGTGGCAAAAGCAAATGGAATGGAAGTTGAAAAATCAGTAATTTTTAACGAAATACCTGTTCTGATTTTTAGGATTTACCATAATTCTACCAATCATCATAAACGGTAAAAGTAATTGTAGTCTCAAATTGATTTGCGCCCATTCTCAACGAAGCTCCACTCAACCTGAAACCCAGAGGGATATCAGTTATGCCATATCTCCCACGAAAAAAATACACTGGAATATTTGTAACTGTCTGATAACTGGTTCCATGATTTATTGTAGGCGAAGGGCCCAACCAGGAAGCTTTTGTACCATTACCACTTCGCTTTATTTCCAAAGATAAGTTCTGGTTCCAACTAATATCTGATTTATTCACAAAAACTCTCCACTTAATATCAGACCCAAATATTTTATCCATCAAACTAAGATAATCTACTGAAATATAAGCAGATGATTCGGTTATCATAGCGGATGAAAAGTCTTCTCCCGCTTCAGTAATTGAATAATCAGAGTTATTAAAATTTGCATAGCCTGTTACCGATATATCTATATTTTGAGCAGCAGAGGTAATAAGCAACCCAAGAAATAATAATGTAAAATATACTTTTTTCATAGAGAATTTTAGTTGTCCGTTATCGTATATAGAACCAAAAGATTTGCGTTTTCAACCGAAACCACTTTTGCGTAATCCGAAATATCGATTGAAAATGAAAGTGAATGGCCGTTATTTATTCCATCTCCAGTAAAACAATTACCAATATTTGTAATAATCGATTTTGGTTGAGAAGAAAGTGCAATTTTACCAGCACTTTGTCCATGCTGGCCTCCACCTGACCCTGAATAATTGGATGCTTCAAGGTACAATGTTATTCCATCAAGCAAGTCTGCCTGCGAAAGCTCTGCAACTACTGAACGTGAGTGCTGTAGGCTCGAAAGTGACGATGAATAATTTATCCAAATATTTGTGGATACCTGTTGAAATACCGGAGAATTACCAGACTCAACCCCTGAACTAATTGTAAAATATACATTATTATTAAAGTTAGGTTCTATATCAATTAGCGCAATTTCTGGCAAACTAAAATTAATATTAAGTTGAGCCTCATCTAATTGAGAGAAAGCCCTGTTTGTATACAAAACTAAAAATGTAAACAAGCAAGCTAAGAATATATGTTCTTTTTTCATGTTCCGATTTATTGTTTTATTCTAACTCTATTCTTGTAATAAATTATTTTTAAAAATTACGATAAATGAATTTTTAAAATCTGACTCCAAATCTTTCTTCGCTTTTTTGGCATCGTCCAAAGTTTCAAATTTACCAATAAAATATTTGTATACATTGTCAATTCGTTGCTCAAAATCAAAATGTTGCTTACTAAAAAACCTCGAATTATTTGTTTGCCTTTTTCTGAATGCACCAACCTGAACGGAATAGAAAACTGAATCAGGATAAATCTTTGCTTTATCCGTCTTTGTTAAAATTGTTTTATCCTGCTCTAAATTCTCTTTTTTTAAGGGAGTCAGCAAATTTGTTGAAGGTTTAAAAATGATGTTGCGTTTTTTAAGTTTCAGTTCTATTTGCAAACTTTTCTCTTCGTTAGGAGCAAGCTTTAACTGGTATTCCGAATTTTCAATTTCATATCCCTCCGGCAGAGAACTTTCATATATTTTGAATTTATAATTACCTGGCCTAACCAGTGGAAAAGAAAAATCCCCCTCCCCATCAGTGGTAATCCGGAATTGATCAAAATCGTTTCCCAGTTCAACAATAATACTTTCAGCGTTAGCATCAGAATTAATAAAAACCCCCATTTCATTATTTGCAGAACTAATCTTACCTATAACTTTTGCACCGGTCGTAATTTTAAAATTAACAACTGTTTCCTCGTCCTCAAACACTTCTATTTCCAAAGGCGAGGGAATATTGACAATCTGATTTATTTCGAATTTCGAACGGTCTACAAATAAGAGGTGCCTCCCGGGCTGAACAGTATTAAATAAAAACTCACCGTTTTTATTTGTAATTGTACTCTTATTCTGCAGATTTACAATTACTCCCTCAGCTGGCTCATCATTATCATAAGTTATTCTGCCTTTTACATTGCCTGCCTTAACGATCTGTTTTAACGGAATACCAAAATTATAAGTATAATTCAGAGTCGCTGTAAACTCAGGATTATCAACGTGTTGTTTATAGAGTGTGTAAAAACTTCGTGCTGAAATTACATGATGCCGCAAAAACTTATATTCAACATTTAGCTGCATTAAATTCCGGTTTCGATAATAATCGTCGATATCATATGCATTTTGAACATGTATATCGGCCTTCAGATTTTTAGTAATCTGGCTTACAATAAAAAGCCCCGAGGTTACATTTCTGTTGTCACCGGTAACAAAACTGTTAATATTCGACCAACTTCCGGTAACACGAACGCTGTTTTTCTGGTTAAACCGGTATCCAACATCTGCTATTCCACGAAAAGTATTTTGCCTGTTATTTTCGGTTAATAACAAATTGGTTGTTTCACCAAATTCCCCCAATAAACTATATTCTACTTTTCTAACCTTATGACTGAGTTGAGTATTTAGCGATTTTGTTTTATAATGAAATTTATCTTGCACCAATCTGTCTTTTCGTTCAAATTGTCTCCAGAAGAACCGAAGATAGGCACGCGGGGCAATATTGTAGTTGAGCGACAATTGAAACGACTTTGTGTATGGTGCTGTTACAAAAAAAGTATCAAGTTCGGCATTACTAAAATCTTCTTTGGCAAAAACTCCAAAGTTTATTTTTTTGCTGATACGCGCTGAAATATTCCCTGAATAAAAAGTTGAATTTGAATAATATCCCGGGTAATTTTTACCAGTATAAAAATATACGCCTGCAAGATAAAAGATCCAAAACTGAGTATTTAAACTCGTTCTAAATGCATTGTCGCTAATATTATCAAAATAGCCCCTTGAGAATTCTAATTCCATGGCTGTTTTCTCCCAGGGCGATAAATCGGCAGTAACACTGGCCAACTGAACAGGCTTATCAATTATCCGGTCGTTCTTTTGCACATAATAAACACTTATTTTATTCCGCTTATTAAATTCAAATCCAGAAAAACCTGCAATTTCATTTTGTATATCCTCATAATAAGTTGGCTTTACGTAAATAAATCCAAAATTTAGACCGTTATTAAACCTTACCTTATTTTCGGTTCCAAACCCAAATCGGGAAGATTCGGTTAACGGTGTAAAACTATATGCCTTATCACCGACAAAAAGCTCAACATTTTTATTTGAGTAACCAACAAAATACTGATCGTACAGACCTAAATAACTCAGGTTTGTTAAATCCGGCCCACGCGCCAGAAATTGAAGCTTATGTTTTCCTTCAGTATCAAGTGTTCCCTCACCAAAAATTTGAAATTGATAAGCTGATTCAAATTTATCATGAACATTTGTAGCAACGTAAGAAGCTGTAACGGAAACCGGGAATCTAAAAAAAAGATCTTTTTTACCCTGCTTTGTCGGAAACACTGTAAACGAACGATAAATACTTTGTTGTACCTCTCCTCCAAGAACAGCTCTAACGGTATAAAACTCTTTGCGGGCATCCTGCAAATCGTCCAAAGTTTGGGCTGCAACATTAAACTCCACAGATTTTCCTGCATCAACTTCTATTTCAGAAGAACCAACGATATCGCAATTTTGGGTTTCAATAAAAACTTTTTTAGATGTATTACCGAAATTCTGAAGCAAGTATGTTGCACTAAAGGTTTCGCCTGCATTTATATTATCGGGAGATTTTACAAACAATAAAGAAATTTTCACAATCTCTTCCACCCTTAAAGAAACCGAAGTTTTGGATAATGTATCATTTACTACATTGTCAATCGCATACAAATTCAATTCATAATTACCTACCGGTGTTGCAGAACCGGATTGAACCGTAAATAAAATTACTTTTTCCTCTTCGGAGTCTAAATGAACCGCTTGCGATTTTGTGATTAGTTTCCAGTTATTTGGCGGTGAAATAGTAAAATCGAGGTTTTTATTTTCGGACGAAGTATTCTTTATAAGAAATGGAAGATTAATAATTTGGCCAGGCGAAACTAAAAATTCCTTTTGTATATACTTTACCACCAATTTTTGTTGCTGGCCCATTAAATTAGCCTGCAAAAAAAACATCAAAAAGCAGCTTAAAAAGAACCGTTTAATCATTATTCGATTTCAAACGAGACATTTGTACCAAATACGTGATCCTCATCGCAATCGGCAACCAAAACGCCGGTGTATTTTCCAGGCTTTATTCCTTCAAGAAAAAGAGTTGCCATGATTGATGTTCCCGGAAACGTTTTTCTTCTTTCTGATTTAATTACCCCCGCCGAATTTCCCTTTTCATCAAATAACTCTAATGCTATTTCCGGTCTTAATTGTCGTTCACCAGTATTTTCTACTACAACATTCAAAATATTTATAGCATCCTCTTTCGCAATTTCCAGTCCAAGAAACTGCAAATCCGACACCCCCGAATTTCCCAAAGTGGTAACAATCTGAACTGCGTATCTTATATTCGTATTAATGGTAACTCCCTTTTTTGTGTTTGAGGTGTCAGGTGGCAAAATACCTTCCACCATTAAAACACTCCAATATGTCCCTTTCAGGGAATCTACTTCCGGAACTTTAACTTCATAGTCAATCACTGCCTTTTGCCCCGGTGCAAGATTCATTAACTCAGGGTTGAAAGTAATCCATCCTGCATTCGATCGTTCAAGTTCTCCCGGAACATCATGTCTGCTCTCTCCTGCATAATTGAATAAATAATCTCTTTGATAGACTTTTACACTTTTTGCAACCTCTGCGGTATTTTGAATTTCAATGGTCCCTTTATAGCTTCCACCAATTACTGAAATTTGCTCATGTGTAAGTCCGTTCAATACTACAACACTCGCATAGCTCATATACTTGCCCATAAAAAATAGCAAGCCGCAAATTAATATTTTAACAGCTAAGTTTTTAAATTTCATCTTTCAGGGTTTAAAACGTGACTATTTTCTAATTTGTCGCTAAAGTATGAATCTTTAACTTTAAAACAATGAAAATATAAAGCTTAAAAAGAATCAGTAAGTGTATAAATTATATTTATGGAAGTTTCAGAATCAGCCAATTTAATATAATTACCAGATGAATTATCGTATTCCAATCGATAGGTTAGAAAATGGCCGTTATTAACACCTTTCCCAGTGTAACAACTTCCTATGTTGCTTATAATTTCCGCAGGTTGATTCGATAGTGACATCCACCCCAATGATGTTCCAAGTTTACCTTTCCCTTCTCCCACAGATTCTGAAGCCTTCACAAAAATCCGAACTCCTTCAGGTGTTTCTCCCTCTATTTTTGCCACTATTTTTCGCCTATGGTTTTTATTATTTATAATGGAAGAATAATTTATCCATATTTTACTTTGATTCAACTTTAGATTGCGAATAAAATTTCCCGCTTCAAAAGGATTAACAGAAGCAATTGTCATTTTATCTTGATTCTCGGAAATCAA
>JAWKKP010000057.1:0-7343 GCA_041393215.1 Draconibacterium sp.
ATTTTATCAGTCAATCTTTTATCGAGACCTTTTAAAAGTGCTCCGCCACCAGCAAGCCAAATACCTTTTACAACAATATCGGCATACAATTCAGGAGGCGTTTGTTCGAGTGCACTTAAAACAGCTGTTTCTATTTTTGAAATTGATTTCTCCAGGCAGTGTGCAATTTCCTGGTAAGAAACCGGAACTTCAATCGGAAGTGCCGTCATTTGATTTGGCCCCTGAACAACATAATCAGGCGGTGGTTCTTTTAACTGTGATAAAGCAGAACCCACATGAATTTTAATTTCTTCGGCGGTACGTTCTCCTATTTTTATGTTGTGCTGATGACGCATATACTCCATAATATCGGCAGTTAAATCGTCACCTGCAATTCGAATGGATTTATTGGTAACAATACCACCTAATGAGATTACAGCAATTTCGGTTGTTCCTCCACCAATATCAACAACCATATTTCCTTCGGGAGCTTCCACATCAAGACCAATTCCAATGGCAGCCGCCAGCGGTTCATAAATCATGTAAACTTCCCTTCCGCCTGCATGTTCCGACGAGTCGCGCACAGCACGAATTTCTACCTCCGTACTTCCTGATGGAATGCAAACGACCATTTTCAGTGCGGGGGAAAACATTCGCGGTTTCGGATTAATCATTTTAATCATGCCACGAATCATTTGCTCGGCAGCATTAAAATCGGCAATAACACCATCGCGAAGAGGCCTGATTGTTTTCAGGTTAGCATGAGTTTTTCCCTGCATCTGTCGGGCTTTCTCTCCAATTGCCACCATCTTTTCGGTTTTCAGATCAATGGCAACAATAGACGGTTCATCAACTACAATTTTATCGTTGTGAATAATAATTGTATTTGCTGTGCCCAGGTCAATTGCAATTTCCTGCGTTAAAAACGAAAATAATCCCATGTGAATTTACTGTTTATCCAATCTTAAAATAAGATTCTTTCTGTTAATGTTTAAAATGTCTTCTTCCGGTAAAAGCCATTGCAATTCCAAATTCATTGCAAGCTTCAATTACTTCATTATCCCTAATACTTCCACCGGGTTCAACAATATATTTTACTCCATACTCATTGGCTGCTTCAATACTGTCGCGGAACGGGAAAAACGCATCCGAAATCAATACTGAATTTTCAATTTTCAATCCCCCTTTCATCTCAAAACGAGGCATTGTTAATTGCCTTAAACTATCCAAACGATTAGGCTGCCCCATTCCGGCGCCGGTTAACCAATAAGAACCGTTTTCATTTTCAGTAACAACAGCAATAGCGTTACTTTTTAAATGTTTGCATGCGGTAATACCAAATTTGGCCAAACCTATTTTTTCCTCTTCAAATAACTTTTTTGTTACCGTTTCAAATTGTGTATCCAGTCCTTCATCTTCATCCTGAACCAGCATTCCTCCACTAATTGAACGATATAATTTCTCGCCTGTAATTTCTTCTTTTACCGGAGTTACCAAAACACGCAGATTTTTCTTTTTTTCAAAAACGGCAAGTGCTTCTTCCGTAAATTCCGGTGCAATAATTATTTCAACGAATTTATTGCCAAACCATTGTGCAACTTCTTCGGTAACTGTATCCGTAAAACAAATAATACTACCAAACGCACTGATTGGATCGCCCGCCCAGGCCAGTTCCAACGACTCAAGAATGCTTCCTGTTACCGCCAGCCCGCAAGGGTTTAAATGTTTGATTACCGAAACAGCAACTTTGTTTTTAATGTGATTTACTGAATGATAAGCATCGCTTACCGACTTCCATGCAGCGTCTGCATCGAGCATATTATTGTATGAAAGCGCTTTCCCTTGCAGAACTTTTGCTTCAGAAAGAGAAACTTCCTGCGGTGAATTTTTGAATTTAAAAAAAGTTGCTTTCTGATGTGGATTTTCACCATACCGTAAAACCTGCCCATCATTCAAACTGATTCGGCTAACACTTTCATCTTCGTCATTATTGAAATAAGAAAAAATTGCTGCATCATAATGCGATGAAACCCCAAATGCTTTTCCTGCAAACCATTTTCTGTCGGTTAAAGAAAATTCACCATCCTTTTCATTCAGCAAATCAAGCAGCGGCACATACTCTTTCTGTGACGGAACAATTACAACATCTTTAAAATTTTTGGCTGCAGCCCGAATCAACGAAATCCCGCCAATATCAATTTTCTCAATAATATCCTCTTCCGATGCACCGGAAGCCACTGTATCCTCAAACGGATAAAGATCAACAATCACCAAATCAATTTCAGGAATTTCGTACTCGGTAAGCTGACTGACATCGCCCTGATTATCACGGCGTGACAAGATTCCTCCGAATACTTTCGGATGCAATGTTTTCACACGTCCGCCTAAAATGGAAGGATATCCGGTAAGACTTTCAACTGATGTAACTTCCACTCCCAACGATTCGATAAAACTTTTGGTACCGCCGGTACTTAAAATTTTAACATTCAGTTGGTTTAGTTTATGAATTATTTTATCGAGATTTTCTTTGTGAAAGACCGAAATCAGAGCAGTCTTAATTTTTTTATTATCAGCCATTTATTCCGTATTTATTTCTCGGGTGCAAAGATATAAAAATCAATATAGTTTTATTATAAAAAAATAAACGTTTCCAAAATTTCTCCCGAAGATATGCGGTTTTTCGAAGAGTTTAAAATACCAGTGTAATCTTTTCAAAAATTTTACACTAATTAATTATTACAGAATTCGGGGCTTGGTTTAAGGCCATTTTTTATGGTCGCGAATACGAAACAAATTTTAACTTTACATTGGTTATAAAATAACAGAAAATGCTTGTTATCCGGCTGATATATGAAAGTATTGTTTTTGCATTCAATTCATTAAAAGCAAATAAATTACGCACCTTCCTTTCGTTATTGGGAATTACAATCGGAATTTTTGCCATTATTTCTGTTTTTACGGTAATTGATTCGCTTGAACGTTACATACGCAACAGTTTGGAAGGCCTGGGAAGCAACATGATTTATGTACAAAAGTGGCCATGGGCACCACCGGAAGGAGAAACGGAATATCCGTGGTGGAGATATTTAAACCGTCCCTCACCCGAAGTGGAGGAAACTGAAGAAGTTTTGCGAAGAGGAAAGTCTATTGAAAATGCAGCATTTATGTTTGGTTTTTCAAGAACAGTACAATCAGGTAGCGACAAAATTGAAAATGTTACCGTTTTTTCTACTACTTATGGGTTGCTGGATGTTTGGAGTTTAAAAGTAGAACGCGGAAGATATTTTACAGAAAGTGAAATGAATGCAGGAGCTCCGGTTGCATTGCTGGGTTCAGAAATTGCAGAACGCCTTTTCCCCGGGCTGGATCCGATAAACAGAACGATAAAAATCCAGGGTCAAAAATTAACCATTATCGGAATTTATGAGAAAAAAGGCCAGGATATGTTTGGCACTTCCATGGACAAGAATATTCATATTTCAGCTACAAAATCGTTTTACCTGACCGATGTTCGGAACCGGGATCGCGGACAAACCATTTGCGTTAAAGGAAAACCCAACGTTGACGCGGAAAAATTCAGGGCTGAGCTGGAAGGAATTATGCGAAACCTGCACCGGTTAAAGCCAATGGAAGAAAACGACTTTGCATTAAATGAAGTAAGTGTAATTTCCAATCGGTTCGACCAGTTTTTTGTAGTATTCAATATGGCAGGCTGGATAATTGGCGGTTTCTCCATTATTGTTGGAGGGTTTGGAATTGCCAATATTATGTTTGTTTCGGTTAAGGAACGCACCAAAATCATCGGTATTCAAAAATCGTTAGGTGCCAAACGCTATTTTATTTTGCTTCAGTTTATTTTTGAAGCGATTGTATTATCGGTTATTGGTGGAATACTTGGGCTACTTTTAATTTTTATCGGCACTTTAATTGTTTCGTATGTGAGCGAATTCACCATCGTGCTAACTGTTGGAAATATTATTACCGGATTAATGATTTCGAGTGTAATTGGATTTATTGCAGGTTTTATGCCCGCCCGGGCTGCGGCAAAACTCGATCCGGTTTTGGCGATTAATGCAGTTTGAATGAAACGAAGAGTAAACGCCCAAAGGTCTTTCAGACACATTGAGGTTTTCTCCCAACTTTTGAACACATGATAATCTCTAAGCCTTTTTCCTTAAAAAAATACGTAAAACTACGTTGCATTTTGCGTAAAACTACGCTTGTTTGCCACGCAACCCTTTTATACGTTTAACCATCTTTATAAAACCAAAAGCTAACCATAAAAACCCACAAAAATGAAACATGGCCCGTAAACTAAACCCAAAACCATTAACGGAAAGCAACAAAGTTGTAAACCCCATGCCACCAAACAAAAACTGCCCTTAATTACTCTCCCACCCGGTAATTAAATTACACAGAATGCGAAAAAGTATATTGTACTCATTACTCACTACTAAATACTCAAAATATGAAACTAACAATTTTAAAACAAATTTTATTTGCCCTGCTGCTTGTTTTTACCACAGCAGGTTGCCAGGAAGATGAAATTATTGACGAACACTATCCGTTTAAACTGCACTATGCCATACAAAATGAACACGGGCAGGAAGTAACTCAAATTAAGGAGGGGGAAAAGTTCTTTATTTACTTCTCCATTGAAAATACCTCTGACAGACACGCTTCTATCA
Organism: Draconibacterium sp.; assembly: GCA_041393215.1. Classification (GTDB taxonomy): domain Bacteria; phylum Bacteroidota; class Bacteroidia; order Bacteroidales; family Prolixibacteraceae; genus Draconibacterium. The sequence continues at coordinate 4,668 of JAWKKP010000057.1, forward strand.
ATAAGCATCATTTATTTTTCAATAACGAGTTATTTAATATTTACAACAAAAACAGTTATACCGTTGTCGGTACTCCTGTTGAAAGAACAATATGCCTTAATATTATGGGATGCGAAGGCGAACCTCATGTTAAAAATGAAATTAATGTGCCTTACCCGCTAAAGAACGATACTACGATCGGTTTCATGTGTTGTAGTTACAATCTTGCTAAATTTCCAAATCTTTCGGCAGGAAAATATCTGATCAAATACACCGCAAATATCCCATATTTTTATATCACGGATGACCATCAGGTCGAGTCTCACGAAACGGACAGTTATAATTTGAAATATGAATTTGAAATTGTAAGATGAAAAAAAATGAAAACTATAATTTTACTTATCAGCCTTGTTGTTTGTTACCAAATACTTAAGGCACAAGTAGATGTCAAATTTAATCCTTCAGGTGGAAAATTAACTGAGATTGCCAATTATAAGAAATCAACATCAACAATTCTTCCGTCGAAAGTTTTGCCCAAATTTAATCTTGATTCAGTTTTGCAGGAAGATACAAAAAGAATGGAACTGGGGCTGCCTTTCAGGTATGGGTATAATTTCGACGTTTTGTATACTCCGATGAATTCCGGGATCTGGCAGGTTGAAAATGGAATTGCTATTTGGCAATTGAGAATTCAATCTGTAAATGCCTATTCACTTAGTTTCCATTTTAGCAAGTTTTATCTACCAGATACAGCTAGTCTTATCATTTATAATGAGGAAAAAAGCTTTTTATATGGCTCGTTAACCAGTAGGTAAAATAGTGAAAAAGACAAATTTACAACGGGGCCAATTCAAGGAGAAGACATAATAATAGAGTTATCGGTTCCATCAAAATTGAAAGACAAGGTACAACTAGAAATTAGCAGGATAATTCACGGGTATGTAAATATTTTACCAATAAATTCTACTTCTTCTGCAAGCCTTAGTTGCCATAACAACATTGCCTGTTTTCAGGCATGGGATGATGAATCGGATGCAGTTGCAAAATTGATCATGGGAACTGGTCTTTGTTCTGGATCCTTACAAAATAATACGGCGAATGACTATCGGGCTTTTCTACTAACGGCTTTTCATTGTGTGGATTCCGACCATGACGGAGATTACGATGGTAACGACTATAATGTAGATGATTATGTATTTCATTTTCACTATAAAAGCCCAACATGTGTTGGAACAAGTGCAAGTTACATAGAGTATAATAGTTCCAGTTATAGGGCAGGATGGAGCAATTCTGATTTTGCATTGATTGAAGTGGATGATTCACCGGTTGGAAACGGTAATATTGCTTTTCTTGGCTGGGAAAATCGTGCCAATACTCCAACATCAGGAGTATGTATTCATCATCCTGCAGGGGATATAATGAAAATATCATTTGACAATAACAGTTTGACAACCAACAATCACATTATAGATTGGGATTTTGGCCCTGACTCTCCGGCTTTAACACATTGGGTTTCAACTTTGGATAGTGGTACAACGGAAGGCGGTTCTTCAGGCGGTCCATTATTCGATCAGAATAGTAGAGTTGTTGGACAAGTTCATGGTGGCTTCAACTCTTGTCCTCCAGTAACTAAATACTTTGGGCGGTTTGATGTTTCCTGGAATGGAAACAGTACTACTACAACCCAATTGGCACACTGGCTCGACCCAAATAACACCCAAGACCCAACAACAGATTTGCTTCGTTCACCCAGCTTGGTTGTACCTGATGTTATTTGTTATTCGGGGAATACAGTTTCAATTTTGAACCCGCCAGGGGTTACCATTACCTGGGACGGCACCAATGTAACCTACCCGTACGGGAATACAGGTACTTCCGTATTTGTTCGGGCAACCAATTCAACCACATCTGCCAATGGTACAGTAACAGCATCTTTTTCAGTTAATGGCATTTCACGTACAATTACTCATCCTGTTTGGGCAGGCAAACCACAGATTTATTCCTATGGCAGTCACATTGTAGATGTTAATACCGGGATGCCTGTCTATGATTTATGTTACGGCACACACAACGATGTGGAGGCTGTACACCCGGCAGGCGATGCAAGTATTACCGATTGGGACTGGCAGGTTTCGTATGGGCAGGTTTATCCGTATGGGATGCTTGACCAGTATGCAACAATTTATCCGTACGACTACCAAAGTTTTATGCTGGAAATAAGGGCCTGTAACACATGTGGCTATACGGACTGGAAACACATGTACATCAATGTAGAGAATTGTGGCCTCTATTTGCTGGTTTTCACCCCGAACCCAACCTCTGGTGAGACTACATTGTCTATCGAATCAGAATCGAACGAAAAAACTTTCGATGAAACCGCCGAATGGGAACTCGAAATTTACGATAATGCCCAAATGCTAAAAGAGAAGAAAACAAAACTAAAAGGCAACAACACCAAAATTCAAACAGCCGGGTGGAAAGAAGGCATGTATGTTGTGCGGGTAAAATACAAAAACCAGATTTTAACCGGTAAATTAGTTGTGAAAAAATAAGGCCGGTGGTTCGATTTAAACCTTCAGGGTTTTGAAAACCCTGAAGGTTTCGGTAAAACGACAAAATACGTAAAACTACGTATGCATTTTGCGTAAAACTACGCTTGTTTGCCACGCAACCCTTTTATACGTTTAACCATCTTTA
>JAWKKP010000058.1:0-6470 GCA_041393215.1 Draconibacterium sp.
TCCGGCAACACAGAAACCTGTCGTCCAATATCGTGCGATTTACCTGACAGTCCATCGGTATTCATGTCATTGTAATAACCTCCTCCGGGCCGCCACATCACCGGGACCTGATTAGGACCGGCAAGTATGTTGGCCCAGTTGTTAAAATCGTAACCTTCGAAGAAACGATCGCCTGTCATAAAACCAAGTGGCAAAGCGGGATTAATCCCATGAACCGTTTTTTCAATCATTTCAAATAAGTGCGAAATAGTGTTCCGGTTGTGTTGCAGCCAGGCTTCCCTGATCTTCAGTTTCTCCTCAACAGTCCCTTCATTCAATGCTTTTTTTAAACTTTCGCGTGTATATTTTTTACCGGTTTCTTTTTCAAAAATAGCCAGGCAGTTATCGCAAAAACAGCCATTCCCAATAGGCATGTGCCCGAAACGGACATCATCGTCGATCCAGATATAATCGGGGTTAGCATGAGTTGTTAGTTCATAAAGACTTCGGATATATTCCCTCATATTTTCATCATTCGGGCAGAAAGAACCGTGACAGATATCCCCGTCAATATTCGTCATGAACGTAAAATTACCTTTTAATGAATTATCAAGATTTTCATTATGGTGTCCAATTGTTGTCAGTATGTTAATCCCGGTTTTGTATCCCCGTTTTCGGGCTTGTTCCATCCTTCCCTTTAAAATAGAAGACCTTTCTTTGATAACTTCCAGTGGTAGCGGGGCATGTGTTTCAGATGTAAAAAAAGTAACTTCATCAGTAACGCCTTTGTACTGATCAAACAAGTCAAGCACTTCGTTACTACGTGTCTCAGACATCCAAAGCGGAGTCCCGATGCGGAAAGAAATAAAAGCTTTTTCAATTTGGGGACTCCCCTGAACGACAGCCTCTGAAGATTTGCCCTTTTTATCAGAAAAATGGGTACAACTAAAAAAGAAGAAAACTGAAATGATAACGATTAACTTATTCATATAGTTTGGATATCGGTTTATTATTGATTTATTCCTCTCTTTTTAAAACATTCTCGGAATCCCCAATTGCGTTTTCCCTGAAGAATGATATTTTACAACTTCATTGGGTAAAGGTTGCTCGTCGATAAGTTCCCAGCCTTGAAGGCTTTGCCCTTCAGAAATAATTGTAATCAACTCTCCCGGTTTTGTTTTCATTTCCGCTATTTCGCCGCCAAGCATCTGTTTTTTCTTTTTCAGGTTCGACTGAGCGACAGCTTTCCCCCATGGCAATTCCAGTTTGCAAGGATTTCCGTACAAACTTTTTATACTTATCCATTGAACCTTTCCTGATTTTATTTCGGAAGACACAATAAACCCACCTTCGGCATGAAGCGTAAACCGCCCATTTCTACTATCCGGGAAAGCAGGAAAAATACGCAAAATGCCATCATAACTTTGAAGCAATGATTCGTTCATGGCCGTTGCCAGTACCGACATCGATTCCATCGACATGTGGCGAAAGGGCCACATCGGTAGTGGAAATTTCTCTTCTGAATTAACATCCCGAACTGTATTGGTTCTGAAAAACCATTCTGCGTCTTTATTTACTTCGCCTTCCAAACCCCAGTGGCCCCATCCGTTGCAATAGATTTGCCATCTTCCCGGGAAACGTTCAAGGTCAGCGGCCAATTCATTGGCAAGCCCCAAACGGGCCAGAACGATAGACGCCGGGTCCCAGCCAGTACCTTCCGAACCATATAATAGTGCGGTAGTTTTCATCTGTCCAAACAAATTACTTCCTTTTTGGCCCAGACCTATAAGTCCTGAAGGATAAACCGGAGCCCATGGAACAGTCGGGAAAATACCGTCTAATAATTTCAAGCCATTATTTATGGTCGTATCTTCAATCGGATAAAAAACGGTCAGCCATTTTTGTTCTTTGATACCCCAGCCGGCTGCCAGTATCTCGTTGCCAGGCACAGCTTCTCCTTTAAAAAATCCATGGTTAAGTTTATATTCTGAATCGCTACTAATAATTGTAGCCTCATCTGTTTTTACAGCAGGCAGTGGAGCCAGATGATCCAATATTTCTTTCCATTTAGTAGCTTCCGGCGATTCAGTTTCGGCGGCTTTGACTGCTTCCAGGGCAACTGAAAATAACACACGGGCATAACTCAGTTCTGTAAGCCCGTCTTTCAGTTTGATCCAACCTTCGTAGCCGGTTCCCTCTTTGGCATGATAAAGACCATCTGCTTCTTTTTCCAGTATTGTTTCAAAAAAGCGGGCAGCTTCGGTGATCATCGGCAAAGCTTTTTCTTTTAAAAAGTTTTTATCGCAGGTAAATTGGTATTGGCGCCAAAAGTCGAGGGCAATTTCTGCCACCGGGGTATGATTATGTTTTTCACCCGATGAATTATATCCACGGCGCTCCGTTACATCGGAATAAAAAGCTCCGTCAGAATTAAAGATTTCTTTTGCAGCACTTTTGGCAAGAGGTAACGAATTAAACCTGAAATTGAGATAGGGATTAACCAGCTCGTGAAAACCGGCAGCATTTAATGGCCAGTAAAGCTCCTGCTGATTCCAGTGAAAATAAAAATTCCAGTTTTGCACATCGCGGCTCCAACTCCACAAACCATTATTGAAACGCCCGGGATATTTCCCTCCCTGTGAAGCATTTGCATAATATATGGTGAGGTACCAGAGATTATTCAGATAATCGTCGCCATAATCCATAAACGAACGGTTCCAAATTGATTTCCACATTGCTTTGTTTGACTCAATGAATGGAGCCATTCCTTTTCGGGTTACTGATGACAGAATATTTTTTGCTGTTGAAACATCAGCTTCATCCTCGGGTGAAGTAACAGTAAAAGCTAATTGCACCGCCTTTTGACGTTTTCCGGATAACTGGATTTTGGCGCATCGCGAATGTTCACGTGAATACTTTACCGATAATTCATTGTTCTGAATAACTTTTCCTCCCACTGCAAAAGTACCGGTTGTTAACTTTTGTGTGATAAAAGCACCGTCGTTATCAGCAAAAGCTTCAGTTCCTGATAAGCCTATCGATGCGTCCCTGTTGATCTGGCTATACCAGTGTGAATAGGTTCGTGAGCCAAAACGTTCAACGATAAGTTCAAGCGGTATATCTTCGTTCAGGTCGCTGTTCAGGTCATAAAACAAGGTTCCACTTTCGTGATCCACAAAAGCTTTCAATCCGACTTTCCCAAAAGGGCTTACTGCTTCCAGACTTAATGAAGCATCGGAAAGATTGAGTTTCGCCTGAAAATCGGAAAGGTACATAACGCTGAAAACCGGGAATTTAAAGTCGATGATAATCCTGCATGCATGACGTTGTGTTGTGCTGTAATCTTCTTCTTTTCCACTCCAGTTATGAAAAGGACCAAATGCAGCGTCGTCCCATAAATCGCTTTTATTGATCACCGCAATAATTTTGGAATCCTCACACCAAAACAGAACTCCGATTTCACCATTTCCCAGCGGAATACCCTGTAACGGATCTTTAGGTGGACTTAGATAAGTTAAATCGTACTGTGAAACCCTTCCGGGCCAGGCAATTTCCCATTCACCAGTTTTGGGATTGAATGATGACTGAATCTTTTCATTGGTTGCTTGTTGTGCAGAAATTTGAAGACAAGACAATGTAATAATTGTTCCTGTTACGAAGGTCAGTTGAAAGAATAGAGTCAGTATTAATTTCATAACAAAGGATTATTTTTTTGAAGAAACTTTTATTAACAGTGCCTTTTCCGGGAAATGCTTTTCAAAAAAGACCTTTTCTGTTCCTTCAAACATGGCCACCCTTACTGTTCCCCAGGTTTCCTGATCGCCCGTAGCATAATAAAGATAAGTTTTCCCCTCATATTCAAGAATATCAACATCCGAATTGTTTCTGCCTTCGCCGGCCTTCGCTTCCAGAATAGGGTTAAATGGACTTAATTCCCATTCTTCCAGATTTCGGGAACGTGCCATATACGAAATCCATCCATTATGTCCTTCTATTGGTGCGTGTAAATAGATAACATAATAATAGGGCTTGAAATACCGTATGACCGGGCAAGCCGAATATTCATGCTTTTCTCCGGTAAAAACCAGATTCGGAATTTTTTCCCATTTCGCAAGATCAGTTGATCTCGCAAATTTGAAGCAAAACTGAACGGGATTATCCGACTCATAGACCATTAAATATCCTTGATCATCGCGACATACAGATGAATTAAAAAGATGCTCATTATCTTCAGGCATAATAGCTTTTTCTATACTCCAGTTTTCCAAGTCGGTAGAAACCAGTCGAGAAATACCGGTTGAATTCATTACCCTGCCAAAATCTGAAAACTCAAGGGCAAAAACATTCAGTTCATCGCCATTTACATAAGCAGAAACAAATGAATGCCCCCTGCCGAAACGAGTAACTTCTTTTCCCGTTTGCAAATCATCAATATATAAATACGCATTTTCTCCTTTTGCATCAGCTCCTCCAGGGCGGTAATTCGAAACCATCAACAAACGTGATTTGAATTGAAATGGAGTATTTTCCATTGGAGTACGACCTATGTCTGAAAAGGCAAAGGGTAGTTTAATGAGTATTGGTTTTTCCTGTTTTTTTGCAGATAATGATCCAATAGATAACAACATAATTATGTTCAGTAAAATCCATTTAAAATTCAGGAATTGCTTTTGGAGTAAAATCATTTTTTAATTGTTTGTTTTTACGTTCAGTTATTGTCTTTTCTATACTAATCCGGAATAATTAAAATATAAGTAAACCATTTATCAATCTTATTAACAAACCTTATTACTGAAAAAATGGTAAGTTTCGTGAAGCAAGTTAAGGTTAATTTATTTTGTGTTATCTATTTTTTAAAGTAAAAGGTGAGGGTTAAATCAATTTTGTCTATCTCAGCGAATTTCAATTAGAAAAAATTGCACTTTAAAAACAATACCCCCCATTTTACATGGAGGGTATTATGTTAAAATTCAAAATAATTAGAAAACATTCGGGTTTTGTATTCTATTCTGCAACAATTAGACGTACTGTATCTGACTCAGAATCAGACACTACTCTAACCAAATAAATTCCCTTATTCCATCCACGAACATTAAAAGAAGCAATATTTTGTCCTGCAATGGAGGGGTGGTTTATTTCTTTTAAGAGCGAACCGGTATTGCTAAACACCTGAATATTTGCCTCTTTTGCACTTTTAGAATTAAATTTAACATTAACAATACCATTGGCCGGATTCGGATATAATATCGTGTTCAAGGAAGCGGCTTCAATTTTGGAAACAGCAGTATTGGTCTCACTGTAAAGGGCAACAATTTCATCGTTTGTAACTGTGCGGTTCCAAATCCTGACTTCATCAATATAACCTTTCATACCCCGGCCGTTGTTATATGTCCCGGTACCGTCTTCCATGATACGGATCGGATAGTCTTTCACATTGTCATACGCATATCCGGGCGCTATCGACATATCAACCACACTATACTGAAGTTCACCATCGACCCATACACGCAGGGTATCGTCGCGATTGAATGATGCGGCAATAAAGTGCCAGGTACCGTCAATCATATCCGGTGCACCATTCGGAAAGGTTTCCCAGTACAAACGGTTGTGACTACCACCCTGATCGCTCGGACCGTCGCTGAAGTTAATCCCCAGGTTTTTGGCGCCAACTTCATTGGATTTTACATTGTACATCACAAAACCTTTGTTACGCCCGTTATTCCAGTCCTTGTTTCCCAGAATAGCCGGGTCGCCGCCCAGACGATCGATTTTCATCCACATCGAAAATGCAAAATCCTGGCCCGGGCCAAAACGTAAAGCATCAACTTTGGGTAATGCTGCATGAGCAGTGGTATCGAAAAAAGCGACCTGACCGCGGACTTCGTCAACAACAAAAGCCGTGGCAATCTTTCCTGAGTCGACTGCATGGTATCCGTTGCCGCTGGCATCGGTTAAGTCTGTGTCTAATGGCAGGTAAACCACAGGACCTTCGTTCTGTGCAGAAATACCAACCGATAAAAACAAACAAAGTAAAAGAAAGTAAAATTCCTTTTTCATAATTATTAATTTTTAGTTAGTGAAATAAATATTAAAGTGTTAATTTCCAGGAAATACATAGTGTTTTCAACTTTATATTTCCTGGAAAAAGAATAACCCGATCTTTCTCTAATTAGGATTTATATCCCACCACAGAGGAGCAGTTTCAATATCAACGCCACCTTTAATAAGGCTTTTTGCTTTTTCCACTTCGCTAGCATTTGCATTGTATTCGTCATTGACAAATACACATCTGGTCTGGATCTTTCCGGCTTGTGGATTGATATTGGCATTCACTGAATATTTTTTGGCATATAGTTTTGGCAGACGGGTCCTACGGAATTCCGCCCAGGCTTCAAAACCAACCGGGAAAAGGGCTAGCCATTTCTGTGTCATAATCTGCTCGTACTGAACTGTTTGATCTGATGAAAATTTCACCGGAATATTGGTCATCG
>JAWKKP010000059.1:0-6252 GCA_041393215.1 Draconibacterium sp.
TTGTCTTCAGCGACGATTGTTCCAATAAATTCGTTTCCATCAAGAGTTTCAATCCTGACTAACATCGTGTCGCTTGTTGTTTGAGAGCTAACTGCAAGACCTACCTGTAGAAATAAAATGATTAAAAACAGCTTAGTTTTCATCGCCGTTTAGTTTATTGATAATAGAAAAGTTAGGTATAATTTTGGAATTCAGCAATATGCAGATGTGCTTTATTGTTTAGGTGATTTACCTTTGAAGTGCTTTCCTGGTTTTCCTCCTTTTTTGTATTTTCTGAATTTACTTTTGTTTTTATTTGCAGTGAAATTCTTCCAAACCGGGCCTTCTCCGAATTTTTCCGGTAACGGAATCTTGAAGACTTCGCGTTCAATTAGTTTTTCAATCTGATGAAATTTATACATATCATCTTCATTCACCAGAGTTAAGGCTACGCCCGTTGCATCAGCACGCGCTGTTCTCCCAATGCGGTGCACATAATCTTCGGCATCTTGCGGAACATCGTAATTGATAACCAAGTTGATGTCTTTAATGTCAATACCTCGGCTCATTACATCGGTGGCAACCAGAATCCGGATTTGTTTCGAACGGAATTTGAGCAAAACTTCTTCCCGGGTTGTCTGTTCGAGATCAGAGGAGATTGCTTCGGCAGAAAGTTTTGCCTTTTTTAAGACTCGTGTAAGTTCGCCAACTGCCTTCTTCGTGGAACAAAAAATAAGTATGCTGCTATACTCGTGGTTTTCTTCGATCAAATGGCAAATTAAACCATTTTTTTGCTGATTATAAATTAAATAGGCTGCTTGTAAAACTCCTTCGGCAGGCTTTGAAATGGCAATATTAATTTCTGCAGGATTGGTTAAAATTTTTGCTGCCAGATTCCTGATTTTTGGCGCCATTGTAGCGCTGAACATCAAGGTTTGCCTATTTTTAGGAAGATATGAAATTATTTTCACGATATCGTCGTAAAATCCAATGTCGAGCATCCGGTCGGCTTCGTCGAGAATAAGAAACTGAATTTTATCGAATTTTACGTATCCAAGATTCAAATGCGAAATTAGTTTCCCGGGAGTGGCAATAACAATGTCAGCTCCTTTTGTTAATGCTGTTTTCTGTTGGCCCCAGTCATCTCCATCGCTTCCGCCGTAAATAGCAATAGAATGAATACCCATGGTATAACCGATTCCCTGAACCTGTTGATCGATTTGCATCGCGAGTTCACGCGTGGGAACAATAATTAACGTTGTTGTTTCTCCTCCTGGTAAATCAGCAAGCAAATCTAAGATTGGTAAAAGAAAGGCAGCCGTTTTACCGGTTCCTGTTTGTGCACAGGCTATTAAATCGTCGCCATTTAAAATTTTTGGTATTGCCTGTTCCTGAATAGGTGTTGCATCTTTAAAACCCATATAAGAAATGGCATCCAATAAATCATCGTGTATTCCGAGTTCAGAAAATTTCATTCAGATCAATCATCTTTTTTTTGATGATGCAAATGTAGCTAAAATGTTTGCTTTCTTGTTGAAAGTCCGTAATTCTTATAGCGAACGTAACTTTTTGTAATTATCCCAATCAAAATTTTTGATAAAATCGAGTCCTTTCTGAGCTCCCAATAAAAAAAGTTTCTTTTTCTGCTCTTCACTCATGTTAAAATTTAACCAGTTAAATTCTTTATCTGCATTTATAAAACAAATGAGTTTCTCGAAATCAGGATTTTTTATCAGGAACTCATTATCCGAATCGTGCCGCATTGTACTTATCATTGAGCCTAAGAAAGTGCCTAATCCATCAACATTAATTAGTTCATTTCGGTATGTGCTAAGTCGTACACCAAAGGTAGGTTTCCTTGGAATAGTTCCGGGTTTAGTGTGAAAAACATTAATCGGGAAATTCGAAATCATTCCACCGTCAACAAATTTTACTTTATCCGGAATTGGTCCGTAGTAATTGGTTTGTTTTATCCATGCTTCGTTGGCTGGCTCTCCTGCATTTGGAATATTATCAATTTCAAAAGGAATAAAAAAGAAGGGAACCGACATTGATGCTCTTGCCATTTTTGCAGGAGACTGACTTTTATAATTATCGCCCCAATACAAATTAGTCATCATAGGAAACTGCACTTTAGATTGTGTGGTTATGTCGGCAGTAATAATATGAATTAAAGCACGCTCGTCTTTTAGCGGTCCCATATCGCGATGACGCAATCCTTTAGGAAAGTATGCTTTGCTTCTTTTTTCCTGCAAATCGCCAATCGTTTCTATTTGGTTCGGAGAGTTTTTTAAAACTTTTTCCAACCATAATTCAAACTGCTCTCCGGGATTTAATCCCAGATTTTCAAACAGCGCCCTTTTTATTTTAAAAATATTCATGGCTAACTTAAAAAGAACTTTTTTGAATGGAGTTCCATCGATAACCTTTTGAATGATTGACTTTAAAGATGAATCTCCGTCGACAAAATCAAACAAATTCTGTTTTGCCAGTTCATCTAAAACCAACTGTGACTTTTTTTTATCAATGCTATCGATTCCCGCTAAAATGAGTGTATTTATTGCTCCGGCAGAAGTTCCGGCCAAATCAAAAAATCGAATTCCTGCCGTTTCCAGAATGTAGGTATATCCTACCAGGGCAATTCCCAAAACGCCACCTCCTTCCTGCACCAGGTCAACATATTGATTTCCTTCGTCGTCAATTACATCTGAGAAAATTTTTGTTTTTAATTTTTCAGCTTCGGCTACCATTTGCTGAAATTCAGGCTGGCTGATAAAATCTTCGTAAGTCATTTTAATTTAATTATTGGTTTCAATTTCTTTTAGAAATGAAAAGTTACGAATTTTAGATTGAATATAAATAAGAGTGGAAGATGATTTTTCCTAAACTCAAAGAATGACTCCTGAATAGGTTCTACAATTTGTGCATAGTCCTTTTGCGTCGATACCTTCAATCTGAGCCCGGTAGCGGTTGCGTGAGATTTGCATTTGGTTACAAGAATTGCAAAAAGTGGAAGAATGGATTGTATTATTTACATTCCCGAGATACACATATTTTAAATATCTTTTGGCAATGTCAAAAAGCGATTCCAGTTTGCTAATCGGTGTAGGAGGTTGTTTCATTTGAAGTTGAGGAAAATAGCGTGAAAGGTGAAGAGGGATGTTAGTGCCCAGTTCTGCCGATATCCACTGAACCATTTTTCCAAAATTGCTTTCATCATCATTTAAATCAGGAATGACTAGATTAGTTATTTCAAGATGAGCATCACTTTCTGCAATAATTTTTAATGTTTCCAAAACTGGCTCTAGTTTACCTTTGGTTTGTTGCCTGTAAAAATCACCATTGAATGCTTTTAAGTCGATATTAAAAGCATCAATAAAAGGAAGCAGCTGTTTTAACGGTTCCGGATTAATATATCCGTTGGAAACTACTACGTTTTTTAGTTGGTTTTCTTTTGCCAACCGGGCTGTGTCAAATAGAAATTCGTAGAATGTAAAAGGTTCATTATAAGTGTATGCAATTCCAATGTTGCGATATGTTTTAAGTGCTTCCTGTACGATCTGTTTCGAAGTTGCTTCCCGAAATTCTTTAAAGTCTTCAGCGTAACATTGTGAAATCCGGTGATTCTGACAAAAAGTACAATGAAGATTGCATCCAACTTCTCCAATTGAAAAAATATTTTTACCTGGGTGAAAGTGATAAAGTGGTTTTTTTTCAATTGGATCAATTCCAAAAGCGGCAATTTTATTGTAAACGTGTGTGAAAAGATTTCCGTTTTCGTTTATGCGTACTTTGCAAACACCCGTTTGGCCCGGCTTTAAAACACAGTTCCATGGACAAAGATCGCATTGAATAACTTTGTTTTCCAGCTTTGTATAAAAACGTGCTTCTTGCATAAATTAAAATTACAAAAAGTGATTTAATTCTGAAGCATTCGCCAAGGTTTTCATTGCTTTACAGGCGAATCCAGCAACATCATTGATCAATTTTCAGACAGCTATTATTTTTGTTTTCGATTTATTCAAATGCCTTTATCAGAATTTTTACGGGAATAAATTTTTATGTGCTTTTTAGAAATCATCTGTTAAACCTTTTGCGTTTTTTTTAATCTTATTACGGTATTCATTAATAACTAAGCCAAAAATCAGCGTCGACATTTCTTATATGATTAACGCATGAAATAATTTCTTGTATTCGTTTAGAAACCAACTTAAATTAAGACAAATGAAAAAAAAGAACATCTTGTTTGTATTCGGGATTTTCTTATTCCTGTGTGCAAATTCTCAACCATTAAAAAATCGCGAAAAATACGATATTACGAAGGATAAGGTATTGTACACGATTGGTTATGCCCATCTCGATTCAGAATGGAACTGGGATTATCCAACCACCATTAACCAGTATATCTGGAATACGATGGAAGACAATTTCAAGCTTTTTGATAAGTATCCTGATTACGTATTCAGTTTTACCGGATCGCGCCGATACAAGATGATGAAGGAATACTACCCTGAAATGTACGAAAAGGTAAAGGACTATATCGCACAGGGGAGGTGGTATGTTTCGGGTTCCTCGGTTGATGAGGGGGAAGTAAATGTATCTTCTTCCGAATCGGTTCTTCGCCAGGTTCTGTATGGCAATATTTATTTTAAAAATGAATTTGATAAGCAAAGTGTTGATTATATGTTGCCTGACTGTTTTGGGTTTGTGGCAACTATGCCACAGGTTTGGAATCATGCCGGGTTACTTGGCTTTTCAACGCAAAAACTTTCGTGGAGGTCAGCAAACGGTATCCCTTTTAATTTTGGAATTTGGGTAGGTCCTGATGGAAAAGGTTTGATGTCAGCGTTAAATGCTACAAGTTATTCTGGTAGGGTTGTTCCCCGTCTTGACCTGGATAGCACCTGGAATGTGCGAATTCAGGACGATATTAGTAAGTATGGGCTCTCATTTGATTATCGTTATTACGGAACAGGCGATGTGGGTGGAGCTCCGCGTGAGGAAGATGTGAAAAATGCAGTGGAAAGTGTAAAAAACAGTGATAGCAAGTTCAAAGTTATATTGACTTCGTCTGACCAGATTTATAAAGATATTACCCCGGAAATTCGTGAAAAACTTCCCACTTATTCCGGAGATTTATTACTAACGGAACACAGTGCCGGTTCAATGACATCACAGTCATTTATGAAAAGAGCTAATCGTAAAAATGAGGCGTTGGCAAAATCTGCTGAGCAAGTTGCGGTTATTGCCGACTGGCTCGAAGGTGCAGCATATCCGAAAGAAAAACTGAATAATAACTGGGAATTGGTTTTAGGAAGTCAATTTCATGATATTTTGCCGGGAACATCTATTCCAAAGGCTTATGATTATGCCTGGAATGATGAGTTTATCGCTATGAATGGATTTTCGGAAATCATGAAAAACTCGATTGGCAGTATCGCCAGCGCCCTGAATACACAAGTTGAAGGACGTGCTGTTGTAGTTTATAATCCCGTTGCTGCTGAAAGGCAGGATGTTGTTACTGCTGAACTTTCGTACAAAAAAAATCCTGCAGGTATAAAAGTATTTGATAAAAATGGTCAGGAACTTCCTTCACAAATTATTTCAAAAGATGGAAGTAAACTGAAAATGATTTTCCTGGCGAAGATTCCTTCTGCCGGTTTGGCCGTATTTGATGTGCGTGAGTCAGTTACTAACCCGGTTGATTCGGAATTATCAGTTACAGAATCAACTCTGGAAAATAGATTTTACAGGGTAGAAATTAACGAAAACGGGGATATCTCCAGTATTTATGACAAAAAAGCTTCAAGAGAGGTTCTTTCAAAACCGGCAACACTTGATTTTCAATCGGAAACTCCAACACAGTGGCCTGCATGGAACATGGATTGGGACGATCGTAAAGTTCCTCCTTTCGACTACATGAATAAAGATGTAAAAATGAAAGTTGTGGAAAACGGGCCTGTGCGTGTTGCTATAGAAATATCGAAAAGCGGACAGAATTCTGCTATAACGCAGATAATTAGTCTTGCAGCAGGAGAACCCGGTAAAGTTATTAATGTGGATAATAAGATTGACTGGCAATCTAAAGCAGTTAGTTTAAAAGCTGCGTTCCCAACAACTGTCGAAAACGAATTTGCAACATACGGGCTTAATTCGGCGGCTATTCAGCGCACAACCAATAACGAAGTTAAATTTGAGGTGCCGGGAAGGAAATGGATTGATATCACTGATCGGTCGAATAATTACGGTATTTCAATACTGGAAGATTGTAAA
>JAWKKP010000060.1:0-6195 GCA_041393215.1 Draconibacterium sp.
CATGCCCCGGCCAACGGGAGCATCGCCGCATAATTTCAATAGTATTCACTATTAAAATTTAATCGATTATGAAAATTTCAACCATTCGCGCATCAAAACTTCGCAACGACGAACACTTCCAGTTTCAAACCGAATTTAAAACGCTGGTAGAACAGCACACCCCCGAAACCCTTGTATTCAAAAAAAGGATGGCATCGCTTTGAGGGATGCCATCCTTTTTCCTGTCCGCTAAATTCGTTACTTTTGAGAAACATAACTTAAAACTGATGAACCGACGAAACTTTCTTCATTACACCGGCCTGGCCACAATTGCTTCTACCGGAATTATTTCACCCGGTACGCTTTTAACAACGAATCCGTTCCCGGCATCCGATTCATTTCAAATGCTGGTAAAAAATTTAATCGCGTTGAATGATCAACAGGTTCAAAAAATTATCGATTTACAGGATAAAAATCCACAGTCAAAATATTACGGCGGGGTTTGCGATAGCTGGAAAATATACAACGCCGGTTCCACTGCCGGACTGGTAAAAACCATAGCCTGCTCGTTTTCGCAACCCGAATCGGAATACTACCTGGATGATAGTTTAACCGAACCGGTTGAACTGGCTTTGAAATACCTGTTAAAAATACAACATACTGACGGAACAATAGATTTGCTGTCAACCAACTTCCACTCCACCCCCGATACTGCATTTGTGGTTGAACCGCTATGGTTTTCGTATCATCTTTTCAAACAGGGAAACTATCAGCAGCAGGAAAGTATATTGCAACTTTTAAAAAAATTTATGCTGAATGCAGGCGAAGCATTTGTTGTTGGCGGAGTCCACACCCCTAATCACCGGTGGGTCGTTAGTATGGCGCTGTCCTTACTCCACCACTCGTTTCCCGACGACCGGTACAAAAACCGGATTTCGGAATGGCTTCAAGAAGGTGTTGACATTGATGAAGACGGACAGTACGAAGAACGAAGCACCTACATTTATACGCCGCTTACCAACCGTTGCCTGCTGAATATTGCGATGTATAATAACCGGCCGGAGCTTTGGGGCATTATTGAAAAGAACCTCGAAATGATGCTGTATTATGTTCATCCGAACGGTGAAGTGGCAACCGAAGCTTCCGGGCGTCAGGACCAGTTTAAAGTGGGTTTTATGGAGCATTACTATGTACCCTACCGGATGGCAGCCCTGCGTAAAAATGGCCATCCGCAATTTTGGGCAATGGTTGATTTGATTGAAAAAACAGTTCCTGAAAAATTACTGACGTATTTGCCGTACTTTTTTATTCTTCCTTCCATAGGCAACGAAATGCAACGAAAATCAGGAGAAAAAATTCCCGACAACTATGTTAAAGAATTTCCGGGTTCAAATTTGGTCCGCATCCGAAGGAGAAATATCGACGCAACCATTTTAGGAAACAATCCTACTTTTTTAACGGTAAGTAAAGGCAAAGCAGTTTTGGCCTCGGTGCGGATGGCATCAGCATTTTTTGGAAAAGGGCAATTCAAATCAAGAAATATTGAAAAAGAAGGTGACACCTTCAAACTGAAATGGGAATATCACTGGGGGTATTTTCAACCCCTGCCTGAAAACCAGAAACCCAATTACCATATTCCGTTTGACGAAGACCGGAAGCGAAGGCCCATGAGCGAAAGGCAAGATTTGTATGCCGAAATTTCGGTTGCTGAAAAAAACGGAAAGTTACACCTGAATTTTGATGTAAAAGGAACAGATAACGTCCCGCTCGCCATTGAGTTTGCGTTTCGGAATGGAGGGAAACTCAGCGGAGTTGAAATTCCTTCGGCTTTAACTGAAGAGGAAAACGCCGGAACTTTTCTTCTAAAAGAAGGAACCGGGAATTACCAGTTTGAACAAGACAGCATTGAACTAAACCCCGGCCTGGCTGAACATGAATGGACTGCCATTCGCGGAGCTTTGCCAAAACCGGATACCGACTGTGTTTACATAACCGGTTTTACACCGTTTAAAAAGGAGGTTACCATTGGGTAAAAGAAACCGTTCTCTTTTTGAAAGAACGGCCTCTTATATTATTTCGGTTCCTTTATTCTATTGATTCATTTCGGCAAAATATTTATAAAACAACGGAATGGTTTTGATACCATTGTAAAACTGCTCCAACGGATAGTTTTCGTTGGGTGAATGAATTGCATCCGACTCCAACCCAAATCCCATCAACACCGATTTAATTCCGAGTACCTGTTCGAAAGTGGAAATAATAGGAATACTCCCGCCGGAACGAACCGGTACCGGACGTTTTCCGTAAACGTCAGTATAAGCTTTTTCAGCGGCTTTGTATGCAGGAATATCAATCGGGCAAACATAACCTTGTCCACCGTGCAACGAAGTAACTTCCACTTTTACCGATTCCGGGGCAATATTTTCGAAATGCTCCTTGAATAAGTCAGCAATTTTATGATGATCCTGGTTGGGAACTAATCGCGAAGAAATTTTTGCATACGCCTTTGAAGGTAAAACCGTTTTGGCCCCTTCACCGGTATAACCTCCCCAAATTCCACAAACATCAAAAGAAGGACGTATTCCGGTGCATTCCATTGGAGTATATCCCGACTCGCAAGATAAAGCATCCACATCGATTGCTTTCATATATTCATCCACATCGAACGGAGCTTTTCCGAGCAGTTCACGCTCTTCCGCTGAAACTTCGATAACATCGTCGTAGAATCCGGGAATTGTTATTTTGCCATGGTCGTCAACCATCTGGTGAATCATGGAACTTAACACATTGATAGGATTGGCAACAGCGCCGCCAAATAATCCGGAATGCAAATCCCTATTGGGGCCGGTAACTTCAACCTGCCAGTAGGCCAATCCACGCAAACCGGTGGTTATGGAAGGTATATCGGGCGCAATCATCGATGTATCGGAAACCAGAATTACATCGGCTTTCAGCATTTCTTTGTTTTCTTCGCACCATTTTCCAAGATTGGGCGAACCGATTTCTTCTTCCCCTTCAATCATGAACTTTACATTGCAGGGCAGGGTTCCGGTTTTCACCATCAGCTCAAAAGCTTTTGCATGCATCATACTCTGGCCTTTGTCGTCATCGGCGCCACGGGCCCATATTTTACCATCGCGTACCTCCGGTTGGAACGGGTCAGATGTCCACTTTTCAATCGGGTCAACCGGCATCACATCCATGTGGGCGTAAACCAATACCGTTGGCAATGTTGGATCGATAATTTTCTCGCCATAAGTAACCGGGTTACCCGGGGTTTCGTAAATTCCGGCTTTATCGGCCCCCGATTTCAACAGCATTTCTTTCCAATACTCTGCTGCTTTATACATATCCGGTTTATGACTTTTAATTGAACTGATAGAAGGAATACGGATTAACCCAAACAGGTCTTCCAAAAACTTTTCTTTATTTTCTTCAACGTAATTATTGATATAATCCATGACTTAATTTTAAATAAATAGCAATTTTTATTGAAGCCAAAAAATACGGTTTTTAAGCGGTATAAGAAAATATAAATGTCATATTACAATAGAAAAGTTAAAACGTAATTTCAGATTCCGTTTTCAAAAAAATACGGCACAAAAAAAGGGTAGCCGAATCGACTACCCCATTGATACATTATAGTGTTGGTTCTTTTTTACTCAACAATTGCTTTAAATTTCGCATTCTGGAAATATTTAGCAAATTCCATATCGTTTTTAGCTTTTGCTTTCAATTCAGGATTGATTTGAACCGCAGCTGCCAAACTATCGAACAACAGGTTTTCTTTTGCTGTACGTGCACCAATAATTGCTTTCAGGTATTCTTTCATATAGCAATTTGGCATATCGAAAGCTTCCAAATCTCTTAACGCGCCGTTGTTGTTTCCGGCCATCATTTTTGCAAGTGCTGTATTAATATCGGCGTAATCGCTGAAATATTTTACGGCTTTATCGTATTCAGCATATTTCAGGCTAACAATTCCGAGGTTGTAGTTTACTTCTTTACCAGCTCCGGCAGCAGCGCCAAACAAGGTTTCAGCACCTTTTACATTTCCGTCGTGCAAAGTAATTGCGCCAACGTTATTTTTAATAATCGGCTCATCCGTTTTCAGCTTTTCAGCTTTTTCGAACAATGGTTTTGCATCGTTATACTTGTTTTGTTTTACAAGAATAAAACCTGCGTTGTTCGGACCTCTCCAGTCGTTCGGATAAATTTTAATGAATGAATTGTAAACTTCAAGTTGTTCGTTATCATCTTCGAACAATGTTGCAGCATAAAGTAATTCTGCAGGATTCAAAGAAGAAGGATTTGATTTTGCCAAAGCTTTTAATTCTTCATCTGTTTTACCAATAAAATCAACCGAAGTGGTCATTTTGGCACGACGCAACTGAGGAAGAATTTCGTTGGCAACATCGGTAAAAGTCTGGCTCAGGTTTTTAATTTCGCGTTCACGTACTTCCGGATCGTTATACATGGAAAGTACACGCAAGATTAATTCTTTATCCTGAATGTTTGATTTCTCCATTAATTCTTTAAAACCATCCCAGTCTTCCGGAGTATATTTTGTTTTCATTGGAACATCAACACCAGCTTCTCTTAATTTCTTAGCCAAAAACTCAGAAGAAGAGCTTTTACGTGCTGCTGCCAAATCAGTATTTAAATCAATTGAGCCGTCAGGAGAAGCATAAGCAGCAACTTCAACACCTTTTAAATCTATGTTACTATCTTCGTTTGCCTTTTTGGTATATCCTTCCAAAGCAACAACATCATCACCTTCAGCTTCTTCCCTGCGGATATTTGATCTGTTGATCAGGTAATGAATATCAGCCATCATTTCGTCGGCAACTATTCTTTGGAACGGATCGATATTCGGATCGTATTTTCCGGTTGTGTTGGCTTCGCGGCGAACTCCAAGAATTGGTTTTGGATAGTTGGCAACCAGCTCGCTGGTAGCGATAACACCATCAGCAATTTTAATCGGAGCAAAATCTACAGACTTTGAACCTTTCGATGCTTTAATATTTACATAAAGCTCTGATTTGCTCATTGCCTTGGTATAATCAACTCCGTCTTTATAATTAAAACTTCCGCCATTAGCATAACTGATAACTTTGTTGTTGGCTTCCACATTTTCACCCTGCACGGTAACCGGTGTTAAAGTGGCATCACCGCCTTCGTATTTCAATACAGGTGTAGCTGTTAATGTAGCTTTTTTGTCGAAATACTTGGCAGGAAATCTTCCGTCAACAGCAACGTTAACTTTGCCTGCATGACTTTCAAGAACTTCAGGAGTTACTTTGAACTGAATTTGATCGGCGTTCTTTTTCATCTTTTTCAGACCAGCGCAACCCGATAAAACCAGCACCATTAAAACAAACAATAAAGGCTTAAAGCTTAGACTTTTCATTTCACAAACGATTTAAATAATGATAAAAAGATTATACAAATTCGGCAGCAAAAATAGTAAGCTTTTTCTGATTTAAAAGAAGCTTTATAACATTTTATTCCATTATTAGCAAGTTTATGCCAATTTTATAATTTGTTTGAAAAATTGCTTCTTTCAGTTTTTCGTAGTGATGATGATTTTCAACAAAATCAATGCTATTTACGTCAATAATTACGATAGGAAATGTTGTAATTTTTTTAAAGAAACCAAAATACCCGTCTTTTATTTTTTCAAGATATTCGGGTTGAATATGTTTTTCATATTCCCTCCCCCTGTTTTTTATATTTTGAAGAAGTTTTGATGTACCGGAATGCAGATAAACATAAAGATCGGGTTTAGGCATCGATTCGAAAATGATATCGAATATCCGGCGGAAAAGATTGTATTCGTCTTCCTTGAGTGTATTTTGAGCAAAAATTGATGACTTGGCAAAGTAATAGTCAGCAACTAAAAAAGAATGAAACAAATCAAGATTTAGAATTTCCTTTTTAAGCTGGCTGTATCGATCGGCAAGAAATGATAATTCGAGTGGGAACGAATACCGGTCCTGATCTTCATAAAACTTGGGTAAAAACGGATTATCGGCAAATTGTTCCAGTATAAGCTTGGCATTATATTCCTCTGCAATTTTTTTTGCCAGTGTAGTTTTCCCCGCACCAATATTTCCTTCAATAACCAAAAAACGCATACTACATTAATCTGTTTCTCGTTCTGTTTTTACTGTCTCTTTGTCCTCCAATTATATATGAAGCAACAATAAATATGGT
>JAWKKP010000061.1:0-4739 GCA_041393215.1 Draconibacterium sp.
CGAATTAAAGAAGAGTTACAGTCGAAAATCAAACTAAGGGAGAATAGTAACCATCCCGAGCAACTTACTCAAATTAAAGTTGGAATGGCAACCTGTGGAATTGCTTCCGGTGCAAAGGAAACCATGAAATATTTTCTGGAAGAACTGGAGCAGCAGGCCATTGATGCAGTGGTTACTCAAACCGGCTGTATGGGGTTTTGTTATGCAGAACCTACAGTCGAAGTTATTCTTCCTAACCGCGAACCTGTGGTTTTTGGTTTTGTGGATAAAGCTAAAGCACAGGAAATAATCGATGTTTATATTAAAAAAGGTAAGCTGGTTGACGGAGTGATGCCAATTACTTTTAAGACTATTGACGATTAGTAATTTCAAATCAAAAGAATTATGACCGATTACAGAATGCAGATTCTCATTTGCGGCGGGACGGGCTGTAAAGCTTCCGAAAGCAATGAGATTAAAAAAAAGCTGAATTACTTTCTTAGTGAATTTGATTTGGATGATGAGGTTGAAGTTGTGCTTACCGGCTGTTTTGGTTTTTGCGAAAAAGGGCCGGTTGTTAAAGTTGTCCCCGATAATACTTTTTATACCCAGGTAAAACCTTCAGATGCGGAGGATATCGTAAAAGAACATATTATTAAAGGACGACCGGTAAAGCGCTTGTTGTATCGGAACCCTAAAAACGATTATGAAGTTACTTCTGCTGCAAACATCGATTTTTACAAAAAACAGATAAGAATAGCGCTCAGAAATTGCGGTTTTATCAATCCTGAAAATATTGAAGAATACATTGCCCGTGACGGATACCTGGCACTTGGAAAATGTCTCACGGAACATACTCCCGTGGAGGTCATTAAGGAAATCAAAGAATCAGGATTGCGTGGCCGGGGTGGCGGTGGTTTCCCAACAGGTTTGAAATGGGAAATTACGCGGAAATCGGAAGCCGACCAAAAATATGTGGTTTGTAATGCGGATGAAGGCGATCCCGGTGCATTTATGGATCGCTCCATTTTGGAAGGTGATCCGCATTCCGTTATTGAAGCCATGGCCATTTGTGGTTATTGTATTGGTGCAGACAAAGGTCTGGTTTATATTCGGGCCGAATACCCGCTTGCCATTGAACGGTTAAAGATTGCCATTGCACAGGCTCGTGAATATGGCTTGCTTGGTAACGACATTATGGGCACCGGTTTTAATTTCGATATTGAGTTGCGTTACGGAGCAGGCGCATTTGTTTGTGGTGAAGAAACCGCGTTAATTCATTCCATGGAAGGCTTGCGCGGAGAACCTACGTTTAAACCGCCGTTCCCTTCGGTCTCCGGTTATATGGGAAAACCAACCAATGTGAATAATGTGGAAACATTTGCCAACATTCCGGTCATCATAAATAAAGGTGCAAATTGGTTTAATAAAATCGGTACTGAAAAATCAAAAGGAACCAAAGTTTTTGCATTGGCAGGAAAAATCAATAATGTAGGCTTAATTGAAGTTCCCATGGGAACCACATTACGGGAAGTAATTTACGATATTGGTGGCGGTATTAAAAACGGAAAAGCGTTTAAATCGGTTCAAACCGGAGGTCCTTCAGGGGGCTGTTTAACCAAGGATTTTTTGGATACTCCGATCGATTACGACAATTTGATTGCGGCTGGTTCGATGATGGGGTCAGGAGGGATGATTGTAATGGACGAAGACGACTGCATGGTTTCCATTGCTAAATTTTATCTTGAATTTACACTGGAGGAGTCATGCGGGAAATGCACACCCTGCAGGATTGGAAATAAACGGTTGCACGAAATTTTGGATAAAATAACCCAAGGAAATGGAGCTGAGGAAGATATCGACAGGTTGAAATTGTTAAGCAATGTAATTAAAGACACTTCTTTGTGTGGCTTGGGGCAGTCTTCTCCAAATCCAGTCCTTTCTACAATTGCCAATTTTGAAAATGAATACCTGGCGCACGTGCATGAAGGTAAATGCCCGGCAGGGCAGTGTAAAGCACTTCTGAAATACGAAATCATTGAAGATTTGTGTACCGGTTGTACGCTTTGTTTCCGTAATTGCCCGGTTGGAGCAATTACAGGCGAGCGTCGTCAGCCTCATTTTATCGATCAGTCGATTTGCATAAAATGTGGAGTGTGTTTCGAGAAGTGTAAATTCAATGCAATAACCCTTACTTAACCCGAAAAGAGTACTATGGAAACGATAAATCTTAAAATCGATAATAAACCGGTGGTGGTGGAAGCCGGAACAACAATTTTAGAAGCAGCTTCAGGAATTGGGATACATGTACCCACATTGTGTCACATGAAACTTGAGGACTTGAATATTGAAAATAAACCCGGAGGTTGCCGTGTCTGCGTGGTAGAAGTAAAGGGACGAAGAAATCTTGCTCCTGCATGCTGTACGGAAGTAGCCGAGGGAATGGAGATCAATACGCATTCTATTCGGGCAATTAATGCAAGGCGAACAGTTGTTGAATTGATTCTTTCTGATCATCCCGCCGACTGTTTAATTTGTGCAAAGTCGGGTAACTGCGAGTTGCAGGACATGGCCCATCAATTAGGAATTCGCGAAATTCATTACCAGGGAGAACAATCACATTACCGCGAAGATACATCGCCCGCTATCATTCGGGATGTTGACAAATGCATTATGTGCAGGCGTTGCGAAATGATGTGTAACGAAGTTCAGACTGTTGGTGTACTTTCTGCTATTAACCGTGGTTTTAATTCGGTTGTTTCTCCTGCCTTTGAAATGAATCTTGACCATTCGGTTTGCACATATTGCGGTCAATGTGTGGCTGTTTGCCCAACAGGGGCTTTAACCGAAGTTGACGAAACAGGGAAAGTAATCCGGGCTCTTTCTGATCCATCAAAAACAGTAATTGTACAAACTGCACCGGCTGTTCGTGCTGCTTTGGGAGAAGAATTTGGAATGGAACCCGGTACTTTGGTAACAGGAAAGCTGGTGGCAGCACTTCGTCGGCTCGGATTTGATCATGTTTTCGATACTGATTTTGCGGCCGATTTAACCATCATGGAAGAAGGAACTGAACTACTGAACAGGTTATCCAAACATCTTTCCGGAGACAAAAATGTTAAACTTCCTATTTTAACTTCCTGTTGCCCGGCCTGGGTGAAATTTTTTGAGCACCAGTTCCCGGAAATGAAAGATATCCCCTCTACAGCACGTTCGCCACAGCAAATGTTTGGTTCCATTGCCAAAACCTGGTTTGCTGAAAAAATGGGTGTTAAACGGGAAGATTTGGTAGTTGTATCAATTATGCCCTGCGTTGCAAAAAAATATGAGTGCGGGCGTGATGAATTTAAAGTGAACGGGAATCCGGATGTGGACTTTGCACTTACCACCCGCGAATTGGCTTCGTTAATAAAAATTTCGAATATCGATTTTAGAACCCTAATGAACGAAGAGTTTGATAATCCTTTAGGAGAATCGACCGGAGCCGGTGTAATCTTTGGAACAACCGGTGGTGTTATTGAAGCGGCCGTGAGAACAGCTTATGAGATTTATACAAAAAAGGAATTGCCACGGCTTGATTTTGACGAACTTCGCGGAATGGAGGGAATCCGGCAGGCAACCATCGATTTTGACGGATTGCCCATAAAAATTGGAATTGCACACGGATTGGGAAATGCCCGGAAATTGCTTGAGGATATCCAGGCAGGAAAAAGCGAGTTTCACGCCATTGAAATTATGAGTTGCCCGGGTGGATGTATTGGTGGCGGAGGTCAGCCTTATCATCACGGAAATGCTGATGTAATTAAGAAAAGACAAATGGCAATTTACCAGGAAGATAGAAATAAATTGATTCGTAAATCGCATGAAAATCCTTATATCATTCAGCTTTATAACGAATTTCTTGGAAAACCGATGAGTGAAAAAGCGCATCATTTACTACATACACAGTATTTTGATCGCACTTAATTGCTGATTTATAAGCATTAGGTGTATAAATGTTTAAAACCTTAAAGTCAAAAAAATGCCAAAAATAAAATTAGCTGAAAATACGATTCAAATTATAAAAGATATTTGTGCTGAGTTTGGGAACAAGGAAGGTGAATTGATAAACGTTCTGCATAAAGTTCAGGGAAAGTTAGGGTATTTGCCAGCCGAGGTACAGGAAGTTGTAGCACGAGAATTAAAAACTTCCGTTGCCAGGGTTTATGGAGTAGTAACATTTTACAGTTTTTTTACCATGATTCCTCACGGCGAATTTCCGATTTCAATTTGTATGGGAACAGCTTGTTATGTGCGTGGTGCAGAGCAGGTTCTTGCAGAGTTTAAACGCCAGTTGAAAGTGGAAGTAGGGGAATCAACCAGCGATGGAAAGTTCTCAATTAACTGTTTGCGTTGTGTTGGCGCCTGTGGTTTGGCGCCTGTGGTAACGGTCGGCGAAAAAGTTTATGGCCGTGTGGCGCCCAACGAGGTGAAAAAGATTATTGCCGAATATAGAGAGGGATGTGATGGTAATGATGTGAAGTCAGCTTAAAGCAAGAACTTGTTCAAACTTTATTTTTTATAATTGATTGCCCCACCGTTTTACCAAATCGTTTTTGCAACTTTCTGCAATTAATGGATCGTTTACGGCTTTCTCGATATTCCCTCTTTCAAAGTTTTCCGAATAAAGTAGTTCGAATACTTTTTGGATGGATAGAGAATCTTTTTTATCGATAAGAATCATTTCATCGCCGGCCTTTACTTCTCCATTCTGAAGAACT
>JAWKKP010000062.1:0-4363 GCA_041393215.1 Draconibacterium sp.
GGCTCGATTGAGAGTGACAACGGGGGAAAGGGTAACTGGGAGTAGTTGTTTTGATTAAATTAGAAATAACGTTACCATTGATGATAAAGCAATGAAAACTCTTCTCGCAATCTGCCTGATTTCATTCTGTTACTGCATTGCAAAATTCAATCCCGCTTGTGGTCAGACTGTCAAATCAAATGAAAATCTTGAAAGGGCGGAAACACTTTTGAACCAGATTTACTGGCTTTACGATGCAGGCTATGGAAATCTGTTAAACGAAACCTATCCGTATAACGAAGAAAACAAAGCAACTTATTTGGCAGGTGAAGATCATTTGAAGGGAAAACGGGTGGCATATTTATGGCCTACTTCCGGTGTGTTTTCGGGAGTAAATGCACTACTGAAATCAACGGGCAATTCAAAATACAGTACCATGTTGGTAGAAAAAGTACTACCCGGACTTCAACATTATTTCGATGATACACGGAAGCCGGTTTGTTACCAGTCGTACATTGCAGAGGCTGGCGAAAGCGACCGTTTTTACGATGACAATGTTTGGTTGGCCATCGATTTTTGTGAGGCGTTTCAAATCACAAAAGAGCAAAAGTATCTTGAACAATCTATTCAACTTTGGCAATTTATTATTTCGGGATGGGATGATAAACTGGGTGGTGGAATTTACTGGTGCGAGCAAAAAAAGCAGTCGAAAAACACTTGTTCCAATGCGCCTGCATCAGTGCTGGCTTTTCAATTATTTGAGGCAACCAACGACAGCACTTATTTCAATTGGGGACTGAAGATTTATGAATGGACCAAACAAAATCTACAGGATTCGACCGATTTTTTGTACTTCGACAATAAAAATCTGGAAGGAAAAGTCGATAAACGAAAATACACATATAACAGCGGTCAGATGCTCCAGTCTGCTGCATTGCTTTATAAACTGACCGGGAAAAGAGAATACCTGGAAGAGGCCGGGAATATCGCCGCTTCAGTAATTGAATATTTTACTGAAGATTTTAAAACGCCAGAAGGAACTACAATTCAACGGTTTAAAAACACCGGAAACTGGTTTAATACCATTCTGTTTCGGGGGTATGAAGAATTGTATTTCCTGGATAAAAATCCAAAATATATTCTGATTTTTAAAGATAATCTTGAATATTTGTGGAACTATTTAAGAGACAACCATGGTTTGTTTGGCAAAGACTGGAAAGGAGAGAATAAAGAAGAGTATAAATGGTTGCTCGACCAGGCGAGCCTTGTTGAATTGTATGCACGTTTAAATGAATTGAATCAATGATGAAAATGAACAGCAGAAGAGACTTTATCAAAAAAGGAACATTAACGGTAGCCGGATTAACCGTTGCCGGAACAGGAGGAATATTTGCCTCCGTTTCGAGAAAAGAATTTGTTACGAACCGTCCTGAAATTGGGAAGCGGCATTTTACATCGAAAGCCGTTGAAAAAACAATAGCGGGTGCCAAAGCGAAAATTAAAGATCCGAAACTGGCATGGATGTTTGAAAATTGTTTTCCGAATACACTAGATACAACAGTAGAATTTGGAACAAAAAACGGTAAGCCTGACACGTTTGTAATTACCGGCGATATTCACGCCATGTGGTTACGCGATTCATCGGCACAGGTTTGGCCTTATTTGCCACTTGCCAAAGAAGATAAGGAACTGCAGACTTTGCTTGCGGGCGTAATTAACCGGCAAACACAGTGCGTATTGCTTGATCCGTATGCAAATGCATTTAATAAGGAATTGGTTCCCGGAGAATGGAAAAACGATCGTACCGATATGAAAGATGGTTTGCACGAAAGGAAATGGGAAATCGATTCGCTTTGTTATACGGTTCGTTTGGCCTACAATTATTGGAAAACTACAGGAGACACCACTGTTTTTGATGCCGACTGGCAAAAAGCTGCTGCTGCAATTGTGGAAACATTAACGGTTCAGCAACGCAAAAGCGGTCCAGGTCCTTATAAATTTGAACGTGAAACTACTCGCCAGTTAGATACTTTATCAAACAATGGTTATGGTCGCCCGTTAAAGCCGGTTGGTTTGATTAACTCATCTTTCCGTCCTTCGGATGACGCTGCAACGTATGGATTTCTAATTCCTTCCAACTTGTTTGCGGTTGTTTCTTTAAAGCAATTGGCCGAAATCAGTAACAAGGTAACCGGTGATAAAGCTTTTGCGAAGAAATGCGAAACACTTGCCAATGAAGTAGAAGCTGCCATTAATAAATATGCAGTGGTGGAACATCCAAATCATGGTAAAGTTTATGCATTTGAGGTGGATGGTTTTGGTAACTTTACCTATATGGACGATGCAAATGTGCCAAGTTTGCTCGCATTACCTTATCTCGATAGTGTTGACAGAAACGACAAAATTTACCAGAACACCCGTAAACTGGTTTGGGGTGAAGACAATCCGTATTTCTTTAAAGGAAAAGCTGCCGAAGGAATTGGCGGCCCGCATATTGGGTATGACATGGTTTGGCCGATGAGTATAATTATGCGCGCCATGACCAGTACCGATGATAAAGAAATTGCATTGTGTGTTAAAACACTTCGAAATACCGATGCTGATACCGGTTTTATGCACGAATCATTTCATAAAGACGATCCTGCCAATTTTACCCGTAAATGGTTTGCCTGGGCAAATACGCTGTTTGGCGAACTTATTCTTAAATTGATTAATGAAGGAAAAGAAGAATTGCTCAACGTTTAATTTTAATAAAAGCAGACCGACGTTATAAAAATTTGAAAATATTTTTAATCGAACCTGAGTTATAATGAATTCATCTTCAACAAAAACCGGATATTTTAAAAAAGTTGTTTTAATTATTTCGGCTGTAATTTTTTTCGCTGGAATCCAGGCACAGGATTTTACAAAGTATGTAGATCCGTGGATGGGGGTATCCGGTAAAGGAAATTGCGTAATTGGGCCACAGTTGCCTTTTGGTTCAGTAAATCCAAGTCCGGATACGCCGGAAGGAGGAACTGATGGATACAACCCGGCAAGTAAAATAAGAGGTTTCAGCCAGCTTCATCTCACCGGTGCAGGTGGTCCGGGTAAATATGGGCAGTTTTTGTTGTCGCCACAAGTAGGGCTAAACGTCTTAAAAGAAGGACATGATTCTGGCAAGGCCGATGAAGAAGCAAAACTCGAATCATACAAAGTCCGGTTAACTGATGATAACATTCTTTGTGAATTTAGCCCGGCAGAGCATTCTGTTCTTTATAATTTTACGTTCCCAAAATCCGATAGTTCTTTTGTGCTTATCGACATGGCGCATAATATCCCTGGAGATATAACCCATTTAAGTAATGGTGAAAACAGGGGTGGATATGCCGAAAGTGGCTCGGTTACAATTGATGCGTCGGCAAAAAAGATTTCCGGTTGGGGAAGCTACTGGGGAGGATGGTCGGCCGAACCGTTTATTGTTTTCTTTACGCTTGAATTCAATAAACCGTTTGAAGCTTTTGGTACATGGAAAGATGCAAAAGTGAATTTCAGTAGCAGTTCTGAATTGATTGACAAAAAAGCACAACGAATTGGCGCTTTTGCAGGTTTTAAAACCAATGACGGTGATTTGGTCCAGGCCAAGATATCCGTATCATTTAAAAGCCTTGCAAATGCCAATGCTTTTCTTGAAAAAGAAATTTCGGGCTGGGATCTGGAATGGGTAAAAGAACAGGCCCGCCGGAAATGGAACGAACGTTTAAGCAGGATTAAAATTAGTGGCGTTGATGAGGAGCAAATGACCATGTTTTATTCCAGTTTGTATCAGACTATGCGAATGCCGCGTGACAGAACAGGAGATAACCCGCACTGGAATTCGGATTTGCCTTACTGGGATGACCATAATTGTATTTGGGATACATGGAAAACTGTTTTTCCGCTTCATACCTTAATTAACGAAGGTGTGGTTCGAGATAATGTTTTGGCGTTTATCGACAGGTACGAACATAACGGGCAGGTTTTCGATGCTTTTCTTGCAGGAAACGACAGAGTTTACCAGTGGATGGTAACGGAACTGCCATATTATTTTCATAACCAGGGAGGCGATAATGTGGATAATGTAATTGCCGATGCCTTTGTGAAAAAGGTAAAAGGTGTGGATTGGAATAAGGCGTATGAAGTGGTAAAATTTCAGGCTGAAAAAATGCGGACAAATGCATATCTGGTTAACGACAGAGGATGGATGCCGTTTCGGACTTATGAATACGCATTTGATTGTTCGCGAACAATGGAGTTTGCATACAACGATTTTTGCATGGCCCAAATGGCTAAAGGATTAAATAAGCCGGATGATTACGAACGGTTCTTAACCCGTTCCGGGAAATGGACGATTCTGTGGAACGAT
>JAWKKP010000063.1:0-3081 GCA_041393215.1 Draconibacterium sp.
TATCAACTGATTACTAATTTCTTTAATCCTATTTTTTAATTCTATTCTGTTCAATTATTTTCTTGATAGTTTAATTTTAACATCCCAAAAATCTTCTTCATTTGTAAACTCGAAACGTTTATCTTTTTTCAAAAAGGTGCACAATTCTTCTTCTTTAAATGTGAGATAATAAGATTGAAAAATGAAGTGTTCAATTAGGTTATAAAATCGGGTTGGTTTTCTTTTGTTTTTTAAAAAAACTTCACATATTTTTTTTGTTTGTTCATCTAATTTTAGGACAATTGGTATTTCAATCCAGTCAAAATCATTTTCTGTTTTTCCTAATCCATAAAGTGCATCGAGAATTGAGTGAACAACATCAGAATAATCAGGTTCTTTTTTATAAATAGGTGTTAAAAAATTAAGTGCTTTTTCAAATTCTTGATTATAAACCAGAGCTTCACCGTATCTCCATTGACTTTGTAAATCATTAGGATATTTTTCAGCTTTCAGTTTCCTTAATTTTACTAAACCAGCCCAATTTTCTTCTTGAATAAGTTGATAATCGCCTTCCCATTCTTCGAAGTCACTATTGTCAAAATTATTCTCCATTTTTTTATTCAAATTTAATACTTTGTATCTTTCTTCAAGCTGGCTTATAACGTTTGCGGATATAAGCAGAACATTGCGCAGCTTTGTATTGCTTATCATCCGCTGTTGTGTTTAGTTGTGTGTCCTGCGTTACCATAGGATACAAATATACTTAAAAGTTCTTTGAAATGGTAACACAACTTTATCAGAGATGATAGACTTAACTGAATTTTCAGAAACGAGCTGATACCAAATACAACATGGTTGAAATCAGAAGTCTCACGAAAGAGAATACAGTTAAGAATTGGACTATCGGCAAAGATGTTCAGGCGTATTTGTCAAACCGCCATGTGGTGCTAATATTAAGAGTATTGGTGCTGAACGACATGGTTAAAGCAATTGGAATCAGTTGTACGATTACCAATTGTATGGTATGGACAGAGGAGTTGAATGAGAATGAACCACTATCGAGGTGTCGAAAATAACTTTTATTGAAGTAAAATCGAAGGGGGGGCGACCCTGAGAGACAAAGCATAACGGAAACCTGATTATGCCGAAGGCATTCCTTCGGAACTGGTTATGCACTTCACGGCATAAAGGTGGCAAGACCTCTGTTTGGGCTCTGATAAGGAACAGGAGAACCAGGACTGTAATGGTAAGCAAAACGGCAGAGAACCTGTAAGGAAATGCCAAAAGTAGCGAAGTACAGTACTGGGGCGGATGAAGCCGTAGTAGCGGAAATATCCAAGAGAGTAGGAGTAACGACCCTGCAAGCGAAGGGCTTCACATGACAGGTTCTAATATGTATAACAACTTAAAATGATTTAAGGATGATTTTTGTAGAAGAACAGAAGACGCAACCGATAACGAGGTTGCAGGTAATTGAGGCTTTCAAAAGAGTGAAAGCCAATGGCGGAAAAGCAGGGGTAGATAAAATTACTACTGCACAAGTGGAAAGTAACAAACGCAAGTACCTGTACCCATTGTGGAACAGGATGGCAAGCGGGAGTTACTTTCCCAAACCAGTCCGTCAGACATTGATACCCAAGCCAAACGGAAAGAAAAGGGCATTGGGAATACCTACCGTAACGGATAGGGTAGCACAACAGGTTATAGCAACAGAACTGGAAAATGATATTGACAGCCTGTTCAGTCCAAACTCGTTTGGTTACCGACCAAACAAATCAGCACACAATGCTTTAGAGCAATGCCGAATAAATTGTATGAAATACAGTTGGGTTATAGACTTGGACATCAAAGGCTTCTTCGATAACATAGACCATGAGTTGCTAATGAAAGGACTGCGCCACTATACAGACAAGAAACATGTCCTGATGTATTGCGAGCGTTGGCTAAAAGCACCTGTACAACTACCTGATGGAACACTCAAGCCAAATCAGGGAAAAGGAACACCACAGGGCGGAGTAATCAGCCCTGTACTGGCGAACATTTTTCTTGACATAGTGTTTGACAAATGGATGGAGAAGTACTACCCTGATGTAGTATTTGAGCGATACGCTGATGATATCGTGGTGCATTGCCAACATATCAAACAGGCATTGCGACTTTTGGAAGCGATAACAAAACGAATGAAAGATTGCAAACTGGAACTAAACAGGGAGAAATCCAAAATCGTTTACTGTCGCCGAAACCAAAAGAAGCAACCACCGTTCAAGGTTTACTATCAGAAATTTGACTTCTTAGGGTTTACCTTCAAACCACGCATCACAAAGATGCATGGCAAACTCAAACTGGGTTTCACGCCTGCCATAAGTCAACGGAATATAGCCCGGATTAGTGATGATATTTTCAAAAGAAAAATTCATCGTTGGGTTCATTTTCCATTGAGCAGAATAGCAGAGCTTATCAACACCCAGATACGAGGTTGGATAAACTACTATTCCAAATTCCGAAAATCCGAGATGCGGAGACTTTTCCGTGTCATTAATATGCGTTTGGTAAAATGGGTACGCAACAAGTATCGAAAATTCAGGCGTCGCCATTGGTACAATGCCTACAAATACCTTCGGGGAATAGCTCAAAGCTATCCGAATATGTTTGTGCATTGGCAACATGGCTTCACGCCTTGATAGTCTTTGTCATGAAGAGCCGTATGAATCGAGAGGTTCACGTACGGTTCTGTGAGAGGTTTAGGGGTGAAACTCCCCTTTACCTACTCGACTTTTCTTTTTTCAATTCTTTAATCTTTTCTTTGTCAATGTAATGGGTTGCATAAGCATTCTCGATATTTTCATCTTTTGTTTTACTAAAAATCAGTCTGGTTTTTACGCCCTTCCCATATTTGTTATAAGCAGTCCAGGATGGTTTTAAATTTTTATCTTTTGCTATTTCTTTAATTGTCCTGTTTATAAAAGTCAAAGTCCCAAGATTTTTATTGCAGACTTTTTCCAGATATGGAATTTTTCCAAATCTCCAGTCTTTTATTTGGTTTTTATTTAAAATCCCCAATTCAAATAAAATGTCGATAGAACAAATAAATCCTTTATCTGT
>JAWKKP010000064.1:0-2655 GCA_041393215.1 Draconibacterium sp.
GCATCAAACCATTATGATCACACTTTATGCTACTGGCATAAGACTCAATGAGTTGCGACACTTGAAAGTGAGTGATATTGATTCCCGTCGTTTTGCAAATCAGGATTAGCAAAGGCTGTTAACAATTAACCGCCTACCTCCAACAATAAAATTATCGAAGAATATCTGTTATAAATCACCAAAAGTATACCACTAATAATCACCAAAAGTATACCAGAGAAACCCGAGCTTCATTTATGGAATGAAGCGTAGCGAAATGGAATAAATGAAGCTCGGGTTTCAAAAATATTTTTTAATCGGCTTGTAAATTGATACTACTACTAAGAATCAACACAAGCTACAAAAATGTATGGTATAGAAATGAAATTCACAGTAAAGACTTTATTGGAAAAAGGATATAGCCAAAGAGCCATATCCAAAGAACTTGGGATCAGTAGGAAAACAGTAAAAAAATATTTGGATGAGATTAATACTGTTGGAATCCTGATTCCCAAGATTACAAAAGAAAAAATACTTAACAAGTATTTTGAACAGATTAAAGATTGGCACAGTATGGGCTTAACAGCTGTTTTGATACACGAGAAACTCATTAAAGAAAAATCCCTTACTGTAAGCTATCCCAGTGTTGCAAGATTTGTCAGACAGTTCACTTATGTTGAAACTTATGTTCCTTTACTTGCCAAACCTGGTGAAGAAGCTCAGGTTGATTTTGGATATTTAGGCAGATTCATAAAGGATGGCAAAGCTGTTAAAGTATGGGCTTTCTCAATGGTATTATCACACAGCAGATATAGTTACAATTGTCTGGTTACCGACCAAAGTGTAGAGAGTTTTATACGTTGTCATATCAAAGCATTTGAGTATTTTGGTGCTGTACCTGATGTTGCTAAAATTGATAATTTGAAAGCAGGTGTAATTACCCCCAATTTTTATGAACCTGCTATTCAAATTCAATATGCTGAATTTTTAAAGCATTATAATTGTGCTCCCATCACTGCAAGAGTTCGCAGAGGACAGGATAAAGGAAAGGTAGAAGCCGGTGTAAAATATTTAAAATCTAATTTTCTCAAACGTATTGAGCATACGGATTTCTATCAGTTAGAAAAAGATATCCTGGATTGGACTACTAATATTGCCAACAAAAGATTGCACGGAACTACTAAAAAAATTCCTCAACATGTCTTTGAAACTAATGAAAAAACAGCTATGCATACCTTGCCAACAATACGATTTGAACTTTTTAAAATAGAACACCGTAAAGTTAACAATTATGCTCATATCAGTTTTAGAAACAATTATTATTCAGTGCCTTTTAATTTCATTGGAGACACTCTTATCATTAAGTCAAATGAAAATATTTTAAAAATCTATAAAGACAGTGCAATGATCACCATTCACCAGATATGTTCCACAAACGGGGAGTTCATAACTAAAGATGAGCATTTGCCTCCAGAAAAACAAAGAAAAACTATTGATACCTATCGTCAAAAAGCTGCTATGATAGGTGAGTACGCTATTTCGTTTTTAGAAATGATGATTGAATATAATCCCAAAACCTGGATTATGGGTTTCAGAGGTATTTTGTCTTTGAAAAAACAATACGATTGTTTTGTCATTAATCTGGCTTGCAAAAGAGCTTTAGAATTTAAAATCTTTCAATATTCCACAGTCAAAAATATTTGCAAAAACGGACTCTATGATAAAAATAAAGAGAATCTGGCTGTCTATAATGTCGGTGGTTTTTCCGCTGATTTAAAAAAATATGACCTTTTATCTAATAACTTTCATAACTTAAATTAATCTTTATTATGGAAAATTTAAAAACCAAATTACGTGAGTTTAAATTAGCCGGTATCGTCAAATCTATTGATACCAGAAATAAATTCGCTATTGATAATAACATCTCTTATATCGAATTTATGCAGTTGCTTATGGATGACGAACTCGTAAATAGAAAAGCTAATTCCTTTGGCAAACGACTCGTTAAATCCAAAATCAATACTCTCAAATCATTGGATGACTTTGACTTTAACTATCAGCCCAAACTCAATAAAAAACTTATTCTCGACCTCGCTGCCTGCAGATTTATCAATGAAAATAAAAATATCGTCTTCATGGGTAAACCCGGTACCGGTAAAACTCATCTCGCTAATGCTATCGGTCTTGAAGCTTTAAAACAAGGTTATTCCGTTTTGTTCCTTCATATCAATGACTTGATCGATAAACTCAATGCTGCTAAAGCTGATGGCTCTTCCAGAGCCCTTATGAATTTACTCTCTGCTGCCGATCTGCTTATCCTTGATGAAATCGGTTTTAAAAAAATTCCTGCCGATTTTATTGATGGTGTTTTCGAGGTCATTAGAAAAAGATATGAATCTGGTTCTATCATTATTACTTCCAACAGAAATTTTGAAGACTGGTCCATTATCTTCGGTGATTTGGTTATGGCTTCCGCTATTATTGACAGAATTGTTCACCATGCTTCTATTATTAAAATTGATGGTGATAGCTTTAGAACTAAAAATTTTATCTTGGATAACTAATTTTTTTTATCTTTGCTGGTATACTTCTGGTGATATTTTCTGGTTCCTTTTTGTGATTATTAACAACCAGCAATGCCCAAAAATGTATTATCACACAATTTACTACAAATAT
>JAWKKP010000065.1:0-1970 GCA_041393215.1 Draconibacterium sp.
CATGTTGATCGACAGAAGTTAATGTCGGGTCAGTAATACCCGATAACCGGCCATCGGAAAAACCCACGACAGCAACTTCATTCGGAATTTTAACTCCCCTTTTCTGAAGTGTTTGCATCGCCCCAATTGCGGTTAAATCGTTTACGGCAAATATTCCGTCTATTGGAAGTTTGTTTTCAAGAATATTTAAGACAGTTAAGCGTGCCTTTTCAAAGTTATCGGCTTCAATAATCCGACTGTTAACGATTTCTAATCCAGTCTCTTTCAACGCCTTCAAATAACCGTCTCTGCGTTGCTGGCCAATGAGCAGATTTTGCGGTCCTGCAAAATGAAAAATTTCGCTGAAACCCCCTTCGATTAAATGTTTTGTAGCCCTGTAAGCAGCATCAAGATCGTCGATGATGATTTGATCAGCCTGAAAATCCGGAATTACCCTATCATAAAAAACCAGGGGCACACCGTTGTCTTTTAAATTATGAAAATGGCTAAAATCCCTGGTTTCTTTCGACACCGATACCAAAATACCATCAACTCGATTTGCCAGCAAGGTTCGGGCATTCGCTACTTCGCGATCATATCTTTCATTCGACTGGCAAATGATAACATTATAACCCGCATCATAAGCAACATCTTCAATACCACTAATAACGGATGAGAAAAAATAATGAACAATCTCAGGAATAATCACGCCGATTGTGCTCCTTCGTCGTTGCTTTAAACTTAGTGCAACCGCATTTGGCTGGTAATTTAATTTTGCAGCCAGATCGTTAACTGCCTTTTTGGTTTCTTCACTAATGTCAGGATGATTTTTCAAAGCTCTGGAAACAGTTGACGGAGAAATCTTTAGCTCACGTGCAATATCTTTTATTGTAACTAATCCGTTTTTCATTTTTCCAGGTTTATTCTTAAAAGGCGGGTGATTTTAATTGTTAGTTTATCAACATTTATAAAAATAATATATATTCCCAATTTAAGCTAATTCAGCTATAATTTAGTTTGCGTATGACATGTTTTTGAAATATAATTAGTTACCACAATTTCGTTTATTGCATTTCTTTTCGATGCTTTTGAATTTATCATTCTTGTAGCCGGAATTCTTTTAATATTGAAATCTTTATAAATTTTATCGAAAAAGTCATCGTTTGGATTGCTGTTTCTCGGATCCGAATTGCTCAACATCAGCTTAATACCTTTTTTATCC
Source organism: Draconibacterium sp. (assembly GCA_041393215.1). Classification (GTDB taxonomy): domain Bacteria; phylum Bacteroidota; class Bacteroidia; order Bacteroidales; family Prolixibacteraceae; genus Draconibacterium. The sequence goes on from JAWKKP010000065.1 coordinate 1,202, forward strand.
AGCCAGGAATATAACTGCGCCAGTTTTGTTTGTTCTTCGTCTTCGAATTTATGTTTGCTGTATGCGGTAAAACTCGAAGTTGCATTCAGTGGCCGGTAAGGCGGATCAAAATAAACAAATGAATTTTCAACTATATCTTTTTCCACTGCCATAAAATCGGCTTTTTTGATAGTTGCTATTTTCAAAATTTCGGAAACTTTCAGTAGATTCTGCTCGTCCAGAATTTTCGGATTTTTATATTTCCCGGCCGGAACATTGAATTCTCCTTTGGCATTAAACCTGAATAATCCATTAAAGCAGGTTTTATTTAAAAAAATAATTTGGGCAGCTCTTAAGATCCAGTTTTCGGAATACTTTAAATAGTTTGTTGACAACCTGTTCTCGTTGAAAATTAATCGGGTAGTATAAAAGTATTCTGTTTTTTCAGTTTCATTTAGTTTGAAATATTCCTTTTGAATTGAATCGAGTGTCCCGATAAGTTTAGATACATCTTTTTGAATAACCTTATAAGTAAGTACCAGTTCTTCGTTTATGTCGTATAGAAATGCTTTGTTAATATTGAATTTCTGAACAACATCAAAAAAAACAGCGCCGCCCCCAATGAAAGGTTCATAATAATGATTGATTCTGCCCAATTTCAATTCATCGGGATAAAATGAAAGAAATTTATCCAATAACTGGCCTTTTCCCCCGGCCCATTTTATAAAGGGCTTAGCTGGTATTTCATTTTTATTCTTCAAATGCCCAAAATTGATTTACAAGAACTTTG
>JAWKKP010000066.1:0-1619 GCA_041393215.1 Draconibacterium sp.
TTCTGTGGTGATGAATCGAAAAGTAATGTACAGTACCCAGGAATTTACTGGTACTAATTTTCATGATTTGGATTTAAGGGCCCGAAATCTTATGGCTGAAAAAATGCAGGAGCAGCAGACACAGATTCCTGGAATTGAATATAATTTCTTTTTAGATGCTCTGGATGAAAAACCGCCAACACCTTGGTATATTGGTCGGTCGAACGAGTTAGCAACTTTTGTTCCTGAAGTTACAACGCGCCCGGATGGTGCAGAGCAATATTTTTTGCAGGTTCAACAACAGGAGAAAAGGGACAATCTGGATATTCCGGTAGTTTCACGAGACGAATCGCAATACAACGAAGGTTGCGAACTTTCCCGTTTCGATTTGAAAATGGGGAACCGTTTGGCTGAAAATACAATTATTTCTGCCGAGAAATTTGGAACAATTGCCAATTTGCTTGGAAATTCTTATCCTGCATTGGAACTGGATAAAGCCTGGCGGCAATTGTTATACGGCCAGCATCACGATGGAATTACAGGTTGTGGAGCCGATGTACCTTATCTTGATTTAACCGAAGCCTATCACGAGGCGTTGGAGTTGGGAAACAGCGCTTTGAAAGCTTCTCAGAATTATATCGTTGGAAAAGTCAATACCACTGGGATAGCCGGGGTTCCGATAGTTGTTTTTAACCCTTTAAATTGGGAACGAAACGATTTGGTTTCTACCGTAGTGAATTTTGAGGAGCCGTTAAAATCATTTGAAATTGTTGATGAAAACGGAAATAAGGTAGAAACGAGTATTAAAGTTTTAGAAAAGAAAGATGGGAAAATTGCTTCAGCACAGGTCCGTTTTATGGCAAGCGGTGTTCCGTCGGTAGGGTATAAAACCTTTCGCGCTGTTTCTTCCAACGATGAAACAAAAGTATCTGGGCAGCAGAATGCTAGCACTTTTCAGATTGAAAACGAATATTTCAGCATAACCTGTGATAAAAATATGGGTGGTGGAATAACCAGTATTATAGACAAAGCTACCGGAAAAGAGTACATTAAAAGCAAAACCGGCCATCCGGGAAATGAATTGATTCAGCTAAAAGAAGGTGGTGGTTTTGAACCGGCCTGGCGATTTCTCACTACTGGTGAAAAGCGATTTTCAAAAGACACTGAATGCGAAATACAGGTGGAAGAAAGTGAACTTGGAAAGAAATTGATTATTACCGGCGATATGGACCGGTTGAAAAAACGGGTTCAGGAAATTACGCTTTACAATGGTATTCAACGAATTGATTTCCGTACAACTTTGGTTGATTATACCGGCATGGACGGTAAAAACCTGATTGAAAACGACGAGGCTCCCCGGGTGAACGATCGCGATTTGTATTGCATTAGTTTCCCCATCGATTTGGATGGTGCCATTCCTGTTTTTGAAGACCGTTTTGCCACAAAAAGCTATTTTAAAAGCAAAGGTTACCTGGATTATTACAGCACCGATGTTGCCTGGACTTCGCAACATGCTATGAATTCCTGCAACAATTGGCTGGATTACAGCTATTCTGTAAAAGTTGATTTTGGAGATGCTGGTTCTTTGGCAGTCGGACCTTCCGAAATTATTACTTCACACAACTCTTCCACACGAAAAC